>CAVWJY010000010.1:0-80154 GCA_963755245.1 uncultured Acidobacteriaceae bacterium | reverse complement strand
ACCGATCGAAGCCCGCATCAGCGATCTGCTGCACCGCATGACGCTGGAGGAAAAGGTGCGGCAACTGGATATGTACTCGGGCGCCCCATCGTTGATGACCACATACCGACGAAACACACGCGGCGCTCGATGCCGTGTTTCTTCCGGACAAAGCGCAGGCGCTCTGGGGCGATCTTGGCGTGGGCGGCATTCATGACCTCAATCCCACGCCGGAGCAGGCCAACGCATCCAGAAGTGGGTGATCGCGCACAATCGCCTCGGCATTCCCGCGCTCTTTATCGAGGAAGGGCTTGCACGGCTTCGATACCGGAACCGTCTTTCCCGCGCCCATCAATCTCGCCGCAACGTGGAATCCGGAGATCGCGCAGCAGACCGGCGCAGCCATCGCCGCCGAGGCGCGCGCCACAGGAGTCGACATGATCCTCGGCGCCCGTCCTCGACCTGGCTCGCGAGCCGCGCTGGGGCCGCGTCGAAGAAGACTTTGGCGAAGATCCTTATCTCACCGGCCAACTTGGCCTGGCCTATGTGCGTGGCGCGCAGGGCGACAGCCTCGACACCGACCACACCGTCGTCGCCGAGCCTAAACACTTCGCCGGGCACGGTTCGCCCGAGGGCGGCACCAACACCTCGCCTGTGCATATCGGCGAGCGCGAGCTGCGCACCGTCATGCTGCAAGTCGTTCGAGCCGGCGATTTCGCGAGGGCCACGCCATGGGCGACGATGGCCGCCTATCACGAGATCGATGGCATCCCGGTCACCGCCGATCCATTTCTGCTCAAGACCATCCTGCGCCAGGAGTGGGGCTTTCAGGGATTTGTCCTCTCCGACCTGGGAGCCATTCGAGCGCCTCTACAACGTGCATCACGTTGCCGCGACGCCCAAAGACGCGTGCCTGCCTGGCCATCCAGTCCGGCGTCGACATGCAGTTCTACGACTTCGATCACGATGTCTTTCAAAAAGCGCTCGTCGACTGCGTGCGCGAAGGCATCGCTGCCGCAGGCGGATCTGGATCGGGCCGTTCGGTCGGTCCTTCGCGTCAAGTTCGCACTTGGCCTTTTCGATCATCCGTTCGTCGATCCCACGCTCGAACGCTCGCGTACACCGCTCGCAGGCGCATCTCGCCCTCTCGCTTGAGTCGGCGCGCGAATCGATGACGCTGCTGAAGAACGATGGCCATCTTCTGCCGCTCGTCGAAGTCGATCCAGCACATCGCTGTGATCGGACCCAACGCCGACGTGGCGCGCTATGGCGACTACGAAAAGCGAATCGAACGGCAAGCGCATCAGCATGCTCGATGGCATTCGCGCGATCGTTCCGCAAGCGATCGGTCACCTTCGATCACGGGCAACGACATTGCAGCCGCAGTCGCGGTAGCGAAGCCGCCGACGTTGTGATTCTCGGTCTGGGAGAATGGCAGGGCATCTCGGGCGAAGGCTTCGACCGCTCGAACCTCGACTCTGCCGGGCAATCAGGAGCAGCTGCTTGAGGCCGTTGTTGCCAACCGGCAAGCCGGTCGTCCTGGTGCTCGAGAACGGCAGGCCGCTCACCATCGGCTGGGCGAAGGACCACGTCCCAGCCATCCTCGAAGCCTGGTATCCGGGCGAGTTCGGCGGCCAGGCCATCGCCGAAACGCTCTTCGGCGATAACAATCCGGCTGGCCGGCTCACGATCACCTTCCCGCGCAGCGTCGGCCAGCTGCCCGACTTCTACAACTTCGATCCGTCGCGTACGCATAATATGTACGATGACGATGGCGAGCCGCTCTTTCCCTTTGGCTTCGGACTGAGCTACACGACCTTCCGCTACGTACCACCTGGCCGTGCAGGCGCCTCGGCAGCGGGAAGTGATGCGGACGTCGTGGTCACAGTGGATGTGACGAATACGGCGAGCGGCGAGGGCGACGAAGTGGCTCAACTTTATGTTCGCCAGGATGTCGGCAGCGTCGAAACTCCAGACCGCGCTTTGAAGGGCTTCTCCGCGAATCCACCTAAGCCAGAGGAGACGAAGAACGTCACGTTCCGCATCTCCGTCAAGATCAGCTCGCAGTCTGGAATGCGGAGAAGAACTGGGCGGTCGAGCCGGGCAGCTATACGGTTTGGGTCGGCGGATCTTCGCAGGCCTCATTGACGACCCATTTTCTATTGAAGCCGCAAGGCACCTTGAAAGCGCGCGATAAGAACATACGAGACAGAAGAACGGAGAGCTATGCCAGCACAGAGCAGGACGGGCAGGACCGTATCGATGTATTCCATGGTGTCGGCAATGTTGTTGCTGTCTCTTTCAGGGAGCGCTGCGCCGGGCCAACGACAGGAATCCAGCGCCGGTCGACTATGTGTCCCCGAATATCGGCGGTATCGGGCAATTGCTGACGGCGACTGTGCCGTATGTGCAGACGCCGCATGGCATGGCGCGGCTGGCGCCGATCACGACGCCGGGGATCAGCGACCGCTATCTTGCCGACAAGATCTATGGATTTCCTGTTGGTCCAGCCATGCTGATGGTCTCCATCGGAAAGTAAGCACGGACGCGAAGGATACGCTTCGGACTTCGACCATGACTTTGAGATCTCGACGCCGTACTACTATGAGGCCGATCTCGAAAGCTGGGGCATCCGCGCGGAATTTACGGCGAGTCAGACGACGGCCTATTACCGCTTCCGTTTACCGGCGGGCTCTGACGCTCATCTGGAGTTGAGTATGGGGGACGGGGGGGAGCTGAGAGTTGTCGGGGATTCGGCGGTGGAAGGAAGCGAATATGCGGGCGGGACCGTCGCGACATTGGCGGAGAACAATGGGGAGACGCGGGAGTACTTCTACGCTGAATTCTCGAAGCCCTTCCACGGTTACCAGACGTGGAAGAAGGATTCAGCTGTCGCAGAGCCCGGATCAGGCCGGCGATCACATCGGCTTTGTCGCCGATGAGTCGAGTGCCGGCGGGAGATCAGGTCGAGGTTCGGGTTGGACTCTCCTACATCAGCACGGAGCAGGCCAAAGCGAATCTGCAGCGGGAGACTCTCTGGGCGAAGCTTCGAGCACATTAAGGAACAGACGCGGGAGCTCTGGAACAAGAAGCTTGGAGCGGTGCAGATCGACGGTGGCAGCGCACGGCAGCGCATGATCTTCTATACGGCGCTGTATCGCTCGCTGGGCCGCATGACGGACATCACCGAGGATGGTCGGTACTTCAGCGGATACGACCATAAGGTGCACGAGAGCAAGGAGCATGATTTCTATGTGGACGATGGGCTATGGGATACCTATCGCTCGCTGCATCCTCTGCAGTTGCTCCTCGAGGCGCCGCAGCAGGAGGATATGATCCGCTCGTATCTGCGCATGTATGAGCAGAGCGGATGGCTGCCTTCGTTTCCTTCCGCGGCCGGCGAGCAGGCGGTGATGATCGGGCATCATGCGGCGCCCTACATCCTCGATGCCTACGTGAAGGGCTACCGCGACTTCGATGTGGAAGAGGCGTACCAGGCGCTGCGCAAGAACGCGACCCAGGCGACGATGCTGCCCTGGAAGCGCGGTCCGCTGACCAGCCTGGACCATGTGTACTTCGACAAGGGCTTTTTTCCGGCGTTGGCTGCGGGACAGACGGAAATGGTGCCCGAGGTCACAGGAGAGCGGCGTCAGGCGGTCTCGGTAACGCTCGAGACCAGTTACGACGACTGGTGCGTAGCTCAGCTGGCGAAGGCGCTCGGCAAGCAGGAGGACTATGCCTACTTCATGAAGTTGGCGCATAACTATCGCAACGTGTTCGATGCGAAGAGTCGGCTTCATGGCTCCGAGGAGCGAGGATGGGCAATGGGTGGCGCGCTTCGATCCCAAGCTCGGCGGAGGTCAGGGCGGAAGGGACTACTTCACCGAGGTCAACTCCTGGCTGTATACATTCAATGTGCAGCATGACGTCGCCGGCCTGGTGCAGTTGATGGGCGGGCGAGACGATTTCAATGCCAAGCTGGACCAGCTCTTTGTCGAGCAGTATGGGACCTCGAAGTACAGCTTCCTCGATCAGTTTCCCGACGCGACGGGCCTGGTTGGACTGTACGCGCAGGGCAATGAACCCAGCTTTCATATCCCCTATCTCTACGACTTCTCCGGACAGCCGTGGAAGACCCAGCGGCGGGTCCGCATGTTGATGGACATCTGGTATGGCGCCGGGCCGCTCGGCATTCCGGGAGACGACGACGGCGGCGAGACCTCGTCTTGGTATGTCCTGAGCGCGATGGGATTCTATCCCGTCTGCCCAGGCAGTCCGGTCTACGAGATCGGCAGCCCCATCTTTGAAAAGACCTCGATTCGGATGGCCAATGGTAAGGAGTTCACGATCGTTGCCCACCACGTTTCGGCGCAGAATAAGTACATCCAGTCCGCGCAGCTGAATGGAAAACCTCTCGACACAGCTTGGTTCTCCCACGCTGCGATCGCCGAGGGTGGCAGCCTTGTACTCGAGATGGGCGATAAACCAAACAAGACATGGGGTAGCACCGCTGCCGAGGCGCCTCCTTCGATGTCCCAGACAGTAGAGACTCTTGCTGGTTCAGCCTCTGGAGCGAACGGAAGATGATCGATTCGAACATACAGATGAACTCTCGTCGCCGCTTGCTTTCTCTTGGCGCGACCGGGGGAATGATGAACCTCCTGGGGATGTCGAGCATGGCGCAGGCATCGGAGAGTCGGAGCGGTTCGGCCCTGCTTACAGAGATGAAGAGCGTCGTGAGCTTTGGTGCTCGCGGGGACGGAAGTACCGATGACACGGCCGCGTTCCAGCGAGCGCTGGACGCCGTGCATAAGGCTGGAGGCGGCACGGTCTATGCCCCGCCGGGACGTTATCTCTTTCGCGGCACGCTGGAGGTGCCGGAGGGCGTGGCGCTTCGAGGTTCCTATCTTTGCGTGCCATCGCATGTGGGACTCCGGAACAAGGGGCAAGCGAAGCCCGGCGACGATGGCACCGCGCTCTTCGTCGCGAATGGACGAGGCAAGGAGGACGGAACGCCGTTCCTCACGCTGAACAGCAATAGTTCCGTGAATGGCCTTTGTATCTTTTACCCGGAGCAAGATGCGAACGACATACCGGCAGCGTATCCGTGGACGATTGCGATGCGCGGAAAGAATCCGGCGGTGCAGGATGTGGAACTGCTCAACCCCTATCGCGGTATCGACGCGAGTGGCAATGAACGCCATAATATTCGCAACGTCACCGGCCAGCCATTGCGGCTAGGCATCTGGGTCGATGCGATCTATGACATCGGCCGGATTGAGAACGTTCACTTCAATCCCTGGTGGAGCTCGAACAGCAAAGCGTACCGCTGGCAGGTGGAGCATGGAGAGGCATTTGTCTTCGGCCGCGCAGATTGGGAGTATGTTCTCAATACCTTCTGTTTCGGCTACCACGTCGGTTACAAATTCGTGGAGACCTCGACTGGAGGATGCAATGGCAACTATGTCGGCATCGGCGCGGATGACTGCAACCGCGCCATCGTTGTCGAGCAATGTGCAGCGTTTGGCCTTTTGATCGTGAATGGAGAGTTCACCTCATTTCACGGGGAAGACCCTACGATGGTCGAGGTACGTGCAAGCAACCGTGGCGTACTTCGTATCAGCAACAGCGCCTTTTGGGGCCCATGCCAACAGATCGCAAAGATCGCGGGAGACGGAACCGTGGGGTTCAGCGATTGCACCTTCGTGCAATGGAGCAAAGAGGGAGAGCATGCTGCGATCCAGGCATCCTCCGGTAGCCTGCTGGTGCAGGGATGTGAGTTTATGGAGCGGAAGCCGCACATCTCACTGGGCGAGGCGGTGGACAGGGCTGTCATCTCGGGCAATCTATTCGCTGGCCCGGCGCAGATTCGGAATGAATCAAAGCGCGACGTGCAGATCGGGTTGAACGCTGCTTCGTCCTGAGGCGAAGACATTGTTCGCTCATCTCTAGCCAGCTGGTCGAGAACTGTGACGCTGAGTTTACGAAGACATGGCGACTCAGAAGACCAGATGGACGATTACCAGCACTCTCGACTGAAGGTGTTCCGTCGAGAGTAGATGGCGATTCGAACTCAAAACCGCTCGGCGGAGGAATCACCGCCGATGTGGTTATAGTATGAGTGCTATGAATGATTTCCATGTTGACCGCTGCGTATGTACCCGTAGTCGTACAATTCCCGGCGACCTTGCTTCGATTCGGTCTGCATGGCGTTTTGCAAGTGTTTCCGACGGTCGATCCGCCGATCAAGACTAGGCGATCAACACAATCGTTCGAGGCCCACGTGACGCACGCTTCAGGTGAGCCCCAAGACATTACGGACTGCGAAACAACCCGATCAGATCGATGCAACCTCCTGCCAACTCGCCGGTTCGCCTGATCCCAGAACTCACGGAACTCCCCCGTCTAGTCGCGTACATTGAAGCGTTCGTAGACAGCAACGGCATCCTCCCAACAGACTCCCATGCGATCACGCTCGCCGCGGAAGAGCTCTTCGCCAACACGATCTATCACGGTCGTGCGGCAGCCGGGGTCGCTTCTATCGAGTTCAACCTGGCTCTCTCCGGAGAAATTGTAACCGCGACCTACTCTGACGAGGGCATACCATTTGATCCAACCACCCCGCGGGTTCCGGCCGCCTCGATACGCTCACTGCCCGCAGAACAACGCCCGCTTGGCGGACTCGGTATCCACTTTATCCGCTCCACCATGCAAGACTTTGAATATGCCCGTCGGGATGGACGCAATGTCGTCACGATCACGCGACGTCTCGGTACCCAGCGACTCGCAGGCCCGCAAAAAAGTAACGTCTTATAAACGCATCTCGGGTACTATGCTAGTACAACTATGCAAGCCAATATTGAACACCTGCAAGGTGTCCCCGTCGTAACGATTTCCGGCCGTCTTGATACGAATACGGCGCCTCTCTTCGACGCGCAGGTCACTCCGATTTTGGCCAAAACTGCTCAGCCGATCCTTCTCGATCTTACGGACGTGACCTTCATCAGCAGCGCAGGTTTGCGTTCGATCCTGCAATTGATCAAGCACACCTCTGCGTATGGAGGCCGTTTGGGACTGGTCGCAGTTCCGGCGCACATCATGGAAGTGCTCGAGATCTCCGGATTTCCTTCCTTGCTCAACATTTATCTGGACCGCGCCAGCGCGCTGCAGAGCTCTGGAAATGGATGCTCCGCGTAATGGCGCGCTTACGCCTCTCCCTCCGCCAGCAGATCGCCGCACTCGCTACCCTCGCGGCGCTCTTCGCCACCAGCACGGTGGCGGTCCTCGTGTTGCTCAACCAGAACACGGCGAGCAGGGCTGTCAGCGATGAGGTCAACTCCTTCACCGAAGATCGCGTCGTTCGCTGTGCGCAGAAGGCTGCAAACGTCTGCGATACCGTCGACGGCTTCGTTCAAGGAGCGGTGGACACCGATCTCAATGCCGCCGTCGCCGCTCTCAAGCGGATCGGCGGTGTCCACGTTGGAAGTCAAACGATCTCTTGGAACGCGATCAATCAGTTCTCCCAGGATAGGACCTTGATCACCGCCCCAGTATGGTCGGTGGGCGGCACAGAACTTCGTGACGATCGCAGCTCCGACCATCACCAACGCTTTATTGACGAAATCACCCAAGAGTCCGGCTATACCGTCACGCTCTTCCAGCGCGTCAACGCCGCTGGCGACATGCTTCGCATAGCCACCAGCGTGGTCGCCCCGGACGGGCAGCGTGCCATCAATACCTACATCCCCGCGACCCAGCCGGACGGCACTCCCAACGCGGTCATCAAGACCGTCCTCATGGGCCAGACCTATCGCGGACGCGCCTATGTCGTGAATGGCTGGTATATCGCTGCCTATAAGCCCCTTCTGGATGCGCAAGGCAAGAATATCGGCATGCTCTCGTCCAGGTGAAGCAGACGGTCGAATCGGTCCGCGAGGGTCTCCGCGTCGCCTCCAAGGCAGGGCCGCATAGCTCCTCCGCCGTCTACTACGGGGGAAATAGCCAGAGGTTCAATAATCAGCCCATCATCGAACCCACCGGGCTCGCTGCGGAGACCAAGGCGCAGTGGCTTCCCGAGGTCCTTGCCAAAGCCCCTCAACTCAAGACCGGCGAAACGGGCAGCGTTAATGTTATCGATCCGAAATCCGGCGCCCAAGCCATTGTTCGCTACTCGTACTTTCAGCCCTGGGACTGGATCATTGCCGTCGCCGCCGATTCCCGCGACTTCCAGGGTGCAACCGACGAGGTTCGCGCCCAATTCCACAGGCTTCTCTTCCAGACTCTACTGGGCGGGCTGTCCGCCCTGCTTCTCAGCGGCCTGTTCGCCTACTTCATCAGCAAGCGCATCACCGATCCGATGGCCGACCTCAGCATTCACCTGACCTCGAACGCAACCCAGATCGCCTCCAGCGCTGTCCAGCAGCAGTCCAATGTGGCAACGTCATCGCCTCGAGCAACGAGATCGCCTCCGCCGTCAACGAGATCTCCGCGACCTCGCAGGAGCTGCTTCGCGCCATGGAGCAGATCGCCGATGACGCCGGAGAAGACGACGGCTCTCGCCAACGAGGGCAGGCAGGGGCTCAAGGGCATGGAGACCTCCATGGAGTCGCTCTCTTCGCGCCACGCGATCGATCACCGCCAAGCTGACGACCATCCGCAGCAAAGCGAACAAGATCAACTCGGTCGTCACGGCGATCACCAAAGTCGCCGACCAGACCAACCTGCTCTCGCTGAACGCCGCCATCGAGGCCGAAAAGGCGGGCGAGGCGCGGCGCTGGCTTTGCCGTGGTCGCCCGCGAAATCCGCCGCCTGGCCGACCAGTCCGCCATCGCCACGATGGACATTGAGCAGATGGTCGAGGAGATGCAGGAGGCCGTCACCAGCGGCGTTGAGGAGATGCGCGAACTCGACCGACGCGGTCCGACGGCGGCATCGGCGCAGCCGAGACCATCAGCGGACAGTTTGGCGACGATCATCCAGCGCGTCGAGTCCATCGCGCCGCGCTACGAGACCGTGCACCAGGGCATGCAGAACCAGACCGAAGGCGCGCAGCAGATCTCCGAGGCCATGTGGCAGCTCACCGAGACGGCCCGCCAGACCTCGGACTCCGTCAATGACCTCAACGACGTCAGCAAGCAACTCCACGAGGCGGTCCGCATTCTGAAGGATCGCATCTTCAAGGTGACCGTCTAGTCCGCATCGCAAACAGAGATTCCCCGTATGGCCCTACAACTGCGTTTTCGTCTGCATTCGGCTACCCACGCCATCCCGCTGCACCGGGTCCACAGCCTCGTGGGATACGCGACGCTTGCGGGCATCGCGGAGGATTATTTCCTGGGCTGGCTCACCTTTCATGGCGACGCGGTTCCTGTCTTCGATCTCAACCGCGTCGTCTGTGACCAGCCAACCCCCGAGAACTTTGGCAGTCGCATTATCTTGATCAAGACCTCTCCGGGCGCAGCTACCTCCTATCTGGGGCTGCTCGCAGCGGAGGTGACGGATACCGTGCCCGCTGGCGATCAGGAAGCAACGGCACTCGATCTCGATAGCTATCTGCCGATGCTCTACCCACTCATTCCGGAGGTTCCGACGGGCCGTTGAGAATGACCAAACCTGCTATCGACGAATTGACGCTGCAATCGATCACCCAGCGCATGGCCGCTGAGGCCGGCCTCGAACCGCGATCTCTCGATCCCGGGCGTGTGCGGTGGGTGGTCGAAGATCGTTGCCGTCGACTTCAGCTCCGAGCCGTTGCGTATGCCGAGCACCTTCAATCCTCGCCGAGCGAGTTTGACTCCCTCATCGATGCGCTGACCATTCAGGAGACACGATTCTTCCGCGACCCGGCGGTCTTTGAAGCGATCGCGCTCTGGGTGCCGCGCGCCGTGGCTCGATTTGCCGAGCCGCTACGCATCCTCTCTGCCCCCTGCAGCACCGGGCAGGAGGCGTACTCGCTCGCCGGCCTGCTGCACCATGCGGGCCTGCCCGTCTCTCAATTTTCGATCGATGCCTTGGACATCTCCGCGAGCGCACTCGCCACCGCGCAGCGCGGAGTCTACGCGGATACCGGGCTGGACAAGATGCCGCCTGAGCTCCAGGCGGCTTGCGGCGTCCTCGATAACAACCAGTGTCGCGTCCACGACGCGCTCCGCGAGCGCATCCGCTTCGAGCGCCGCAACCTCGCTGCTCCCGGTGCACTCGGCAACGAGCCCCGCTATCACCTGATTCTCTGCCGCAATCTCTTCATCTACCTTCACGCTGAGGCGCGTGCCACCCTGGCGCAGTCCCTGGCCGACGTGTTGATTCCCGGTGGCCGGCTCATCCTGGGCGCCGCAGACCACGTGCCGGAGTTGGAGGCACACTTTTCTCCGCTGCACCCCAAAGCGTCCTTCGCGTGCACCCACATCCGGCGAACGGCGGCGCAGAGCGGCGGTCGGAGGAAGGCTGACCAATCCCTCGGGATCGTCGCCAAGGCACAGCGTTCTCACGCCGCCCAGCGCCGCCCCAGAACGAGCCCCGAAGCCAGCGACAGAACCATCAGCAACGCCAGCAGAGAGCAGAGTCACCAGCGCCGAAGAGCTCTATCAGCGTGCCGAGGAGCACCATCAGCACGGCAATCTGCGCCAGGCCGAGCGTCGCTGCCGGCAGGCGCTCTACCTTGCACCCGGGTATCTGCCCGCGCTCGAACTGCTTCAGGTACTCTGGCAATCTCACCCCAGCTCGCGGCTGCGGCTCGCCCTGCATGCTCGTATCCAACGAACCCGTATGAGCACCGAAATCACCACTCCATCTTCTTCGCTGCTCCAAAGAAATAAGGCCGCAGGAGCCAAGGAGAACGCATGAACCAGCCCGATCGCTTTGCGCTGTTCAACCGCCCCATGCCCCCCGGTTACCGCGACGAACTGCAGGCCCTGATCGCCGAACCAGCCGCGGAGCCAGGGAGCAGGGACGGCTCGATGCTGCTCTTCCAATTGGGGGAGCTTCGGCTCGCGCTGCCGACGCGCATTGCATTCGCCGTGGCCCCGGTGCTGCATATCGCCCCTATTCCCCACCGGCGAGAGACCGTTCTTCTGGGGTTGGTCGCCTTCCGGGGCGACATTCTTCCTTGCTGCTCGCTCGCCCGCATCCTCGAACTGCCCCAGCAGCCATCGAGCAGTCCACGCACGCTTATTCTCGAGGAGTCGGCAGGCCGGCGCTGGGCCGTCCCCATTGACGCCGTCTCGGCATTCGTGTCGCCTCGCGGCAGACCGACAGCGTCCCCGCGCCACTTGCAGCGCACTGGCTTCGTGGCAGCTTCGGGGAGGGCGACACCGCCTTCCATCTGCTCGACCATGAGGTCCTCTTCCGCCAGATCACCCTGGCCACGGCATAAATCATGGATAACGGCCTGGATGATCTCTCGCTCTTCGAACTCTTCCGCATGGAGGCGGAGGAGCAGGTCCATGTGCTCCAAACGGAGCTGATCCAGCTCGAATCCGGAACGGCGACCGCGGCCACGCTTGAGGCGTTGATGCGCGCCGCGCATTCGCTGAAGGGCGCAGCCCGCATCGTTGGACTGGATGCGATCGTCTCCCTCACCCACGCGATGGAGGACCGCTTTGTGCAGGCGCAGGCAGGGCACATGCTCGACTCCGCAGAGATCGACCACATGCTCACCGCCACCGATTGGCTGGCCCGGCTCCAGTCGACCGCCGAGGCCGAAACCGCTGCCTGGATGGAAGCCCATACGCCCGCGATTGAGGCGTTCGCCGCGACACTTTCCGATTCCCACGGTTCGACTCCACAGCCCCCGATCGCGCCTCCTCCGGCGCAACCAGTTCCGCGTGAGCCAGCCGCCACGGAACCACCTTCCACGGAGCCAGCGCCGCACACGTTGGGTCCAGCTCACGGGGCGTCCGAGCCGGAGGAGGACATCTTCGGGCAGCGTTCCGCCAACGAGCCGCATGGCCGCGAGCGCACGGTCCGCATCGCCTCGGACCGCTTCGATCAATTGCTTTCGCTCTCTTCGGAGACCCTGATCGCCTCTCGCCAGCTGGCCGCGCACGAAGAGGCCCTGGAGCGCGACCATCGTGCCCTGACGAAGGCTCTGTTGGCGCTGGAGGAGGATGCGACCGCATCTCCTGCCCGGTTGGCCGCGCAGCGAGAGATGGAGCGGCAGATCGCCAACCTCGCCGCGCACATCGCGGAGCTCGATCTCACCTGCCGCGCTAACGAGCGCTCCACCGAGCAACTCTACCGCACCGTGCTGTCGGGACGCCTGCGGCCCTTCTCCGAAGGCATTCTCGGCGCGGCGCGGCTCGTCCGCGATACCGCGCGGGGACTCGGCAAGTCCGTACAGCTCGAGGTCGTCGGCGAGAACACGCGCGTCGATCGCGACATCCTCGAACGCCTCGAAGCCCCGATCTCCCATCTCCTGACCAATGCGATCGACCACGGGATCGAGACTCCGGCGGAGCGCATCGCGGCAGGGAAGTCCGGCGAAGCCCATCTCCGCCTGCATGCGCGTCATGAAAACGGCCGGCTGGTCATCACGGTGCGCGACGACGGCCACGGCATTCATTGCGAATCGCTGCGCGAACGCATCGTTCGCCGCAACCTGGTCACGCCGGAGACCGCGGCGACGCTCACAGACGACGAGCTCTTCGAATTCCTCTTCCTGCCCGGCTTCAGCACCAAGGAACAGTTGACCTCCATCTCGGGCCGCGGCGTTGGGCTCAATGTGGTGCAGTCCATGGCGCATGAGGCCGGCGGCTCGGTCACGGTCACAAGTCAGCCGGGAGCGGGCACCATCTTCCGCATCTCGCTCCCGGTCAGCCGCTCCGTCAGCAGGTTTATACGGGTTCAGGTCGAGGGCGAATCCTATGCCGTCCCGCTGGCCCGCATCGACCGTGTCGCCAACCTTGAGGTCGAACTCGACCCCACGGCGCCCGCCGAGAGGCCGACGGTGTCGATCGACGATCAGCGCTTCCCGGTCGTCGCGCTGGGATCGCTGCTGGGATTCTCCAGCCCGCCCGCTGCCCTCCGGTCCGATTCCGCTCTTCCTCTGCGGTGGATTCGCCTTCGCTGTCGACCGGCTGGCCGATCAGATGGAACTCGCTGTGCGCCGGCTGGACCAGCGCCTGGGTAAGATTCCCGGTGTCAGCGCAGCGACGCTCGACGAGAACGGTCTGCCACTGCTGATCCTCGACGTGGAGGATCTGATTCAGACCGCCAAAGACCGTGTTGTCTCCATCGCCACGCCATCGCATACGGCAACCCAGGCGCCTCACATTCTCGTGGTCGATGATTCCCACACTGTGCGCGAGATGGAGCGCCGCACGCTCGTCCGCGCCGGCTACACCGTGACCACCGCGCAGAATGGCCAGGAGGCCTGGAACCTGCTTCGCCTCAACGACTACGATCTGCTGATCAGCGATGTGGACATGCCGCAGATGAACGGCATCGAACTCGTCACCAAGGTCCGCAAGCATCCGCGGATGGCGCGGATGCCGATCATCATCCTCTCGTACAAGGATCGCGAGGAGGACCGCCGCCGCGGCCTGGATGCGGGTGCCGACTTCTATCTGACCAAAGGAAGCTTTCAGAACGATAGCTTCCAGCAGGCCGTCGTCGACCTGATCGGCACCGCCGAGCCGCTGCCCTTGGACCTCGGAGGCGCCGTATGAAGGTCGCCATCGTCAACGATTCCAGGATGGCGGTGGAGGTGCTGCGCCGCGTGCTTGCTGGCCTGCCTGGCTTCACGCTCCTGTGGACGGCCTCCTCTGGAGACGAGGCCCTGCGCCAGTGCGCAACCGCCCGTCCCGACATCGTGCTGATGGACCTCATCATGCCCGGCATCGACGGAGCCGAGACCACCCGCCGCATCATGCAGACCACGCCCTGCGTCATCCTGGTCGTCACCGCGACCACCGTCGGGAACCGCAACAAGGTGTTCGAAGCCATGGGGTATGGCGCATTGGACGCCGTCAATACCCCCACGCTTGGTCCCAGCGGAGACATGACTGGGGCCGAGCCGCTCATCCAGAAGCTGCGCACTGTCTCCCGGCTGGTGGTCGCTGCCCGCCGCCCCTCGCAGCTGCCTCTTCGAGTCTTGCACACGGCGCAGATGCCTCGTCGCCTCCCCATCATCGCCATTGGCGCATCGACTGGCGGACCACACGCTCTGGCCGAAACGCTCAAGCACCTGCCGAGCACCCTGCGAGCCGCGATCCTGATCGCGCAGCATGTGGACGAGGAGTTCGCGCCCGGGCTGGCGACATGGCTCCAGCATCATTGCTCGCTGCCCGTCCGCATCGCCCGCCACGGCGAGATCATCACCGCCGGCGGCGTCTGGATCGCCGGCACCCGAGATCACCTGATCTGCAACGGGAGTACCCTCGAGTACACTCCGAACCCTACGGACACGGCCTATCGTCCCTCGGTGGACGCGCTTTTCTCCAGCCTTGCCCAGCCCCATCGCGAACTCCGCATTGGGGTGCTCCTCACCGGCATGGGCCGGGACGGAGCGCGAGGCCTGCGGGCGTTGCGCGACTCCGGCGCCCTGACCATCGCCCAGGACGCTGCCACCTCCGTGGTCTACGGCATGCCCAAAGCCGCGGCCGAGCTCCAGGCCGCAACCGAGATTCTCCCTCTCGCATCGATCGGCCCCCGTATTCACCAGGCCATCCTCGATGCATCCACTCCCTCCCGGCGCCAGCTGCATCCCCAGCGCGAAACCGATTTGAGGCAACGATGACGATCTCCGCTCCTTCTACCTCTCCCATTGCGCTCACCGAACACCCCATCAAGGTGCTCCTGGTCGACGATCAACGCATCGTCGGCGAGACCATCCGGCGCATGCTGCTGGATATTCCCGGCCTGCAGTACCGCTTTTGCGCGGACCCGACCGTGGCGCTTGCGGAAGCCAATACCTTCAACCCCACCGTCATCCTCCAGGACCTGATCATGCCGGGCGTGGATGGCATCGAGATGGTGCGCGCCTTCCGCAGCAATCCAGCGACGGCCTCCACACCGCTCATCGTCCTCTCCTCGAAGGAGGACCCCACGACCAAGGTGGAGGCCTTCTCCGCTGGCGCCAACGACTATCTGGTCAAGCTCCCGGACAAGCTGGAACTGGTCGCGCGCATTCGCTACCACTCCACCGCCTATATCCATCGTCTTCAGCGCGATGAGGCGTTCACCGCGCTCGAGGAGCAGCAGCGTATGCTGGCGCGCGAGCTTGCCGACGCCGCCGCCTACGTCTGTTCGCTTCTGCCCGCGCCCATGACCCAGGCCAGCCCCATCTCCGCGGATTGGCGCTTTATCACCTCGTCCACCTTGGGGGGAGACTCCTTCGGCTACCACTGGCTCGCGCCCGATCAACTCGCCATCTACCTGCTCGACGTCTGCGGCCATGGCGTTGGCTCCGCCCTGCTCTCGGTCTCGGCGCTGAACACCATCCGCAACCGCGCCCTGCCCGGCATCGACTTCTCCGATCCCTTCCGAGGTCCTTGGCGCGCTCAACCGCGCCTTCCCCATGGAAGAACAGAATGGCAAGTACTTCACCCTCTGGTACGGCGTCTTCAATCTTCAGACGCGGGAGCTCAAGTATGCCGCCGGCGGCCATCCTCCAGCCATCGCAGTTACCCCGGAAGGGAGCGCGATCCAGCTTGGCCCGACGGGCATGATGATCGGGGCGTTCTCCTTTGCCGCCTACTCCGATGCCACCGTCATGCTCGCCCCCGGTTCCAAACTCTTCGTCTACAGCGACGGCTGCTACGAGGTCGAGAACTCAGATAAGGTCATGATGACCATCAACCAGTTTTCGGAGATCCTGGCCGCCTCGGCCCCCCGTCCCGACGCGCTCGACCACACCGTCACCGCGGTGCGGGACTGGCAGGAACGCCCTGATTTTGAGGATGACTTTTCCCTACTGCAATTTCATCTGTAGCAGGCAAACCCACTCGGCTCCGCACCACGTCGACCATTCGATCGTAGCGGGAATGGCCTGCGTCGCGTAGCCGAGCATCCTCCTGCATCCACAGCGCGAGCTGCCGGAGCAGCCATACGTTGCGCTCAAACAGGGTCGTCGCATAGTGCAATGCGGAGACGTCGCCGACGTTCTCCGCGGCCTCCAGGCTGTGCCGCTGGCGCAGCTTCTCCATCATGCCGCCGCGGTCGTCGGTCAAGCGAACCAGCAACTCCACGTCCATAGCATCCTGGGACTTCAAGGCGTCTACGGCCGTCAACAGAAGGGTGTCCAAAGCCTCGACCAGCCGGCCCGCAAGACTCTCTGCGTCATAGTGCGCCACGGTCTCCGCGAACAGGAACACGTTCTCCTCCAGTGCGCGCAGCGTCTCTTCCTTGCGCTGGAAGGAGATCACCTGCGCGGCAAGATCGGTCGCGATCGGGAGTCGCACCAGGGCCTCGAGAAACTGCGCGATCTCGCGGCCAAGCTCCACTGCGGCGGCATGCAGCGGCTTCAGTCTCTCTCTACTCCCGGAGCGCACGGCTTCGAGATAGCGCTCCAGCGCCCGCATGACCCGCATCTGCTCCAACCCGACCAGATCCAGCGCCGTCTCAGGAGAGTTCAGCGCCTCATCCTCGAGATACATGGGCCGCGATAGATCCTGTTCCGGCGTCGGCGGACAGATCCTCGCCAGCCACTCCGGCGCCCACCGCAACCCCGCAAACGACACCGCCGCAATCGTGATGTTGTATGCGAGATACATACCCGCCATGCGCCCGGAGATCGACGGACTCAGCCGGTGCAGCGCGGTGATCAGCAGAGGCGCTCCGGTCAATCGCTCCAAACCCAGCAGACCTGTGAGGACAAACCCGGCCATCATATTGGTCAGAGCCTGATAGGTGGCAATCTGCCGCGGCACGCCGCGCAGGTTACTCGACAGGGCGAAGGTGGCAAGCGCGGTACCCAGCCCCAGACCGGCAATCACCATCATTGCGGGAAACTCGCCCAACTCACCGCCTTTATTGATCGTGATTGCGATGGCCGCGACCGCCGATGAGGAGTGGATGAAGGTGCGCAGCAGCGTTCCCAGAAAGAACGCGGTGTATGGCCAGTGGACGAAGAAGTGCCCGATCTGCGCGAACCAGGGCGAAGAAGCCAGAGGCCGGAAGGCCTGCTTCATCATCTCCAGGCCAAAAAAAACCAGGCCGACGGAGAGCAACCCCGCAACCGCAGGCCGCCAGCGCGATGCCAGTTTGAAGGCCAGGATGAGTCCGCAGATCCCAATCAAATAGAGGATCGGGAGATGCAGGTCGAGAGCCGCGATGAAGACCAGGACCGCGGTCCCGATGTTCGAGCAAGCCAGAACGACCAGAGCCCTTCGCAGTGGCAACAGCCCGCTTGTCACCATGCCGGACAAAACGAACGCCACCACCGAAGCGCTCTGCGTCACCGAGCCCAGCACGGCGCCCGCCAATCCCGCCACCACGGGCCGCTGCGTAAATCGAGTCATCAGACGGCGGAATCGCTGCCCGCTCATCTGGCGCAGGTTGTCGGAGATACCAGCCACGCCGGTGAAAAAGAAACTGAGCCCAGCGAGGTACAGCGCAATCAGTTCAACCATCGTCGGACACTCACCCCAGCCCTAAAGATACCAATTGTGCGAGGCTCGCCCAGGAAAGGTGGTCCGTATTTTAATCAGTTACTTACGCGCCTCTCAGGTCGATGAGAGAAGCCGTGAAGCCTCACGCAAAAAAACACCCCATAAGGACTTTAGCCTTATGGGGTGTCGACTTTAGCCTTATGGGGTTCAACTTCAGGCTTATGCGTCAACCCACACAAAACATGTGGGTTGACGCATTTTGACTAGGAGCAGCCGGAGGTGCTGCCGCACTCCATGCAGCGGTAGCAGGAGCCGTTGCGGGTCATGATGGCGCCGCAGGTGGCGCAGCTGGGGCTGTCGCCCATGTCGACCATGGAACGCATCGCGTCGGCGGCGTGGTAGATGCCGCGGTCTTCGAGGTGCGGGGCCTCGGTCGAGGGTTGGTTGAGGCCGCTGCTGGCGGCGAGGTCGGGGGCGATGCCGCCCTGGGGGGCGGTGCGGTCCTCGAAGTGCTCGGTGAGGGACTGCTGGGCTTCCGGGGCGATGCGCGCTGACGGTGCCGAGGACGGGAACCGCCGCGGCAGCGCTGAGGCCGGTGAAGAGGTCGAGCTGGGTTCCCGAGAGGAAGCGGATCTGGATCCAGCGGAAGATGTAATCCATGATGGACTTGGCGTAGCCGATCTCGGCGTTGCCGGTCCAGCCGGAGGGCTCGAAGCGGGTGTGGGCGAACTTCTCGCAGAGCACACGCAGCGGCACGCCATGCTGCAGGGCGAGCGAGACGGCGGTGGCGAAGGAGTCCATCAGTCCGGAGACGGTGGAGCCTTCCTTGGCCATGCGGATGAAGAGTTCGCCGGGCTGGCCGTTGGGGTAGAGGCCGACGGTGATGTAGCCTTCGTGACCGGAGAGCGCGAACTTGTGGGTGACGCTGGCGCGCTCGGCGGGCAGACGGTGACGGACGGCACGCGGCGGCGCCTTGGATTCGGCGGCGTCGGAGTTTTCCGTGCTGGCGGTGAGGGCGGCCTGGAGCTGGGCCTCGAGCGTGGCGATGCGCGCCTTGGCGGCCTCGGTCGTCTCGGCTGGCGCTCGGCCGTGGCAGCGGCGGAAGCCACAGCCTTGGTGCCCTTCTTGTTGTCGTCGGTCTGCGCGCTGACGTTGAGGGGCTGCGTGCCCTTCGAGTTATCGCGGTAGATGGCGACGGCCTTGATGCCGAGCTTCCAGGCGGCGACGTAGGCGTCGGCGATGTCGTCGACGGCGCAGTCCTGCGGGAGGTTGACGGTCTTCGAGATGGCGCCGGAGAGGAAGGGCTGTGCCGCGCCCATCATCTTGATGTGGCCCATGTAGGAGATGGAGCGGGTTCCCTTGGCGGGCTTGAAGCTGCAATCAAACACGGCGAGGTGCTCGGGCTTGATGGCCGGCGCGCCTTCGATGGTGCCGGTGGCGTCGATGTAGCTGACGATGGCGTTGACGTCGGCCTCGGAGTAGCCGAGCTTGATGAGGGCCGAGGGGACGGTGTTGTTGACGATCTTGATCATGCCGCCGCCGACGAGCTTCTTGTACTTGACGAGGGCGAGATCGGGCTCGACGCCGGTGGTGTCGCAGTCCATCATGAAGCCGATGGTGCCGGTGGGCGCGAGCACGGTGACCTGCGAGTTACGGTAGCCGAACTTTTCGCCGTGAGCGAGGGCGCCGTCCCAGGCGTTCTTCGAGGCATCGATCAGCTCGGCGAGCTGCGGGGCGACGAAGGGCTCGGCGCTGGTGCGGGACTTGCCGATGTTGTTGACCTCGGCGCGGTGCATGCGGATGACGTCGAGGAAGGGCTCGCGGTTGACGTAGAAGCCGGGGCAGGCTCCGCCGGTGATGCTGGCCTGCTGGGTGATCGGGGTGGCGGCGCCGAGCGGGGCGCAGGTCTCGGCGATGCGCGAGGACTGCCAGTAGGCGTCGCCGCAGAGGATGGCGGTGACGGCACCGGCGAAGTCGCGGCCGGCGTCGGAGTCGTAGGGCAGACCGAAGGCCATCAGCAGGGCGCCGAGGTTGGCGTAGCCGAGGCCGAGCGGGCGGTAGTCGTGCGAGTTCTTCGAGATCATCTCGGTGGGGTAGCCGGCTGCGTCGACGATGATCTCCATCGCGGTGGTGACGATGGCGATGGCGTGACGGTAGGCGGCGATGTCGAACTGACCACCGGGCGTGAGGAACTTCAACAGATTGAAGGACGCCAGGTTGCAGGCGGAGTCATCGAGGAACATGTACTCCGAGCAGGGGTTGGAGGCGTTGATGCGGGCGGTGTTCTTGCTGGTGTGCCAGCGGTTGATGGTGGTGTCGTACTGCATGCCGGGGTCGCCGCACTGCCAGGTGGCTTCGGCGATCTGGTGCATGAGGTCGCGGGCGCGGTACTCCTTGACCGGCTTGCGATCCTTGACGGTCTTGGTGGTGAAGGTGCCATCGGCCTCGACGGCCTGCATGAACTCGTCGGTGACGCGGACGGAGTTGTTGGCGTTCTGGAAGAAGATGGAGCTGTAGGCCTCGGAGTCGGGGCCGGATCCGTCGTAGCCGGCCTGAACGAGGTGCCAGGCCTTCTCCTCTTCCTTCACCTTGCAGGTGATGAAGTCTTCGATATCCGGGTGGTCGATGTTGAGGACGACCATCTTGGCGGCGCGGCGGGTCTTGCCGCCGGACTTGATGACGCCGGCGAAGGCGTCGAAGCCGCGCATGAAGCTGAGCGGGCCGCTGGCGGTGCCGCCGCCGGAGAGGGTCTCCATGCTGCCGCGGATGTTGGAGAGGTTGGAGCCGGCGCCCGATCCCCACTTGAAGAGCATGCCCTCGGTCTTGGCGAGGGTGAGGATGGAGTCGAGCGAGTCCTGCACGGAGTTGATGAAGCAGGCGCTGCACTGCGGCTTGGAGTAGCCGGTGACGGAGTAGATGACCTGGCGCTTCTCGGCGTCCCAGTGCCAGTTCTGCGCGTCGGAGTTGGGCTCGAGGCGATCGCAGCCGACGTTGAACCAGACCGGCGAATTGAAGGCAACCTTCTGATTCAAAAGGAGATGGCAGAGCTCGGCGTAGAAGATGGCGGCGTCGTCGGCGCTGGCGAAGTAGCCGTCGCGGATGCCCCAGTCGCGGATGCTCTCGGCGACGCGGGTGATGAGGGCGCGGACGCCGGTCTCGCGCTCGGCGGTGCCGTTGAGGCCGTGCAGGTACTTGCTGGCGACGATGTTGGTCGCGGTGACGGACCACTCGGCGGGAACCTCGACGTTCTTCTGCTCGAAGATCAGGTTGCCCTTCCAGTCCTGAATGACGGCGTCGCGGCGCTCCCAGGTGATCTCGTCGTAGGGCGAGACGCCGGGTTTGGAGAAGTGGCGCGCGAAGGTGAGACCGGGCGCTGCCTTCTTGGAGGATGCGGCGGCCTTTGCCGTCTGCGGGGTTTGGGTGGAAGTGGCCATGCGGGTAAATCTCCTTCTAAAAGCTAAAAACTGGGGCCGAAATCGATCGGTCTTGTTATCGACGCAAAATGGTCCGGCGTGCATCAATCCCGAACTGGATATGAATCCGGTGGATCCCCACCGGCGGTTCTGGGAGGCTGAACGTAGAAAAGGCCGGAACGGGCAATGGCCTCGCAGTCGTGAAAGTACCGCTCCCAGTGGGGTGTGTCAAGTATAAAGCACTACATATTGTGCCTGCATCGCAGGTGCGTGGTTATTGGCGGCGAATCGCGGCGGAAGGAACGAATTTTGAGAGGAATCGCTGTGGAAGAAGCCTTCTCGGCACCAGTGGCGCGGGTTTTCCGGCCTGAGCGAATCGACACTTTTAAGCTTAGACCAGCGGAGGGCCAGCGGGAGGGGAAATCTGGTCGGTCTGGGGGCGATTTAATGTGGATGGGAGTGGATAAATTGGACGCTATCGTGGACAGCAGGCGGGATGAGATGGAGGAATTCCCTGCCCGGTTTTCCACCGGGTGGGTCGAGTTCTGCGAGATCGGAACCGGAGGTGGCATCGGATTCGGTCGCAAGGCAGCAGGCAGGGCTGCGGGCTGCGACGGAGATGGCTTCACCTGATGTATTGAGGTTACCGGAGATCGGGTTGAGGATGATTGTGGATTTACTGCCTCCTTTGGGGGATAGACCGGTTTAAACATGCTCAATTTGCGATTTCATGGGATCGGAAGTGTGCTAGGCGGCTTGCGCTCTCCTGCCTGATTGCTGGGGGTTTGGGCTTCAGTAGAATTGAGCGATGAGCGTTCTGCGAACGGATGGAACAAGCGAAGAGATGTACGATCTGCTGGTGATTGGGGCGGGACCGACGGGGCTGGCATGTGCGATCGATGCCAAGCGGGCTGGTTTTCGGCCGGTGCTGGTGGATAAGGGCTGCCTGTGCAACTCGTTATTCCACTATCCGGCGCATATGACCTTCTTCACGACGCCGGAGCTGCTGGAGATCGGCGACATTCCGTTCTCGAGCCCGAACCAGAAGCCGACGCGGAGCGAGGCGCTCGAGTACTACCGCAAGGTGGCGGAGCACTATGAGCTGGACGTGCGGCAGTACGAGTCGGTGACCGGAGTTTCGGGATCGGATGGGGACTTCTCGGTCCACACGACCGACCGCTTTGGCCGTTCGACGACGCACCGGGCGCGGAAGCTGGTGGTTGCGACCGGTTACTACGATCTTCCGAACTACCTGAACGTTGCCGGCGAGGAGCTGAACAAGGTTCGGCACTACTATCACGAGCCGCATCCGTTCTTCGGGCTCGATGTGGTGGTGATCGGCGGCAAGAACTCGGCGGCGATCGCGGCGCTGGACCTGTGGCGGCATGGCGCGCGGGTGACGCTGGTGCACCGCGGCGCGGAGATGCATCGGCATGTGAAGTACTGGATTCTGCCGGACATCAACAACCGCATCAAGAACGGCGAGGTGACCGCCTATTTTTCGAGCTCGGTGACGCGGATTCGCGAGGACGATGTGACCCTCGCGACGCCGGACGGGGAGGTGACGATTCCGAACCACTTCGTCTTCGCGCTGACCGGCTACCATCCCGACTTCAGCTTCATCGAGGGGCTGGGCGTGAAGCTCGATGAGGCGAACGCACGCTGCCCGATGTGCGATCCGGCGACGCTCGAGAGCAATGTGCCGGGGATCTATCTGGCCGGGGTGATCGTGGCCGGGGAGCGGACGAACGAGATCTTCATCGAAAACGGACGGTTCCACGGCAAGCTGATCGCCGATGATCTGACGGTGAAGCTGGGTGCGGCGGCGGTACGGTAGGCTCCCCCGGGGGAATTCGTATCTTTGCTAAACGAGTTATCGGTCTGAAGAAAGAGCAGTCCCCGGGGTATAGTCCCTGGGGCTTTTCCTTTGACGAGGAAAAACATCGAGGATAGGAGAGCCGGAGTACGGGTGAAGGGGCGGCGGAGTGGAGCTGGTCGGTCTTCGCTGCGCTCAGGATACGGCACGATCAACGCCGCGGGTCTCTCACTCGCAGCGGACGATGGCCTGCCGCACGATGAAACCGTGCGTCGAGGATGGGGTCACCCGGGGTATGCGGCGACGGAGATCAGCGGCGGCCGGCGGCGGCTACGGTGTTGGTGGGGTCGGCTCCGGTCCAGGTGACGTCGGCGGTGGGGCCGTAGGTGGACGGGACGTCCTTGTCGAGGAGGCGGAGGTAGACCGTGAGCTGGGTGCGGTGGTGGGCGGTGTGCAGGACGCGACGCCAGAAGATCCAGATGCGCTGGCGCTCGACATCGAAGAAGGGGACCGTCTCCATCCACCAGGACTCGGGCTGGGTGGCGAAGAAGGCGAGACGGGCGGTGACGAGCTCGAGGAGACGGGGGATCGCGGTCTCGACGGTGAGGTCGGCGGGGAGGACCTGGTCGGGTGGGGGCTCGGGGGTGTTGAGGAACTCGCCGAAGAAGCGGCGCTCGGAGAGGAGCTGGTGCTTCAGGATCTGCGCCGACGGTGCTGGAACGCTCGTGCGGCTTGAAGTCGAGGTCGGCGTCGGAGAAGGCCTTCCAGGTGGAGGCGACCTTGTTGGTCTCGCTGACGTAGGTGTCGAGCAGATGCTGGAAGAGGGGATTCGTGGCGCGGGGCGTGGCGGATTCGGGGATGGCGATCCAGTCGTAGTGCATCGGGGCTCCTTTTTCTGCTTGTGGCTCGGAGACGAGCGGCTCGATCTCAAATCTATGCCGATGGGGGGATAGCTCAAACAACGGCCGGCAAGGTGCGGACGGTATGCGACGACGGTGGTATGGGATGGCGCAGGTGACGGGTGGGCAGGCAAAGGCAAGGCATATGCATAGGCAAGGCAAACGATACGGCCACCCTGCGCGACACGATGAAGCCGTCGCCGTCGAGGATGAGGCACCTCGGGGTGAGAGACGCTGCGGTGCGGAGAGGACGTTATCGGGGTGGAGATGACGTTCTCTCGGGATGCTCTCGCTTCGCTCAGGATGCTGGCGCGGGAGAGACCACGGCAAGAGCTAATCAGCGATAAAAATTTGTACTTGGACGTGCTGCTTTTGGGGGAACAGACTTGGAGGTGAAGAGGAGATCGAAGATGAACTTCACGGCCAAGATCGCACTGTTGAGCACCGCACTCGCCCTTACGATGACGGGCAACCAAGCTAATGCTGAGGTCAAGACGCAGCTGGTGGTGCAGCCGCTGTCGCCGCACTTCGCGGCTGGCGATGCGGAGGATCTGATGCTGCATTCCGTGCACGACGGATCCACCTATCTGTATGTGGAGCAGGAGCAGGGGGCGATGCTGTCGGTCTTCGATGTGACGAACCCGGCGCATATGAAGCTGGAGGCGTCGGTCCAGACGGGAGCGCAGGGCGCCTTTGACTTTGCCGGCAGGGTGGGCGACGACGAGTTGATCGTGTTCCGCGATGGCTCCGGCATCGCCACACTGAATCTGCACAAGGCGAAGGCGCCACGGCTGATGCTCGGTGGAGGGTCGGCGACGGCGACGGAGCTGCTGGGAACTTCGGGGTATCTGGCGTCGACCTTCGAGCCGATTGCACCGGTGGTCTCGGAGGCGCGTTCGGTGCAGGTGGTTGCGGAGACGGCGGCGGCGCCTCGTGTGGTGGGCACGGTGAGCGAGGTGACCCGGCAGGTGTCCCGGCCGGAGACGGGAACGACCTTTCTGCTGGGACAGCATGGGGTGACGGTGATTCGAGAGGTGGATGTGGAGCGGCAGTATAAGGACAAGCAGTCGCTCTTTGAATCGCGCGAACTAGGCTTGTGGAGGCTGAGGCAACGGTTCTAAGACTACGGCGAAAGCAACGGCAAAAGCGAAATACAGGGGTCTCTCCACTGCGCGACGGACGATGATGCCGTCCGTCGCTTCGGTCGAGATGACGTTCTGTTTGGCGTGACTGTCTTTGCGGGAGATGACGTATTTTGCGTGCGGGGATGGCTGTAGAACTCGCCGTGGATCTTGATGTTGAAGATGTCGACGGGGCCGCGGTCGGAGTTGAAGCCGGGGTTGACGACGCGCTGGTAGTCGCCGGCGAGCCAGTAGGACTTGTGGATGTTGAGGCTGTAGAAGACGTCGAGCGTGCCCTCGGCGGCGGCGGTGATGTAGCCGTCGCCGATGAAGCCGTCGATGCCGCCCATGCGCAGGTACTGGGCGTGGGCGCTGGAGATCCAGCCGTAGTTGACGCCGACGCCGGTCATGTCCTGGGGACGGTGCCAGAGGGTGCCCTTGGCGAGCACGCCGGCGGAGGCGCAGCGGTCGGTGGGGGTGTAGGCGTCGACCTCGGTCTTGCCGTCGGCGTACATGGCGCGGGCGAAGACGCCGATGTCCTTGGCGATGTACTGCTCGCCGTAGATGCCGATGCCTTCCTTGACGTTGGGCTTGCGGACCCAGCAGAGGTCGGGGGCGGTGGCGTTGTTGGAGCCGTAGTTGAAGCCGGTGCAGGTGGTGGCGTTCTTGGCGGGATCGGCGTCGAAGGCGGCGACGGCGTCGCTGAAGCGGCCGATGTTCTCGTGGTTGCGGAAGGCGAGCAGGCGGACGCATGCCGTCCTTGCCGCGAAGCTGGTGGTGGTGCTCGAACTCGACCTGGTCGCCGTAGAACTTGAAGAAACGGAAGTCGACGGGGAGCTGGTTGGGGTCCTTGGGCGGGGTGATGCGGGCGTAGCGGACGGCCCACTTGTCCCAATAGAACTCGGAGACGACGCCCCAGGAGTAGCCGCGGGCGTCGGAGGCGAAGTCGTAGGCGGTGTAGGTGAGGAAGGCGAGGCTGAAGAGGCCCTGGCGGGGATCGATGCCGAAGGGGTTCTTGTCGAAGAAGTCGAGGATGCTGAAGTCGCCGGCGATGAGGACGAGGCGGCGGCTGTCGTAGTCGCCGGCGAGGCTGGTGGGGCCGGAGTCCTGGTGCTCGTGCTCGCCGCCGAAGTTGAAGGTCTGGCGGAGGTAGGAGCGGGAGCTGTAGAGGGTGGGGAGCTCGGCGCCGCCCTTCTGCAGCTCGAAGTCCTGGATGGCGCCGCCGAGGCCCTTGAGCTGGGAGAGCGGGCGCTCGGAGATGAGCTCGGGGACCCAATAGACCTGGGCGCCCTTCCAGGGGCGGGCGCCGAGGTAGAGGGTGGCGGTGCCGGTGAAGCTCTGCTCGGCGGTGGGGAGCAGGGAGTTGATGCTGCCGTTGAGGTTGGTGTACTTGGCGTAGAAGGCCTGCTTCCAACCGTAGATGTAGGTGAACTGGCCGTAGGCGTTCCAACGCTCGTCCTCGAGGTTGTGCAGGCCGCGCTCGGAGAGGTACTTCATGAAGGTGGGCTGGGGGTCGGCGTCTTCGTCGGCGTTCTGGACGAGGCGGCCGGGACGGGGTGGACTTGCCGGTGAAGGATGGGCGCGTCGTCGGATCGTCGGAGACGGTCGGTGGCGTCAGGAGCGAGGAGCAAGGGGCGGGCTGCCATCCGGGGAAGGCGGAGGCTTCGGCGACCTCGGTGGTGGGGGTGGCGGAGGCCGGGAAGAGGACGGCGCTGGGCGCATCGGGGAGGGAGGCAGGGCGTTGCCTGCGCGCGCGCCGGATCGGCGGCGAAAAGCATGCTCCCGGCCAGCAGGAGCAGGCTGGCGGTGCTGGGGAGGGCGAAGCGATCCGCTCCATTTCGTACGAAAAAGTTCAAAATCATTCCGTTGCTTTCTTTTCAGCCGACCGGGCGATAGGCGCGCGAGCAGCTACCTGCACACACAGTATCCACTGGATGCGACAGGAAGATGAGCGCCGCAATCGCAGGCAGACCCGGCAGCAGGACGATGACAGACGCGGTGGCGGCCGGAGTCGTTTTGGCGGTGGGCTCCGAGGTTGTCGGTTGTGGAGGGTGAGGCGGCTGCAAATACCGACTACAGCGCTCCGTTCACAGAGACGTATGCTGTGACGAGCGGGGAGGAGACGGCGACCAGACGGGCTAGCGGCGGACTCCTGAGCGCTCATCGCGGCACGGGAAGGCACTCCGGGGACTAGGAGGCTCGGGTGCGGAATCGATGCTCATGGTGTTGCGTTCTCCTGGGAAGTGGGAAGGCGGTCGTTGCCTTCTCCTCTTTTGTATCATACCCCCCTACCATATACTAGGAGGATATGGATCATTTGGATAAAGAGCAGAAGAAGCTGGTGGCGCGCATCAAGCGCATTCGCGGGCAGGTCGATTCGATTGAACGCTCGCTGAGCTCGAACGATAACTGCGCGGATGTGCTGATGCTGCTGGCGACGGTGCGGGGAGGGATCAACAGCCTGATGGCAGAGGTATTGGAGGATCACATTCGGCTGCATCTGCTGTCGCCGGAGAAGCCGACGCAGCGGAGCCGCAGGAACTGGCGGAGGATCTGATCGATCTGGTGCGGGCCTATCTGAAGTAGGCGCAGGCCTGCCGAGGGTTGGTTTAAGCTCCGATGATGCGAAGCATATATCCGGCTAGTCCAGCGCCGATCGCAGGCCCTAGGATCGGGATCCACGCATAGCTCCAATCGGAGCCGCCCTTGTCATGGATCGGCAGGAGCGCATGCGCCAGGCGAGGACCAAAGTCTCGCGCGGGATTGATCGCATATCCCGTCATTGCGCCGAGGGACAAGCCGATCGACCAGACCAGGCACCCTACCAGAAAAGGGGTGAGACCGGCCGCCGCGCCCGTCGAAAGAACCAGCTTGGAGCTCATCGCACCCACGACTGTAACGAGGACGAAGGTTGCTATGACTTCGCTGAAAAGGTTCGCAGCATAGGAACGAATCGCCGGTGCCGTGCAGAAGACACCTAACTTGACCGATTGATCCTCAGTTACCTTCCAATGCGGAAGATAGGCAAGCCAGACTAAGGCTGCTCCGGTAAATGCTCCTGCAACTTGCGCAATCAAGAAAGGTGTTATCGCGTGAAATGTTCCCGTCTTAATAGCGAAAGCCAGTGTAATGGCGGGATTGAGATGTGCGTCCGGGCTTCCAAAGAGATTGGCGGTAAAGATGCCGCAAAGAACGGCAAACGCCCATCCGGCCGTAATCGCGAGCCAGCCCGCACCTTCCGCCTTCGTGCGTTTGAGAATGCAGCCCGCGACAACTCCATCACCCGAGCAGAATCATGACGCATGTGCCGGCAAATTCGCCGAGCATCGGACCTCTTACCATTTCGGTCACCGTTCCTTTGTCTATGTCATGTCAGGAAGATATTGCGTTGCCAAGAGAGTAAAACTTTCGACCTGTTGATGCTCCCACTCGGAAGTACGTTTAAGTTCCGCAGCCATGATACGGGCAACCTGTGGCGCCATGGCGATCGCAGCCCTTGCGTTCAAAATCAAAGCGCGGGTTCTTCGGGCAAGAACGTCTTCCACGTTGCGTGCCATCTCTTCGCGCGTTGCCCAAACAACCTCTGCCGCGATGTAGGGTAGATCCGGATGCAGTTGGCGCGCTAAGTCGGGATCTACTTTGGCCAGGGCCTGTATCTTCTCGGCGTCCGATCCATAGACGGCCAGCGATCCGAGTAACTCTGGGTTCTGGTGATAGCCATGCACTGGAAGATCGAAGGTGATGCAGGGAGAACTCTTCAGATCTCCCAGGAGAATTGCGTGGTTCACACAGTCTTCGGCCATGTGACGATAGGTGGTCCACTTACCGCCGACGATCGTGAGAAGACCTGAGTCATCGATGTGAATGGTATGGTCACGAGAAAGCGATGAGGTCTTGTTGTTTCCTGTAACTTTGACCAGCGGCCGAATGCCCGCATAGATACTCAGGATGTCTTTGCGCTTCGGTGGCCGTGTCAGATATCGGGATGCTGTCTCGAGGATAAAATCGATCTCCGCTTCCAACGGCTTTGGCTCGTAGCAGCACTGTCGATGGGAGTGTCTGTGGTGCCGACCACGGTGTGGCCGTGCCACGGAATTGCAAACATCAGCCGTCCGTCGGTTGTATGTGGGACCATAATTGCCGTCCCGCCGTGGAGAAACGACGCATCGAAGACAAGGTGGATCCCTTGGCTTGGGCGAATCATGCTTTGGATATTCGGCTGAGCCAGCCGTCGCACTTCGTCGGTAAAGATGCCGGTTGCGTTGACGATAACCTTTGCCTGGATATCGAACTCTTGTCCGGACTCGAGATCCTCGACGCGGACTCCATTCACGAAACCATTCGCATTCTTCAGAATCTCTTTCACTGGGGCATAGTTCAATACCGTGGCTTGATGATCGACGGCCGTGGCGATCAGATGGGTGAGGAGGCGGGTATCGTCAAACTGCCCATCATGATATGCGACTCCGCCCTTCAGGCCATCGCTGTTGGATCGTGGGAAGGCGCTCAAGAGTCTCCTCTCGGGAGAGCAGGTGCGATTTGCCAAAGCCGTACTTTCCGGCGAGAAGGTCGTACACCTTCAATCCGATGCCGTAGAAAGGGATCTCCCACCACGAGTAGGTGGGCACAATTAGTAGAAGGTCATGAACCAGGTGGGGCGCATTCTGCAGGAGCAGACCTCGCTCCTTGAGCGCCTCCATGACCAGGGCTATGTTGCCCTGCTCCAGGTAGCGAACGCCGCCGTGAATCAGCTTTGTGGAGCGGCTTGAGGTTCCTTTGCCAAAGTCCTCGCGCTCCAGCAGAAGTACGTCGAGGCCGCGGCTGGCAGCATCGACGGCCACACCCGCACCCGTCGCTCCACCTCCGATCACAACGATGTCCCATGGGGCAGAGTGTGCCTTTGCATGTGCCATCATCTGTTCGCGATTCATGCGAGCTCCTTGTTCCACCCCTTTGCGCGGCCGACGGCGTCCTGCCATTTTGCGTAGAGGTGATGTGCCTTCGCGGGCTCCATCTGTGGCGTGAAGATCTGTCCTTCCGGACGTGTCTTTGCAATCTCCTCCACGCTCTCCCAGAAGCCGGTCGCAAGACCAGCCAGATAGGCCGCTCCCTGCGAGGTTGTCTCGAGAATTGCCGGCCGCTCGACTGGAATGCCGAGCATGTCCGCTTGAAACTGCATCAGCATATCGTTCGCTGCGGCGCCCCCATCTGCCCGCAGCTTGGTCAAGCGGTGTTCCGAATCAGCCTCCATGGCATGCAGAACATCTGTAACCTGAAACGCGATGCTCTCGAGTGCGGCGCGCGCGATGTGACCGATCTCGGTGTTCCGCTGCAGGCCAATGATCATGCCGCTGGCGTAGGGGTCCCAGTGGGGAGCGCCTAGACCGGTGAATGCGGGAACCAGCACCACATGATTCGAGCCATCGACGGAGGCGGCGATCTGCTCTACGTCGGGAGAGTTCTGGAAGAATTGCATCTTGTCGCGTAACCATTGAACGACTGCGCCGCCGATAAAGATACTTCCCTCAAAGGCATATTGCGGTCGCTGATTGATGCTGCAAGCCAGAGTTGTAATCATCCGCTGCTTGGAGAGGGTAAAGGTCTCGCCGATATTCTGGAGTAGGAAGCAGCCAGTTCCGTAGGTGTTTTTTGCATCTCCCGGAGTTACACAAAGCTGACCGAACAGAGCAGCTTGTTGGTCTCCGGCAAGTCCGGCGATCTCAATCGTTCCCAGGCCGAGGGTCGTCGTCACGCTGCCCACCTGGCCGCTGGAGCACACAACCTCCGGTAACATGCTCGATGGAATTCGCAGTAGGTCGAGAAGGTCTGGATCCCACTTATCCTCGACGATGTTATAGAGCATCGTTCGTGACGCATTGGTCGGATCCGTAACGTGGCGTTTGCCACTGGTCAGGTTCCATATGAGCCAGCTGTCGACCGTGCCGAAGGCAAGCTTGCCTTGCTCTGCTCGGGCGCGCGCTCCGTCGACATGATCGAGGATCCAGGCAATCTTGCTCCCCGAGAAGTAAGGGTCGATCAAGAGTCCGGTCTTATTGCGGACCATCTCTTCATTGCCATCGTTATGGAGTTGCGCACAAAACTCCGCCGTCCTCCGGTCCTGCCAGACAATTGCGTTGTAGACCGGTTTACCCGTCTCACGATCCCAGACGATGGTGGTCTCTCGCTGATTTGTGATCCCGATCGCAGCAATATCGCGGGGGCGGGCATGCGCTTTCGCGAGAACCTCCACCGCAGCATTCAACTGGGTCGTAAGAATATCCATGGGGTCATGTTCCACCCAAGCGGTCTTCGGATAGATTTGCTGGAATTCATGCTGCGCAACCCCAGCGACCTTCCCATCATGGGTGAAGAGGACAGCACGCGAACTGGTCGTGCCTTGATCGAGCGAAAGCACATACTGTGCCATGACAAGTCTCCATTTCGGCGAATCGCTGAAGGTGCGGATCCCCCTGGCCAGAAGCCGCGGGGGATTGCGTGCGTGGATTAAATAAATTGTGAGCATTGTAGCCTGATCCAGGCTTCCAGATCGCTGGTGGCTGCGGTTCCCAAGACGCTATGTCGTGGAGCATCTCTCTGGATAACAGGAGAGCTCGGCGCTGTTGGATGGAAGGAGCTGTAAGCGGCGCGGTCTTTATTCCTCGTGAGTCGGCTCGTCCGCGAGCAAGCGTGTCCGCTGGGCAGCTTGTTCCTTCGCTTCCATCCAGCCACGCAAAATGACCACGGCTGCTACCTGATCGATTACATATTTACGATCCTGGCGATCATAGCCGGCCTCGTTCAGAATCTCATGCGCGGCGACCGTACTGAGCCGTTCATCCCATAGCTGTACCGGGAGGCCTGAGCGTACCTGCAACTCCTGGGCAAACTCCTGCACCTTCGCGGCCCAGGGGCTCATGTCACCCGACATGTGCAGCGGATTGCCCACCACGATCTCCACCACCTCATGTTTGCGAATCAGTCGCAGGAGACTACGCAGGTCCTCGCCACGCGTCTTGCGCCACACCGTCAGCAACGGTTGTGCTGTGTAACCCAGAGGATCCGTGACCGCTACTCCGATCCTCACCTTTCCGATATCCAGCGCCATGACGCGACCACTCACCATACACCCAGTGTATCGCGCGCGCCCGCGCGAAGAGTAGGGAGAGGATGGCGGCTGCACACGACGCAGCCGCCATCCTCTTGGAGTTACATGGATAGATTCAAGACACGGTTGAGACGCTGAACGAATTGGGCGGGATCCTGCAGGGGGACACCTTCCATCAACAGCGCCTGATCGAACAGAAGCCATGCCGCATCCTCGGCGATACCGTCCGTGGAACGGGCGAGCAGCTTCTTGACGATCTCGTGATCGGGGTTGATCTCGAGCGTCGGCACCAGCGCAGGAATATTCGTCTGCCCCATCGCACGCAGCATCTGCTGCATCTTCATCGAGGGCTCGTCCTCATCGGAGACGATGCACGACGGGCTGTCGGCAAGCCGCACCGAGGCGCGCACATCCTTCACGCGATCCCCAAGCGTTGCCTTCAGCTTGTCCAGCAGAGGCTTCAGCGTCTCGGTCTGGTCGGGCTCCGCCTCGTCCTTCAGGTCCTCGCTGGTCGAGGACTTATTCACGGCCTTCAGGTCGATCTCCGCCATACTTATCGATGCTGCGAGAAGACGATCTCGTCGATGTCGTCGTCGAGGATCAGGACCTCGAGATCCTTGCTTCTTGTAGATCTCGAGCAGCGGCGAGGTGCGCAGCAGATGCCTCCGATCCACCGGTGATGTAGTAGATGCTCTTCTGTCCGTCCTTCATGCGCGACTTGACGTCGGCGAGGCTGGTGAGGCCTTCCACCTTGGTCGACTTGAAGCGAACCAGATCGAGCAGCGTCTCACGATTCGCATAGTCGCCGTGCAGGCCTTCCTTCAGCTGCCGGTTGTACTCGGCGACGAACTTCAGATACTCCTCGGGCTGGTTGGCCGCGATGTTCTTCAGCTCGGAGAGGATCTTCTTGACGCTGGCGGTGCGAATGCTCGTAAGGACGCGATTCTGCTGCAGAATCTCGCGGCTCACGTTGAGCGGAAGATCTTCGCTGTCGATGATGCCGCGGACGAAGCGCAGGTACTGCGGCAGCAGCTCCTTGGCGTCATCCATGATGAAGACGCGCTTCACGTAGAGCTTTACGCCAACCTTGTACTCGGCCTGGTAGAGATCGAACGGAGCCTTGGAGGGGAAGTAGAAAAGCGTGGTGTACTCCAGGCTTCCTTCGGCCTTGGTGTGGAACCAGAAGAGCGGATCCTGCGAGTCGCCGGTGACGGACTTGTAGAGCTCCTTGTAGTCGTCCTCGGTCAGCTCGCTCTTGGAGCGGCGCCAGAGCGCGCTGGCGGCGTTGACCTGCTCGGTGGTGCGCGTCTTCTCCGACTTCTTCTCGTCGGCGTTCCACTCGCTCTTGTCGTAGGTGAGGAAGATGGGGAAGGCGATGTGGTTGGAGTACTTCTTGACGATCTCCTGCAGGCGCCAGCTGTTGGCGTACTGCGCGCCTTCCTCGTTGAAGTGCAGCAGGATGGTGGTGCCGGCGACGGAGCGCTCTGCGGGCTCGATGTCGAAGCCGGTTTTTCCGTCGCTGGTCCAGCGCCAGGCCTGCTCTTCGCCGGCCTTGCGGGAGATTACCTCGATGCGGTCGGCGACCATGAAGGCGCTGTAGAAGCCGACGCCGAACTGGCCGATGAGGTTGGAATCCTTCTTGGCGTCGCCGGAGAGCTGGGAGAGGAAGTTCTTGGTGCCGGAGCGGGCGATGGTGCCGAGGTGGGAGACGAGGTCCTCTTCGTTCATGCCGATGCCGGTGTCGGCGATGGTGAGGGTCTTCTTCTCTTCGTCGAGTTCCAGGTCGATGCGGGGCTGGAAGGCTAGCGTTTTGTATGCGTTATCGACGAGCGTGAGGTGGCGGAGCTTGTCCAGGGCATCGGAGGAGTTGGAGATCAGCTCGCGCAGGAAGATCTCGGGATGCGAGTAGAGCGAGTGGATGATCAGTTGCAAAAGCTGGCTGACTTCGGTCTGAAATTCACGTTTCGACATAGGTATCTATTATCAACCTCAATAGAAGGAAATATATAGTCGGTGCGCAGACCCCAGGCTGCGGCATGGCGGCGGGGTGCGATGGGTTAATTAGAAGGTACTCAGAGGGTGGTGTAAAGAGGGGAAGAGGGCGACGGGCTTTGGGCGATTTCGTCAGCCCATGAGTTATCGGGTTGGCTGAACCGCGGCTGGCTCCTCATATGGCAGCATGTAACCGAGGGGGTATCGAGATATTTCAGCGGTTGGTCTTGAGAGGTTGTGCGGGAGACAAAGACAAATACAGGGGTGCTCTCCGCTTCGCGGCGGACGGTAAAGCTGTCCGCTGCTTCGGTCGAGATGACATTTTCGAGGGTAGAGGATGGTCGAGATGACGTTTCTCAAGACGGAGCCTGAGAAAGCATGAATCTGTCGATACCCGCGAGGTGAACGTTTGACCTTTTTGGGGGGCGGGTTGTGAACGCGTTGTGCAGAGTGCGTTGCAGCGCGTAAGCTTTCGCTGTGGCGAAGGGGGACCTTTGCCATGTTGCGATCGCTCCCGAGAGGGCGACCAAGATCTCGATGCTTGAGGAAAGCGGGGCCATGGGTAAGTGGATGTGTCAGGGGCAGCGTGCTGCCAGGAGTTCCAGTGTTGTCGTTCGATTTGGCCTGATGGTGGGATTGTGCACAGGCCTTAGCGCTTCCGCCTTTGCGGGGAGCCATGCGAAGCCGGACTTTGGGCCGAACGTACTCGTGTTCGATCCGTCGATGCCGGCGGCGGCGATGCAGAAACAGATTGATGCGGTCTATGCCACGCAACAGCATAGTGAGTTTGGTCCGGCGCGGAACGCGTTGCTGTTTCTGCCGGGCAGCTATCAGGTGGATGTTCCGATTGGGTTCTATACGCAGGTGCTTGGGCTGGGTGGCTCTCCGGATCAGGTACAGATTGCGGGCGACGTGCATGCCGATGCGGCGCTGGGACATAACAACGCGACGACGACCTTCTGGCGAGCGGTGGAGGGCTTCGCGGTGAAGCCGACGGGGGGCACGATGCAGTGGGCGGTGTCGCAGGCTGCGCCGCTGCGGCGGATGCACGTCGAGGGCGACGTGGTGCTGCATCAGAAGGGCGGTTGGGCGAGCGGTGGCTGGATGTCCGACACGCTGGTCGATGGCAATGTGGGCGCGGGGCCGCAGCAGCAGTGGGTTTCGCGCAATAGCGAGTGGGGCAGCTGGACGGGCGCGAATTGGAACATGGTGTTTGTCGGTGTTCCGCATGAGCCGGTGGGGAACTGGCCGGCGCCGCCGTACACGAAGATCGCCGAGACACCGGTGGTGCGCGAGAAGCCGTTCCTCGAGGTGGATGGGGCGGGGCAGTACAGCGTGCGGGTTCCGGCGCTGCGCCACGACAGCGTGGGAGTTACATGGCACGGAGGGGTGACGCCGGGACGATCGATTCCGCTGAGCCACTTCTATATTGCGCGGGCGGATCGGGACACGGCGGCGACCATCAATGCCGCGTTGGCCAAGGGCAAGGACCTGCTGCTGACGCCGGGCATCTATGAGCTGTCCGAGGCGCTGCGCGTGACGCGGCCCGATACGGTGGTGATGGGGCTGGGCTTCGCGACGCTGAAGCCGGTGAAGGGCACGGCGGCGATCACCACTGCGGATGTGGATGGGGTGATTCATCGAGGGGCTGCTGATTGATGCGGGCACGGTCAAGTCGCCGGTGCTGCTCGAGGTGGGGCCGGAGGGAAGCAAGGCCGATCATGCGAAGGACCCGATCTCGCTGCACGATGTGTTCTTTCGTGTGGGCGGTGCGGGGCCGGGGAGTGCTGGCGTAAACCTGAAGATCAACAGCAACGACACGATCGTCGATCACACGTGGATCTGGCGCGCGGATCATGGCGCGGGCGTGGGCTGGACGAGCAATCCGAGCGCGAACGGGCTGGTGGTGAATGGCAAGAATGTAACCGCGTATGGTCTGTTTGTGGAGCACCAGCAGGAGTACCAGGTGCTGTGGAATGGCGAGGGCGGGAGGACGTACTTCTACCAGTCGGAGATACCGTACGATCCGCCGACGCAGGCGAGCTATACGAGCGCGCCGGGTACGGAGGGCTGGGCGTCGTATAAGGTCGCGGATGGCGTGCAGCACCATGAGGCATGGGGGCTGGGCGTGTATAGCGTCTTCACGCATCCGGATATCCTGCTGGGCCGCGCGATCGAGACGCCGAAGACGCCTGGGGTTCGCTTCCATGACATGATCACGGTCTGCCTGGGGAAGAATGGCGGGATCAGCCATGTGATCGACGATACGGGCGAGGCGACGTCGGTTGCTCCTCGTGTAACTCCGAAGGTTACACTTTTCCCGTAGTGCTCTTCGCTGCAATATCGTTTGCCGCTGCTGTTGGTGGCTGAACCGGAATTTCGCACGCAGGCTTAGGCTTGCGTGCGACTCAACGCTTTATCGGGACCCTGATCAATCTATGCACTCGAATCGTAGATACATTGCCTTGTTTGCCGCGCTGGTGCTGGCGGCGGTTACAAATCTCAACGCGCAGAAGGTCGCCGTCTACCAGACGACGCCGGATCTGACGCTGGCGCTGCATAAGGAGCATCGGCTTGCATTCGCTGCGTCGGCGGCTGCGGATGTGAACATTGCTGTCGATGACGCGAAGAAGTTTCAGACGATGGATGGGTTCGGCGCGGCGATGACCGACTCCTCCGCGTGGCTGCTGGAGGAGCAGTTGACGGCGGCGCAGCGGCGCGCGGTGATGCGCAAGCTGTTCGACCCGCGGCATGGTATCGGAGTGAGCTTTGTGCGCGTGCCGCTGGGAGCTTCGGACCTGTCGCGGAATCACTATAGCTACGATGACATGCCCGCGGGACAGAGCGATCCTGGGCTGCAGCATTTTTCGATCGATCATGATCGTGAGTACATTCTGCCGGCGCTGCGGCAGGCGATGAAGATCGATCCTGCGATCAGCATCATGGTGACGCCGTGGAGCGCGCCGGCGTGGATGAAGACGAAGGACTCGATGAACGGCGGGCAGCTGCGCGCGGATGTGGGCAAGGACTTTGCCGACTACCTGACGCGGACGGTGAGCGGCTATGAGAAGGCGGGCGTGCCGGTGAAGTACCTGTCGCTGCAGAACGAGCCGCTGTATGAGACGAAGGACTATCCGGGCACGTTGATGCATGCGGATCAGGAGACGGCGCTGATCCATAACTACGTTGGGCCGGCGCTGCACGATGCGGGGCTGAAGGTCAGCATCCTGGCGTATGACCATAACTGGGACCATCCGGAGTATCCGCTGGAGGTGCTGTCGGACCCGGTGGCGGCGCAGTATGTGGCGGGGTCGGCGTTCCATTGCTATGGCGGGAATGTGTCGGCGCAGGGGCCGGTGCATGATCGGTTTCCCGACAAGGGCCTGTGGATGACGGAGTGCTCGGGCGGGTCGTGGCAGAAGGGCAACCTGCTGGTGGCGACGGAGAAGCTGGTGATCGAGTCGAGCCGCGAGTGGGCGAAGTCGGTGGTGCTGTGGGGCCTGGCGCTCGATGAGAAGAACGGGCCGTTTGCCGGTGGATGCAAGACCTGCCGCGCATTTGTAACCGTGGATAGATCCAATTCGGTGCATAAGGTGAGCTATACGGCGGACTACTACGCGATCGGACAGGCGAGCGAGTTTGTGCGGCCGGGCGCGGTGCGGATCGACTCGACCGACCTGGGCGCGAAGAGCCTGGAGACGGTGGCGTTCGAGAACACCGATCACTCGGTGGCGCTGCTGGTTCTGAATAATGCAGACACGGTTACAAATTTTTCCGTGAGCTGGCATGGCAAGAGCATCCAGACGTCGCTGGCGGCGGGTTCGGTGGCGACGTACTCGTGGAGTGGGAAGTAGGGTAAGTCAGGCTAGTTCGCAGGGAAGCGAGGGCCGCGAGGTTTGTTCGTCGAGTGATCGACGACGGACGTCGCGGCCCTTTTATGTTTGGGGTGTGAGGGGCTCGGCGCTGGGGGCGGCGGCGTCGCGCTCGAGAGGGAAGAGGAGCGCGAGAGCGAGCATGAGCACGGCGGCGGCGGTGGGAGCGATGAGTCCTATGCGGAGCGAGGCGCGGGCGTTGAAGTTGGAGTTGGAGTCGGAGAGGACGCCGGTGAGCCAGGGGATGCAGGCGGAGCCGAGGCCGGCGATGAAGAAGATGCCGCCACTCTCCCGGAAGTCGAGCGCGAGGGCGAGCAGCAGGGGATAGACGGGGCCGACCCCGAAGCCGATGCCGAAGGCCGCCGCGAGAATGCTGAGGCTGCTGGTGGTGGCGATCAGGAGCAGGGAAGAGGCGGCGATGAGGGTGAGGCTTCCGCGCAGGAGCTGCGAGGTGGTTGGGGTGATTTGGGGGATGGACCAGAGAAAACGGCTGAGCAGCAGGCCGGCCCAGAGACAGGTGGGCGCGGCGATGGTGAGGGTGAGACCGAGATGAACGCGGTCGGCGTAGGTGGTGAGCCAGCCGCCGATGGCGGCCTCGACGCCGGAGACGAGGAAGGTCATCGCGACGAGGGAGAGCGGGACGCGCGGCTGCGCGGCGGACTGCGAGAGTTGCTTTTTCTGGAGGCGTAGATCGGCGGGCAGGGCGCAGAGGGACCAGAGGCCGAAGGCAAGGAAGCAGAGGCCGAAGGCGATGAGGAGCGGCTTGGGGTCGCCGTGCGCAAGGGCGTGGAGAGCGAGCGGAGGACAGCAGAAGGCGCCGATGGCCCAGGCGAGATTGAGCCGGATGAGCGAGATGTTTTTGGAGGCGGCGTTCTGCTGGGAGAGGACGCTGATGGTGGTCATGGTGATGCCGAGGCCGAGACCGAAGAGAAGGAAGAGGAGCTTGAGGGAGGCTGCGGGGAGGTCGCTGAGGCCAAGCGCGGAGGCGGCGATGAGGAGCGAGCCGAGGGTGAGGGTGAGACGCAGCGAGCCGCGAACCAAGAGGGCTCCGACGGAGGAGCCGAGCCAGGCGAGCAGGAGGAAGAGGCCGGCTTGATCGTCCTTGAGGTGGAGGCGGGTGAGCAGCGAGGGCAGGATGATGCCGGGGAGAGCGACGCCGACGCCGGTGGCGGCGAAGCCAAGGGCAGAGCGGGATGAGCGGGAGAGAGTTGGTGCGAGCGCGCATGGGAGTCGAGGGCGGCATGAGGATTTTTTCGGGGTTGATGCGACATCCGGCACGGTTTGAATTTGTGTGTTTTTAGGATACATGTTCGGCTGCGCGGGCAGGAAACAGTGGGATTTCGAGTGTGTTGGAAGCGGCGCGGGGCGGTTATCGGAGCCAGTGAGGGAGAGAGGAATCGATGGCTGTGTGGGACTTGCGTGCGGCATGCGTGGCGCGGGGGCGGGTCGTCTTGACAATCGTTGAAGGGCTCGTGTCAAATGGCTTCCGGTTTCAGATAAGACATAAAGACAAACGTTTGTTTCAAAGTAGGCAAGCGATATTGGATTCGCAGCAGAACGGATTTGGAGGCTTCATGGGCTCGATTAGATCGGCACTACAGTATTTGGTTTTAGGCGCGGTTTGTACGTTTGGAGTGGCTGCCAGCGTATCGGCGCAAAGCACGGGGTCGGGAGATATTCGCGGTGTGGTCACGGACTCGACCGGCGCGCTGATGCCGGATGTGACGGTGACCATCGTCAACAATGACACGGGCGTCACCAAGGTGCTGACGACCAATCACGACGGTTTGTATGACACGGCCGCGATCGTCATTGGTAATTACAGCGTCACCTTCGAGAAGGCTGGGTTTGCGCCGTTCGAGCGCTCGTCGATCACGCTGGTGGTGGGTACCTCGACGGTGAACGCAGCGCTCAAGATTGGTTCGACCAAGGATGAGGTTGTGGTCACGACCGACATTCCGCTGCTGAAGACGGAGAGCGGTGAGCAGTCGACGACGCTCGAAGCGGGCTCGATGGCGCGGTCTGCCGAATGTGGGCCAGGACTGGGAGAACTTTACGATCATGATGCCCGGCACCTCGGGCGCGTCGGGTGCGGGCAACGCCGCGAATCCGGGACAGAAGGTCTCGGCGAACGGCAATCTGCCGTACAGCAATGTGCTGGCGGACGGCGCCTCGACGACGCTGTCGCACAGCCAGAACTCGGACGTGAACACGTTTGAGACGGTGGCGGAGCTGCAGGTTTCGACCTCGGCGTTCTCGGCGCAGTATGGCATCGGCGGCGTGATCTTCAACCAGATCAGCAAGGGCGGCACGGACAAGTTCCATGGTTCGGCGTACGACTACTTTCAGAACAGCTCGATGAACGCGGCCTGAGTATGGCTTCGGCAACACGGTCCCGGTTCCTCCGCTGCACTACAACAACTTTGGCGGATCGATCGGTGGTCCGGTGGATCTTCCGTTCCTGAACCTGAAGAAGAAGGCGTTCTTCTACTTCAACTACGACCAGACGATCAACCACACCAGCTACGGAACCTATAACACCATTCCGACGCAGCAGGTGATGTCCGGTGACTTCACGAACCAGCCGTTGATCTACGATCCGACGACGCAGGTGATGGCGAATGACTCGGCGGGCAATCCGTACCCGATCCGGCAGTCGTTCCAGAGCGAGTACGGCAGCAACGCGATTCCGGCGAGCATGTGGGATTCGGTTGCGGCGAAGTTCCAGAAGTTCTATCCGACGCCGGGCAACACGATTCCGGGAAGCCGCTTTGTTCCGGGCACCATCAACTCGGTGGGCATTGCAGCAGAACAACCTGTACTCGACGGTGAGCCAGTCGGAGCCGGCGCGGAAGTACTTTGGGCGGTTCGACTATGACATCACCTCGCACAACCGGCTGACGGCTTCGGTGACGCAGCGCGACCTGCCGGCGATGTATCCGAACGCGGTGACGGCGTGCCCGATCGGCTGCAGCGAGCTGGATGTGGAGAGCTACAACTCGCAGGTGACCGATGTCTGGTCGATCAGCGATCGGACGATCAACGAAGCGCGTATCGGGTACACCTACCAGGGCAACTTCTGGGATGACCAGGAGATGAACCACGGCTATGCGGCGGCGCTGGGCTGGCAGTTTGGCAAGGCCGATGAGATTCCGGCGATCCAGTTCATCACGAACTATCCGTATGCGTGGATCGAGCCCGAGGTGAACGGCTTCTACAAGGAAAACGTCTTCGATCCTTCGGACGTGGTGACGATGATTCGCGGCAAGCATGTCATCCACTTCGGTGGCGAGCTCGAGATGCAGCGCGAGGACTCGACCGCATACGGAAACGAGAATGCGGGCACGATGCAGTTCTCGGGCCAGTACACGCAGCAGTGGACGGTGGATCCGGCGACGGGTCTTGCCTCGCCCAACTCCAACACCGGTATCGACTACGCGGACTTCCTGCTGGGCATGGCGCAGAACTGGAACGCGGGCATTACGCCTGAGTACGGTGGCCGTCTGAAGAGCCCGCAGATGTTCATCCAGGACGACTGGAAGATCAAGCCGAACTTCACCTTGAACCTCGGCATGCGGTACCAGATTCGTCACGGCTGGAACGAGGTTCATGGCAACGAGGCGGTGTTCGATCCGACGGTGAACAATCCGGCGACCAACACGCTGGGCGCTTACTGGTATGGCAGCACGGCTGCCAATGGCCGGAACTCGCTGCAGGCGAATGTGTGGAATACGTTCCTTCCGCGGGTTGGCTTCTCGTGGCTGCCCACTCCGACGATGACGGTGCGCGGCGGCTTCGGCATGTATGCGTATAACTGGAGCATCGACACCTATGGCGCTGGTATGGGCGCGGCGGCCGGTGCTTCGGGAAGCGTCAGCGACCAGACCAACGGCATCAATCCGGTGGTGCATTTGGATGGTACCGGAGCGAACCTTCCCTACTCGTCGTTCTCGACCTCGCCGACGCGGTTCAATGGCCAGAACGTGAGCTATAACGAGTACCACACGCCGATGCCGGAGATCTACCAGTGGAATCTGGCGATCCAGAACCAGGTGGGCGCGAACATGGTGGTCGAACTGGCGTATGTTGCCAGCCACGGTACGAACCTCGCGTTCCCGGTGGACATCAACCAGGTTCCGGTCGGCAAGCTGAGCCCGAACGATAGCCCGAGTGGTCTGCCGTATGCGAACTACCAGGCGATCAACGGCAGCACGAACAACGCGATCTCCAACTACAACTCGCTGCAGGCGTCGGTGACGCGCCGGATGTCGCATGGAGTGAGCTTCAACTTCAACTACACGTGGTCGCACTTCCTCGACGATATGGACTCGTCGGGCTGGGGTAGCCACGAGGGACCGCAGGAGTACCAGAACGCGTATGATCCGCGCCAGAACTACAGCAACTCGAACTTCGACGTGCGCAATGCCTTCAAGGGCAACGTGGTGTACGAGCTGCCGTTCGGCCGGGGACGCGACTTCCTGAACAAGAACTGGCTGCTGGATGAGGCGGTTGGCGGATGGCAGCTGAGCGGGATCATTATCCTGTCGAGCGGCAATCCGTTCAGCGTGACCTCGGGTCAGAACACGTACGCGCAGGGTGGCGGCGCCTTCCCGAACTGGACGGGCATCAGCACCAAGCCTGCCGGTGGCCGTACGCTCAAGCGAGTGGTACAACCCGGCGGCGTTCTCTCTGCCGGCGAACGGAACCTTCGGCGACGTGCGACGGAACAGCGTGTACGGACCGGGGCTCGATATCGTCAACCTGTCGGCGAGCAAGAAGTTCACCATTCATGAGCAGGTGAAGCTGCAGATCCGCGCCGATGCGACCAACGCGTTCAACCATCCGAGCTTCGGTCTGCCGAACGGCGGTGTTGAACACGGCCAGCACGCAGGCTCCGGGTCAGGCGTATGCCGCGACGTGCGGCGGGTACGCAGCAGATCACCGGCACGACGGAAGGTGGACGCAACATGCAGCTGGGAGCTCGTCTGGAGTTCTAAGACAACTGCTGCTGCAACAACAAACGGACGGCCTGATGGCCGTCCGTTTTTCTTTTGTAACGGTGTGAGTGGCGTGTGTTTGGGCTTAGCTGGCGCGGCTGCGGGCGTAGGCGACGGCGGGGACGGCGGTGGATTCGCGGACGATCAGCTCGGGCTCGATGCGGAGGATGCTGGGCACGGACTCGCCGGAGAGTTTGCGCAGGAGCGCGCTGGCCGCGGTGCTGCCCATGAGCTGGAGCGGCTGGCGGATGGTGGTGATGCGGGGGACGTGGAAGGAGGCCGACTGGATGTCGTCGAAGCCGACGACGGAGACGTCGTTGGGGACGCGGAGGCCGGCGTCGTGGAGGGCGCGAATGCTGCCCATGGCGGAGACGTCGTTGAAGCAGAGGATGGCGGTGAAGGAGCGCTTGCGCTCGATGAGGTGGTGGATGCCGGGGTAGCTGATCTCGGGCGAGGTGGAGTCCTTGTCGAGCTGGATGGTGAGCTTGCGGTCGACGATGAGGCCGAGCTCGCGGGCGACCTGCATGGTGGCGGCCCAGCGCAGCTCGGTGTCGGTGCTGATGGATTGGCCCTTCATGAAGACGATCTTGCGGTGGCCGAGCTCGTAGAGGTGGCCGAGGGCGAGATGGGCGGCGCGCTCGTGGTCGAGGACGATGTTGGGGATGCCGGGCAGGGTGGTGTGGCCGGCGACGAGGACGGTGGGCAGCGGGAGCGGGTCGGTGAGGTGGGTGTCGATGGCGAGGATGCCGTCGACGCCGCGCGACTGCAGCAGGGTGGGATAGGCCTGGATGAGGTCGAGCTTGTGGCGGTGATGGACGGTGAAGTAGAAGTAGCCCTGCTGCATGAGGAGGTCGCCGATGCCGCTGAGGACCTGGGAGTGGTAGCCTTCGCCGAGCTCGGGCAGGAGGATGCCGATGGTCTGCATGCGTTTGCCCTGGAGGGAGCGGGCGATCATGCTGGGGTGGTAGTTGAACTGGGCGGCGGCGGCGCGGACGCGCTCGCGGGTGGGCTCGGGGATGGAGCGGCCGGGGGTGTTGTTGAGGACGAAGGAGATGGTGGACGGGCTGAGGTCGAGGTGCTCGGCCAGGAACTTGAGACTGACACGTGGTGGCGGATTCTTGGCAACGGAAACAGGTTTCGACATGAGGGTAGGTTTGCCGCCTGTGGAATTGTCGTTAAATGGGTCAAACAGTTATGCCAGCGGAGGAGCGACTTCGTCAACAGGGCGGCAATTCTGAGTAGACAAAAAAAGAATGATTCGGATGTATGGGGCGGGGATGGGGTAGGGTTCGTGGCCGACGCGTCGGGCCGCGATGGACTATCCTATAGAGGACAGATTCTCGAGACGCGTCTTGTCCTCGTCTGAAAAGGAAACAGTACATTGCCCCTGAACTGCGGAATCGTTGGCCTGCCCAACGTCGGAAAGTCCACTATCTTCAATGCCCTCACCTCTGCGAAGGCGCAGGCTGCCAACTACCCGTTCTGCACGATCGACCCGAATACCGGAGTGGTGACGGTGCCGGATGAGCGGCTGTCCAAGATCTCGGCGCTGATTCAGCCGAAGTCGCTGGTGCCGACGACGATGGAGTTCATCGACATCGCCGGTCTGGTGGAGGGCGCGAGCAAGGGCGAGGGGCTGGGCAACCAGTTTCTGGGACACATTCGCGCGACCGACGCGATCTGCCATGTGGTGCGCTGCTTCGACGATGCGGAGGTGATCCACGTCGCGGGCGGGGTGAATCCGCTGCATGACATGGACATCATCAATACCGAGCTGCTGCTGGCCGATCTGGATACCGTCGAGAAGCGGAATGCCAAGGTGGAGCGCGCGGCCAAGGCGAGCAGCGACGGCAAGGTGAAGGCCGAGCACGCGATGCTGCAGAAGCTGCTGGCGGTGCTGAATGCGGGCAAGCCGGCGCGTACGGCGGACCTGACCGATGATGAGAAGGTGATCTCTCGCGATCTGTTCCTGATTACGGCCAAGCCGCAGCTGTATGTGGCCAACGTCGATGATGCGTCGCTGGCCGAGGGCAATGCCTACACGGCGCTGGTGGAGAAGCGTGCGGAGGAGGAGGGCGCGCAGGTGGTGCGGATCTGCGGGGCGATGGAGTCCGAGATTGCGCTGCTCGAGCCGGCGGAGCGCGATGAGTTCCTGAAGGATCTGGGGATGTCGGAGCCGGGGCTGAACCGCCTGATTCACTCGGCGTACCGTCTGCTGGACCTGATTACGTACTTCACGGCGGGCGTGCAGGAGGTTCGGGCGTGGACGATCCGGCGCGGGACCAAGGCTCCGGGAGCGGCGGGCGTGATCCACTCGGACTTCGAGCGCGGGTTCATCAAGGCCGACTGCTATGCGTCGAGCGATCTGTTTACGCTGGGCAGCGAGCAGGCGGTGAAGGAGAAGGGACTGCTGCGCTCGGAAGGCAAGGAGTACATCGTCAAGGACGGCGATATCCTGTTCTTCAAGTTCAACGTTTAGTTGTTTTGTAACAAGATTTGTAGCAAAAAGGCCGGTTCGGGAGGCGCTCTGCGGTGCGCTCCGGACCGGCCTTGCTGTTTTTCTGCGGGATTGACAGATCGGCGTGGGGATCTCAGGCTGATAACAGGGCTGGGGCGGCAACGGAAGCGTTCCTGAGCCTTGGAGGAGAGTGGTATGACGCGTTTGGAAGTGACCGAGATGATTGTGGCTGCGCGGGTGCAGCAGCAGATCCGTTGGGAGGATGTGGCCAAGGCGGTGGGCGGCAGCAAGGAGTGGGTGACCGCCGGATGCCTGGGGCAGATGACCTTCAACGCCAAGCAGGCCGCGACGGTGGTGGCTCTGTTCGGGTTGCCGGAGGAGGCTGCGGCGGTGCTGCAGACGCCGCCGTATCGTGGCTCGCTGCCGACGGAGATCCCGACCGATCCGTTGATCTATCGCTTCTACGAGCTGGTCAGCGTGTATGGCACGACGTTCAAGGAGCTGATTCACGAGGAGTTTGGCGATGGCATTATGAGCGCCATCGACTTCAAGATGGAGCTCGAGCGGGAGGCTGATCCGGCGGGCGATCGGGTGGGCATCAAGATGAGCGGGAAGTTCCTGAAGTACAGGGAATACTGATCGGGTTTTGAACGTATTCTCGCTGCGTGGCATGGGGTTTCTTCCTGGGGGGAAGGTGACCCATGCTACGCGGTGGCTCTGTTTGCGCGAGTGGGGATCGTGCGAATGGCTGCGCTAGACGGGCCTTATCGGGCATAACGATTTCCAATTTCCATTGGGATCGGGAGCACCTTAGTGTCGAGTCATGAAGACACAAGGCGCACTACAAACGACAATCGCAATCATTGGTGGGGGAGTAAGTGGAGCCCTCACGGCCTACCACTTGACCCAGCAGGGAACGGATGTCCGTGTGGTGGTGATCGATCCGCGGCCGGAGCTGGGGCTGGGACTGGCTTATTCGACACCGAGCCTGCGGCATCTGCTGAATGTGCCGGCGGGGAAGATCAGCGCGCTGCCGACGGAGCCGGATCACTTTTTGAACTGGCTGCGGGTGCACTACGACGCCAAGGCGACGGAGATGACCTTTGCGCCGCGTGCGGTCTTTGGGCGCTACGTGCAGTCGCTGGTCGCGGCGGCGCGTGGGATCGAGCATGTGCAGGCTGCGGCGGTGGACTATCGTCCGGCGGGAGAACGGGCGGTGGTGGTGCTCGATGATGGCTGCGAGCTGATGGCGGATCGCGTGGTGCTGGCGACGGGGAACTTCGATCCCGCGCCGCTGCCGGGGGTGGATCCGGCGGCGATCGCGAGCGGCGCCTACCGCCACAATGCGTGGCGCGAGGAGACGTATGCGGGGCTGGATCCGGATGCGGAGGTGACGGTGATCGGCTCGGGGCTGACGGCGGTGGATGTGGTGCTGCGGCTGCGCGAGATGGGGCATCGGGGGACGATTACGGCGGCGTCGCGGCATGGGGTGTTTCCCAATCCGCATGCGACGTACACGCCGCTGGGGGAGAGTGCGATTCCGCTCGATACTGTGCCGACGTGCGTTGCGTATTTGCGGGCGCTGCGGAGGGCGATCGGCGCGGGAGCGGAGTGGCGGGCGGCGATCGACAGCCTGCGGGAGACGACGAACGATCTTTGGCTGGCGCTGCCGCTCAAGGAGCAACAGCGCTTCCGGCGGCATCTGCAGCGGCGCTGGGAGGTGATGCGGCATCGCATGGCGCCGCCGATTGCGGCGGTGATTCAGGGCGAGCTGGAGGCCGGGACGCTGCGGATTCGCGAGGGGAGCTTCGAGGGCGTGGAGGCTGCGGCGGGCGGTGCGAGGGTGACGATTCGCGGCCGGGAGGGAAGAGAGAGCTTCGCGAGCGCGCGGGTGATCAACTGCACGGGGCCGAGCATGAACTATCGCCGGGTAAAGTCGGCGCTGCTGGAGAGCCTGTTTGCGCAGGGTGTGGTGACGAGCGGGCCGATGGGCGGAGGGTTCAACTGCACGCGGGAGGGCGCTCTGATCGGAGCGGATGGGGAGGCGAGCGAGGTCCTCTTCAACCTGGGACCGGGGCGGCTGGGGACGCTGCTCGAGTCGATTGCGATCCCGGAGATTCGCGAGCAGGCGGTTGTGCTGGCGGGGATTCTGGTGGCGGCTGGGGTCTGTGTGGAGGCGGCATGATCGCGCTGGCTACGCACGGTCGCAGGGTGGCCGGAGCGTGGGGCTGGGCGTTGGCATGAGAGATCGGCTGATGGCGCTGGCGGGGGCGATCGTGGTGGGGCTGGCGAGTGGGCTCGCGTGTGTGGGAGTGCGGCTGTTCTATCGCGGGCTGCAGTGGGTCCTGGTGGGGCATGCGGGAATGCTGCCGGAGGCGGCGGCGGCGCTCTCGCCGGAACGCCGGGGGCTGACGCCGGTGCTGGGGGCGCTGCTGGCGACGCTGGTGCTGTGGGCGGTGGGGCGGTGGGCGGGAGCGAATCGCTTTGTCGAGTACGTGGAGGCGGTGCGGTTCGAGGGCGGGCGGATTCCGTTTGCGTCGACGGTGTGGCGGACGCTGGCGTCGGCGTTTTCGGTGGCGACGGGAGCGGCGATCGGACGCGAGGGATCGATGATTCAGTTTGCCGCGGCGGTGAGCGCCTGGGTGGGAGTGCGGATGGGAGCGTGGGCGCCGCTGCGGCGGACTCCGCAGGCACGGCTGGTGGCGTATGGGGTGGCGGCGGCGGTGGCGGCGGCGTACCAGGCGCCGCTGGCGGGTGTGTTCTTTGCGATGGAGATCGTGCTGGGGCGATGGGTGTGGGCGGAGCTGCCGCCGCTGCTGCTGGCCTCGGGAGCGGGATGGGGGGTGAGCCTCGCGCTGCTGGGCGGCGGGCCGTTGTTCGCGGTGCAGGGGGCGCATTGGTTCGGCTGGCAGGCGCTTTGGGCGCTGCCGCTGGCGGTGCTGCTGGGGGCGCTGGGGCCGGTGTATCAGGCGGTGCTGCGCAGCCTTCGCTTCACCAGCCGCTGGCCGCTGGCGCTGGTTTGGGGCGGGCTGGTGGTGGGTGGTGCTCAGCCTGCTGCATGCGGAGGTGTGGGGCAACGGGGATGCGGCGCTGCTGCAGGTGCTGGGGGGATCGGCGGCGCTGGGCAGTGTGGCGGGGGTGCTGGCGCTGCGGCTGGTGGCGACGACGGTCTGCGTGGGGACGGGGACGGTGGGCGGGGTGTTTACGCCGACGGTGTTCGCGGGAGCGGTGCTGGGGTGGGTGGCTGGGCATCTGCTGCATGTGGGGCATCCGGTGCTGCTGGTGGTGGTGGGGATGAGTGTGTTTCTGGCCGCGGTGATGCGGGCTCCGGTGATGGCCGCGGTGATGGCGGTGGAGCTGACGGGGCGGTGGGAGCTGCTTCCGCTGCTGCTTCCGCTGGCGCTGCTGGCGAATGGCGTCGCGGGGGCGATCGCGCGGGTTCCGCTCGATGCGGTTGCGACACACGCGCCGACACCGACACCGACACCGACCGAGGCGGTCGCGGTATCCTGAGCATGTTTGTTTGCCGGAGCGGCCAGTTTCGATGAGGGCTGAGCGGATGGGCGCCGGCAGGCGGTCGAGGGCGGAACAGTATGCTGGAGTACTTTCGGATTCGTGTCTTCCGGGTGGTGGCGCATCATTTGAACTTCAGCCGCGCGGCGGAGGAGCTGCTGCTGACGCAGCCGGCGGTGACCCAACAGATCAAGGCGCTGGAGGAGGAGTATGGGGTTCCGCTGTTCGATCGGGGCGGGGGCCGCATCTCGCTGACGCCGGGCGGCGAGGCGCTGCTGCCGTATGCGGACAAGATGAAGGAGCTGTCGGAGGAGGCCGCGGCGGCGGTTGCGGGAGCGTATGGGCGGCAGGGCGGAGAGCTGTCGCTGGGGGCCTCGCAGACGATTGGGCAGTACCTGCTGCCGAACTTCGTCGCCGGCGTTCCGGCTGTCGAACCCGAGCGTCCACATCGGCGCGCGCAGCGGCAACACGGACGCGATGCTGGAGGCGCTGGTGGCGCGGGAGATCCATCTGGCGCTGATCGAGGGGCCGGAGCAGCGCAAGGATATTCGCATCGAGCCGTTCATGGAGGACCACATGGTGCTGGTGGTTCCGGCGAGCCATGAGTGGGCGGATCATGAGGTGAAGGTCTCGGATCTGACGAGCGAGCCGCTGCTGATGCGGGAGTATGGCTCGGGCTCGCGGCGGGTGGTGGAGCAGGCGCTGGCGGGGTTGGGGCTGAAGGTGAAGGATCTGAAGGTGAGCATGGAGCTGGACTCGACCGAGGGGCTGCTGAGCGCGGTGGAGGCGGGGCTGGGGGTGACCTTTGTCTCGCGCTGGGCGGTGCGGAATCAGCTTTCGCTGGGGACGATGAAGCTGGCGCGGGTGCCGGGTCTCAAGCTGCTGCGGCAGTTCTCGATGGCCTATGCGGCGGGGCCGGAGCCGACGGGGAACGTGGGTGCGTTTCGCAGCTTTCTGCTGAGCCGCTCGCTGGATCTTGCGCCGCGCACGACGGGCAAGCGAGCCGCTGCGAAGCGCTGACGGGCGCTTAGGTCTCGCGCAGCGTTGAGGCGGGGTGAAGCTCGGCTTGGTGGCCTCCGCGCGAGCTTCCGTTGCGGGGGAGGGAGAGGCAGAAGGTGGCTCCGGGGCCCTCGGTGGGGGCGGCCCAGAGCGAGCCGCGATGGGCATCGATGATGGAGCGGCAGATGGCGAGGCCCATGCCCAGACCCTGCTGCTTGGTGGTGTAGAAGGCCTCGAAGGGTTTATCGAAGTCGGTGAGTCCGGGGCCGTAGTCGCGGACCTCGACCAGGACCGCGTCGTCGGACTGCTGGCGTGCGCGGATGGCGAGTCGCTTGGGCTGGCCGGGCTGTTCCTGCATGGCCTCGATGCCGTTTTGCAGCAGATTGAAGAGCACCTGCTGCAGCTGCAGGCGATCGGCGAGGATGTGGGGCAGGGTGGGCTCGAGGTCGGTTTCGAGGACGACGCCCTGTTTGATGATCTCGGCCTGGAGCAGGCGGATGACCTCGGCGAGCACATCGTTGAGATCGAGCGGACTGCACCTCGGGCTCGGCTTGTTTGAAGAGTGCGCGGATGCGCCGGACGACCTCGGCGGCGCTGTTGCTGTCGCGGATGATGCGTTCGGCGGCGAGGTTGGCCTCGAGCAGATTCGGCGGCTGGGCGAGGAGCCAGCGGCGGCAGGCATGGGCGTTGGCGACGACCGCGGCCAGCGGCTGGTTGACCTCATGCGCGATGGAGGCGGCGAACTCGCCGATGGTGGCGATCTGCGTGGCGCGGGTGAGACGCGCCTGGGTCAGGCGCAGGACCTCGAGGGCATTCCTGCGATCCTCGATGTCGGTCAGCAGCCCGTACCAGCGGAGGATGCGGCCCTCCTCGTTGAGGAGCGGCTGGCCGAGCACGTGGAACCAGCGGTAGGCGCCGTTGGCGCAGCGCATGCGGTAATCCACCTCGTGGCGGGTGCCGGTTGCGACTGCCCGGATCCAGGCGCGGAGCGTGGGTTCCACATCGTCGGGGTGAAGGAAGTTGGTCCACCCGTGCCGCACCAGGTCGCTGATGGGAACGCCGAGGTAGTCGACGATGCGCTGATTGACCGACTCCAGGGTTCCATCGGGAAGGGCGGACCAGACGAGTGCGGGGATGGTGTCGATGACCAGACGAAGGCTGCGCTCGCTCTCGAGGAGGGCCTCCTCGGCGCGCTTGCGGTCTTCGATGTCGGTGTTGGTTCCGTACCACTGGACGATGTCGCCGGCTTGATTGCGGAGCGGAGCGCCGCGGAAGAGAAACCAGCGGTACTCGCCGTCGGCGCGGCGCACTCGTGCTTCGACCTCGCGCGGCTCTCCGCTGGCGAGGGCGGCGCTCCAGGCTCGAGGAGGTGCTCGATGTCGTCCTCATGGATGAGGGTATTCCAGCCCAACCGCGCACCTGATCGATGGTGAGGCCGGTGTATTCGCTCCAAACGCGGTTGACGTACTCGAGGCCGCCATCGGGTGCGCTGCTCCAGACCTGCACGGGGATGGAGTCGGTGGTGCGGCGGAGTTGATCCTCGGAGCGCTTGATGGCTTCGAAGGCTTCGCTGAGGGCGGCGCGGGCGCGGGCCTGTTCGGTGATGTCGATGGTGGTGCCGATGATCTCGGCGACCTCGCCGGCGTCGTTGAGCAAGGGATGGCCGACCATGCGGAGGTGCTGGGTGGTGCCGTCGGGCAGGATGCGCGGCAGCTCGAGATCGAAGTTGGTCTTTTGCCGGATGGTTTGCTCGACCGCCTCCTGGAGCCGCGCCCAGTCGTCGGGGTGGTACTTGCGGCTCTCCTCGTCGAGGGTGGGCAGGGGCAGGGAGGGGTCGTGATGTTGGAGACGGTAGTTTTCGGCAGACCAGTAGAGCGTTTTCTGCGATGCCACGTCGAAGGCCCAGCTGCCGGCATGGGACAGGGTCTCGGCCTCGGAGAGGTAGAACTCGCTGCGCTGCAAGGCCTCCTGTGCGCGCTTGCGCTCGCTGATGTCCCGCATTACGGCCTGCGAGAGGCCGTTGCGAAGGGGCGTGAGGGAGATCTCTACGGGAAGGGTTGTTCCGTCCTTGCGGAGGAAGGTTCGTTCGAAATGAAGTCGCTGGCCGGACTTGAGTCGTCTCCAGGCGGTCGCGGAAGGCGGCACGTTCCTGGGGCAGATAGGTGTCGACGACGGGGAAGCCGACGGCCTCCTCCGCGGTACAGCCCAACATCTGCAGACCGGCGGGATTGCTGAGGATGAAGTTCGCTTCATTGAGGATATAGATGGCATCGGGCGATAGATCGATCAGGTCGCGATACTTTTCCTCGCTGCAGCGGAGCTCTTCTTCCGCCTGTCGGATGCTGCTGATGTCGGTCAGGGCGCCCATGTATTCGATCTGACCGTCTTGCTTGCGCGTGGCCTGGGCTACGAGGTGGATGTGCTTGATGGTGCCATCGGGAAACAGGAAGCGGTGCTCGAAGTCCCAGTCGGTGGCGTGGAGCAAGGCATCGTTGAAGAGACGGAGGATGCGCGGGCGGTCCTCGGGATGTACGAGGTCGATGATCCTCTGCAGGGTGACTTTGCTTCCCACCTCGAGCCCGACGATGCGATAGGTCTCCTCCGACCAATAGATCTCGTCGGTGACCAGGTTGTGTCCGAAGCTTCCGGTGTGGCTGAGCTTTTGTGCCAGTGCGAGATACGATTCGCTTTTGCGCAGGATGTCCTGCGAGAGGCGGCGGGCCTCGTCGGCGCGTTGTTTGGCGGAGACGAGGCGGTTGACCAGCAGCGCGGCGACGACGAAGGTAACGAAGCGTGCGTCGCGCGAGGTCGAGATCCATAGCGAGGATTGTGGGAGCAAGGCGAGGGTTGGAAAGGCGAGCGCGGAGAGCGCAACGGAAAAGAGGCCGGGACCTTCGCCACCATACAGGCCGCTGATCACCACGGCGACGATGAGAGCCGAAGAGGGCGCACCGGTGAGCCACGCGATCACGACGCCGACGAAGCACACGACGGCCGCGAAGCCGTAGCGTTGCAAGCTCGAACCGATCTTCATTCGGGGACACCTCCCGGTGGTCCGGGGAATTCCGCGCGCTCCTGCATCGTATCAAAGGATTGCGACTGGGTCGCGGCGAGGGGTGGCGATGGCTGCCGAACGGTGCTGGCGCGGGCTGCGTGGGGAGCAGCCAGGAGCCTCTCATACCAACACATACTTATACCAAGACATACATACCAAGACATAATTGTTTGCGCTATCGAGGACTGCTATCGTCACGGACAAGATCGAGAAAGGGCTACGGAGACGATGGATTGAGGCCCTTCTCCAGGAGTTCCCCGATGCGCTCTGAATTGATCTTCAAGGCCGCCACCCGCGAGAGCAACCGCTACCAGCTCGCCCGTCTGGCTGCCCGCGCGACCCGCATTCTGCACTGGCCCAATACCCGCATTGCCGACACGATGAACCAGGCGCTGGAACGTTTGAGCGGGAGTGAGCCGGTGGCAGCCACGGTGACGGAAGCCGTGATGCCGAAGTAACGGCGAGCGATCGCCAAGTCCTTCTTCTCGACACAACTCACGATAACCCTCACGACCGTAATCAGGAGTACTGAAATGGCAACGATGGCAATCATGGAAAGTGAGATCTACAGCCCCTTACCCATATCGTCCCGGAAATGCTACCTGGTGTCTGATCCTGCTCGAGCATCTGGAGGAGTTCGCCAAGCTGGCGTGGTATCTGGTCGCGGACGGCGGCCTGGTGGAAGAGACCTTCTCGCGCACGATGGTGCAGCTGGATGTCATGCCGCTCGATACCAGGTTCCGGATCTTGCCTACAATCAGGCACGCGAGGTGCTGATCTCGCAGGCGATCGCCGTGGTGGCGAGCACGCGCCGCGACGAGGAGGAGAGCGGATGCATGCTGCCGGTGGCGATGGGCGAGTTGCCGGATCTTCCGCGTCTGGCGTTTATGCTGCGGCTGGTGGTGCGTTCCTCGGAGGCCGAGGTGGCGCGGTTTCTCGATGTTACGCCGACCAAGGTGCGCGAGCTGGTCAAGCATGCGATCGATCACTTCAGCGCGAACATGCAGTGCGCGTCCTACCCTGGCATGCAAGAGGCTTAATGCGGCCAGCGGTGGGGCCGCGGAGGTGTGCGCGGAGATGCGGGTGATGCTCTCCAACGCTTCCTTCCCTCGAGGTCCGGGATCTTATTCCGAGCTATCTTCTCGTTCCGGGCTCTACCTTAGTTCCAAGCTCTAGTTCCAAGCTCTAATCCCAAGCTCTCAGGGATGTCTCTCGAAAATCTGCGACGTTCTCCCGGATCCGATTGTGGCTCCGGGGCGGAGTTCCTACGCTTCGGATCGACTAGTTGTGTCGCACATCGAGCGGGGTCAGCATCAATCGCTCGGCGATTTGGGTCAATTGCGCCAGGGAGTTGGCTTCCATCTTGCGCATGACATGGCCGCGGTGAATCTTGACGGTGATCTCGCTGAGGCCGACCTCGGCGGCGATCTGCTTATTCAGTAGTCCAGAGACGACAAACTGCATGATCTCGCGCTCGCGCGGGGTGAGCTCCTCGAAGTGCTTGCGGAAGATTTCCAGCTCTTCACGGTCCTTGCGCTCGCGCAGGTCCTTCTCCATGGCGAGATGGATGGCCTGGAGCAGGTCGTCATCGTTGATGGGCTTGGTGAGAAACTCCATGGCTCCGTCCTTGATGGCCTGGACGGACATACGCACATCGCCGTGGCCGGTAATAAAGACGGTTGGGAGGTGGATGTGGCGGCGGAGCAGCTCCTGTGTGCAGCTCCAGGCCACTGACGCCGGGAAGGCGGATGTCGAGGAGCAGGCAGCCGGCGTGGTTGGGGGTGAGCTCGGCGAGGAGCTCCTGTGGCGACGGAAAGAGCTGCACGCACAGCCCGGCGGAACGGAGCAGGCTGTCGATCGCTTCGCGGACAGCGGGCTCGTCCTCGACGACAAAGACGGTCGGTGTGTACTCGCGCATGGGAGTTTGCCCCCCGATTGGGACGGTCTGGTACGTTTGCTGCTCCCCCTCGCCTGCTCGCCTGGAATCGCTGTGGCTGGCTATTGACGACAACGGGCGGTGATGGCGCTTCAGTCCCTAGCGAACGTATCCTACGTGATGTTAAAATCAGCCGCAACTGGACGGCATTTCTGATCCATCGGGTCAGACCCTGGAGCGGCGAATGGCTGTGGGCGATGTGCGGTTTGAGCAGCAGATGGTCTTCGTTGTGGATGACGATCCCAGCATTCGGCAGGCGCTGTCGGGCCTGCTGCGGTCGGCGGGATTGCGGGTGACGGCGTTCGCGGACGGGGCGGAGTTTCTCAAGGCGAAGGGGAAGGTGAAGGAGCCGCCAGCGTGCCTGCTGCTGGATCTGCAGCTGCCGGATATCAGTGGATTAGAGCTGCAGCGTACGCTGGCGGAGACGCATGGGCCGCCGATCGTGTTTATCTCCGGTCATGCGAACATTCCGAGTTCGGTGCATGCGATGAAGGCGGGAGCGGTGGAGTTTCTGGTCAAGCCGTTTACGGATGACGAGCTTCTGGAGGCGATCCGGAGCGCACTGGCGCAGGGGAGACAAACGCAACAGAGCCGGTCGGAATTGGAGGGTCTGCAGGCGGCGTATGAGCACCTTTCGCCGCGCGAACGCGAGGTGCTGCCGCTGGTGGTGGCGGGGCTGACGAATCGGGAGAGTGCGGTGAACCTGGGCATTGCGGAGATCACGCTGCAGGTGCATCGCGGACAAATTATGCGGAAGTTAGGCGCGCGATCGGTGCCGGAGTTGGTTCGCATGGCGGGAAAACTGGGCTTGCGAGGCCTCAGTAACCTATTCGAAGATATGAGCAGTAACCTATACGAACATATAATAGGCAGCGCTCTCCGGGGGCGACTAGAGTGGTGGCGCGGAGTGTGGCGCGGAGGGAATACGCTGAGTCGCTCGAAACATTTCGTGGTGGTCGTGGATGATGATGCCAAGATCCGGGAGTCGCTGAAGAGTTTGTTCGAGTCAGTGGACTACGAGGTGGTGGCCTTTGCCTCGGCAGAGGACACACTGGCATCGCTCGAGCCTGGCGGATGCCAGCTGTCTGGTCACCGACATACGCATGCCGGGCATGCATGGTCTGGATCTGCAGCGCCGGGTGAAGCAGGACTTTCCCCGGCTGCCGGTGATCCTGATTACCGGCAACTACGATGAAGGGCTGGAGTCGCGCGCGATCGCAGCGGGCGCGTTCATGCTGTTTTATAAGCCGTTCGACCCGGATGCTCTGGTGCGAACGGTCCGCGCGGCGATTGAGGAGTCCTCCGCTGAGGAGACGGCAGGGCTTCAGGGTAAGGACTGTGTAAGTCCGGCTGTGGATGTGCGCAAACGCGAATGGGGAGCCCGAGACTGCGGGCTCCCCATTGCTGTGCGTTTGGCATGCGTGCGTGCAGCTTTAGTGCATGACGACGGTCTCGGTGTCCGTGCTCTCGACCATCTCGGCGATTCTGGTCTTGCCGACGAGCAGGATGAGCAGCGCGATGACGGCGGTTGCCGACAGCAGCGTGACGATCGCGCTGGCGCCAAGGAAGCCGATGCCCAGCGAGACCAGCGCGCCGGTGCCGGTCTGCAGGAAGCCCATCAGGGCCGAGGCGCGGCCGGCGTCGCGGGAGAAGGGCGCGAGGCCGAGGGCGGCGGCGTTGGGATAGGTGAGGCCGATGCAGGAGAGGAAGAGGAAGAACAGCACCAGCGTGCCGTCGAGGCCGACGACGTGGCTGCGCATCCCGAGGAAGAAGACGATGCCGATGGCGACCTGCGCGAGCAGCGCGCGGTTGAAGATCTGCTGGCTGTTGAAGTGGCGCAGCAGGAAGACGTTGACCTGGTTGCCGCCGATGAAGCCCATGACCAGCACGGCGAAGACGATGCCGAAGGCCTTGGTGCCCATGTGGAAGCCGTCCATGAAGATGATGGAGGAGCCGGCGACGAAGGTGTAGAGGCCGGCGAAGGAGAAGGCTCCGGCGAAGCTGTAGGTGACGAACTGCGGCACCTTGAAGATGTTCCAGTAGCCGGCGAGGATGGCGCCGGGGCGCAGCGAGACGGAGTGGTCGGGCTGGTGGCCTTCGGGCAGCAGGAAGAAGATGAGCGCGAGGATGACGAGGGCGATCGCGGCCAGCAGGGCGAAGATCCACTCCCAGCCGAGGCCGGTCATGATGGCGCTGCCGATGGTGGGCGCGAGCAGGGGAGAGACGCCGATCATGAGGAAGAGCATGGAGAACATGCGGGCGCTCTCCTTGGCGGGGAAGAAGTCGCGCACCATGGCGATGGCGCCGACCTGGGCGACGCAGCCGCCGAGCGCCTCGAGGAAGCGCAGGGCGACGAAGGTGCGTGAGGTCGGGCGAGAGGGCGCAGCCGATGGAGGCCAGGATGTAGATGGCCAGGCCGAGGTAGAGCGGGCGCTTGCGGCCGAAGCGGTCGAGGAAGGGGCCGTAGAAGATCTGGCCGAGCGCGAAGCCGACGAAGTAGGTCGAGAGCGTCAGCGAGATCGCCGAGCTGTTGGTTTGATAGGCGGCCGCGATCTTCGAGAAGGCGGGCAGGTACATGTCGATGGCGAAGGGCGTGACGACGCAAAGAGCGCCAAGCAGCAGAGTGATCCAGGTGAGGTTATGTTTGTGAGACTTCATGCGAGGGGAGGGGTGCTCCTATAGTGTTTCGTGGTCTCGGTGTTTTCGTGGTCCGGTTGAGCGCAGACGTTCCGTGTTCAAGAATGTTGATCGAAGGAAAAAGTGCGTTAGTTTGATGGTAACCGGGAACGGCAAGAGCATCGAGTCGGGCGACGCGATCGGTGGGACCGACGGTGCGGATAGGTCGATGAGCGGTAGGTATGGTCAAATAAAGGGTGTGAGCAACCTCCAGTCCCATTCCCACTCCTTCGTTGTTGGCGGCTCGGCGAGCCAGGTTCCGGTCGGCCGCGGGCAGCTCTTTCTGATCGGCGGACCGTGCGTGCTCGAGAGCGAGTCGCACGCGCGCATGCTGGCCGACGCGATCCAGCGCATCACCGCGGACCTCGGCATTCCGTATATCTTCAAGGCCAGCTACGACAAGGCCAATCGCACCTCGATCAGCAGCTTCCGCGGGCCGGGGCTGATGGAGGGCTGCCGCATCCTCAAGTCCATTGCGGACGCGACCGGGCTGCCGGTGCTGACCGACGTGCATACGCCCGAGGACTGCGCGCGGGTGTCGGACGCGCTCGGCGACGCGGAGCTGGTGCTGCAGATTCCGGCGTTCCTCTGCCGGCAGACCGACCTGCTGATCGCAGCGGCCCAGACCGGGCGCGCGATCAACGTGAAGAAGGGCCAGTTCGTGGCGCCCGGCGACATGCGGCACGCGGTGCAGAAGCTGCGCGACTCCGGCAACGAGCGGGTCTTCCTGACCGAGCGCGGGGCGAGCTTCGGCTACAACAACCTGGTGGTGGATATGCGCTCGCTGCCGATCATGCGGGGCTTCGCGCCGGTGGTGTTTGACGGCACGCACTCGGTGCAGACGCCGTCGGCGGGCAACGGCGTCTCGGGCGGGCAGCCGGAGTTCATTCCGGTGCTGGCGCGGGCGGCGGTGGCGGCGGGGATCGACGGCCTCTTCCTCGAGGTGCACGACAATCCGGCCGAGGCCAAGTCCGATGGCGCCAACGCGCTGCGCCTCGACGGCCTGAAGCCGCTGCTGGAGCAGCTGCTGGCCATCCATGCGGCGGTAGGCGGCGTTCGCTAAGGTTCCTGCGGACGCGTTGCGCGGTGCAGAACAAGGCAAAGAGCAAAAAAACGGCCCCTCGGGTGAGGGGCCAATCTGCCTTGGTTCTCTCTGGTTAGGAGAGCTTGTCGCGGGCGCGCTCTATAGTGTGGGTGGGCTGCGTCCCGCTAAACTTGCGGGCGGCGATGCTTTGCCGCCCTGATTCGCTTACTGCGGCTGCTCGAGCTTGCGCCGGTCGCGTTGCTTGCCGTGTTGCGGCCCATCGTGGCCAGGCTGTTGTGCATCAGGGTCACGCGGACTCCATTGACAATGCCTGGTCGCCATCGGTGGACTTCGCCTGTGTTCTTGCCCATGCCGGTGCGATAGATCCGGTAGATCGGCACCTGATGCTCGGTGACGAGGTAACGGACGACGGAGTCGGCCATCGCCTGCGAGGTCTGCACGCCGCCGCGGCTGTAGCCCTCCACCTCGATGATGTACCCCTTCTCACCGCTCAGCTTGGTGGCGACGTCATCGAGTTCGGCCTTGGCCTTGGGACCGAGGACGGTGCGGCCGGCGGACAAATGGAACCGCTGTCGAAGAGACGGTCTGATACTGATCAAGATTGCTTACCGTGCCGTTGAGCGAGGTAGTGCGATTGCTGGCGTCGGTGGCGACCCCGTTGGCGGCGTTGGCCCGGTTATTCGCATCCATCGCGTGCTGGTCGGCGGTGTTCGCCGCATCCATCGCGTGATTGATACCGGCCTGCGACCGGGAGTCGACATCGCGGATATCGTTTGCATTCTTGGCCTGAAGTTGATCGAGCTCATTGGTGCGATCCTTGATCGGATCCACCTGCCGCTTTACCCACTTCTTGCGGGCAAAGGGGTTCATGTGGCCCCAGAATCCTTCCTTCGACTGATCCTCGAGAGGCTTGCCGGTCGCATAGGTCGAACTGTCGGAGGGACTCATCGCCCCGGATTGTGCGGTTGCCTGACTCGACTGTGCAGCGGGAATCGTCTGGGAGGGCTGAGCCGTGCCGTCTGTGCTGGCGGTCTGTCCCATCGCTGTCGACGCGAGGGCGCCGCTCAGAATCAGGGCAGAGAGACTGCTGAAAACCATTACCTTGCTCATGTTCGCTCCTTGGGCCTCTGCGGCGGGCCTCCTCTTTGACGGGAGCCGCAGTGCGCTTCTGCCCTAACCTTGGAGCAAGTCCTGTGCCACTCTTTGGCTATGTGTCATGAATCGGCAAGTCATTCATTTTGATTGGTTTATTGTTTTCGGCGGATAGGGAAGAAAATGCCGTGGGGAGGAGGGGTGCGAAAAAAATTCCCTTCCTGCCCGCAAGAATCTCGTAGCGGCGGAGGAAGGGCGAGAAACGTTGCCCCGCCGGATCCAGGGAATCCGGCGGGCGGAGCTTAGCGATGCGTGACGGTGACGACGTGAAGCTCGGGAAGATGCTGGTTCCATTCGCGCGAGACGGACTCGAAGATGAGGCGGAACTCCTTCTCCTCGCCCGGTTGCAGGGGGGCGGCGCTGACCGGCTCGGTGTCCACGTAGGGCTCGTGGGCGCGAATCAGGGAGAGCGGGCACGGTCTGGATGGCGGGCGCCTGGCCCTCGTCGTTGGGGAAGAGGACCTGGACGGTGATGCCGGTCAGGGTCTGGTCGCCGGTGTTGCGGACGTGGCCGTCGAGGAAGGTGGAGGTTCCTCCCGAGATGCTGGTGGACTGGCTCATGGCCAGCTGGGAGAAGACCAGGTGGGTGGTGTAGGGATCGAGCGGCAGAATCTCCGGCGCCTTTGGTGGGCGCGGTCTTGTTGTTGTGGACGGCGTAGACGACGCCCAGCAGAATCACCAGCAGAGCTGCGAGGCCGGCGGCAAGCAGACCTCCGCGACGGGGCTCCTCGGCGGGCCGGGAGGAGAAGAGGACCGGCGCTGGGGGCTGCGGCTGCCCAGTGGGGAGGGGGTTTTGGGCACGGGGGGCTGGTTGTGGGCTGGCTCAGGCATACAGGAAAATTCTATACCGCTTCGGAGAGCGCTTCGGGTGCGTCACGGTGGGCGTGGGACGGCTTCGGGGACGGGTGGTGGTGTGGGCTCGAGTCGACCGCCTGTCGCGTTCTGAGACGCGCGTTCAAGAACCGCTTTCCCCTGCCGATATGGGCTGTGACACTACTCTCTCGCTGTCGCTCGGAGTTCCTGCGATGAACGTTCCCGACCCAACCGCGCCCGCGTTCGCCCCGGCCTATCATGGCATTCATCTTGTCCCGCCCAGTGCGCCGCGCAGCCTGCCCGAGACCGCGGTGGCGGCGAACCTGCTCTACCAGATCGTCGCCGTCGGGGTGGCGCTGTTTTTGGTGGTCACGCTCTATTAGTCGATTAGCGGATAGGGATGGTTTGGGGTTCGCCTGAAGCTGGTCTGCGAGAGACGCTCTGCCGCGTTATGGGAAGCTGGCGCGCTTGACCTTCTGGCGGAAGTCCTCGCCATGCATCTCAATCACGACGCACATCTCCTGCAGGCGCGAGCGCATGCGTTCGCCGATACGGTCGCCGAGGGTCTCCTCGCGGGTGAGCTCGCGCACCGACCGGGCCTCGGAGCCACCGGCGCCGAGCGGCTGGACGTTGGCGTAGTTGGTGGTGATGATGGTGGTGCGGCGGTCGTTGTAGCGGGTGTTGAGGATGTGCGCGACGGTGTCCCAGACCCAGTCGGTGGGCTTGGCCGCGCCGAGCTCGTCGAGCACCAGGACGTCGGCCTCGAAGACGGGCCGCAGAATGTCCAGCTCGGTCTCGGTAACCTGCTGATTGTAGGTGTTCTGGACCTTCTTGAGGAGGTCGCGATAGTCGCAGAAGAGGCCCCGGGCGCCGCGCTCGGAGACCAGCGACTGCAGGATGCCGGTGGCGATGTGGGTCTTGCCGATGCCGATGGGGCCGGTGATGAGCAGGCCGCGGCCTTCGGTCTCGAGCGGGAAGCCGTCGACAAAGCCGCGGGCACGCAGCAGCGCGGTCTCGAGCGAGCGGTGGGCGCCGGAGAACTTGGTCTCAAAGCTGTCGAGGGTGCAGTGCTCGTAGCGGCGGGGGATCTGGGCGCGCTCGAGCAGACGGGTGACGCGGCGCTCCAGCCGGCAGACGCAGTCCTCGGCAAACTGCACCCCATCGGGGCGGCGCATGATGCGTAGCCCGGACCCCTCGCAGATCGTACAAATCTCAGCCATCCCTTCCAGTATCGCAGGCGGGCGAAAGCCGTATCTGTGCGCCTCGCGGGAAGAAATGTGGGAATCGGCGGGCGTTGGTACTCGTGCCGTTTTCTTCTTGAAGATCAGCTGTTTAGCTGCTGTTTGGGAGGGGCGAGGCCCTCGGCCGCGGCGGTTTGTGCGATGCAACTCCGGAGGCGTTTCCGGAGTCCATACAGGAGTGCTCCGGATGACCCGCCAGGGTTTCTCCGATTCCATTCCAAAACCCGCCGCCGGGCCCAGAAGATGGCCGATAGCCACTGTCCGGTTGCGCACCTCGAAGGAGCTCGTTACGCCACACCTCACAGAATATCCAAGCATCCTCCGCCCGCACGGAACCCCCGCCGCAGCCGCAACCAGAGCCCGCTGAGGCCCAGAGCCCAGCCGATTTCCTCGATCACGCGGAGTCGGCTGCGCACCCGGAACCGCCGCCGTTTTCGAACACCACCATCCTGCTGGTCGATGACGACCCGGATATTCGCGCGCTGACGCGCACCTTCCTCGAGCACATCGGCTTTCGCGTGCTGACCTCGGGCGATGCCGACCGCGCGGCCCAGATCTTTCTTGGGGCGCAGCATGTGAATCTGCTGATCGCCGACCAGAATATGCCGGGGCGGTCGGGGATGGACCTCGCGTTTCAGTTGAAGGTGGTCGATCCGAAGCTGCCGGTGCTGATGATCTCGGGGGCCATCGAGACGGCGGCGGCGCGGGTGTTCACCCAGCCGGGATGGACCTTTTTGCCCAAGCCGTTTTCCTTGCCGGCGCTGCTGGACACCGTCCACCGGATCCTGGAGACGGCGGGGAGCCCGCAGGAGCCGGAGCGGCGGCGGGCGGCTTCGGCGTAGCGCGGGCGGGGAATCCGCTTTGGGGAATCCAAGACTTCGGATAAACTAGGAGCAGTGTCTGCTTGGGGAAGTGGGAAGCCCAGCCACCCGGCGTCGCGACAGGCCATTCGATGTGACGTGAGCATACCGTTCGCAAGCGATCCGCGACCCCGGAGAAACCCAGGACAAACGGCACTGGAATTTGAGCTAGAAAAGGAACTTATTATGCCGAAGCAGGGAATTCATCCGCAGTACAACGAGATCATGGTCAAGTGCGCGTGTGGCAGCAACTTCCCCACCCGCTCCACGCACAAGGGCGACATCATTCTGGAAATCTGCTCCGCCTGCCACCCGTTCTTCACCGGCAAGCAGAAGCTGATCGACACGGCAGGCCGCGTCGAGCGCTTCCGCCGCAAGTTCGCCAAGTCGGACGCGGGCAAGGCCGAGACCGCCGCGAAGTAAGCGGAAACCCACACGCAGCCAAAGGGCCTCCGCCAAAAGCGGAGGCCTTTTGCTTTGGCGGGTCGCGGAAGCGGGTGTGGCAGAATGCCGTATGCCAGCAGCGCAAGTGGAGCACTACCTTCAACGTGCGGCGGACTTCTTCTATGGAATGCGGTTGATGCGTGGCGATGAGTCCTATCGCAACTCCTCCGCTTTATTGGCGATTCACTCGGCGGTTTCCTATTCGGATGCGTTGCGCGTTGGCCTTGGGGAGCAGAAGCTTTCCGCAGACGACCATAGCAAAGCTGTCGACGCGCTGAAGAACGTACTACCATCGAAAGAGGCGAGCGATCCGTCAGGTTTTGGCCATCTGCGTTTTCTCCTCTCGCAGAAGAGTCGAGTGGCATACGGAAGTCAAACGCTTACGGCCAAGGAACTAGAGATGCTGCTCACGAAGGCTGAGCGTTTCGTGAGTTGGGCGAACAGCGTGGGCAGACGGCTCAACATAGAGGGATGGACGCATGACGACCAATGAAGAACGGCAGCTTGGACGAGCCAAGGATGCGGTCCTGACCTTCCTCGAAAACAAGCTGATTGTGCCTAAGATTTATCTCGATGCAGACTGGGATGGCCAACCCATCGATCGTCCTCGCTATCGATCGAGATGGAGCGGGGGAAGTTCACGCTGTGCTGCTCTTCGTGCGCACGCTACTCCAGCGATGATCAATTGGATCTGGAGCGAACAGGAGAGAGACGAAGAGGAGAAAACAGTCCGCGTCCTGATCGAGCGCTTCAAATCCATCCCAGCAAACTACAAATACATCGGTGCCGTAGACACCAAGGATCACTGCATCATTCCGCGGTTCCTAATCAATATCGATGAGAGTCTCTTTTCCCCGGATTTCATCGGAAGAATTGGTCTATTGCATATCAATGCAACTCCCAAAGTGGAGGAGCCGATCGTGGATTTCAGAGTGAGGCCGGAGCGGTTTCGCGCGAAGATTGCCAAACTGGCCGATGAGTACGTGCAACAGCATGAAGCGGATTGGGAGATCCGCGCCTTAAACGAGTCCCATGAAAAAGCGCTATACCCTGGAACAGAAGAAGTGGGACGCCCCCGCCGAGCATGCGATGCCCGAGCATACGCGCGTCCCTGCCCGCTTTGCCATTGGCCCGGTCGAGATCGCGCCGGCCACCGTGCTGGCCCCCATGGCCGGAGTCACCGACACCGTCTTTCGCCGCTTCATCAAGAACGCCAGCCAGTTCTCGGCGGCGGCCGGCGACGGCGAGACCGATGTTGCGGCCACGACCAGCAACCAGCAGTCGGGCTGCGGCCTGATCATGACCGAGTTCACCTCGGCCGATGGGCTGTCGCGGATGCGCGAGACCAAGCGCAAGCGCTACCTGACCTACTACGACGACGAGCATCCCATCTCGGCGCAGATCTTCGGGTCGAACCCGGAGACGCTGGCGGACTCGGCGCGCATCATTCAGGACTCGGGCTTCGACCTGGTGGACCTCAACCTGGGCTGCCCGGCCAAGCGCGTCGTCGCCTGCAATGGCGGCTCCGGCTCTGCTGCGCGATCTGCCGCTGATCAAGGTGATCTTCGAGCGTGTGCGCGCCGCGGTTACGATTCCGTTCACCGTGAAGTTCCGCATGGGATGGAACGACCACAACATCATCTGCGTGGAGCTGGCGAAGATGGCGGAGGACTGCGGGCTGAACGCCGTCGCGCTGCACGCCCGCACCCGCGAGGACGGCTACACCGGGCAGGCGCGCTGGGAGTACATCGCCGCGGTGAAGGACGCCGTCGGCATTCCGGTGATCGGCAACGGCGACATTCGCACGCCCGAGGACGCCGCCGCGATGGTCGACGCGACCCACTGCGACGCCGTGATGATCGGCCGCGCCGCGCCCGCGAACCCGTGGATCTTCCGCCAGATCGCGCAGTACACGGCGACCAAGGAAGCAACCGGGACGGGCACATACGACGTCCCGACGGATCACGACCGCTACCGCATGATTCGCACCTACTTCCAGATGCTGGTCGATGAGATCGCCGTCGAGGAGCGTGCGGAGGCGGCGCGGGCGGCGAACATCGTCGCCTCGGGGCAGGTGGCGCGGCCGGAGCGGCAGCGCGACTGCGTGGGCAAGATGAAGCAGTTCGCGAGCTGGTTCACGCACGGCGTTCCGGGGGGCTCGACGCTGCGCAAGGCGATCTTCGACGCGAAGAACGGCGGTGCGGTGCTGGACTCGGTGGAGGCGTTCTTTGCCGGCGACCTGCGCGCCGCAACCGGGGACGCCTGCGACCGGAGCCGAAGAGGTGGTGATGGATCTGTCCTGCGAGCGCCGCCTTCAACTAGGCTGTGAAGGCGGCGTCTGCAATCGGCAGAAAGCATTTGACACCATTCGCGAAAGAGCGAATGGTGTTTTTGCGTCTTGATCTCTGATTCTGGGAGAAAGCCTATGACCTCCGCTGAACTGCTGCTGCAGGACTACGACATCGAGATCGCCAATACCCGGCGCACGCTCGAGCGCGTCCCCGAAGGCAAGAACGACTGGAAGCCGCACGATCGATCCATGCCGCTGGGCAAGCTCGCGATGCACTGCGCGACGCTGCCGCTGTTTGGCCGCTACGTGCTCGAGGACGAGGGCATGGATATGGCGAACTCGAAGCACCCGCGCGGCTCCTTCGAGCTCGTCTCGCGGGAGGACTGCCTCAAGCAGCTCGACGAGAACGCCGCCGCCTGCCGGGCCGCGCTCGCTGCCGCCTCCGACGAGGCGCTCGCCGCGCCGTGGCGCTTCAGCTACGGCGAGCAGCTCATCTCCGACAAGCCGCGCTCGGCCTCCTTCCGGCAGATGTGCTTCAACCATCTCGTCCATCACACGGCGCAGCTTGGGGTGTACCTGCGGCTGAACGATATCCCCGTGCCGGCGCTGTATGGCCCTTCGGCGGACGAGCAGTGGTCGCCGCCGAAGCCGAAGTAGTTGGGGAGAGTCGGGAGTATGCCGGGCGGCTAGTGGGCAGCCCGGTACACCCGCACATAGTCCACCAGCATCTGCTGCGGGAAGGCCGTCGTCTCGTCCGGGATTGCCCGGCCAGGCGCCGCCGACCGCGACGTTGAGGATGATGAAGAACGGGTGCTCGTAGACCCAGGTCGCTCCGCGGGGCAGGTCGGCCGGGGTGCGCTCGGCGATCAGGTGGTCGTCGAAGTAGAACTTCAGGTCGTTGGGCGCCCACTCCACCGCGTAGACGTGGAAGCCGTTGTCGATGGCGCGCGCCGTCGGGCAGCGGGAACTTCTTCGAGATGCCATCCGAGCCGCTGTATCCGGGGCCGTGGAGGGTGCTGTAGATGGTGTGGGGATCGCCGATGGCCTCCATGATGTCGATCTCGCCCATGGCGGGCCATTTGACCTTCGGGTCGGCGTCGCCGAGCAGCCAGAAGGCGGGCCAGATGCCCTTGCCGACGGGCAGCTTCATGCGCGCCTCGATGCGGCCGTAGGCCTGCGCGAAGAGGCCCTTGGTCTCGATGCGGCCGGAGGTGTAGGGCCGGGCGATGCCGTCGGCGCCGGTGTAGTCCTCCTTGACGCTCGGAGATGACGAGGTTGCCGTCGCGCTCGACGACATTTTCGGGACGCACGGTGTAGCTCTCGAGCTCGTGGTTGCCCCAGCCGCCGCCGCCGGTGTCGAACCTCCACTTCGCGGGATCGGGCGAGCTGCCATCGGGGCCGTTGAACTCATCGCTCCAGGTGAGCGTCCACTTGGTGCTGGTTCGGGGAAGGCGGGTTCGCGGCGGAGGCGAGCGGCGTTGCCAGCGCCATTGCGAGCAGCCCGGCAGCCATCGCTGTCGCGCACCAAGAGGGTCGTTCCGAACCGATCAACGTGAGACCTCCATTTCAGGCAGAAAGCTCTGCCCGAGAAGGCTATACTCCCTGCAGCATGAAGATCCAGCGCGTTGCGCGATTACCGTGGCCGACCAACCCGAAGACGCCGGAGGGATGGCCGAAGCGTGTTGCCATCGCCATGCTGAGTGGGCTGGGTGTCTTCCTGCTGTCGCTGCCGGTGTCGGTGCTGCTCTTGCTGCACCACTACGAGGAGCTTTCTCCCAAAGACCCGCAGAACCTGCTGAGCGCGCTGACCGGCGCGGTGCTCGTGGGGCTGATCCTCGCGCTGCTGACCATCCCCACGGTCCTCGCGGTGCTTCGGCTGCTGGCTCTGTCTCGCGGCAAGCCGACAAGCTCTGCCCGGTAGCCGCGGTAAGCGTCCTCGTTACTGGTCGCTCCCTTGCAGGTTCATCAACGCCGTAATGGTTCCCAACGTCCCGGAGGACTCGTCCGAGCCGCCGGCCGTAAAGTACAGCGACGTGGCATTGCCCGCTTTACTATCGTTGCCGGGCGAGATTCCCCAGAGTCCGGGGAGGGTTACAATCTGTCCGCTGCTGGTGCGCAGGAAGTCTTGAAATCTCCCGGTGACCGCATTGAAGGCGGCAATCTGTCCGCTGCCGAAGTTACCCACCAGCAGACTATGGCTGTACGGCCCAAAGTCACTGGGGGCAATCGCCAGACCCCAGGGTGCGTTGAGCCAGCTTCCGCTCTCCAACGCCAGGATCAACCTGCCGTCCGGACGATACACCCGTACCCGGCCCAGTCCCGCTCCATCCTGCTCATCGATGCCGCTGCCCAGCTTGGCATAGGTGACGTAGAGGTTGCCGCCCAGGTTCTGCACGTTGAACGGTCCATAGCCGGACGGAACATCCGCGTTCTCCTGCAGCCGCTGCTCCACGGAGGTTACATGTTGAAAGCTTCCATCGAAGACCTCCACCTGGCCGAGCGTGAAGTCCGCGACATACAGCAGCGTCTGGTTCGGATACTTCGGGAGATTCACGAGCACTGCGGTCAGGCCCTTGAACGAAGCGCCCTTGCTTGACTCATTCACCGCGATCACCGCATTGGTCGCGTTCACGGTGGGATTCCATCCCGAGATCGTGCCATCTTCGGTTGCAAATAAAAAGGCCGCCGGTTTCCCCGCAGCAATGGCAAACTCCTGCGTGCCGTTGAAGATCGTGCCGGTGGGCGAACCCTGGTTCCCGGACCCACTCATGGCCGGCGGGATGGTCACCACCAGGGACTGCGGAGCGCCCGTGCCGTCATACAGCGTGGAGAGCCCCGTGCCGTTGTCGGAGACCCACCACGGACTGGCCGAACTCCGTGTCAGTCCCCAGGGATTCACCAGGTTCGCGTCGACATTGGGCGCATCGGTTCCAGCGTTGACCGTCAACGGCGTCACCTTATACTGATTCGTCGCAAGCGGCGTGGCGGGCGGAAGGTTTGCGGCTTGTTGCCCTGTGGCATGGGGTACTACAACGGAGAGGCCTAATCCTAATAGCGTAGATAGGATGACTGCGGGCGTGGATGGAATAAGCGGTTCATCACACTCACCTCAGATCGTTCTCGACGCGACCGATTGCGCCAGAGGTAAGTCTATTCGTCTCACGACCCACCGCATGTCATCCCAATGTCCCCAAAACGTAGACCGGGAGCGACAATTCCCCTCGTGCTGCCTCAGTCCCCGCTGCGTTTGCGCCAGATGACCTTGAGGTGGCGGCGCCAGCGCTCGTCGAGGGCGACCAGCGTCCACTCCACCTGGGGCGAGAGGTGGCGCAGGACGATCTCGGTTGCGGGATGGACGCGGAGGGCCGGCGCGACGAGATAAAGGCGCGGAGGAGCGGGAGACAGCCGCACGCCGGGGAAGTAGCCGTGGCGCTGGAACTCGCCGAGGCCGGAGGAGCGGTCGGGGTTTTCGAGGTGATGGGAGCGGACGCGCACCCAGTAGTCGAGCCCCTGCAGGGCGAGGTGCAGGTCCTCCTCGGCCTTGAGCTCGATCACGGCGAGGCGGCCGTCGTGGGTGACGCCGAGCAGATCGAGCATGCCGCGGTCGCCGGCGGCGAAGGCCGGGACCTGGGTGTAGACGTGGGCTGCGTCGAGGTGCGCGTCGAGCAGCGCGACGTCGCGGCGCAGCATGCTCTCCAGCCAGCGCTCGGGCTGCATGCGGAAGAGGGGATCGTGCTGGCTGCCGTTGGGCTCGCGGCGCAGGAAGAGGTGGCGCAGCATCTCGCGCAGCTGGGGCTCGGTCGCGTCGGTGAGCGGGGTCTCGTCCGCGCCCGCGCCGACGGTGATCTCCTGCTGGCGGTTGAAGCTCTCGCCGACGTAGCCCTGCCGGATGCGGGCGAACTCGAGCCCGTAGAGGAGGAAGGCCAGCTCGCCGCCGGTGCGAACCTTCTGCTCGACGACGGGGACCATGGCGGGCGGGAGCAGCGCCAGGACGCGGGCGGTGGACTCGGCGAAGCGCTCGCGCGTGGCCTGTTCGTTGGGCGCGTGCAGCAGGCGGGTGGTGATGTTGCCGTGATCGGCGGCCTCGCGCTCGAGCATCTCTTCGGCGCGCTCGTCGAGCTCCCAGAGCTCCCAGCGGGCGGCGGCCTGGTTGCAGCCAGTGTGTTCAAAGCTCAACTAAAATGAATATGCAATTACACGTCTGACACAGGACATAGCAAGCAGAACGGAAGGGGACCTATGGATGGTAGGTGCTTCGTCCTGACTCTGGAATGGATTCATTCTTACTTATCTCACTTAGCATAGGCCGCCTGTCCCACCATTCGTCGTCGATTGATATTGGGCCGATACAAGGAGGATGGAGCAGTGCTGGAAAAGTCTTGTAAGTTTTCGCGAGCCAGGCAATCGTGGTGCTAATTCCTTGCTGGCGGATGTGGAATTCGAGATCCAAGACGAAAGCGCAGGATTTGTGGGGAGTAGATGCTCGCTGGGTCAGTACAACATCCTTCAACACTGCATATTAACCGCACTCTCTAGTGAAAGGGCCCTGTGATAGCAATTTTTGGTTGGAAGTTAACAGTATGTTTGCGGAGGTGGATTGCAGTTGGTGTTAATGCTCGTGTTACACGGTGAGTTTCCCCAGCAAGAGAGTAATATTACCGACTTGAGAAGGCGTGCACCAACCAAATGATCAATCCGGGGTTGGATTAAATTGTATGTACATTAGATGTTGGCGTTGTCTTTGTTTTTAATTTAGATATCTCTGAGTTAGTATTATATATATAATTTATATTTAATTTGTGGTTGCATTTTGGATTATTATTTGTAAATGAGTGAAAGCATGAGGGTAGATATATACGTAGGCCCCCCATTTTCATATACGTAGGCCCCCCGTTTTCATATACGTAGGCCCCCTGTTTTTCATATCCGCAGGCCCCCTTTCAGCCTATGGCACAGCGCCCACCAACACCGCCTTTTCATATTCATTTTGCCACAGTCATCGCCGACACCTGAAAGCATCAACATTCCGGCCATCACCCATGTCATTAGGGTGATGGCTGGAACTTCAATTACATCCTAGTTATATCTCATGGAAAGGTGGGTGGGAAGGTAGGGTCCGAAAGGCAGGATTCCAGTAATCAAGTCTCTTTCTCCAAGTGTTCATAACAATTTCAAACAACAATACAGGTAAACGGTACGCAGTTTAACACGTCTGCTAATCAGTTCCAGCAGTCAGAATTCCAGGACACCTGTCATCTCGCTTGGTATACCCGCATATTGGCTTGCCCACGGCCTCTCCCTCGGCTTCCCTCTACCACGCCGGTCCACAGCCATCTCTACCACGGCCCGCCTGACCTCTGCGTCCCCCCTGTCCCTGCTCACGATTGCGATCATGATCCCTTGCCTCCTCGGTGGCGTCATACTCGAATCCCGAAGGTTCTCGCCGCGTGGAATTATTCTGGGTTGTTTGCGGTGGGCAGTTCTGAGATCCTGCTGGTCGATCGCGAGTCCGTAGACTCCGTACAATCTGGGGTTCTAACACAAGCAATTGTGGGTCAGTTGGAGCAACTTCCTCTGTTGAAGATGGGGATAAATGCCAATGACTGTGGAATTGTGAAATGGAGAGAGACCGTTGGCCTTCAAACGCCTTCAAACGCCACGCGAATCTCGTGAATGCATGGGATCCCCGACATTCTCCTTTGTCAAACCCGTGCAAGGTTCCTGATGCACCAACTGGTAGATAGTTGTTTCGAAGCGCTAGAGCTTTAGCAATGGCAGTGCTTGAAATCTTCCCAATGACTTCACGAAACAGAAGGATGCGATGAGAAACAGAAATGTTGACTTCTCACTCTCATCAATTACCTTCCGGTGTTGATGTGTTAGTGTTCTCTCCATAGATCTTAGGGCAGTGAGAAAGTCGTTTGTTGACACTTCAAGGTCTCTCTTGATCATCCCGTGGGCTCCTTTATCACGAGAGGTCGTGGTACTGTCCAGATGGAGGACATCCTTGGTGTAGACGCGTAGGAAGTCCCCAACCATTCAGACCGAAGATGTTCAAGCCCAGATTGGGTGACGATATGAAATACCAAGATTGGCTGCTTCGGAGAAGCGCGGTCGGCCGAAGGTTCCAAGGACTCGGAGGAAGCGGGCAGGCCACTAAGGCATTTCGAAACAGCTGGGTTGATGAGGTCATGTACTTGGACAGTTAGGTAGTAATGTAATTGAGTTGATTCCAAAGCATTGCAAGGGAGAGAAGGACATACCTAGGGGCAAGCCACTTGCTGAAACCGCCATCATAAATTACAGGCAACACATGGAGGTATTGTGATATTTTTTTTTTTTATGCCTTGAGGCATGAAGCGGGAGCAGTGATGGTTTTGCGGGAGCATTCCCGTGGGGGATGGCGGGAATGTTGAGCGTCGGCGATGACTGTGGGCAAAATGATGAATGTAACACAACGCATGGAGGCAAAGTGATGGTTTTTTTTGAAAGGGTAGAAAGAGAAGGATCTTGATTGTATCCAGCATAATCCATGGAAATAAAAAATTTTTGATGTGGTTATGCGGCATGCCTTGAGGCCTGAAAGTGACTATCACCGTGAAGAATCTGAACATGGGTGATAGCGGGAATGTTGTTGATGCTGATGACTATGGCAGAATGAATTTTAAAAAGGTTGCGAGACATGGGTGATGGCGGGAATGTTGTTAATGCTGGCAAAATGAATTTTAAAAAAGGTGGTGTGGTTGCGGGAGCATTCCCTCCATCACCCTTTCAGGCATCGATGATGACTGTGGCAAAATGAATTTTAAACCGGCGGTGTTGGTGGACGCTGTGCGATAGGCTGAAAGGGGGCCTGCGGATATGAAAAACAGGGGGCCTACGTATATGAAAACGGGGGGCCTACGTATATGAAAATGGGGGGCCTACGTATATATCTACCCAAGCATGAAAGGCGCTAAAAGCAAAGGAGGAGAATGATGCTGGTTCAATGATTTCCAACCGGGTTCCCAACCAGGTTCCCAATCATTATGGGGTAATGGCTCCCGAGAAAAAAATATTCCGCACATATACAGCGTGACCCATAACCCTTCGGAATGCTACCCGTAATGTTACTCAGAACGTTATCAGACCTTGGTAGTGTATGTCAAAATGATTATTACGTGTTTCCCAAAATACGTGTCGGCTATACGACATGCATTATTCAAAAGCCTTGTGTACGCATATGTATCTATTACCCGGTCGCGGATCTTCGGTATCATAGTGCAGGGCAGCTTTGAGCGCATCATAATGAGATTACAAGGCGTAGCTGGCTGGTACATCGTGTTTGGCATTTCGAGGGTTGACAGACCCGTCTGGGAGTATAGCAGAGGTATTCGGACAGTGCCTTTCCCAATCGCAGCGCCTGTTCCTTGCTTGCTCCAATTGAAAGGGATCAATGTCTTCATATTCAATAAACCACCGTTTGCTGTTAAAGATCAATGATTAAAGCAGGCAGTGTCGAGAAGAACCGAGTCACGATCAATGGATCTCTTTTCAAAGAGTTCAGCTTTGATAGCCATTTGACTCAGACGTGTAATTCCCACAGGAAGGCCAGTGTGGTGTTAAGAGCTCCTGCTGAGGCATTTGGCGTATTGGAGAGTGTATTTGAAGGGGTGGTATCTGAAGAACTATTCGCCTTTGCCTTACACCTTCTCCATTCCTTACCATGGTGCCTGTTGCAACTTGAGCACCAAACCCACTTGTCTTCCTCATGTTGCTTGCATTGTTCACACCACTTGTGTTTGAATCCGCAGTCTTTACAGAAGACTCTTGTTTTATTAGCGTTCGAATTCAAGTTCGCTGTATTGCTTTTGGCATTAGTATCTGAGGTCTTTGAGTTCTGAAGCTTTGTAGTTACAAGGCTCATTTCCGAGCGTTCATGGTTAGCTCTTTTCGACATATCCTGCATGAGTTTCTTCCAAGTGAGATCCTTGTTTTCGAAATCATATATTAAGAAGTTGTGCCAGTCAGGATATGTGGATTTCAAAGCGTTAATAACCACAATGAGGTTTCCCTTTTCAGGTGGCAAACAATCAAGAGCCTCAAGTCGACTCTTGAGGTATGTGACACGCGTTTGGAAAGCAGTAAGACTGTCATATTTGGCGCGATCGAGTGTGCAGAATTCGACGTAGAGTGAAGACAAAGCTTCCTCACTTGTCGATGGTATCACTCTGAGCACTCATATATAGCCTTGGGATCAGCGTCCTCAACCGGATTCCAGCCAGAGTTCTTAAGCTTGTCCCTGACTGTTTTGTGTTGAGTGTAGAATGAATCGTGATCTTGCCTTTTAGACGTGCTTGTTTCCATGCTTTTGGCTTACTCGGTTGCAAGTGGTTCTGGGACATCGCTTGTAAGGTACTGAAGGATGTCATACCACTCGAAGTGATTGCGGATTGACGCTTTCCATTCCTCCAGATTTTCCTCTCCTAGGAGTTGTGGAATTTTGGGCAAAGTAAAGGTCGTCTCTTCTGTCATCGTAATAGCTTTTGAGTTCGATTTTGAGTGTTGAAGAGAGCGTAGAAGCTGAGCTGAGAAATGTGGGATGTTGCAGTCAGTGTAGGAACTGATCTGAGAAGAGATGTTGCAGTTAGCGCAAGAGCTAGAACTGATCTGAGAAGAGATGTTGCAGTCAGCACAAGAGCTAGAACTGAAGGAAATCTTGCAGTCTGCGTAAGAGCTAGAACTGAATAACCGTTGTAGGTCGCCAATTAAAAGGGGTTTAAGTCTTAATTTTGACGAAAGATACGTGGTAACTCTGGGTGACGACGGAAAAGACACGGTTATGCGTGGTGTTTGGATTGAAAATCGTGGCCTAGTTACTAGTAAGTTCGTCCTAGAATAGTCCAGCGCTTTCATCAGTACTCAAAATATCCCGGGCGCATCCATCATGAGTGTAAAATTAGAATATGCTTTTCTTGATAAGGCGTTTGCCAGCGACCGCATCAAAGAACCTCGAGATATCTGGCGCTATACCCATGTCCCAGCCCATCGACTTAGCACTCCTCTGCACTTTAAAAAGAGTATTAAAGATATTCCAGTATTCAGACGTGCCATGAGGGATTTTGAAGGTAAATGGATCACCGACCCTGTACAAGCCTTTCAATATGATCGAGTACAAGAATATGAGATTGCCGCCAGCAAGTCAGCCGGTTTCAAGAATCCTGGTTCTCTGTATAAATATCGGAAGGGAGCTGCTGCTAACTTGAGTAAGGAATGCCTCCTACTGTTATTTCTATATATTAACCTCTTTGTAGGGCATCTAGATGAGCACTCCCGTAATAATATTATGGGCCACAAGAGAAGCGGTACCTTTGCACACTATGTCCAGGTCAGGGATGATACCCAGTCCGCCTTCATGCAAACTCCTGCAAGAGATGCTTTACTTAAGCTCTCTAGCAATGCCAGTTTGACTCGGGATATATCCGTCCCGCAAGATCTGACTGACCAACAAAAGCAAGAGCTTGAGAAGCATCCAGAGCTCAGCAGTCTAAAGCGTGAATGTAACAATCTCCGAAATCAGCTAATTGCAACACATTATCAGTTTATACAAAGGTAGGGGTACTGAGCTCTACAACGAGTTTAAGAAGATTCAGAATAAAATTAGAGCAAAAAGGAAGAAGCTCCATCACTCCGCCAAAAAACAGCAATACAATGAATTTTTTGAAAATGTTGGAAATCACATCATCGAGCAGAATTATCAGGGCAAACCGATTGAATTTGAACCAGATGTCTCCCACGTGGTACCAGAGAGAAAGGCTCTTACAGACCTTGAGTTCAAGAATAGGGATGTGGATAAGATTGATGATGCGGAGCTGGTGGAGGATCGTATCCAATCCCTTGAATTGCGATTGGCCCTTCATAGCCTCAATGTGCCAAAGGCGTTGCAAAAGCGAATCCAGTTTAATAATCCTCTCGCCGACAAGCCTCCTAAAGACATCATGCTGAAGGAAAGTGAAAATATACTGAAATGTCCAGTATGCCTTGGTCGCTCCAACATCCATCCTGCAGCAAAGGGATACACGTAACACATATGCTCGTAAAGACTTTGAGACCCACAAGCTACCAAAAATATTTTCTGAGGGTCGTGAATGTGACTACCCTGGCTGTGAGATGGTTTTACATTCACTTCCCCAGTACAAGAATCACCAGGCAACAAAACACAAGATTTTCCTATAGATATCTCCCTGGTTAAGTCATTTTTCCCTGTACTTTGTCAACTGCTCAAGTCTCATATGGCATAAAATTGATTTGTGAAGAATTCCCTCAGAGGTCCTTTCGTTTCTTTTCTTTTGGTCGCCCCTATGTTATTAGTTAACATGTTGTTTCTGACAATTAGTTATCTAGTCTCAATAATCGATAGTTTTTAAGTTTTTAACCCCATTACAGAACAGCAAGCGAAGCATTATAATAAAAGTCACAACCGACCATGCAGTAGCAATTCCCACTTTCTTTCCACGGAGCACCTTTATATATGGGCCCTCGGCGAGGAAAGAACATGAAAATAAACAACTATCTCAAAGGGTCACGGCACACAACACTCCTTAGTTTAGATAGATTCTTCCGTGTAGAGCTAGCTTGAACAATCAACCATCTTCTCCTCAAGAGGCAATCTCACCTATATACTATTCCTTCACTTGCATGTCGGGATAAAGCATCTGCGAGAGGATTCTGTTTCCCTGGACGGTATCGTATGATGAAATAAAACCACCACTCAGAAAAGGGCGGAGATTGCGGTATGCTGCAGGGCAGTGTGGATAGAGCGGCACGTGCGCTTTCCAAAATGAGGGGGCGCCAAACCCGGAGGGGCGCGACAATGTGTTCTCGATTACGATAGAAATCCATCCATATAAAAAAAAACTCTGCCTTTGCCTCCGCGCGTTGCCTTTAATGTCGTGAAGAACTCTATCCATCCATCATATCATGGGGTAGAGTACCGAACGCGTAAATATGATAGCACCCACTGGGATTGATAAAATGGGGGATAAATAATTACATTATAGACATTAGTATACCTTCACGGGCAACTACAGCAGTTAGGCTGAGTTAGCTCCCGTTAGTTAAGTTATAGTTAAGTCGAGGTGACATCTATGGGAGTTCTATTTCCTCATGTAATATGCTATAGTAGACCGTCTGTCACCGTCAATGCTTAATTGATGTATGTAACTTAAAGCAAATACAACGAATTCTCCAGTCGAGTGGGCTGCATATGGCATCGCTTTGTAGCCTACGGCCAATAAAAGAGGAAGGGATTACGATGACATGCGTGATATCTTTGCACCTCGTATCGTAAGATATTTTCCAGACGATGATTCTCTAGAACTCCGAAAACTGAGCTCTCACTTTGAAGACCACGACCAAGAAAGTCTAATTATAGGCTTACTCTATTATAGGTATCTTTAAGCAATGCTTATTAAACATATCCATGGATGCGCACTAATAACTTTCGTTTTCAGACAGCGCTGCTGTGATTTGCTCCACAGCCTGCAGGTCTGCCTTCTCACCAAAAGAGTCCCGGCGTGAGATTCGGGTTCGGGTTCCTGCCATCAAACTCTTTCTTGAATCCCTGCCATAGAGTTATGGTTCGCGTACCTATGTATCAACCATCGCAGTTGGGCCTCTTCCTCCATCCAGGTACTAGCCCATTAGCTAATAAGTTACCGGGAGATGACTCCAAATTGGCAGGCGGAGGCTGTGGAGACCGTGAAGACGGTTACCCTCTGGAGGAATTTTATTGCCTCAGAAGACGGCCGTGACTCGAGATTTAGAGATTTTGTCAGGACTATTCCCATCCTGTAGGGTTGAGCCCTGGGTTAGTGCCCTCGGTTACTACCACATATAGATAGCCGCACCACCTCCCACTAGAGAATGGACCACATACATATCTCCCAACAGATTTAGAGTGGCCTTGCTGGTACTTTGGCGGCCTGGCACTTTAGAGCTCTGTGGAGTGGCCTGCGGCAACTTTAGCGGAGCCCTAAGAACGCCGGAACCAATCAGAAAGAGAACCCCACTTTTTCTATGGGGCGGTGTGGACTAGTCGGGAAACTTGTGAGCTAGTCGGGAAATAGTCTCCTTCCGACTTCGGATTTTTTGATGGGGGAGCTTACATAGTGTGGAGCCTAGTGGGCGGGTCGCGCTTTAGATAAGCGGGTCCACTTATGCTTGTTTCGGTAAGCGTCGGCAAGCGGAACCAAAAGTAAGAAATGCGTGGTCTGAGCTTCTGAGACTAGTCGGGAAACTAAATCTTTTATGTACCGCAGGGAATGACAGCCTGACAGGTTTTCATCTGCCCGCAAGGTATAGTAGTTTTCCGTGCGAGTCACAACGAAGGACCGCGTAGCCATATGGCTGGGCGATAAGCCCGCGGTGTAAGATATAATAATAATATCGGTAATATGATATCATTATCAAACTCTAGCGCTGTCAGGCAAATTTCCTATAGCTAATGGGGAGGTTCTAGAGGAAGATATGCACAGCATTGGGTGCAGTGATGCAGAAAAAAGACGTGAAGGGATTGAGCAAGATGGAAGTTGTGGGACGCGAGGAAAGAAAGCAGAGGAAGAGAACTGAAGGATGTGCCATGAAAGGAGGCGTTCGCCGTGGTTAGCTTTAAAGATTTCAATTGGCGGCCGAAGCGCCACGAATCTGCCTCGATGAGTTCGAATCTCCCTTGATGAGTTCGATGCATCGAGCACCTTTGTGATATAATACATAACACTGTTGCCTGTAGGCTGTAAGTCTTTCACTGACAAAGCCCAAGATTTCCCTTACAAGGTATACGTATGTAATCGGCCACAATGCTGATGTATAGCACAAAACACGCACTTTTCCTCTCCCTGTTGAGCCTGCCCCAGCTCATAGCTTCCCTCTCCCACATCCAACCCGAACCTACCGACAGCTCTCCACATGGCTTCCAATCTGATGGCTGGACGCCTAAGCCTACGAGCGCCCCTAGCATCTTTATCCAGAAAAGGCAGTCCTCCGGCAACAACGTTTGCGGAGTTTTGCAAAGCAATTCTGGCATGGAGTCCTCTTTCCTTCCCCTGGGATTTATTAATCGCGCTAACATAACCCAGAGTATACGAACCATCTATCTAATGGATGTTGCTACCAGACTCCTGTCCCAGGCGGCTGTTATGAATCCTCAGTCTCGTCCTGCGTGGGATATGAGCAACTCAGTCTGTGTGATCAAGACTGTGAGACGGCTACAGACATCTTGAAGTGGTAGGTTATTCAAAATTCCTCATTCCACCCCAAGCCACCCTAGCTTATCTTCTTGCTGATACAACCACGCTCCCACCGCAGCACCGACACAAACAGCCCCTACTGCGCCGTTGCCACTGCAGTCAGGAATATAGCCCTACCATAAATGTTATAAATATACCCCCAGCTATGACAACCGGCCAAAAGTTCTTCGCATGCGAACCCTCCCCGTACAACCTCAACTTCTTGGTCGCCACTTCGACGATTGAGCAAAGTGCAGCGCCTCCGTTTTCCACCAACCCGACGTCACTAAGCGTAAACTTCTCGGTCGCCACTTCGTCGATTGAGCCAACTGCAGAGCCTCCGATTGCCACCAACCCGACGTCACTAAGCGTAAATTGCTTTGGGGATCTGGCGAGGAGTGGTGCGAACACAGCGATGACAACATCGATGGGATGTTTCAATGCGTCGCCGTTTCCGACGACAACCAGTGCAAGTTCAAGTACGACATCAGGCGGAGCCGAAGTTGTCGTCGTGCCACCGCCCAGAATGATCATGTACGGATTTGTCCTGGCATTAGCTTTTGTTTTCTGATCCACTTGATTATAGCCGTGTCTCATACATAGCTTAGTCCACTGGGAGGGTGTTAATATGATATCTAACCAAAAATTTGTCTTCTCTTATCCGCCCTAGACTGATGAGCGAATCTCCGAGCCAGAAAGCTCTTGGCTTTGATTCGCTGTCCTGCTGGTATTTAGAGGTCTCAACAGAAGAATATCGACACGGAAAACGTCACGTTGTGAGCGGAACAAGCGTGGATGTTGAACAGTCTTGACCCCAAGAAGTCTCGCGGCAAACTTCTGAAGGTAGTGGACGCGTGAGATGACCACAATGCATGAGATGAGCTCAATGGAATTTATGAACCAAAAGAAGTGCGCTTCTGCACAATAGAGAGAGACCCTCTCGCCCTTGACTTCAAAGTCGATTTTTACTGCTTGCTTCTAGTCCTGCCCGTGGTACAAAATGCTATGCATGGCATTAGGAAGCTCGAGCTATGCGTGTATGACACAGAGTATGTAACCGCGTACAGTAACCTTCTGTGAAGAATAAATGGAAATGCTTTATATTAGTTATTATATACTCCACCCAAAACGCCAAATACCAAAGTGAGGTCCGTATAACCATTGCCTCTCGATACGGATGCCTTGATATTCCTATTTAATCATTTTGCTTTCAGTGTCCAAAGGCTCATCACGAGCGCAAGTATGCTTTGAAATAGCTCCTGACGGGAGTAGATTGGCTTTAACTGTTAGCGCGGTCTTTTTGGCGACTTATACCATGTGTGTCTTTTGCTGATTATTCTACGCCACAGTGCGCAGGGGAACCTCCTTTCTGCTCACCCGGACCGATTGCTTGCAGTTGTGACGGATGCGTCCGGGGAAACAGCGATACTAGTGCGCAGGGGAACCTCCTTTCTGCTCACTCGGACTGCCTGATTGCTTGCAGTTGTGACGGATGCGTCCGGGGAAACAGCGATACTAGTAGGAGCAGCCACCATCGGAGGAGACGTGTCATGGTTCAACTCACTACTCGAATTGTTATCTAGGATGATGGCATTGTTATTGTTGCTAGAAGCTTGGGATTGAGGGTGACGACTCTCGAAATTTATCCGATGCAGGAGACATGATTC
>CAVWJY010000009.1:0-251469 GCA_963755245.1 uncultured Acidobacteriaceae bacterium | reverse complement strand
AAGCCGACGGCGACGGCGGAGGAGATCCGCAAGGCGTTTCGCAAACTGGCGCGCAAGTACCACCCGGACGTGAATCCGAACGATAAGAAGGCCGAGGAGCGGTTCAAGGAGATCTCCGAGGCGAACGATGTGCTGAGCGACGAGAAGAAGCGGAAGATCTTCGACCAGTTTGGGTTCTACTCGGACAACATCGACCCGGCCGCGGCTGAGGCGGCGGCACGCGGTGGGTACGGCAGCGGTGCGCGCGGGCGGTGCGGGCGGGCCAGGAGGTGCCGTTCGACTTTGGCGGCTTCGACTTCTCGGACTTTCAGGGCGGCCGGGGCGCCGCGCAGCAGCCGAGCGGCGGCTTTGGCGGCAGCTTCCGCGATATCTTCAGCGGGATGTTCTCGGGCGGCGGGCAGAGGCCGGCGCGTGGGCCGGAGCCGGGAACCGATCTCGAGTACCAGGTGAATGTGGACTTCTGGACGCTGATCCGGGGCGGCGTGACGCGGCTGGAGATCACGCGGCAGGAGGTCTGCCCGAACTGCCGGGGCAAGTCGACCTCGGGCGGCAGCGTCGAGTGCCCGGAGTGCCACGGATCGGGCCAGGTGACGCAGATGGGCGGGCGGATGAAGTTCAACATCCAGTGCCCGCGCTGCAACGGCAGCGGCAAGGTGCAGAACGCCTGCGCGACCTGCCACGGCGATGGCGTGGTGACGAAGCGCGAGCCGCTGGAGTTCCGCATCAAGCCGGGAACGCGGGATGGGCAGCGGATTCGGCTGGCGGGCAAGGGCAACGCCGGAGCGGCCGGCGGTCCTCCGGGGGATCTCTACCTGATCATCAAGTCGGGCACCAATCCGGTGTTCACGCGCCAGGGCGACGACATCTACGTGACGGTTCCGGTGACGGTGTCGGAGGCGGCGCTGGGCGCGAAGATCGAGGTGCCGACGATCGATTCGGTCGGGGGCAAGGAGGGCGTTCGCGACGGCGCGGGACGGACGCAGTTGAAGATTCCGCCGGGAACCCAGACCGGGCAGAAGCTGCGGCTGCGCGAGAAGGGCGTGGTCAGCGCGACGCAGCGAGGGCCGGCGCGGCGACCAGATCGTCGAGGTGAAGATCGTGGTGCCGAAGGTGCAGGACGAGCGCTCGAAGGAGATCCTGCGCGAGCTGGCGGTGCTGAACCCGGAGGATCCGCGCGAGACGCTGTTCTCGGCGGTGTGACGGGATGGGAGGGCTGCGGCTCGGCGATCTCGAATTCGAGTGGGACGACGCCAAGGCGCGCTCAAACTTGAGCAAGCATGGCGTCTCGTTTCTCGAGGCGGCGAGCGCTTTCATGACGCATGGTATGCTTAGTTGATGCCATGACCCGGATGCACTCCGACGAGCGAAGAACGATTTGTCTTGATCGCGCATGTCGGTTCGAGCTGAGAATACTGGCAGTCGTGAATGTAGAGCGCGCGTCGAGCGACTGCGGATCGTCAGTGCGAGGGAGGCTGTCAGCATCCGGAGAGGAGGAGAGTATGACGCGAGCAAAATTGCGGAAGATGACTACGAGATGCGGGCCGGAGTATGACTTTTCCAACAGTCATACGAAATCCCTATGCCGCGCGCTTCGGCGAAAGAACGTGCACATCGCTTTGTCTCGATGCGGACGTGTGCTGACGGCCTTCCCGGACTCGCAGGCGGTGAATGAGGCGCTGCGGCTGCTGATCAAGGCTGCGCGCGGTGCGCAGGAGTTGGCGGCCGGCAAGGTGGGCTAGGTATCGCTTCTTGATCGGGGTGGGCATCCGGCTCAGGGAAGTTCGCACGGCATGAGACTGTCCGCTGCTGGTCAGATAGTCTCTAGGTCGAGATGCGTTCGGTCCAGTTGGTGTCTAGGGGGTGAGGTGATCCTCGTGCCAGAAGGCGCCCTTGGTGTCGGAGAGCGGGGACTGGTCGCCGGCGGGTGCGGGCAGGAGCAGTTGGTTGATGAGCGCGGCGGCGCGCTGGGTGGTCTCGGGGCAGAGGCCGTGGAGGCGGGCGGCGAGCCAGGCCTGCGGGGTGATGGTGATCTCGGCGCGGCCCTCGGCGACGGCGTGGACGATGCGACGGGCGGCGTGCTGGACCGAGGCGGAGAGGATGGGGTTTTGCGCGGCGGCGAGGAACCAGGCCCGCTCCTTGTCGACCTGTCCGGTGAACTGGGCGTGGGCCTCGCCGCCGGTGCGCATCAGGCCGGGGCAGACGGTGGTGACGCGGATGCCCTTGTGGCGGAGCTCGGCGTGCAGGCCCTCGGAGAAGCCGGTGAGGGCGAACTTGCTGGCGGTGTAGGGCAGCATGTGGGGCACGGGGAACTTGCCGCCGATGCTGGCGATGTGCACGATGTGGCTGACGTCGGGGGCGTGCTTGCCGGCGGCCTCCTGACGCGCGAGCAGGTAGGGCAGGGCGGCGTAGGTGGTGTAGAGGGCGGCGTAGAAGTTGGTCTCGATGGCGCGGCGGTAGGCGTCGAGCGGCTGGTCCTCGGCGGGGCCGACCTCGATGAGGCCGGCGTTGTTGATGAGGATGTCGATGCGGCCGAAGGCCTCGAGGGCGTGGGCGATCAGGCCGCTGGCCTGGTGCTCGTCGGTGAGGTCGGCGGAGACGAGCAGGATGTCGTCCTCGTGGCGGACGGCGTGGCGCTTGAGCAGGGCGGCGCGGGCCTCGTCGAGCTCTTCGGAGTCGCGGGCGGCGAGCACGAGCTGGGCGCCGGAGCGGCCGTAGCGCTCGGCCAGCGCGAGGCCGAGGCCGCGGGAGCCACCGGTGATGACGACCACCTTGCGCTGCTTGTGCCGCCTGGGAAGCAGCAGGTAGGCGGCGCCGGCGGCGAGCAGGCCGATGGCGGCTCCGGCGGCGACTCGGGGCACGCTGCGGGTAGCCGCACGGGCCACGCGCCTGGTCATGTTCCGGGTCATGCTACTGGTGCAGGGTTTTGGCTACGCCTTTGGTGGCGGACTGGACGGCGGATTGGACGACATGGAGGGCCGCGCGGGAAGGTTTCATGGGACTCCGTTTGTGCGTCGGTGCCGAGACGGCTGTCGAGGAGGCCGCTCCCGGGTTGCTGTGGAGGTGTGATGCGGACGCGCTTAGAGCGAGTTTGTTCGCTTACCGTGCCCGAACGCGCTAGACTTTGACGGAAGGCAACAGATCATGGCGACGAAACGTAAAACCCGTGGGGCGTATATGATCTCGGCGGTCGCCGAGATGTATGAGATTCATCCGCAGACGCTGCGGCTGTACGAGCGTGAAGGGCTGCTGCGTCCCTCGCGCAGCGAGGGCAATACCCGGTTGTACACGGACGAGGACCTGGAACGGCTGGAGTTCATCCTGAACCTGGCGCGCGATCTGGGGGTAAATATTGCGGGCATCGCGATTGTGCTGCAGATGCGCGAGCGGATGGAGGAGATGAACCGGCAGATGCAGGGGTTTGTCGACTATGTACGCTCGGAGATGCTGTCGCGGATGCAGCAGCAGAATCCCGGGCGCCGGGCTGGTGCCGCTGCGGCGGCCGGTGATCGTGCCGGTGAAGGCGGCGACGAAGACGGCGAAGAAGAAGTAGCCGATGTCGGCGTGTCGGGGCTTTGCCGGCGGCAATGTTCTAGACTGAAAGGCTGTGGCAGGTTCCTGAGAGGCGGCGCGGAGGGGATTCCTTGCGCTGCGGCGGGCGGGTGCGGTCGTCTGGTTCGATGATCGGATGCTGGCCGGTGCCGCGATAAAGGATGGGATGAGTTTATTTCTGAAGATATTGTTTGGTTGTCGCGATGCTCGGCACGGTGACGTCGACGATCTATTGCCTGATGGTGGTGACGGCGGCGCTGCGGTTTGGAGCTGCGCAAGCGGCGCGAGGAGCGCGAGGCGCAGGCCACCGCGTTTCTGCCGCCGGTGAGCGTGCTGAAGCCGATGCACGGCACCGAGCGCGGCATGGAACGCAATCTCGAGACGTTCTTCGAGCAGGAGTATCCGGAGTTCGAGCTGCTGTTCTGCGCGCGGCAGGAGACCGACGCGGGGCTCAGCTGGCGCAGCAAGGTGGCCGAGCGCTATCCCCACGTGAAAGCGCGAAGTTTGTCACCTGCGGCGAGCCGACGCCGCAGTTCCATAATGCGAAGGTCTTCTCGCTGGCCAAGCTGGACTCGGTGGCGGCGCATGAGCTGTTCATCACCAGCGACGCGGATGCGCGCGTGACCAAGGACTACCTGCGGCGCATGGTGCAGTATCTGAAGCGGCCGCAGGTGGGGCTGGCCTCCTGCGTGTACCTGGGCACGGTGGACGAGTCGGAGGGCAAGGGCGCGGCTGTCGGCGCACCTCGACGCGGTGGGCAAGAGCGTGGAGATGACCTCGGGCGTGATGGTCGCCGACATGCTCGAAGGGACGAAGTTCGCGCTGGGCGTGACGATGTCGGTCCGCAAGAAGTCGTTCCAGGATGTCGGCGGGTTCGCGGAGCTGGGGCAGTACTACGCCGACGACTTCGTGCTCGGCAATACGCTGGCGAAGCAGGGGACGGGCGTGCTGCTGGCGACGCATGTGGTTCGCCTGCTGGTGGAGGACCAGCCGTTCGGGGTGTCGTTCCGCAATCAGCTGCGCTGGATGCAGAGCACGCGGCGGTCGCGGCCGTGGGGCCACTTTGGCTCGGGGCTGACCTTCGCCATGCCGTTCGGCGTGCTGGGCCTGGCGTGGGGGCTGCTGAGCGGGCATCCGCTGCTCGGGCTGCTGTGGCTGCTGGGCATGGCGGCGAATCGCTGGCTGCAGGCCGGGCACGGTGCTGGGCGTGATGGGCGACTCGGACTGGCTGCGCAATGTGGCGATCTATCCGCTGCGCGATATGCTGGGCGGGATTCTGTGGCTGGGGAGTTATGGCGGGGATCGGTTCTACTACCGCGGCAGCGTCTACCGGATGAAGGAAGGCGGCCGGGTCGAGGCGCGGAAGTGAGGGAGTCGGGGCGGAGGTTGCTCTATAATCCGGGCATGTCCAAACCCGAAGAATGGCCTGATGCTTTGGATGCGTGTCGCTGCGCCGCAACATCATCGTGTTCTCTTCGAGAATGAGGTGGTTCGTGTTCTCGAAACCAAGGTCTCTCCGGGCGAGACCACGGCTTCACACCCACCGGTGGCCGGGCAGCCAGTACCTGCTCAGTTGGAGCGATTTTCTTCGCCGCGACGCCGAGGGCACGGTTTGTTGGACACACGTACCATCGACAGGCCGCAGGAGGGAGCGGCCTCTTGGTCCCCGCCATCGCTCGACATACGCTGGAAAACATCGGCGATCCGATCTGCGTGTGATCAGTGTCGAACTCAGAATCTGTGATGCGACACATATCGTGAGCTGGGCAAAAGCAATGGGCTGACTCGATGGTTCGAGTCAGCCCATTTGTTGCTTGGTGGTGCTATTTGCGGTTGGTGAGGATGGTCTTGCCGCCGGACTGCGGCGAGCGACGTAGGTGGGGCCGAAGCGGGCGAGGTCGCGCTCGCGGGTGGCTTCGTCGTAGGTGAGCAGGAAGATGCGGCGCGGGCTGGCCCAGAGCTGGCGGAGCGAGTCGTCGGTCTCGAAGACCTTGGGCGAGTCGGGCCAGAAGCTGCCGTACCAGAGGCCGTTGACGCGGCCGTTGACGAGGTGGACGGGCTCGCCGGTGTAGAAGACCAAGGTCGAGCCGGAGGTGAACTCGCCGTCGAGGACGATGAGGTCGCCGGGCTGCTTGACCGCGTTGATCGCGAGGGCGAGGTCCTTCGAGCCGAGGATCGGGTTGAAGCGGACCAGACCGCCGTGCGCGGCGAGCAGGGTGACGATCATGCCGGCGGCGAGCGTCAGGTTGGCGGCGTAGAGGCGGTTCTTCGCGCGCAGCAGCGTGCTGCCGCAGCCGACCAGCAGCATGCCGATGGCGGTGGCGGCGAGCGGGCCGCGGAAGAGTCCCATGGCCGCGCCGGTGAGGTCGAAGATGTGGCCGAGCGAGAGGTTGTAGAGCGAGGGGTTGCTCGCGAGCAGGGCGGAGAGCGTGGCTCCGGGTGCCGGGTGCGGCGCGAAGACGGCGAAGTAGCCGCAGATCACCGCGACCAGCGTGGTGATGGGCAGAAGGAACCAGGTGGACCAGCAGCAGGGCGCTGCGTCGTGCGTTCTGGCTGGTGGCGGTGTCGGATTCGGCGCGCGCGAGCAGGCCGCCGGCCATCAGCGCGAGGGCGGGCAGCGCGGGCAGCGAGTAGTACTCCTGCCGGGCGGAGAGGGAGAAGAAGCCGAGCACGAGGACGGCCCAGAGCAGGAGCGCGAGGGCGGCTTCGTGCTCGGTGGCCTGTTCCGTCGTCGCCGCGAGCCGCTTGCGGAGGGTGCGGACGTGGCCGGCGATGGCGGTGGGAAGGAAGGTCGCCCAGGGCATGACCCAGATGGCGAGGTAGAGCCAGAAGAGCCAGACCGGGGTCTGGCCGTAGTCGTGGGGGATGCGCTTGGAGAGGAAGCGGGCGATGTGCTCGTTGTAGAGGTAGAACCAAGCCCAGCCGCCGTGGGCGGGCAGGCCGAGGCCGGCGGGCAGCGCGATGGCGGGGTTCCGCAGTGCGGCCAGGATGTGCCAGGGCGCGGCGATGGCGAGGAAGACGGCGGTTCCCGAGAGCAGGTGCAGGCGCGGCAGCAGGCGGAGCTGGCGGGTGATCGCGAGGTAGAGCAGGACGAAGCCGATGGGGAAGACGGCTCCGATGAGGCCCTTGGTGAGGACGTTGAGGCCCATGACGGCGGCGAAGCCGAGGCAGGGCAGCAAGGCCGACTCGCTGCGGCGCGAGGCGTTCGAGGGCGATGAGGAAGAGGTGGACGGCGAGCGTCATCCAGAGGGCGATGAGGATGTCGGGGATGTAGAAGCGGGTGTAGAGGTAGGGGCCGATGCCGGTGGCGACGGCGAGGGCGGAGTAGAGGCCGGCGCGGTCGGGGTGGGCGGCGGGGGAGACGCCGCGGAAGAGGCGGTTGCCGAGGGCGTAGACGGCCAGCAGCAGGGCGAGGACGCCGAGCGCGAGCGGAAGGCGGGCGGCCCAGTCGTAAATGCCGAAGACGTGCATGGAGCCGGCGGCCATCCAGTACATCAGGGGCGGCTTGTCGAAGAAGCGGAGGCCGTTGACGTAGGGGGTGACGAAGTCGTGGCGCTGCAGCATCTCGCGGGCGATCTCGATGTAGATGGAGTCGACGTCGTCGAGCAGGCCGGGGGAGAAGAGGCCGCTGAACTGGAGCAGGAGCCAGGCGAGGAAGAGGAGGAGCGATGGAACGCGGGTTCCAGCGGACAGGCTTGGAAGCTTCAAGGGGTGAGACAGGATTGGGCGTTTCGAGGATCATTCGTGCTTTCTTTGCGTCGTTTCGGCGTACGGCTTTGGAGTCGGGCGAAGTCAATTTCGGGAGCGATAGGCGGCGAGCGAGAGGACGCTTCCTCGCGGGAGGAGGAAGACGGTCTGGTGCGATCTGGTCCGGTGCGACTGGTGCGTGCTACGGCTCTAGTGAATAGTTTAGTGCGAGGCGGTCTGCGAGGGGCCGGTCGGTGACGAGGGCCTTGCCGGAGGTCTCCTGGAGGATGATCTGGCGGTTGCCGTCTTTGCCGAGGAGATGGTCGACGGCGTCGCGCTTCTCGAGCGGGACGAAGAGGAGCTTGCGCGGGCCGGTGCCCCAGCCGCGGAGGAGATCGGCGTCGGTGAGGAAGATGGGCGGGGCGTCGGGGAAGGTGGAGCCGAAGAGCATGGAGGTGGAGCGGCCTTCGACGAGCAGGACCTGGCGGCCGAGGTAGAAGGGGATGGAGGAGCCGTAGGCCTGGTCGCCGTAGAGCAGGATCTGGGTGTCGGGGGCGATGGCGTGGGTGCGCTCGAGCTGGTCGATGGTGACGGCGAAGTCGTGCGAGGAGAGCATGGGGGCGAAGCGCGCGAAGGCGATGTGGGCGGCGAGGAGGAAGACGGCGCTGGTGAGGGCGACGGCGCTGGTCGCGGCGAGGTGGCGCTGCCGGCGGCGGAGGCTCCAGGCGATGGCGGGGCCGAAGGCGAAGGCGAGCGCGGCGAGGGCGGCGGGCAGGCGCAGGGCGGCGAAGCTGGGGCCGGTGAGGTCGAAGAGGTGCGACATGGAGAGGGTGTAGTCGCCGACGCCGCGGTGGGCGAGCAGAGAGCCGATGTCGGGGACGAAGGCGAGGTGGCGGGAGCTCCAGAGGCCGAGGAAGAGGGTGATGGCGATGGCCAGACCGGCGACGGTGAAGGTGGCGTGGGCGACGGTGATCCAGCGGCGGGAGGCTGTGGTCGGTCGGCGTAGGTGCGCTTCGGCGCGGGTGAGCGCGGCGGCGAGCAGCAGCAGCAGCGGGAGGTAGGCGGGGAAGGTGTAGTACTCCTGGTTGGTCGAGAGCGAGAAGAAGCCGAGGACCAGGGCGGAGTAGAGGGTGAGGAGCAGGGTGGTGCGGGAGGCGATGGTCGGAGCGAGGAACAGGTCGGTGCGGCGGCGCTGCCAGAGCTTCCAGCCGGTGACGAAGGCGAGCGGGGAGAACAGCGCCCAGGGGAAGAGCCAGACCAGGTGGAGGCTCCAGAAGAGGTAGCCGGGGAGCTTGTTGTAGTCCATCGGGAGGCGACGGCCGAGGAAGCGCAGGAAGTGCTCGTTGATGAAGTAGAACCAGAAGAAGCCGTGGACGTGGCCGCCGAGGGTGCCGTTGGTGTTGCGCAGGCCGGCGAGGATGTGCCAGGGCGCGGCGATCGCGAGGAAGAGCAGGCCGCCGGAGAGGGGCTTGAGCGCGCGCCAGCGGCGGTACTCGCCGGTGAGGGCGAGGTAGACGAGGGCGGTGCCGAAGAGGAAGACCAGGGCGACCAGGCCTTTGGTGAGGACGGCGCAGGCGAGGGCGATCCAGAGCGCGTAGGCGTAGCGGCTCGAGGTGGCGGGATCTGGCTCCGAATCTGAGCTCCGAATTGGGCTCGAGGGCGCGGTGGAAGCTGTAGAGGGCGACGGCGAGGAAGAGGCTGAGCAGGACCTCGGGGATGAAGATGCGGGTGAAGAGGAAGACGCCGGCGGAGGTGAGCACGGCGAGGCCGGTGTAGAGGGCGGTGCGGGCGTCGAAGGCGCGCGCGGCCCACTGGTAGCCGAGCAGCGCGAGCAGAAGCACGGCGATGGCCTGGGGCAGGTGCGCGGCGAAGCTGGTGAATCCGAAGAGGCGGAAGCTGATGGCGACCAGCCAGTAGGGCAGCGGGGCCTTTTCGAGGTAGCGGATGCCGTTGACGTGGAGCGTGACCCAGTCGCCGCTCTCGAGCATGTGGCGGGCGGCGTTGGAGTGGGTGGCGTCGGCGTCGTCGAGCAGCGGCGGGGTGAAGAGGGCGGTGCCGAAGAGGAGGATCCAAAGGCCGAGGAGCAGAAGCAGCGCGGTCGAGCGGCGCGGGCCGGAGATGGGCTCGGGCGAGGGCGCTTGCGGGAGTGCGGGTTCGAGCAAGGGTTGGGTCGTCATGGCAGGCCGATCGGTCGGTTTGGAGGTAAGTGACTCCAGATAACAGGATACCTGCTGGTCTCGCGACCAGGCGTGGATGGCTGGAGGTTGGATGCGGGGTGGGGGCTTCGGCATGTATCTTGCTAGATGTCGGGCTTTGTTGGGGAGGTTCCTTCCCTGGCCCGGTCGATTTTCGTTTGGAGAGAACAAGCCCCATGCCCACCTTTGCTGCGATCGATATCGGATCGAACTCCGTGCCGTCTGAAGATCGCCTCGGTGGAGCAGCACCATCTGAAGACGCTGCATGAAGACCGCGAGGTGACGCGGCTGGGCGAGGGGGTGTTTCAGACCGGGGAGATCTCGCCGGAGGCGATGGCGGCACGATCAAGGCGCTGCGGCGCTTCCACCGCGCGGTGCAGCTGCATGTGGCGGACAAGGTGCGCGTGGTGGCGACCAGCGCGATGCGGGATGCGCGGAATGCGGCGGCGTTCACGGCGTGGGTGAAGTCGGCGACGGGATGGAACGTCGAGGTGATCTCGGGGCTGGAGGAGGGGCGGCTGATCCACCTGGGGGTGGTGACGCACGAGCCGGGGGCGAAGGGACGGTGTCTGCTGATCGACCTGGGCGGCGGAAGCTGCGAGGTGACGCTGTCGGATGGGGGCACGATCAAGGAGATGGTGAGCCTGCCGCTGGGCGCGGTGCGGCTGCAGCAGGAGTTTCTGCAGCAGGATCCTCCGGCGAAGGAGGATCTGGCGCGGCTGCGGCAGTATATCGACCGCGAGCTGAAGCGGGCGGAGCGGCGGCTGGGCACGCCGCGGGTGGGGCTGGTGATTGCGACCTCGGGCACGGCGGCGGCGCTGGCGGAGGCGAGCCTGGCGATGACGGCCAAGCTGCCGGTGCGGAAGACGGCACCGAAGAAGTTCGTCCGGCACAAGCCGCAGGAGGCGGAGACGGGCGCGGTGCGGAAGCTCGCCGACCAGCTGACGAAGATGGACAACGCGCAGCGGGCGGCGGTGCCGGGGATTGGGCCGCGGCGGTCGGAGATCATCGTCGGCGGCGCGCTGGTCTATGCGCACGCTGCTGGAGCGGATGGGGCTGAAGGGATTTCGCTACTCGCCGCTGGGGCTGCGGGACGGGATGCTGGCGCAGATGCTGGCGGAGGTGGACCTGCGCGGTCTGGTGCATCGCAAGATCGAGAGCGAGCGCTGGGCGGGGGTGCTGGAGGTCTGCCGGAGGTACGGGATCGACCAGAAGAAGGCCGAGCCGGTGCGGCAGCATGTGGTGGAGCTGTTCGTCGGGCTGGCCAAGGTGCATGAGCTGCCGCCGGAGTACAGGCTGTGGCTGGAGGCCGCGGCGATGATGCAGGACGTGGGCAAGTTCATGAACCACCAGGGGCATCACCGGCACACGCAGTACATCCTGGCGAACTCGGAGATCTTCGGGTTTTCGCCGGAGCAGCGGCTCGATCGTGAGCGCGATTGCGCGCTACATGGGCAAGACGCGGCCGGATCCGATGGACCGGGTGATGCGGCTGATTCCGGTGGAGGAGCAGGCGCATGTGCGGCAGGCGGTGGTGCTGCTGCGGCTGGCGCTGGCCTTGAACCAGGATCGGGCCAGCGCGGTGGTGGGGCTGAAGACCGCCGTGTATCCGAAGCGGGTGGTGCTGGAGCTGGTGCCGGGAGGGCGCGGCGGACCGGCAGGCAGGGCGGCGCTGGAGGCGTGGGCGCTGAAGAAAGAGGCGGCCTACTTCTGCGAGGTCTTCCGGCGCGAGCTCTTGGTCGAGGTGGAGTAGAGGGCGCGGACGACGCGGGGATCGAGCAGGCCCTGCAGGATGGCCGGACCGCGACCGAGCGTGACCCGGGCGATGGAGCCTTTGCGGAGACGCATGGCTGGGCGCGATCGGGGTTCCGTTCGGCATCAGGAGAGCGCCGAGGAAGGTGCTGATGTTGGGGTTGTGGCCGACGACCAGCACGTTCTCGCGATCGGCGTGGTCATGGAGCAGGTTCTGGAAGTCCTTGAAGGTGGCGGAGGGCGCGAGCGCGTCCGATTGCAGGATGGGCGCCTCGTAGCCGGTCTCGGTGCCGACGAGCGCGGCGGTCTGCAGGCTGCGCTTGAGCGGGCTGGAGACGACGAGGTCGAACTGGACGTTCAGCGCATTGAGGACGTGCGCGAGTTGCAGGCAGTGGTGCTTGCCCTCCTTGTCGAGCGGTCGTTTGACGTCGATGAGGGGATTGGCGCGGCGGGTTCCAGCACTGGCGTGGCGGAGAATGAACAAATTCATAATCTGTTAACAATTGTAACCCGGAGCATGGCCGGGCTGTCTGGCGTGATGCATGGAAGTGGTTTGTTTTGAATGACTCAGTGCCAATTTAGGAATGGGGCGGGAAGACTCCGGGATCGGCGTTTGGGAGGGGTGGAGCGGGCGGTTCGGGGTCGGGAATGGGGTCGGCAGGACCTGGGGGAATGGCGGATCGCTGGGGTGGTTCTGGCGGAGTCGGGATCGCGGCCGAGGTCTTCGGGAGGAGCGGAGAGTTGTCCATGAGAGCTAAGAGTCTGTCGGTGGGATGCTGGTTGTAGGCCCGGAGGCGGGGTCGACAGGTTGGGCTCTGCTCCAAAGCTCGGTGGTGAGGATGCCGGCGAAGGAGCGATGCTGGGCGATGCGGGTGAGGCCGGCGTGGGTGAGGGCGGACTCGTGGTCGGGCAGGGCGGTGACGCGCAGGCCGGTGAGCATGCGGAAGGCGAGGTAGAGGCTGCGCACGAGTATGCGGGCGGGCAGCGCCCACGGGCCGGTGGGGATGCGGAAGTCCGAGACCAGCCAGAGGGCGCCGGGAGCCAGGTGCGGTGCGATGCGGGCGGCGAGGAGATCGACCTCGGGCTGGGTGAGGCAGTCGAGGAAGAAGTGGGTGACGACGAGGTCGTAGGGGATTGCCGGCTGGGTGGCGGCGAAGGTGAGGGCGTCGGTTTGGTGGGTGCGCAGGCGGGGTTCGGCGGCGCGGCAGCGGGTGCGGAGGAGCTGGAGCATGGCGGCGCTGGTGTCGATGGCGTCGGCGTGGAGGGTGGGGTTCTGGTGGAGGAGCTGGGCGAGGAAGCGGCCGTCTCCGTCGCCGAGGACGAGGGCCTGCGTGCGGGAGCGAAGCTGCGGGAGGAAGTGCAGGCGGCAGCGCTCGAGGGCGCGGCCCAGGGTGAGGTACTCGAGCGGGCGGTAGAGCGCGGCGATGCGGTCGAAGTTGGCGGCGTCGTCGGCTCGATGGGCTCGGGGATGGGCTTGGAGCTGTGTGGGCGACTGGGTCATGCGTGCAGGAGGGGGAGGAGCAGCAAGGGGGTGAGCAGGCAGAGGTCGGCGGCGGCGCGGAGCGGAGTCGGCGCCAGGCGATGGGTGCGATGGATGTGGTCCAGGAGCAGCAGCAGGAGGGCAGAGAGCGCGATGGCGGTGGGGATCGGCCAGGGAGGGAGATGGGCCGGCGCGAATCGCGAGAGTGCTGCGAGCAGGAGGCTGACGAGGACGGTGGCGCGGGTGAGGCTGCGCAGAGAGCTCAGGGCGAGACGGGTCGCAGGGTGAGCCGACGGCGCGGAGCGGGGATGCTCCCAGGCATGGATGAAGAGGCAGTTGAGGCTGCAGAGGAGCGCGAAGAGAAGCGCTGCGGGGAGCAGCATGGGGCGCAGCGCGGGCTCGCGCGCCACGGTGGGGATGAAGGTGGCGGCGGAGAAGAAGACGCCGACGGCGAGCTCCTTGGAGACCAGTGGAGCTTTGGGAGCCCGACGGTGGGCTGCGGGGCGTGGATCAGGAGGAAGTAGCCGAGGAGCAGAGCACCGAGGATGAGATAGAGCCGGATCGAAGCTGGGGCAAGTTGCGGCAGCAGGACGGCGAGCGCAAGCGAGCCGAGGAGGAGAAGGCTACGGAAGGCGCGGCGATGGCGATGGTGGAAGAGGTGTCGGGCTTCGAGCTTCTCGTGTTGAGGGGAGGGAGCGCTGTTGGTGTCAGGCGCATCCGTCGAGGAGACGGACGTCCAGCAGACGGACGTCCAGCAGACGGTCGGCGGCGTAGAGCATCCAGACGGCGACCGCCATGGCGAGGAGGGAGATCGCAGGGAGATGGATGTGGTTGGCTGGCGGCGAGAAACCAGGTCCAGACCGCGGCTACGGTGGGAGCGTCGAGCGAGAGCAGATGCCAGAGGCTGATCGCCCGAAGTGTGGCCCGGAAGTGGCCCGGGCGGCGGAGGCATGGAGCGGCCTCGATGGCGCAGGGCTGGGGTGTGCGGTTGTGGCCACGAGCTTGTCTCAACCTTCCCGATGGGTACTTGACCAGAGTTCAGGCGACGGCTTCGCGGATCTGCGTGTCGCGTGTGGCGTGGGCGCCTTCGACCCAGAAGCCGGGGTCGATGTCGGGGAAGATGCTGTCGCGGAGCTCGATCTGGGCCAGGCGCTCCTCCTCGGCGGGGCTGAGGGAGCCGTTCGTCTCCCAGGCGTCGTAGATGGCCTTGACCTCGTTGAACTCGTCGTGATGGGTGAGGAAGCGGCGCTCGGCGTAGTCGCGGGCGGCGCCGGTGGTGATGAGGAACTGCCAGTCGGAGGCTTCGAGCAGCAGCAGCTCGCGGCAGAGCTGCTTGACGATGCGGGTGCCGCTGTCGGAGCCGCGCCATTTGCCGGCGGTGGCGATGGCCCGCGTGGCGAGCTCGGCGGGATAGATGTGGGTGTAGGTCCAGGAGGTCTCGGGGTTCATCCAGACCTGGTTGCCGCCCTCGGCTCCCCAGGAGCCTTCGGGCAGCGCGAGGACGCCGGCGCGGGGATAGCTCTTGAGGTAGTCGGCGCAGCTGGTGAGCTCGATGCCGGTCTCGGAGGCCTGCTGGTGGATGGCGCGCGCGACGGCTTCGAGCCATGCCGCGCCCTCGAACCACCAGTGGCCGAAGAGCTCGGCATCGAAGGGAGCGCAGAGGATGGGCGGAATGGCGTCGCTGAGGCCGGGTTTGAGGGTCTCGTAGACGAGGCTGACGAAGTGGCTCGCGTGGGCTTGGACACGCTCGGCGGCGTCGGCCGGGGTGTAGGGCTGCTTGTCGGCGATGTCGACGCCGGGGCCGGTGACCTTCCAGTAGCGATGGCCTCCGGGAAAGCGCTTCTTGTGGAAGTCGAGGTAGTTGGGATCGGCGGGATAGCCGCTCTCGCCGGACCAGATCTGGATGGCGGAGCGGGGATCGCGGGGGAAGACGGTGGTGGCGTGGCCGAGCGTTTGCGTCGAGGGGCCGTCGACGAAGTAGGGCTGATAGAGCGTGCGGTGTGGCTCGTGGGTCATGCGCTCGGTGCGGCTGTCGGCCGGCAGCGAGGCGGAGAGGGCGGGTGGGTTGGAGGTGCGCTCCGACTCCTCGACCAGATGGGTGTCGACGAAGAAGAAGTCGAGGCCGGACTCGCTGAAGGCCTGCTCGATGCCGATGCGGTCGAACTCCTGGTTTCTGGGCGCCTGGGGGCCGGCCGAGACGGGGTACCTCCAGACGCCCGCGGGACGATAGCCGCACTCCGGCGACCAGATGCCTGCGGGCGCGGAGCCCAGGTGGCGCTGGTGGGTGGCGACCGCGGTGCGGACCTGCGCGCGCACGCTCTCGTCGGTGCCGAGCAGCGGCAGATAGCCGTGCGAGGCGGCCGAGGTGACGAGGCTGATCAGGCCGGCGTCGCTGAAGTGGCGCAGACCCTTGATGATGTCCTGGTCGAGCGCCTCGAAGTCCTCCAGCGCCTGGGTGAAGAAGCGCTGCCAGAAGCGGGCGGTCTCGGCGAGGTGATGCTCGCCGGACTGGAGGAAGAAGGCCTCGTCCTCGCGGGCGGCACCGACCTTGCGCCGGATGTAGTCGGGGAAGTCGGCGCGGAAGATGGGATGCGCGAGCTGTTCGAGGAGGATGGGCGAGAGAACGAGATTCAGGTGCAGCGCGATGCCGTCGCGCTCCAGGTTGGCGAGCACGCGCAGCAGGGGAAGATAGGTCTCGGCCGCTGCCTCATGGAGCCATTCGATGCCGTGGGGCCAGGTGCCGTGATTGACGACGTAGGGCAGATGCGCGTGCAGCGTGAAGGTCAGAAGGCCTGCCGGGCGGCGTCTCCGTGACGCAGGAGCCAGAGTCAGATGCTGGGACAAACGAGTCTCGCTTTCCATATGCGTTCGCTTCCCTCACTCAGATGCAGCATAAGGTGTTCGGGGAACGTTCTGCCAGAGGTGGCGGTTCCGTGGTCGTCGCTGTTAGTTGTCGTGGTGCTGGAGGTCGGGCGTGTCGGGATGCTCTGCTGGTGGGGTGGAGACTCGTACGGTGATGGGACTGCTGAGATGGAATCGGACGAGGGTTTCGGCGGGAATCTGCACCTGCTGCCCTTTGGTGGCGGCGTTGACGCCTGCACCGGCACCGCCGCCGGCAGCGGCGCCGATGGCGGCGCCTCTGCCTCCGCCGAGGATGCCGCCGAGAATAGCACCGACGGCTGCGCCTCCGCCGACCTTTTCGGCGGTGTTCTTGCCGCGACCGGATCCAGCCTTGCTGAAGCTGTCGGTGGTCAGGGCGATGTGCTCGCCGTGGCGGTCGAGGGTGGTCAGCTCGATGGTCAACAGCGAGTTGCCCTTGAAGTGGGCGGCCTCCTGCACGGCGACGACTCGGCCGCTGACCGGGGTTCCCTGCGGCAGAACGACCAGATCGTCCACCACGATATCGTTGGCGATCACGGCCTGGAAGACATCGCCGGTCTGCGTGGTGGCGCTGTCGAGGGTCTGGTTGATCCGCACCGGAAGGACGGTATCCGCCGGCAAGGTGATGGTCCGGATAGACCGGCTGCGGCGGCGGAGGCGGTGGGGCGACCGCGACGGGGGCAGGCGGAGGAGCCGCGGGATTGGCAGGGGGCGGCGGCGGCGAGGACAGCTGCGCCTGCTGCGGCGGAAGATCCACGGACTGCCGACGCCGATCGGGACGCTCGGCCTTCTCCGGCCGGGCCGGGTGCGAGGCCGAGGCCTGAGTCGGCGGGCGCAGGCGGTGGAACGACGGTCAGGTTGTTGACGACGGTCTTGATGCCGGAGACCTGAGCGGCGTCGCTGGCGGCGAGGGAGCGGGCGGCATCGCTGCTCACCGTGCCGTTCAGGGTGACGACGGCGTTCTGCACCGAGGCCTGAATCGGCTCGGAGCTGATGGCTCCGTCGGTGGCGATCTTGTTCTGGACGGCGTGCGTCAGGTCGGCGTCGTCGGCGGGTGGAACCGCGGGAGTTCCCTTGCAGCCGGTGATTGCGCCGCACGCCAAGCAGAGCGAGGGCAAGCGAGGCGGGACGGATCTGAGCGATGAGGAAGCGGCGAGATCCACGGAGAGAGTTCGGCAGGGTGCGACGTGCGATCATGAGATGCGGTCTCCTTTTGTCCTGCGATTGTGTCGGCTCGTTGGACGGCTCGTTCGCGGCCGGGACGGCTCTCCGGGATGGATCGTTCTGCTGAGCCATTTGGGGTGTTGCGCCGGGTGCGTTGGTCGAGTCGTAAGGGGCCCGATGGGACTGAGGCGCGGGCGCACAGGATGTCCGCGATGCGCCATTGTAGAGCGATCCGGACGAAGACGCCAAGAGGAAATGATCCCAATTGTGAGGCGGGATGCGAGGGCTTTCCCGAGGCGGAGGGGCCGGCGCGGGCGCAACCTTATCCTGGGCCTGGGCATCTTCCCAGAGAGGATAGTGCCCGGTTTTGCATAGCGGTGGAGACACCGCGCGCGATTTGGAGTATAGACTGCAGACGGGTTGCAAACGGATTGTCCACCGGATGAGGCGGAAACAGGCTATCCTCATTGCGGCAGCGTGAAACGACATTCAACAGGTAGAGGAGATCGTGATGGCAGAAAACGAGAGCGGCGCAGGATTGGGATGGTTTCTGGCGGGGTTGGGCGTTGGCGCCCTGATCGGCGTGCTGTATGCCCCCAAGGCGGGTAAGGAGACCCGCGAAGACATCGTGTCGGGCGCGCTCGAGGCCAAGGAGAAGGCCGCGATTCTGGCGCAGCGCGGCGCAGAGACGGCGAGCCAATACGTCGCTCAGGGCAAGCAGGCGGTCGGCCAGTATGTTGACCAGGGAAAGCAGGTCGCGGGCGTCTACGCGGACAAGGGCCGCGAGTACTATGAGCGGGGCCGCACGCAGTGGACCGAGTATGTGGAGAAGGGCAAGAACCTGGTCAACGAGCAGCAGGAGAAGGTGGCTGCCGCGATCGACGCGGGCAAGGACGCTTACGTCCATACGACAACCCAGGGTTGATCACCGCGTCGTCGGACGTCGCCTGGTTGATCACTGAGACCCAGAGCTGATCGGAGGACGTAGCTCACAGAGGCTGCCGAAGTTTCGGCAGCCTCTGTGCGATAGCTGTTGGTAGCAGTTACGATAGAGTTTCCGTGGTCGCGGCGCGGCTGTTCGGAGCGGCGAGACGGTTGAGGACGGCGAAGACGTCCGACCGATGGAGTGAGGCAATGGCGATGATGGCGTTGTGGCAGGGGCTGGAGACAGACTCGATCTCCGCAGGCAATACGCGACTGCTGATGATCTTTATCGGAATCGTGGCTCTGTCGATGCTGATCGCAGGCGATCGTGGTGGTCGTGATGGCGCTGGGCGCGAAGCGGACGCAGGCGCGGGTGCTGGCGATCGCCGAGGAGCTGCGGGCGCGGGCGCTTCCGATCATCGCGAGCTCGGAGGACCTGATTCACGATACGGTGCCGAAGGTGAAGACGATCACCGACAACCTGCTCGAGACCAGCCATATCGTGCGCGACGAAGGCGAAGGAGTTCGATGCCACGCTGACGGACGCGAATCGGCGCACGAAGGCGCAGATTGCACCGCGTCGATGGCGATGGTCGAGAACGCGTTGACGGCAACCGGCGCGCTGGCCGAGATGATGCATCAGAGCGTGCGCAAGCCGATGGTCGAGGTCTCAGGATTGGTGAATGGCCTGAAGGCTGGGCTGAACGTGCTGCTGAGAAGTCGAAGAGCTTTGGGGCGTTCTACGGCGCGGTCGCAACGGCGAGTTCTAGTCGCTGATCTTGCGCGAACGATCATCGCGGTGACGAGCGATGGGGTGCTCGGTCAACTGCGCGGCAGACGGTAAAAGTGTGCGCCGCGCGGTATGAGATGACGTTCCTGGATGGATGCTCCAGAACAACAGCAATCGCGGATCTTGGTGTGCTAGAAGATCCAGCCGCCGCCGACGACCTCGTCGCCCTGGTAGAAGACGGCGGACTGGCCGGGGGTGATGGCGCGCTGCGGCTCGTCGAAGAGGGCGAAGACGCGGTCGGTGGGATCGTTCGTGGCGCCGTGGTCGCCGAGCGGCCGAGAGCGTCGCCCAGGCGGGCTCGTGGCGGTGGCGGATCTTCGCCTGCACGCGCAGCGTCTCGCCGGGGGCGAGGCCGGGGACGGAGATCCAGTTGAGGCGGTCGGCGTAGAGCTCGCGGCTGAGCAGGTCGTCCTCGGAGCCGACGGTGACCTGGTGCGAGTCGGGGTGGATCTTCAACACGTAGAGCGGGTTGGGTGAGGTCAGGCCGAGGCCCTTGCGCTGGCCAACGGTGAAGTTCTGGATGCCGGTGTGGTGGCCGATGACCTCGCCGGTGGGGGTGACCAGCTCGCCGGAGCTGTCGGGCATGGCCTCGCCCTGGTCGTCGAGGTAGGCGTTGAGGAAGGCGCTGTAGCTGCCGCCGGGGATGAAGCAGATCTCCTGCGAGTCGGGCTTGGCGGCGACGCGGAGGCCGGCCTCGGAGGCCAGCTCGCGGACGGCGGGCTTCTGCATCTCGCCGAGCGGGAAGAGGGTGCGGGAGAGCTGCTCCTGCGTCAGACCAAACAGAAAGTACGTCTGGTCCTTGGTCTTGTCCTCGGGGCGGGAGAGGATCCAGCGGCCGCGCGCGGCGTCGAAATGGTTGCGGGCGTAGTGGCCGGTGGCGATGCGGTCGGCGCCGATCTGGCGGGCGGTGGTGAGGAGCTGATCGAACTTGAGGTGGTTGTTGCAGAGGGTGCAGGGGATCGGCGTGCGGCCGGCGAGGTACTCGCTGACGAAGGGCTTGACGACCTCGGCCTCGAAGCGCTGCTCCTGGTTGACGAGGTAGTAGGGGAAGTCGAGCTGCTCGGCGACGCGGCGGGCGTCGTAGACGTCGTCGATGGAGCAGCAGCGGCCCTGCACGGCCTCGGGCATGCCCTCGTGGCCGCTGAGGCGGCGCTGGTTCCAGAGCTGCAGGGTGAGGCCGATGATGGAGTGGCCCTGGGCGCGCAGCAGCGCGGCGACGGCGGAGGAGTCGACGCCACCGGACATGGCGACGGCGATGGTCTCGGGCTGGGGAGTCGGTCGACATGCCTGTGTTTATTGTAAGGGCAGGCGGGATCGGGAATAGGGATCAGGGATCGTTTGCGTTCGCAAACGATACCCCACCTGCCGCACGAAAGGCCGTGCGTCGAGGATGGGGCACCCGGCTCTGGTGTTCCATCTGCCTGATCCCCGCTGATCCCTGATCCCTGATCCCTGATCTCTGATCTACCGGATCTTTGATCTCTGATCCGCTGATCTCTGACTCGGTCGGGATCCCTGATCCACTTTCCGACCTGTTCGCATGCTCCGAGCAGAATCCCTGCAGTTCCAGAGTGCGCGGGGTGCCGGAGGCGAGCCAGGCCTCGAACTCGGGGGCGGGGCGGAGGCCGAGGGTGCGGCGCAGGTAGAGGGCGTCGTGGAAGCTGGTGGACTGGTAGTTGAGCATGACGTCGTCGGCGCCGGGGACGCCCATGATGTAGTTGACGCCGGCGGCGCCGAGCAGGGTGAGCAGGGCGTCCATGTCGTCCTGGTCGGCCTCGGCGTGGTTGGTGTAGCAGATGTCGGCGCCCATGGGCAGGCCGAGGAGCTTGCCGCAGAAGTGGTCCTCGAGGCCGGCGCGGAGGATCTGCTTGCCGTCGTAGAGGTACTCCGGCCCGATGAAGCCGACGACGGTGTTGACCAGCATGGGACGGAAGTGGCGGGCGACGGCGTAGGCGCGGGCCTCGAGCGTCTGCTGGTCGATGCCGAGGCCGTCGGCGCCGAGATGGGCGTTGGCGGAGAGCGAGGAGCCCTGGCCGGTCTCGAAGTACAGGATGTTGGGCGTGGGGTTGTCGGGCGTGGGCGGGGCGCCGATACCGCCGCGGTTGAGGGCGCGGGCCTGCTGGTGGGCCTCCTCGAGCAGCGAGAGGGAGACGCCGAAGCTGGCGTTGGTCGCCTGCGTTCCGCCGATCGACTGGAAGAGGAGGTCGAGCGGGGCGCCCTGGCGCATGGCCTCCATCTGCGTGGTGATGTGGGCGAGCACGCAGGACTGCGTGGGGATGGCGTAGCGGGTGCGGGCGCGGTCGATGAGGTGGAGGAGCTGGGTGACGGTCTGCGGGCTGTCGGTGACGGGGTTGATGCCGATGACGGCGTCGCCGGAGCCGAGCAGGAGGCCGTCGAGGATGGAGGCGGCGATGCCGCGCGGGTCGTCCGTGGGGTGGTTGGGCTGGAGGCGCGTGGACAGCCGACCCGGCAGGCCAACGGTCGTGCGGAAGCGGGTGACGACGCGGATCTTGCGGGCGACCAGGACGAGATCCTGCAGGCGCATGAGCTTCGAGACGGCGGCGGCCATCTCCGGGGTGAAGGCGAAGTGGAGGGCGGCGAGGCGCTCGGGGGTGGCTTCGTCGGAGAGGAGGAGGTCGCGGAGCTCGCCGACGGTGAGGTGGGAGATCTGCGCGAAGGCGCGGGCGTCGTGCTGGGCGTAGATGAGGTCGGTGACGTCGTCGTCGTAGGGAGGGGCTCGGCGAGGAAGGCCTTGAGGGGGAGGTCGGCGAGGGCGAGCTGGGCGGCGATGCGCTCCTGCGCGCTGGTGGCGGCGATGCCGGCGAGCTCGTCGCCGGAGCGGGCGGGCGTGGCCTTGGCGAGCAGACGGGCGAGCGTGGGGAAGGTGTAGCGGACCCGGCCGATGGTGTGGGTGTGGGGCATTGGGTACTACGGTAGCAGGGAAAAGGACTAAAGCAGGGCGGTGGTTTGCAGGCGGGGGATGTTGTGGGCGGCGAAGGACTGGTTGGTGGCTTCGACGCTGTTTTTGAGGGCGACGGGGCGGCAGGCGTCCTCGAGGACGAGGCACTCGAAGCCGAGGGCGGCGCCGTCGAGGGCGGAGAAGCGGACGCAGAAGTCGTAGGCGAGGCCGGCGAGGAAGAGGCGCTTGAGGCCGCGGTCGCGGAGGTAGCCGGCGAGGCCGGTGGGGGTCTGGTGGTCGTTTTCGAGGAAGGCGGAGTAGGAGTCGATGTCGCGGCGGAAGCCCTTGCGGAGGATGAGCTCGGCGTGGGGGAGATCGAGGCCGGGGTGGAAGGCGGCGCCGTAGGAGGCCTGCAGGCAGTGGTCGGGCCAGAGGGTCTGCGGGCCGTAGGGGGCGTGGATGGTGTCGGCGGGGCGGCGGCCGGGGTGGGAGCTGGCGAAGGAGATGTGGCCGGCGGGGTGCCAGTCCTGGGTGAGGAGGACGTGGGCGAAGCGGCGGCCGAGGCGGTTGATGAGCGGGACGATCTGGTCGCCGTGCTCGACGGGGAGATGGCCGCCGGGGCAGAAGTCGTTCTGCAGGTCGATGACGAGCAGGGCGTCGGTGGAGCTCGGAGCGACTGGGGAGTGGGCACGAGAAACATCTTATGCCGGGAGAGGGTGGAGAAGGCTCCGCGAGGACAGGAGCCTGGCGGGACGGAGGAGCTGGGCGGAGGAGCTACGCGGTGGGGAAGACGATGTCGGCGAAGTGGTCGCTGAGGTCCGGGTTGGTATAGGCGTCGACGAAGGTGTCCCAGAGGTCGGCGCGGAGGAAGGCGCCGGGGAGGTCGGGCATGCCCATGAAGCCGCCGTAGAGGGCGTGGATGAAGTGGTCGTTGGGGTAGTTGGCGGCGGTCTTTTGGGAGCCCTGGATTTCCTGGATCTTGTGGGACTCTCGGGAGGAGGCGGGAGTGCGGGATGGGGCCTGAGGACTTGGCGGCGGTCTCGAGGGCTGGCTCGGATGCCGGATCGCTGGGCGTTTCGCTGGCGTGGTCGGGCGGAGGATTCGATGAGGTCGGCGGGGATGGTGGCGAGATCGAGTGTCATAGGCTACTCCAATGGACTCAGCGTAGGGGGATTTGGACGAGGGTGCCATGACATATAGCCGACATTTTCGGACATTTTCAATATTTTTGGAAGATTTCGATAACCTCGTAGCTTTTGGAGCTTCGGACGCGTGCGGTGGGGTGGGGCGATCGGCTGGAGTTCAGGCGAGTGGCTGGTTGGCGGGGCGGCGGCGGGGCAGGGCGAGCGAGAGGGCGACGGTGATCGCGAGCAGGGACAGGATGACCGCGAGTGAGGTCAGCGGGCCGATCTCGAGCCAGCGGGCGGCGAGCATCTTGAGCGCGGCGAAGGCGAGCACGGCGGCCAGGCCGTAGTGCAGGAAGCGGAGCTTCTCGAGCATGTGGGCGAGCAGGAAGAAGAGCGAGCGCAGGCCCATGACCGCCATGATGTTCGAGGTATAGGCGATGAAGGGGTGGCGGGTGATGGAGAGGACGGCGGGGATGGAGTCGAGGGCGAAGACCACGTCGGTGACCTCGATGGCGAGCAGGGCGAGGAAGAGCATGGTGATCATGCCGCGGCCGTTCTCGCTGGACCCAGAAACGGTCCTGACGCAGGCTGACGGGGTGGAGCTTGGTGATCCAGACGATCCAGATGGGGGTGGTGGGCTCTTCCTTCTCCTGCGTCGGGGAAGAGCAGGCGGATGGCGGCGATGAGCAGGATGGCGGCGAAGAGGTAGCTGACCCAGTGGAAGCGGGCGAGCAGGCCGAGGCCGGCGGCGATGAAGGCTCCGCGCATGAGGATGGCGCCGAGGACGCCCCAGAAGAGCACCTGGGCTGGTTGGCGGGGGTGATCTGGAAGAGGCGGAAGAGCAGGAGGAAGACGAAGAGGTTGTCGACCGAGAGGGACTCTTCGAGGGCGTAGCCGGCGAGGTACTGGGTGGCGGCGGCGCTGCCGAGGGTGTGGAAGAGGAAGCCGGCGAAGGCGAGCGCGGCGGTGACCCAGAGGACGGTGGCGGCCGGCGGCGGTGGAGATGACCCTGCCGGGACGGCGAGCGGGCGTAGAGGAACTCGATCGCGAGGAGCACGAAGGTGAAGAGGTGGAAGCCGATCCAGTGGCTGAGAGGGGTGGGGGGCATGCTTTCTTATGGTAGGGCATTCGGCGGGAGGGGCGGAGTGCGCTTAGGCGGTCGATGCGGAACGGTTTCGCTTCCCATCCATCGCGTGCGACAGAACGGCGCGATGGATGGGGCACCCGGATGCGTTGCAGACGCGAGGAGTGATGGATCAGGGGCGCTGGTTGATGAGGCGGATCATCTCGAGGAAGAGGTCGGCGGAGATCTGCAGGGAGTGGGGGCTGATCTTGTCGATGGTGTCCTCGGCGGTGTGGTGGTAGCCGTCGGGGGTGGCGGCGGTGTGGGGGCCGTAGTCGATGTCGATGAGGTCGAGGACGGGGACGCCGCGCTGCTGGAAGGGGATATGGTCGTCGCTCGACGGCGTTGGAGTTCTTGTAGATGTAGGCGGAGTGGCCGGTGTTCTTGGCGGCGGCCTTGAGCAGGTCGCGGAGCCAGGGGGTGGAGTTCTCCTCGAAGTCGATGTTGAGGTCCTTGTCGCCGATCATGTCGGCGAGCAGGAAGGCCTTGATCTTGGCAGGGTGCCGTCCTGCGACCACTTGGCGGCGAGGTGGCGGGTGCCGTAGAGGGAGTCGGAGTTGGACCACTCCTGGATGGCCTCTTCGCCGTCGTCGAAGACCAGCCAGACGCTGTAGCCCTCGGGCGGATGGGCGCGGAGGTAGTGGCCGATCTCGATGAGCAGGGCGGTGGTGCAGGCGCCGTCGTTGGCGCCGACGAAGTCGATGTCCTTGAGCGGGTAGTTGGTCTCGTAGTGGGTGGCGAGGACGATGATGCCGTCCTTCTTGCCGGGGTAGCGGACGATGTAGTTGCGCATGGCGACCGGGCCGATGGGGGTGTTGGCGGTGAAGCTGTCGGTCTCGAGGTTGCCCTTGGCGGCTTCGGGGGCGAACTGGGTCTTGATGAACTTCTCGGCGGCGAGCGTGGCCGGGGGAGTTGACGTAGCGCTTGCGGGGCGGCGGCGACGATACTGCTGGGTGAGGTTGTAGATGGCCTGGCCGCTGACGTGGGCGGCTGGCTGGGTCTTGGGCTGGGCAGGGCGCTGGCGAGGGCGAGGAACAGGAACAAGAACAGAGCAGATCGAAAGCGGAGGCGCTGCGTAGTGCTGCGCTCGAGCGACAATTCTTCATGTGGGATGGCAATTGGCTTCGGAAGCGGAAGATTGCGGTCGCATGCTGCGCTCAGGATGACAGCAGAAAGGTCCAGGATGAACCCGGGCCTTGGCCTCAGAACGGGCTTTGCGAGCGGGTCGGGATGCGATCCTTCGACGTAGGCGACTGCGGCGACGCCGACGAAGTAGAGCACCAGCATGGGCGAGGCGAAGAGGCACATGCTGAAGAGGTCGGGCAGCGGGCAGATGATGGCCGCGATGAGGAAGATGATGAGGATGGCGTAGCGGACGTGCTTGAGCAGGAACTTGGCGTCGACGATGCCGAAGAGGGCGAGGAAGAAGATGATGATCGGCAGCTCGAAGGTAGACGCCGAGGCCGAGGATGATGGCCAGGAAGAAGCCGGTGTAGTCGTCGATGGTGATGATGGGGTGGAACTGCTTGCCGAAGCCGTTGATGAGGACGTTGAGCGCGCCGGGCAGAACGTAGCGGTAGCCGAACCAGGCTCCGGCGAGGAAGAGGCCGACGGTGGCGGCCATGAAGGGCACGACGTACGTCTTCTCGTTGGCGTACATGCCGGGCGAGATGAAGAGCCAGAGCTGATAGAGGATGAAGGGGCTGGCGAGGATGGCGCCGCCGAAGAGCGAGGTCTTGAGGTAGAGATTGAGGCCGTCGGTGGGGTGGGTGTAGTTGAGCGGGATGTGGAGCTGGTCGAGCGGCGCCTGGATGAAGCCGTAGAGCTTGACGTGGAAGATGTAGGCGACGACGAAGCCGGCGAGCAGGTAGAAGACGGAGTGGAGAGGCGCTTGCGCAGCTCGTCGAGGTGCTCCATCAGGCTCATGCCGGGGAGTTCGGCGCGGTCGGTGACGGCGGTGCGGACGTTGTCGATCGAGGTCAGCCATGCAGGGTCTCCTCGCTGGGTGCGTGGAGTGGCGGCGGTCGTCTGGTCGCGGCGGCGGGTTGGCCTCGGCGCGGGGGACGGCGTTGATGAAGGGCGCGAGCGAGGAGGCTGGAGCGTGTGCGGGGTGGGCAGGCCGGTGGCCGGCGGCATGATGCTGACGTCGCCGGAGGTGGCGATGGGCAGCGGCGCGGGTTCGGCTGCGGGCTGCGGCTGGCTCGTCGGCGTCGATCTGGGCGCCGGCGGGATCCTGGATGGCGGTTCGCAGGCGGGGTGGCGGGATGGTCGGGACTGGTGCGCGGTCTCGGCGGGTCGAGGGCGGGCGCGACGGGCGCGGCGGCCTGCATGGCGGCGATCTTCTTCTGCTGCTCGGCCTGCTCGGCGATGCGCAGCTCCTCTTCCATCTGGAGGCGGAACTCGTTGGAGGCGCGGCGGAACTCGCCCATCAGCTTGCCGATCTGGCGCGCGAGTTCGGGCAGCTTCTTCGGACCGAAGAGCAGGAGTGCCAACAGAAAATAAAGGCGCTATCGCCCAGCTTGGCATAATTGACCTTCTATGATACGGCTTGCGTCGGGAGCTGGAACAAATGCGATCTGCGAGGATTCTCGAAGGATTGAGTTGATGTAGGATAGGACCACCGCCGAAGTCGGGTTCCCGACGGCGGTGAGACGAGAAGATTGCATCGAATCTGCATCGAATCGGGGGCGGTCTCGTCTAATGAACGACTCGGATCGGCCGAGCGCTGGATCCGGCGTCAGGAAGAGTAAGGGGTTGCAACATCCCCGTGGATTGGGTGCCGTTTGACCGGAGATCGGCCAGGCGCACAGCGAATCCACTGCGACCTTGGCAGTACATGCTTTCAACATCCCCGTCCGGAAGCGTACGGCACCCGTGGTTGAGGGGCGCCCCGCAGTCTGGACTGAAGGCGGAGTATTTGATCGGACTCATGGAAGAGGCCCCAGTCGCTGGCTGCGGGAGATACGTGTTCCCTCGATAACTACCTGCGCAACCGGACCACACGATGGATGCGCGGATTGCCGCGGCGCGCGCGAAGCTGGGCAAGGACGTGGTTCTGCTGGGGCATCACTACCAGCGGGACGAGGTGATCCGGTTCGCGGACTTTACCGGCGACAGCTACAAGCTGTCCAAGGTGGCGGCGGAGACCGCGCGAAGTACATGCTGTTCTGCGGCGTGCACTTTATGGCGGAGACGGCGGATGTGCTGGGCGCAGCCGTGGCAGCAGGTGATCCTGCCGGATCTGAACGCGGGCTGCTCGATGGCGGATATGGCCGAGATCGGCCAGGTCGAGGACTGCTGGGACGCGCTGGAGCGCGCCGGGCTGACGGCCGAGGGCACGGGATTGATTCCGCTGACCTATATGAACTCGGCGGCGAACATCAAGGCGTTCTGCGGCGAGCGCGGCGGGCTGGTGTGCACCTCGTCGAATGCGCGCGGGGCGTTTGAGTGGGCGTTTGCGCGGGCGGAGAAGATTCTGTTTTTGCCGGATCAGCATCTGGGCCGGAATACGGCCTTTGCGATGGGCATTCCGCTGAGCGAGATGGTGGTGTGGGATCCGTACCAGATCAACGGCGGCGTTGCGCCGGATCGGCTGAAGGCGGCGAAGGTGATCCTGTGGAAGGGACACTGCTCGGTGCATCAGCGCTTTCTGCCGGAGCATGTGGACCGCGTGCGGCGCGAAGTAGCCGGGGATGCAGGTGATCGTGCATCCGGAGTGCCGCTGGGAGGTCTGCCAGAAGGCCGATGCGCTGGGCTCGACGGAGCGGATCATCAAGGTGATCGAGGATGCGCCGGCGGGTTCGAGCTTTGCCGTGGGCACGGAGATTCACCTGGTGAACCGGCTGGCGAAGCGGTTTGCGCCGCTGGGCAAGCGGGTGATTACGCTGGACGACACGGGCTGCCTGTGCACGACGATGTATCGCATCTCGCCGCAGCATCTGGCGTGGGCGCTGGAGAACCTGGTGGAGGGCCGCGTGGTGAACCGCATCAAGGTGCGCGGCGGATGTGAAGCACTGGGCGCGGGTCGCGCTCGACCGGATGCTGGAGGTGCGGTGAGCAAGACGTTTACGGTTGTCGCGAGGCGCAGGTGCTGCTGCCGGTGCTGGAGGCTCTGCTGCGGCGCGCGCAGACGATGGCGGCGCGCGCCGATGAGCTGGAGCGCGAGATGCAGGCGCTGAGCCAGAGGATCTTTCTGGCCGGCGGGATGCATGTGGATGTGGTGGCCGCGGCGCGGCGGCGCGGCGAGCGGGATAAGGCCGCGCAGAGCGCGAAGGATACGCTGGCGGAGATCGACGCGATCGGCGTGAAGGTGCAGGATCTGGAGGAGGGGCTGCTGGACTTTCCCTGCCAGCTGGGCGGCGAGACGGTGCTGCTGTGCTGGAAGATGGGCGAGGCGATGATCACGCACTGGCACGGGCTGGAGGATGACTACAGCGCGCGGAAGCCGCTCGATGCGCGGTTCGACAAGACGGAGCGCGAGCGGCCGAACTGAGCTGCGTGAGCCGGGCTTGGGGTAACGCGTGATTTTGGGTGGATCTCCCGCGTTGCCGGTAGCTTTCCGGATGGCCGAAACTGACGAGCATCGTGATCGATGCGTTTCTCAGGATGGATTCAACCGTGGCCTTTACTGATCGGCAGGCTCCGTCCGCCACGGGTGCCTCCGACAGTTGAGTACTGCTGGCTGCAGCTACCTCCTCCAGGCCGCGGTATCGCGCCCTCTGGCGAGGGTTGCTGCAGCCATTCGTGCGTCGCGGCGAGTTCTCCGTCCGCTACCGGTGCTATGAACGTGCCTATACGACGATGCTGCGCATGTCGGATCTGAACGCTGATTTTTTGAGCGTTCGAGAGCCTGTAGACCGGCGATACCTACCTCTTGGATCGTGGTTTCCGGCCGACCCGCGTGCTCGATGGCGGCGGCAATACGACTGTTCTTGCCCGTAGATCCCGAGGTTCTTCAGAGCATCCGCGAAGATCAACGCGAGCCGTTGCCACGGAACATCAGCAACCGCAAGCTGGCATCGTTGAGCGTACGCAGGAGTATCGCTATGCGATGGCAGCTCTGTTTTGTCGGTTCGGGCTGCCTTTGGGGGCGTCCTCGGCGGGTTGTATCCTATCTCGCTGATATAGGGGCATCCGAGTGCCGCGGGTGGGCTTTCCTAGCGACGCGCGATTTAAGCCTGATCGGGAGTTCATGATCTTCGAATCGCGCTGCCTTCGGGGAGCTGTGTCCACCGCTGGCCTGGGCGCATGGGATGCGAGGCTGTAGGAGTTTGAAAGGGCGGGATTTGCGCTCCGGGTGCGGTGCGGGTGCGAGCGTTTGCTGTGGGTATTGGCTATGCGAGGCATAAGGATTCCCTTAGCTGGAAATGATGGATCGGTAATTTTTCTCGGTTATATTGAGTTCAGTGCAGAAGGCCGAGATCCAAACGCAGGAATGGAAGGTCGGCTAGCCTGGAAGAGATGAACCCGCGAACTCAATGCCGCTAAGGCTCAGACCTAGCAGCCCAAACCAACCACGAAAAGAGTGAGAGTTATGAAGAAACTGACAACAGCGTTCGGCGCCCCCGTCAACGACAATCAGAACATCAAGACCGCTGGCAAGCGGGGACCGGCTCTGCTCCAGGACGCCTGGTTTCTCGAGAAGATGGCGCACTTCGACCGCGAGGTAATTCCTGAGCGTCGTATGCACGCCAAGGGCGCGGGCGCGTTCGGCACCTTCACGGTGACGCACGACATCACCAAGTACACCAAGGCTACGATCTTCTCGCAGATCGGCAAGACCACCCCGATGATGGCCCGTTTCTCGACCGTTGCCGGTGAGCGTGGCGCGGCCGATGCCGAGCGCGACATCCGCGGCTTCGCGCTGAAGTTCTACACCGAGCAGGGCAACTGGGACCTGGTGGGCAACAACACCCCCGTCTTCTTCCTGCGCGATCCCCTCAAGTTCCCCGACCTGAACCACGCCGTCAAGCGCGATCCGCGCACCGGCCTGCGCAGCGCGAACACCAACTGGGACTTCTGGACCAACCTGCCTGAGGCGCTGCACCAGGTGACGGTGGTCATGAGCGACCGTGGCATCCCGGCGACCTTCCGCCACATGCACGGCTTCGGCAGCCACACCTACAGCTTCATCAACGCCGAGAACAAGCGCTTCTGGGTGAAGTTCACGATGAAGACGCAGCAGGGCATCAAGAACCTGACCGACCAGGAAGCCGAGACCCTCGTGGGTAAGGATCGTGAGAGCCACCAGCGCGACCTGTTCGAGTCGATCGAGAAGGGTGACTTCCCCCGCTGGACGATGTACGTGCAGATCATGGAAGAGCAGGATGCGAACACCTACCACATCCACCCCTTCGATCTCACCAAGGTCTGGCCGCACGCGGACTATCCGCTGATCGAGGTTGGTTACTTTGAGCTGAACCGCAACCCCGAGAACTTCTTCGCCGAGATGGAGCAGGTTGCCTTCGCGCCGACGAACATCGTTCCGGGTATCGGCTTCTCGCCGGACCGCATGCTGCAGGGCCGTCTGTTCTCCTACGGCGACGCGCAGCGCTACCGCCTGGGTGTCAATCACTACCTGATCCCGGTCAATGCTCCCAAGTGCCCGGTCAACTCCTACCACCGTGACGGCGCGATGCGCGTCGACGGCAACTACGGCCGCACCATCGCCTACGAGCCGAACAGCTACGGCGAGTGGCAGGAGCAGCCGGACTTCACCGAACCGCCGCTGGCGATCGATGGATCCGCGCACAACTTCGACTTCCGTGAGGACGATCACGACTACTACTCGCAGCCGGGCAACCTGTTCCGCATGCTGTGCCCGGAGGAGAAGCAGCGCCTGTTCGAGAACACCGCTCGCTCGCTCGCACCGGCTGAGAAGCTGATTCGCGATCGCCACATCTCGAACTGCAGCAAGGCGGATCCGGCCTACGGCGAAGGTGTTGCCAAGGCTCTGGAAGCTGTCCTCGCGCAGTAAGCGAATGGTTGTGACTCTGTAGTCTGTTTCACGCGGCTCCGTAACGAGGTATCGTTACGGAGCCGTTTTCTTTTGAGTTCCGAGGGTGCAGTATGAGGAGCGGCCATGCCCGCTCTTTTTTTGCGCTGCGTGGTTGGAGGGGCTGTCGTTCGGGCGGCGGCTGCGTCGAACGAGAAGTCGGCGCACATACGGTCGCAGAGCGGCCTTCATCGACTCTTTCGGCTTTTCCGCGTCTATCTATTTGTCACTATCTTTGTCTTGCTTGGTTAGAGGTGTTTTCGATGGGCGTAGTCATGAGCCGCGTACGACGCTGGGCTGCCGTTTGTGTCCTCTTTGTGCTGCCGATGGTGGTGGGTTGTGCCGGGTTCTTTCCCGATCCCAATAGCGCCACCGGCGGTGGCGGGACGACGACCGACCAACACCGGAGACTACGCCTATGTGGCGAGTGCGACCGTGTCGGGCAGTAACACGGCCTACACGCTTTCGGGCTTCACCGTCGGTACGGGTACGCTGACGCCGCTGACCGGATTTCCCATCACGCTTCCGTTCCCGCCGACGACGACGGTGATCAATTCGACGAACACGTATCTGTATGTGGCGGGGCTTGGGGTGATCTATGGCTACGCGATCTCGTCGACGGGGGCGCTGACGCAGATTGCGAGCAACGGCAATGTGGCGCTGGTGAATGCGAATGTGGTCTCGATGGCCATCTCGCCGGGTGGGCAGTGGCTGTTCGCGCTCGATGCAAATGGGGTGACGATCGACGAGTTCGAGATTCAGACGGGCGGCGTGCTGTCCTCGGTGACGGGCGCGTCGTACGCGGTGACGAACGGCGGGACGGTGGTGCCGAGCTCGATCCGGGTCTCGCAGAACACCACGGGCAACATCTGGGTGGCGGCTGCGCTGGGCACCGGCGGGGATGTGCTGTACTTGCTCAACACCTCGACGGGGGCGATGACCCTGGCGACCCAGGTGAACCCGCCGACGACGTCGTCGGCCGACCAGGCGCTGGCCTTCGATGCGGCGGGCGCTACGCTGTACGTGGCGCGGAGTGGAACCGACGGGGGGTTGATTCCCTATGCGATCGGGGCGAATGGGAGCCTGGGCGCGGTGAGTGGTGCGCCGTATGCGCTGGGCTCTGGCCCGTCGTCGATCGTGCTCGATGCGACCGGAAAGTATGTGTATGTGGGCAATAAGGTGAGCAATACGATCTCCGGCTTCTCGATCGGCACGGGGGCGGTGCTGACGGCGCTGGCGGGATCGCCCTATGCGGCGGGAAGCGGGGTTTCGGCGCTGGGGCGGGACAACAGCGGGAAGTACATTCTGGCGACGGCGGTGGGCGGTTCGCCGGATGTCCAGATGTATAGCTTCGACGCCACGACGCCGGGCATGCTGGATGCCTCCGGGACGGCGTCGACGGGCTTTCCGTATGAGCCGGCGGGAGCGGTGTCGGTGTCGCTGATGCACTAGAATCCGGCTGCGGATCGGTTGCGCACGAAGAGGAGTTCCCGCGTGGGAGCTCCTCTTTGCGTTGGGGGTGCGTTGCGCGAGGGCTGTGGGGTGGCCTTCTGTGGTTCCTCCGCGACGCGAGGTCGCAGGGAGGCGCGTGGAATCCGGGAGATAATAAGGGAGGTTTGTCGGCCATGGGGTGAATTGGCCTGGACGACGCGGAGGATTCTTGAAGTACCTCGCAGTGAGGATTCAACAGATAGGTGCGGCGTGCTCCTCTCGACGGGTGGAGTTGGCCGCTTGGGATGGCGACGATCGATCGCGGTGGGGATGGGCTGGAGCGCGCCGGCTGATGGCGCTTGGCCTGATTGCGTGCGGGATGCTGGTGAGTGGCTGCTCGCACCTCCGGCCGCAGGCGGCGAAGGAGTACGTCTACGTGACCGCGAAGCAGCAGACGCTGCGGGACCGGGTGGCTGCGGTCTCCAATCGCACGGGAACGGTGCAGAACGGCGACAAGCTGAGGGTGTTGGAGCATGGGCGGCGCTTCCTGCAGGTGCAGACGGAGAAGGGTGAGACCGGCTGGATCGAGGAGCGGACGGTCGTGGGGCAGGACGTCTACGATGCGTTTGCCGCGCTCGCCAAGCAGCATGCCCAGGACGCGGCGGTGGCGACCGGCGTCGTGCGCGATGAGGTGTATGTTCACCTGACGCCGGGCCGGTCGACGGAGAAGTTCTTCCGGCTGGAGGAGGGCGACAAGCTGTCCCTGATCGAGCGGGCGACGCTGCCGAAGGGCGGCGGGCTGAAGGCCGGTCCGCTGAAGAACCCGCGGCAGGCGGCGATTCCGGGAGCGGCGACGGGGATTGCGCCGGCAAAGGCTGCGCGGTGCCGCGAGTGCGAAGAGCCCTGCTGCGGCGGCGGAGAAGAGCGCGGCTGTCGGAGAAGACTGCGGCAGGCCGGCGGAGACGGCTGCCGGCGAAGCCCGCGACGTGCCGAGGTCGCTGCCGGTGCCGCCGCGGCGGACGCTGCGCCTCCGGTGATGGAGGACTGGTGGCTGGTGCGGGACGCGAAGGGTCGCGCTGGCTGGGTGCTGAGCCGCATGATGGACGTGGACTCGCCGGATGTGTTGTCGCGCTACGCCGAGGGGCAGCGCACGGTGGGGGCCTATGTGCTGGCGACGGTGAACGATCCCGATGCGCCGGGCGACAACAAGAACGTTCCCGAGTATGTAACCGTGCTGAGTCCGTACAAGTCGGGGCTGCCGTATGACTTCGACCAGGTGCGGGTGTTTACCTGGAACCCGAGGATGCATCGCTACGAGACGGCCTTCCGCGAGAAGAACATCGAGGGCTATCTGCCGGTGACGCTCAAGATGCTGACCGACCCGAACGGCAAGTCGCCGACGGCGACGACGCCGATGCCGGCGTTCCAGTACAAGGTGCTGTCGGCGATGGCTGCGCCGGTGATCCCGGACCCGGAGACGGGCGCGATCGTGCCGGGGCCGACCATCACCAAGACGTATCGGCTGGAGGGCAATGTGCTGCACCGGCTGCTGGCAGCCGGGCGAGGTCGCGCCGGAGGAGGCGCATCCCGAGCCGGAGCCGGAGAAGAAGAAGAGAAGGCAAGCACCGGCGCTGATCGCGCAGCCTGCGTGTTGTGACTGCGTACCAATGCGAAGGCCCTCCGCTGTGTGGCGGAGGGCCTTCGCTTGTGCGCTCGCGGTTCTGTGTCTGAGTCTCAGGCGTAGAAGGCGGCGATGGCGTCGACCACGGTCTGCTGCTCGTCCTCGCGCAGCTCGGGATAGATGGGCAGGGCGAGGACCTCGGCGGCGGCCTGCTCGGCGATGGGGAAATCGCCGCGTTTGTAACCGAGCGAGGACAGGCTGGTCTGCTCGTGCAGCGGGATGGGGTAGTAGATCTCGCTGCCGATCTTGCGCTCGGTGAGGTACTGGCGCAGGGCATCGCGGCGCGGGGCGCGGATGACGTACTGGTGGAAGACGTGGTGGGCGCGGGGATCGGTGATGGGCAGGACGATGCCGTCGGCGGTGCTCGCGGCGGCCAGACCGGCGGCGGCGAAGAGGCGGTCGTAGTTGGCGGCGAGATCGCGGCGCTGCTGGTTCCACTGCGGCAGGTAGCGCAGTTTGACCGAGAGGACGGCGGCCTGGATGCTGTCGAGGCGCGAGTTCCAGCCGACCTCTTCGTGGACGTAGCGGACGCGCATGCCGTGGGCGCGCAGGATGCGGGCGCGGTCTTCGAGCGCGGCGGTGCTGGTGGTGACGCAGGCCGGCGTCGCCGAAGGCGCTGAGGTTCTTGGTGGGATAGAAGCTGAAGGCGGCGGCGTCGCCGAGCGATCCGGCGGGGATGCCGTTCCACGTCGGCGCCGAAGGCCTGGGCGGCGTCTTCGATCAGCGCGACGTCGAACTCGGCCTTGAGGCCGGTGAAGGCGTCCCAATCGGCGCACTGGCCGTAGAGGTGGACGGGGAGGATGGCCTTGACGCGGCCGGACTGGGAGTGCGTCGGGGTGCGCCTCGCGGTCGGCCTCGATGGCGCGGGTGACGGCCGCGGGAGAGAGGTTGAAGGTCGCGGGGTCGATGTCGGCGAAGATGGGCTGGGCGCCGCAGCGCAGGATGGCGCTGGCGGTGGCGAAGAAGCTGAAGGGGGTGGTGACGACGGCGTCGCCGGGGCCGACACCGGCGGCGGCGAGGGCCAGCCAGAGGGCGTCGGTGCCGCTGGCGCAGCCGATGCCGAACTCGGCACCGCAGGCGAGCGCGGCCTCGGCCTCGAAGCCTTCGACGGCGGGGCCGAGAATAAACTTTTGCGACACGCAAACGGCTTCGATGGCCTGCATCACCTCTTCGCGGAGGGTGGAGAACTGGCGGGTGAAATCAAGCATCGAAACTGGTTGGGCGTCTTTGGTTGGCACACTTCGATGGTACATCGGCGGGAGCGAGGGGGCCTAGAAGTCCGAGGTTGCGCCTACCGTTTGGGGTGCGGTGGTTGAAAGTTACCTCAGTTCGCCGTATTGTGGTGAGGTTCGGAGAATGGAAACGCTCTCTCCACGCGCGCAGGACCTTTTTGCAGTTCACACGTCAAAATATTTCTGGAAGTACAGGAGATCGGCACATGGAATCAAAGCCGGCACAGAACATTCAGGACACGTTTCTCAACACGGTCCGCAAAGATAAAAGCCCCATAACCATCTATCTGGTGAGCGGCGTGAAGCTGACTGGAAAGATTCGCTCCTTCGACAAGTACTCGGTGCTGCTGGAGAACAATAGCCAGGAGCAGTTGATCTTCAAGCACGCGATCTCCACGGTGGTCAGCGGGCGTGCGGGGATGCATCTCGATACCCGTCCGGAACGCACTGGAGCGGAGAGCCGCGGCCCATCGCTCGCTCCCAGCCACGCACCGACCTCCATCGCCAGCACAGGGACCGAGGGGCCGAGCGCCACGGACCGCTAAGCTGCGCGCGAGTGCGCGAATCCCGCGACCGGGCGGTAAGCTGTCGTCCAGTCGCAGTCTTGTCGCCGCCGCGGAAGCAGCGGCGGCGGACCAACTTCGTCACAATCAGGCGGAACGGGCAGTGCTCGTGCTTGTCGAGTTTGCGGGCTGGTCGAGCGCCATCGGAACACCGGCGCGGACGGCGAGCTTTGGGAGACGGCGTCGCGCGGAGTCGTAAATCTACAGGCCGCCTGAAGGGGAGCGGAGGTAGTGTCCCCAGTCACGCGGCCTGTATGACCCAGATCATCGGGTCTAGATGTCTCTAGTTTAAGACGAACGGGGCCGATGTCAACGGATTTCGGGCTTTTTTCGGCTGCCTTCGGCGGGGCTGCCGCTAACCCTCGGAGAATGAGGCGTTGCCGGAGCAGCGCATTGGAGAGCCGGTTTGCGCAGGCGCTCTGCGTTGACACTCCTCTAAGTGCTTTGTTAGAAATAGGAGTACGCGAAACGAATGCTCTCCAGATTTCTGTTCACTGCATCCGATCTGGAAGTCTGCTTTCCGGCGGACCCTAGGACCCCTGTACGGCTTCGGCCGGCCCGATCATGACAGAGATACTCGATCAACTTGGTACCCTTGTGCTCGGCTCCGTGCCGACGATCATCCTTTTTTTTTTGCTGATCGTAGCGTACGGCGCGTTGGTGCGCCGTCCCCTCGACCGCATTCTGGCCGAGCGGCATAAGCGCACGCTGGGCGCGATGGAAGACGGCCAAGGAGTGCGATCTCCGCGGCAGAGGCGGAGACGCTGGCCTACGAAGAGAAGTTGCGCGCGGCGCGGGCGGAGATCTTCCGTGCGCGCGAACAGCGGCTGAAGCAGTGGGCTGCGGAGCGCGAGCAGGCGATCGCGCAGGCGAAGGCAGCTGACGCAGCAGCGCGTGCAGGCTGCTCGTCTCGAGATTGAGCAGGCGGCAGGTGCGGCGCGGCAAGGATATCGAGGGCACGAGCGCGGCCCTGAGCGAACAGATTCTGCGTGCGGTCCTTCCGGTGGGCGTGGCGTGGCGGAGGTTGCGCGGTGAAGTTTTCTGTGGTGCAAAAGATTTCTTTTTCTATCTTGTTTGCCGGTGTCGCTGTTGATGCCGACGCATGTCGCTGCGGGCACAGGCTGCTCCGGTTGCGGCGACGCAGACTGCGGCTGCGCCTGCGCGGCTCAGTCCGCTGAGTCGAACGAGCAGGAGGTCGACGAGAAGGACGTGTATCGCCACTCGGCGATGGTGAAGAAGGTTGGCGCGATGCTTGGGATGAACGCGGAGCAGGCGGCGACGGTCGTTCGAGGTCTTCAACTTTGTTGTGCTTGCGCATTTTGGTGGTCTGGGTGCTGGTCAAGACGCTGCCGAAGACCTTCCGCAATCGCAGTGGCGGCTGATTCAGAAGCAGCTGGTGGATGCGCGCACGGCGACCGAAGAGGCTACCGCGCGGTTGAGCAGCGTGGAAGAGCGCTTGGCGAAGCTGGACGAGCAGATTGCTGCGATGCGCGCGCAGGCGGAGAAGGACTCCGCAGCCGACGAGCAGCGCATCAAGGCGAGCGTGGAAGAAGAGAAGAAGAAGATTCTGGCTGCGGCCGAGCAGGAGATCGCGTCGGCGACGACTGCATGCGCGGCGCCAGTTGCAGCAGTATGCGGCGGAGCTGGCGATCGAGCAGGCGGCGCAGAAGCTGGTGGTGATCGGCCGAGACGGACCGGCTGCTGGTGCAGGGTTTCGCGCGGCGGCTGGCGGGCGACGACTCCGAAGGATGGACAGAACTAATGGCGGTCATCTCGCTTCGCTACGCGCATGCATTTGCCGCAGGTCGTCACGGGGCATGCGGCTGGATGCCGCTGCGCGCATGCAGCAGTTGAAGGACTTTGCGGGAACGCTGGCGGGCAGCCACGCAGCTGCGCGAGGTTCTGATGAATCCTTCGATCGCGAAGGAGCAGAAGCTGAAGGTGCTGGATGCGATTGCGGCGAAGATCGGGATGTTTCCGCAGGTGCGGAATTTTATTGCGGTGATCACTGGATCATCAGCGGCTGGCTGAGCTGAACGAGATTGTGGCGGAGTATGCGGCGGTCGCCGATGAGCATGCGGGCTGGGCCGATGCGGAGATTACCAGCGCGCGTGCGTTGAATGACGCGGACCGCGCCGAGTTGGAGGCGCAGGTGGCGAAGCTCGCCGGCGGGCGGGTTCGCGCGACCTATCGCGAGGACGCAGCGCTGCTGGGCGGCGCGTGGTGCAGATCGGTTCGACGGTCTATGACGGAGTCGTTCGCGGCCCAGTTGCAGCAGTTGAAGCAGAGGTTGGTGAACGCATGAGTTGTCGCGCAGTTGCGCGAGTAGACGCTTCGAGACAGTTTAGATCGACAGATTTGGATCTTTAGATACACAGAGATCGGGTAAAGAGACGACATGGCACAGATCAAGGCGGATGAGATAACAGAGCTGCTTCGCCAGCAGATTGAGAACTACGAGCAGCGCATCCAGGTGGACGAGGTCGGCACGGTCATCACGCTGGGCGACGGCATTGCGCGCGTGCATGGCCTGGACAAGGTCATGGCGGGCGAGCTGATCGAGTTCCCGCACGGCGTCGCCGGTCTGGCGATGAACCTGGACGAAGACCAGGTGGGCGCGGTGCTGCTGGGCGACTACACCGAGATCAAAGAAGGCGATCGAGGTCAAGCGCACCGGCAAGATCATGTCGGTGCCGGTGGGCGAGGCGATGATTGGCCGCGTGGTGAATGCGCTGGGCGCAGCCGATCGACGACAAGGGGCCGATCAACACCGACCAGCGTCTGCCGGTGGAGCGGCTTGGCTCCGGGCGTCATCGACCGGCAGTCGGTGCGCGAGCCGATGGCGACCGGCATCAAGGCCATCGACACGATGATTCCGATCGGCCGCGGACAGCGCGAGCTGCTGATCGGCGACCGTCAGACCGGCAAGACCGCGATTGCGCTCGACACCATCATCAACTCGGCGAAGAACAACCTGATCTGCATCTACTGCGCGATCGGGCAGAAGCGTTCGTCGGTGGCGCAGGTTGTGCAGACGCTCGAAGAGTACGGCGCGATGGCCTACACGATCGTCGTGGCCGCGACCGCCTCCGAGCCGGCTCCGATGCAGTACCTTGCTCCGTTTGCGGCGACCGCGATGGGCGAGTACTTCCGCGACAACGGCAAGCACGCGCTGATCATCTACGACGATCTTTCGAAGCACGCGGCCAGCTATCGCGAGATCTCGCTGCTGCTGCGCCGTCCGCCGGGGCGCGAGGCGTATCCGGGCGATGTGTTCTATCTGCACTCGCGTCTGCTGGAGCGCAGCGTCGAAGGTGTCCGACAAGCTGGGCGGCGGTTCGCTGACCGCGCTGCCGATCATCGAGACGCAGGCGGGCGACGTCTCGGCCTACATTCCGACCAACGTGATCTCGATCACCGATGGCCAGATCTTCCTCGAGACGGACCTGTTCAACTCGGGCGTTCGTCCGGCGGTGAACGTGGGCCTCTCGGTCTCGCGCGTGGGATTCTCGGCGGCGATCAAGGCGACCAAGCAGGTGGGCTCGACGCTGAAGCTCGACCTGGCGCAGTATCCGCGAGCTGGCGGCGTTCTCGCAGTTCGGTTCGGATCTCGACAAGGTGACGCAGCAGCAGTTGAACCGCGGCCAGCGCCTGACGGAGCTGCTGAAGCAGCCGCAGTTCCAGCCGCTCCCGGCGGAGAAGCAGGTGGCGATCATCTTTGCCGGCGTCAACGGCCTGCTCGACGACGTTGAGGTGAAGGACCTGCGCGCGTTCGAGGATGGCTTCTATCCGTACCTGGAGTCGCGCGCCGACGATCCTGACGGACATCGCGACCAAGAAGGCGCTGGACGATGACCTCAAGGCGCGTCTGACGGAGGCGATCAAGGAGTTACAAGCAGAACTTCCTGGCCGGACCTGAAGGAGAAGGCCGAAGACGGCGGGCAACGAAGTAAACCATGGCAAACGTACTCGATCTACGGCGCCGCATCCGCAGTGTGAAGAACACGCGGCAGATCACCAAGGCCATGAAGATGGTCTCGGCGGCGAAGCTGCGCCGCGCGCAGGAACGCGCGATGCAGGCGCGGCCGTATGCGCAGATGCTGACGAATGTGCTGGAGTCGCTGGTGCGCCGGACCGATCTGTACAACGAGCAGACGGGCGAGATCCTGCACCCGCTGCTGGTCGAGCGCGAAGAGAAGAACGTGCTGGTGATCGTGGTCGCGGGCGACAAGGGCTTTGCCGGCGGCTTCAACTCGAACATCAGCAAGGCGGCGCAGCGGTTCATCGACGAGCGCCGCGCGCAGGGCCAGAACATCGATCTGGAGCCGGTCGGCAAGAAGGCGATCGGCTTCTACAAGCAGCAGGTCCCGCGGCCAACTACGAGAAGACCGAAGAGCACTACGACAACGATCTGTCGACGCACTACGAGACGATGCGGCATCGCGCCGAGCCGATCGAGGTTGACGGCAGAGCATCCGGACCTGCTGCTGCGGGTCGAGTTCGACGACGTGTCGCGAGATGGCGCAGCTCGATCGTCGAGCGCTACGAGCGCGCGGAGATCGACTCGGTCTACCTCGTCTACAACGAGTTCAAGTCGGTGATCTCGCAGCGGGTGGTGGTGGAGAAGCTGCTGCCGATCCGCAAGCTCGGATCGCATGAGATTACCGCGGCCGAGGAGATGACCGAGGAGCAGCAGGAAGCCGCGGCCCGTGCCGCAGCAGCCGAGGGCATCAGCGTCTACGAGCCTGAAGAGACCGTCGATCGAGCGCGAGGCGAAGAAGTTCGGCACCGCCGATGTGGACTACATCTTCGACCAGGCTCCGGAGCGGCTGTTCAGGCACCTGATGCCGCGGTATGTGACGACGCAGATCTTTCATGCGCTGCTGAGAGTCGTGGCGGCGGAACATGCGGCGCGCATGACGGCGACCGATGCGGCGACCAAGAATGCCGGAGACCTGATCGACTCGCTTGTCGCTGACCATGAACCGGGTGCGGCAGGCAGCGATCACCAAGGAAATTATCGAGATTGTGAGCGGCGCGGCCGCTCTCTAGTACGGCAGTGCAACCGATTAAACGAGAGACGAAGAGACTATGGCAGAGAATATTGGAAAAGTAATTTCGATCAGCGGCCCGGCCGTTGACGTTCAGTTCGAAGAGGCGAAGATGCCGCCGATCTACCAGGCGCTGCGGATTGTCAGCGACGGCTTCGATGTGCCCACGCCGCTGGATGTCGTCGTCGAGGTGCAGCAGCACCTCGGCGAGGGCCGCGTGCGCTGCATCGCGATGGTCGCGACCGAGGGCATGGTGCGCGGGATGAAGGCGATCGATACCGGCGCCGGCATCACGCGTTCCCGTGGGCCGCGAGACGCTGGGCCGCGTGCTGAACGTGCTCGGCGAGCCGGTGGACGAGCTTGGCCCGGTCAACGCCAAGGAGCATCGTGCCGATCCATCGCCAGGCGCCTGCGTTCGACGAGCAGTCGACCGTCGGAGGAGATGTTCGAGACCGGCATCAAGGTCATCGACCTGATCCAGCCGTTCTTGAAGGGCGGCAAGATCGGCCTGTTCGGCGGCGCCGGCGTGGGCAAGACCGTCATCATTCAGGAACTGATCAACAACGTTGCGCAGCAAGCATGGCGGCTTCTCGGTGTTCGCCGGCGTCGGCGAGCGTACCCGTGAGGGCAACGACCTCTGGATGGAGTTCCAGGAGTCGGGCGTTATCGATCTGAAGGATTTCTCGAAGAGCAAAGCCGCGCTGATCTACGGCCAGATGACCGAGCCGCCGGGGGCGCGTCTGCGCGTGGCGCTGACCGGCCTGACCGTCGCGGAGCACTTCCGCGACGAAGAGGGCGCGGACACGCTGCTGTTCATCGACAACATCTTCCGCTTCACGCAGGCGGGCTCTGAGGTTTCGACGCTGCTGGGCCGTATGCCTTCGGCGGTGGGCTATCAGCCGAACCTGGCGACCGAGATGGGCGAGCTGCAGGAGCGCATCACGTCGACCAAGAAGGGCTCGGTCACCTCGGTGCAGGCGGTCTACGTGCCGGCCGACGACTTGACCGATCCGGCTCCGGCGACGACCTTTGCTCACCTCGATGCGACGACCGTGCTCTCGCGTCCGCTGTCGGAGCTGGGCATCTATCCGGCGGTCGATCCGCTGGCTTCGACCTCGCGCATTCTTTCGCCGCGCATCGTCGGCCAGGAGCACTACGACGTGGCGCAGGGCGTGAAGAAGATTCTGCAGCGCTACAAGGACCTGCAGGACATCATCGCGATCCTCGGCATCGACGAGCTCTCGGAAGAGGACAAGACTCACGGTGGCGCGCGCGCGCAAGGTGCAGCGCTTCCTCTCGCAGCCCTTCCACGTGGCCGAGATCTTTACCGGCATCCCCGGCGCTTACGTGAAGGTCGAGGACACGGTGCGCAGCTTCAAGGAGATCATCGAAGGCAAGCACGACGATATCCCGGAGCAGGCCTTCTATCTGAAGGGCGGCATCGAGGACGTGCTGGCTGCGGCCGAGAAGATGAAGCAGACGGTATAACCACTATGGCAGAGAACGAGCACGCAATTCGGGGTTGTTGACGGTACGGCTGGTGACGCCGGACCGGCTTGCTGCTGGATGCGACGGCGGAGGCGGTGGAGTTGCCGTCGATGTCCGGTTATCTGGAGGCGCTGTACGGCGCCGCTCCGCTGCTGGCGGAGCTGGGCGCGGGCGAGGTTCGGCTGCACGGCGGCACCTCGGGCGACCAGAAGTTCTTCGTCGCCTGGGGCTTCGTCGAGGTGCTGCCGGAGCGGGTGACGATCCTGGCCGAGACGGCGCTGCATCCGGACGAGATCGACCGCGCCGCAGCGGAAGAGGAACTCCGCAAGGGCGAGAAGCTGTGGCAGGAGGCCGGCGACGATGGCGAGAAGTACGACGAAGCCAACGCCGTCACGCGCCAGGCTGAAGAGAAGATCGCTTCGGCTGCGGGTCAACGCTAGCCAAAACATTCGAAGTTACAAATTTCGAAGTGAGCAATAAGAGAGAGGCCCGGCAATCTGCCGGGCCTCTTCTTATTGCTTGATAGTTCTCGTCGTAGACGAAGCCAGTGTCGCGCTATACGACTAGCCCAGGTGGGTGCCGGCGATGGCGATGGCGGCGATGGCTGCGGTCTCGGCGCGGAGGATGCGCGGACCCAGCGTGACGTGCTGCCACTGATGCGTGGTGAAGCAGCGCCATCTCGTCGGGCGTCCAGCCGCCCTCGGGGCCGATGGCCAGCGCGTGCGTGATGTCGCCTGCGGCTGCGTGAGGCTGGCCTCGTGAGGCTGCAGGAGAGCGGCAGTCAGCGTCGTCTGCTGCTCGGTCTCGCTGAGCAGGATGCGGTGCGCAGCGGTCTCGCGCTCGAGCGCGAGCTTCAAGGCGACCGGATCGGCGACCTCCGGGATGTCGGTGCGGCGCGACTGCTTGGAGGCCTCGAGCGCGATGCGGCGCCAGCGTTCGACGCGCTTCGCCGCGGCCTGCGCGAGATGCTTCTCGGTGCGGCGCGCGAGGATCGGCGTGATGCGGGCGACGCCGAGTTCGGTCGCCTTCTCGATGGCCCACTCCATGTGATCGAACTTGAAGACGGCGAGCAGCAGATGCAGCGGAAGCGCGGCGTCGGACTCCAGCTCCTCGTGCAGCAGGAAGTCGACCTGCGACTCGCTGGCGCGGGTGATCTCGGCGCGGTGCAGGAAGCCGCCGGCGACGACGTCGTAGATCTGGCCGGGCTCGGCGCGCAGCACGCGGGCGAGGTGAGCGGCTTGATCGCCGGTGAGGGTGGCAGTGGTGGAGGTCCAGGTATCGGCGATGAAGCGGCGTCTCATAGGGCAGGAATCAGGGAATCAGGGAGTCAGGGATCAGGGAAGGCAACAGCAAAGGCCGTTGGATCAGGTTTTGGGGATGGTCACTACGACCGGGGATTCGCGGTAGAAGTCGATGGAGATCGTGGCGGCCTGGCGCTGGTCCCAGGCGGTCTTCGCGACCGGGAGCTGGAACAGCATCGTGCCGTCGGCGCTTTGTCCGGGAGCGAGGACGGTCTCGCGCAGCAGCGGCGTGCCGGTCATCGGCTTGAGTTCGGGATAGGCGGTGAAGACGGTGTCGAACTGGTTCTTTTCGACCGCGCTGGTCTGCATCTGGCTGCCGTCGGCTCCGGTGAGCAGGGCGGTGAAGTCGTTCAGCGTGAGCGGCACCTTGAGCGGGTTCTGGATATGGACGGTGGCCAGCACGTAGAGATCGTCCTCGGCGCTCTCCCCCTGCCCGATGACCTTGGTCCCGTTCTCGAAGTTCTGCTTCGCAAACACGGTGTGGCCGATGTAGATCGTGCTGTGCGTGAGGGTGACCTGCGGCCTCTTGTACGGGAAGAAGTACGCGAGCAGGCCGGCCGCAACGGCGAGAACCCCGAGCGCCAGAAGGATGGGCAGGGCGAAGTTGCGGCGGTCGGGCTGGGCAAAGTTCGGTTCGGACACGGCTCTAGAATATACCGTTTCTCGGCGGTCAATCGTGGCGCCGAGACGAACTTCAAGCCGTTTGTACCGCGTACTCCTCCAGCAGGACGACCACCAGTGCGGCGGTGGGGACCGCAACCAGAGCGCCGACCACGCCCGCCAGCGAGGTGCCGACCAGCAAGGCGACCAGGATCGTCAGGCCGCTGAGGTCGACGCTGGACCGCATGATGCGCGGCGTGATGAAGCCGTTCTCCAGGTTGCTGTAGATCAGGTAGAAGATGAGCACCTCGAACATCTTGGTCCAGGAGTCGACCGCCGCGACCACGCAGACGAGCGACACGGTGACGACCGCGCCGGCGACCGGAATGATGTTGAACAGGCCCATCAACACGCCGAGCAGGACGAAGTAACGGACATGGAAGATGCCGAAGGCGATGGTGCTCGCGACGCCGAGGATCAGCATCAGCAGTCCCTGGCCAAGCAGCCATTTGCTCATCTTGAGCTCGGCCTTGCGCAGCGTCGTGTCGAGGCGGCGGCGCGGATCGGGGGGCATCAGCGAGAGAAAGAAGCGGTAGGCGTGGTCGCCCTCGAGCATGAAGTAGAGGCAGAGGAGGGCGGCGGTGACCAGCTCCAGGACGTGCGACAGCCACAGGGGAATCGAGGTGAAGAGAAAGCTGGCGGTGGCCTCGATGGCGCTTTGGGCGCGCTGCGCGGCGGTGTCGATGCCGAGCTTGTCGGCCATCGGGAGGTGCCTGATCTTGGCGACGACCTCCGGGATGCGCTGCGGGAGATCGGTGAGGAACTGGCGCAGATCGCGCAGCACCGGCGGGAGCGCGAAGAAGAAGAAGAGCGACAGAAGCAGGCCGACGCCGAGGATCATCAGCGCGATGCCAAGGCCGCGCGAGGGGTGCCAGCCGCGGATCTTGATCCGGCAGATCGCAGTTGGCGATCGGCGTGAGCACGACCGCGAACAGGGCGCTGACGTAGAGAATCTCCAGCTCTCCCGCGAGCTTCCAGACAAGGCCGAGCGCGATCAGAATCACAAAGAAAAAGAGGATGTTGCCGCGGGTGACGGCGGCGGATGGTGGCGTGGCCGGCGTTGCTGGAATCGCTCATCGGCTGCCTCATTGACTCGTCTTCCACGCTGGGTACATCGCGTGCCTGGTCGAGATCGCTCCGAGCTTAGGATGGAACTGACTGCCAGCTTACATCAAAACCGTGGAGAATCGAGCTTACCCAGCCGGTCAGCAGCGCTCGGCGAGCAGCTCCTGCACGGTCTCCGCGGGGGTGAGGTTCGCGGTCTCGACGGTGTGGCGTGCCAGGCGGCGGTAGAGCGGCTGGCGCTCGCGGAAGCGGGCCTCGGCGAGCACGGGGTCGGCGAGCACGGGACGGGCGATCTCCTGCAGCACGCAGCGGTCGAAGAGGGTGGGGAAGGGGGCGTCGAGGAAGACGGTCGCGGTGGCGGGGGTCTGTTCGAGCAGAAGGCGGTTGGTCAGGATCTCGGGCGTCCCGCCGCCGAGCGCAAGGACGATCTTGCTCTGGCCAAGCGCGGAGGCGAGGGCGCTCGATTCGAGGCGGCGGAAGTGGGCCTCGCCGTGGAGCGCGAAGATCTCCGCGACGCTGAGGCCGGCGCGGGCTTCGAGGTAGGCGTCGAGATCGACGAAGGTCCAGCCCAGACGCTCGGCCAGCAGGCGGCCGACGGTGCTCTTGCCGGCGCCCATGAAGCCGGTGAGGACGAGGCGTCGCAGGTTTGCCGGGCGCACTGCTGAGGGTGGCCGCGCTGGCGTTTCGGTCGGCTGGATGGTCTGAATCGGGTGCATTGCGTCTCCCATGCTGGTGGTACTCGAAGATCGTTGCTGCAAAGTAAAAGCCGCAATCCCTTGGGGATTGCGGCTCGGAAGTTTCGGAGGTCTCTGAGGGTCTAGGTTTCAGAGATGCATGCGAGAACTCTACCGGCCGCCGTGTGGCGCCAATAGCAGAACGTAAACGAGACGGACTGGAGGTTCATCGACATGCTAGATATAGGATACACGCGAGATCTCGGCGGATGCAACGAAATCTCGCGGGAATTTATTTCTTCGCTTCGGTGGGCTCTGCCGGCGCGGCGCCGGGGAGTTGGCTCTGAATCTTGCTCCAGACCTGATCGCTGGGCTCGACGTCGTTGGCCGGTTCAAAGAGCGAACGGGCGTGTTCGGCGATGTATTCCAGGTCACGGACCAAGGCAGCGGACGTCAGGATTTTCGGTGAGAAAGGCCTGGAAGCGGGGATCGTCGCTGACGCGGCCCGTGCCGGTCGCGAAGAACTCCGGGAGTCGTTCTTCGAACTCAGCGGGGGTCATTTTCTCTTGCAGTTGTATCGTTCATTTTATCGTTCATTAGACGACTTCCTTGGGAGTACCCGGCTGGAGTAGGGGATCGGGCTGGCGCAGCAGTTCGCGAAGTTTCAGCCGAGCTTTGTGCAATTGAGATTTGCTGTTTCCGGTCGAGCATTCGAGCATGCTGGCGATCTCGTTGTGCTCAAACCCTTCCACATCATGCAGGACGAAGACCATGCGATAGCCCGGGGGCAGCGAGGCGACGGCGCGCTCCAGCGCGACCCGGTCGACCGAGCCGGAAAGCTGCGGGTCGCGGCTGCCGAAGTCGCGCTTCGGCGCATCCTCCTCGGAGGGATTGATCGTCTCTTCCAGCGAGACCAGGTTCAGCCCCTTCTTGCGCAGGTGCATCAGGACGAGATTCACCGTCAGCCGGTGCAGCCAGGTGGAGAAGGCGGACTCGCCGCGGAAGCTGTCGAGCTTGCGGAAGAGGTGCAGGAAGGCCTCCTGGGTCATGTCCTCGGCCTCGGAGACGTTGCCGAGCATGCGCAGGCAGAGCGTGTAAACCCGGCGCTTGTGCAGGGCGTACAGCTTGGAAAATGCGTCTGGGTCGCCGGCCTTGGCGCGCTCGATCGCCTCCGCTTCGCCGGCAATCGGAGGATTGCGTTTGAAGAGGCCTGCGTTCGGTCTTCTGCCGGTGCTGCCGTCGAGGCGGCGTTCTTGGGAAATGCGTCCAGATGTGTGGTTTCCTGCATCAATCGATCTAACCCTTCTTTAGACTGCCCCGAGATTGGCCGGAACGCGGGGCAGGCTCGCTGGTTTACTGTCGCAACTTGCGTGAGATGCAGGTTCGGAGAGTGCGGTTGTGCACCCCTGGACCTGCGCAGAAACGAAGATGCCTGCAAGGCTAAGTCAGACGATAAAACAATCAAGAACCGATGAATCGGGCATAGAGCGATCGAGCGATGGTGACGTCGGTCGTCCCCTGAATAATAGCGCGGCCATCGGCAAAGAGGGTAAGTGTATGCGGCGGCCGCTCGAAACGCAAGCAGCAGATCGTTCGACCGGACCGCCTGGATGTCGCCATGCGCGGCAAGCCGCTGATGCATGGCCGCGAGATCGATGGGGCGATGATGCTCGTGGATCTGCACCGAGTTGCGCCCGCACAGCGTGATATGCGGCCGGCCGATCCCGGCCAGATGGGTGAACTCGCGCTCGCCGCAGACGCTGCAGCCGGCCCGTGGCTGGCGGGTCGCAATCTCCGACCGGTCGCCGCTCCACAGATCGAAGGAGAGCAGCGAGCGCCGCATCAGATCCGGCTGCCGGGTCAGAAACTTCAGCGTCTCGGTGACCTGGAAGGAGGCGGCCAGATTCACGGCGGTCGAGAGAATGCCCGGAGGTGTCGCAGGTCTCCACCGGCCCGCTGGGCGGCTTGGGGAAGATGCAGGCCAGGCAGGCGGTCGCCGGCTCGGCCGGCGCGGGCAGGATGTTCATGGTCGCGGCGTAGGCGCCGATGGCGGCGGCGTAGATCCACGGCTTGCCCTGCTGCACCGCGTAGTCGTTGAGCAGATAGCGGGTTTCGAAGTTGTCGGTGGCGTCGAGCACGATGTCGGCCGGACCCAGCAGCTCGGCGATATTCGCCGGAGTCAGGTCGGCGATCTTGGGCATGGACGGTGACCGAGGAGTTGAACAGCGCGATCTTGCGCCGCGCGGCCTCCGCCTTGGGCAGCGACTGCGCGCGTCGGCCTCGTCGAACAGCACCTGGCGCTGCAGATTGGAGGGCTCGACGAAGTCGCGGTCGATCAGGGTGAGGGTGCCGACGCCGGCGCGCGCCAGCAGCGAGGCCGAAGCGGCTCCGGTGGCGCCGCAGCCGACCACGGCGACATGGCCGGCGGCCAGAAGCTGCTGGCCCGCGGCCCCGATGCCCGGGAACAGCACCTGCCGCGAGTAGCGGTCGGCGTCGGCAATTGGTCGGATTGGAACGTGTAAGCCATAGATAATTCTGCAGCTTCGCCGAAGGAGCGCGACGAATCCGACTCTCCTTCGTAGTATAAAGAGTGCACTCGAGTTCGACCCTGCAAGAGACCGGCTTGGCTCCGGAATTTTGCATCGTAGTCAGAAAAACGGGGTTATGACTATAACGAATCTCACGTTCGAGGCCGCGATCGGGCCGAGTGGGCAGTCCGTCTGCCCGGTCGATCGCAGGACTCGCTCCGTGCAGAGATGATGTGCTACTACGAAAAAGGGATCGAGCTGTGGCGGTTGAGAGGGCGTTGGTGAGGAGGCAAAGCGGGCGGTCCTGGAGTTGCGGGGCTGCGGGGATGCGCCGCCGTGCTTCTTTGCGCTCGGAATCCTCGGCAGCGGTGGCCCACGCGATGGCAGCGACGCCCGTCCCAGTACGCGCGGACAGTCCGAGTCAGACCGCCGCGCGACAAACAGCCCCTGGGCAGACCGTCCCGCAGCCTCCGCCCGCCTCGCTCCCCGCCTCGCTGCGCCCCAGCCGCGAGCGGTGCGCGCTCCCTCGATGGGGACCACCAATGTGCCGCTGCAGTCCCCTTCCGCACGGAACAAAAGACGGTCGCCGAGGAGCCGCCGCTGACGACGACCGTGTGGCAGTGGCAAGGTCTGCCCATTCGCGACATCCGTTTCGAGGGCGTCTCCTTCGCGGCCACCGATCCGATCGCCGTGCAGCTTCGCCAGCAGGTCGGCCATCCGCTCGATCCGCAGGCGGTCCGCCAGAGCCTGCGCCGGCTGTTCGCCACCGGACGCTATCGCGATATCGGGGTGAGCGGCGTGCGGCAGGGCGACTCGGTGACCCTGATCTTTACCGGCGCGCCACGCTACTTTGTCGGCCGCGTGGAGATCGAGGGCGTCAAGGACGATCGCCTCGCCTCCCTGCTCGAGTATTCGACCAACCTGAATCCCGGAACGCACCTTCACCCCCTCCGCCGTCCCGGTCGCCGCGGACCTGATCCTGCAGACGCTGACGCAAAATGGCTACTATCAGCCGAACGTCACGGCCAAGACCTCGGCCGACGATGCGAATCAGCTGATGAACGTCCGTTTCATCATTACGAATGGCCCGCAGGCGCGCATCGGCCAGGTGGCGCTCACCGGGGATGCGGGGCTGACGCTGGAGGAGTTTCGCCGACGCGCCAAGCTGAAGCAGAAGAGCAAGGTCACGCGCGATACGACGAGCAACGCGCTGACCCGGCTGCGCCAGCAGTACCAGAAGAAGGACCGGCTCGAGGCCACGGTCGCCCTGCAACGGTCCACCTACGATCCGGCAAACAAGCAACTGAGCTACGAGTTTCACGCCAATCAAGGGCCCATCGTAAAGGTCGACGTGGAAGGCGCGAAGATATCGCAGTCGCGCATACACCTGCTGATTCCCGTCTTTGAAGAGGGCACGGTCGACAACGATCTGCTCAACGAAGGCCTCTTCAACCTGCGCGACTTTATGCAGCGGCAGGGCTACTTCGACGCCAAGGTGACCTATAAGGTCATCGGTGCGGACACTCCGCGCGAGCACATTGTTTACTCGGTGGATCGCGGCATCAAGCACAAGGTGCTCTCGGTCACCTTCACGGGCAACAAGTACTTCGATGCGGATCTGTTGAAGGAGCGGATGCAGGTGCAGAAGGCCGATGCCTATCTGCGCAGCGGCCGCTACAGCAGCACGCTGCTGAATGCGGATGTGCGCTCGATCGAGTCGATCTACACCGCAAACGGCTTCAGCAACGTCAAGGTCACCACCGCGGTGCAGGACATTGAGAAGGACCCCGACGGCAAGCCGCTGAAGATCGCAGAGATCAAGGTCGCGGTCACCATCGAAGAAGGGCCGCAGCAAAAGTTCGGGACGGTGTGCGCTGACCGGCGTCGATCAAGTCGCGCGAGGCCGCCGTTCAAGGCCTGCTGAACACGCAGGAGGGACAGCCCTTCAGTCTGATCGACCTTGTCGGGCGATCGCGACACCTTGCTCAACTACTATCTGAGCAACGGATTTGAGCAGGCGCGCATCGAGATCACGCAGAGCAAGGATGCGACGGATCCAAGTCGCATGGATGTGAGCCTCGAACGTGACCGAGGGCAATCAGGTCTTCATCAAGAAGGTACTCGTCTCCGGGGACAACCGCACCAAGCCCAATGTCGTTCAGCGCGTCATGAAGATCCATCCCGGCGACCCGCTCGATCAGAGTGCGCTGCTCGAACACGCAGCGCTCGCTCTACAATCTCGCGCTCTTCAACGAGGTCAATACCGCAGTGCAGAACCCCAACGGCGAGGCTCCGCAGAAGAACGTTCTGGTGCAGTTGACCGAGGCCAAGCGTTGGGATCTGATCTATGGCTTCGGCTTCGAGGCCGCCACGGGAACGCCGAACGAAGGGCAGATCTCCACGGCCTCGAAGATTCAGCTCGGCCTGCCGGTGAACCAGACCTATATCGCAGAATGGAATCACCGGCGTAAGCCCTCGGGTGTCGCTCGACGTCTCGCGCCTCAACCTGTTCGGCACGGATAAATCGCTGACGCTGCATACCACCTACGGTCTGCTCGAAACCGTGGCCGGACTCAGCTTCAACAACCCGCATCTGTTCGGGAATCGGAACCTGACCGCGACCGTCTCGGGGGGCTATTCGAACGTGCAGAATATCTCCACCTTCCAGGCCTCGACCTTGCAGGGCGACTTCCGCGTCACGCAGAAGTTCCGCCGCACCGATACCTTTATCTACGACTTCGAGTACCGCCGCGTGGCCGTCAATCCAGCCACGCTGCAGGTCTCGGCGAACCTGATCCCGCAGTTGTCCGAGCCGGTGCGCGTCGGCGGCCCTGGGCTTACCTGGTTTCACGACACGCGCGAGCCCAGCCCGCTCGATGCGGTGAAGGGATCCTATACCACGATCTCGGAGTTTATCTCCACCTCCAAGTTCGGTTCCGAGACCTCCTTCAATCGCATCGACGGCGCGAATGCGACCTACTATCAGTTGGGCAAGCGCAAATATGTTCTCGCCCGCAACACCCGCATCGGGGTTGAGAACTCGTTTGGCCCAAACCCGAATGTGGGCAACGAAGCGTGCCTGGGCGTTCTGCTGACCACCAACGCGAGCTGCAACGCGGTGCCGCTGCCCGAGCGACTCTATGCCGGCGGCGCGACCTCGCTCCGCGGCTTTGCCATCAACGGCGCCGGTCCGCGCGACCTGCAGACCGGCTTTCCCGTTGGTGGCTCGGCCGTATTCGTCAACAGCTTCGAGCTGCGCATGCCGCCCTTCACCATGCCCTACGTCGGCGACAATGTGAGCTTCGTCCTCTTCCACGACATGGGCAACGTCTTTCAAAACGCGAGCCAGATGTTCCCCAGCTTTCTGCGCGTCAAACAGCCGAATGAGTCGACCTGCAATAACGTCTCGGGAAGCATCGGCACCTGCAACTTCAATTACTTCTCGCATGCGCGTCGGACTCGGCGCGCGCTACAAGACTCCGGTCGGCCCAATTCGTCTCGACTTTAGTTACAATCTCAATCCGCCGAGCTACCCCGTCATCTACGACTTCAACGGCAGCCCGCCCTATGTGGGCGAGGCCAGTCACTTCAACTTCTTCTTCAGCATCGGACAGAGCTTCTAGCAACCCACACGATGAGCGCCCTTCGCCACAACACGGCAACGCAACCTCGCAGCGCGAGCTCCGACGCCTGGCGCTGCTGCGCTGCTGCTGCTGTCGTTGTGCCAGTCGACCGCTCTGGCCGCGCAGCAGAGCACCGGCACCGGCGCCGTCCGCCAGTCCGAGCAAGGTGCCGAGAAGCCGCGCCGCCGCCTCGCAGACATCTCCGCCGGCACCCTCCGGCACCGTTCAGATCGATCGCGTCGTCGCCATCGTCAACGGCGATCTGATCCTCGAGAGCGATGTGGACGAGGAGCGCCGCTTCGCCGCCTTCCAGCCCTACAGCAACCCGACCGAAGCCTTCTCGCGCGCAGGACGCGATCGATCGCCTGATCGATCGCACCCTGATCCTGCAGCAGGATGGCGAGCAGGCCCTGCCCGCCATCACCGACGACGAGGTGACCGCCGACATCGCTCGAGCTGCGCAAGGCCATCTTCGCCTGCCGCGCCTACCACTGCGAGACCGACGCGGGCTGGCAGCGCTTCCTCGCCGACAATGGCTTCACCGAGGAGGAGTTTCGCGCAGCGCTGGCGCGATCGCATGGTCACGCTGCGCTTCATCGAGCAGCGCTTCCGCATGGGCATTCGCATCGAGCCCGCGGAGATCAACCAGTACTATCAGCAAACCCTGCTGCCGGAGTATGCCAGCCGGCACGTGCAGCCTCCGAAGGTCGCTGCCATCCGCGACCGCATCCAGGAGATCCTGCTGCAGCAGCGCGTGGGCAAGCTGCTCGACGACTGGCTGAAGGCTCTGCGTGCCTCCGGCGACGTGCAGATGGTGACGCCCGGCGAGGTGGCTCCATGAGCGACCTGCCAACAGGAGCAGGCCGTCGCGGCCGAGCGCACGCCCTCCGGACAGGTCGTTTCTGGGCATCACGTTCCGGGTGATCGGCTGGAGCATTCTCGAGCGTCGTGCTTCTGCTGCTGGTCGCGGTGGGAGGCCTCGCCTGGTACTCCACGCACGCCGGACTTCCAGCATCGCGTGGGCACAGCAGGTCGTGCATGTCCTCGAGGATGCAACCGGAGGCCGCGTCGAACTGCGTCAGCTGAGCTTCAATCCCTGGCAGCTTGCGATCGAGGCCGATGGCCTCGTCATCCATGGCACCGAAGCGCCCGGCGAGGCGCCCTATCTTGCCGTCGACAAGATTCTGGTTCACGTCAAGATTCTCAGCTTCCTCTCGCATACCTCGGGGGCTGGGCTGGCATCGCACATCGGCTTGAATCTGCTGCGTGTCGAGCATCCGCAGTTCCACCTCATCATCGACAAAGACGGCAAGACCAACCAACCCGTACCCCAAACATCCGAGCACCAGCAAGCGCCGCTGACCGACACGCTGCTGGATCTGAAGGCGCGTCAGGTCGAGCTGTGAACGGGCGTCGCTCTGCTCAACGATCGGGCGATCCCCTTCGACCTGGCCGCGCGCGATCTCGAGGCCGAGGTCCACTACCTCCCCACCTCCGATCGCTATGGCGCGACCATCGATCTGAACGATCTCCGCACCAGGATGGAGAAGAACGCCGAGGTGCAGTCCAGCCTGCATCTCGAGGCCGAGCTTGGGCGCGACGTCGCTGCAGTTGACGCGGCTCAACTTCACCACCGGGAAAAGCACCAGGCTGCTTGCCTCCGGCTCGCTGAATCACTTCGCGAATCCGCAGTGGCAGGTCGCGGTCGATGGCTCGCTCGAGCTGAAGCAGCTGTCTCTGCTTGCGGGTGTCGACGGTCTCGATGCCGGCATCGCCGACCTCAATGTGCGCGGCCACAACTGCCTGGTCGCGCCTGCGGTCGCGCAGAAGCGTCTCCCCTTCTGGCAGCGCAGGCACCCGACAGCCGCAGACCCCGCCCAGCGTCAAGGTTCTCCCTCCCGATCCCGACTGTGTCGCGGGATATCTCGTCGCCGGAGAGATGAAGCTGCACAAGGTCGCCTACTCCGATCCCTACGTGCGGCTGCATGACATCGATGGCAGCGGTCATCTGCGCATCACGCCGACCGATCTGCTGCTGACCACGCTGACCGGATATCTTCCCGGAGGCGGCCGGGCGGAGGGCGATCTGCGCATCGCCAACTGGCTGGGCGAGGCTCCCGCCAACGCCGCCGCCGCATCGCCCACCGCAGAGGCCGCGGCGAAGACGGCCAACCGCACCGCCGCAACCCTTCACGCACCTGCTCCGGTCACAAATTCGCTGACGATCAGCAAGGTGCAGCCCGCGCATGCCTATCTCACCGCGACCACCTACAGCATTCCGCTCCGCACCATCATGGATGCGACCGCGCCCATCCACTACGGCGATCTCGGCTTCGATACCGCCGTCAGCGGCCCCGTCAAGGTCGAGTGGGGAGGCCCGGCCACCGACGTCGCGCGACACCGTGCAGGTCGACGGCAACCTCACCTTCGCGCCCACTGGCGTCAAGCGGCGCGGCGCGCTTGGAGAACGTCCCCGTCTGGGGGCAGGCGCTCGCACACTACGACGGCAAGACCGAGGTCGTCCGCATCCAGAAGATGCAGCTGCAGTCGCTGCGCTCGACCTTGAACGGCAGCCGGCGTGCTGGGCGTGAACGTGGGCGATCCCTTGACCGCGCTGCACGTCGACTTCACCGTGCACGATCTCTCCGAGTACGACCAGCTGCTGCAGACGCTCGCCTTCGAGGCCAACGGAAAGAAGGGAACCGCGGCCATTCCCGCCGTGCTGCACGGCGCGCTGGAGTTCCAGGGAGTGGCCTCGGGACCGATCGCGGACCTCGATCTCAAGGGCCATCTGCAGGGCTCGCAGGTCGAGGTGAAGCTCGGCACGACGATCGATGCGCAGTTCGACTCGATGGCCGGCGACGGCGAGTTTTCGCCCTACAACGGCCTGGCTCTGGCTCAACTCCACCATCAAGCGCGGAACCGCGGTGCTGAACGTTGCCGGCAGCTTCCGGCCGCGCAAGGTGCTCTCGCCGCGCCACATCGCAAGCTATCGAATGGGACGAGGGCATGCAGGTGGACGCGCACGTGCAGCTCGCCAACGCACAGGTCGACGACGTGTTGCACATCGCAGGCGTGCAGCAAAACTATCCCGTGACCGGAGTGCTCAGCCTCAACCTGCACGCTGCTGGACCGCTCAAAACGCTGAGCGGCGGCGGCAATCTCGCGCTGGCCAATGGCGTCGCCTACGGCGAGCCGTATCAGTCCTTCAAGGTTGCCCTCGCGGTGCAGGGGCGCGACGACTTCGAGGCCACCAGCGCACAACTGCAGTTACATAATATGCTGGTCACCGCCAACGGCGGTTACGATCTCATCGAGCAAGCACTTCCACGCGCACCTCCAGGGAAATCATTTGGTCCCTGTCGAAGTTCGCGACGGTGCAAAGGCAGAACGCTTCGATCGACGGAAGCCTCAGCCTCGTTGCGGACGCGAACGGCACCCTGCGAGCAGCCCGGTGTGACGGCGAAGCTCACCCTGGCCAATGTTCTCGCCGGTGGTCAGCCGATCGGCGACCTCTCCGCCGACCTGCACAGCACCGGCTCGCTGCTCTCTCTGAACGGCGCAATCCACGATGGTCGGCGCGCAGACTCAGCATGACCGGTCAGACGCAGTTGACCGGCGACTATCCCGCCCAGGCGAAACTCACCATCGCGGGCTTCGATGTCGGCAAGCCGCTCGCATTGTTTGCGCCGGATACCATCCACGCGAGCTCCTCCATCGACGGCGTGGTTACGCTCAACGGTCCGCTGAAGACGCCGGTCAAGCTAAGCGGCGACGCCGCCTTCAACAACTTCCATGTCAACGCGGAGGGCATCGAGCTCAAGGCCGCCGAACCGCTGCGCGTGAGCCTGAGCAACGGCATCGCGAAACTCGAGCAGTTACATATTACGGGGCAGGATACGGACCTGCAGGCCGGCGGAACGGCGCAGGTCTTTGGCGTCACCGACCCCAAGGGCGGAAGGCTTGCCCTGCGCACGACCGGCAGCATCAGCACGGCCCTCGCGCACACCTTCGATCCCGATATCCTCGCCAGCGGCAAGGTCGACTTCGCCGTCGCCGCGGGCGGCCAGTGTCAGCCAGCCCGCGCTCACCGGCAAGGTGCAGTTCGAGCACGTCAACGCCGCGTTTGACGGCGTTCCCAACGGCCTGACCGACATGAACGGCACGCTGGTCTTCAACGAAGACCGCTTGCAGGTGCAGAACCTCAGCGCAACCACCGGCGGCGGCAAGGTCTCGATCGGCGGCTTCCTCACCTATCGCAACGGCCTCTATGCCGACCTCAATGTCACCGGCGACGTCGTCCGCGTGCGTCTCTACGGCCTCAGCGCGACCGCGAACACCGGCCTCAGGCTGCAGGGCGGGCTGCAGAATATGCTGCTCAGCGGGAACGTTCTGTTGACCCGCTTCGGCATCGGCCCGGACGTCGACCTTGCGGCCTTCTCCGGCAGCAGCGGGGTCACCGCGCCGCCCGATCCCAACTCCGCCGCCAACAAGATTCGGCTCGATGTCCACGTCACCAGCTCGCCGCAGCTCGACTTCCAGAACTCGTACGCGAAGCTCGCCGGCCGCGTGGATCTGAACGTCCGCGGCACGGTCGCCGAGCCCACCCTGCTTGGCCACATCCAGATCACCGACGGCAGCGCGACCTTTGCCGGTACGAAGTATCAGTTGCAGCGCGGCGAGGTCTACTTCTCCAATCCCATCCGCATCGATCCGGTGATCGATGTCGACGCGACCGCGCGCGTCGAGAACTACGATGTCACGGTCGGCCTGCATGGAACCGCCAGCAACCTGAAGCCGACCTACCGCTCCGAGCCGCCCTTGAGCGAGGCCGACGTCTTCAACCTGCTCGCGCTCGGCCGCACGCAGGAGGAGGCGCAGCTCTACCAGGAGCAGGAGCAGCAGGCCGGCAGTGATCCCACCACCAGCGCGCTGCTCGGAGGAGCGCTGAACGCCACCGTCAGCAACCGCGTCCAGAAGCTCTTCGGCGTGGGCAGCGTCAAGATCGATCCTGCCTTCATCGGCACGCTCGGCAACTCGTCGGCACGCATCACCGTGCAGCAGCAGATCTCGCAGCAGATCATGGTGACCTACGCCACCAATGTGAATGAAACCGCCGAGCAGTTGATCCAGGTGCAGTATCAATTGACCCACAACGTCTCCATCGTCGCCACCCGCGACGAGACCGGAGTCTTCAGTCTGGTCTACAAAATCCGCCGCCAATATCGCTAAAAGCAGCGAACGGCGCCGAGCCGGAGTGGTATGGTGTTGCGACCGTCAATTTGCATCGTCGCAGCGCGCGAACGCGACGAGAAGGAAGCTGACCGATGCTCTCTCCCTCCACACCGAAGAGGATTCTGCTGCGCAGCGCAGGAGCTGTGCTGCTCTCTGGTCTGTTGTTCGTCGGAGTCGCTGGCAACTCCGACGCGCAGACGCCAACCGCAACCGCAGCAGCCAGCCCTGCCGACGAGCAGATCCAGGCGGACGTCACCAAGGCCCTCAGCAACAAGCGATTCGCGAACGTCACCGTCTCCGTCGCCAACGGAATCGTAACTCTGGGAGGCACAGTCGACCTCTACAGCGACAAGCAGGACGCCGACGATCGTGCCCATCACCGCAAGAACGTTCTCGGCGTGGAGAACCAGATCGTGGTCGCCGGCCCGCAGGTCGAAGATGCCACCCTGCGCGACAAGCTGGCCGAGAAGCTGGCCTACGATCGCGTCGGCTACGGCACGACCGCCTTCAACGCGCTCACCATCGGCGTGCAGAATGGCGTCGTCACGCTGGGCGGTGTAGCCTATGGGCCGCGCGACAAAGACTCGGCGCTGAGCCTCGTCGCCAACTACCCCGGCGTCAAGGACGTGGTCGACAACATCGAGGTCGCGCCCGTATCTCCCGAATGACGACCGCATCCGCATCGCCGAGGCCCGCGCCATCTACGGCGCGCCGCAGTTGAACCGCTACTCGCTCGATCCCGCCAAGCCGATTCGCATCACCGTGGTCAACGGCAACGTCACCCTCTCCGGCGTCGTCGACAACGGCAGAGCGACAAGGATGTCGCCGGCATCCGCGCCAACACCGTTCCCGGAGTCTTCAAGGTCACCAACAACCTGCAGGTCGCGTCTCCCGACGCGAACGAGGAGCAAATAGGCCAATCGAGCTGCGCTCCTGACGGCGTCGTCATCCTGCTGCCCTGCCGCGGGGATTGCGGGAGATTAGGATAGAAGTATGAGTTCGCTCGCCCGAAATACCGTTGCGACCCTTGAGATGATCAAGTGGGAGCACAGCATCTTTGCCCTGCCCTTTGCCCTCACCGGCGCCATGCTCGCCGCCGGTGGCTGGCCCTCCGCGCGCGCCCTGGTGCTGATCATCGTCTGCATGGTCTCGGCGCGCACCGCCGCCATGGCCTTCAATCGCTGGGCCGACGCCGACCTCGACCGCGACAACCCGCGCACCGCGATGCGGGCCATCCCCGCCGGCGCGCTCAGCCGCAGCTTCGTGGGCGGCTTCGTCGTCGTCTCCTCGCTCGTCTTCCTCGGCGCCGCGGCGCTGCTGAACCGGATGACCCTGGAGCTGGCTCCCCTCGCGCTCGTGGTCGTCCTGGCCTACAGCTACATGAAGCGGATCACGCGCTGGTCGCATCTGGTGCTCGGCCTCGCGCTCGGCATCGCGCCCTCGGCCGCGTGGATTGCGGTCCGCGGCAGCTACGACCCGCGCATCTTCGTGCTCACGGTAGCGGTTCTGCTCTGGGTGGGCGGCTTCGATGTGCTCTACGCCTGCCAGGACTTCGAGCACGACCGCCGCGTCGGCCTCAACAGCGTTCCCCAGGCCTTCGGCATCACCGCCGCCTTCTGGATCGCGCGCATCATGCACATCGGCATGCTGGGCGCTCTGCTCCAGTTGATCGACCTCTTCCACCTCGGCAGGCTGGCGGAGATCGGTGTCGTCGCGGTCGCGCTGCTGCTCGCCTACGAGCACTCCATCATCTCGCCCAAGGACATCCGCCGCATGAACGCCGCCTTCTTCACGCTCAACGGCATCATCTCGGTGGTCTACTTCGGCTTCATCGCCGCCGACATCCTTGTGCGCCGCTAGCGCACGCCGCAGACATCTCCGCACACCAAAAAAGACCCGCCATCCTTGGCGGGTCTTTTTCTTTTTGCAGATGCGAGGAAGCGGTGGCAGGCTCTTAGAGCCGTCCGTGCTCGTGCTTCGTCTTGTCCGCGTGTCCGGTAATGGCCTGTTTCACGTTCTGCGCGGCCTTGGTGATGTTCTCGCGCACGTTGCGTGCGGCCTCTTCGCCGCGATTCTTCGCGCCGGCGCGCTGCTCCTCCGTCCGCGCGCGGGTGTCCTCGCCGACGGCCTTGGCCGCATCCTTGGTGTGGCCCCAGGCCTCCTTCGCCGCGCCCTTCACCTGCTCCGCGGCGCCTGCGTTCGCCATGCGCTCGTTCCCGATGGCCTCGCCGACCGCCTCTTTGACCTTGCCTTTCACCTGATCGACCTTGCCTGCTGCTGTGCTGTTGTTCATGGCCCTACTCCTTGCATGGACCGCACGGCCCTGTGTTCTTCCGTGTCTCGCCTGGCCTTGCGGTATGCGGTTATTGGTGCGCGCACCCCGGCAGTCGCAGCGTCAGAGTGCTCGTCTCCCTGTAAAAGGTTGAAGATGAGGACGATCACTGCGAGCACGAGAAGAATGTGGATCCAGCCGCCCAGCGTGTAGCTGCTGACCAGGCCAAGTACCCATAAAATGAACAGAATGATCGTAATAGTCCAGAGCATGCGTTGATTCTCCAGTTCTGCCGGGCACTCTATTCTGCCGGCGCCCGGGCAACTACCAGTGTGGTATGTTGCCTAGGATCCGAATCTGGTTGCCAGCGACTCTGGAATAGGGGGAACGTGTGGCTGAGTATCAAGAGGTCGACAGGAAAATAGCAGGAATCGCGCGTGTGGCGATTCAGGGCGAGCGCGGATCGAACAGCCACATGGCGGCGCTGGAGATGCTGGGCGCCGTCGATCTCGTGCCCTGCTCGCTCTCGGCCGACGTCTTCGACCGTCTGCTGGACGGCAGCGTCGACGCCGCCGTGCTGCCCATCGAAAACAGCCTGCACGGCTCGGTCGCCGAGCACTACGATCTCCTGCTGCAGCACCCCGTCCGCATCACCGCCGAGAGCCTGCTGCGCATCCGCTTCCACCTCATCGCCATGCCCGGCGTCGCGCCTCCGATCTCCGCCGCGTCCTCTCGCATCCCGTGGCCCTGGCGCAGTGCCGGCGCTTCCTCGCCCAGCACCGCGAGCTCGAGGCCGTCCCCTTCTACGACACCGCCGGCAGCGTCAAGCACCTGATGGAGCTGCAGTTGCGAGACACCGCCGGCATCGCGCCGGAGCTCGCGGCCAGCCAGTACGGCGCCCAGATCCTCGCCCGCGACCTCGAGGACCACGCCGAAAACTTCACCCGCTTCCACCTATTGCGCCGCGCAACGGACGTCGCCGATCCGAAGAAGGCGCAGCCCTTCCGGCCTCTGACTCCGCGAATAGCCAGCCTGCCGCCTGCAACAAGATGAGTGTGGCCTTCTCCGTCGCCCATCGTCCCGGCACCCTGGTCGCGGCCCTGCAGTTGCTCGCCGACGCCGGCGTCGATCTCACCAAGATCGAGTCGCGCCCCGTCCCCGGCCAGCCCTGGGAGTACGTCTTCTACGCCGAGTTCCGCTTCGCCCGCGTGGCTCACGCCGATGCCGCTCTCTCTGCGCTCCGCAGCCACTGCCGCATGGTCAAGGAGCTGGGGCGCTACCCGGCCGCCTGAGTCCTGCCGCAACCCGCGCTTGTGAGAGGCCGGCCCGCCGGCCGTAACCCCGTGCGCCCGTCTTCCCCTCGATGCGGAAGCAACTGGGTTGCTGTCGTTGCACGAAGCTCCACTTCCGCGCGTATCCGCTCCTCCGTTCAATCGGCTCGCCGCTCCTGCGCTGTTGTGTTTCGGGATTCCCTCCGGATTTCATGCCGATCCGACTCAAGGGAGCGCCGCTATGCCGATGACAAGAAAACGATTCAATAAACGGTACGAAGGGGAATCGGCATCCAAGAAAGGAGGCGATGCGGGAAGGAGGCGGCAGATGCGCCAATCTCGAACATGATAGCAAGGAACCAGCGCCAGATTGCGCCTTTCTTTTTCTGCTGCATCGAATAGCATGAAACCTGATAGAAGGACACTCAATGCCAAACGACTTTGTCAGTATCATCAGCCCACGCGGCGCTGAAGAGCCCAGCGAGACCCCTACCAGTCCAGCCGACCGGCTCCCGCTTCCCGTCCTCCCGGTGCGCGATACGGTCCTCTTTCCCCACGCCGTTCTGCCCCTGACCGTCGGCCGCGAGAGCTCCATCCAGCTCATTCAGTCCCTTGGCGAAGGCAAGACCATCCTGGTCGTCGCCCAGCGCGACGCCCGCCAGGACGCGCCCACCGGCGCCGACCTGCACGCCGTCGGCACCCGCGCGACCGTGCATAAGGTCGTCAAGATGCCCAACCAGAGCCTCTTCGTCTTCACCGAAGGCACCGAGCGCGTCCGCCTGGGCGAGTTCGCCCAGATGACCCCCTTCATGACCGCCGAGTACGAGCCCATCCCCGAGACCGCACGCCGCGCCATCGGCCGAGATCGAGGCCATGCAGCGCAACGTCGTCAGCCAGTTCCAGCAGATCGTCACCTCCTCGCCGACGCTCTCCGACGACCTGCAGACCATCGCCATCAACATCGACGATCCCGGCCGCCTGGCCGACTTCATCGCCTCCTCGCTGCCCTTCCTCACCACCGCCGACAAGCAGGAGCTGCTCGAGACCGCCGACGTCCACGCCCGCCTGCGAGCGCATCAACAAGCACCTGGCCAAGGAGCTCGAAGTCCAGCAGCTGCGCAACAAGATCCAGACCGAGGTGCAGGACTCGGTCCAGCAGTCGCAGCGCGACTACTACCTGCGCGAGCAGCTCAAGGCCATCCAGAAGGAGCTCGGCGACCTCGACGACGCGCAGAAGGACATCGACGAGCTGCGCGAGAAGATCGAAGCCGCCGGCATGCCCGAGGAGACCAAGAAGGACGCCCTCAAGGAGCTCAACCGCCTCTCCCGCATGTCCCCCATGGCCGCCGACTACTCGCTCACCCGCAACTACATCGAGTGGCTCGCCGTTCTGCCCTGGGCCAAGTCCTCCGCCGGCGAGAGTCGACATCCTCAAGGCCAAGGAGTATCCTCGACGAGGACCACTACGGCCTGCAAGAAGGTCAAGGACCGCATCCTCGACTACCTCTCGGTCCGCCGCCTGAAGCCCGACATGAAGGGCCCGATCCTCTGCTTCGTCGGACCTCCCGGCGTCGGCAAGACCTCGCTCGGCCGTCAGCATCGCCCGCGCGCTCGGCCGCAAGTTCTCCGCGCATCTCGCTCGGCGGCATGCACGACGAGGCCGAGATTCGCGGCCATCGCCGCACCTACATCGGAGCCCTGCCCGGCCAGATCATCCAGAACCTGAAGCGCGTCGAGACCAACGACCCCGTCTTCATGCTCGACGAGATCGACAAGCTCGGCCGCGACTTCCGCGGCGACCCGGCCAGCGCGCTGCTCGAGACCCTCGACCCCGAGCAGAACAACACCTTCCGCGACAACTACCTCGACCAGCCCTTCGACCTGTCGAAGGTGCTCTTCATCTGCACCGCGAACCAGCTCGATCCCGTCCCGGCGCCGCTGCTCGACCGCATGGAGATCATCGAGCTGACCGGCTACACCGAGGAGGAGAAGGTCGCAGATCGCCTTCAAGTACCTCATCCCGCGTCAGATCAAGGAGAACGGCATCCCGCCCGAGCTGATCGAGTTCACCGAGGAGAGCGTCCACCTGATCGTCGCGCCACTACACCCGCGAGGCCGGCGTGCGTAAGCTCGAGCAGCAGATCGGCACCGTCTGCCGCAAGCTCGCCCGCAAGATCGCCGAGGGCCGCACCGAAAAGCTGGTCGTCACCCCGGAGATCGTGCACGAGTTCCTCGGCGGCATCAAGGTCCGCGTCGATACCGAGATCGCCGAGCGCACCAAGCGTGCCGGCGTGGCCGTCGGCCTCGCCTGGACCCCGGCCGGCGGCGACATCCTCTTCATCGAGGCCAACCAGATGAAGGGCAAGGGCAGCTTCACCATCACCGGCCAGATCGGCGACGTCATGAAGGAGATCGCATGCAGGCCGCGCTCACCTGGGTCCGCTCCAACGCCACCTCGCTCGGCCTCGACGAGGACTTCCAGAAGGACATCGACCTGCACATCCACGTCCCCGCAGGCGCGATCCCCAAGGACGGCCCGTCGGCCGGCGTCACCATGGCGACCGCCCTGGTCTCGCTGCTCACCGACATCCCCGTCCGCCCGCTCACCGCGATGACCGGCGAGATCACCCTCAGCGGCAACGTCCTCCCGGTCGGCGGCATCAAGGAGAAGTTCCTCGCCGCCAAGCGTGCCGGCGTCCGCGACGTCATCCTGCCCGACCGACTGCAAGCAGCAGGTCGACGAGGACCTGACGCCCGACCAGATCGAGGGCGTCACCATCCACTACGCCAGCCGCATCGAGGAGGTCCTCAGCGTCGCTCTGCCCAAGTCCGAGGTCGAAGCCATCCTCGACGAAGAGGTCCGCGAAGAGGTCCTCCACAGCTCGGCCAACTAACTCCACCGGAAGCGAACCGGGTACCCGATCCTCAAACGAACCGGGTGCCCCATCCTCGCGACAGTTTCATCGTGCGGCAGGGTGGGGTATCGAGCGCAGCGAGACCGCACTTCCTTCTCCTGAGCGTGCCTATGCCTCGCTTTTGAGACCTGGGCTTCCCGAGCCCCATAGATCGCTACTCATCCGACAAAATAAAGCACGTCATCTCGACCGAAGCAGGGAACAGTCTCATCGTTCCCTGCGCAGTGGAGAGACCCCTGTATTTGTCTTTGAGCTTTTGCTTTCCCCACCGCAAACTTCGGAGACGAGCAAGCCGTACTCCCGCCCACCCTCGCATCCGAGTATCCTTATACAGTGCGAATTAACTTGCTCTACTTCGGAATGCTCAAAGACCTCTTCGGGGCCGAGCGCGACACCCTCGAGCTCCCCGCCGGAGCCCGCGTCGAGGATGCGCTCCGCCTGCTCCGCGCCGGCACGTCGAACCCGCGGGCGCAGGTCCAGTCGCCCATCTGGGACTCGCTTGCTGTCGCGGTCAATCGCGAGTACGCTGGGGCCGCGACCCCGTTGCGCGACGCCGACGAACTGGCTCTCCTGCCTCCCGTCAGCGGCGGTCTGGATCACGAACCCGCAGCGGCCACCGCAACCGCCCGGAAGATGGAACTGCAGAAGGTACAGCTCTAAATGACGATCGAATTCTTCAGAACCGTGATCCCCACCAACGACCTTGTCGAGTCCCTCAAGGCCGGTGAGGATGGCGCCCTGGTCGTCTTCGACGGCATCGTGCGCAACAACACCCGTGGCCGCAAGACCGTCTTCCTCGACTACGAGGCCTACGAGCAGATGGCGCTCGACCAGATGCGCGCCCTCTCCACCGAGGCCATCGCCAAGTTCGGCGTCCGCGACATCGTCCTCGTCCATCGCCTCGGCCGGCTCGAGATCGGCGAGTCGAGCGTCGTCATCGCCGTCGCCTCCGCCCATCGCGGCGCCGCCTTCGACGCCTGCCGCTGGCTCATCGACACCCTCAAGAAGACCGTCCCCATCTGGAAGAAGGAGCACTTCGTCGACGGCGCCGTCTGGGCCGATGGCGAGCCCTTCCCCGCCGAGATCGCCATCACCTCCACCGCAGTCCCAGGCCCGGTCGGCCAGGGATGAAGCCCGCCGCTGCGCTCGCCGTCGGCCCTGCCCTCGGCGCAGCCCTCCTGCTCTCGGCGTCCGCGACTGGTCCGTGGCGCAGGCGCCGGTCGAGCGCAAGCCGCCGCCCACCACCCTCACCGTGCAGAGCCACCTCGTCGGCGTCCCCGTCAACGTCATGGACGCCCACGGCGCTCCCATCCCCGGCCTCACCGTCGACGACTTCACCCTCGCCGAGGACGGCCAGTCGCAGAAGATCGCCATCTTCGAGCGCGACACCTCCACCCCGCTCTCCATCGTCCTCGCCATCGACGCCAGCGAGAGCGTCCTGCGCGACGAAAACCTCGAGCGCAGCGCCGCCAAGCACTTCGTCAAAGCCCTCGTCCGCCCCCAGGACGAGCTCGACCTCATGGAGTTCTCCGACACCGTCCGCGAGATCGTCTCCTTCACCAACGATCCCCGCCGCATCGACGCCGGCCTCTCCAACCTCGAGCGCGGCGACGCCACCGCCCTCTACGACGCCATCTACCTCGCCAGCCAGCGCCTCGGCGAGACCCACCCCGGCGGCTCTCCCACCCGCCGCCGCGTCATCGTCCTCATCACCGACGGCGGCGACACCGTCAAGAAAGGCTCCCGCTACACCCAGGCCCTCGAGCAGGCCCAACGCGCCGGCGCCCTGGTCTACTCCCTGATCATCGTTCCCGTCTGGGCCGACGCCGGCCGCGACACCGGCGGCGAGCACGCCCTCATCCAGATGGCCAACGACACCGGCGGCAAGTACTACTACGTCACCGAGCCCCGCGACCTCGAGCCCGCCCTCAGCCGCGTCTCCGACGACCTCCGCACCCAGTACCTGCTCGGCTACTACGCCCCCGAGCGCACCCGTCTCGAGGGCGACCGCGACCCCTCCCTGCGCGCCATCACGGTCCACCTCAAGGATCCCGCGCTCGACGAGAAGTACGACCTCCGCTACCGCCACGCCTACTACCCCGACCTCAAGTAGCCCATCTATTCCGAAGCTACGTCATCTCTGGCCGAAAGACATTCATCCAGCCCAGTGAAAAAGAACGTCATATCGACCTGAAGCATCGTACGGTTCCATCGTCCCTGCGTAGTGAAGCCCTCGCTATTTCGCTGTTGCTGTTGCTTCTCATGCGCGTCATCCTGAAGCGGATCAGCATCTGAGTTGCCGATGCCCGTTCTTGCCGTCATCCTGAGCGCAGCGAAGGATCCCGATACCGCACACCACCCATCCGCGAGCACCTTTTCGCCGATGCACCGGACCTGTCCTCATGACGACGTGCGATCCGCGCAGCGAGACCGTCGTTCTGATCCCTGATCCCTACTCCCTGATCCCTATTCTGCGGCCGCGTCTTCCGCGTATATCGCGCCACGATCCGTTCCACGCTGGAAGAGGGCATCAGCGAGATGACCCCGAAGATCAGTGTGCCACGACGAACACAAACGCAATCGGTCCCAGGACGCCCCACACGACCCACGGGTGTTTCAGATAGATTTCCATAAGCCAGCAATACTCTCCCGGTTAAATCGTACCAGCGCCCGCATGCGGCCGCGCGCCGCCGTCGGCAGAGACGGCCGCAGGTAAACTGGGAGCAAGGGATGCGCCACATTATGAAGAAGTTCGAATTCGCCCACGTCGCCGAAGGCATCGCCCGCCAGGCCGGAGCCCTGCTCCGCGGCTTCTACGAAAAGGGCGTCACCACCGAGTACAAGGGCGACGTCGATCTCGTCACCGAAGCCGACCGCGCCAGCGAAGCCCTCATCGTCGAGCGCCTCCAGGCCGCCTTCCCCACGCCACGGCATCTACGGCGAAGAGGGAACCCGCAGACCACCTCGAAGCCGAGTACCGCTGGTACGTCGATCCGCTCGACGGCACCACCAACTTCGCCCACGGCTTCCCCGCCTTCTGCGTCGTGCTCGGCCTCGAGCACCGCCCGCTCGGCCTCGGCGCCGAAGCCGACGGCGAGATCATCGCCGGCGTCACCTACGACCCCCTGCGCGACGAGATGTTCGTCGCCGAAAAGGGCCGTGGCGCCTGGCTCAACGGCCGCCAGATCAAGGTCTCGAAGACCGAAGACGCTCACCGAATCGCTCACCGCCACCGGCTTTCCCAGCCACAAGCGCCACCGCAGCCCGAACATCCACTTCTACCAGCAGATGACCCTGCGCTCGCACGGTGTCCGCCGCGCCGGCTCGGCCGCGCTCGACCTCGCCTACGTCGCCTGCGGCCGCCTCGACGGCTTCTGGGAGTTCAACCTCAACCCCTGGGACACCTCCTCGGGCGTGCTCCTCGTGCAGGAGGCCGGCGGCACCATCACCCACTTCGACGGCGGCCCCTTCACCCTCGACAGCCGCGAGGTCCTCGCCACCAACGGCCTCATCGCCGGCGAGATGCAGCACCTCTTCGCCGACCTGTTCGAGCGGCCGCAACCTCGAGCCCATCCCCAGCCCGGCCGAGTTCGCCGCCCGCCGCGCCGCAGCAGCAGCCAAGTAGCTCGTACGCTCAAGGCAGTCATCTCGACGAATGAGCACGTCATCTCGACCGAAGCAGGAACAGTTTCATCGTTCCTGCGCAGTGGAGAGCCCCGTATTTCCTCGCGCAGGAAAGAACCGGGTGCCCCATCCTCGACGCACGGCCTCATCGTGCGGCAGGGTGGGGTATCGAGCGCAGCGAGACCGCCTTTCCCCCGATGCGACTACGCCTACTGCCGCCGTCCCACCCCAGCGAAACCGCACCCCACCCTGCGCCAGAAACGGCGTTCCCAGCGTCAACAGCGGCGTCCGCGCCACATCGATCTCCCGATTGAACAAATTCTGCACCGAAACAAACGCCACCCACCTCCGCGCGAAGCTCCGCTCGCCATACGCATCGAGCACGAAGAACGAGTGCAGCTCATACGTATTCGCGCTGCCGTCATAGGCTCGCCCGCTCGCGCGCGCCGCCAGCGTCAGCACGCCCAGCCTGCCGATTCTGCGCCCGCAGCTGCGCCGTCGCCATATTCCTTGGCACCTCCGGAATCCACGTCCCCACCAGCGAAGGCTGCGCCGAGAACGCCGTCACCACCGCATGCGCATACTGATACCCGAAGTCCAGCGACACCGCATGTCCCTCGCCGAGATGCCCCTGCAGCTCGAGCCCCTGACTCTGGATCTGCCCCAGATTCTCCCGCAGCTCCGTAACCGTGGTCGCCGTCGAGCGCGATGATCACCGCCGAAACCGGCCGATTGATCTCCGTCCAGAAGTACGTCCCATCCAGCCGCAGCACCCCCGCGCGCGGCGTCCAGTTCACGCCCGCCTCCGCGCCCGTCGCGCGCTCCGACACCAGCGCCGCGTTGGCCAGCGTCGTCTGCTGCCCCACCTGTCCCGTCCGATACAGCTCGTTGATCGTCGGCGTGCGGAACGCCCGATACGCCGTCGCATGCAGCGTCACCTGCGATCCCAGCCGCCGCGCCACCCCCAGCCTCGGGCTCGCAATCACCTCCGACCGATTCGGCACCGGCGTTCGGCTCGCCGCACCCGCGCTGGTCACGTTCAGCGTCGACGCAGCCAGGTTCTCCGCCCGATCCACCCGCACCGACGCCGCACCCGACCATCCCTTCCACTCGCCCAGCGCCTCGCCGAAGCCCCCAAAGAACCGCTGCCGCGCCGTCGTATCCACCAGCCCCGACGGCTGATTGGCGACGATCGGCGTCTCCGCGTCGGTCGCCCGAATATCCCGCGCATCCGCTCCCGCGATCAGCGCCGCATGCGCGCGATGGTACGACACATCGCCCGAAGCCCCCAGATCCTGCGTCTCGTCCTTCACCACGCGCGTCAGCGTGTCCACCGTCCGCGCCGCATTCTGCGACGAGAAGGTCTGCCGAAACGCCTCATCGCTGCCGAACAGCCGCACCCTCCCGCTCAGCCGCTCGCCGTTGCTCCAGTCATCGCCCGCCAGATACCGCCACAGCCGCGTCCCATTGGTCTGCTCCGGCGTTCCATTCCCACGCGCCTCGTTGAGCACATTCCCCACCAGGAACGCCCGGCTCTGCGTCGCGCCCACTCCGAAGTCGCGGTCGATCTCCACCCGCCCATTCTCGAAGTGCACGTTCGCCGGAATATCCACCGGCCCCCGCACCGCAGGCGCCGTCAGAATATACCCATCGGTCCGGAAGATCTGCCCCGCCACCAGCTCGCCCCAGCCGTCCCTGTCCGCAGGTCGCCCCGCCCGCTCGCCGAGGTCGTATTCTCGCCCGCCTCCGACACGCTCAGCGCCGCCAGCGGAGCCACCGGCCTTCCCGGAATCACGTCGATCACGCCGCCCAGCGCGCTCGATCCATACAGGTCCGATCCTCCACCCGACGCGATCGTCACCGCCTCGGTCGCCTCCGGCGGCAGCTCGTTCCAGTGAATCCATCCCCCAAACCCATCGTTCAGCGGAGCGTTCTCCGCCATCACCAGCGTCCGGCTCGCCGCCGTCGATCCCAGCCCGCGCAGCGAGATCCCCTGGCTCGTCGGGTTCTGGATCCATCCCGCCGACCGCCGGAACAGCTGGAAGCCCAGCCTCCTGCTGCAGCCGCTCATCGAGCGTCAGCGCCGGATACTGCTGCAACTGCGCCGCCGTCAGCGCCGCCATCGTCCTTCCCGTATCGCCCACCTCGACGCCCGACCGCGTCGCCGTCACCGTCACCTGCTCTGCGATCGCCGTCGGCGCCAGCACCACCACCAGCTCCGTCCCAAACGCCGTCCGCGCCACCCGAACCGGCTCCGCCGCCATCGCGCCTCCGGCTCGCCCGCCGCCGAAGCCCGCACCACCACCTCGCCCGCACCCGCCGGCGCCGCCACCGAGAACTCCCCCTGCCCGTCGGTCCTCGCCACCATCTGCCGCGCCCCCGCGACCACCACCACCCGCGCTCCGGCCACCGGCGCCCCGCTCCGGTCGACCACGCGCCCATGCAGCGCCGCCTCGCACGCTTGCTTGGCACAGCCCGGCTCCCGACAGCAGCCCCCCCATCACTCCCGAAGTCAAACCCACACGCAGCAAAACTCTCGACATGCGCACGAAACCGGGTCCCTTTCACGTACGTTGCGGTACGCTCTCCCTCTCTGGGTAACTTCAAAGTCTAGTTATCTTCATCAGACTACCAATCCCAGCCCTCCCCGCACGATCCAAGTTATTCTGATCAAAGCGCTACGCGGCGATGAAGAGTCGTGTTCTCCCGCCGCCATCGCCCGCGCCTGCCGCACGCGAAAAAAACGCATCAGCGAAGCCGGCTGCGGAATCTGATTCTAGAGCAAAACCGCTCTGCACCCATAGCAGCCAACCGTAGCAGCATGTCTGCGCAACCGTAGTCCAGGACTCTGAATTCGATGGCCACCGCCACCCTCGTTACTCCGGCCCCTGCGGCCAAGGCCACTGCGCGCCCCGCGCCCCCACTCATCAATCCCTGGGTCGTGGCGCTCACCGTCACGCTGGCCACCTTCATGGAGCTGCTCGACACCTCCATCGCCAACGTCTCGCTGCCCTACATCGCCGGCGGCCTCGGCCGCTCCTTCGATGAGGTCACCTGGATCCTGACCACCTACCTGGTCGCCAACGCCGTCGTTCTGCCCATGTCCGCCTGGCTCTCCCGCGTCTTCGGCCGCAAGAACTACTACATGGCCTGCGTGGCCCTGTTCACCCTCACCTCCTTCTTCTGCGGCATCGCGCCCACGCTCGAGATCATGCTGCTCTCGCGCGTCCTGCAGGGCATCGGCGGCGGCGGCCTCGCGCCGGTCGAGCAGGCCATCCTGGTCGACACCTTCCCGCCCGCCAAACGCGCCTCGGCCTTCGCGCTCTACACCGTCGCCATCGTCACCGCGCCCGCCATCGGCCCCGTGCTCGGCGGCTGGATCACCGACAACTACAACTGGCGCTGGGTCTTCCTCATCAACATCCCGGTCGGCATCCTGTCGCTCTTCCTCACCAACCGCTTCGTGCACGATCCGCCGTCCTACGCCGCCGAGCGCGCCAGCCTGCGCGACGCCAACGGCAAGCTGCGCGTCGACGGCATCGGCATCGCCCTCATCGGCCTCGGCTCCGCCTGCCTCGAGGTCCTGCTCGACCGCGGCCAGATCGACGACTGGTTCGGCTCCTCCTTCATCACCTGGATGTTCGTCATCGGCGTCACCTGCCTCGTCGCCGCCGTCTTCTGGGAGCTGCACCACCCCGACCCGGTGATCGAGTTCCGCCTGCTCAAGATCCGCAACTTCGCCATCGCCTGCTTCTTCTACTTCATCTTCGGCTTCGGTCTCTTCGCCTCGACGACCATGATCCCGCAGCTCCTGCAGTCGCTCTACGGCTACCGCGCCATCGACGCCGGCCTCGTCCTCGGACCCGGAGCCCTGATCATCACCTTCCTCGCGCCGGTCGGCGCGCAGCTCGTCCAGCGCGGCATCGTCAACCCCCGCCTTCTGCTCTTCGGCACGGTGCTGGTGGTCGGCATGTCCTTCATCCACTTCAGCCACTTCAACCTCGACACCGACTACCGCCACTACGCCATGGCCCGCGTCTTCCAGGGCCTCGGCTACGCCTTCTTCTTCGTGCCGCTCTCGGTCATCGCCTACTCCCAGCTCAGCCCCGAGCCAGAACAACAAGGCCTCCTCGCTGACCAACTTCTTCCGCAACTGGGGCGGCAGCTTCGGCATCGCCATGGTCACCACCGTGTCCGAGCGCCGCCAGGACTTCCACCAGTCCATCGTCGGCGGCAACCTCGCCCACTCCTCACGCCCTCCTGCAGCAGTCGGTGCGCCAGACCGCCGCCTACCTGCAGGCGCACGGCTTCTCCCACGCCGACGCGCTCAACGCGGCCTACGCGCGCTACTACAACCAACTGGGGGATCAGACCAGGCTGCTCGCCTTCATGGACTGCTTCTTCATCCTGGGCGTCATCACCCTGATCGCCGCGCCGGTGATCCTGTTCACCAAGAAGTTCAAGCTGGGCGGCAAGCCAACCGAGGTCCACTAAGCGGTATCGCCGGCCAGCGCCGGTTACATCGTGCCACGTCCTCACGAAGCGTCGTCTTCTCGCTCGGACGAAGCGTCATCTCGAGCGAAGCGCGACAGCCTTACCGTCCGCCGCACAGTGGATAGACCCTCGTATTCCGCTCGCACCAGCCGTATCGACAGCTGTCCCTGATCGCTGCTCCGGATACCGGTCACCTGACCGAACCCGCAGCCCGTCCGCGAGGCCAGTCGAAGATCCCCGATCTCGCTCCGGCTGGGGCAACACTGCGCCCGATCACAGATCCCTGAGCCCTATCCCTGATCCCTACTCCCGTGCCTTTGCTGGTAAAATCGAGACTCGCGGCAATACAATTGGCGTTGAGGGTTACCACCCAGGAGAGTAAGTTTTATGGCATATGTAATTGCGGAACCGTGCATCGGAACGAAGGACTCAGCCTGCGTCGATGCCTGCCCGGTGGACTGTATCCACCCCAAGAAGGATGAGACCGGCTACGGCGAGAGCCAACCAGCTCTTCATCGATCCCGTCGAGTGCATCGACTGCGGCGCCTGCGTCCCGGTCTGCCCCGTCTCGGCCATCTACGCCGCCGACGATCTCCCGGAGAAGTGGGCGAACTTCCAGGTCCTGAACGCCGAGCACTTCGGCCGCTAACTCTCTCCACCCGGGCCTTGTGTGGGCTCTGCTCCACGGCCCGCTTGCCTCGCCCTTCGCGAGGTAAGGTAGACCTCTTCGGAACGCGCAGCCACCTCGGCTGCGCGTTCTTGTCATGTCTGATGAGCAGAATCTCGGTCACGGTAAGGCACTCCCATGATTCCAAGGGTCGGCGAAGCCATCGTTCTGCGCACCTGGCCCTTCCTCGAGGCCGATCTGCTCGTCAGCCTCTTCACGCGCGACCAGGGCCGCATCAAGGGCGTCGCCCGCCACGCGCTGCGCTCCCGCAAGCGCTTCGGCGGCGCGCTCGAGCCCATGACCTACGTCCGCGCCACCTACGCCGAGCGCCCGCGCCAGGAGCTCGTCCGCCTCGACTCCTTCGAGATCCTCTCCTCGCCGCTCTCGCAGCCCGTCGACTACGCCCGCACCGCCGCCCTCCAGCTCATCGCCGAGGTCCTCGAAGAGGCCCTCCCCGAGCAGGCCGCCGAGGACACCGTCTTCCGCCTCGCCCTCTCCACCCTCGCCGAGCTCCAGGTCAACCGCATCTGGCTCCCCGTCACCTACTTCTGCCTCTGGATGAACCGCCTCATGGGCTGGATGCCGGAGCTGCACCACTGCGTCGTCTGCGGCCAGCTCCTGCGCCGCGGCGCCCCCATCGAAGGCGCCTCCGGATTGCAGCCGCCGGCCTTCGGATCAGGGAGGCCCAACCACCCGCAGCGGCCAGGTCTGGTACTCCCCCACCAGCGACGGCATCACCTGCCACGACGACCGCCGCCCCGGCAGCCTCCCGCTCTCCGCCGCCGCCGTCGAGACCGCCCTCCGCATCTTCCGCGGCCCCATCCGCGACCTCGCCGCCGAGGACTGGCCCGCCACCCGCGTCCCCGACCTGCGCCGCTTCGCCATCGAGATCCTCGAGCGCAACCTCGACCACCGCCTGCAAAGCGCCCGCGCCCTCCACCGCCTCTAAACCCGTCGTCGTCGTCTGATCTGCTGTCACAGTCGTTCGTCCTGCTTTGTCGATGCTTGTTCTTGCTGTACTGATGTTCGTTTTGCCATTGATCGTTGCTTGTTTTGCACGTCATCTCGACCGCAGCGACAAGACGGCCTTATCATTTGTCGCGGAGTGCCGAGACCTCCGTATTTGTCGTTCTCTCAGTCTCCCAGATAGAGGCCACGCCGCGACGGAGGCTATTTCCAGAGAGCACGTCTCCCGCCCCCAAAAAATAAACTTCAAAACCGTGTCACTTTTTCAGCGCCCGAAAACGCGAAAAAATCCTGTCCAGATTAGCCACACATTTCTCCACGTTCTACCCACAAAAAACACCACAATTTGTCCAACATTTCGCTTAACCCCCTTCAAAAAAGCCAGCAAACAGCCACATCACGTTAGAATCGAGAGATCAAATCGGGAATAGCGAAAATCATGGCAATCGCCGCAAAGAAAAAAGCTTTAACCTTTCAGGATCTGTTCTTTACGCTGCAGAAGTTCTGGGCCGACCAGGGCTGCGTGCTGCAGCAGCCCTACGACGTCGAGGTCGGAGCCGGGACGATGTCGCCGGACACGTTTTTGCGCGTTTTAGGCCCAAAACCGGTGCGAATCGCCTACGCGCAACCCTCCCGCCGCCCGGCCGACGGCCGTTATGGCGAGAATCCGAACCGTCTGTTCCGCCACACCCAGCTGCAGGTCATCCTGAAACCGCCACCGGTCCGCATTCAAGAGCTTTATCTTGAGTCACTTGAGGCCATCGGCATCGACCTGCGCGAGCACGACCTGAAGTTCGAAGAGGACAACTGGGAGTGGCCCGTCGGTGGCGCCTGGGGCGTCGGCTGGCAGGTCATGCTGGACGGTCTCGAGATCTCGCAATTCACTTATTTTCAACAATGTGGCGGCATGGACCTGGACCCGATCTGCGGTGAAATCACCTACGGTCTGGAGCGCATCGCGGGCTTCCTGCAGGATGTCGATTCGATCTACGACATCGTCTGGGCGGTTGAGCCAGATACCGGAAAACAAGTGACTTACGGCGACATGCGGCTGCCCGAAGAGGAGCAGTTCTCCTCCTACGGCTTCGATTACGCCGACGTGCCGAAGCTTTGGGAGCACCTGCATCTCTATGAAAGCGAATGCCTTGGGCTGCTGGAGCAGGCCAAGCAGATGGACGCGGAAGAGAATGTCGACCTGCTGCGGCGCAAGCGTTTTCCCGTGCTCGGAGCCTATGAGCTGGCGCTCAAGTGCTCTCATATCTTCAACTTGCTGGATGCGCGCGGAGCCATCTCGGTGACCGAACGGGTGGGCGTGATGGCCCGCATTCGCACCCTGGTCGTGGGCGTCGCGAAGGCGTACGCAGCCCAGCAAACGGCGGTAAACGGCTAATTTGTGTGGGTAGCTTATGGCGAAATGCGTGGCTAAGCTGGACACGCGTCTGTCACAAACGCTGCCTTTGAGGAGCTCCGGGAGTCGGAGCAGGAATTGAGTAGAGCGAATGGCTGAGTTTCTGTTTGAGATTGGATTGGAAGAGGTCCCTGCCCGCATGATCGCGAGCGCGCAGGCGGAGCTCGAGCGCCGCGTCGTCGCCCTGCTCGAGCGCGAACGGCTGGCGGACGCGAGTGTCGCGGTGAAGAGCTTCTCCACCCCGCGGCGTCTGGCGGTGCTGGTCGCCGAAGTGGCTGAGCGGCAGGAGGATATCTCCGAGGAGCTGCTGGGGCCGTCGGCGAAGATCGCGTTCAAGGATGGCGTTGCCGACCCCGGCTGCGGTGGCCTTCGCGAAGAAGGCGGGCGTTGCGGTCGAAGAGCTGAAGACCGTCGAGACGCCCAAGGGCGAGTATCTGGCGGCGACCTCGGTGAAGGCCGGTCGCGCTGCCGCCGAGGTGCTCGCGGCGGAGCTGCCGAAGGAGCTGGCCGGGATCTACTGGGCGAAGAACATGTACTGGCGGCCGGGCAAGCCGGAGCGCTTTGTGCGGCCGGTGCGGTGGCTGCTGGCGCTGCTGGGCGATCAGGTGGTTCCGGTGAGCTTTGCCGGGTACGAGGCGGGCACGGTGAGCTACGGCCATCGCGTGCTTGCGGGCGCCGAGCCGATTGCGATTGCCGTCGCCGGGCGAGTATGAGGCGGCGCTGCAGAAGGCCTTTGTGATGGCCGATGTGGAGCTGCGGCGGCATACGATTCGCAAGGCGCTGGACCGGGTGTGCCGGACGATTCCGGAGACGCGGTGGCGCGAGGATCACGAGCTGGTCGACAAGCTGACGCACCTGACGGAGTGGCCGTCGGTGATCGCGGGCGGCTTCGATGCGGAGTACCTGCAGCTGCCGGAGGAGGTTCTGGTCACCGTGATGCGGGACCACCAGAACTACTTCGCGGTCGAGGACAAGACGGGCAAGCTGGCGCCGCACTTCCTCGCGGTGCTCAACACGCAGGCCGATGAGGCGGGCGTGGCGGTGATCCGGCATGGCAATGCGCGGGTGCTGCGGGCGCGGTTCAACGATGCGCGCTTCTTCTGGGAGTTCGACCAGCGGACGCCGCTGACCGAGCGGCTGGCGCTGCTGGAGCATGTGACCTTCCAGAAGGATCTGGGCAGCTATGCGGCGAAGACGGAGCGGGTGCGGAAGGTGGCCGCGAGTCTGAGCGGGCTGCTGCATGGAGCGTGGCATCGCGCTCGATGCGGCTGCGCTCGATCAGGCTGCGCTGCTGGCGAAGACGGATCTGACGGCGGAGCTGGTGAAGGAGTTTACCGAGCTGCAGGGCATCGTCGGTGGTCTGTATGCGCGGGCGCAGGGATGCGGCGAGGCGACCGCCGCGGCGATCTACGACCAGTATCGGCCGGTGTCGATGGAGGCTCCGGTGCCGCGGACGATCGAGGGCTCGGTGCTGGCGATCGCGGACAAGGCGGACACGATTGCGGGGATGTTCGGGCTGGGGCTTGAGCCGACGGGATCGAAGGATCCGTTTGCGCTGCGCCGTGCGGCGAACGGCATTGTGAAGATTCTGGCCGAGAGCGAGCTGCCGCTGAAGCTGAGCGATGTGGCGGCTGCCACGGGCGCGGAGGCTGCGGTCGTCGAGCGCGTGGTGAGCTTCTTCGCCGAGCGGCTGGAGTTCTATCTGCGCGAGGTGCGTGGGCAGGCCTATGACGTGGTGAAGGCGGTGCTGGCGGCGGGCTCGAATGATGTTCGCGATGCGATTGCGCGTGCTGAGGCGGTGACCGCCGTGCGCGGCGGCGAGGACTTCGCCGCGGTGAGCGCGGCGTTCAAGCGCATGAAGAACATCCTCGACGCAGGCGGAAGAGAACGGCGATTGCTGCAGGCGCGAGGTCGAGGCTTCTGCAGGACGGAGTCGCTGCATCCGGCGCAGGCTGCGCTGAGCGCGGCTGCGATCAAGGTGAGCGAGCGAGTTCGAGAGCCTGTCGGCCGGAGCGCGAGTATGTCGCGGCGCTGGAGTTGATGGCGACGCTGCGGCCGGAGATCGACGGCTTCTTCAAGGACGTGATGGTGATGGATCCCGATCCGGCGGTCCGGAGCTCGCGCCTGAGCCTGCTCGCAGCCTGGTGGACCTTCTCGCGGGTCGCGGACTTCTCCGAGATCGTCACGGCAGGCTAGGGCGATCGACCATTGCGTGCGGAGCTCGTGAGTTCGATCGGAGACGAAGCAAAATGCAGGACTCTCCATTCGCAGCGGACGGTAAGACTGTCCTGCTTCGGTCGAGATCACGTGCTTCTTGTGCGCTCGAGATGCGTCGAGGATGAGGCTCCATTGAATGTCTCGATAACGAATAGGCATTTCTGTCGGTCTTCCCTCGGTGTGCAAAACCGGGACAGGGTGGAGTGTCCCGGTCTGATGCATGCTGCCTGCCGATGAAGCCTGTGTGTCAGAAGTGCACACTGAGCAGGCGAGCGGAGGAGATAGGACGATGATCCGGCAGACTATCAATTGCGATATATGCGCAGCAGAGAAGCAGGCAACCAGCTATTGGTTCGTGGCGTATGAGACAGGGCGAAGGAGATCACCCTGCGTGGGTGGGAGACACCCCGTAGCTCGCGCAAGCATGCCAAGCACCTGTGTGGGCAGAAGTGCGTGCAGCGCATGCTGTCCAACTTCACGGAGGCGGTGATGGCGAACGGGCACGGGGAGGCGGGGAAGGAGCAGGCTGCTGAGCCGATCGCGCATGCTGCGCCGGTCTCGCATGCTGCGCCGGATCGCAGGTCCGGTTTCGCATGCCGGGCCGGTTTCTCCTGTGCCGGTGGTGAAGGAGGTTCAGGAGCCGGAGGAGGCCGTGTTGGTGCAGCGCGCCGTCCATATCGATGCGGATCTGGAGGCGGCGATCGAGGCGGAGTCCTGGGCGGGGCCGGCGAAGCCCAAGGAGAACCTGTGGGATCTGCCGCATAAGCTGAAGATGGAGCGGGCGAACTTCCTGCATGCGGCGCGGCCGAAGGCTGCGAGGGACGGCTGCAGAAGATGGCGTAGTGCGCGCGAGGTGGAATGCCGCGGTGGTGCTGCGGCGGGCTTCGAACTCCTCTGCTGTTGGCTTCATGGGTTGCGAAGCTGTTCCGGATGGGTTGGAGCAGCTTCGCGTTTTTAGGCTTTATCTTGTTAGGCTTAGTTGACGCGCTGCAGGCGTTCGACGAGTTTTTGCGCGAGGGGCTCGCCGGACTCGGTCCAGAGCAGGCGGCTGGAGATGCCGCAGTGCTTCTCGACCGAGAGGGTGAAGGCGAGCAGCATCTCGATGTTTTTCTGGATGTAGCGGGTGGAGGTCTCGTCGAGCTCGGGCGTCCTCGAGGAGCCAAGGGGTGTCGAGGCCGAAGTCGACGCGGATGTGGCCGTTCTGGTCGAAGCCGGCGTCGTCGAACTGGGGGCCGAAGCCGAGGATGCGGACGGTGGCGGGCTGCTGCTTCCAGGTGGTGTCGAGGCCGCCGGTCTCTTCGGGGGACTCGTCGATGAGGGGAGCCCAGAGCTGCCACTTCATCTCGAACTCGTAGGCCATGTCGTCGTGGAGCTGCTCGGTGGCCTCGGCGACGGCGGATTCGATGAGGGAGTCGGGGATCTCCTCGGCGCGCTCGTCGTGGACGTAGATGCGCTGGTAGACGGGGGACTCGGCGAAGTTGATGGGGTAGGCCGAGGCGACGGCGACGCGCTTGTCTCCGCTGATCAGGGCGAACTGGCGCATCACGCCGACCAGGGCTTCGGGCAGCGCGGCGAGGCGGAAGTTCGGAAACCAGAGACTGAGATAAAGCTGATCGGCCATACGGCTGAGTGCGTCCTTTCGGGTGTAGCGGGAGACTTTTGGTTGGTACCCCCTCCCCCGGGGAAAGTACCCAAAGTCTTCCAATCAAAAGCGGTTAAGTCCAAACCGAGTCCAACGGTGGTCCAGAGACGGAAAGGCCCGGCGTGCGGCCGGGCTCGTCCGTCGGTCTGGGTCTATTCTACCAGCCGGTGTCAAGACGGGCGGGGTAGTTACGGGAGTGCAGGGGAGGATGAGGCGGAGTGCTTGACAGAGGGGAGAGAGAGTCGCATCCTACGAGCAGCCCGGCCCAAAGGTGGTGACCTCTGGACCGGGGGTAGTGGAACACGCGCTACTGGTGGAAGGACCGCCAAAGCTGTATCGCTTTGGTTGCCAGTCCCAACAGAGCGCCCAGCGTGCTCAGCAAAATGCGCATTTTGCTGACCCAATGGATCGGCGACGATGGTTTTCTCATCGTTGCTCTCCTTAGTTGAGCGAAGCCCGGTGTTCGTGCACCGGGCTTCGCTGTTTAAGCGACGGCTATCTTGCCGCTGATGAGGGTTGTATCGCGGACGGTCTTTGATCGCAAGCGAAAATGTTGTCGTCCATTGGCGAGCTGGGGCGTGCTTGCGTCGAGGGCTTGAGGGTGGACGCCTGCGGACAAGGAAGATACGCGTGGAGTGCGGATGTGTTTTGAGGGGTGGTGGATGAGAAGATGGTTGCAGACACATGCTCAGTTCAGTGGAACGATTGCGGATGGGGTTGCTGGTGGGCGCGGGCCTGTTGGTTGCGGTGATTGGCGGCTTTCTTTGGTATGCGCACTATCGGACGCACCGCGTCCTGCGGGATCTGCCGGGGCGGCTGGGGGCGACGATCAGCAAGCAGTTCGGGGCGTATACCTACTCGCAGTCGCTGCAGGGCAAGACGGTGTTTACGATCCACGCGGCGCAGGCGGTCCAGCACACGGACGGGAACTACACGCTGCATGACGTGAACATGGTGATGTATGGGCGCAAGGGAGACCGCGCGGACCATATCTCGGGCAGTGAGTTTGAGTACGACCAGAAGGCGGGGCTGGTGCATGCGGTGGGGGTGGTGCATCTGGATCTGCAGGCTCCTCCGGCGAATGCCGGTGCGCCGCTGCGAATGCCGGTGGCGGCGCGGGAAGCCGGTGGCGGGGCAGGGCGGCGAGAAGGCCGCGCGAAGCCGGTGAAGGATGGGCCGGCGAAGGATGGGGCGGCGAGCGATCGGGTGATCCACATTACGACCAGCGGGCTGGTGTACTCGCAGAAGCAGAATCTGGCGACGACGGATCAGGAGATCGAGTTCTCGTTTGCCGGGTTGACGGGACGGGCGCTGGGGGCGGAGTACAACTCGACGACGGGCCATGTGGTGCTGCAGTCGGCGGTGGAGGTGAGTGGGATCGAGCGCGGGCCAGCCGGTGCTGCTGCGGGCGACGCATGCGGAGTTCGATCGGCAGACCGAGCAGGTGACGATGAAGGATGCGCGGTACAGCTCGGCGGGCGAGACGGCGGCGGCGGATGCGGGCACGGTGTATCTGCGGCAGGATGGCAGCGCGCAGCGGATCGTGGGGGATCGGAATGTGCGGCTGGAGCAGGCGGGCGAGGGCGTGGTGACGTCGGAGCACGCGGATGTGACGCTGACGCCGCAGAGCAAGCCGGAGATTGGGATTTTGACGGGAGCGGTGCACTATGCGGACGACGAGCCGCTGCGGCAGGCTCGCGGGGACGCGCAGCAGGCGACGCTGCACTTCGATGGGCAGGGGAAGATCGAGCATGTGCTGCTGGTGGGCGGAAGGAACGGCGGCAGGGTGCGGAGCTCGGAGCGGGTGCGGGCCGGGGATGCGGCGAGCGCCGAATGGCTGGTCGACGCGGGATCTGATCGCGGATACGGTGGAGCTGGCGCTGGGGACGGATGCGGCGGGAAAGACGGAGCTGCGGGATGCGACGGCGGTGGGCGGGGCGCGGCTGACGACGGTCTCGGCCGTGGCTGCGCAGCTGCGGCGAAGACGGGCGGGGGCTGCGGGAGAGACGACGAACAAGCTCTCGGGAGATCGGTTGCAGGCGCACTTTGTTCCGGTGCGGGGGCAGTCGCAGGTTTCGACGGTGCATGGGATGGGGCATACGGTGCTGGAGCAGATTGCGGCGACCGGGGTGGACCAGGTGAGCGCGGGCGATTCGCTGGCGGTGAACTTCCGCGCGGCGCAGGCGGGGGCGGGCGGCAAGAAGGCGGACGGCAAGGTCGTGGGCGCGGTCGAGGTGGCGAACGCGGTGCAGCTGGGGAACGTCGCGATTACGCGGACGGTTCCGGCGGCGATGGTTGCGGCGGGAGCGGGCTTCCAAGGGCACGAAGAGCAACGCGCCGGATGTGCAGCATGCGGTGGCGCAGCGGGCCGACTACGACGGCGATACGAATCTGCTGACCCTGAGCGGCGGGGCGCGAGGTGACGGACGCCGAGAGCGTGCTGTGGGCGAACCGGGTGTCGATGCAGCAGGGGACCGGGGATGCGACGGCGGATGGTGCGGTGAAGGTGACGTATCTGCAGGCGGGGACGGGCAGACGGGTGCTTCGGCGCAGCCGGGAGACGCCGGGCAGCAGCCGGTGCATGTGCTGGCGGCGCGGGCGGAGCTGAAGCATGACGCGGGCCGGGCTACGTTCTATGGTGCGGGCTGATGGTGGAGGCGTGGGGCCGAAGCTGGCGCGGATGTGGCAGAGCGGGGCGCCGGGCGAGGGTGGATCGCAGGTGGAGGCTCCGGTGCTGATCTTCGAGCAGGCGCAGAAGCGGCTGACGGCGCATGGCGCGGGCGGCGGCGCTCCGATGGCGGTGCATACGGTGCTGGTGAGCGCGCCGCGGAAGGATGGGGTGCAGGGTGCTCCGAAGAAGACGGGAGCGAGCGGCGTGCGCGGTGTGGGAATGACGCGGAGCCGCAGGTGGTTCGGGTGACGAGCCGGGAGATGGTGTACTCGGATGCGGCGCGGCAGGCGGAGTTTACCGGCGGCGTGCGGGTGCTCGATGCGGATGGCGATCTGCGGGCGCAGCAGGCGACGGCGTTTCTGCGGCCGGTGGGCGGCCGGGAGCTGCTCGGGATCGGGAGCGGGCGCAGCCGGCGAAGAGCTCGGGTGCGGCGGCGAGCGCGAATGTGCTGGGCGGCGAGGTCGAGCGCATTGTGGCGACCGGGCAGGTGGATATCACGCAGCCGGGACGGCGGGCGACGGGCGAGCGGCTGGTGTATACGGCCAGCGACCAGATGTTTGTGCTGACGGGAACGAAGGCGACTCCGCCGAAGGTGGTGGACGCACAACAGGGGACGGCCACGGGAGCTTCGTTGCGCTTCCACTCGGGCGATGATAGCGTCGTCATTTCGGGGGACGGCGCGGGGGCATCCGGCCAGCGGCCACGCACGGAGACGAAGGTGAAAGAGTAGCAATGCGGAAATTGACCACCCAAGAGATTGGGAAAACGTATGGCGGCCGCGCGGTCGTTCGGGGCGTGAGTCTGGAGATCGAGCAGGGCGAGGTGGTTGGGCTGCTGGGGCCGAACGGCGCGGGCAAGACGACGAGCTTTTACATGATCGTCGGGCTGGTGCGGCCGGATATGGGGCAGGTGCTGTGCGACGGCGTGGATATTACGCGGCTGCCGATGTATCTGCGGGCGCGGCATCATGGCATCAGCTACCTGCCGCAGGAGCCGTCGGTGTTTCGCAAGCTGACGGCGGAGGAGAATATTCTCGCGGTGCTGGAGGCGCAGTCGCTGAGCTATGAGGAGCGGCGGCAGCGGACGGACCGGCTGATCGAACAGCTGAACCTGGGGCATGTGCGCAAGACGCGGGGCTATGCGCTGAGCGGCGGCGAGCGGCGACGGGTGGAGATTGCGCGGTGCCTGTGCATCCAGCCGGCGTTCATCCTGCTGGACGAGCCGTTCTCGGGCATCGATCCGATTGCGGTGCTCGATCTGCAGCAGATTATCTTCGATCTGAAGAAGAGCGGGATCGGGGTGCTGATCACCGACCATAATGTGCGGGAGACGCTGTCGGTGACCGACCGCGCGTACATCATCACGGAGGGCAAGATCTTCCGGGCGGGGACGCCGCGGGATCTGGGGCGCGATCCGGAGGTGAAGCGGATCTATCTGGGCGAAGGGTTTTCGATGGACTAAGCGGATTGACGGGACCAGAACGGGACTGGCGTGGAGATCGGGATGGCCGCGAGTGGAAGCGGAGGTGCGTCGCGGGGTAGAATGCCTTCACGTGGACAGCGCTTCCCCTTGGGGAAGCAGATCGCTGAGATCGTCGGATCCTCGAGGGTGATGTGGGCACGAGGTTTTCTATCCGTGTAGACTGTGCCAAGCCAGTCGGCTAAGGAACGTCCAGGCAGGTTGTGTGAGCGGGCCCCCTGAAATCGTCATTTTCTGGGTTGTTGCCCAGCCGTATTTAAGTTTGAAAGGGTCACAGTATTGCTACAACCGAAGCTCAATCTGAAGGTCTCGCAACGGCAGGCGCTGACGCCTGGGCTGGTGCAGATGGTCAGCGTGCTGGCGTTGAACAAGTTGGAACTGAAGGAGATGATCAACACCGAGATGGTCGAGAATCCGGTGTTGGAAGAGGTCGAAGAGGCGCTTTCGACGCTCGACGAGCGAGCGGGCAAGGAAGGGGATCGGGAGCGGTCGGCCGAGGAGACGGTGGCCGAGAGCGAGCGGGTCGAGAAGGATCCGTTCGACGAGATCGACTTTGGCAGCTACTTTCAGGACTATCTGGATCCGGGGTTTCGGACGAGTTCGAACTTCGAGGAGTATGACAAGCCGTCGTTTGAGAACTTCCTGTCGCAGCCGAGCACGCTGACCGATCACCTGCTGTGGCAGCTGGGGGCGCTGACGCTCTCGGTGGAGGTGCGGAGCGCGGCGGAGCTGATCATCGGCAATCTGAACGAGGATGGCTACCTGACGGCGACCGACGAGGAGCTGATCGAGGCGCTGTTGGAGGGCGGACGGATGGGCGGCTCGGAGCCGATTCCGTTTGAGCGCGGCGCGGCGGAGCATGCGGCGTCGGATGCGAGCGGCGAAGGAGAGGCTGCATCGGTTGTCTGAGGCGGAGGGGCTTGAAGATGCCTACGCGACGCATGCGGTGATCGAGTTTGCCGGAGTTGCCGGGGTTGCCGAGGAGGAGCGCGCGGAGCTGCAGGCGCTGATCGGGACGGCGCGCGGGGTGGTGAACCAGCTGGATCCGGTGGGGATCGGGGCACGCGATCTGCGCGAGTGCCTGCTGCTGCAGATTGCGGGGCAGGAGCGCGATGTCGCGATGATGGAGAAGCGGCGGCAGAGGTATCAGGCTGCGGCGGTGCTGGAGGAAGAGGCCGGCGAGCTGGCGGCGCTCGCTGCGGAGATGCAGGAGGAGACGCGGCCGCAGGCAGAGGTAGCTGAGCGGAATGGGCACGGCGAGGTGCCGGACATCTACGCGACGGCGCGGCATATCGTGGCGAACTGCCTGGCCATGCTGCAGAAGAAGGACATGCGCGAGCTGACGCGCAGCTGTGGGCGGAGCGCGGAGGCGGTGCAGGCGGCGGTGGAGCTGATCCGGACGCTGGACCCGCGGCCGGGACAGCGGTACAACCAGGGCGAGACGCGGCTGATCGAGCCGGATGTGGCGTTTGTGAAGCGCGACGATCAAGTACGTCGTGGTGATGAACGAAGAGGACATGCCGACGCTGCGGCTGAACCAGGGCTATCGCAAGATGCTGCGGCAGAAGCAGACCGAGAAGGAGGTGCGCGAGTATGTGAAGGAGCGCTACAAGTCGGCGATCCAGCTGCTGCGGAATATCGAGCAGCGGAAGAATACGATTGTGCGCACCTGCGAGGTGATCGTACGGCGGCAGGCGGAGTTTCTGGAGCGCGGGGAAGAGGCGCTGCGGCCGATGATGATCAAGGATGTCGCGGAGGAGATTGGCGTTCACCCGTCGACGGTGAGCCGGGCGGTGGCGAATAAATACGTGCACACGGCCCAGGGTGTGTATGAGCTGCGCTTCTTTTTCACCGAAGGTGTGAATGGTCCCGAGGGTGGGGATATGCCATTGGTGCTTTTGAAGCGTAAGGTTAAGAAGTTGATCGAAGAGGAGGACGCGCGCAAGCCGTTGACCGACGATCAGCTTGCTGCTGAACTGCAGCGGCAAGGCATCCAGGTGACGCGCAGAACCGTAGCAAAGTATCGCGAGGATATGCAGATCCCCAGCACTCACCAAAGGCGCGTACGCTAGGACGAGCCCAGGTTTAACTCGATCGAGGTGACCATGGAAATTGAGTACACCGGCCGACAGACGACCATCACCAAAAAACTAAAGACGCAGGCTGAAACTGGTTTGGCACGCATTGCCAAGCTGGTGGGCAGAACTGCGAGTGCCCATGTCTTTCTGACTACCGAGAAGTACCGGCGGATCGCGGAGATCACGCTGAAGAAACGAGGCCAGAGTCTGGTTGGAACGTGCGAGGCGACGGAGATGACGTCGGCGTTGCACGACGCCCTGAGCAAGCTGGAGCAGCAGGCGGTACGGCACAGCAAGAAGCGAGCGACGGAGAAGCGGCATCCGAAGGCGGGGCAGCCGGGGATCAAGATTGCTTCGCTGCAGATCGATGAGGCCTGGCCGGATGGTCATATGACTCTTCCCGAGGAAGGTGAGTGCGGCGGAGAGCAATGGAGGGAATGGCCGGACGAGCCGGCATAGCCGGAGTAGCCAGGGGCGCAAGTCGTCCCCGATGGTGGTGCACTCGTTTCCGTCGGGCTCGTCGCGGCGGGCTCCGATCGCGGAGCCGCATGTGGTGCGTTCGATCGACAGCTCCGCGATTGGGCCGATGACGCTGGAGGTGGCGGTGAAGGAGGCCGCGTTGCGCGATCGCGATGTGTTTGTCTTCCGCGATACCTATGGACAGCCGATGGTGCTGCATCGCCAGCGGGATGGCAGGATGGAGCTGATTCAGATCCCATAACGGCTTGGTTTTGAAGATCTCCCCTGTCTGCCTTGAAGAGCTGCGTGTGCAGCTTGAGAGGCGGGCAGGGGATTTCTTTTTGGGCTTGTGAGCGAGAGCAATCGAGAGCAAAATACGGGGTCTCTCCACTGCGCAGCGGACGATGGGACTGTCCGCTGCTTCGGTCGAGATGACGTGCTTTTCTTTGTGTTGGGATGATGGGGTGCGTGGCAGTGGAACGGCGTGGGTGCTAGGATCTCTGCATGCCCCGGAGACAGCCAGAGGAGCCCTTGCGGATGGTGGGTCGGAAGAAGCCAAGCAGAGTGACGAAGCGAGCGGGTGGACGGAAGCTTGCGGCGAAGGTGAGGCCGGCGAAGGCTGAGTGGAAGGCGGCCAAGGTCGGGCGGACGGCGAGCTGGTGATCCTGACGGGAATGTCGGGCTCGGGCAAGGCGTCGGCGCTGAAGGCGTTTGAGGATCTGGGGTTTTACTCGGTGGACAACCTGCCGCTGGAGCTGATTCCGCGCTTTGCGGATCTGGTGCGGCAGTCGTCGGAGATCGACCGCGCGGCGCTGGTGATCGATGTGCGCGAGGGGATACGGCTGGATCAGTTTCCGACGCTTTTGGAGCAGGTGCGCAAGGTGCTGCCGACGCGGGTGGTCTTCTTCGAGGCGAGCGATGAGGCGCTGGTGCGGCGGTTCTCCGAGACGCGGCGGCCGCATCCGATGGATCCGGCGGGAGAAGGCGGCGAGACGGTGCTGCAGTCGATCAAGGCGGAGCGCAAGCGGCTGGATCCGATTCGCAATGTGGCGGATATTCTGCTGGATACGACGCGGTTCAACGTGCATGAGCTGCGGGCGCACATCAATGCGCAGTTCGAGCGCGGCGAGAGTGACCGGAATCTGATGATTGCGTCGACCAGCTTCGGGTTCAAGAACGGCGTGCCGAGCGAGGCGGATCTGGTGTTCGATGTGCGGTTTCTGCCGAATCCGCACTTTGTGCCGGAGTTTCGGCCGTTGACGGGGAAGCACCCGAAGGTGGCGAAGTACGTGCGGCAGTTTCCGCAGACGCAGGAGTTTCTGGATAAGACGGCGGACCTGCTGCGGTTTCTGCTGCCGCACTATATCCAGGAGGGCAAGAGCTATCTGACGGTGGCGTTTGGGTGCACGGGGGGCAGCACCGGTCGGTGTTTATCGCCGAGGAGATGAAGAAGCGGCTGGGGAGCGACGGGTACCGGGTGAAGACGGCGCACCGGGATATGCCGCGGTAGCTTGTCCGCAGGATCCTAAATATCTCAAAGGGTTGCCGATATGGGCGGCGGCGGCGTAGACTTTCGCGCGAGCGGGAGCGTCTGTAGGGGTGCGCCGTAGAATAGAGCTATGCCAAGCGCAAAGAATATCGTAGCAATGGAATGGAGCGTACTGGCTTGAGGCGTATCGGGCGGCTGCTGTTCTATTTGCGGCCTTACGTGTTGTATTCGCTGGGGTCTGTGGTGCTGCTGGCGGTGATGGCGGCGATGGGGACCCTGCGTCTTCTGCTGATCAAGCCGATCTTCGACAAGGTGCTGAACCCCTCGGCGCCGACGACGGATCTGCTGGTGTTTCCGATCTCGCACACGAAGTATGTGCTGAATCTTCACTTCCTGGTGCCGAGCCACTTCCACAATGCGTGGACGGTGATTGCGTACGCGCTGGTGCTGTCGGCGGTGGTGAAGTCGATTTGTGACTATTCGGGGACGTATTTGGTGAATCATGCGGGGTTCGGCATGATCACGGACCTGCGCAACGATCTTTATAACGCGGTGCTGCGGCGGTCGGTGGGCTTCTTCCAGAAGCATACGACGGGGGCGCTGCTGTCGACGATCATCAATGACATCGAGCGGGTGCAGACGGCGATGTCGAGCGTGCTGGCGGAGTTTCTGCAGCAGGCGTTCAGCTTTGTGTTCACGATTGCCGCGGTGATTGCGCTGGGCGGCAAGCTGGCGTGGGTGCTGCTGCTGTTTGTGCCGGTGGTGATCTCGTCGGCGCGGCGGATTGGGCGGCGGGTGCGGCATACGACGCGCACGGGCAGGACAAGCTGGCGGAGATTCAGAACATCCTGCATGAGACCATCACGGGCAATGGCATCGTGAAGGCCTTCGGGATGGAGATGTGGGAGATGAACCGCTTCCGGCGGGCGGCGAAGCGGCTGTTCGCGGCGAATCTGAAGTCGGTGTCGGTGCAGTCGATCAGCTCGCCGCTGATGGATGCGATTGGGTCGGTGGCGATTGCGCTGCTGCTGCTGGTGGGGCGCGGGCGGATTCAGGATGGCCAGATGACGGAAGGCTCGTTCATCGCGTTTCTGTTTGCGGTGTTTTCGCTGTATGACCCGGTGCGGAAGTTTGCGCTGTTCTACAACAGCTTCCAGCAGGCGCTGGGGGCGAGCGAGGACATCTTCACGTTTATGGACGCGCAGGACGATGTGCTCGAGAAGAAGCGCGCCAAGGTGCTGAAGGAGTTCAAGCAGGGGATTCACTTTGAGGGCGCCGGGTTTGGGTATGACAACGACGGCGAGGTGAAGCAGGTGCTGCACGGGATCGACCTCGATGTGAAGCGCGGCGAGGTGATTGCGCTGGTGGGGCCGAGCGGGGCGGGAAGTCGTCGCTGATGAATCTGATTCCGCGGTTCTTCGATGTGAACGAGGGCCGGATTGTGATCGATGGCCTGGATGTGCGGGATGTGACGATCGAGAGCCTGCGCAAGCTGATCGGCAAGGTGACGCAGGAGGTCGTGCTGTTCAACGACACGGTGCGGAACAACATCGCGTATGGGCAGCCGGATATTCCGCTGGGCAAGGTGCAGGAGGCCGCGAAGATGGCGCTGGCGCATGACTTCATCATGCGCATGCCGAACGGCTACGACACGATGATCGGCGAGAAGGGCGTGCGGCTGAGCGGCGGCGAACGGCAGCGGCTGGCGATTGCGCGGGCGATCCTGAAGAATGCGCCGATTCTGATTCTGGATGAGGCGACCTCGGCGCTCGACACCGAGAGCGAGGCGTTTGTGCAGGCGGCGCTGAGCAACCTGATGCAGGGACGGACGGTGTTTGTGATCGCGCATCGGCTGTCGACGGTGCGGCATGCGAGCCGGATTGTGGTGCTGGAGCATGGGCGGATTACGGAGATTGGCAGCCACGACGAGTTGATGCAGAACTCGGGAACGTATCGCAGGCTGCATGATCTGCAGTTCCATACCGAGGCGGAGATGGTTCCGGCCGAGATGGTGGACGGGAGGGCATGAGCGCGGTGGTCTATTCGATGACGGGGTATGCGAGCGTGCGGCTGGATGGGCTTGATGCGGGCGCGGTCACGCTTTCGATCAAGAGTGTGAACCACCGGTTCTTCGATCCGCAGGTGCGGCTGCCGTTTGCGCTGGAGTCGCTGGATACGCAGATTCGCAAGCTGCTGAAGGAGAGTGTGCGGCGCGGCCATATCGAGGTCTCGGTGCAGCTTGAGCGGCGCGGGGCGAAGGCGGCGGCGGTGTCGGTGGCGTTCAACGACGAGCTGCTGGGCGCGTATGTGGAGGCGTTTCGCGGTGCGGCGGCGCGGCATGGGCTGGCGGTCGGAGCCGGATCTGAATGAGTTGATGCGGCTGCCGGGGATGTTGAGTGCGCAGGCGGCGGCTCCGCGCGATGAGGCCGAGGTGCTGGAGCCGGTGGTGCTGGCGGCGATGCCGGAGCTGCTGGCGCAGTTCAACGCGGTGCGGGCGGAGGAGGGCGCGGCGCTGGCCGATACGCTGCGGGCGGGCATGGAGCGGCTGGCGGCGTTGGCCGATGAGGCGAGCGCGTTGCGCGAGGGCGTTCGCAGTGCGACGTTCGAGCGGCTGCGGGGACGGATTGCGGAGCTGACGCAGGGGGCTGCTCCGAGCGAGGAGCGGCTGCTGGCTGAGGCGGCGCTGCTGGCCGAACGCAGCGATGTGGAGGAGGAGCTGGTCCGGCTGCGCACGCATGCGGAGCGGTTTCTGACGCTGCTGAACGCGGGCGGAGAGCTGGGCAAGCATCTCGACTTTCTGGTGCAGGAGCTGAACCGCGAGGCGAATACGCTGCTGTCGAAGACGAGTGGGGCGTCGTCGGGCAATGGGCTGCGGATTACGGATATTGGCCTGGAGATGAAGGTCGAGATCGAGCGGGCGAAGGAGCAGGTGCAGAACCTGGAGTAAGGCCGAGGGACTGCTGGCGCTGCGATTTGGCGGCCGGAGCGGTTACACTTAAGGCTCCAACTATCTCTTTGGTATCTCTTTGGCACGATCGTTCAGGAGTTCATGGCAGGCATTCTTTTTATCATCTCGGCACCCTCGGGCTCGGGCAAATCGACGCTGGTGAGCCAGCTCCTTACGCTGGTGGAGGGGACTCGATTTCTCCATCTCGTACACGACGCGGGCACCGCGCGGGTCGGAGATCGACGGCCGCGAGTACCACTTCACGACGCGCGCGGAGTTTGAGCGCATGGTGGCGGCGAACGAGTTCCTGGAGTGGGCCGAGGTCTTCGGCAACTACTACGGAACGGCGCGGTCGGCGCTGGATCATGCGCGCGAGCAGGGACGGGATCTGCTGCTCGACATCGATGTGCAGGGCGCGCTGCAGATTATGCAGGAGCTGCCGGAGGCGGTGTCGATCTTTGTGCTGCCGCCGAGCCCGCAGGTGCTGGAGATGCGGCTGCGCAATCGCAGCCAGGCCGAAGCGCATGACGGTGGAGGCGATCATCGAGCGCCGGCTGGCGGAGGCGCAGGAGGAGCTGAAGCAGATTTGGAAGTACAAGTATGCGCTGGTGAACGATGTGCTCGACCAGGCGGCGACGGAGCTGCGGGCGATTGTGCTGGCCGAGCGTGAGGGACAGGCGGCTGAGGCTGCGCGGTGCGCGCGGCTGGCCGAGGGCTGCCGGACGGATCATCCTTCGGAGCGTCTGGAGGCTGCGCTGGGGACCTTTGCTGGCGTGTGAAGGCGATTTTGTGGTGGCGAGACGGGTGGTTTTCTTCCCGAAATGGCCGTCCTGAGGTAGATTCAAGGGTACGAGGTGAGACCGATGACGATTGAGACTCCGGAAAACTCGTTCCAAAACAAGTACAGTTTGGTTAAAGGCGCGGCACGTCGGGCGCGGCAGCTGCAATCGGGCGCGCCGCCGCTGATGGTGTCGAAGTCGATGAAGGCATGTCGCGTGGCCCAGGATGAGATTCGCCAGGGCCATGTGACCTATATCGTGCAACAGGTGGCTCCCAAGCCTCCGATCGAACCGGGGATTTAAGTAAAAGCAATGGCTGGAGAGGCAACGGAACAACTGCGCGCGTACGTGGAGTACCTCCGCGACCTCGGCATCCATGATTTTTATCGGCAGGGCGACCCGCTCTCGCTGGAGGAGCAGGCTGCGCTGCTTGGCGCGGTGGCGCCGGTGCCGGCGGCGGCTTCTGTGGCCGCGCCGGCGGCGTCGCGTCCTGCGCCTGCTGGCTTCGGCTCCGGTTGCTCCGGCTCCTTCGCTGAGTGCTCCGCGTGTCGCTGCGCGGTTGCGCCGTCTCCGCGCCGCTTGCCGGCGTCGCGCCTCTCGCTCGCCTGCCGCACCCATCGTCTGCACCTACCGTCTGCACCGCTTCTCCGCAGCCGCCGCCAGCGGCGAAGCGCTGGCGGACGAACCTCTGGAGTCTTCGATCGCATTCCACAAGCCTGTGTCCTTTGATCAACTTGTCGCCGTTGCCGACCGAACGTGTTGCGCCTGCGGCAGAAGGCTGCTGCGCTGGAGGCGATTCGGACGGAGATCGGCGACTGTACGCGGTGCCCGCTGGCGTATGCGGGGCGGCACAATATCGTCTTTGGCGATGGCGACCCGAACGCGCGGCTGATGTTCGTCGGCGAGGGGCCGGGCGCGGATGAGGATGCGCAGGGGCTTCCGTTTGTGGGCAAGGCGGGGCAGCTGCTGAACAACATGATCGGCGCGATGGGGCTGAAGCGCGAGCAGGTCTACATCGCGAATATTGTGAAGTGCCGGCCGCCGGCGAATCGCGTTCCCGAGCCGGTGGAGGCGAATACCTGCTCGCCGTTCCTGCTGCGGCAGATCGATGTGATCCAGCCGCAGGTGATCGTGGCGCTGGGGGCGACGGCGGCGACGTATCTGCTTGGGCGTGAAGCAGTCGCTGGCTTCGCTGCGCGGGAGCTGGCATAGCTGCCGTGGGGCCAAGGTTGCGGTGACCTACCATCCGGCGTTTCTGCTGCGCGATCCGCGGCAGAAGGGCGAGGCGTGGAAGGACCTGCAGCGGGTGATGGTGGAGCTGGGACTGAAGCCGCCGGCGAAGGGGTAAAGGCAGGGACGCCGGAGTAGGGATGGCCGCTTGGGAGGTGGCCTTAGGCGGACCGGGGTACTTGTCTCGCGCGAGGCAAAATACAGGGCGTCTCTCCACTGCGGCTTGGCGTGCGGTGAGACTGCTCCGCTCGCGATTCGGCTTGCGAGATGACGTTTTTGCGGATGGGTCCTGAATCTTGAACCTGTCGATTTATCGCTAGGATGGGCGCGGCTGGCGGTCGTGGCCGGGTAAACCGTTAGGCTCGAGAGAGATGCCTGCCTTCTGCGATGTAGCCTTGCCCGTCCCGCTGGACCAGATGTTTACCTATGCCGTGAATGGCGTGGTGCCGGTGGTGGGGGCGCGGGTGCTGGTGCCGTTCAGCGGGCAGCGGCTGATGGGCGTGGTGGTGCGCGTGCACGATGGGCCGCTGGCCGAGGGCGTCGAGGCGAAGCCGGTGCAGCAGGTGCTCGACGATGCGGCGCTGCTGCCGGATGAGTTGATGCGGCTGGCGGCGTGGATCGCGCAGTACTATGTGGCGCCGCTGGGTGAGGTGCTGCGGGGGATGCTGCCGCTGGGCGCGGAGGTGAAGCGGCACTTTGCGTACACGATCGCCGAGGCGGGGCGGCGGGTGCTGTATGCGGGGGCGGAGAAGGGATCTTCGCGGCGCTCGAAGCTGTCGGCGGAGGAGCAGAACCGCGAGTATGCGGTGCTGAATTATCTGGAGGACGGGGCGGCGGCGAAGGTGGGGGCGCTGCGGTCGGCGACGGGCGCGAACAAGGCGCTGCTCGATGGCATGGTGCGCAAGAAGTGGCTGGTGCGGGAGGCGGTGGCGGAGGAGCGCGATGCGCGGCGGCTGGAGCGCGTCGCCGTGCTGGTGCCGGAGGCGCGGCTGCCGAAGCTGAACGAGAATCAGACGACGATTCTGGCGGAGCTGGCTGCTGTGGGCGGGCGCATGCGGGTGAGCGATCTGCGGGCGTTGACGGTGCCGGAGTCGACGCTGGGGACGCTGGTGAAGCGCGGGCTGGTGGCGATCGAAGAGGTGCCGGAGAGCTTTCATCTGAGCGGCCTGAGCGGGCCGCAGGGGAAGAAGCACGCGCACGAGCATGCGTTGAACGAGGTGCAGATGGAGGCGCTGAGCGGGATCGCCGCGGCGCTGGCGCAGGGAGGGTTTCGCGCGCATCTGCTGTATGGCATTACGGGATCGGGCAAGACGGCGGTTTATTTTGCGGCGATGCAGCGGGCGCTGGCTGCGGGCAGGTCGGCGCTGCTGCTGGTGCCGGAGATTGGGCTGACGCCGGCGATGGCGGGGCAGATGTATGCGGCGTTTGGCGACGCGGTGGCGCTGCTGCACTCGCAGTTGACGCCGGATGAGCGGGCGGAGCAGTGGCATCGCATACGGCGGGGCGAGGCGCGGATCGTGGTGGGGACGCGGTCGGCGGTGTTTGCGCCGATGGTGGATCTGGGGCTGATCATCGTCGATGAGGAGCACGATTCGAGCTACAAGCAGGAGGAGACGCCGCGCTACCACGGCCGCGATGTGGCGGTGATGCGGGCGAAGTTCAACGACATTGTGGTGGTGCTGGGGTCGGCGACGCCGTCGCTCGAGAGCTGGTCGAATGCGGAGAAGGGGCGGTACGCGCGGATCGAGATGCGGGAGCGGGTGGCCAAGCGGCCGATGCCGGCGGTGGAGCTGGTCGATATGCGGGAGGAGTTTCGCGAGACCGGGCAGGAGCAGATCTTCTCGCGGAAGCTGATCGAGGAGACGCAGGCGACGCTCGATCGCGGGGAGCAGGTGGTGATTCTGCTGAACCGGCGCGGCTACTCGTTTGTGGTGATGTGCCGGGCTGCGGGGAGAAGATCGAGTGCGAGAACTGCGCGATCTCGATGACCTTCCACAAGCCGGTGGCGACGACGGGAGAGGATCTCGAGGCGCGGGCCGGGGACTCGCACCAGCGGCTGGTGTGCCATTACTGCGGCTTTCGGCGATCGGTGCCGAAGACCTGCCCGAAGTGCTCGAGCGAGCATTTGTACTATCTGGGCGCGGGATCGCAGCAGGGCGAGGAGCGGCTGCAGGAGCTGTTTCCGTCGGCGCGGATCGGGCGCATGGATCGCGATACGGTGCGGGGACGCAGCGACATGGAGCGGCTGCTGGCGCGGCTGCATGCGGGCGAGATCAACCTGCTGGTGGGGACGCAGATGATCGCCAAGGGGCACGATATTCACGGCGTCACGCTGGTGGGGGTGGTGGGCGCGGACACCGCGCTGGGACTGCCGGACTTTCGCGCGGCGGAGCGGGTGTTTCAGCTGCTGACGCAGGTGTCGGGACGCGCGGGGCGTGGGGATCTGCCGGGCAAGGTGCTGCTGCAGACCTACCATCCGGACCACTACGCGATCCAGTTTGCGACGCAGCACGACTACCCGGGGTTCGTGCAGAAGGAGCTGCAGTATCGCCGGTGGATGCACTATCCGCCGTTTGCGGTGCTGGCGAATGTGATCGTGCAGAGCTCGAAGCTGGAGGAGGCGACGGCGTGGGCGACGGCGCTGGGGCGGTGGTTTCAGCAGGCGAAGCTCGAGAAGATTCGCGTGCTGGGACCGGCGCCGGCGCCGATCGTGCGGCTGAAGCGGATCTTCCGCTATCCACTTTGTGCTGAAGGCGGAGCAGCGGCAGGCGCTGGGCAATACCTTGCGCGCGATGCTGGCGTTCGCGGATCGCCAGGAGATTCCGCGGCGGGCGCTGGTGATCGATGTGGACGCGGTGCACCTGATGTAGGTCGGTTTGCGAGGGCTTCGTGGGGATGGTGGCTAGAAGCCGAGGCCCCAGTGGATGCGCAGGAGCACATTCGTCAGGCTGTTGCCGACGCAGGGCTGGAAGGTGCCGCAGAGAAGAAAGATCCCGCAGCAGAGCAGCGCGCCAGGACGAGATAGGCGAGCGCCGGCGCTCGGATGGTGCTTCGAAGGGGTCCGCTTCGGGAGCGGGCTTCGGCAGCGGGCGGATGCGCCATGCATGGGCAGCATCAGGAGGAAGGCCCAGGGGAGCCAGCCGATCCACTCGACCGTTCCCAGATAGAGCAGCGCGGCGATGGTGAGCTGGGTGGAGATCTTGTGCGCGCGTGGGCGAGAGGGCGTAGACGATGTGGCCGCCGTCGAGCTGGCCGGCGGGGATGAGGTTGAGCGCGGTGATGAGGATGCCGATCCAACTTGCGACCAGGACCGGATGCGGGACCATCTGGCCGAGCAGCGGGCATCTCGGGGTGGGAGCCGCTGAGGAGGCGATGCAGGAGGCTGATGAGCTGCGGGGCTTCAAAGCGGATGATCGACGGCGGGGTCTGGACGATGGCGGTCGTGGAGTGGAGCAGGCCGTAGCAGGTGGTGGGCAGCGCGACACAGAAGCCGGCGATGGGGCCGGATGCGCCGATCGCGATCAGGGCGGTGCGGGAGGGGATGCGGCGATTCCATGCGGATGAGGGCGCCGGCGGTGCCGCTGAGGGTGGGTGCGGGGAAGACGAAGGGCAGCGAGGTGCGCACGCCAAAGAGGCGACAGGCGATGTAGTGGCCGAACTCGTGGGCGAGCAGGATGGCCGAGCAGGGTGATGGAGAAGGGCAGGCCGCTCGGCGATGCGGTCGGGATTCTGCCAGATCCAGGGGAAGGGAAAGAGGTCGGTAAAGCTGGTCAGCGGGGCGTTGCCGAGCTGGAAGTTGTACATGTACCGCGCGCCCACGGCGGTGGTGGTGAAGAGCGTGGTGACGAGCAGCACGATCTGCAGCCAGGGGCCACTGGGCGCTGGGGCCGGCAGTCCAAGTCAGTTCTTCAACGTGCGAGTTCTGAAGGACGTTCGTCGTGGACATTGCCCCGGGCGAACACTTTCCATGCTGGAATTTTTGAACGGGCCCGGGCGGTAGCGATTTAGTCGAGCAGGTGAAGCTCCTTGCCGGGCTTGAAGCGGACGGCCTTGCCCGGGGCGATGCTGACCTCGGCGCCGGTCCGGGGATTGCGGCCGATGCCGGTCTTTCGGGGCTTGACGGTGAAGACGCCGAAGCCGCGGAGTTCAATCCGGTCGCCGGCGACCAGCGTCTGCTTCATGCTTTCGAAGATGGCATCGACGGCAGCTTCGGCCTTGGTCCTGGGAAGCCCGGTCCGTTCAACGACGCGTTGGATGAGATCCTGCTTGATCAAGAGGGGTGCCTTTCTCGTTGTGACGCCGGAATTTAGATTCCCGGTCAGCAGCCGATGCCAAGATGGTAGAAATCCAATCAACGATTGTCAATGCCATACGGCTGCCGTAAGATGACTATTGCCGCGATTAGATCTTCAATTCGGACAAGACTGCAACTATAGTAACCTTCCGCGCGGGTCGCGGCGACCAGGGTGCTACTTAAAAAGGTGATTGACGTACTATGGCCATTAAAAGCGACCGCTGGATTCGCGAACAGGCACTCAACCATCAGATGATTCGGCCGTTCAGCGAAAAACAGGTTCGCGACGGAGTGATCTCCTACGGATTGTCCTCCTATGGCTACGACCTTCGGGTCTCCGACGAGTTCAAGATCTTTACCAACGTGAACAGCGCGATCATCGATCCGAAGAAGTTCGATGAGCGCTCCTTTGTGACGGTGCAGGCCGACAGCGTGATCGTTCCGCCGAACTCCTTCGCGCTGGCGCGGTCGATTGAGTACTTCAAGATTCCGCGCGATGTGCTGACGATCTGCGTGGGCAAATCGACGTATGCGCGCTGCGGCATCATCGTCAATGTGACGCCGTTCGAGCCGGAGTGGGAGGGGTATGTGACGCTGGAGATCTCGAATACGACGCCGCTGCCGGCGCGGGTGTATGCGAACGAGGGGCTCTGCCAGATTCTCTTCTTCCAGTCGGATGAGGTCTGCGAGGTCAGCTACGCGGACCGCAAGGGCAAGTACCAGAACCAGACGGGAATCGTTCTGCCGAAGCTCTAAGTTCGATTTCTACCTAGATTCAGCAGGAGAAGACCTGCGAGGCGCAGTGGAGGCCTTGCGGGTCGGGGGCCAGCAGGCGATGGTCGGACCGCTCGTCACAACTCCGCGGCAGATTGGGGTGGTATCGAGCGACGGTCTGCGTGTTGCTGGGCTGCAAGCGATCTTTGCGGAGACTCTCGGGTCGAGGTGGTGCCGCTGTCGTTCGCGGGGGCGCTGCGGACGCGGGTTCTGAACGTGGTTCTGGTCGATGCGAGTTCGACGGACTATCTGTTCGAGCTGCTGGCGACGTTTCGGCGGACGCGGCCGACGCTGAAGCTGATCGTGCTGGGCGAGCCGGGCAGCATGGAGTACATCGAGCGGATCATCGGGGCGGGAGCCAAGGGATTTTTGACGCACACGGCCTCGGTGGAGGAGCTGACGATGGCCCTCGATGTGGTGCAGGATGGCTCGCTGTGGGCTCCGCGCAAGGTGCTGGCACGGCTGCTGGAGGCGAGAAGCGCATCGCGGCCGCCGGTGGGCGCGCCGAACGGGGCGAAGTTGACGCCGCGGGAGAACCAGGTGGTGAGTCTGCTGGTGGCGGGCAAGTCGAATCGAGAGATCGGCGAGGCGCTGGGCATCGATGCGGGGACGGTGAAGGCGCACATGGGGCGGATTATGCGCAAGACCGGGGTGGCCAATCGCATTGAATTGACGATGTATATCCTGAACCAGCATGTGGAGTCGGGCGGATGATCGGGGTGTGTCGAATCGCGGACAGTGGCTGTGTACTGATTCAGTACATAAATTGGTTACTCAGGTCTATATACCTCCGTACCGTTGCCGGGGCGAGCGATGAGCCTCAACCTCTCTTCAGTTACACAGACCTGGGAGAGTGGGGTTGTGGAGTGCTTGCGGGATCCAAGTCCTGCAGGAGCTCTCAACCCCCATTTTTTTGATGGCAGCAGCGGTCGAACATTTCGAGCGGCTTTTTTCCAGACGTGCAACTATATCCCGCCACTTTCCCATCACAGTTGACTGACAGTACTGTTACTCGTTATTTATCAGTCTCGTCCTCTTGTCTTGGGCAGACAATAGAACAGTACGGAAAGGTAAGAAACATGAAACGTTTGGCAGGAATGGCGTGTGCGGTGGCTTTGGCATTCTCTTCGCTCTCGGCTTACGGCCGACAGACGGATCGGGCAAAGATCCAGGAGCGGTTGGAAGCGGCGCGGAGCGTCATCGATGAGGTGATGGCCACTCCGGATAAAGGCATTCCGCAATCGATCCTCTCCGGCGCATCGTGCGTCGTTGTGATCCCTGCGTACAAGAAGGGCGCGTTTGTGGTTGGGGCGCAGTATGGCCAGGGAGCGGCGACCTGCCGCACGCCTCGTGGATGGAGCGCACCGGTCTTCGTTCAACTGGCGGGCGGCAGCTTCGGCTGGCAGATCGGCGGGCAATCGACGGACCTGGTGCTGGTGGCGATGAATCAGAAGGGTCTGCAGGACATGCTGCAGTCGAAGTTCAAGATCGGTGGCGATGCGGCTGCCGCAGCCGGCCCGGTTGGCCGTAACGCGCAGGCGGGAACGGACTGGAAGCTGAATGCGGAGTTCCTGACCTACTCGCGCAGCAGGGGTCTGTTTGCCGGCATTGATCTCGATGGCACGGTGCTGTCGCAGAATTCCGATGAAACCCGCACCTTTTATGGGTGCGGATCTCCCCTTCCAGCAGGTGCTGCATGGGGATGTGCCGACGCCGCCGGAGGCTCGTCCCTTTGTCCACACCGTCGCGCGGTACTTCGTGGTTTCGAAGGAGAATCACTAGTCGCTGGCGGTCGGCAGAGGATATTTGTAACTGAAAGGGTGGCCATTGCGGCCGCCCTTTCGTGTTTCTGATGAAGGGCTTGTCGCAGTGGATACGCTTGGTGCTGGGGATCCCTAAATGCGACGTTTCCCCGTAAACTGGAAGCTTGAGCAAGAGTACGCAAGCGACGCGTCGGTCCATCACGGCAGTGCAGACGTTTGAGTTTGCAGTCGTCTGGGTATTCGTCCATCTGCTGCGGTTCATGCCGCGTGGTGGGCGCGTGTAGCCGGGGCGGGGATCGCTGCGTTGGCGTTCCGGCTGCTGGGGCGACTGCGCCGGACTGGGCTTCGTAACCTCGCAGCTGGCGTTTCCGGAGCGCTCCGAGCGAGGAGCGGCTCGCGATTCTGCGGGGTGTTTATCGCAATCTGGGGTATCAGCTGGCCGAGTTCTGCCAGATGCCGGGATATACGGCGAAGCGGGCGGGTGAGCTGATTCGCTATGAGGGGCTGGAGCACTATCTTGCCGCGCGGGAGCAGGGCAAAGGGGTGCTGGTGCTGACGGGACATCTGGGCGCGTGGGAGCTCTCGAGCTTCTATCACTCGCTGGCGGGCTATCCGATGGGGATGGTGATCCGGCGACTGGATAACCCGCTGGTGGATCGATTCGTGAATCGGGTTCGCTGCCTGCATGGCAATCGCGTGATCCACAAGGATGACTTTGCGCGCGGTCTGATCGCCTCCATGCGGGCCAATGAGACGGTCGGCATTTTGATGGACACGAATATGACACCGCCGCAGGGCGTTTTTGTGCCGTTCTTCGGCGTGGAGGCGTGCACGGCCTCGGGATTGGCGCGGGTTGCGCGCGAAGACGGGAGCGGCGGTGGTTCCGGGATTTCTGGTGTGGGAGCAGAGCGAGCGGCGCTATGTGCTGCGCTTCGGCCCGCGGGTGGAGCTGGTCATCGACCGAGGATGCGGAGCAGGACGCGATCGCCAATACGGCGCGCTTTACCGCTATTCTTGAGGCGTACATCCGCGCGTATCCGGACCAGTGGCTGTGGATGCATCGTCGGTGGAAGACGCGCAGGCCGGGAGAGCAGGGAATCTATTGATGGCGACACGAGGTCAGATTGCAGGTTGGGTCGGCGTAGCGGAGGAGGCTCCCGAGAGCGCGAGGCGAGTTCGATCGCGTCTCGAGCATTGAGGCGGCGACGGCGACGTCGATTGTCTTTGCGACCGACGCAGGGACGCTGGCGAGTGCGCTGGCTTCGGCGGCTGGGTTGGTGCTGGCGGCGAGTTCGCTGAAGCCGAAGGAGGGCGAGGCGAACGCTCGCGTTTTATGGGTTCGCGATGCGCGGTATGGCTTCGCGGCGGTGGCGCAGCGGCTCGCGGAACGCACGCGTGGAGAGATTCATGCCGCCGCAGTGGTGAGCGCCTACGCGCAGATTGGGGCGGGGACGTCGATTGGGCCGGGAGCGGTGATCCATGACGGCGTGCGGTTGGGCAGCGAGTGTGAGATCGGGCCGAATGTCACGATCTATGCAAATGTAACCGTCGGTGATCGGGTGCATGTGCAGGCCGGGGCGGTGCTTGGAGGCAAGGGCTTTGGCTATGCGCGCAACGGCGCGACGGGCGAGTATCTGCTGTTTCCGCAGCAGGGGACGCTGGTGATCGAGGACGACGTCGATATCGGCGCGAACACGACGATCGATCGGGGTGCGCTGGGCGAGACGCGGATTGGGCGCGGAACGAAGATCGACAACCTGGTCCATATCGGGCACAACTGCGTGATCGGCAGGAACGTCATTATCGCGGCGCAGACGGGGATCTCCGGCTCGAGCGTGGTTGAGGACGGCGCGATTCTGGGCGGGCAGGTCGGCATTGGCGAGCATGCGACGGTGGGCGCCGGGGTGATTCTCGGCGGCGGCGCGGGGGTGCTGACGGGCAAGAAGATGCAGGGGCCCGGGGAGGTCTTCTGGGGGCGTCCGGCGCGGCCGTTGAAGGAGTATCTGCGGGATCTGGCTCGGCTGAAGCGGCGCTAGCGGTCTGGCGGAGCTGCGGGAGAGTTCCATTGGCGATCGTGGTGGTTGGCGGACATACGCGCAACATCGGCAAGACCAGCGTGGTGGCGGGGCTGATCCGAGCGCTGCCGGAGATGCGGTGGACGGCGTTCAAGATCACGCATCACTGGCATGGGACGGAGCCGGTGGCGAGGATGCGTCTGCCTTCGCGATGAGCGAGGAGACGGACAGGGGCAGCGGAACCGATACGTCGCGGTATCTGGAGGCGGGTGCGGTGCGGTCCTTCTGGGTGCGGACGCGGGAGGGAAGGCTGAGTGAGGCGATGCCATGGCTGCTCGAGGAGTTTGCGCGGGCGCAGGCGAGGGGTGGGAACGTCCTCATCGAGTCGAATAGCATTCTGGAGTTTCTGCGGCCGGATGTTTATTTGAGCGTGCTTGATCCGGGGACGGCGGACTTCAAGGCGTCGGCGCTGCGCTATCTGGATCGTGCCGATGCGGTGCTGCTCGCTGCGCAGGAGGCCGGTAATCCGGCGTGGAAGGGTGTTTCGCTGGAGCTGCTCGCGGGGAGGCCGCGCTTCCAGATGCAGCCGCCGGAGTATGTGACGGCGGAGATCGCGGGCTTTGTGCGGGAGCGGCTGGGGCGGCCGGTAGAGCGGGCTCTGAGGCTCGGATTTGACTGCAGTTGAGTCGTGAGGTCACCGGGCTATTCTAAGCAAGAGCGAAATACAGGGGTCTCTCCACTGCGCAGCGGACGATCAGACTGTCCGCTGCTCAGCGATGACAGCTTTTTAGACGGTTGATGATGTTCTTTGAGATGACTCCGGAACTTGAGATCGAACGTCCTAGATGGAGGCGACCGGCAGCATCATCAGGTCGTCGACCAGGCCGATCTCCTTCTGGACGAAGGGCTCGGCGTAGCGGACACCGGCCAGCAGGCCGTAGTGGCGGGCGGTGGCGAAGGTGCGCTCGCGAATGTCTTCCTCGGGAACGAAGAGGCCGCCGCCCTGGGACTGGTTGGCGTACTGGGAGCGATAGGCCATGAGGGACTGGAAGCGCTCCTCCATGAAGGGGGAGATGTCGACGGCGAAGGTGGGGCGCACGTCGGCGTAGAGGCTGGCGTAGAGGATCTTGAAGGGGCGGTGCGGGGGCAGCGCGGGACCGGGGACCTCGGCCTTGGCGAGTCCGCTGACGAAGCAGGCCTCGTAGCCGAGCGTCGCGGAGGTGTAGTGGTCGGGATGGCGGCCCTGCCAGTAGGGAAGGATCACGACCCGGGGCCGGAGGCGGCGCAGGACGGCGGCGATCTTGAGGCGATTTTCGAGGGTGTTCTGGACGTTGCCGTCGGGCAGGTCGAGCGCTTCGCGGGTGGTGACCTTGAGGATGCGGGCGGCTTCGTTGGCCTCGGCCTCGCGCTCCTGAGCGGTGCCGCGGGTGCCGGACTCGCCTCGGGTCAGGTCGAGGATGCCGGTGCGCCAGCCGCGGGCCTGCATGGTGAGCAGGGTGCCCGCCGCAGGTCTGTTCGACGTCGTCGCGGTGGGCGGCGATGGCGAGTATGTCGACTGGATTTTCGGACGGCATACTCGCTCCTGTGCTGTCGCTTAGTTGGCGGTGTTGGTGAGGGCATCCATGTAGACGACGGTGAGGGCCGTTCCCTGGACGGTGATGTTGGTGTTGTCCCGCTCCGAGCCGTCGGTGGTGTTGAAGGAGTGGATCTGGCCACCGTAGGCGGTGTAGATCTTGTGGTAGTTCTGCACCCAGGCGATCCCGCCGCCGCCGGCGACTTCCGATGTTGCCGTAGTAGTTATGTCGGTCTGGTAGGTGTTGGGATAGAGCGGCTGACCGCGGCTGCCGGGCCGGCCTGGTTGAGCGCCGGGATGATCTGCGGAGTCAGGGTGCTGGTGTTGAACATGGTCAGGCAGTTGTAGTTGGCGGCCTGCGTCATGATGCCTGGGTGTGAAGTAGGTTACTGGCGGACACCGTTGGCGCAGTTCGCGGCACCGATCCAAAGGGTATTGTCGTCGGCAAAGATCATCTGCGAGTGCGATCCATCGGCGATGGAGTACGCTGCGGTGACCGTATTGGTGGCCTGGTTGATGGTGGTCATGTAACCGGCGAAGAGCGGATTTGTGCCGACGGTCGGATTCATCCCGGTCGATGGTCGTTCCGTTGCTGGAGACGACGTACTGCGATTGGCCGGCGAGGTAGAGCGTCGTGCCGTCGGAGATGGCGGTGGTGACGCCGCCCGGGGTGAGGATCTGTTTGGTGACCGGGCTGGGGCTGTTGGCCGTGATCGGGGTGGTCTGGTAGCCGGTGGGCGCCTCAGGCGAGCTCGACGTAGAGGGTATTGACCAGCTGGCTCTGCGGGATGACGCTGACGCTGGCGGTGTTTCCGCCGAGCTCCGGACCGGAGTTGAGGACGTAGGCGGTGGTGCCGTCGAGCGAGAAGTAGGCGTTGCTCGGGCGATCGAAGTTGCCGGGGACCGGAACCGACGCAGTAGACGGGCAGGTTGTAGGGCTCGCAGTCGACGGCGCCGGTGGCCTGCATGGCGGAGATCGCGGTCTGATAGGTGGCCGTCGCGGTGGTGGGCAGTCCGGTGGCGCCGGGCGAGTTGAGGCTCAGCTTGAAGATCCGGTAGACGGAGTTGGAGTTGCGCACGAAGGCCAGAGCGACGGTGTCGCCGGAGTTCGCGACGACCTGAGTCGACGTTGGGGAGGTTCAGCGGTGTAGGTCGCGCCGGTGGTGTTGTCGACCAGAACGAGCCAGCCCGCGGTGGGCTCGGCCGCAGTAGATGCGGGTGAAGGTCGGCGGGATGGCGATGGCGGTCGACGCGCGGGCAGCGTCGCGGCGGATCCGGCGGCGGCCTCGGTGCCGTAATTAATGCTGGTCAGCGAGCCGTCGGAGTTCGAGTAGGCGTAGCCCTTGCTCTGTTCCGGGAAGTTGAGGATCAGGTCCGGGTATCCGGAGGAGTAGCCGCTGATGGTGAAGGTCGGCTTGGTGTACTGGATGTTGCTGCGCAGATCGCGCAGGCCGTCCAGGATCTCCAGTTCGCCGGTGGTGGAGCCGTTGGTCGTGATGCCGACGAGGACGCGCTCCTGCAGCAGGCTGGGCGGGGTTGGGCGACCGGCAAAGTTATTGGTCGGCAGCTTGTAGTATCGCGTAGCGCAGGAGGTCAAGCTGAGGGTGCCCAGAGCGAGCAGCAGACCGCACAAAAGACCAGAGCCACGGAGCGAGAAACTGCGTGACAGAACAGAGACACTTCGATTCATCAACGTGAACAACTCCGACCTTCGGGCACTAACGCAGGGGATGCCGCTATTTCCCCTGAGTATACCAAAATGAGACGTTTGAGTCGGACGGATGTCACTCAAGATATGGGCAGTTTCGTGAACTGGCTTAGGATGGAGAGAGATGACGATTCGCGACAAGGTCCAGGGTCTCTTTGCCCGAGCGGCGTTCCCGCGGCTGCGGACTTGCGATGCCGCTCCGGAGAGGATGGCTGCGGCACGGCCGGTGCTCTGCGATGGCGCCATGGGGACGATGTTTTATGGTGGCGGCGTCTTTATTAATCGCTGCTATGACGAGCTCAATGTCTCGCAGCCGGAGCTGGTGCGGAGTATTCATGCCCAGTACCTCCAGGCGGGTGCGGAGATCATCGAGACGAATACCTTCGGGGCGAACAGCTTCCGGCTGGAGCGGTATGGTCTGGCCGACCGGGTGCGCGAGCTCAATACCGCCGGCGTCCGGCTGGCGCGGCAGTGCGTGGAAGAGCTGCAGGAGAAGCAGGCGACGCGAGGCTTTTGTCGCGGGCGCGCTGGGACCGCTGGGGGTCCGGCTGGAGCCTGCGGGCAAGGTGACGCGCGAAGAGGCCTACCATGCCTTTGCCGACCAGGTGCGAGGCGCTGGTGGAGGGCGGGCCGGGAGTGGGCGCGGACCTGCTGGTGATCGAGACGATGGTCTCGCTGGCGGAGACGGAGGAGGCGGTTCGGGCGGCGCGGACGTTCGCCCCGGAGCTGCCGCTGATGGTGATGGTGACGGTGGACGAGGAGGGGAACTGCCTGGATGGCACCTCGCCGGAGCGTACGGCCGAGCTGCTGACCGCCTGGGGCGTGGACGCTGTGGGTTGTAACTGCAGCTCCGGTCCGGCGGTGGTGCTCGGCGTGATCGAGCGGATGCGGGCGGTGACCACGCTGCCGCTGGCGGCGATGCCCAACGCCGGGCATGCCGCGGTCGATCGATGGGCGCAATATCTATCTGACGTCGCCCGAGTACCTGGCGAGCTTTGCGCGGAAGTTTGTCAAGGCGGGGGCGACCTTTATTGGTGGCTGCTGCGGGACGACGCCGAACCACATTCGCGCGATGCGCTCGGCGCTGCGGGCGCTGGGAGCGCAGGAGGCGGCGGTGCAGGTCTCAGCCGCGCCCGATCAGGAGGTGACGGAGAGCAAGATTGAGCCGCCGCCGCTTGGGCAGCGCTCGAAGATCGGCGCGATGGTGGCCGCCGGCGACTTTGTAACGCTGGTCGAGATCGTGCCGCCGAAGGGCATCGATTGCTCGAAGGAGATCGAAGGGGCGGCGCAGCTGCATCGGCTGGGGGTGGATGCGATCAACGTCCCGGACTCGCCGCGCGCCAGCGCCCGCATGAGCGCGCAGAGCCTGTGCGTGCAGATCCAGCAGCAGGTGGGGATCGAGACGATTCTCCATTACACCTGCCGCGACCGCAACATTCTTTCGATGCAGAGCGACCTGATCGGCGCGTCGTCGATCGGTCTGAAGAATGTTCTGTGCCTGACGGGCGATCCTCCGAAGCTGGGCAACTATCCGGATGCGACCGCGGTCTTCGACGTGGACGCGATTGGGCTGGTCAAGATCGTCGAGAGGCTGAACCACGGCCTCGATATCGGGAAGAACTCGATCGGAGGATCGACCGGCTTCACGATCTCGGTTGCGGCGAATCCGGGCGTGGTCGACATCGACAATGAGGTTCGGCGGTTCGCGCATAAGGTGGAGGCGGGCGCGGAGTTCGCGATCACGCAGCCGGTCTTCGATCTGCGTCTGCTGGAGCAGTTCCTGCGGCGCATCGAGGGCTTCCGGATCCCGGTCATCGCGGGCATCTGGCCGCTGACCAATCTGCGCAACGCGGAGTTCATGAAGAAGGATCTCAAGGTGAGTATGCCGGACGCGATCATGGCGCGCATGGCTGCGGCGGACTCCCCGGAGGCGGCGCGTGCCGAGGGAATCCGGATCGCCCGCGAGATGCTGGCGGAGGTCCGCGCTCAGGTGCAGGGCGTGCAGGTCAGTGCGCCGTTCGGCAAGTACACGGCCGCCGCCCAGGTGCTGGGATTCACCGACGGCGAGACACAGTCCCGGTTCCAACACTCTACGGAGAAGATGTAATGCCGAATTTTGAAGAGAAGCTGACCTCGCTGGAAGCGGTGGTCGAACGCCTGGAGCGCGGCGACCTGTCGCTCGATGAGTCGGTCAAGTTGTTCGAGGAGGGCGTGCGGCTCTCCACTGCCTGCAAGCAAGAGCTGGAACAGGCTGAAGGACGGATTCAGCTTTTGGTGGAGGGCCCGGGGACACAGATGCAGGCGACGGAGATGAGCGTTGGTGACGAGTGCAGCCGAGGAGGACGAGCGAGTAGAACGGAGCTCGACTGGCATTCGTCCCGTGCGGCTGCTGTCTCGACCGTGCGTGCGGTGTTCTTAGATCTTGATGCGTGCGCTCGTTGTTGGCGCGGAACGCAGCGCGAGAGTTCTGCGATCTCTCTCCACTCCGTGACTGATTTTGCCAAGAGCTTGCTGGCGCAGGATTCGCCGCACAGGTGGTTATAGTCTCGATAGAGATCCTTGTGCCAGGGGGCGAATCGAATGCCACCGATCTCACCGTTCGGACCAGGCACAAAGAATTCAGTCGACCATAGCATCCAGTGGTTCGCTTCACCCTTCTGAATGCCGCAGACATCACAGGTAATCTTCTCTGTTAGTGCCATCTCGCCTCCGGCTCAAATACAGCAATCGGTTCCGGGCTTGTCTGGCATCGGCGATCGTGGGATGCCGCTAAAGGTGCATGAACGTCCTCTGGAAGCGCTCTCAACCGCGAATCGCAATTGAGTAGACACTCCCGAGTCGTTCGTTCTTAACGACGCGATGGGAGAGGATTAGGTTGCCCATTATGGGCTCTCTGGTTTTCAAGATGTCAACGGCATCGGCTATGGACGATATCGGCGACAGGGCTTGCGAAGGCCAAGAGGATGCGGCTGCTGCGGAGGTGGACCGGCATCGTCTGATGCGCTCTTTACCCCGCTTCGACATCGGCATAGCTTGGAAGGGAGGACCTATGTCATCCACTGAACGTACCGCACCCCGTCAGCACGCATCCACCGGACCCGCGTTGCCGCAGCCTCCTGAACCAAGCCATGCCGAGCGGGTTCGGACCCTGTTTTCGCTGGCCTCGACGGCCACGCTGTCCACGCTCTCGCGCAAGCATGCGGGATTTCCCTTCGGCTCGTTGATGCCCTTTGCGCTGGATGCGGCCGGGAGGCCCATCTTCCTGATCAGCAGCATGGCCATGCACACGCAAAACCTGAAGAACGATCCGCGCTGCAGCCTTTTTGTGGCGCAGGCAGCCAGCGACGGAGACCCGCTTGGCGCAGCGCGAGCCACGCTCGTCGGCGATGCGATCCCTGTGCCGGAGGCCGATCTCGCCTCGGTGCGTGAGATCTATCTCGCGCGCCATGAGAACAGCCGGTATTGGGTGGACTTCAATGACTTCAGCTTCTTTCGTCTGCAGCCGATCGATCTGTACTACGTTGGCGGCTTCGGGGTGATGGGCTGGGTGGAGGCGGCCGACTATGCGGCTGCGGTGCCGGATCCTCTGGCGGAGTCGGCGCCGGGGATTCTCGCGCACATGAACGCGGACCATGTGGATGCGATGATCCTGCTGGCGCGGCGGCATGCGCAGCTTGAGGCGATTGAGGCGACCATGACCTCGGTCGATCGGCTTGGCTTCTCGCTGCGGGTGAAGACCGATGCCGGGATGAAGGGGGCGCGGATCAACTTTCCGAATGAGGTGCGAACGGCGCTGGAGACGCGGAAGGAGTTGGTCGAGATGGTCCGGCAGGCAAGAGTGGCGGAATAAGCGGAATAATTTGGGCATCTTCTTCTCGAGCGGGAAAAGCTTCTGACGAAAGGCCTGCGGTATTTGTGATAGCATCCCACTTCTCCGAGCGGGCACGGTGCTCCGTGCCCTGAACCGGAGTGGCCGGGACACGACTCGCCAGGATTGGTTCGCTTCGCGTGATTTCGGTTTCGCTCCGTGATCTGAGAGGAATTCGCCATGAAGACCTATCTCGGGAAGGACATTCGGAATGTGGCCGTGGTCGGGCACTCGCACAGCGGGAAGACGACCCTGATCGCGGCGCTGCTCCACGCGGCAAAGATGACCACCGCTCAAGGCCGCGTGGAGGACGGGTCTGCGGTCACGGCCTACGACGAGGAAGAGGTCGCCCGGCGAATGACGATGGCCAATGCGGCGGCGTTCGCCGAGTGGAGCGGGATCAAGATCAATTTGATCGATACCCCTGGATTTCACATGTTTCTGCATGAGACCCGGGCTGCGATGCTGCCGGTGGAGGTCGCGCTGGTGGTGATCAATGCGCAGTCGGGCGCGGAGTCGGTGACGCACAGGGTTTGGAAGTATGCCGCCGAGATCAGCCTGCCGCGTGTGCTGGTGATCGATCAGGTCGACCATCCGAAGGCCGACAGCAGGCTTGGGCGGCGACGGATGATTGAGCTTTTGCAGGAGGCGTGGGGTCGCCCGGTGGTCCCGGTGCAGCTGCCCATCGTCGATCAGCATGGGTTTCACGGCGTCGTCGATCTGGTGACGATGAAGGCGTACTTCTACCAGCCAGAGGGCGACGGCCGCGGTGAGGTCGGAAAGATTCCCGAGGTGATGCAGAGCGATGCCAAGGCGGCTCATGAGGCGCTGGTGGAGTTTGTGGCGGAGGGCAAGGATGAGCTGATGGAGGAGTTCTTCCGCGTGGGAACGATCCCCGAGCAGCATCTGATTGCCGCGTTGCATGAGGCGATTCGTGAGGACAGGCTCTTCCCGGTGCTGTATGTCAGCGGCCTGCTCTGTGTCGGCACCGATCATCTTCTGGATTTTCTGCGCGACTATGTTCCTTCGCCGTCGGAGCGGTCTCCGTTCGCCGCGCGTGGCATTCGACAGGTGTCGGCGAGCAACGGGGACGCAGGGATTCAGGCGGAGGTCGAGGACGAGATGGTGATGCGGCGGATCGAGGATCAGGCGCCGCTCGCACTCTACGCGTATAAGACCATGACGGATCCGTTTACCGGGAGGATTACCTTCTTCAAGGTGATCAGCGGCGTGGTGAAGCCCGGTGTGGTGGTGCAGAACTTTACCCAGCAGGAGACGGAGAGCCTGACGCACCCCGGAATCATGCAGGGCAGGAAGCTGATTGAGGTGGCGGAGCTCCACGCGGGAGATCTGGGGGCGGTCGGGAAGCTGCATGTGACGCTGACCGGAGATACTCTCGGCGATAAGGCGGGTGAGCTGTATATTGAGCCGATCTCGTTGCCCGAGCCGGTGATGACGTATGCCATCGAGCCAAGGTCACGCGGGGATGAGGACAAGCTTGCGCCGGCGCTGCACAAGTTGATGGAAGATGATCCGCTGTTGCGGTTCTTCCGCGATCCGCAGACGAGCGAGTTTCTGCTGGCGGGTGCGGGGCAACCGCACATCGAAGCAACCGTCGCCAAGCTCAAGCGCCGCTATCACACGAATGTGCTGCTCAAGGCACCGAAGGTCCCGTATCGCGAGACGATTCGTCGATCATGCCCAGGCGGAGGGACGGCACAAGAAGCAAACCGGCGGTCACGGTCAGTTTGGCGATTGCAAGCTTCGCATCGAGCCGTTGCCGCGCGGCAGTGGCATTGTCTTCGTCAACGACATCTTTGGCGGGGCGATTCCGCGGCAGTATCTTCCTGCGGTGGAGAAGGGGGTTCGCGAGTCCGCGGCGCGCGGCTATCTTGCGGGATATCCGGTTGTCGACGTGCGCGTCACGGTGTTTGACGGAAGCTTCCATGAGGTTGACTCGAGCGAGATGTCGTTCAAGCTGGCGGCTCGGCTCGCCTTTCGGAAGTGCATGGAGCAGGCGAGACCGGCGTTGCTGGAACCGGTCATGCGGGTCGAGATCGAAGCTCCGGACGAGTGCGCTGGAGCGTTGATCGGCGACCTTACCGGGCGTCGAGGACGTGTGCAGGGGATGCAGAGCGGCGAGGCGGGAACGGTCGTTCGTGCCGAGGTTCCCATGGCCGAGATGCTCAGTTACGCGACGACGCTGACCTCGATCACGCAGGGTCGCGGCAGCTTTCACATGGACATGAACCATTACGATCTGGTGCCCCAGGTGTTGGCCGACAAGATCCTGGCCACGGCCAAACAGCCGGTCCACGAGGACTCGGAGGAGTAGCTTTGCCGCTCTCTCTTCGACCGTTCAGAAGGAATACTTCAACGAAAACTGAATCAACCGTGGCGTTCCAACCACCGAGGTGATCGGCGCAGAGCCGACCGCGGGCAATCCTGGGCCTGGCGAAGCAACCACCGCGGAAGGGGGATTGGCGAACGAGGGATGATTGAACAGGTTGAAGAAGTCCGCACGGAAGCGCAGCCTCTGTTCGCCCACGATCTTGAAGGACCTCTCCAGGGACAGGTCTACATTCTTTTGCTGGGGGCCCGATGATGCAGTTGCGCGGCGTGTTCCCGTAGAGCGTGGCGTCGCTGTCGCCTCCGGTGGAGAGCGGAGCGAATGGATCCGAGGTATACGCTGCCGGATTCACCCAGTTCGCCAGCCGCGCGTGAATGCCACCTGAACTGGGCGCATTGCCGCAACCGAACCCGGGGCTGAAGGTGGCGGTAGAGGCCGGGCTCGCCAGGTTATAGGCTGTGCCTCCCGCAGGATCAAAGACGGTGAAGGGCGTGCCCGATTGCAGCGTGATGACACCGCTGGTCTCCCAGCCGCCCAGAACGGCTTGCGCGAACTTCGAATCGTTGGCGAGGGTCGGGATCTCATAGACGGCGCTGATCACCAGGCGTTGACGGCGATCGAAGTCCGAAAGACCGCGCGAGGCCCGTGGGTTGAGCTGATCGTTGACGCGGGTAATGAAGGCCACCGAAGCGGTCGAGACGTTATCAATCGATTTTGAGTAGGTGTAGGCTCCCTGGAAGTACAGCCCGTGGGAGAAGTGGTGGGCCAGAGTGGCTTGCAGCGCGTTGTAATGCGAGTCGGAGTTGGGCTGGAAGTCCTCAAAGTTCGCGGAATTAATGCCCAGATAGCGCGAACGCGCCGGGGCGTTCTCGACGGTCGAATCCAGCATGGTGCAGGAGCCAGTTCCCGCCGCCACAGGCGTAGGGAATCGTGACTGGATTCTGGGCGGTGGCCAGCATGGCCTGGGCATCATCGATGGTCGAGCGCAGGTGCGATCCTTTGGTCCCGACATAGGCGAGCTCGGCAACCCAGTCCCGGCCGATCTGGCGCTCAATGCTGAAGTTCCACTGCTGGGTTGTGCCGATGATCCAGTGCAAGGGAACCACGAGTTCGATGGTGCTTTGCACCGTCCCGGAGAAGTTGGGAGAGCACTGCTGGAGGAGAGGAAAGGAGCAGGGAGTGAAGCCGGTAAAAAACGAAGGTACGGGAACGAAGGCCTGCGTGGGAGGTGCTCCAAGCTGCGGAATGGGAAACGGGCCGTCGGCGGCAAAGAGGTTGGCCAGACTTCCTGCCCCGGGCAGGAAGCCGACCTTATACGGAAAGGTGGGGGGAGTAATCGCGAGGTTATCGACCGCACCCAGGTCTTCGCGCACGGAGTAGATGCCATAACCGCCGCGAATCGAGGTGGTGTAATGGCCGCCGACGTCGTAGGCGAAACCGATGCGTGGCTCCCAGACGGTGGCGTACTCGTTATTGAGACCGGCCTGATTCAGGGTGCCTGTAACGCCACTCAGATGGAACTGGTTTGCGCATTCGGGATAGACGAACGGCTGCCCTGTTATGGGGGCCAGCAGAGGATTGGTGTTGCCGGTGTGGCAAAGCAGGTCGAACGGAGCGCCGATGAATTCATTGCGGAAGCCCAGGTTCACGGTTAGGGTCTTGCTGGCGCGCCAGTCGTCCTGCACGAACCAGGCGCGGCTGGGGACGCGGTAGTCATGGTTGCCCAGAGCCGCCGCCCGCCATCGCGAGCAGGGGTGAGCCTGAAAGAAATCCCTGGAAGTCGGTTGGCGGGGTTGCCGGAGGGGCGGGGGTGAAGAAGATATAGCCGTTGTCGCCGGTGGGCAGACTGCGGCGCATCGCCACGCGGTCGATCTCGCCGCCAAGACGCACCTGGTGTGTCCCGTGGGTCCAGCTTAGAGCGTCGAGCCACACAAAATTGTCCGAGAGCGCCGACTGCAGTTGCGTCGTGTACGGCCCAAATTCGAAGGTGTTGAAGTGCAGACGATACATGTTTGGATCGCCGGCCTGGCCATTGACGCCGGTGGCAGTCGGCAGGTTGATGCCCACCTCCGCGCCGGTGACCGGGGCTTGGTTGTCCAGCCGATCGCTGATGATGTTGACCCCAAACCGGAATTCGTTCACCAGGGAGCTGCTGAAGATGTGCGTCTCGTTCACGCTGCCAAACCGGCTATGCAAGGGAATATTGAGCGGGAAGTTCAGGTTGTTCACGCCGGGCTGCCCGCCGGTCTGGATGGTGAAGTTATCGGCTCCGAAGGGTTGGAAGGTATCGGAATCGGACCAGAAGAAGCGCTCGAACAGATGGTCCTTGCCGTTGCGGAACCATCGGTCCCAGTTGACGGTGAATTGATTGTCTGTGAATCTGCCAGGCTCCGTGACCACAAACGGCACCGTAGTGCCGCAGGGGGTGTTGGGGGCGACGTTTGTGGGCAGAGGGAACAGATATCCGCCGGCTCCCGCGCCGAAGTGGTCACTTTTGACGTTGAGGATATTGAAGGCCACTGGGTCGATCGCCGCGCCGCCATTGCAGTCTGTGGCCATCCGGCTCGCGGATTGGCGATCCTGGGCGGGAATGTACGGAATGCTGGGCGAGTTGATGAACGTTCCCGGGGAGGCGCCGCTGCGTTGCCGGGTGCCTTGGTAGTTCCCATAGAAGTAGCCGAGTTTGGCTTTGCGGCCCACCGGACCACCCAAATCGCCGCCAAAGATATTCTGCTGAATCACAACTCGTTTCAGAAAGTAATCGGTCGCGTCGAGCGCGGTGTTGCGGAAATACTCCCAAGCATCTCCGTGGAGGCTGGAGGTTCCGCTCTTCAGGGTCGCGTTGATGTTGCCGCCGCCGTTGCGTCCCTGCGAGGCATCGTACAAGCTCGTGCTTACCTTGAACTCCTGAATCGCGTCTGGATTCGGGAGCGGCGTGTAGGTCAACTCGCCGAAGGCGTAGTCGGCCACTGAAATTCCATCGATCAGATAGTTGTTATTGTCCTCGCGTCCGCCGTTCACATGGATGTACACCTGCCCACGGCCGAGTTGGGAGGCATTATTCAAATCCGACGAAGCCCCCGCCGAGAGTGTCAGTAACTGCTGAAAGTTTCGCGTAGCCAAGGGCAGCGTCGTAATTGTTGTCGAGCCGAGAGACTGCTCCAGTCGTCGCCGTTGTCGTCTCGATGGTGGCCACCTGGGCCTGCACATCAAGAAGTTCTTTGACGGGAGTTACTGTCATCGCCGCAGTCAGCCGCGTCGTTTCTGTGATGCGCACCACGATTCCCGATACCTTGCTGGTGGCAAATCCCGGAGCACTTAGCTCCAGCGAGTAAGTGCCGACCGGGAGCAGAGTGGCGGTCACTGTTCCCGAAGAGTCGGTGCTGAGCCTGCGTACCACCTGCCCGGTTGCCTCATTGATCACATTCACCTGGGCTCCGGCGATGACCGCGCCGGACGCATCCTGCGCTGTGCCCGTAATTGCGCCAGTAGCTCCTCCTTGTGAGAACGCGAGAGCACTTAGGCAAAGCACAGCCAGGACGACGGCCAATTTGGTCCAACGCAACATAGGTGCCCTCTCACTTACAGCAAACCACTCCGTACGCGATCAGGTCTTTGTCTCACTTACATGATTTTTCGTGGCCTTCAGGAAGCGCAGCCTTGGTGGGCAGAGTGAAATAAAAACTTGCCCCTCGCGGAGAATTGTCCGATGCCCACAAACGGCCGCCATGGGACTCGATGATCGAGCGGCTGATCCGAAGTCCCATGCCAGTCCCTTGCTTCTTGGTCGTAAAGAAAGCATTGAAGATCTGTTCGACCTGCTGGGAGGGAAGCCCTACGCCGGTATCGTGGACAGACACAAGAACCTGGTTGGTCTTCGGCTGCGCATCGACTTGATCGTGAGCTCCCGTAGGCTATCGTCCTTCATCGCTTCGATCCCGTTGATCATAAGGTTCATGAGCACCTGCTGCAGTTGCACGCGATCGCCCAAAACCTGGGGAAGATCGGTTGTCAGTTGCGTCGCGACGAATACGTTGGATTGCTTGGCCTCTCCGCGCAAAAGATCGATCATCTCTCGGATAATCTCGTTGATGTCAACGACCTCCCGTTGCGAGGTGTCTTTTCTGAAGAGCTGGCGGACCTGGCTGATGATCTTCCCTGCACGCTCTCCGTCTTTCACGATCTCCATGGCCGCCGCACACGCCTCTTCGAGGTTTGGAGGATCGTGCTTGAGCCATCGCACGCAGGCGTTCGCGTTCATGACCGTTGCCGTAATCGGTTGGCTCACATCGTGCGCGAGCGATGCACTAAACTCTCCCATGGTCGTCACGCGGCTGATCCGTGCGAGATCTGCCTGCGACCGGCGTAGAGCCTCCCGAGCCTCTTCCGCCTGCTTGCGCTCGGTGACGTCCATCATGGTACACACGAACTGCTCCACCTCTCCCGCTGCGTTCAAAACCGGATGGCCGACGGTGTGCGTGTATTTGATCGTGCCGTCGGGAAGGACGATACGGTGATCCACTTCGTAGTCCGACTTCTTCCTGATTGCTCGATCTTTTGTCCCTTGCACATTGGCTTGATCCTCCGGATGCATGCGCTGTAGCCGCTCTTTCCACGCCGCCAGGCCCTGTTTCGGATCAAAGCCATAGATGCGATACCATTCCTCGGAAAGATACAAGGCGTCCCATCCCGGCACGCTCCAGGCTCCACTGCCCGTATGCGTGAGCCTCTGCGCCTCTGCCAGATAACTCTCGCTCCGCCGCAACGCCTCTTCCACCTGCTTTTGAGCGGTCACGTCCATGACCGCCCCAACGAATTCGATGCCATCAACTTCATCGTTCAGCGCATGAGCCCGCACGTGGACATATTTGACCGCACCATCCGGCATCATCAAACGATATTCATGCTCGAAATCCTTCCCACATTGCGTGGCGCAGTTCGATGGTCTGCTGCACGAGCGCCACGTCCTCCGGATGAACCCGTTGGAGAACAAGTTCGATGGTCGGTTTCGTGGTTGGGTCGTATTGGAAGATGCGGAACGTCTCCTCCGACCAGATGATCTCCCCGGTGAATGGATTCCAACCAAAGCTCCCCGTGTGACTCAATCGTTGCGCTTCTGCGAGGTAAACCTCGCTTCGCCGTTCGGCGAGCCGAGATCCGGTCAGAATGCTGGTTCGATTTTGCAGCGCCACAGAGGGCGCTGAATCTTTTCCCATGCTCTTCGCGGTCACCGGTCACCTCCGATCAGGGGCACCGAGAGCGAGAATCCGCAGGCCAGATGAATGCCTGTCTGAGCGTGGAGCCTTTGAAGATGTCGGGAGCCGGAGGCCCTGTGCTCTCAGGCCACACCGCGGTATCTCGAAGGGCATCTGCACAGAGAGGAGCGAGGTGGGGCTTTGTGATTCTCTGAACTCGATCAACGGCTCCGAGAATGCCGATTTGCTCGGTGCGTATCGTGATGGATGCAGCCCTGGCCATACCTTACCGCTTTGCTCAGTCGATATAAGGTCTACTTTCTGTTGATAACCATTCAGCCCCGGTTCCGTTGCTAATGGAGCTTCGGGGGCAAATACTTCTTTTCCACGGAGGCCACAACAACGTAATTGGGATCCACCATTTCATTGAAATGAACCTTCGCGACTTTGGACAGCAACTCGTAGGCATCCAGATCGGAAAGGCCGTAGTCGCGATGAATCCAGTGCACCAGTTCCGTAAACGCGATGCGCGCCGCGTCGTCGACGGGCCGAGAGGCGCCGACGGTCATGATCGCATCATCGTTCTCAAACTCCGGCCACTCGATGGTGCGTCCCTTGATTACGCTGAATTGAACGCGCGCCTTGAGTGGAACCTCGACCGCCGATCCGGCAACCTCACCATCGCCCATCGCGGCATGTCCATCCCCGATGTAGAAGAGTGCTCCCTTCACGCTCACCGGAAGGTATACCGTATTGCCGACGCGGGCTTCGGGAGAATCCATATTTCCGCCGAACTCCGCCGGCACGATCGAACTGCGCGCCTCGCCGTTCGCAGGCGCCACTCCGATGCATCCGAAGAAGGGATGCATCGGAATCTTCACCGAAAAGTCCGAATCGAACGCCTTGTATGTGGCCGTGTTGGATGCATGGTCGATGTGGTAAAACCATACCCGCTGATTGCATCGGCGGCTCGAGCATCGGCGTGTAATGCGAGCCACTGAGCGCGCCAAAGCCCGGAGAGTACGCGCCCACTCCGGTATCGCCATCCACCTGCAGATCGAGAATCTTCACCGCCAGCGTATCGCCGGGTTCCGCTCCCTCAATGTAAAACGGCCCGGCGAGCGGATTGTCGCCCTTGACCATGCTCATCGTGTCGCCCGGCTTGCGCAACACGTTGCCAAAGCAGTCCAGCGTGTTGGTGTCGAGAATGTCCCCTGGCTTCAACCGGGCTACGGGCTCCGCCGTTGCAAAGAGATACTTTACGTCGTCGATGGTGGTGGTGTAGTGAACCACGTCCTGCGCCAGCGCCGAACCACCGAGGAGTGCGAGAGCAAGAAGACGAAGGATCACGGACCCCCCTGAGTGCCGCCGAGATAAAGGGCTACGGGAGAAGTGCCTCTTCTCTCGTAGAGGTTGTAAATTTTAACATGAGATGAAAATCCATGCCCGAGGCCCCTGCGGGCCTATGTTGCGGTCAATGATCGCAACGAAATCGTAGCCTTTGGCGACGTGCTCTCCCATGACGTTTGGGATGGCAAACATATTGAACGGGAGGAGGACTTCCTTGCGAGCCTTCGGCAGTTCGAGCGTGGAAAGCTGCCGCACGTGACGGCGACGCAGTACGCAGCCTCCGATAAGGTCTTGAACGCCGCATATGTAAAAGCTCTCCGGGGTGAGGAGGAAGTGGTCCGCACCACAAACCAACATCGGATCGCGGACCCTGGTCACACCAGCATCCGCGAAGCCGAGAGGCTTTGGCTTGTCTACCGGGACGCTCTCGCCGACTTCGGTACGCTGCGCTACCCGGCGATCACGCGCGATGAGTGGCTCTCCGATTCCGCAAGGCAACGAGCCGGAGACCTAAACAATCCCTGTTTCCCGGATGTCACTTGCCAGTGATCTCCGCGCGGGGTGTCGGCTGCCCACAAGTGGCCGCCTTCCGGTTTTCGTTTCAGGGTAGAGGGATTCATATCGGCAGATAAATGCTATAAGGCAGATAAATATCTATAAGATAGCGGGTCTTCCTCTGCACCCCGGCGCTGATGCCCCCAAGGCGTCAATGCTGCCCCATGCCCCTCAGAATCCGACCGCCATGCCCTCTCCCGATCCCGACTAAACTCAGCCCCAAAACCAAAACTCTCATCACCCAAGATGTAGAGGGCATTGAAAGCCTCACCCGGCCCTAAATTATTTTTCAAATATCTCTATTATTCCGCTTGTAAAAACGGGACGGTTGGCGATAATTCTCCATCACCGAAATTTGTTCATATCTGCACTAAACATTCATAATGTTTTTCAAAATCTGCCCTACTAGCACTTTTGCACCTTCTCGACCTCCCAAAAACCGCCCTCGGGAGTCCCATCTTCTTCCAGTGGAGGCATCGAAAACGCCGCTACCCCGCTTTCCGGGGTAGCCCAATCCGCTCTACCCCGAACAAAGCAAAAACAAGCCGTAAATCCGCACCGAACGAGGAGACCTTAGTGAAGCTGAAAGATCTGATCTTAGCCACTGCACTGGGCGCGGCCTGTCTCTGTCTCATCACTCTGGGGACGCCCTCTTCAGCCTGGGCTCAACAAGCCGCAGGCGCCATTACCGGAGCTGTGACCGATCCTGCCGGTGCGGCTCTTGCCAACGTCACCGTCACCGCCTCCGACGTCGATCGCGGCACCACCTGGACCGCCAAAACCAGCAGCGCCGGCATCTACAGCCTCCCACAAATCTCTGTGGGCAACATTGCGGTCAGAGTCGAGGCACCAGGCTTCGCGACCCAAACCCATAGCGCCTTCAGCCTGGTGGTGGATCAGGTTGCCCGCATCGATTTCAAAATGAGCGTGGGCAACCACAGCGAATCAATTGAGGTTACGACCGCACCCCCACTGTTGCAGTCCGATTCCACCGAGAATTCGACCCTGTTGGATGCGAAGGCTGTCTCCAACCTCCCAATGGCATCGCGCAACGTCAACCAACTGACCCTGCTGGCTCCCGGCGTCGTCAGCCCGAATATCTTCGCCTTCCAGTCGTCGCAGACCACCTTCGGAACAGGCCGTCCTTATGTCAACGGCGCGCGGGAACAGGACAATAACTTCACGCTGGACGGCATGGATGTCAACCAGGCGGATAACAACGACGTCGCCTACGTCCCCAGTCCCGACGCCATCCAGGACTTCAACATCATCACCAGCAATGCCCCGGCCGATTTCGGCAACTATATCGGTGGCGTCGTCGTCGAGACGCTGAAGTCCGGCACCAACCAGTTCCATGGCAATGTGTTCGAGTACTTCCGCAACACCGATCTGAACGCGAATAGCTGGCAGAACAAGGCCAATGCCTTCCTCGCCGGCGCGACCGGAGCATCGGATCGACCCTGCCGCGCCCCAGTTCTGCAGTGGAATGAGTTTGGCGGAACGGTCGGCGGCCCGATCATCAAGGACAAGCTGTTCTTCTTTGCCGACTTGCAGGTGCCGATCGAACAACACTCCCGCGACCCCGCAGACGCAACACCATCATCCCTTCGGCCTATCTCACCGGCAACTTCGCCGCGCTCTGCACCAGCCAGGGAGCGACATTCGTCAATGGCGTCTGCTCGAATCCGCGTCTATCAGCTCTACCAGCCGGCCGCGGGCACGACCCCGGGCACCCGCACTTCCTTATCCTGAACAATCAGGTGCCCATCAGCAGCAAGGTGGCCGCGGCACATCGTCAGCTCTTCGCTGTTCCAGCAGCAGGAAGAGCAGCAGAACTACTGCCACCAGCGGCTATGTGCACGCCTACCAGGGCGACATGAAGATCGACTGGCAGGCGTCGCCCAAGGATCATGTGATGGGCCGCTACTCCCAGATGTACACCATCAACGCGACGCAGCAACGGCACCGACGTGCTGACCCCGAACCTGACCCGCGAGTATCCGCTGAAGAACTTCGTCGTGAACTATGACCGCACCATCACGCCGACGCTGGTCAACGAGGTTCGTCTGGGCGCCCAGATCTTCCCGGCAAACGACCAGATTTACACCAACGCATCCGGCGGGAATCGCCGTCAGGAGTTTGGTCTTCCCGGCGTCCCGGGAGACATTCTTCCCTTGATGAACTTCGGCTACCAGCCCATCGGCAGCACGAACCGGCTCGAGATCTTCCACGACACCACCATCGAGGCTGAAGATTCGCTCACCTGGACGCATGGCAAGCACTCAATCCATGCCGGCTTCGAGCTGCTACCACTACATCATGAACGACATTACGCGGGCATCTCGGGCGCTCCGGTCGTTCACCTTCACTGGTCAGTACACCGGCAACACCGGGCATTGTCGGTGATGCAGAACGGAGCAACCCGTCGGAGCCGCGGGAAATGCATTCGCCGACTTCCTGCTCGGCCTGCCCGAGGAGGTGCAGCAGGGCACGCCGCTGAACTTCAACCTGCGCAACAGCCTCTTCGGCGCCTTCGTGCAGGATACCTACCAGGCTACCCCCAACGTCACCCTGACCCTGGGTCTGCGCTATGAGCTCACGACGGCTCGCGGCGATAAAAACGCCAATAAGAACGTGAACTACGATCTGATCACCGGAGCCGCCGCAGATCGGAACGAACTACAACACCTATACCGGAATCGACAACTTCCAGCCGCGCCTTGGCATTGCATGGAAGCCCTCTGGGACCAGAATACGGTCTTCCGCGCGGCCTATGACATCTCGGCGTACATGGAAGGAAACGGCGTCAACAATATGGCGGTCATGAATCCTCCCAATGTCATCGCTGACGGACGTCAAGAACAACTCTGGCACTGCGACTGAACCTGCCCGCTACCACGCTGGATCAGGGCTACTCCACCTTCTCGTCCGCCTGCACCCCCGCGCAGCTGACTAACTTCGCTCCGAATTGCATCTCTGGAGTGCAGGCCCATGCGACCAACCCCAACCTTCAGCCAGCCGTGGATCAGCAGTGGAACTTCGTTGCGCACACCAGCTCAAGGGCAACGCCACCTGTCTCCTTGGATATGTCGGCAACAAGATCGACCATCTCGCCGACATCTATCTGTACAACCAGAAGCAACTCTTCTCGAATGGACAGGTTGTCCCCGGCCCTTACATGACAGCAGCTGATCGCGAACGGTGTCGGCCAGGCCCGCTATAACGCCTCCGACGGAATCTCCCGCTTCAATGCGCTGGAAGCAACCGTGGCTCAGAGAAACTTCCACGGGCTCGATCTACAACTTCTCCTACACCTGGTCGAAGTGCCTCACCAACACCCTCGGCTACTTCGGCTCCTACGGAGACGAAGAGGGCATCGGCGAATCGCAGACACAGGCAACGCAGAACTTCTTCCAGAACGAGTACGACCCCAAGGCTGACTACGGGCGTTGCACCACGGACGCTGCGTCCGAACTTCGGTGGCTACGGCGCTCTATAACCTTCCTGTTCGGCCACGGCAAGGCTGATCGGCGGCAACGCCAATCGGGCTGTGAACCAGGTCATCGGCGGCTGGCAGACGGCGCTCGAGCCTTACCTTCCACTCGGGCTTTGGCATCACTCCCTTCGCGGGCCAGTATGCGGGCGACTCCAACCCGCTCTCCGCCTCTTCCCTGATCGGATCCTACCAGCCTCGCCCGAACTGCGTAGCCGGCGTCTCCAGCAACCAGGCCATGCAAACGGTCCAGATTGGCAGCAGCATCGGAAGCGTCAACCTGAATCCGGCGGCCGTTACGGGAACGCAAAACGGCCAATATGGCAACTGCGCCACCGGCGTCGTTGCGCGGTCCTAGCCTCAAGACGGCCGACCTCAGCCTGACCAAGACAGTTCCCGTCACGGAGAAGGTCAACGCTGGCCTTCACCGCTCAGTTCATCAACCTGACGAACACGCCGATCTTCAGCGTACCGGCAAGCTGGTGGGGCCAGTACAGCTCCTGCGCAAGCTGCACCGGCGTTCGTACCACGGGCTTCAACGGCGGCGGCACGGAACAACGGGGCTCTTCGGATTGCTGGATGGCTCGAACCCTGGTCGCGAGATCGAACTTGCACTCAAGCTGAATTACTAACTGCGACGCCAACCGGCACAGATGCCACCCACATCGGGTGGCACCTGTGCCAGATTCTCCAAACGGATCAACCGAAACCCGAACTCAAATGCCACCTCCCCACGGAGGTGGCATTTGAGTTAGGGACAAAACATCGGACACTGGGCTGCCCGAACTGCTGGCCGCCATAGGACCGCGTAGGTGCTTGCAGCAGCGGCAACGCTGGTAAAGCATTGACCTTGTGGGGACAATCGGGAGAATGACGGATGAAGATTGCGATGGAGGGGACAGGGTGGACGCGGACAATCGGGGTGCTCATGTACCTGCCTTCGAGGGGATTCTCAAAAACGGCGGCACGAAATTAGCACGTTTTTCTAGCGCTATCGCTTATCTATTTGATTCTAAATGGCTTGCTACATAATGGCGGAGGGAGAGGGATTCGAACCCCCGTAGCCTTTTCAGGCTAAGCGGTTTTCAAGACCGCCTGTTTCAACCGCTCACACATCCCTCCGCGTGGCGAACTCATTGTCCTTCCACATTGTACGACCAAGAAGGCCCTTGGATTCGAGAGAAAGTGCATCGGGAGGGTGAAGAAGTTTGCTCCCGGTGCCACGATCGCTCCAAATCAATCGTCGAGTGGCTGGGTTTTAGCAAGGAAACGCCTCGAGCCGTCGTTTGGGCAGCAGAGCATGGCCCATGCAGAGCGCACTGCGTCGCAGAACTTCTTGGTCTTTATCTGAATTTCGCCTGGGAGAGAGGGGGAAACTCTTGATGCGGATGGGAGTGCACAGTTGGGAACTGTTATTTGGAGCGGGAGACCGGGGTCGAACCGGCGACATCTTCCTTGGCAAGGAAGCACTCTACCACTGAGCTACTCCCGCTCGTAATGCAATTGTAACAAACTAAACCGAGGTACGTCACACTGGACGCCACCTTCGCCAGATACTGCTCCAACGAATGATTGGAGGCGCGGGTCGGGATCGAACCGACGCATAAAGGTTTTGCAGACCTCTCCCTTACCACTTGGGTACCGCGCCTCGGGTGGGCTTCCAAGGAACCTCACAGCCCCAAGAATTCCTCAGCCCATACTGATGCAGAGGAATTGTACTTCAGAAGGGTACTGTTTTGGAGCGGGAGACCGGGGTCGAACCGGCGACATCTTCCTTGGCAAGGAAGCACTCTACCACTGAGCTACTCCCGCTCTCACAATTCCAAGTATATGCACTAAGCCGAGAGCGGTCAACATCATGGCTGTGGATCCTTTGCGGGTTTCCTTTCTTCACGCTACGCCTCGTCCGTGCCCTCAGCCGCCAGCTCACTCGACCGACGTCGGAATCGCAATCGGGATCCGTGGCCCTTGGCTCTCGTCCAGGCGATGGCGCACGATATGCGGGGTGAGCACCATCACCAACTGGCTCATATTGGTGGTCGTGAGCAGGTCGGGGCTGCTTTGAAAGCCCGGCAGATCGCTCAGACCCGGGGATGCCTGCCACCGCCGCTGCCTGGTTGCGGGTCAGGTTGCTGACCAACGTTGCCGTGCTGCCATCCTGCACCGTGATATCCGAGGTGAACAGGGTGCTATCGAGAATTGGGATATTGTCGATGCTGGTGCCATGAAGCGCGGTGATCGAAAGATCCAGATGCAGGCTTACCTGGCCGTATTTGCCGATACTGGGTGTCGCCTTCAGCGTCAGGCCAAGGTCTTCGTACTGAATCTGTGGAACCGTCGCGGTCGTCGCTTGAGCGAGCAGGCTCGACACGCTGACGCCGCCAATCGTCGCGCCCGTCAGTCCGGTCGTGCCGGTCGAAGGCGTCGTCGTCGAGTACGTGGATTGGGTGATCGGATAGCGTGATCCCACCTTGAAGGTGGCCATCTGGTGGTCGTCCGCACGCAGTTGAATATCGTCCAGCGCCCGTGTGTCGCTCGAGGACAAAGCCAGGTTCAGCTGCGCGGACAGATTCGAGGAGTAGATACCGGTGGCGCTGACGCCGTTCCCGAGGAACGCGATGGTTCCGGCTCAGCAGGGGACTGGTCGCCAGTCCGTAGTAGATCAGCGCGGCGGCGATGTCGAGATTGCTCAGGCCCGCCGGTATGATCCCCTGTGCGATGGCCTGATTCACGATGGTCTGATTTGCCTCCACCAGCTGGTTCGCCGCGCTGGCCACGTTGTATGCCCCCAACTGGGTCGGAATGGTCACGCCGACATTCTGCGTCGATGTCTTCGCCACCGTGTACAGCTTGAGATCGAAGAAGACCTGACTGGTCCCTTGCAGCAGATCGGCGAGCGTGAGGTTCAGCACGCGCATCGGGTCCGCAGGAGCGCGCACGACGATCGTGTCGAAGGCGTTCGCCATGCTGATTTGCTTGACCTCGAAGACGTTCCGGATCATGTTGCCGACCTCGGACAGCTCGGAGCTCGACATCCCGGGCAGGTAGATCGTCTCCTGCAGCATGTGCTCCAAGCTTCCTCGCTTCTCCGGTGTGTCCCGCGCGAAGAGCGCCGTGTTCGAATCCATGGGGACCTCGAAGAGAGTTCCCATCGCCTCCAGCGTCTTCATCGCCTGCGCGTACGTCGACGTCATCGAGGTCGAACTTTACCGGCACCTGTTTTACCGAGTCGTCGAAGCTGGCCTTGATCCCATAGGCGGAGGCCACCTGCCGAATCGCATCCTGAAGACTCGTGTGGATGTGGAAGCTCTGCACCCCGTCCTTTGGCCTGAGTTCGATGGCTCCGGCCAGTCGCGGTCCATCGGTGATCCACGAGTCAGGAGTGCGTTCCATGGGGCAGCATTGCGGCTTGCAGGCTTCCGGGAACAGGGTGCTGCTTCAGGAACGTATTGTCCGGGTCGATGGCCCGCGCCTGGGCCAGCAGGGAATCGGCCTCGGCGTCCTTGCCCATCAGGCGGTCCTTGCCGGCGCGTTGCACCAGCTCGGCGACGCGATCCTCCCGCATGGCGGCTGCGGCCAGGACATACTCACGCTTCTCCGGCGCGAGTTGAGCGGCGCGTTCGAACTCCCGTTCCGCGCCCTCGAGGTCTTTATGCGACAGCAGCTTCGCGCCGTTGAGATAGGCATCCTCGGCCGTCTGCGCATCCTTTGCGCGCTGCCGTTCGAGCCTCCTTCGCGCTCTTCTTCTTGCTCGCTTTGGACGGGGGCGGTGCTGGCACCGTGGCAGGTGCCGCCGGCGCGTTCTGCGCGCTTGCCGTCAGGGGAAGAGAGGCGAGCCCAACCGAGAGAGAGCCGAGGGCGAGTCCCCAGTAGATCTTCGAGGCAAAGAAGGATGTGGAGGAGGAGAAGCGGAACCAGGGGATAGGGAGCCTGCAGGGAGACGCAACGCTTTTTGCTTCGGCAGATGGCTGCCGCCAGGACTCAGATTTGCGTCGGAACTCTGTACGGAAGGTCATCTATGTACAGCTTAGACGGAGCCCACGCCTAACGGGCGTTTGCAATATTGTGAATCCGCGCCCGTTCGCCGGAACGATCGGCCAGTCGCTCGCTCGCTGGTGGCCGACGGATGCCCTGGCGAATCTGCGCCGTGTTCATCTCCAGCTCTGCCAGGGTTCGGCTCAGCGTATTGCGGTGCATGCCCAACTCTTCAGCGGCCTTGCACTGGTTGCCGCGGTGATGCGCCAGCACCTCGAGGATGTAGCGCTTCTTGAACTGGCGTACAGCCTCGTTGTAGGCGATTCCGGAGCCATGCATCTGCGTAATCAGAGTATCCAGTTCGCGCTTCAAAGGGGTCATCCTCACTGCGGCTCGTTCTGCTCCGCTTTATCGTTCTCTATCTATTCTGTACCTGACGATGCGGTTTGATCCAATTGGGATAACTGTGTTTCAGGTCAAGCGCGCCCAGGCGAACCCGTTGCTGCAGTTCGGTTGGCACAACGAAGCATACCGCATGCGCCCCTTCAAGGAAATATAAAGATAGTTGCGATTTTTTGAGCCACGCAGATTGGGGCAGAAAGGCCGTCGCGGCCATCATGACGACGACCCCCATCAGGAATCCCCGAACGAACCCGAAGCCCGCTCCCAGCAGCCGGTCCAGAAATCCCAGCCCGATGGTCCGCACCGTGCTCGACAGCAGCCTGCCCGCCAAGCCGCATAGAACCATCACGATAACGACGATCAGCAGAAATGCGGCGATCTCCGCGGTGGAGAAGGGAATCGCCAGCCAGCCGACCAGCTGTTCGGCCAGCGTGGGGTAGTTCCAGCTCGCGAGCAGCATGCCCGCCACCAGGCCCACCAGCGAAAAGACCTCCCGGAAGAAGCCGCGAAAGAACGCCGCCAGGGTGGAGTACGCCAGGATCGCGATCAGCAACCAGTCGAACGGATTCCATGCATTGATAATCGATCACCCGATGCGTTCTCCACCCAGCGTCACGGTGTTGCTTACTCCTCGAGGCCTGCGCGGCCGGTAATCAGACGAAACGCCTCCAGATACTTCTCCCGCGTCTTTTCGATGACCTCGTCCGGCAGTCCCGGAGCCGGAGCCTGCTTGTTCCAGTGGATCGACTCGAGGTAATCGCGCACAAACTGCTTGTCGAAGCTCGGCTGCGCTCCGCCGGGAGCGTAGGTCGCCGCCGGCCAGTACCGCGACGAGTCCGGCGTCAGCACCTCGTCGGCCAGCACGATCTCGCCGTTGACCAGGCCAAACTCGAACTTCGTATCCGCCAGAATCAGGCCCTTCGTCGCCGCATGCGCCGACGCCTTCTCGTAGATCGCGAAGGTCAGCCGCTTCAACTCCGCCGCATACTTTTCGCCGATCGTCGCCACCATCACGTCGTACGAGATGTTCTCGTCGTGTCCGCCGGTGTTGATCTTCGCCGCCGGGGTAAAGATCGGCTCGGGCAGACGGTCGCTCTCCTTCAGGCCCTTGGGCAGCTCGATCCCGCACACCGCCCCGGTCGCCAGATAGTCCTTCCAGCCCGATCCCGAAAGATAGCCGCGCACCACGCACTCCACCGGGAACATCTCCGCCCGCTTGACCAGCATGGAGCGGCCGGCGATCTGCGCGGAGTAGGGCTTCAGCGTCTCGACGAGCCCCGTCGACGGCTGCTCGAGCAGGTGGTTGGCCACCGTATCCTTCAGGAAGTCGAACCAGAAGTGCGAAAGCTGCGTCAGGATCCGGCCCTTATCCGGAATTCCCGAGCCCAATACGTGGTCGAACGCCGAGATGCGGTCGGTGGCAATAAACAGCAGTTCATCGCCAATCGCGTAGAGGTCGCGCACCTTACCGCGCGCCGTGAGGGCAATCGAACCAAGATCCGTAGTCAACAAAGCATCATTCATCGCCTCTCCAGTATCGCCCATCCACGGAGCTCCGGGGCGCAGCGCTGTACATAACTCGTCATCCTGCGTGGGGAAGCAGGACGAGATCAGCTTAGAGGCTGGCGGCCTGATCCCAGGCAGAGAAGACGAACTCCGGGAGTGGTCTGCGGCTGCGCGGAGCGGTCTCCCGCGCCTTCAGCTCGCCGGGCAGGGCATCCGGATCGCCCAGGTATCCGAGCGCCCACGCCGCGCCGACCTCGAAGTCCTCCGGGATCTGAAAGAGCGTCCGCGCCTTGTCCCGGTCGAGACCGGCCATGCCGTGGGTGTGGAGGCCGAGCGCCGTCGCCTGCAGCGACAGCGTCGCCGAGGCCGCACCGGTGTCATGCAGCGCGAAGGCGTTCGGTTTGCCGCTCTGCGTAAAGGTTCGCTTCGCGACCGAGAGGATCAGCACCGGCGCGGACTTCGCCCAGGCTTGGTTTGGCTCCACCAGAGAGGCGAGAATCTGGGTATAGGTCGCATCGCCCCTTCTGCCGACGAGGTAGCGCCAGGGCTGCTCGTTGCTGCTGGAGGCGGCCCACGCCGCGGCGGTGAAGATCTTCGTCAGATCGGCGGAGCTGACCGCCTTGTCGGCGAAGGAGCGCGGGCTCCAGCGCTTGAGGATGATCTCCTCAACGCCGGAATCGGCAGGGCCATGCTTCAGAGCTTCAAGATCGGCGGGCATGCAAATCTCCTGTTGCTCAATGAGGAATCGGAGTACGCGTGACTAACTGACCAGGTGCCCCATCTTCTCACGCTTCACCTGCAGATAGCGCTCGAAGGTGGGTTCGCTGGGAACCTCGGCCGAGATGCGTTCGGTGACCTCGATGCCGGCGCTGACCAGCGCTTCGACCTTCTCCGGGTTATTCGTGATCAGCCGCACGCGCGGAACGCCGAGCAGCTTGAGCACCTCGGCGGGCAGCTCGAACTGGCGGCAGTCGGCCTTGTAGCCCAGCTCCAGGTTGGCCTCGATGGTATCGAGCCCCTGATCCTGCAGCTCGTAGGCCTGCAGCTTCGCCATCAGGCCGATTCCGCGGCCCTCCTGGTTCTCGTAGAGCAGGATGCCGGCGCCCTTTTCGGCGATGGTCGCCAGCGCCAGCTCCAGCTGCTGGCGGCAGTCGCAGCGCAGCGAGTGGAAGACGTCTCCGGTGAGGCACTGGGAGTGGATGCGGACGATCGGCGGCTCGTCGCCGGGTTTGGAGGGAACGATGTCGCCCATCACCAGGGCGACGGCGGTCTCGATGCGGCGCTCGGGGGCGGCGAGATCGGCGTTGCAGGGTTCGGCGCGGTCCACGACGCCCTCGAAGCCATAGATGCGGAACTGTCCCCAGCGGGTGGGGAGGTCGGCGTTGGCGATCTGGCGTACGGAGTCGAAGGGCATCTCTCGATTATACGGTTCAGGGTTCACAGGCGATTCGATGGGAGTCCACCGGTCTCGATGCACGATCGCAGGATGCAGTGAGCGAGGATGCAGCGGCGGAGTTAGAGTAGGGGTGTGCCGCCCGATACCAAACTGATCCTGATTACGCTGCTGGTGGAGCTGGGCGTCGCTGCGGCGGTCTCCAGCTCGCTGGCGCGCTCGAACCGCTTCAAGAACCTGCTGCTCGCCGACCAGCGCACCCGCGCAGGCAGACGCTGAGGCTGCTGGCGATGATCTGCGTGCCGCTGACGCTCGGCGTGTGGGTGCGGGTGACGGTGCCGAACTTCCTGGCCGCGGACCTCTCGCTCGAGGCGACGATTCTGCTGGGCCTGATCCTGGGGCCGCTGGCGGGGATGCTGGGCGGCGCGGCGCTGGCGATTCCCGGCGGTGCTGCACCACGAGTACCTGGCGCTGCCGGTGAACCTTCTGGTCGCCGGCGTCGCGGGCGGCTTTGGGCGGTTCGTCGACAAGGAGGACATCTGGTCCTTCTCGCCGCTGATCGACCTGAGCATCTACCGCTGGGTGAAGCGCAACGTGCAGCCATCCGCACTTCGACCGGCAGATCCTGCTGCTGGTGCTGATTACCGCGATGCAGTTCTGCACCAGCATGCTGTCGCCGCTACTACCCGACGCGCTTCTTCGAGCTGCACTCGCGACTCGTGGCTGGTGGAGCTGGCGATCTGCGCGGCGCGCCGGTGGTGGTGGGCATTCCGCTGAAGATCTGGAACGCGATCCGCATCGAGCGGCAGCTGGAGGAGCAGGGACGGCTGCTGCTGGAGGCGCGGCTGGATGCGCTGCAGCGGCAGATCAATCCGCACTTCCTGTTCAATACGCTGAACTCGATCACCTCGCTGGTGCGGTCGAAGCCGGAGCTGGCGCGGGAGATGATCGTCAAGCTGGCGAACATCCTGCGCGTGCTGCTGAAGGATCGCGAGGCGTTTGTGCCCTTCTCCGAGGAGCTTGCCTTCACCGACGACTATCTGGACATCGAGGTGGTGCGCTTCGGGTAGAAGCTGCGCGTGGTCAAGGAGATCGCGCGACGAGACGCTGCACATCGTGGTGCCCAGCATGCTGCTGCAGCCGCTGATCGAGAACAGCATCAAGCATGGGCTGGAGCCGCGCATCGGCGGCGGAACGGTGACGCTGCGCAGCCGCATCGCCGACGGGCGGCTGGTGCTGGAGGTGGAGGACGACGGCGTCGGCATGGCGCCGGAGCGCTCGGTGCCGTCGGCGGTCAGCGGCCTGGTGCGGCCCGGAACCGGCATCGGCATGCGCAATGTGCGGGAGCGGATGGCGGTGCTCTACGGCAACGAGGCGCAGGTCTCGATCGAGAGCCGTCCGGGGCGCGGCACCAAGGTTCTGCTGGTGATGCCGATCCTCGAGGCCGGGGCGAGCGCCTGGGCGCAGCTGGGCATGGCGGCGCAGGCGGGCTGGGGAGCGGCGGTGAAGGCGGTGACTCGGGGAGAGGGTGCTTGAAGTCCGAGCATGGGGCTTCAGCGCCAGCGGCTTAGCGGCGCTTTCCCACCTCTTTCCCGATCCCTATATTGATGAGGGGCGCTCGCAGGCCGTCCGTGGCGCAAACACTTTGCTTTGTTACTGCGGTGGAGTGTGACCGATGAATCCGTCGGCCCACTGAAGGAAGTACTTCATGTTCGGGGCATCGGTGTGGCCGCCATCATGCTGGCGCCAGGCGAGCTGGCCAGCCAGAAGGCCGTCGTTCATGGGAGGCATCTTGGCGGTGTGAAGATCCCCCGCGACCCCGAGCCCCTTGGCGCCAAGCAAAGTAAAGACCCGGCTCGCGTCGACGGTCGCCATGAAGCTTCCCTCGTGATCGAGCCAGTGCGCGTCGCCCTTCTCCGGAACCCCGTAGCTGATGAAGGTCAGCCGGGGCGCACAGAGCGCGATGAGCTCATTGGAATCAACCGGGATATCCCCGGGCGTTTTGCTTCCCGAGGCAGCTTCGGATGCGCCATATTTCAGGAAGTTCCCGGCCATCCAGTAATACTCCCCTCCGGTGAGGCTTTCGACTGCTTCGCCGTAGTTGCGGCGCAAGGGAGTGGCGCCCCCTTTGCCGGATGAACCGACGAGAACCATGGCGAAACGCGGGTCGAAGGCCATCGTGACCAGGGCAGCCTTTCCGTAGCGCGAGACGCCTTCGATGCCGACATGCTTTGCGTCGACGGTGGAGTCCGTGAGGAGGTAATCCAGGGCGCGGCCGGCGCCCCAACCCCAGGCGCGCAAGGCGCCCCAGTCTCCGGCGTGCGGGGCTGGCCTTTGTTGACGAGGCCGATGATGCCGCGCGTCAATCCGGCGCCGTCGTCGGCCTGCACGCTCGCCGGGTCAAGGAGCGCGAATCCCCATCCTGCGGCGATCAACTGCCAGGGGTTGGGCGGATCGCCGTCCGCATTCAGCTGCGGAGGTTGGAACGGGGTTGCTTTGACCGGCTGCCAGGCAGGATGCGTTGCCAGCACATCCTTCAGCGAGGGGTCCTGCTGCACCAGAAGCGCCTTCCAAGCTGTGTTGATGCGGCCCAGATCCTCGTCCGAAGGTTCCTTGGGGGCAGGGAAGCCGGCGCGCCAAACATGACGAGGACGGGAACGGGGCCGGTGGCGTTTTCCGGCGTGACCAGCGTCATGTGGATCTTGACGCTGATCGCGGGATAGGACGAGTTGTCGACCTGCCCGATGAGATCCTTGGCGAGGACGCGATTGAATCCGATCATCTCGTGGTCCACGGCGGTGACGCTCCAGTTCACCTTGGGGACATCCGCGGGGATGCGTCCGTAGACATCTTATTTTTCGTACAGGTCGACGATCTCAGGGCGGCGCTTCTCCCACCACATCTGGGGCGTCGTGACCTTGCTGCCGCTGTTCAGCGTGAGCGGATCCGGAAGATCGGGATAGGGATTGGCCTTGGACTCGTCGTAGTTGGCGTGGTTGGGGAGCCTTTTCATTTCCGCTCGGTCCGGGGCGTAGGGCCTTGATGCTGAGCTGGTCCATCATGTTCTGGTGATCCTGATCCGCTGTGAAGGCAACGGCTGGCGGCGCGAGCGATGCGGAAATGGAGCTCTGGCCCAGTGCGGCGGCAGCACTCAGACAGCAAAGTGAAACGGCAAAAGACCTTAGAAGCAAAAGCACCCTGTTCCTCCACGATGAATACTCCGATGAGATTCCTGCTGGGTGAGGCGAGACGAATTACTTCGGGAGTCATCGTAAATGCTGCTTCGCAGGGTTTGCACGGAATTTCGTACCGCCTGCTGGTGCTGCCTGGGGAGGCAGCCCAGCATCACTGCGATGATGTCGTGAATCACGTTGCCGGCGACGTCGGTGAGGCGGAAGTCGCGGCCGCTGGAGCGGAAGGTCAGCTTGGTGTGGTCGATGCCCATCAGGTAGAGGATGGTTGCGTGGATGTCGTGGACATGGACCGGCTTGTCGACGACCTTCCAGCCGAAGTCGTCGGTGGCGCCGTAGGTGATGCCGCCCTTGATGCCGCCGCCGGCGAGCCACATGGTGAAGCCGTGGGGGTTGTGGTCGCGGCCGGCGTGGGTGCCGGCGCCGCCGAGTTCGACGACCGGGGTGCGGCCGAACTCCGAGCCGCAGACGATGATGGTCTCGTCGAGCAGGCCGCGGGCCTTGAGGTCCTTGATGAGCGCGGCGAAGGGCTGGTCGGAGTCCTTGGCGTTCTTGCGGTGGGCCTGGATGTCCTGGTGGGCGTCCCAGGGGTCGCCCTGCGAGTAGTAGACCTGCACCATGCGGACGCCCTTCTCGATGAGGCGGGCGGCGGTGAGGCAGCCGCGAGCGGTTGAGCCCTCGCCGTACATCTTGATGGTGGCTTCGGTCTCCTTGCGCACGTCGAAGACGTCGGGGGCCTCGGTCTGCATGCGGTAGGCGGTCTCCATGGAGCCGATGGTGGCCTCGAGCTGCGGGATCGGCCGGAGCGTCGCCGTAGGTCTCGGTGGCGTTCAGCGCGTCGAGCTTCTTGATGAGGTCGAGCTCCTTGCGCTGCTGCTGGATGTCGAAGCGATCGTTGTGGATGTTGGGGATCAGCTTGTAGGGATCGAAGTCCTTCTGGCTGGTGTCGGTGGAGACGTAGGTGGCCTGATTGACGGCGGGCAGGAAGCCGGAGCTCCAGAGCGGCGGGCCGACGGTGGTGGGCACCTGCGGGCAGAGCACGACGAAGCCGGGGAGGTTCTTGTTCTCGGTGCCGAGGCCGTAGGTGAGCCAGGAGCCCATCGACGGCCGGCCGATGATGTTGGCGCCGGTGTTCATCATGATGAGCGCGGGCTCGTGGTTGGGGATCTCGGTGTAGACGGAGCGGACGACGCAGATGTCGTCGGCGCAGGCGCCCACGTTGGGGAAGAGCTCGGAGACCTCGAGGCCGCTCTTGCCGTAGCGTTTGAACTCGAACGGCGACTTCATCAGGGTGCCGGTCTTGCGCTCGTGGCCGAGGTCGCCGCCGGGCATGGGCTGGCCGTGGTACTTGGTCAGCATGGGCTTGTTGTCGAAGCTGTCGATGTGCGAGAGGCCGCCGTTCATGAACAGGAAGATGACGTGCTTGGCCTTGGGCTTGAAGTTCGGATCGCGCAGCATCCACGGGTTGGTCGCGGCGGTGGTGGCGGCGACCGAGCCGGGGTTGGCGGCGTCGAGCGCCTCGGCCTGCGCGAGGGACTCGCCGATCATGCTGGCGAAGCTCATCATGGCGAATCCGCCGCCGATCTTGCGGAGGGCGTCGCGGCGGGTGACGGGTTTCGGCTTCTGACACGGCATAGCGGATCTCCTGTGGGCAAGTGCGAGGTGCTAGTTCAGGAACTCAAACTCGTTGGAGCTGAAGAGGACGCGGGCGTACTGCTTCCAGGCGGTGATGGGCTCCTGGTTGACGAGGTAGCCGGGCTTCTCCGGGGTGTTCTTGAGGAAGTCGAGGCCGGCCTGGAGCTCGGCCGGGGTGGGGGCGCGGCCGAAGAGCAGGCGGTAGGCCTCGGTGATGCGGGCGGTGTCGTCGCCCTTGGCGTAGACGCGCTGGGCGAGCTCGCCCGCCTGCTTGTAGACGAAGGCGTTGTTCATGAAGTAGAGCCGCTGCACCGGGACGTTGGTGGAGAAGCGCTGCTCGGCGGTGAAGGTGGGGTTGGGGAAGTCGAAGGCCTGCAGGAAGGGGTCGATGCGGAAGCGGCTGACCTTGGCGTAGACGGTGCGGCGGTCGTTGTCCAGGCCGAGCGGCGTGGCCGGGCCACCGGCATCCTTGTTGTCCAGATCGCCGGCGACGAACAGCATCGAGTCGCGCAGCTGTTCGGCGTCGAGACGCTGCAGGGAGAAGTGCGAGTAGTAGGCGATTGAGCGGATCCTTGACGTGCTCCTCGGGGGTCTCCTTGGTGCTCTGCTGGTAGACGGCGGAGAGCATGATGCGGCGCTGCAGCTTCTTGAGCGACATGCCGTCCTTCTGGAAGCGGACGGCGAGGTAGTCGAGCAGCTCGGGGTTGGAGGGCGGATCGCCGACCGCGCCGAAGTTGTCGGCGGTGTTGACGATGCCGGTGCCGAAGTGCCACTTCCAGACGCGGTTGACCCAGACGCGGCTGGCGAGCGGGCTGGCGATGATGTCGTCGGCGAGCTGGAGCCGGCCGCTGCCCTGGGTGTAGGGCTTCTTGTCGGCGGAGCCGAGCACGGTGAGGAAGGCGCGCGGGACGATGTCGCCGTGGGCGTGCGGATTGCCGCGCAGGTCGAGCGCGATGTTGGTCGCCTGCGGCTTGTCCGCCATGCCGTGGACGAAGGGATAGATCGGGCCGAGCTTCTTGTAGTTCGAGCCGCCGCTCTGCAGCGCGCTCGAGGTAGGCCTGCTCGGCGGGACCGAGGCGGCGGACCAGATCCCATCCACGGAAGACGAAGAGGCCGGGAAGGCCGCGCTCCTCGAAGATGCCGGTGCCGAGCTGGCGGACGAAGAGGTCCTCGTAGAGATTCGCCTTCTCGGGGGCGATGACCTTGAGCTCCAGCGTGCAGCCGGGGCAGAACTCGTCGTAGGTATCGAACTGGTTCGGCTTGACGTCCTTGGCGCGCTCGGTGGGGACGCCGGCCTTGGCCTTGATCTTCTCGTTCTCGTCGTCGACGGCCTTCTCTTCGACCTCGAGATCGAGGATGCGCTGCTGGAAGGAGCTGGCGAGGAACTTGGCCTGATCCTCGCTGCCGCCCTCGGCGATCATAGCCTGCCAGTCCTTGAGGTAGGGGTAGAAGAGCGGCTTCTTGGCGAGGAAGTCGACCCAGCGGCTCGAGCAGCTCGGGGTCGAGGCGGTCCTTGTCGGCGGCCTCTTCCACCTTCATCTTGGGCTTGCCGGCGACCCGCCAGGCGGCCACCATGTAGGTCGAGCTCTGCGCGGCGAGCGCCTGGGCGAGCTGCTCGGTCGCGGTCTTGGTGTAGTCGCGTGCGGCGTCGTCCTTGTCGACGGCCTGCTGGTAGCGCTGGCGCCAGAGATCGACCTCGGAGTCGGGAACGAAGTTGTACTCCTTATAGGTGGAGCTGGCGAAGACGCCGCCGAGCGCGTAGTAGTCCTTGGCGAGGATGGGGTCGTACTTGTGGTCGTGGCAGCGGGCGCAGGCGACGGTCAGGCCGAGGAAGCCGCGGGTGACGGCGTCGATGCGCTCGTTGCGCTCGTCGGCGCGGCCCTGCAGCGGCTCGGCCTGATCCCAGATCCAGGGCGCGCCGCCGAGGAAGCCGGTGCCCTTCAGGTCGTCGGCGGTGGGGTGCTGGCTCATCAGGTCGCCGGCGAGCTGCATCTTCACGAACTTGTCGTAGGGAAGGTCGTCGTTGATCTGCTTGATGACCCAGTCGCGATAGACCCAGGCGCCGTCGAGCGGCATGTAGCCGCGGCCACGGGGATCGAGGCCGCGAATGTCGTCGTCGCCGTAGCGGGCGACGTCGAGCCAATGGCGGCCCCAGCGCTCGCCGTAGGCGGGCGAGGCGAGCAGGCGGTCGACCACCTTGGCGAAGGCCTCGGGCGAGGCGTCCTTCTCGAAGGCCGCGATCTCCTCGGGGGTGGGCGGCAGGCCGGTGAGGTCGAGGGTCGCGCGACGGATCAGCGTGCGCTTGTCCGCCATGGGAGCGGGCTTCAGGCCCTTCTCCTCGAGCTTGGCGAGGACGAAGCGGTCGATGTCGGTCTTGGCCCAGCCCTTCAGAGCCGGGTCCTTGATCTCGGGGACGGCAGGGTCCTTCAGCGGCACGAAGGACCACCACTTGCGCATGTCGTCGGTGATCTGTTTGCCGGTGCGGACCGGGGTGGTGCTCTGCGGCCAGGGCGCGCCCATGCGGACCCAGTCGGAGAGCACCTGGATCTCGTCGGCGGAGAGCTTGGCGCCCTTGGGCGGCATCTTCAGGTCGGTGGTCTGGTGCACGGCGGTCAGCAGGAGGCTCTTTTCGGGATCGCCGGGGACGATGGCGGGGCCGGAGTCGCCGCCCTTGAGGATGGCCGCGCGGGAGGTGAGCGAGAGGCCGCCCTTGGCGGCGTCCTGGTGGCAGCCGCCGCAGGAGTTGGCGAAGATGGGCCGGACCTTATTCTCGAAGAAGTCGTCGCCGGGCGTGCCCTTGGCCTGGGCGCTGGTCAGCAGCGCGACGACCGGCTGGGTTGCCTCGGCGCTGTCCCAGGCGGCGCCGCGCCGGACCCACTCGACGAGATTGGCGATGTCGCCGTCGGCGAGCTTCTCGCCCTTGGGCGGCATCTTCAGGTCGCCGGTCTGCTTCACCGCCTCGATCAGCAGGCTCTTGTCGGGATTGCCGGGAACCACGGCGGGGCCGTCGTCGCCACCCTTGAGCAGCGCGGCGTGGGAGTCGAGGCGCAGGCCGCCGGCCATCTCGGTGGTGTGGCAGCGGTAGCAGCTCTGCGCCAGCACGGGCCGCACCTTCTGGGTGAAGAACTCGATGTTGTCCTCTGTCCGCGCTGGCATTGCTCGCACCGGCGCTCGTGCCGCCGGCGGCTGCGCGCGGAGCGACGGCAGGAGCCGGTGCGCGGCGTCTTGTCCTGACCGTGCGCGGCGTGCTCCCGGTCGTCGCCAGAGGGGCGAGGGCTAAGGTGCAGAGGGCAAGAGTACGGGCAGATGCAGCAAGTGGCCTCACAATGTCTCTCCGTCCTGCGTGGTCTCGGGTACGGTGCTAAACGGTGCTGCCGGGGCCTGCGGGATACGGTGGTGCGGGAGACCTGCTCGATGTGATCGACCAGATCCAGAAACTCTTGGCCATGGCTGCGCAGGCTCATGCCGCCGCGGCAGCCGCATGTCGAGCGCGACGCGCGAGCCGCAGTGATCCTCGCGGCCGGTGCGGGCCAGTACGACGACGCGTGTGCCGAGAAAGAGCGCCTCGGCGGTGTTGTGGGTGACGAAGACCACGGTCGGCCGGCTCTCGTGCCATACCGCGCGGAGCAGTCCTTGCAGGCTGGCGCGGGTGGCGGGATCGAGCGCGCTGAAGGCCTCGTCCATCAGCAGGACCGGCGAGCGCATCATCAGCGCCTGCGCGATGGCCACGCGCTGCTGCATGCCGCCCGAGAGCTGGTGCGGATACTTCTGCGCGTCCGAGGGCTGCAGTCCCATGTGGGCCAGCTGGCGGTACGCCTCCTCGTGCACCTGCTTGCGGAACGCGCGGAAGCTGGGCCTGAGCCGGCCGAGCAGGTGGTACTTCGAGGTCAGCGGCCCCATGGCGAGATTGTCGAGCACGGTGCGATCGGGGAAGAGCGCGTACTTCTGCGGCACGTAGCCGGAGCGGGCGTCGACGCGCTCGACCGGGCTGCCGGCGACGTTGATCGTTCCTGCGGTGGGCCGTTCCTGTCCGAGAATCAGCCGCAGCAGCGTGCTCTTGCCGCAGCCGGTCTCGCCCAGCAGCACGACGAACTCGCCCGGCTCGATGGCCAGCGAGATCTCTTCGAGCACGGTGCGGCGCGCATCCTTCGTTCTTAGCCGAGGGCGTAGGAGACGCTGACCTTCTGGATGCAGACGTTGCCGCTGCCATGCGCGATCCTGTCGCGCGACATCTTGGCTGCGCCGCCGCAGGAGCGAAGGGAAGACGAGGCAACTCCGGCGTGCTCACGCCTGAAACCATGGATGCAACCTCCTGTTGAGAACCCGCAGTGACAGATCGATGAGATAGAGCAGCAGCGCCACCCAGAGCACGTAGGGAAGGATGACGTCCATGCCCATGTGGCGGCGCATGATGGCGATGCGGTAGGCGAGGCCGTCGGAGGCCGCGATCATCTCGCCGGCGAAGAGGAAGAGCATCATCGGCTTCAGGTTGAGCCGCAGGCTGTTGATCACCTGCGGCAGGATCTGGCGGAAGACGACGCGGTAGGCGACGTCGAAGCTGTTGGCGTCGAGCGTGAACGCCTTGACGATCTGCTCCTGCGGCACCGCCTTCACCATCTGGGTGACGTCGAGGATCATCGTGGGCGCGACGCCGATGACGATCAGCGCGATCTTCGACGACTCCTCGATGCCGAAGACGATGAAGAGGATCGGCAGCAGCGACAGCGCGACGATCTTGTCGAAGAAGAGCACGAAGCGCAGGAAGGTCGCACCGAACCACGGAAACAGGCCGATGTGCAGCGCCAGGATCACCGCGGGCACCAGCAGGCAGAGGCTGATGCAGAAGCGGCGGCCGCTGGCGAGCGGTGTCCTTCCAGATCATGGAGTGGTGCAGGCGCTCCCAGGTGCTGGCGTCGGCGGCGGGGATGTAGTCGTCCTCCTCGGCGGGCTCGAGCACCGCGGAACGAATGCCGGCGGCGAGCTGGTGGATGCTCGGCACCACGCGGTCCTCGGGGTTGTCGCGATGGCGGGCTGACCGACGTATGCGTATAAAGTCCGATGCAGAGCACAAATAGCAGGCAGGAGAGCGCCTGCGCCAGCAGCCGGTTGGGCCGGGCCTGGATATCGAAGGGACTCGCGCGTGATGCGCCATGGATCAGAGCGCTCCCTGCTGGGCGGCCTGCATGTAGGCCGCGTTGAAGCGCAGGCGCACGCGGCCCTTGTTGCCCTGGACCGCGCCGTTGGGATAGGCGATGGCGACGTCGTCGACGGACTGGATGTTCTGGCCGAGCAGGCCGTGGGTGAAGCAGAACTGGCGCACCAGGTCCATCTTCTGCTGCAGCGCGGGGCTGGTGGCGAAGTCGGCTGCGGCCTTGGGGGTGCTGAAGAGCGCGGTGGTCTTCAGCTGCTCCTGGTACGACTCCACGCTGTCGCCCGAGGCGGCGGCGGAGTACTTGATGGCGTTGGCCTGGCCGGCGGCGAGCTGCGCCACCGTCTCATACCAGGCGCCGGTGATGGCCTTGGCGAACTTCTGCCCGTTCGGGCGTATTCAGGATGTCGGTGCGCACGACGAGCAGGTCGAGGATCTCGCCGGGAATCTTCGAGGAGTCGAAGATCGCGTGCACGCTCTTGTCGGCGGCGATCTGCGAGACCAGCGGCTTCCACGTCACGACCGCCTGATTCGACTTGTTGTTGAGGAAGGCGGCGGCGATGTCCGAGTCGGAGGTATTGATCAGGTGCAGCTTCGACAGCTGCGCCTGCTGGCCGTTCAGCACCATGCCGCGCTCCAGCAGATACTCGGAGACCGTCTTCTGCACCAGCATGATCGGCTTGCCGGGCAGGGTCGCGAAGTTCAGCCCGTTGCGCACCAGCACGGCGTCGTTGCCGTTCGAGTAGTCGCCGACGATGATCGCGGTCGAGTCGACGCCAGCGGCCGCCGGCATGTCCAGCGCCTCCATGTTGGTCATGGTGCAGGCGTCGATGTTCTTGGCGACGAAGGAGTCGAGCGAGGCCGCGTAGTCGAAGCGCTGCACCTTGATCGCAATGCCGTACTTATCCGCCCACTTCTTCAGGATGCCGGACTTCATCATGTAGAAGTAGGGGTTCCAACCGGCGTAGACCGACCAGCCGACCGTAAAGGTCGGTACCTCCGCCCGGGCAGCAGCAGGGGAGAGCGCTCCCAAAAGCAGACACAACGCACAGACTGCGGGGAGCAAACGCGACTTCATCGAATCCAGTTCATCGGCACCTGAAGGCTCAACTGCGGAGTCAAGATCGTCCGGCGGTCGTCCGGTTTGAATTTTGAAGATGGCTCGAGCCAGAGGCTGCGAGTGGCTTGAGTGTAGACCGGAGCGATCACACGGCAATGCCGTATAGCGGTCTCCGATAGGCTTGATAAAGAATGTCTATGGGGACTAGCGGAAAAGGATTTGTTTATCGTCTCTATAGGAAAATCGAATGCGGCACCGCGAACGGCGCTTTTTTGGTTTAGTAGGGAACGTACTGTTCCTCCAGAATCTCTTTCACACAGACGCAGGCGAGCGGGCTGTTGCACGCCTTCAGGGAAAGGTATGTCGTTGCGCAAAGATCGTGGGCAGTATCGAGATGGAGTCAGAATCAAAGCGGCGATAGGCACGCTCGCGCTGCTGCTGGCCGGGATGGCCGGAGCGCAGGAGCAGGCCGTGCCGGTTGCGCATATCCATGCCGCGCCGCCGCCCAAGCCGGGCGTTACAACTCCTGGCGTGCAGCACCCGCTGAGCGAGCTCCACCCGATGAACGGTCTTCCCGGTCGCGGGATCGCCGGATTGGTCGGTGATGGCGAAGAGCGCCGTCTGGATCACCAGCGCCCGCGCCAACCACGTCGTCCAGCTTCTGCCTGACGCGGGCAAGCCCGGTCTGATCGTCGATATTCCCAGGCCCTGCTCGGGCCTCGCCTACGGCTGGGGCTCGGTCTGGGTGCCGAGCTGCGGCGAGCATAAGCTGCTGCGTCTCGATGAGAGCACCGGCAAGATCACCGCCGAGATTCCCGCCGATCCGGCGAACTCCGAGGGCGGCATCGCCGTCGGCGCTCACTCCGTCTGGCTGGTGGTCAAGCCCAGCACGCTGATCCGCGTCGATCCGGAGAAGAACGCGGTCGTCGCTACGCTGGAGCTGCCTTCGGAGTCGGAGGACCCCGTCTTCGGCGAAGGCTATCGTGTGGATCACCTCCTTCGGCCACGACCAGTTGCTGAAGATTGATCCGAAGACGAACACAATTGTCGACCGCATCGCCGTTGGTCCGAAGCCGCGCTTCCTTACCGTGGGCGCGGGTTCGGTCTGGACGCTGAATCAGGGCGACGGCACGATCTCCCGCGTGGAGGCCAAGACCGACAAGCTGGTGGCCACGATCGCGTGCGGCATCCCCGGAACGGGCGGCGACATCACCTTCGGCGCGGGCTCGGTCTGGGCGACGCTCTATGACTTTCCGCTGACCCAGGTGGACGCCAAAACGAACCGGCCGGTGCGCCAGTGGGCGGGCAAGGGAGGCGACGGGCTGCGTTTTGGATTCGGATCGTTGTGGCTGTCGAACGGCGGGCAGCAGAATGTGTGGCGGGTCTCGCCGACGCAGCAGTAAACAGCCGGCACGCGCCGGGGAAGGTTGGATCGGGTTGATCGCTGAGGTTGCTGCTGAGGTGTTGTGGAAGGAGATGCTGCATGGGGCCTCGACGTGGTCGCATGTGCTGAAGCGCGGAACCGCGCTGCGGCTGACCGCTGTCGCCGATCACGCCAACGTCGGCGCGCTTTTTTTGAACGCCGATAACCCGGCCGAGCGGCTGAATCTTCCGGACACGCTCAAGGCGCAGCACATCGCACGGCTCACCGCGGGCGCGGTGCTCTACTCCGATATGGGACGCATCCTGTGCTCGATCACCGAGGACACGCTCGGCTGGCATGATCCGCTCGGCGGCTGCTCGGACGCTGCCATGGTCGCGGCGAAGTATGGCGCGCTCAGTTATCAGCAGGCGCACAACGACTGGCATCAGAATGCGCTCGACGGCTTCCTGCATCGAGCTGGCCAAGTACGGTCTTGACGGCCGCGACCTGATGATGAACGTGAACTTCTTCAGCAAGGTCGAGGTGAGCCGACGACGGCGCCATGCACTTCGTTCCCGGTCATGCGAAGGCCGGGGACGAGGTCGAGCTGCGCGCGGAGATGAATACGCTCGTCATCCTCAACACCTGCCAGCACCCGATGGATCCCGACCCGGTCTATCGCCAGGTTCCGGTGGAGCTGACGATCAAGCGTGTCCCGCCGCCGGCGTCCGACGATCTCTGCCGCACTGCGCGGCCCGAGAATGCGCGCGGCTTCACCTTGACCGAACGTTACTTCCTCTAACGCCGCATTTCTCGAGCATTCATTCAGGAGTTTGGTTCATGCCAGAAGCAGTCTTAGTGGAGAGCCCACGGATCGCCGCCGATGCGATCTTCTCAGCCGATGTGCTGGCCGGCGACGCCTTTGTGCATGAGATCCAGCGCGGGCAGTTCGTCCGCATCGTGGATCTGGAGGGCAATCAGGCCGTCGATACGCTCTTCTATAACGCCGCCGACTACGCCGACCGCTACAGCGCGCAGGACACGATTCGCGCGCAGGCGAATATCTATCTCACCACCGGCACGCAGCTGATCTCGACCCAGCGCCATGTGCTGCTGACGCATCGTGGCCGACACCTGCGGCCGTCACGACACGCTGGGCGGCGCCTGCGCCACCGAGAGCAACATGGTGCGCTACGCCATCGAGAAGCGCCACATGCACGCCTGCCGGCAGAGCTTCCTCAAGGGCGCGCTGGCGTGGTCCGCCGCGACCGGTCGCGAGCTCGGCAAGCGCGACCTGACCGCGAACATCAACTTCTTTATGAATGTTCCGGTGACGCCCGACGGCGGGCTGACCTTCGAGGACGGCGTCTCCGACGCGGGCAAGTATGTCGAGCTGCGCGCGGAGATGGATGTGCTGATCGTGATCTCCAACTGCCCGCAGTTGAACAATCCCTGCAACGCCTATAACCCCACGCCGGTCCGTGTGCTGATCTGGGATGCAGACGAAGCGACGGCAACATAAACGAGCACGTCGCAGAGAAGTGAACTCGAAAAAGAGACCAAGGGAGTTGCATGTTCAAGAAGGTATTGATTGCGAATCGCGGCGCGATTGCCTGCCGCATCGAGCGCACGCTGAAGCGCTTGGGAGTCGGTTCGGTCGCGGTCTACTCCGACGCGGATGCAAGCTCGCTGCATGTGTTCGAGGCCGACGAGGCCGTCGCCATCGGCCCGGCGCCGGCCGCGCAGAGCTATCTCTCCTTCGACGCGATCTTCGCCGCGCCGAACAGACCGGTGCCGAGGCCATCCATCCCGGCTATGGCTTTCTCAGCGAGAATGTAACCTTCGCGCGTGCCTGTGCCGCGCGCGGCATCGCCTTCATCGGGCCGCACCCGGAGCATATCGAAGCCTTCGCCCTGAAGCATACGGCGCGCGAGACAGCCACGTCGCTGCGGTGTCCCGCTGCTGCCCGGAACCGGTCTGCTCGCCGACCTCGAACGACGCGCTCGCATCAGGCCGAGACGCTGCGGCTATCCGGTGATGCTCAAGAGCTCCGGCGGCGGCGGCGGCATCGGCATGCGCGTCTGCCACTCGGCCGCCGAGCTCGCCGAAGCCTACGAGTCGGTGCTGCGCCTGAGCAAGGCGAACTTCGGCGACACCGGCGTGTACCTCGAAAACTATGTCGCCCGCGCGCGCCATATCGAGGTGCAGATCTTCGGCGACGGCAAGGGCAACGTCATCGCGCTGGGCGAGCGCGACTGCTCCGCGCAGCGCCGCCACCAGAAGGTGCTCGAAGAGACCCCGGCGCCGGGCCTCACCGCTGCCACGCGCGAGCAGCTTTATGCCAATCGGCCATCCTGCTCGGCAAGGCGGTCGACTACGCCTCGGCCGGCACCGTCGAGTTCATCTACGACGACGACACCGCCGAGTTCTACTTCCTCGAAGTCAACACGCGGCTGCAGGTCGAGCATGGCGTCACCGAGCAGGTCACCGGCATCGACCTCGTCGAGTGGATGGTGCTCGAGGCCTCGGGCGATCTCGCTCCGCTCGACTCTTTCGTCGATCAGCCCAAGGGCGCCTCGATTGAGGCGCGCGTCTACGCCGAAGATCCCGCGCAGAACTTCCAGCCATCGCCCGGCAAGCTCACGCTGGTGCAGTTTCCTCCGCCGGAGCTCGCCCGCGTGGAGACCTGGATCGAGTCGGGCGCGACGATCACGCCGTTCTACGATCCGATGATCGCGAAGATCATCGTCACCGGCAAAGACCGCGCGGAGGCGCTAGAGAAGCTCGACGCGGCGCTGGCGGCGAGCGCCATCGACGGCACCGAGACCAATCTCCGCTATCTGCGCAAGGTCGCCGCTACTCCGGAATTTGTAGCCGGAAAGGTCACAACATCGTTTCTCGGCGGATTCGCCTTCGCACGCAACGCGGTCGAGGTGCTCGAAGGCGGAACGCAGACCACCATCCAGGATTATCCCGGCCGCACCGGCTACTGGAATGTTGGCGTGCCGCCCTCGGGCCCGATGGATCATCTCTCGTTTCGCATCGCGAACCGCCTGGTGGGCAATGACGAGGGCGCGGCGGGCATCGAATTTGCAACTATGGGCGGTCGCCTCCGCTTCCACGCCGACGTGCTCATCGCGCTCACCGGCGCCGATATGGGCGCGAAGCTCAACGGCAAGGCCGTCGCCGCGCTGGACGGCGATCGAGGTGAAGGCCGGCAGCGTGCTCTCGCTCGGCGCAGCCGCGAAGGAGGGCATTCGCGCCTACCTTGCGCTGCGCGGCGGCATCGACACGCAGCCCTATCTCGGCAGCCGCAGCACCTTCATGCTGGGCGGCTTCGGCGGCGCCGCGGGACGCGCTCTGCGCGCCGGCGATGTGCTTCATCTCTTCGACGGAACAGAGACACGCCGGACCTGCTCGAAGTCCGGTCGCTTCTGCCTGCAGGACTTCGTGCCCGAGCTGACGCGCACCTGGAAGATCGGTGTGCTCTTCGGACCGCATACCGCGCCCGATTTCTTCACCGAAGAAGATATCGAGATGCTCTTCTCGACCCACTGGAAGGTGCACTACCAGAGCGATCGCACCGGCGTGCGGCTGGTCGGACCCAAGCCCAAGTGGGCGCGGCCCGATGGCGGCGAGGCGGGCCTGCATCCCTCCAACATTCACGACAACGCCTACGCCATCGGCACCATCGACTTCACCGGCGACATGCCCATCCTGCTCGGCCCCGATGGCCCCAGCCTCGGCGGCTTTGTCTGCCCGGCGACCATCGTGCAGGCGGAGCTGTGGAAGCTCGGCCAGCTCAAGGCCGGCGACACCGTGCACTTCCAGCGCATCACGCTCGCCGAGGCCGAGGCGATGGAGCGCGCGCAGGACAGCTTCCTCGACAACCTCGCCACGCCGCCGCCTGCACTGCCGACCGACGTCGAAGCCCGAGCCCGCGATCATCGCCGCCTTCACCGATCGCCCGCAGAAGATGGTCTTCCGCGCCGATGGCGACAAGTATCTTCTGGTCGAGTACGGCGAGCTGGAGCTCGATCTGTATCTGCGCTTCCGCGTGCATGTGCTCGAGCAGAAGCTGCGCGCGCAGCAACTCGCCGGCATTATCGACATCACGCCGGGCATTCGCTCGCTGCATATTCACTACGACAGCCGCGTGCTCGATCGCGCAAAGCTGATCGAGACGCTCGATGAGATCGACCGCACCATGCCGGAGCTCACGGACATCACCGTGCCCTCGCGCATCGTGCATCTGCCGCTCTCGTGGGACGACCCGCAGGCCAAGCTGGCGCAGCAGAAGTACATGCAGGCGGTGCGGCCGGATGCGCCCTGGTGCCCGTCGAACATCGAGTTCATCCGCCGCATCAACGGCCTCGATTCGATCGACGATGTCTATCGCATCGTGCATGAGGCGAGCTACCTGGTGCTCGGCCTGGGCGATGTCTATCTGGGCGCGCCGGTGGCCACGCCGGTCGATCCGCGCCATCGCCTGGTCACCACCAAGTACAACCCGGCGCGCACCTGGACGCCGGAGAACGCGGTCGGCATCGGCGGCGCGTACCTGTGCGTCTATGGCATGGAAGGCCCGGGCGGCTATCAGCTCGTCGGCCGCACGATCCAGGTGTGGAACACCTGGAAGTCCACCGAGGCCTTCGCTCCGGGCACGCCGTGGTCGCTGCGCTTCTTCGACCAGATTCGCTTCTATCCTGTCAGCGCGGAGGAGTTGCTGGAGGCGCGCGAGAACTTCCCGCACGGACGTTTCCGTTACGTATTGAAGAGACCACCTTCAACCTGAAGGAGTACCAGGCGTTTCTCGACTCCATCCGCGTCGAGGCCGAGGCCTTCAAGCAACATCAGCGGGCCTCCTTCAACGCAGAGCGCGAGCGCTGGGTGCAGGCTGGCCTGATGCACGTCGCGGAGCCCGAGGCTGCGGCCGAAGAGGACTCAGGCGCACAGGTTGCCGATGGCTGCGAGGCGGTCTCCTCGCCGGTCACCGCCAGCATCTTTCAGATCGCGGTCGAGAAGGGGCAGCGCGTCAGCGATGGCGAGAAGCTGATCGTGCTCGATGCGATGAAGACCGAGATCGTCGTGGCCTCGCATATCGACGGCATCATCGAGGAGTTGCACTGCAGCCCGGCAGCGCTGGTGCAGGGCGGTCAACTGCTGGTCTCGGTGCGGCCCGACTGACACAAACCCAAAGGCGGAGAACGATGGATATTGCGGCGCTCCAAGCGGCATATGCGACGGCACAGGCAACCCCCGAGCAGGTGATCGCGGAGATCTACGACCGCATCGAGCGGGAGGGCCTGCAGCCGGTCTGGATCTCGCTCGTCCCGCGCGAGCAGGCGCTGCGTCGCGTCGCGGCTCTGGCAACGCAGGATCGACAGCAAGCTGCCGCTCTATCGGAGTTCCGTTCGCGGTGAAGGACAACATCGATGTCGCGGGCATGCAGACCACCGCCGGCTGTCCCGCCTTTGCCTACACGGCTGCGGAGTCCGCAACCGTGGTCACGCGCCTCGAGGCTGCTGGCGCGATCCTGATCGGCAAGACGAACATGGATCAGTTCGCGACCGGCCTGGTCGGCACGCGCACGCCCTATGGCGTCTGCTCCAGCGTCTTCGATGCGCGGTACATCTCCGGCGGTTCGAGCTCCGGCTCGGCGGTCGCGGTGGCCAACGGATCCGTCAGCTTCTCGCTCGGCACGGATACCGCCGGCTCGGGCCGCGTGCCCGCGATGTTCAATCAACCTCATCGGCCTCAAGCCGACGCGCGGCGTGCTCAGCACGCAGGGCGTCGTCCCTGCCTGCCGCACGCTCGATTGCGTCTCGATCTTTGCGGAGACCGCGCACGACGCCGCGCTGGTACTCTCGCGGCACAAGGCTTCGACGCGAAGGATCCGTACTCGCGCGAGCCGAAGGTCAGGCGCCGGAGCGGCACCGTGGTCGTTACATACTCCCGGAGGCTTCCGCTTCGGCGTGCCCGCCGCAAGCCAGCTCGAGTTCTTCGGCGATGCGCATAATCCCTTGCTCTACGCGGCGGCCATCGATGCACTCATCGCTCTCGGCGGCGAGCGCGTCGAGATCGACCTGCAGCCCTTTCTCGACGCGGCGCAGTTGCTCTACAAGGGCCCGTGGGTCGCCGAACGCTATGCCGCCCTCGCCCCATTCATCGGGGAACACGCTTCGGAGATGGACCCAACCGTCGCCACGATCATCTCCGGCGCAGCGGTCTACTCCGCCGCCGATGCCTTTCATGCCGCCTACAAGCTTGAAGTCGCTCAAGCGCGTCACCAGCGCGACGTGGAACATCGTCGACGCGATGCTGCTGCCCACCGCGCCGCGCACCTACACCATCGACGAGATCGCCGAGAAGCCCATCGAGCGCAACAGCCACCTTGGCCACTACACCAACTTCGTCAACCTGCTCGATCTCGCAGCCGTCGCGCTGCCCGCGGGCATGCGCCCCGATGGTCTTGCCCTTCGGCGTCAGCCTTATCGGCCAGGCCTTCACCGAGGCCGCGCTCCTGCCCATCGCGGACACGCTGCATCGCAGACTTGCCAGCGACGCTGGGCGGCTCGCAGCGCGCGCTGGCTGCAGCGCCGGAGCTGCCTGCCACGCAGCCATCACCCGGATGCCTGCTGATGGCCGTCGTGGGCGCGCACCTTACAGGGCAGCCGCTCAACTGGCAGCTGACCCAGCGTCGCGGGCGCTTGCGCAAGACCTGCCGCACCGCGCCGCACTATCGCTTCTACGCGCTGAAGAACACCGCGCCGCCCAAGCCCGGTCTGGTTCGCGAGCCCGGATTCCAAGGGCCCGGCATCGAGCTCGAGGTCTGGGCGCTGCCCGCCGACACCGTCGGCAGCTTCGTCGATGGTGTTCCGCAGCCGCTCTCCATCGGCACGCTGGAGCTTGAGGACGGCAGCTTGGTGAAGGGCTTTCTCGTTGAGCCCACCGGCATCGAGGGCGCACTGGAGATCACGCACCTCGGCGGCTGGCGTAGCTATCTCGCCAGCTTAAAGTAGCTCATTGAGTTACGAATAGCGCTAAGCTCAAAAGTGGCGGAGACGATTACTCGTCGTCGTCGGCCTCGGCGGTGTCGTCGCTTTTGTTTCCACCCGCCTTCTTTGGTTTATAGGTTCCGGCCAGCAGTTCATCCACCGTTGCCAGCATCTCCGGCGAGTCCGGCACGACATCCGGATCCAGCCGTGCCACCACCTTGCCGTTCTTGTCGACGAAGAACTTCGTGTAGTTCCAGTGCACCTCGCCGCCCGGCGGCGCGCCTTTGCTCTTCGTGAGGTACAGATAGAAGGGAATCTCCTGATCGCCGGTCAGCTTGGAGACTGCCATCACCGGAAAGCTCACCTTGGCATCGGCATAGGCCTTTTGTATCGCTGGCTCGTCCCCCGGCTCCGCCGCGCCGAAGTCGTTCGACGGTACGCCGATCACCACCAGCCCCTTGTCCTTGTAGGTTTCGCTTAATTTGATCAGTGCGGGAAGTTGCGTGTTGTAACTCGAGTTGCGTGCCAGGTTCACAATCAGGAGATACTTTCCCTTGGAGTTCGTAAGCGGAACATTCCTCCCATCGGTGCCCGGAAGGTTGTAATCGTATGCGGTCTTCTCTGCCTTCGCCGGATGTTCCTCTGTCGTGGCGCCATGCTTTGCCTTGTTCTGCTGGGATCTCTGCAGGCCATGGGAAATCGGCGTAAACAAGCTAAGCAGACAGAACAAGCCGGTGATATAGCCTCGCTGCTGGGGCACGTGTTCGCTCCTGGTGCGCATTGTCGTGTCTCCTTGTAGCGCTCCTGCACGGCACAGACGTAGTGCCGAACCTCCACAGTGCGTTCGTAGGAGTCTGCGTTAGACGTAGTATGCCCCAGCAAATACGATCCTGCACGCCGGAATGCGACGAGAGACCGAAAAAACTACGTGCATCGATTTCTTCTATCTCTGGCATGAAATTTCTCTATGACGAAAGCAGCGTCTGTGTTCTATTAGGAGATAATCAACTAATTTCATCAGCTATCCAACACTGTACTCAGATACCAATTGAAGCCCGCGATTGCACCCGCATTCACATACCATAGGCAAAAATGGATATCGATCAGCTGAAGACATTCCTTGAGGTCTCCCGTCAGAAGAGCTTCTCGCGCGCAGCGGAGAAGCTTCACGTAACCCAGCCCTCCATCTCCGCGCAGGTTCGCGCGCTCGAGACTTACCTTGGACATCGCCTCTTTGAACGCGGTGGGGGCAAGGTGACCCTCACGGCGCTGGCCGCGTCTTTGAGCCCTTCGCCGAAGATTGCCTCTCGCGCCTGAATCACATGGTGCTGGCGATGGCCGATCTCGAGCGCTCCCCGCGTGGCTCCCTCAGCGTCAGCGCCAACGACTCCACCTCTCTCTACGTATTACCCGTTTTCTTTAGCAAATTTCACAAACAATACCCGCGCGTTTCCTTGAATATTGTGCGCGCGGAGCGCACAAAATCGCTTGAGCTCGTCCTCGACCGCGAGGTTGACTTTGGCGTCGTCGCGCTTCCGGTCAAGGACCAGCGCCTGCACGTCGAGGTCGTCCATAAAGATGAACTCGTCCTGGTGGTTCCCATCAGCCATCCGCTCGCTGCCTTTGAGCGTGTTGCCTTGCAGCAGGTCGCACATCATCGTCTGCTGCTGCCCAAGCAGGGCCGCCGTCGCGAGCAGATCGACGACCTCTTCTCGCAGCAGAAACTCATCCCCCGCATCGGCATGGAGCTCGATTCGAACGAGTTACTGAAGCGCTTCATCCTCAAAGAGATGGGCATCGGATTCTTGCCGAAGATCAACGTCCTCGAAGAGCTTCGCGCCGGTATGGTGAAGGTCGTGCCAATCGAGAACGTAGAGATCTCCCGCGATCTCGCCCTTATCAGCCGCAAGGATCGCATCTTCACCCGCGCCGGCAATGCCTTCTTCACCTTTGCCACCGGCAATGTGCGCCCCGCTCCCGACGCGTAATAGATAACTACCATCCAAAAAGACAGCCCAGGCTTCGTAACTTCGGCAGCAAAACAAACCGCACGGTTTGTCCTGCTGCCTTCATCGCCTATAGCCGCTCAGTATTGAAGATTTCTATGAGCGATATAAGTGGAGGGGCAATTGTTTGCTTTCTCCTGGGTGCCTGCGCATAATCGTCCTCACACCGCAAGACCAGTCTCGAGTTCATGCATCTCGACAGGATGCAGGCGCACACCTGTATCTCGAATCCGATCTACACCGTTCATTGATTCCCCATACTCTCGCTGTTTCACAAGGTCACTGGTACAGCAGTTTCGTTGCTATCGAAATCAGTTTGGAGACAATCGTGAAGATCTTCTGTGTCGTTGCTTGCTGTCTACTCTTTGCGCTCCTTCCATGTCTTCTGGTTGCGCAAACCAACACGACCTCGCTAAGTGGTGTTGTCGTCGATCCCACCGGTGCCTCTATCCCCGGCGCCACCGTGACCATTCTCGACCCGGCCAAGGGAACCACCAAAACCGAGACGAGTAAGTCCAAGGGAGAGTTCGAATTTTCCCAGATCGAACCAGGCCAATACAAGCTGACCGTCAGCGCCTCCGGCTTCTCCGATCAGCAGCAGAATCTCGAATTGCTTGTCGCCTCGCCGCTCAAGGTCAACGTCAAAATGAGCATTGGTGCGGCCGTCGACACCGTGAATGTCGAGGCCACCGCGGCGCCAATCAACACCACCGATGCTACCCTCGGTAAGGCCTTCAATAGTGCGCAGGTGCAGAACCTTCCCTATCTGGCCAACAACGTCACCTATCTGCTCTCGCTGCAACCCGGAGTCCTCGCGCTCGATAGCGGAGCGCAGACCGGCGGTCTCAACACCGACACCCGCACCGGCATTGTTAACGGTGCCCGTCAGGATCAGACCAACATCACCCTCGACGGCGTTGACAACAACGACCAGATCTTCGGCTACGCCTTCAACGGCGCGCTGCGTTCCACGCGCGATTCGGTCGAGGAGTTCCGCGTCACCACCACCAACGCCAACGCCGACTCCGGACGTTCCTCCGGCGCGCAGGTCTCGCTCGTCACGCGCAGCGGTTCCAATACGATCCATGGCAGCGCCTATGAGTTCTACCGAGACCCGGCGACGACCTCGAACAACTGGTTTAACAAGCAGGCGGAGTTGAACGAAGGCTCGCCCAACATCGCCGCCAAGGTGCTCGAGCACACCTATGGCGCCTCGCTCGGTATTCCTATCAAGAAAGACAAGCTCTTCTTCTTCGGTGCCTACGAGGGGTTCAAGCAGGCCAGCGATATCCTGGTGAGCCAGACCGTGCCCTCGGTGGTTGGAGGTGGTGGTCTTGTAACCGGCAATGTCACCTATGTGGCCTGTCCTACCTCAGCCACCTGCCAGAATGGCAGCGTCATCAAGACTCTGACTCCGGCCGACATCGCCATGATGGACGGCCGTTCCTCCGATCCCGCCTGCGCGAACCAAGCCTGTTCCGCACCTGCGACCAACCAGGCCTCGCTTGCCTACTTCAAACAGTTTCCTCTGGCGAACTCCAATGTGACCGGCGACGGTTACAACACCGGAACCTATAACTTCACCTCGCCCGCTCCTCTGCACCAGATCACCAATATCGTTCGCCTGGATTACAACATCACGCCGCGTCAGTCTGTCTTCGTGCGCGGCAATCTGCAGAGCGACAACCAGTCCACGGCGCTGCAGTTCCCCGGGCTTCCCGCTGCCTCCAATATCTTCGGTAACAACAAAGGCATCGCTGCCGGCCATATCTGGAGCCTCAATGACAGCATGACCAATAACTTCCGCTATGGCATCACGCGTTTGGGCAACGCCTCACGCGGTACCGGAAGCCAGCCCTATGTCAACTTCGGCGCCTTCAGCAACATCAACGCGACCACCACAAGCAGCATCTATGATGTCACCACGAACAACTTCTCCGACGATTTCACCTTTGTGAGGGGACGCCACACGTTTCAGGCAGGAACTAATCTTTATCTTATCTCCAACGGCCAGTACTTCGACGCGCCGCTGCTCTCCTATGCCAATGTCAATCCCAACCTGCTGGCCACCGCTGCCATCGCCAACCAGGGCGGGACGCTCGATCCCGCGGCCTTCAACTGCCCGGACTGCGGCACGGTCTCGCTCGCCTGGCAGAACTTCTATAACAACGCCATCATCGCCAATGTGGGAGCCATCGAGACGGCGAACTCCGGCACCGAGTTCCAGGTGGTCAACAATACTATGACCCCGCTCGGCGCCGGCGTTGTGCCGACTCACACCTTCCGCAACATCGAGCAGGAGTACTACATTCAGGATCAGTGGAAGGCTACGCCGCGCTTCACGGTGACCTATGGCATCCGCTACGTCCACCTCGGCGTTCCCTATGAGGAGCACGGCCAGCAGATCGCGCCGACCATCCCGCTCGATACCTTCCTGGCCGACCGTATCTCTGCGGCCGCGGCGGGCAACGCCTACACCACGCCGATCTCCTTCCGCGCCTCGGGATCGGCGAACGGCCAGCCGAATTTCTGGTCGCCGCAGAACATGAACTTCGCCCCGCGGCTTGCCTTCGCGTACTCCACGGCGGATAACAAGAGCTCCATTCGCGGCGGCTTTGCGATTGCGTATGATCACTTCGGCGCCGCCATCATCGATTCCTACCAGTCGAATCCACAGTCGCTGCTCTCGCTTTCGCAGACAAACCTCGCGACCTACACCGACATCAACACCAACCCGCGTTTCACCGGCTACCATGACGTCCCGCAGGTGACGGGCAGCACGGGCATCGCTTGCGCTGCCTTACACCCCAGCGGGCAATCCCTTTACCTTCGACTACAGCATTAACGACAAGCAGAAGACGCCCTACGCGGAGACCTTCAATCTGACGCTGCAGCATGAGTTCCCGCACAGCCTGGGAGTGACCGCCTCCTACGTCGGTCGCCTCGGCCGGCACCTCATCTCCAACGTTGACGTCGCGCAGCCCACCAACCTCTACGATCCCCAGAGTGGCCAGACCTACTTTCAAGCCGCCACCGCCTTCGACAAGATGATCGACGCCGGCGTCAGCGCCTCCAACGTACCCGACTCCGGCTACTTCCACGATATCTTCCCCTACATCACCTACGGCAACTATGTCGGCGCGCAGGCCTACTACGCGCAGTTGCAGAACAACCGCGGCAACGAGACCAACACCCTCTACGGCGCTGATACCACTTCCAGCACCTCGCCCGGCGGGCAGACCTTCCGCTTCTTCTTCCCGCAGACCTCCTCCATCTTCGTGCAGTCCAGCACCGCAACCAGCAACTACAACGCGCTGCAACTCTCCGTGCGGCAGGTGCTGCGTTACGGTCTCGAGTATGACCTGAACTACACCTACGCCAAGTCGATGGATGAAGGTTCGGATCCTGAGCGCAGTTCCTACGGCAGCCCCATCCTCAATACCTTCGGCCCGCACCAGATGTATGCGGTCTCGGACTTCGACGTACGGCATAACATCACCGCCAACTACACTGCCCCACTCCCCTTCGGTCACGGAGCTCCGTTCCTCAATAACAACCGGACTGCTCAATCTCCTGCTCGGCGGATTCCAGTTGAATGGCGTGGTGCACTACAGCACCGGCTTCCCCTTCAGCGCGGTTGCCAATAATACCTACGGCACCAACTTCGCCTACTCCAGCAACATGGTGCAGACCGGTCCCATCCCCACGGGCGGCCATCACTACGTTGCGAGCAACCAGACAGAGACCGCGCTGAAGGGAATTACTGTCGCGCAGGCGGAGGCCAACCTTCGCTTCGCCTATGTCGGTGAGTCCGGCCAGCGCAACAACTTCCGCGCCGACGGCTATCTCTCTATCGACGACGGCTTGGCGAAGAGCATTCCCACCTTCCGCGAGCAGCAACTGCGGCTCTCGGCGGAGGTCTTCAACGTCATCAATACCAACCGCTTCAACTCGCTCAACGCCTCCAATCAAAGCCCGCTGCAGACCGACGGCACCAGCGCCAACTTCGGCGCCTACACCGGCGGCAATAACGCGTTGCTGGTCCAGCCGCGGCAGATGCAGTTCTCGGCCAAGTACATCTTCTAACTCCAGTCCCGCAACCTATGGCGCGCTTCTCGACCGAGGAGCGCGCCAGTTGCGATGCGCGTTTGTTCCCGTTATCGTTGCACATAACCGACCCACCGATTGAGGGACCCATGTCGAAAGTATCTATTCTCAGAGCCGGGCTTGCCGCTGCTCTCTGCCTGTCCGTCTGCGCGCCCATCTCTGCCCAGCTTCCCGAACCCAACGGCGGCGCCTTCGAGCGCGGCACACTGCCGGACCACTGGTACTCGCAGGGGGCGAAGTGCATGGAGATCCCCGACTGGCAGGTGCATGAGTACAACCCCAACTTCTTCATCCTCCGCCAGTCCCCCTGCACCGACTACGAGAAGCCCTTCGTCTTCCTCTTCTTTGGCAAGGACAAGGCGCTGCTGGCCGACACCGGATCGCGCAACGGCAACATCGTTCCCGCCATCCAGCACACCATCAAAGACTGGCTCGCACGCAACCACCGCACCAGCATCCCGCTGATCGTCGTGCACACCCATGAGCACGACGACCACACCTGGGGCGACAAGGGGCTGCAGGAGATGAACGATCCCGCCATCCCCGTGACCTTCTTACCCGCCGAGGTCGAGGCCACCAGGAAGTTCTATGGCATCGAAAGCTGGCCCACCGACATCGGCCACATCGACCTCGGCGGCCGCATCCTCGACATCATCCCCATCCCCGGCCACAGCAAGGCATCGGTCGCCTTCTATGATCGCAACACCGCCATCCTGCTCGCGAGCGACAGTCTCTATCCCGGCCGCCTTTATGTCTCGGACTTTGCCGCCTTCCAGGCGAGCACAGAGCGTCTCATCGCCTTCACCAAAGACAAGCCTGTCGCACACATCCTCGGCAACCACATTGAGGAGACCAGCACGCCCTTTCTCGACTACCCCGTCGGCACCATGTACCAGCCCAACGAGCACGAACTCGCGCTCTCGCGTGGCAGCCTGCTGGAGCTCGAAGACGCCCTCCTCTCCATGCACGGCACTCCGCAGCGTGTAGCCCTGCGGGACTTCACCGTCTGGCCCTCCGGTCCGAAGTTCTCCCACCCCGGAGATCGCGAGCGCTATCAGCAGCACGTGAAGGAGCAGGAGGAACACATGTGGGATCACACCCCGCAGTAACGTGTTCTGTCCATGACGTGACGAAGCTACGTTGTTGATAGAGCTGTGGTGCAAATAGCTTCTGGCTTGTAGGCAGATCACGTGTGTAGCTTGTGGCAGCGCCAAGGACAGCAGGGTGTCCTTGGCGCACCTGTGTCTTCGACTTCACGTTGCCAACACCGACTTCAACCTGCCGCAGCGGGTTCACAATCCTGACCTATAGCACGCAGCAGAAACTTCAAAGAAAAAACACACTAATCTCAACATTGCGATTTTGCTTATGCGCTCGATAAGCAATTCGATGCATTGCGAGTTCGTGCTTTACCCATTCTATGAAGACTGCTACAACTTGGGAAATTGCACCTCCTGTCACTGTTCGTGACATGGACTTGAGATACCCCACCTCAACGGATTCTTCTAACCTGGACCCAATTCATCCGGGTGATAGCTGTTCCATACCCCTCACACCGGAGGCCGATTTGCCTCAGGTGTCGGCCTGAACCTCAACACGACAAAATAAGAGAGGCTCGAATGAGACGGAACATTTTACGGTGGCCGCTACTAGCGATTCTGGCTGTGATTTCTCTGGCGTACATGCCTCTCGGCGCGCCCTTCGCCTTTGCTCAGGCGACAACCTCGGGCACGGTTACGGGTACGGTAGCTGACCCCAGCGGGGCTCTCCTGCCCGGTTCAACCATTACCCTGATGGAACTTGCGACCGGGAAAAAACTCTCCGTTGTTACCAATGCGGACGGCACCTACGTCCTTGTAAACGTTCCTCCGGGAACCTACTCGATCAGTGCCGCCAAGAACGGATTCTCGACCGATGTCATCAGCAGTCAGGAGGTGACCGTCGGCACGCAGACCACCGCCAACTTCAGGCTGGCTGTCGGCGCAGAGTCCACTACGGTCGATGTGCAGGCGTCGAATGCTGACCTGCAGACGATGAACGCGACCGTGGGCGAGAGCGTTGACCCGATCATGGTGGACTCGCTTCCCGCCATCGGCCGCGATGTCAGTTCGTTCGCCGCCTTTCAGCCGGGTGTAACCCCCGGCGGCAATGTCGCCGGCACCGTCTCGGACCAGTCGGTCTTCACCCTGGACGGCGGCAGTAACTCGAGCGACATGGACGGCAGTATGCAGCAGTACACCGGAGCCTTCGGAAACTCCACGACCGGCGGCTTCCTGGGTTCCTCGTCCTCGGGCGTGATGCCGATGCCACAGGACAGTGTGGAGGAGTTCCGGGTAGCTACCTCCGGTCAGACCGCGGACTTCAATAACTCCTCGGGCTCGCAATCGCAGGTCGTCACCAAGCGCGGCCACGATAAGTGGCGTGGCACGGTGTACGAGTACTACCTGGACAGCAATCTTGGTGGCAACACCTGGCAGAATAACTTCCAAAACGCCTACCTGAAGAAGCCAAGCTACCACTACAGCCGCTTCGGCGCCGCTGCCGGTGGTCCCATCGCTCCCTTCTTCCTCGGAGGCAAGACATACCTCTTCGTCAACTACGAGGGCTTCCGTTACCCTCTGGCCCAGACGTTTGAGCGCACGGTGCCATCGGCCGCGATGATGGCCGGCAACCTTACCTTCAACGGAACTACCTATACGGCCGCACAATTGAAGCAAGATGACCCGCGCAACTAGGAAATTATTGAAGAACGAATCATGCGATTGCGATACAGAAATATTCATCTAACTTCTATGCGTGGAGACGAGCGAGTTCAGTATGGGATGTTCAGCTATGTGTCGTTGGAAGAGCGTGTTCTTAAGGATCACCCTTTACGAGATGTGCGGAAGCTGACGGATCAGGTTCTGCGGTCGTTGAGCGCGGAGTTCGACCAGCTGTACGCTGCGACCGGCCGTCGTTCTATTGCGCCGGAGTATGTTCTGCGGGCCTTGTTGTTGCAGGTGTTTTACTCGATCCGTTCGGAGCGGCAGTTGGTCGAGCAGCTCGACTACAACCTTCTGTTTCGTTGGTTCGTCGGCCTGGGCATGGACGATGCGGTGTGGCACCACGCGGTATTTTCGAAGAACCGCGATCGTTTGCTGAGCAGCGCGGTCGCGCAGCAGTTCTTCAGCGAGGTCAACCGGCAGGCCAAGCGCTTCATGAGCGATGAGCACTTCACCGTGGATGGCACGCTGATCCAGGCTTGGGTCTCGCTGAAGAGCTTACGCGCGAAGGACGGCTCGGACGACGGCGACTGCTCAAACTTCCACGGCCAGAAGCGCAGTAACCAGACACATGCATCGACCACCGATAGCGACGCTCGGCTGTACAAGAAGAGCTACGGCAAGGAGTCGAAGCTGAGTTATCTGGGCCATGCCTTAGTGGAGAACCGCAACGGCCTGATCATGGCCGCGATGGTCACGCACGCCGACGGATATGCCGAACGCGACGCCGCACTCTTGATGCTGCATGAGCAGCAGAAGCATCGCTCGCGGCGCATCACCGTAGGTGCGGACAAGGCCTATGACACCAAGGATTTTGTGACCACGGTGCGGGAGCTGAAGGTCACGCCGCATGTTACGAAGAACGAGAAGGGGCGCCGCAGTAATCTGGATCGGCGCACCACGCGACAGCCTGGGTATGCCATCAGTCTCAGCTGCAGATGGTTGGTCGAGAAGGGCTTCGGTTGGCTGAAGCAGACCGGACCGCTGCGCCAAGTAAAGTTACGAGGACTGGTAAAGGTGGACTGGTTGTTCGTCTTCAGTTGCGCCGCCCACAACCTGATCCGGCTGCCCAGGCTTATCGCGCAACGACAAGAAGTAAGCCTCAGGGAGAAGTGTGCCTGAAACCCGGAGCGATCTCCGGGAGCGCCTCCCGGAGACCACGCAAATGCCTCGTCGAATACTGCCCAAATAGCACTTTCTGAACGAAGATTCATAGCCGACAGCTCGCGAATCCCCAAGAAATCCGCCCCGCTGCAGAGAAATTCAACGAGTTCCTAGGTATGAATCCCACCATGCAGAGCTTCTGGCAGCAGCAGATGCCGCAGCAGGGAACCTCCTACCCAGGCGGCACCTTCGACACGAGTTGCGGTGCGCTCTCTACCTCGTACTGCGATGGTGTCAACGTCATCGGCTATAAGGCCAACCTGCTGACTCCGCAGAGCAGTAACTTCTACGTTGCCCGGGTGGACCATGACTTCGGCGACAAGTGGCACCTGATGGCGAGCTACCGTTACTTCAAGCTGAACCAGTTCACCTCCAACCAGGTGGATATCGGCGGGGTGTTCGCCGGCGATAAGATGGGTGTACCGACGTCGGTGGCTGATCGTCCCCAGGATCCGTGGTTCATGGTCATCGGCCTGACCACCAACATCAGCTCCTCACTGACCAACGACTTCCACTACAGCTACCTGCGCAATTACTGGCAGTGGAAGGACGATAACGCTCCGGCGCAGGTTGCCGGCGCCGGCGGCGCCTCGAGCCGCTTCGGTGAGAGCTCGGGGCAGATCACACGGTTCTCTCTCCTTACAACCTCGACACGCAGGACATCCGGACCCGCATCTGGGATGGCAAGGATAACTTCCTCAGCGATAACTTGACCAAGCTGAAAGGCAATCACCTGATCCAGTTTGGCGGGCAGTATCAGCACAACTTCAACTACCACCAGCGCAGCGACAACGGCAACGCCATCAACTTTACGACCACCTATCAGATCGGCGACTCGAGCGGCGGCGGCCTGATCAACTTCACCGGTCTCAATGCAATGGCTCGGCAGCGTGACCAGCAACTCCAACAACGCGCGTCTCCTGGCCGCCTACTACGGTATGGTGACCGACACGCAGGTCGCGAACACCTACTCGAAGTCCGGAAACGGTCTGTCGCTGAACGCACCGCTGACCTCAATCGACGCAACACCTCGATTCCCTACTACAACATGTACGCTACGGATACCTGGCACCTGAAGCCCAGCCTGACCCTGAACTATGGCCTGAGCTACGCAATCGAGATGCCTCCGCACGAGCGCAACGGCGATCAGGTCATGTGGGTGGACACCAACGGAACCCATCCTGACGCAAAACTATATGGCACAGCGGAGCCGGCTGCCTGCAGGGACAGGTCTACAATCCGGAGATCGGATTTGCTCTGGTCAGCAACGTCAATCGGCGGGCGGAAGTACCCCTATAACCCGTACTTCGGCGCTTTAAGCCCGCGCGTCTCGACGGCCTGGAATCCGCACTTCGAGCACGGGTCGCTCCAGCATCTTCGGCCATGACGCTACGGTCATCCGCGGCGGATACGGGCGCATCTATGGCCGTATCAATGGCGACCTGCAGATGCTCAATCCGCTGCTCAGCCCCAGCCTCATCCTGGCGGTGCAGTGCCGCACGCCGCAGTCCAACGGCACCTGCAGCGCCACCAACTTCAACGACACGACCGCGTTCCGCTTTGGCTCGACCGCGAGCGGCCTGGACGGACTGACGCTCCTCTGGCGCCGGCTCCTTCCACCGTCTCGCAACCCTACTTCCCGGCTACAACGGACCCGGCGTCGCGATCGCCTCTCCGCTTGATCCCACCCTGCGTCCGAACGATGTCGACACCTTCAACGTCTCCATCCAGCGGCAGATCAACCGCAAGATGCTGGTCGAGGTCGGCTATATCGGCCGCCTTATTCACCATGAGTACGTCATGCAGAATCCCAACTCGGTGCCGTACATGTTCAGCTACGGCGGCCAGACGTTTGAGAGCGCCTATGCGGCGATCGAAACCGGATTCGGCTGCACGAGTTCGGCCAGCGCCTGCTCGGCGGCCACCAGCAAGGCGACCGGCAAGCTCCGATCTACCCGAACGTCTCTCCGCAGCCGTTCTTTGAGGCCGCGCTCGGTGGACCCAGCTCGGCCTATTGCAGCGGCTACAGCAGCTGCACGGCTGCGGTGATCGCGAAGCAGGCCAGCAACTTCGGCAACCAGAAGGTATTTGCTCTCTGGTCCGCTCTGGACAACGGCTCCTTCGTCTTCCCCCGCACCATGATGAACACGCCCATCCCGGCTCTCCCTACGGCTCCTCGGGGCAGCTGGTAGCGGTTTGAGCGTGGGCACGTCGGCCGGCTATAGCAACTACAACGGTGGCTATATCTCCTTCAAGACCACCAGCTTTCATGGTCTGACCCTGCAGGAGAACCTTACCTATAGCAAGGCACTGGGTCTGAACGCATTCGCGCAGTCCACCAGCGGCACTCTCGTCAACGACTCCTTCGACCTGCACAAGAACTACGGTGTCCAGGGCTTCAACCAGAAGTCATCTTCAACACCTTCATCGTCTATCAAACCCCCTGGTACAGCGGCCAGCAGGGCCTCCTCGGCCGCCTCGCCGGCGGGTGGACGATCTCTCCGGTGCTCACCGCCGGCACCGGGCAGCCGCTGAGCTGCAGCACCAACTCCGGCTCAGTCCTTTGGTGGCGCCGATGGCAGCAACTTCTCCGATAAGGAGCAGTGCGTCTTCAACACCCCGTACACCGGTGGCTACCATACGCATCGCGGCGTCGCGGGAGGCGCCGATGGCATCGACTCCCGCTCTGAAGTCGGAACCGCGGTCAAGGGTCCCGGAGCAGGCGCGGTCAACATGTTCACCAACCCGGTCGCGGTCTACGACACCAGTTCGCCCCGTCATCCTCGGTGTCGATGCGCGGGACAGCGGCGACGGTCCCATCAGTGGTCTCGGCTACCTGAACCTCGATATGAGCGTGAAGAAAAATCTGGCGTTTGGGAGAGCGGCAGTCTAGTTCTCCAGTGTCTTCTACAACGTGATGAATCATCTCGACTTCGCCAACCCCAGCCTTCAGTTCTTGACTCCGACCAGCTTCGGAGTCACCAAGAGTCAGGGAAACAGCCCTCGCGAGATGCAGATGGGAATCCGCGCCAACTTCCTCGGCCCATTCTCATTTGGTGCCGAGCCGCACCAACACCTCGACGGTTACATGAATTTCAGTGCCTAGCCCGCTTTTCACAAAGGAGCTTTACGCATGAAAACGCTCGTTGTATCCCTTGTGTTGTTTGCTGGTACCGCCTTCGCCGTCGATGCCGGGCAGGCCCCTCTTCGCGGCTACACGCCGGAGCACTCCGCCACCGAAGTGCAATGGGAGCAGAAGTTTCGCGAGCTCCCCGATCCGGCCGCGATTGCGCGAAAACATGCGCCGCCTCTCCGCGCGCCCGCACCATGTCGGCTCGCCCTACGACAAGGACAACGCCGAATGGCTTCTGGCGCAGCTCAAGTCCTACGGTCTCGACGCGAAGATCGAGACAGTTCGACGCGCTCTTCCCCACGCCCAAGTCGCGCAAGCTCGAGCTGCTCGGCGCCGACGAAGTTCACGGCCAAGCTCCAGGAGCCGGCTCTCGCCGATCGATCCCACCTCCGGCCAGAAGAACGAGCAGCTCCCCACCTACAACGCCTACTCCAGCGATGGCGATGTCACCGCGCCGCTCGTCTACGTGAACTACGGCGCGCCCGGCGACTACGAGCAGCTCGACGCGCATGGGCGTCTCCGTCAAAGGCGCCATCGTCATCGCGCGCTACGGCGAGACCTGGCGCGGCATCAAGCCCAAAGTCGCCGCCGAACACGGCGCCGTCGGCTGCATCATCTACTCCGACCCGCAAGGACGATGGCTACTCGACGGCGACACCTACCCCGACGGCCCCATGCGTCCCGCAGACGGCGTGCAGCGCGGCAGCGTCATGGATATGCCGGTCTATCCCGGCGATCCGCAGACCCCCGGCGTCGGCGCGAAGCCCGGCGCAAAGCTCATCCCGCTCGATCAGGTCCAGACCATCACCAAGATTCCCGTCCTGCCCATCTCCTACGCCGACGCGAAGCCGTTTCTGAAGTGCGCTGCGGCGGCCAGACCGTCCCGGAAACTGGCGCGGCGGCCTTCCCTTCACCTACAAGACAGGGCCGAGCACGGCCAAGGCGCATCTCGCCGCTCGCCTTCAACTGGGATCGCAAGCCGCTCTACGACGTCGTCGCCACATTCCCGGCGTCGACCTTCCCGGACCAGTGGGTCATTCGCGGCAACCATCACGATGCCTGGGTCAATGGCGCCGACGATCCGCTTCAGCGGCGCAAGCCCCGAACTCGAAGAAGCACGCGCGCTCGGCGAGCTGCTCAAGCAGGGCTGGAAGCCCGCAGCGCACCATCATCTACTGCTTCTGGGATGGCGAAGAGCCGGCGCTGCTCGGCTCCACCGAGTGGGCCGAAACCCACGCCGACGAGCTCAAGCAGCACGCCGTCGCCTACTTCAACTCCGACGGCAACGGCCGCGGCTTATTTCGGCGCCGAAGGCTCCCACTCGCTCGAAAACTTCGTCAACAACGTCGCCAAGGACATCGACGATCCCGAGACGAAGATGTCGGTCTGGAAGCGCGAGCGGCTGGTCGCATCTCTCAGCGGCCACGCCCGAGGCCCGCGCCGAATTGCGCACGCGCGTCCGACCTCCGCATCGCGCGCGCTCGGCTCCGGCTCTGACTACACCGTCTTCATCGACCATCTCGGCATCGCCAGCGTCAACCTCGGCTTCGGCGGCGAAGACGAAGGCGGCGGCCAGTATCACTCCATCTACGACGACTTCTACTGGTACACGCATTTTCTGGACACCGACTTCGTCTATGGCCGCGCGCTCGCGCAGACCGCCGGCACCATGGTGATGCGCATGGCCGACGCCGATATCCTGCCCTTCCAGTTCACCGACCTCGCCGACACCATCCACACCTACGTCGAGCGAGGTCAAGAAGCTCGCCGACACCATGCGCGCCCAGATCAAAGAGCGCAACGCCGAGATCGCCGACGGCGTCTACAAGGCGCTTGCCGATCCGAAAAAGACAAGGTCCCGCCGCCGGTCGAGGCGGTGCCGCCCTACTTCAACTTCGCCCCGCTCGATCAGGCCTCCGACGATCTCACCGCGGCAGCCGCCGCTTACGAGACAGGCCTTCACCGCCCACGCCGCCAGCGGCACCGCAGCGGTGAACCCGCATCTCATCCAGACGGAACACGCGCTTGCCGACCCCGACGGCCTTCCCAACCGCCCCTGGTTTCAGAACATGATCTATGCCCCCGGCTTCTACACCGGCTACGGCGTGAAGACCCTTCCCGCTGTCCGCGAAGCCATCGAGCAAAAGAATGGAGCGGAGTGGACAAGGAGATCGTGCGGACAGCGGCTGCGATCGAGCATGAGGCGGAACTTCTCAAGAACGCCACGCAGACTCTCAGCAGCACCACGCAAACCATCAGCAGTACCCAATAGGTCGGAAGGTTGAATAAGCGAAATACAGCCGTGAGCGGTGGTCGTATACTTGCCGCCGCTCACGGAGTGAAGAATGTAACACTGGGAATTACTTGTAGACGCCGTTCCCTTTGACCAGTTCGTCGCGATGGCCGCTGTAGTCCACCATCGAATCAAATGCCGGGCCGGAGAGGGGATGGCTCCTTCAGGGTATCCGCAATCGCCGCGTTGACCTTATCCAGACCGTCCGGGTTGGCCGCGACGTACACGATCCAAAATTTGCCGGGGCCTCGGTGTGAATCGCCTGGATGTCGATCTCGTATTCGCGAATGGTGCCGTCGGCGAGCATCTTCTCGAGCAGCGGCACAACCAGGTTCTTGCTGAGCATGTCGACCGCATCGTCGGGCGCGTCCGGCTTCAACTTATACGACGATACGCTCACGTAGCCGTTCTTCCAGGCGCCGGAGTGCCAGTTGTAATAGCGGCTGACCAGAATGCTGTCCCAGTGTTTCGTGGCACTGGCCAGAACCGGAGAAGCTGCGCTGCTGGACGCGTAGAACTGGTCCAGCACCTTGATCAGCCCGGCCATCGACGTCGCCGCCCACCACTCGTCGTGCGTCTCGCCGTCGGGCTGATGGACCAGATTCACATCGTCGCCATAGCCCACGATGGTTCCGTCGGCCAGCGCCTTATCGAGCATCGGACTGTCCGCCAGATTCTCTTTTTCCATCTCCGCCCATTGCGCACGGGGGATCTGCCAGTTGGAGATATACGAGTACATCGGCGGCTTCTCTTTGACCTCTGTCATCTGTGCGCCCGACGGCACGGCACACAGCGCGAACATCCCGAGCGCGCATAACCCCGCGCACCCGCTCCACAAGCTCTTGTTCATTCGCTTCCTCCTGGTGTGATCTCGACAGCATCGCTTCGGGGAAGGCCTGACCGACGGAAGTCTACAGGAGCCCGGGCCGGGGGAAGCAAAATTCGTGGGCGGAGGGAACTACCAGGTGTTTGTTTGAAATCGGTATTGCTTGCGCGAGCGGAGCCAGAGTTCTACGACGAGGGTGTTGATGCGAGAACCCGATCCAGAAGGCGATGCCGAAGAACTGCCTCGGTTCGAGATGGGTGAGGGGACTGGTGGCGAAGAAGACGCCCATCACCGGGCGGGTGGTGGCGATGCCGAGGAGGATCCCGATGGCCCGCGTCATCCAGCGCCGTTCCAGGAGAGGCTGACCGCGGCGCATAGCCGCGTAGGCACGGGCGAGGGAGTAAAGAAAGAGGCTGTTGAAGAAGAGCACGGCGGAGCGCTCCACCCATCCGCCGACGGGAAAGACGCTCATGGCGTAGGCGGTCAGGCCGACCACGGCGCCCAACACGAAAAGCGACCGATGGAGCCAGGCGGCCGTGGCGAAGCGGCGCCAGTAGAAGAGGGGAGCCAGCAGGACGAAGGCCAGCGCGGGCACGATGTGCGCCAGCGTGAGGATGGCGTGCGACGCGAAGAATGCATCGAGCTGGGCCAACTGCGGCGGAGCGGAGGGCGAGGGATAGGCCAGTGCGAGGATGCGCCGAATCACCACGGCGACCGCGATCAGGATGCAGATCCAAAACCCGGCGCGCAACCAGCGTGGAGCTGGGTGCGACGGCGCACGGACGAGGCTGGGAGTCTCGAATTGGGAGGTTGGATGCATGCCTCCTCCAGTCTCCGGATACATCCTACAGGACACGCGGCGCAGCGACACCTGTGCGTTGTTCGATGCACCGCGCCGCGTCGCTGTGGTCTCTCTGAGCCTTGATCAGGTAAGAGCGAAATACGGGGCTCTCGCTGCGCAGCGGACGGTGAGGCTGTCGCTGCTCGCAGTGGAGATCGCGCGAGGCCTGCTGTGTGCCCGCTTGTGCCTTGGGTGCGGGGGATGACGCGCTCGTAGTACTGCTCGTAGAGGGGGATGATGCGGGAGGCGCAGAAGCGGTCCTGGGCGGTCTTGCGGGCGGCGGCGGCCATGGCTGGCGAGGCGGGCTGCGTCGGTGAGCAGGGCGATGGCGGCCTGCGGCCATGCCTCGACGTCGCCGACGGCGAAGAGCCGGCCATTGACGCCGTCGTCGATCAGCTCGGGGACGCCGCCGACGCGGGTGGCGATGGCGGGGACGCCGCAGGCCATGGCCTCGAGCGCGGCCAGGCCGAAGGACTCCATCTCGCTGGGCATGCAGCATGAGGTCGGCGAGGGGGAGCAGCTCGTTGACGTTGTCCTGCTTGCCGAGGAAGTGGATGCGGTCCTGGATGCCGAGCTGGAGGGCGAGGTGCTCGGCGGCGGAGCGGTCGGGGCCGTCGCCGATGAGCAGCAGGCGCGAGGGCACGGCGCGGGCGACGCGGGCGAAGGTCTCGACGACGTCGAGAATGCGCTTGACGGGGCGGAAGTTGGAGAGGTGGACGAGGAGCTTTTCGTCGGGGCCGGCGAACTGCGGGCGCATCTGCGGCGACAGCTCGGGCTTGCGGACGTAGACGTCGCAGTTGACGAAGTTGCGGATGACCTCGATCTCGCTGTCGATGCCGAAGGCCTCGCGGGTGCGGTCGCGGAGGTGGCTGGAGATGGCGGTGACGCCGTCGGACTGGGTGATGCCGAAGCGGGTGATGGGCAGGTACGAGCGGTCCTGGCCGACGAGGGTGATGTCGGTGCCGTGCAGGGTGGTGATGAAGGGCAGGTGGCGGCCGCGGGCGGCCGAGCATCTGGCGCGCGAGCAGGGCGCAGACCGAGTGCGGGATGGCGTAGTGGACGTGGAGGATGTCGAGCGAGTAGAACTCGGCGACCTCGGCCATGCGGGTGGCGAGGGCGAGATCGTAGGGCGGCGTGCTCGAAGAGCGGGTAGTGGTAGACCTCGACCTGGTGGAAGTGGATGTTGGCCTCGCGGCCGGTGAGACGGAAGGGCTGCGAGGAGGTGATGAAGTGGACCTGGTGGCCGCGCGCGGCGAGCTCGATGCCCAGTTCGGTGGCGACGACGCCGGAGCCGCCGTAGGTGGGATAACAGGTGATGCCGATCTTCATAACGTTCTACTTTCGCATTGTCGCTTGTAGTGTGCGTGACGGTGGTGTGGGTGACGGTGGCGCTTCGATCAAGTTAGTCGAGGTTTCCATAATGGATGAGCTGGGGCGGATTTGGGAGCGCAATCTTTTGGGCAGCTCGGCGAGCAGGGCGTGGAGCTCGATCTCGCGCTGGGTGCGGAGGCGGGTGGGGACGCGGGCGAGGTCGGCGTCGTTGTAGCCGGGGTGGCAGACGAGCTCCCAGAGGCCGTCGGGCATGTTGCGCGAGAGCTGGCGCAGGGTGGCGGGGTTGAGATCGCCGGTGGCGGAGACGCCGATGGTGCCGTCGGTGGTGCGGACCGAGGCGGTGCGGATCTGGCGGTGGCGCTCGAAGCGGGTGCGCAGGCCGCCGAGCAGCTGGACCTGTAGGCGGCGGAGGCGGCTGCCGTGGCCGAGGGCTCAGGCTCCAGGGCTGCTCGAAGGGGTTGCGGATGGCGCGGATGGCGTTGGTTTCGGCGATGCGCAGCAGCGGGCGGGTGACCTGGGGGAAGAGGTGGGTGTGCTTGTGGGTGTCGAGGTGGGTGACGGGGATGCCGGCGCGCTGGAGCTTGTGGAGCTGGGCGAGGGCCTCGCGCTCGATCTCGGTCTCGCTGATCTTGCCGCGGAGCAGGGCCTGCAGGAAGTCGAGGAGCGAGGGGCGGAAGCGCTTTGCCGTCGGGGCCGAGCAGGGTGGGGATCGACGCGGGGCGGGAGACGGGGACGCCGTCGGTGAGGACGACGTGGAGCCGACGCCGAGGGTGGGGTGGGCGTGGGCGATGGCGACGGCGTCGTCGAAGGCGGCGCCGGTGGCCATGAGGGTGGCGGAGGTGAGGGCGCCGGCCTGATGCAGCTCGCGGATGGCGCGGTTGACGCCGTGGGTGAGGCCGAAGTCGTCTGCGTTGAGGATGAGGCGGGCGGCCATGCGGATTGGATGTCGTGGGTGCGGCGGTGGAGTCGGGAGGTTTGTCTGCCCGCTGATGTGGCAGCATAGCATGTTGCTCTCGGGAAAGGGGATGAGGCGGGCGGGGCGGCACTTCTTGCCCGAGGACTTGCCCTTGGCATGGCAAGATATTTTCTTCGATGTCTGCTCGGCGGGAGCGTCTCCCCGAGCGCAGGAGTTGGTATTCTGTTTTGGTCCGATCAATTATTTGGAAGCGAAAGTAAATATTGACGGCACTGCTGTGCTGAGAGTAGCTTGCCTTATCTTTGGAATCTGTCGAGTTTGTACTGACTTATTTCTTGTGTGATTGAAAATTCCTCATCGAGGGCTAAAGGCGGACGTGCATCCATCTATGTTCCATCTCGCCGACCGGTGCGCCGTGGTGATTGGCGGCACCGCGGGGATTGGCCGGGCGATCGCGCTGGGATTGGCGCGGGCGGGGGCGGATGTGGTGGCGACCTCGCGTACGGAGGCTTCGGTCGACGCGATTGCCGGAGAGATTGAGGCGCTTGGCCGGCGTACGTTGCGCGTGGTGTGCGATACCCGCGAGCGGGCGTCGCTGGAGGCGCTGCATGAGGCCGTGCTCGGGGAGTTTGGACGGGTCGATATCCTGGTGAACTGCGCGGGGATGACCAGGCGGGTTCCGACGCTGGAGTGCGCGGAGGCGCAGTGGGCCGAGATTCTGGACGTCAACCTGACCGGCGTCCTGCGAGCCTGCCAGGTGTTCGGGCCGACGATGCTTGCGCAACGCTATGGCCGGGTGATCAATGTTGCCTCGCTGGCGACGTTTGTGGCCTTTCGCGAGGTGGCGGCGTACGGCGCCAGCAAGGCAGGAGTCGGTGCGTTGACGAAGTCGTTGGCGATCGAGTGGGCGACCGAGGGCGTCTGTGTGAATGCCATCGCTCCGGGGATCTTTCCGACGGATCTGAATCGTGCGCTGCTGGCGTCGCCGCGCGGCCGGGAGTTGCTGACGCGGACGCCGATGCAGCGCTTTGGCAGGGTGGACGAACTTGTGGGTCCGGCGGTATTTCTGGCCTCCGATGCGGCGAGCTTTGTCACCGGAGAGATACTGGTAGTGGATGGTGGCTATATGGCCAGCGGAGTGAATCAATAAATGGCGACGAGTAAGGAGACAGGGCGGGGAACGCGCGGGATGCGACGGATCGATCTCGCCTATGTGGAGCTCGCCTCGAGCGAGATTGCGCGGGACATCAATCGGGATATTGTCCTCGAACTGATTCGCTCGCGGCAGCCGGTGGCGCGGGCGGATCTTTCGCGCCTGTCGGGCCTGCAGCCGAGCACGATCTCGGCGATTGTGGAGCAGTTGATCTCCGAGGAGTGGATCAGCGAGGGGGCGGTGGTGAAGCGGCCGCGTGGCCGCCGTCCGACCATGCTCTCGCTCAACGACCAGTTGGTGATCCTGGTTGCGGATCTGCATCCGAAGTACGCGATCGTCGCAGTGGTCGATCTGAATGGACGCTTTCTGGCGCGCGAGTCGATTCCGCTGGTGTCGGATCCGGAGCGCGCGGTGAGCAGCATCATCGCGTGCATGCAGTCGATGCGGACGCGTCATGCCGACAAGTCGTTCGAGGGGATTGGCGTCAGTGTGCCGGGGCGCGTGGATCCGGAGCGGCAGCGGCTGGTGCTGGCGCCGAATTTGAAGTGGTCGGACTACGACCTGAAGGGCGCGATCGAGCAGGCGACGGGGCTTGCGGTGGAGGTCGACAACGAGGCGAATGCGTGTCTGCTGGCGGAGCTTTGGTTTGGCCGGATGGACGGGGTCCGCAACGCGGTGCTGGTGACGATCTCGGAGGGAGTGGGCGCGGCGATTCTGGCGAATGGGCATCTGGTGACGGGGCATGGGCGGGCTGGCGGGTGAGTTCGGCCATGTTCCGATCGATCCGGCGGGGCCGTTGTGCGGCTGCGGGCAGCGCGGGTGCTGGGAGGTCTTTGCGTCGTCGCGGGCGGCGATTCGCTACTACAGCGAGCTGGAGCCGGACAGGCCGGAGCCGGATATTCAGGAGCTGCTCAATCGTGCCGAGGAGGGAGACGCGCATGCGGTGGAGGCGGTGACGCGGCAGGCGCGGCATCTGGGCAAGGGGTTGCGGCTGGTGACGGCGGCGCTGTCTCCGGAGTTGATCCTGCTGGCGGGGGATATCACGGCGTCGTGGGCTCGTTTCGGCGGGGTGATTCAGGAGGAGTTGACGCGCACGATGCTGGCGCTCGCGCCGCCTCGGCTGGCGGTGACCAATGAGAGCGAGCTGGCGCGACTGCGAGGAGCGGCGGCGATCGTATTGCAGCGGCACTCGGGGTATCGCCGGTCGGCGCACTCTCCGGTACGGAAGAAGCCGGCGCGGCGGCGCGGGAAGGCGTAAGCGCCTCATTCGGGGGCTGCGCCGCCACCAGACGCTGCTGTGGGCGCGGTCGCAGACCTGCGCCGGGGTTATATTTTCGTGGAAAGAATTTATAGCGCACTGATGAGGGAGGCTGCCGCTCCTGCGGATATCCATCGGCCACTTCCTGCCTTCGAGGCGGCGGTGGCGGCGCGGAGTTCGCGCAAAGTGATTGACATTTTTACTGGCGCATCGATAAAGTTTGTGACGCATAAAAATAACTGGGCTAGCCGCATTGCTTCAGTTTCTGGAGGTCACCTTCTTGTTCGTCGCGCGCCCTTTCCAAAAGACCCTTTGCGTCTCCGCGTTGTTGCTTGTGTTCGGCATGGCCTCCCGCTCGCGAGCGGAGGAGCCGGTACCTCCTTATCGACAGCCGTCGCTTTCGCCGCAGCAGCGAGCGGCCGATCTGGTGTCGCGGATGACGCTGGAGGAGAAGGTGTCGGAGACGGTGAACGCTGCGGCGGCGATTCCGCGGCTGGACGTCCCGGCGTACGACTACTGGAGCGAGGGGCTGCACGGCGTCGCGCGTTCCGGCTACGCCACGCTGTTCCCGCAGGCGATTGGGATGGCGGCGACGTGGGACGCGGACCTGGTGCACGCGGAGGCCACGGCGATCGGCGTGGAGGCGCGGGCGAAGTACAACGAAGCCATCGCCCATGACGTGCATTCGATCTACTTCGGGCTGACCATCTGGTCGCCGAACATCAACATCTTCCGCGATCCGCGCTGGGGACGCGGGCAGGAGACCTACGGCGAGGATCCGTTCCTGACCGGCCGCCTGGGCTCGCAGTTTGTGAGCGGCTTGCAGGGAGACGATCCGGCGCACCCGATGGTGATCGCGACGTCGAAGCACTTCGCCGTGCACAGCGGCCCGGAGTCGACCCGGCACAGCGCGAACATCGATCCCACGGCGCATGACCTGTGGGACACCTATCTGCCGGCCTTCCGGGCGACCATCGTCGATGCCAAGGCGCAGTCGATCATGTGCGCGTACAACGCGGTCGACGGCGAGCCCGCATGCGCGAGCAAGATGCTGCTGGGCGATGTGCTGCGCGGGGATTGGGGCTTCAAGGGCTTTGTGACCTCGGACTGCGGCGCGGTGGACGACTTCTTCACCAAGACGGGGCATCACTTCTCGGCGGATAAGGCGAGCGCGGCCGCTGCGGGCATCAAGGCGGGAACGGATACGAACTGCGGGACGACGTATGCCGCTCTGAGCGATGCGGTGAAGCAGGGACTGGTGACGGAGAAGGAGATCGACGCGTCCCTGGAGCGGCTGTTCGCGGCGCGGTTCCAGTTGGGGATGTTCGACGATGCGGCGCATAATCCATACGCGAAGCTGGCGTACTCGGAGGTGCGGTCGCCCGAGCATACGGAGCTGGCGCTGCGGGCGGCGCGCGAGTCGATGGTGCTGCTTGAGAACCGGTCGGGCGTGCTGCCGCTGCGGCCGGGGCTGAAGACCATCGCGGTGGTGGGGCCGAATGCGGCGTCGCTGTCGGTGATTGAGGGCAACTACAACGCCGTCCCGAAGGATCCGGAGCTGCCCGTCGATGGGATCGCGAAGGAGTTCGGCGGCGCTCGCGTGCTGTATGCGCAGGGCTCTTCGTACGCCGAGGGCGTGACGCTGCCGGTGCCCCGGACGGTCTTTCATGCGGGCGCTTCGAGCGATGCGGAGGAGGGTCTGAAGGGCGAGTACTTCGCCAGCGAGGACTTCCACGGTACGCCTGTCGCGACGCGCGTCGACAAGCAGATCGACTTCGACTGGAACGCCGCCTCGCCGGTCGAGGGACTCGATCAGAGCCGGTTCGCGGTGCGCTGGACGGGGACGATCACGCCGCCGAAGGCTGGCGACTATGAGTTCCACGCGCGGCTGGCGCATTGCTATCCCTGCCACGATACCGAGCGCTTCGCCGTGTATCTCGATGGCAAGCCGGTTGCCGGGTTTGGGTCGCCTGCGAATGCGGAGTTCCGGGACAGCGGAACGCCGCGCTTCACGCTGCACTTTGCCGATACGGCAGCGCACCAGATTCGCGTGGAGTATGTGCACGCGGGAAGGCTGTTTGGCGGCGGCTTCTCGCTGGAGTGGATGCCTCCGGCGGAGGTGCTGCGGGCGCAGGCGGTGGAGGCGGCGAAGCAGAGCGATGTGGTGCTCGCGTTCGTCGGGCTTTCGCCGGAGATCGAGGGCGAGGAGATGCCGCTGAAGGTGGAGGGCTTCGCCGGCGGCGATCGCACGGACATCGTGCTTCCGGCGGTGCAGCGCGAGTTGCTGGAGGCGCTCGCGGCGACCGGGAAACCGCTGGTGGTGGTGATGCTGAACGGCAGCGCGCTGGCGGTGAACTGGGCGGCGCAGCACGCGGATGCGGTCCTCGAGGCCTGGTATCCGGGCCAGGCTGGAGCGCAGGCGATCGCGGAGACGCTCGCTGGGAAGAACAATCCCGGCGGACGGCTGCCGATGACCTTCTACGCCTCGAAGGACCAGCTGCCGGCGTTCGACGACTACACGATGGCGAACCGGACCTATCGCTACTTCAAGGGCAAGCCGCTGTTCGGCTTTGGCTATGGGCTGAGTTATACGAGCTTCGCGTACTCGCAGGCGAAGGTGTCGGCGACGCAGCTGCATGCGGGCGAGACGCTGACGGTGGAGGCCGATGTGACGAATACGGGCAAGCGCGCGGGCGATGAGGTCGCGCAGCTCTACCTGATTCCGCCGTCGTCCCCTGCTTCGCCGGCGCTGGCGCTGGAAGGATTTGAGCGCGTGCATCTGGATGCGGGCGAGACGCGGCATCTGCGGTTCACGCTCGATCCGCGGCAGCTTTCGCTTCGTGGATGCGGACGGCAAGCGCGCGATGCGCGCAGGAGCGTATCGCGTGGCGGTGGGCGGCTCGCAGCCGAGTGACGCGAGCGCGACGGTGCCGTTTGCGATCGAGGGCGAGGCGGCGATCGCGCGCTGATGCGCGGTCGCCTCCAGCATAGGTGACTCATGAAGATCAGGAATGCGCGGCTTATCGTCTGCTCGCCGGATCGCAACTTCGTCACGTTGAAGCTCGAGACGGACGAAGGCATCTACGGGCTGGGCGATGCGACGCTGAATGGGCGCGAGCTGGCGGTTGCGAGCTATCTCGAGGAGCATGTGCTGCCGTGCCTGATCGGTCGCGATCCGTTTCAGATTGAGGACATCTGGCAGTATCTGTATCGCGGCGCGTACTGGCGGCGGGGTCCGGTGACGATGACCGCGATTGCGGCGGTCGACGTGGCGCTGTGGGACATCAAGGGCAAGGCGCTGGGGACGCCGGTGTACAACCTGCTGGGCGGCAAGAGCCGGCAGGGGGTGCTCGTCTACTCCCACGCCAACGGGCGCGACGTCGAGGAGACCATCGACTCGGTGCGGGCGCACATGGACGCGGGCTACCTCGCGGTGCGGGCGCAGAGCGGGGTTCCGGGCATGTCGGGCACCTACGGCGTGCCCAAGGGCGGCAAGCCGTATGAGCCGGCCGAGCGCGGGCTGCCGAGCGAGAGCCTGTGGTCGACGGAGCGCTACCTGCGCTCGGTTCCGGACCTGTTCGAGCGGCTGCGTCAGACAGTGGGCGAGGAGGTGCATCTGCTGCATGACGTGCACCACCGGCTGACGCCGATCGAGGCCGCGCAGCTGGGCAAGGCGCTCGAGCCGTTCCATCTGTTCTGGATGGAGGATCCGGTGCCGGCGGAGCTGCAGGAGGGCTTCGAGCTGATCCGGCGGCATACGACGACGCCGATCGCAGTGGGCGAGGTCTTCAACTCGTTCTGGGACGCGCATGACCTGATCCGACGGCAGTGGATCGACTATCTGCGCATGACGATCGTGCATGGCGGCGGCATCACGGCGCTTGAAGAAGGCGGCGGACTTCGCTGCGGTCTACCATGTGCGGACGGGCTTTCATGGGGCGACCGACCTGTCGCCGGTGACCATGGCGGCGGCGCTGCACTTTGGCCTCGCGATCCATAACTTCGGCATCCAGGAGCACATGCCGCATAGCGCGCTGACCGATGCGGTGTTCCCGCACCAGTACCGCTTCGAGGCCGGATACATGCACCCGGGAGAGGCGCCGGGGTTGGGCGTCGATCTCGATGAGGCGCTGGCGGCGAAGTATCCCTACCAGCGCGCGTACCTGCCGCTGGCGCGGAAGCTGGATGGAACGCTGACCGACTGGTAAGGCAGGAATCTGGGAACAAAGATCAGGGAACAGAGTGGGGCACCCGGTTCGTGGGTGCCCCGTGAGCGTTGGGTGTGGCTTAGAAGTTGAAGCGGCCGCTGAACTGCAGGGTGCGGGTGTTGGTGCCGAAGGTGGTGATGTAGCCGAAGGTGCTGGTGGCCGCAGCCGAGGCGGTGGGGACCGTCGCGTTGGGGTTGGTGGTGAGCTGCGGGTGGTTGAGGACGTTGAAGGCCTCGACGCGGATCTGGAACTCGCTCTCGCGGTAGACGTGGAAGCCGCGGAAGACGCTGGCGTTGACGCTGGTGACGCCGGGGCCGCGGAACTCGTCGCGATAGGTGTTGCCGAAGTTGGGCGGGAGGATGGTGGAGGGTGCCTGCGCTGCCGTGTAGGTGGGTTGCGACCGGGTTGGCGAAGGAGGTGGGATCAAACCAGGGGTTGCCGCCGGAGATGGCGGTGCTGCCCGGGGTGCGGTTGTGGCCGCTGAGCTGGTGGTAGGGTTTGACCAGCTGGGCGAACTCGGTATTGCCGAGCGAGTTGGTCGTGTTGCTGGACGGGCTGACGGAGAAGGGCGCGCCGCTGATGTGGCTGAGCTGGCCGTTCACCTGGAAGCCGCCGAAGAGGGCGCTGGCGATGCCGTGGGTGAGCAGCGCCTGATTCTCTCCCGAAGGGCAGGTGTGTAGATGCCCCAGAACTGCAGGTTATTGGTGCGGTCGTAGCTGGCGGTGGCGCGGTTGAGGGCGTAGTAGGCGGGGTAGGCGTAGGCTGAGCCCGGTGGAGCCGGAGCCGGCGCCATTGTCCTGGTAGTCGAAGGCGTGGGACCAGGTGTAGACAAGGCCGAACTGAGCGAGCCGGCCGGCGTTGCGGGTGAGCTGCGTCTGGAGGCCGTTGTAGCTGGAGCTCCAGATGGGCTCGTTCATGGTGATGCCGCCGGTGTTGTAGCAGGTGTAGCCGGTGTTCTGGTTGCAGTGCTGCTGGTTGATGATCTCGTTGGCGGCGAAGTTACAGGTTCCGGAGAGCCCGGAGGAGGGGTTGTATTGTCCGTTGGCCATGCAGGTGGTCGAGCCGCTGGGGAGCGGTGCCGGCGTTGAGCGTGACGCCGCCGAGCTGGCGGACCTGGTGGGTGCCGACGTAGCCGATGTTGGCGACGAACTTGGCGCCGAGATCCTGCTGGACGAAGAGGTTCCAGCTCTCGATGTAGCCGCGGCGGTAGTTGGCGGGGGCGGTGTTCGTGGTTCCGCTGACCGGCAAGCGAGGCGAAGCCGCTGGAGAAGTTGGGGATGGGTGTGGCGGGAATGCCGACGGCGAGGGTGAGCGGCAGGTTGCCGTTGCGAGGATCGACGGCGATGGTGCTGGCGGCGGTGCCGCTGTAGTTGGGGGCGAGGTCGATGGGGTAGGTGATCGCGGAGGAAGCGGAGGCTGTCGGGGTCGGAGGTCATGCCGAAGCCGCTGCGGACGACGGTGCGCTCGTTGACGCGGTAGGCGAGACCGACGCGCGGGGCGATGAATGCCCCAGCCGACGTCGATGCCGGCGTTTTCGGGGTTGCCGTTGATGCCGCCAACCTCGACGTTGGCGGTCTGCGGCAGGGTGGGATCGAGGCGGAAGACGCCTTGCTTATCGCGATACGGCGCGGGGTAGTACTCGTAGCGAATACCGTAGTTGACGGTGAGCTTGGCGGTGGCGCTCCACTGGTCCTGGGCGTAGAGGGCGAGCTCGGTCCAGCGCAGGGAGTTGGGATCGGTGATCTGGACGGCTCTTGGCGACGGCGAGGCCGGTGCCGTTGTTGGGCAGGCCGAGGAGGAAGTCGGCGAGGGCGTTGTAGTCGGTCGAGCCGGTGGTGGTGTTGCTCGTCATACCGCCCTGGAAGCGGAAGCCGCCGCGCGGGGTGTTGATGTCGGCGCCGCTGGTGGGCTGGAAGTGGTTCAGGTCGAAGTGGTAGTAGGTGAAGCCGTACTTGGTGGCGTGGTTGTGGAGGGTCCAGCTGACGTTGATGTCGCCGGTGAACTGGTTATCGCGGAAGAGGAAGGGGTTGGCGCCGTTGGCGTTGCCGAGGGAGGAGAAGCAGTTGCCGTTGGTGCTGCCGGTGTTGCAGAAGGCGAAGGCGGGCTGGCCGACGTAGTTGGGGCCGACTGCCGTTGGTGCCGGGGATGCCGAGCGTGTTAGGCCGTAGTCGCCGGCGGCGATGTCGACGGTGGACTGGGCGCCGGTGACCTGGCGGGTGTAGCCGCCGTCGGCGTCGATCAGCAGGCTGGGGGTGATCACATGGCGTGGCGCCGAGGCCGACGTTCTGGATGCGGCCGGAGGCGGCGCCGGGCTGGCCGCCGTCGAAGGTGCCACCGCCGGCCTCTGCCGAGCGTCTGCGGGTCGGTGACGGAGAACGGCTCCACGCTATAGCGGCCGAAGATGCTGGTCTGGTCGCTGGGGTTGTAGGTGACCTTGGAGTCGGAGGTGTTGCGGTTGTAGGCGAGGGTGCCGCTGCCGTTGTAGTCGTTGATCAACTGGCCGGCGAGGGCGCTGGCGCTGGGGGTTCCGATGGAGGCCGAGATGGGCTGCAGCAGGGAGAGCATCTTGCGCGGCGGCGGGCGATTGGCGCGCTGGCGGGGATGCAGTTGCAGCCGTACTCGGAGAGGAAGGTGGGGCGGGAGCCGACCGGCAGGTAGGGACCGACGCCACCGGGCTGCGGGTCGTAGAGCGTGGTGATGCCGTTGCTGCTGAGAAGTCGCCGCCGAGCATCGCCGTGGTCGGGACGGTCTGCTGGCCGGTGATCAGTTGCCGGCGGGTGGTGCGTTCAAAGTCCTGGAAGAAGAAGAGCTTCTTTTTTCCCGGTGAGGATCCTGGGGATGTAGACGGGGCCGCCGATGGAGAAGCCGAACTCGTTGAAGATGTTCTTCGGCACCATGCGGCTGGACCTGCGGCGTATTTCACGATACCTGGCGGGCGTTGGTGTTGAAGAGCTGGTTGTACTCCCAGACGGAGCCATGGAACTGGCTGGTGCCGCTCTTGATGATGACGTTGATGGAGGCTCCGCCGGCGACGCCCTGCTCGGCGTTGAAGGAGTTGGTGACCATGTTGACGGTCTGGATCGAGTCGGCGGGCGGCACGTAGGCGATCAGGTAGGGCAGCCAGCCGTAGGTGTTGACGGCGCCATCGATGCGCGTCGTATTGCTCATGTCCTCGACGCCGTTGACGTTGAGCGACATGGCGCGCGAGGGGTTGGAGGCGGTGGAGTTCTGCTCGACGACGTTCGCGGCGCCGGGAATGATGGTGTAAAGCGCCTGGAAGTTCCGCCCCTGGGTCGAGGTGATGGGCAGGGAGGCGAGCTGGGACTGCGAGATCTCGTGGTTGACCTCGGCGGTCTCGGTCTGCAGCAGCGGCAAGGTGCTGTTCACGGTGACCTCGGCGGCGACGCTCGAGGGCTGCAGGGCGACGTCGACGCGGGTCTCGCGGTTGACCTCGATGGCGATGTCCTTCTCGGCGAATTTCGCGAAGGCGCCAACGGGGGTGACGGTGAGGGTGTAGGGCGCGGCCGCGAGGTTCAGGACGGTGTAGCTTCCCTGGGCGTTGGTGGTGGTGTTGCGCGTCTCGCCGGTCGCCTGGTTGGTGACGGTGACGGCGGCGTTGGGGACGACGGCGCCGGTCTGGTCGGCGACGGTGCCCGTGATGGAGCCGTAGAGCGCCTGGGCGAGCGCGGGCGCGATGGGGAAGAGGGCGATCGCGAGCAGGAGTAAGGCGAGGGCGACGGCTCCGAGTCGCCGAGGAAGACGTTCGTGCGGAGCAGGATGAATGAGGGAATGCGTCATGGTGCCTCCAAGTGAATGCATCCAGTGCAGGGCCGAGCGATGCCAGGGGTTGGGACGCGTCTGAGCCCTTATTCTTTTAGGCGCGGCACACTTTATCTTTGCTACTCGAAATATGTCAAGCAGGTTTTGCTGCGGAAAAGCGAGTGTGGACGAGGCAATTTCTGGTTGGACTTTGAAATAAATCGCTGTGTGGAGGTCGTGCTACGATGGCATGTGGGAGGAGCGCGAGGTCGACCGCAGTGATTTCTATGTGTTACGAATAATTGCCGGATGAGACGGGCTGCGAACTGCGGGGAACGGGGGAAGTGTGGCATCGAGGAAACATTGGCTGGGGGCTGCGGCTGTCTGGATTTGGCTGATGGGCGCAGTCGCGGGGATGAGCCGGGCGCAGGCTGTGGGACTGGATCCTGCGACGGTGCCGCAGGGCAGCGCGGCGTGGCTGCGCTATCGGCCGGTGGGAGAATCCGGGCAGGCGTACGCGCAGCTGCCGGCGGTGCTCTGGAGCGCGAGCGGCGGAGCGACGGGGACGGCTGCGGCCGTGGAGCTCCGCTCCGGGGTGCGGGGAATGCTGGGGCGCGAGCTCCAGACGGTGCCGCGGCTGCCCGAGGCTGGAGACGTGGTCGCCATCGGGACGGTGGAGGCACTGGCGCGGGCGGGGCTGCCGGGAGAGCGGCTGAGCGGCGATGGCTTTCGCATCCTGCGGGTGCAGCAGCGCGGGCGCACGGTGTGGGTGGTGGAGGGCGGAGCGGAGACCGGCGAGCTATACGGTGTGTTCCGGCTGCTGTCGTGGATCGCCGCAGGCAAGGCGCTGCCCGAGCAGCCGGTCGTGGAGGAGCCGGCGAACAAGATTCGCTGGGTGAACCAGTGGGACAATCTCGATGGCTCGATCGAGCGCGGCTATGCGGGGCGCTCGATCTTCTTTGACGGCGGGCATGTGCGCGCGGACCTGACGCGCGCGGCGGAGTACGCGCGGCTGCTCGCGTCGGTGGGCGTCAACGGCGTGACGGTGAACAATGTGAACTCCGACCTGCGGACGCTGACGCCGGAGATGATCGCGGAGTTTGCGCGGATCGCGGATGTCTTTCGCCCGTGGGGCGTGAGGCTGTCGCTGTCGGTGGACCTGTCGAGCCCGCAGGTGGTGGGCGGGCTGAAGACCTTCGATCCGCTGGACCCGGCGGTGCAGCGGTGGTGGCGCGGGTCGGTGAACGCGATCTATGCGCGGATCCCCGACTTTGCCGGCTTTGTGGTGAAGGCCGACAGCGAGGGACGGGCGGGGCCGTCGCAGTATGGACGCACGCCGGCGCGAGGCGGCGAACGTGCTGGCGCGGGCGCTCGAGCCGCACGGCGGCATCGTGCTGTATCGGGGATTTGTGTACAACCACCATCTCGACTGGCACGATCTGAAGGCGGACCGGGCGCGGGCGGGCTATGACAACTTCCACGAGCTCGACGGCCGGTTCGACCGCAACGTCGTGGTGCAGATCAAGCATGGGCCCATCGACTTCCAGGTGCGGGAGCCGGTGAGTCCGCTCTTTGCGGCGCTGCGGCACACCTCGCAGGCGATCGAGCTGCAGATTACGCAGGAGTACACCGGCCAGCAGCGGCACATGGTCTATCTGGTGCCGATGTGGAAGACGGCGCTCGACACCGACATGCGGGTGCCGGATGCGAGCGGCCGGGCGCAGCATACGCCGGTGAAGGAGATCGTCGCGGGCAAGAGCTTTCATCAGCCGCTGGGCGGCTTTGTCGGCGTGGCCAACGTGGGGCTCGACGACAACTGGATGCACCACCCGATGGCGCTGGCGAACCTGTATGGGTTTGGGCGGCTGGCGTGGGATCCGGATCTGACGAGCGAGCAGATCATCGAGGAGTGGACGCGGCAGAGCTTCGGCAACGATCCGCAGGTGGTGGAGACGATCGACCGGCTGCAGCTGGAGAGCTGGAAGGCGTATGAGGACTACACCGGGCCGCTCGGCGTGGGAACGCTGACGGATATTATCGGCGTGCACTTTGGGCCGGGGATCGAGAGCGCCGAGCGCAATGGCTGGGGGCAGTGGATTCGCGCGGACCATCTGGGAATCGGGATGGATCGGACCGTTGCGACGGGAACGGGCTACATCGGGCAGTATCCGCCGGAGCTGGCGGCGCAGTATGAGTCGCTGAAGTCGTGCCCGGATGCGCTGCTGCTGTTCATGCATCATGTGCCGTACACGTATCGGCTGCACTCGGGCAAGACGGTGATCCAGCATGTGTACGACAGCCACTACGAAGGCGCGGCGACGGCGGCGACCTATGCCCCGGAGTGGAGCAAGCTCGAAGGCAAGATCGACCCGGAGGAGTACGCGCAGGTGCTCAAGCTCTTCACCTTCCAGGCAGGACATGCGATTGTCTGGCGGGATGCGGTGAACGACTGGTTCCACCAGATGTCCGGGATCGACGACGCGAAGCGGCGTGTGGGACACCATCCAGCGCGGATCGAGGCAGAGGACATGACCGCCGACGGCTATGAGACGGTCGACATCCATCCGTGGGAGACGGCCTCGGGAGGCAAGGCCGTGGTGTGTCCTCGCGCCGAGGGATGCAGCCTGAGCACGGAGGTGAAGGAGGCGGACGGCCGCTACCAGATCGCGGTGCAGTACTTCGATCTGCGGACCGGGGCCTCGCACTTCGAGCTGCTGGTAAACGGGAAGACGGTGGCCTCATGGGTGGCGGACGATGTGCTGCCGCCAGCGGTGGTTCGCCCGCAGTTGGATGGGCAGACGAGCACGCGCTTCACATCGCCGGAGCTGGAACTGCATCGCGGGGATACGTTGACGCTGCAAGGCAGGCCGGATGGCGGAGAGGCGGCGCCGGTGGACTATCTCGAGCTGACGCCGGTGCTACGGTAGGGAGCTCGTTCCGGGGTGGATGTATTTTGTTTGCCAAGGGAGGCTGGGATCGGGTAGAGTCTGGGCGATAAATTTCGCCAACCAAAGTATCTCTCGGAGCATCGGCGCTCAGCGAGCGATGGACGGAGGACGCACGGCATGGATGCAGTCGATCGGCGGGCATTTTTGAGGGCGGTGGGCTCGGCGGGATTGTTTGCGGCGTTGCCCCCGTCGGCGGCGTTTCCGGAAGCGGCCTTTGGCGCGGACGGGCGCGCGGTGGTGCATGAGGTTGCCGAGCCCGGCCCGTGGGGTGGACAGGATGCGGCGTCGCAGCCGAAGTACTCGGTAAAGTTCGCCGTGGCCGGGATGAGCCACGACCACATCTACGGCATGGTCGGCGCGATGCTGCGCGGCGGCGGCGAGCTGGTGAGCGTCTACGCCGCGGAGCCGGAGCGCGGGGCGGCGTTCGTGAAGCGCTATCCGCAGGCCAAACAGGTGGCTTCGATCGACGAGATTCTGAACGATCCTTCCATCCAGCTGGTGCTGAGCTCGGCGATTCCCGCGGAGCGTGCGCCGATTGGGATTCGCGTCATGCAGCATGGCAAGGACTATCTGAGCGACAAGCCGGGGATCACGACGCTGGCCCAGCTGGCCGAGGTGCGGCGCGTGCAGGCGGCGACCAAGCGGATCTACGGCATCATGTACAGCGAGCGGCTGGAGGTGCGGGCCGCGGTCAAGGCGGGCGAGCTGGTGCAGGCCGGGGCGATCGGCAGGGTGATCCAGACGATCAATATTGCGCCGCACCTGATCCAGTATCCCAACCAGCCGCCGCGGCCGGAGTGGTTCTGGGATCCGGCGAAGTACGGCGGCATTCTGACCGATATCGGGTCGCACCAGGTGGATCAGTTCCTGTTTTATACGGGCTCGAAGCAGGCCGAGGTGGTGGCGTCGCAGGTGGCCAATGTCAACCACCCCGAGCACCCCGCGTTTCAGGACTTCGGCGACGTGATGCTGCGCGGCGACCATGGCGTCGGCTATGTGCGGGTGGACTGGTTCACGCCGCGGGGGCTGGGCGTCTGGGGCGATGGGCGGCTGTTTCTGCTGGGCACGGAGGGGTACATCGAGCTGCGGAAGTACACCGACATCGCCGGGCGGATGGGCGCGCAATCACCTCTTCATCGTGGACCAGAAGCAGGCACGTTATATCGATTGCAGCCAGGTGGCGCTGCCCTTTGGGCCGCAGTTCGTCTCGGATATTGTGAACCGGACCCAGACCGGGCAGTCGCAGGCGCAGTCCCTGCTGGCGGCGGAGTTGGTGTTGAAGGCGCAGAAGCAGGCGAGCGTAGTGCACCTCAAAGCGTAATTGCACCGCGCGACGTGAGGATCGGAGAGGAGTTGCCATGAGCGACAAAACGCAGGTTTCACGGCGGACGTTTCTGAAGAGTGCGGCGCGGTGCGGCTGCGGTAGCTGGCTTCCCGATGATCGTGCCGGCGTCGGTGCTCGGGCAGATGGCTCCGAGCAAGCGCATCAACGTGGGCGCGATTGGCGTGGGGCGCATCTCGCGCGTGCATGATCTGCCGGGCATCTGGCAGTACGACGACGCGCGGATCATGGCGGTGTGCGATCTCGATGCGAATCGCGTGGAGGCGGGCAAGGCGCTGATCAATGGCGTCTACGCGAAGAAGACGGGCAAGAGCTACGACGGCGTGACCGGCTATCACGACTTCAACGAGCTGCTGGCCAACAAGGACATCGACGCGGTGGTGATCAGCACGCCCGACCATCAGCATGCGCGTGCGCCGTGGCGGCGGTGCGTGCGGGCAAGGATGTGTATCTGCAGAAGCCGGCTTCGCTGACGATCGCCGAGGGGCGCTATCTGAGCGATGCGGTGCAGGCCTCGGGGCGGATCCTGCAGATCGGCAGCCAGCAGCGGTCGACGGTGCAGTTTCGCTATGCGGCGGAGCTGGTGCGCAACGGACGCATCGGCGATTTGAAGCATGTGGAGATCGGCCTGCCGGGCGATCCTGCGGGACCGGACGCCGCGCCGATGCCGGTGCCGCGAACCTGAACTACGATGCTGGCTGGGGTCGACGCCGGATGTGTACTACACCGAGATTCGCGTGCATCCGCAGAAGGGATTCGACCGGCCGGGATGGCTGCGCTGCGAGCAGTTCGGCGCGGGCATGATCACGGGCTGGGGCGCGCACCACGTGGACAGCGCGCACTGGGGGATGAACACCGAGTACACGGGGCCGGTGGAGATCTGGGGCTCGGCCGAGTTTCCCAAGAGCGGGCTGTGGGATGTGCATGGCAAGTTCCTGACGCATGCGGTCTACGCCAACGGCGTGACGATGGATATCTCGGGCGACTTTCCGAACGGCATCAAGTTCTACGGCACCAAGGGCTGGATCTTCGTCTCGCGCGGCAGACGAGAAGGTGACCGGCGAGCGACCCAGGCGCGAAGCTGAAGGATGCGACGGCGCTGGCGTCGAGCGACCCGAGGATCATCAAGTCGGTGATCGGGCCGGACGAGATTCATCTGTATGTGAGCCACGAGCAGCATGGCAACTGGCTGGACTGCGTGCGGTCGCGGCAGCAGCCGATCTCGCCGGTGGAGATGGGGCATCGGGCGTGCTCGACGTGCCTGCTGCACCACATCGCGATGAAGGCGAACCGCAAGCTGTACTGGGATCCGATGAAGGAGCGCTTCAAGGACGATCAGCAGGCGAATGCGCTGCTCTCGCGTCCGCAGCGCGCGCCGTATACGCTGAACTGATTTTGTGGGCTGGCGCACGACTGCATCTCACGATAGCGATGGGACAAGCTCTGGGACGACGGGACGGGATGCAATGGCGAGGACGAACGCGAGGGGGGCAGCGACTCGTGCGGACGAGCGGGATGGTGTTGCAGTGGCCGATGCGGAGGAGCTGCGGGTAGAGGCGAATCTTGCCAAGCGCTGGTGGTATCTCCTGCCGGCGGTATTTGTAACCTACAGCCTGGCTTATCTGGATCGCGCGAACTATGGGTTTGGAGCGGCGGCGGGGCTGGCCGCAGACGCTGCACATCACCGACAAGGACTCGTCGCTGCTGAGTGGCTTGTTCTTCCTGGGATACTTCGCGTTTCAGATTCCGGGGGCGATCTTCGCGCGGAGGTACAGCGTCCGCAAGGCGGTGTTCGGGGCGCTGGCGGCGTGGGGACTGCTTGCGGCGCTGACCGGAGTGATTCGCGTCTTCTGGATGCTGGCGCTCGATCGCTTCCTGCTGGGCGTCGCGGAGAGCCTGATCTTTCCCGGCGATGCTGCTCCTGCTGACGCGGTGGTTTACGCGGGCGGAGCGCTCGCGGGCGAACACGATTCTGATGTTGGGGAACCCGATGACGGTGCTTTGGATGTCGGCGATGACGGGCTTCCTGATCGAGCGATTTGGCTGGCAGAAGACCTTCATCCTGGAGGGCCTGCCGTCGGTGGTGTGGGCGCTGGTGTGGGTCGTGTTTGTGCGCGACCGGCCGACGGAGGCGAGGTGGCTGTCGCGCGGATGCGGCGGCGATGCTGGAGCGGCGGCTGGCGGCGGAGCAGGTGGGGATCGCGCCGGTGGGCGCGGTGCGCGAGGCGTTGCTGCGCGGCGATGTGCTGCTGCTCTGCGTGCAGTACTTTTGCTGGAGTCTGGGGGTGTATGGGTTTGTGCTGTGGCTGCCGTCGATTGTGCGGCGGGGCGCGGCTGCATCGATGGCGCGGACGGGGCTGCTGTCGGCGCTCCCATACTTGGTAGCGATTTTGCTGATGCTGGTGGTGGCGTACATCTCGGACAAGACGCTGCAGCGGAAGGCGGTGGTGTGGCCGTTTCTGCTGATGGCGGGCGTGGCGCTGATGGGATCGTTTTTGATCGCGGACAGGAGCTTTGCGCTGGCGTTTGTCGGTCTGGTGATCGCGGGCGGATGCATGTATGCGCCGTATGGGCCGTTCTTCGCGATCATTCCGGAACGGCTGCCGCGCACGTGACGGCCGAGGTGATGGCGCTGATCAATAGCGCGGGGCGCTGGGGGGATTCTTCGGCAGCTACTTTGTGGGCTGGCTGCGCGCCGAGACGGGGAGCTCGCGGGCGGGATTTCTGCTGATGTCGCTGTCGCTGATGCTGTCGGCGGTGTTGTTGCTGCTGCTGCGGGATGTGCCGAAGCTGCGAGATGCTGGAGGTGAGGCGATCATGCAGACGATGATCCCAGCGGCACAGATTCTGGAGAGCGAGGGCGCGGTGTGGCGCGAGACGAAGACGCATGCGCGCGGGCCGGAGGGGACGCTGCCGATCACGCCGGAGATGCTGCTGACGCGAGCCGTCGGGGAATCTGTTTGGGCTGACGCAGAATGCGGGCATGGGTTGGGAGGCGGCGCGGCTGCTCGATCCGGAGTTTCTGATTCTGAGCACGCATGGCGGCGTGCGCGCGCAGGATGGGACGCCGATTGCGCTGGGCTTTCATACGCGGGCACTGGGAGGTGGGGCTGCTGGTGGCGGAGGCGGCGCGGGAGCTGCGCAATCAGCATGCGATTCCGTTTGCGGGGGCGTGCACGGATCCGTGCGATGGGCGGACGCAGGGGACGGCGGGGATGCTGGACTCGCTGCCGTACCGCAATGACGCGGCGATGGTGCTGCGGCGGCTGATGCGGTCGCTGCCGACGCGCAAGGGCGTGATGGGGGTGGCGACCTGCGACAAGGGGCTGCCGGCGATGATGATGGCGCTGGCTTCGTCGGGGCGCTGCCGAGCATCCTGGTGCCGGGCGGGGTGACGCTGCTGCCGGAGAGCGGCGAGGACGCGGGCAAGGTGCAGACGATTGGGGCGCGGTTTGCGCAGCATGCAGATCACGCTCGAGTACGCGGCGGAGGTGGGGTGCCAGCGCCTGCGCGACGCCCGGGGGAGGGTGCCAGTTTCTGGGGACGGCGGCGACCTCGCAGGTGGTGGCGGAGGCGCTGGGGTTGTCGCTGCCGCATGCGGCGCTGGCGCCTTCGGGGCAGGCGGTGTGGCTGGATGCGGCGACGCGGTCGGCGCGCGCGCTGCTGCGGCTGGCGGCGATGGGCGTGGGGACGCGGGACATCCTGACCGATGCGGCGATTCGCAATGCGATGGTGGTGCATGCGGCGTTTGGCGGATCGACGAATCTGCTGCTGCATGTTCCGGCGATCGCGCATGCGGCTGGGTTGCGACGGCCGACGGCGGCGGATTGGGCGGCGGTGAATCGCGCGGTGCCGCGGCTGGTGGATGCGCTGCCGAATGGGCCGGGGAACTTTGCGACGGTGCAGGTGTTTCTGGCGGGCGGCGTGCCGGAGGTGATGCTGCATCTGCGGCGGGCGGGGCTGCTGGATACGAGCGTGCGGACGGTGACGGGCGAGACGCTCGGCGAGAATCTCGACTGGTGGGAGCAGAGCGAGCGGCGCACGGCGCTGCGGCAGCGGCTGCGGGAGCTGGATGGGGTGGACGCGGACGAGGTGATTTTGTCGCCGGATCGCGCGCGGGCAAGGGGGCTGACGGCGACGGTTTGTTTTCCGGTGGGGAACCTGGCGCCGGAGGGTAGCGTGATCAAGAGCACGGCGATCGATCCGGCGCTGATCGAGGAGGGTGTGTATCGGCATGTGGGACCGGCGCGGGTGTTTATAACGGAGGCGGCGGCGATTGCGGCGATCAAGCAGGGAGAGATCGGCGCACGGCGACGTGATGGTGCTGGTCTGCGGCGGGCCGATGGGCGCGGGGATGCAGGAGATCTATCAGATTACTTCGGCGCTTGAAGGCCCTGCCGTACTGTAGACATGTCGCGGTGCTGACGGATGCGCGGTTCAGTGGGGTCTCGACGGGGGCGTGCGTGGGGCATATCTCGCCGGAGGCGCTGGCGGGCGGGCCGATCGGGCGGGTGCGCGAGGGCGATGTGATCGAGATTGAGATCGATCGGAATCGCCTGCAGGGCAGGGTGGATCTGGTGGGCGAGCTTTCTTCAGGAGCAGAAGAGAGGTTTTCGGCGGCGGAGGGAGCGCGGCGGCTGGCGCTGCGCGGGCCACGGGAGGATCTGGCGCCGCACCCGGAGCTGCCCGAGGATACGCGGCTGTGGGCGGCGCTGGTCCAGGCCAGTGGCGGGGTTTGGGGAGGATGCGTGTATGACGCGGAGGCGATTCTCGCGCGACTCAGGCTTCGGCCAGGATGACGGCAGCAACAAGCAACAGCGTAGCGAACAAATAACCGGAACGAAAGGGAGGCAGAGCGCAGTGAAACTTTATCGGACGGGAAATGGAATCTTTGTCGAGGATGAGAATCGCTTTTATCCGGTGCCGGGCGTGGAGTGGGATCCCTTGATCGCGACGCCGGGCTTGCATGCCTATCTGCGTTCGGTGATCCACGCGGGCGCGGAGCAGAGCTTCGATGCGGCGACCATTCTGGCGCCGGTGGGGAGCCAGGAGGTGTGGGCGGCGGGAGTTACGTATTATCGCAGCCGCAATGCGCGGATCGAGGAGAGCAAGAGCGCGGGGGGCGGCGACTTCTACGACCGTGTGTATGCGGCGGAGCGGCCGGAGCTGTTCTTCAAGGCGACCGGGCGGCGGGTGATTGGGCATCAGGGCGCGGTCCGGGTGCGGAACGATGCGCGCTGGTCGGTGCCGGAGCCGGAGCTGACGCTGGTGATCAACGCGGTGGGGGAGATCGTCGGCTATACGATCGGCAACGATATGAGCTCGCGCGATATTGAGGGCGAGAACCCGCTCTATCTGCCGCAGGCGAAGGTGTATGACGGAAGCTGCGCGTTGGGGCCGTGCATCCTGGTCTCCAGCCGTGCGTTGTGCAAGACGACGGGGATTCATCTGGAGATTGCGCGCGGTGGCAGCGAGCGTGTTCAGCGGCAGCACGACGCTGGCGGAGTTGAAGCGCGATCCGAGGGAGCTGGTGCAGTATCTGTTTCGCGAAAACAGCTTTCCGCAAGGGGCGTTCTTGATGACGGGGACCGGAGTGGTGCCGCCGGATAGCTTCTCGCTGCGCAGCGGGGACGTGGTGCGGATTGAGATCGATGGGATCGGCACACTCGAGAATGCGGTGGCGTAATTATTCGCTCCGGGGTGTCGGCGAGGTCGGTGAGAATGAGGCGAAGATCGCGGAGGTTGTTGCCCGTAGGGCCGGTGACGATATCGGCGCCGAGCGCGTGCAGCAGCGGCGCGGTGTTGTAGCCAGCCAGGGCCTCGTCGACGGAGAGGCCGAGCTGGTGGGCGCGAGCGACGTCGTCGGCGTCGCACACCGCTCCGGCGGCGCTGCTGTGTCCGTCGATGCCATCGGAGCCGGCGCTGAGGACGGTTGCGGCCTGGCCTCGCCGGGCGAGCTCGGCCGCGCACCAGAGGGCGAACTGCTGGTTGCGGCCGCCCTCGCCGGAGCCGTTGGGCGGAAGGGCGACCTGAACCTCGCCGGCCGAGACCAGGCAGGTGCGGCGGTGCTGGCGCTGGAGCGAGTCGCTGCGCTCGAGCAGGTAGAGGGCGGCCTCGCGATACTCCCATTCGTCGCAGGTATTGTCGATGGCGGTGTGGAAGCCGAGCGAGCGGGCCGCTGCGGCGGCTGCTGCGGCGAGGTCGTCGCTGCTGAGGAGGACCTGCCAGTGGGAGCGTTCGAAGGCGGGATCGTCGGCCTTGGGCGTCTCGGTGCAGCGTGGGCTGGCGAAGAAGGCCGTGATGGAGGGCGGCAGCGCGGTCGCACTCTGGAGCTGTGCAAGCAGCCGGTGGCACTCGGCGAGGGTGGTGCTGTCGGGCAGCGTGGGGCCGGAGCCGATGGCGTCGGGGGCGTCCACGGCGACGTCGGAGAGCAGCAGCGTGCACTGGCGGCGAGCCGGGGCGGCGATCTGGGCGAGGCGGCCGCCTTTGATCGCCGAGAGGTGCTTGCGCAGGGCGTTCATCTGCGGCGATGGGCAGGCCGGAGCCGACCAGTGTGCGGTGGAAGGAGGCGAGCTCTGCGAGCGAGATCCGGGGATCGCAGGGCCGCTCCATCATGGCGGAGGCTCCGCCGCTGATGAGGAAGAGGACGGCGGTGCGCGGGGTGACGCGGCGCAGCAGATCGAGGGCGGCGTCGGCGGCGCGGAGCGCGTCTTCGTCGGGCGTGGGGTGAGGGCCGCGCAGGAAGATGGCGTCGGGGAGAGGATCGGCAGGCGGCGTTGGAGCGATGACGACGGCGTGGCGGCGAAGCTGCGGGAGGCCGTCGAGTGCCTCGTGCGCGGCCCGATACATCGGGACGGCCGCCTTGCCCACGGCGAGGATCAGGATCTGATCGAGCTCGGCGAGCGGGATGCTTTGGTCGCCGAGGGTGAGCGTTTTGCCGTCGCCGCGCAGCTGGCGGTGGACGGCGCTGCGCACGTCGACGTGGCGCATGGCCTCGGCGAAGATGGATCGCGCTTGCTGGGCGAGAGAGAGGACATAGGGCTCGGAGGAAGTTTACATGCGGGGCACGATGGTCGTGTTGCCTTTCAGGAAGCACCGCGGGCAGGGCCGGAGTCGGACGTGCGCCACGGATTGCGTCCTTCCTTAACAAAGACATTTTGCAGCCGATAAAACAAGATACTTTCTGTTGCAGGAATGGGAGACGCGGTCTTGGGCCTTGGGCGTTGTGGGTGGGGGTGTTGGGGAGCGATAGGGGACGTGCCTGTTTGCCGGGAGAGTAGGTTCGCTCGATGAGCCGTCGTCCTCACTCCCCCATGAAGCGGCAGCCAGCTCGCCAGAACATCCAGGATATTCCGCGCCTCTTGGCCGAAGGCCTTGGGCATCATCAGGCAGGCCGTAGCGCACAAGCCGAGGCGGTGTACCGCAGGATTCTGAGGCTGGATGCGCGCCACGCGGAGAGCCTGCATCTTCTGGGCATGATCGCGTTTCAGGCCGGGCAGCACGACATAGCGGTGGACCGGATTCAGCGGGCGATCGCGATTCGCGGCAATGAGGCCTCGTATCACTCCAACCTGGGAGCCGTCTTTCAGGCGCAGCACCGGTTGGAGGAGGCGATTCGGCTGCTATGAGCGGGCGCTCGCCTTGAAGCCTGATTATGTCGAGCGCATACACCAATCTTGGGTGCGGTGTTTGAGTTGCGCGGCGACTTCGTGGCAGCGGCAGCACATTACGCGCGTGCGGTGGAGTTGCAGACGAGCTTCGACGACTGGCAACCGGTGCTGGAAGCGGTGCGGGTTGCCCTGGTTGCGGAGTCCGAGCGGCATGGACTGCGGAGAAAGCAGGGCGACGATCGCGCACGGGCTGGGACAGTACGAGGCGGCGGAGGAGTGGATCGGCAAGGCGATCGCGGCCAAGGATACGGTCGCGATCTATTACTCGAATCTCGGCAATGCGCTGCAGGCGCAGGGCAGGCTAGAGGACGCGGTGGCGCAGTATCAGCAGGCGCTGGCGGTCGATCCGAATCATGCTGTGGCCTGCCACAATCTGGGGTGCGCGTTGCAGGCGCAACGCAAATGGGATGCGGCGGCCACCTGCTATGAGCGGGCGATTGCGCTCCATCCCGAGCGGATCGAGGCCCACATCAATCTCGATATTGTGCTGCGCGAGCAGGACAGGATCGAGGACGCGGTAGCCTGCTGTGAACGTGCGCTCGCGTTACGGCCGGAGGATGCCGGCGGCCTGCCATCGGCTGGGCTTTGCCCTCGAGGCGCGGGGAGACTTCGACGGCGCGTTGGCGCAGTACAAGCACGCGGTTGCGCTGCAGCCGGAGTACGCCGAGGCGGTCTGGAACCAATCGCTGCTGGAGTTGCTGACGGGTGATTTCGCGGCGGGCTGGACGCACTACGAAAGCCGCTGGAGGGTCGGCGGGACGCCGCGCAACCTGTCGCAGCCGCAGTGGCGGGGCGAGGCACTCGGTGGAGCGCGCATCCTGCTGCACGCGGAGCAGGGGCTGGGGGATACGCTGCAATTCCTGCGCTATGTGCCGCTGGTGCAGGCGGCGGGCGGTACAGTGATCCTCGAGGTGCCGGCTCCGCTCCGCAGGATTGCCGCGCAGCTGCCCGGGGTGGAGATTGTAACCGCGGGAGATGCTTTGCCGGAGTTCGCATGGCAGTGTCCGCTGATGAGTCTGCCTCTGGCATTTGGCACTACGGTCGATACAATTCCGGCCCGGACGCCGTACCTCGCCGTACCGGAGAAGGCGCTCGACGTGGCTGCCGCGCTTCCATGGCCGGCCGCGAAGCTGCGCGTGGGGCTGGTGTGGGCCGGCAATCCGGAGCACCGCAAGGATCGCTACCGGTCGATCCCGTTCTCGCTGCTGGAACCGCTCCTCGCGCTGGAGGGCGTTGCGTTCTTCTCGCTGCAGATGGGAGCGGAGGCGGAGCGACTGACTCCGCTCGAAGGGGCCATGATCGACCTTCGCGATGAGATCGAAGACATGGCCGACACGGCAGCGTTGATGGCCCATCTGGACCTGGTGATTGCGGTCGATACATCGGTTGTCCATCTGGCCGGAGCGCTGGGCCTGCCAACGTGGTTGCTGCTTCCGTTTGCGCCGGACTGGCGTTGGATGCTCGGGCGCGAAGACAGCCCCTGGTACCCCGGAATGCGGCTCTTTCGGCAGACGGAGTGGAACGACTGGAGCTCCGGTTGTTGGCGCATTGCGGGAGGCCTTGCAGCGAGGAGATTGCCTCGGGACGACGCGGACGCATGAGCGGCCGACCTCCGCAGTCGCGACAACGGTTCGGCGGCGCGAGTGGGGACAGGCCGCGGCCGTGCGGAAATTGTTCACGCAGGCGATCGAGCACCATCGGGACGGGCGTTTGGAGGAGGCGGAGCATCTGTATCGCCAGATTCTCGCCCTCGACGATCGGCACGCGGACAGCCTGCATCTGTTGGGAATGATCGCCTTCAAAACGAACCGTCGCACGGAGGCGATCGAGCGGATCCGTGCGGCGATTGCGGTCGATGGCACGCAGGCGAACTATCACTCCAACCTCGGCAACGTTCTGCGTGCGGAAGGCCAGCATGAGGAGGCTGTGGCGCAGTACCGGCGCGCGGTAGAGTTGAAGCCCGATTTTGTCGACGCGCACTACAACCTGGGATGGTGCTTGAGATTCAGGAGCGTCTGGAGGATGCGGTCGCGAGCTACGAACGGGCGCTTCTGCTGCGGCCGGATGCTGCCATGGTCTGCTACGATCTTGGCCGCGTACGACAGACGCAGGGAAGGCTGGAGGAGGCGCGGGAGTCGTTCGAGCGGGCGGTTGCGCTGCAAGCCGGACTACGCGGAGGCCTACTCCCGGCTGGGGAATGTGCTGCAGGAGCAGGGCAAGGTGGAGGAGGCGCTGGCGCTGTATGGCCGGGCATTGGCGCTGCGGCCCGATTTCGTGGAGGCGTGCTGCAATCTGGGCACCGCGCTGCAGGCCTTAGGCAAGCTGGCCGCAGGCGGAGGTGCTGTATCGGCGGGCTTTGGCGCTGAAGCCCGAGTTCGTCGCGGCTTGTTCGAATCTGGGGATTGTGCTGACGCAGCAAGGGACGATCGACGAGGCGGTCGGTCTTCTGGAGAAGGCGATGCGACTGCAGCCGGACTCCGCGGAGGCCTATTCCAATCTTGGCGTGGCCTTGCAGGATCAGGGGCGGCTTGGAGGAGGCGGCGGCGAGTTATCGGCGGGCGCTCGCGATTCGTCGGAGATCTTTGCGCCGGCGCATCAAGGGCTGCTGTTCTGTCTCAGCCACAGCGGCGAGGTTTCGCCGGAGCTGCTGTTTCGCGAGCATCTTCGTTTTGCGGAGATCTTCGAGGCTCCGTTGCGGGCAGAGTGGCCGCACCACCGAACGCAGCGCGATCCGGAGCGTCCGCTGCGGATTGGTTTTGTCTCCGGCGACCTGCGCCAGCACGCGATGTCCAGCTTCATTGAGCCGGTGTTTGCGCATCTGGCGAAGCAGGAGGGGCTGTCGCTGCATGCCTACTCCACGCGTGCGGCCGAGGACGAGATGACAGTGCGCCTGCGCGAACACGTTCCCAACTGGCATCGCGTCTTCGCGCTTTCGGATGCGGAGTTGGCGGCGAAGATCCAGGCCGACGCGCATCGATATTCTGGTCGATCTGACGGGGCACACCGCGCCGAGCCGGATGCTGATGTTTGCCCGCAAGCCTGCGCCTGTGCAGTGCGGTTGGATCGGCTACCTTGGCAGCAGCGGGCTCGCCAGCATGGACTACTACCTCGGGGATCGCTACTTTCTTCCTCCCGGAGAGTTCGATCGCTACTTCACCGAGAAGATCGTGCAGCTTCCTGTGGTCGCGCCGTTCGAGCCGAGCCCGGAGGCGCCGGAGGTCAACGCGCTTGCCGGCGCTGGAGAATGGCTTTGTGACCTTCGGCAGCTTCAGCCGGCGATCGAAGCTGAGCCGCGAGGTGATTGCGCTGTGGGCGCAGCTGCTGCGCGCCGTGCCCGACTCGCGCATGCTGCTGGCGGCATGCCGCGCGAGAGCGGCAATGAGTCGCTGCTCCGCTGGTTCGAAGAGGAGGGGATCGCCGCGACGCGGTTGCAGTTCCATCCCCTGTGTAGTGGGCCGCAGTACCTCGCGCTGCATCACCGCATCGATATGTGCCTGGATCCGTTTCCTTTTACCGGGGCGACGACCACCTGCAATGCGCTGTGGATGGGCGTGCCCACGCTTACCCTGTCGGGCCAAACCGTTGCCGGAAGGCTTGGCCCGGCGCTGCTGCAGCATGCCGGGCTCGATGCGTTTGTTGCGCGGACTGCGCAGGAGTTTGTGGAGAAGGGGATCTACTGGGCGAGAGAACTGGCCGCGCTCGCGCAGCTGCGGGCTGGCATGCGCGAGCGCTTTCGGGCAAGCCCGATGGGGCAGCCGGAGAAGTTTGCGGAGAGTCTGGCGGCCGCGTTTCGGCAGATGTGGCGGCAGTGAAAACCCACCCAGGGCGCATCAGGGTGTACCGACTTCAAACATTGCGGCATTCCTAACTAAAAAACGTCATCTCGACCGAAGCGGCGGACAGCATCATCGTCCGCCGCGCAGTGGAGAGACCCCTGTATCTTCCCTTCGCTCGAACCATACGCACGTTGGCTCGATTCACCCTAGCGGCTGGTCTTGCGATAGACCACGCCGAGCAGCGCCGCGGTCAGCACCACCCACGCAAACTGGTACCAGTAGAAGAAGGGAAATCCCCACAGCGCAGGCTCCTTGCGCGCATAGAGGGCAGGGAAGCAGAGGGCCAGATAGGGAAGCAGCAGCAGCAGGAGCCATCGCCGGGAGCGCGCAGCCTGTTGCCTCGGGGCTGGGAGTCGGACGGGATGTCGGCATGGCCATCGCTCTGGTGATCGGTCTGGAGGTCGTTTGCCTCGAAGCATACCGCAAGCCAGCTGTCCCGGCGAAACCGGAGTCGCCGAAGGAGTAAAGTCAAAGTATGGCAGAGTCGATCCTCTCCGATCCGCAACCGTCTCCCATTGCCGCTGTCGCTGGCAACGAACCGAGTATCGAGCCGGGCTCCGAAATAAGTTCAAGAACTCCCGCCGCGACCCCGGCGCAGCGCCTCGCCCCCACGCCATTTGCCGAGGCGGTCGAGATCATGGCCCGGCTGCGTGCCCCCGACGGCTGCCCCTGGGACCGCGAACAGACCTTCGACACCATCAAGCGCCACACCCTCGAGGAGACCTACGAGGTCTTCGACGCCATCGAGCGCCGGGCCTGGCCGGAGCTGAAGGATGAGCTCGGCGACCTGCTGCTGCAGGTGCTCTTCTACGCGCAGATGGCGGCCGAGGAGGGCCACTTCGACATCACCGACGTCGTCGCCAACCTGAACGCCAAGCTCATCCGCCGGCACCCGCACATCTTCGCCAACACGGTCGCCGCCGATGCCGACGCGGTGCTCCGCAACTGGGAGCAGATCAAGCGCGCAGAGAAGAAGCAGGCCAAGCAGCAAGACCGCCCCAGCGCATCGCTGCTCGACGACGTTCCGCGCTCCATGCCGGCGGTGCTCGAGGCCGCGAAGCTCGGCTCGAAGGCGGCCAAGGTCGGCTTCGACTGGCCCGATCCCGACGGCCGCGCCACCGGCCTCTTCGAAAAGCTGCAGGAGGAGATCGCCGAGCTGCAGGCCGAGATCGCTCCCGAACCGCCAGCGCCGGCCAGCCCTCGCGCGCGGCCATCGAGGCCGAGCTGGGCGACGTGCTGTTTACCGCCGTCAATCTCGCCCGCCATCTGAAGATCGACCCGGAGTCCGCCCTGCGCGCGACCAACGCCAAATTCCGCCGCCGCTTCGCCGCGATGGAGTCGATGGCCGGCGCTGCCGATACGCTGGAGCAGATGAGCCCCACGGAGCTCGAAGCACTTTGGTCCCGCGCCAAGCGTGGAGGAGGCCCGATAGCCGCCTCGATGCCCACGTCCGACGCCACCGCAGACGTCCACAGCCATCTCCATCGCGCACTGCACGCAGCTCGCCGAGTTCGAGCGCTGCGTCGAGCTGCAGGGCGCGGTCTGGGGCTATGACAACGGCGACATCGTGCCGCGCCGCGCTCTTCCTGCTGGCGTCGAAGATCGGCGGCCAGGTGATCGGCGCCTTCACCGCGACCGGCCTCATGGTCGGCTTCGCGATGGCGCTGCCCGGCGTCCGCGACGGCAGGCCGTATCTGCACTCGCACATGCTCGCCGTGCTGCCGGAGTACCGCAACGCCGGGCTGGGCCGCCGGCTGAAGCTGGCCCAGCGCGACGACGCCCTGGCGCGCGGCTTCGAGCTGATGGAGTGGACCTTCGACCCGCTGGAGATCAAGAACGCCTACCTGAATATCACCCGCCTGGGCGCTCTCTCCCGGCGCTATGCCGCAGACTTTTATGGGCCATCCTCGTCGCCGTTGCAGGCTGGCCTGCCGACCGATAGGCTGTACGCGGAGTGGTGGCTGCGCTCCCCGCGAGTCGAGGCAGCCCTGCGCGGCGAGCCGGAACCGGTCGTACTGTCGAAGAAATCGCTGTCGAACGAATCGAGGTGCCGCATGCGATCGCAGAGTGGAAGCGAAGGCCCGAGTGTGCCGCGCAGGCCGCGGAGCTGCAGCAGAAGGTACGCCAGGCGCTGCAGGCAGCGTTCGCGCGCGGGCTCTGCGTGCTCGGTTTTGAGCGCGACCCGGAAGGGCAACGGGACCTATGTTCTTGAGCTGGACAGCAGATCGACGAGCGGCGCATGTGTAACTGCAACGGTATGACGAATCTCGATCCCTGAGACCCTCCACGGTAGGATGGAAGTACAGGAAACGGACATGACCAAGCCCATGCAGATCGATGCCATCCACCTGCGCGAGATCAACCTGCCGCTCGCGCACCCCTTTGAGACCAGCTTCGGCGTCACCACCGCCCGCCGCATCCTGCTGGTCGAGATCGAAGCCGACGGCCTGACCGGCTGGGGCGAGTGTGTCGCCGGCGAGCATCCCTACTTCAGCGACGAGACCATCGACACGGCGTGGCTCTGTGCCGAGCATGGAGCTCGCCCCGAAGCTGCTTGCAGAGCGAGGTCCTCCACGGCGGCAGCTGTCCCGAGATCTTCAAGCAGGTGCGCGGCCATCGCATGGCCAAGGCGGCGCTCGAGAACGCGGTCTGGGACCTCGAGGCGCAGATGGAAGGCGTCTCGCTCTCCGAGCTGCTCGGCGGCACGCGCGAGGTCATCCCCTGCGGCGTCTCCATCGGCATCCAGCCCTCGCCCGAGCAGCTGATGGACAAGATCGAGACCGAGCTGGCCGCGGGCTATCAGCGCATCAAGCTCAAGTGCAAGCCGGGCTGGGACACCAACATCTTCGAGGCGGTGCGCGACCGCTGGCCCGACATCCTGCTCAGCTGCGACGCCAACTCCGCCTACCGCATGCGCGACATCGACCGCATCGTCGACTGGGACCGCTTCAACCTGCTGATGATCGAGCAGCCGCTCTGGTACGACGACTTCTACTTCCACTCCATGCTGCAGAAGCGCCTGGAGACCCCGATCTGCCTCGACGAATCGATCCGCAACCGCCGCGACGCGCTGGCCGCCATCGACATGGAGTCCTGCCGCATCATCAACATCAAGGTCGGCCGCGTCGGCGGCTTCAGCGAGGCCATCGCCGTCCACAACGCGGCCACGGAGCGCGGCATTCCCGTCTGGTGCGGCGGCATGCTCGAGACCGGCATCGGCCGCGCGCACAACATCGCGCTCTCGTCGCTGCCGAACTTCTCCCTGCCCGGCGATGTCTCCGCCTCCAGCCGCTACTGGGAGCGAGGACATCATCGAGCCCGCCGTGACCGTCAGCCCAAGGGCGAGATCGCGGTGCCGCAACGCCCGGCCGAGGCTTCGAGGTGCTCCGCGATCGCGTCGAAGCGCTCACCGTCCGCAAGACCACGCTACGCGTCGAACGCCCGCGTGATGGCGTAAGCCGCCGTCGTCGGCTCGTCATGCCGCCGCCGCGGTGCTTAGCGCGGCAGCGGTGTGTCGAGCAGCTGATGGATGGCATCGGTGTAGCTGCATCGGCCCGGGCAGTGCCTGGAAGTCGTAGGTCTCGCCCTCCGCGTGCACCTTCAGGGTCTTCACCATGAGCGCCTTCACCGTCACCTGCTCATGAAACTGCGTCATGTTCCAGCGCGGACCGCTGGCCGCCGTCTGCTCCAGGTCCACCTTGCCGCCGGGATAGATGTGCGCCAGCATGCCCCAGCCCCAGTTGATGCTTTGGAAGATCTCGCCTTCGATGCGAACAATCTCCTTCGTCTGCGCATCGATCCAGATGCGGCCGCGCAGCCCCAGCAAGGCCTTCGCTGTACAGGTTGGGCGGGTGAAACGCCGGATTGGGGCTGAAGTCCAGGACCACCTCGGGTGCCGGGGCGTTGCGGAGTCTGCGGCTGTCCCGGCGCGTAGCTGTACAGCATCGCGTCGGGCATCAGTTTGATCAGTTCGACGCGCAATCTTCTTGCTCTCCGCCTGATTCTTGACATGCTTCGAAAAATCGTTGGGATGGGTCAGCAGGGAGTTGAGCCGCTCGCGCTCGCTCTGATCCTCCTCCGGCGTCAACGGCCGATTGTCCCGCATGATCAGCCGCGCCACCGTGCCGTCGCTGGTCTCGATGACGTCGCGCATCTCGTCGCCCTTCGCGTCGATCAGGCGCTGCCGATAGCGCAGATAGGAGCCCGGATGTTCGATGATGGCGATCTCATTCGCCGCGGTCTCGACCGCCCATGTCTTTGCCGGAACCGCGAGCAGCCCGCTCGCCGCGTCGGCCTCCGCCTCCGGCAGCGCCGCTTGCCGAGGCCGTGCAGTGCGCCGCCAAGCAGGCTAAGCCCCATCGCGATCATCAGGCAGGTCCGTCGTCACGCTTGTTTCTGTCTCTCCTGCCACTCGTTGCAATTCTTTACCTCGTATTCTGTTAGACGCGAGAAATCGCTGAGAAGTTTGAGCGCCGTGCAGGCTTCTCCGGTTTGCCTCGCGGCACGGGCTTGGGTATAGTTCGGGCAAGTGGCCAAGAGTAGACGCCGCATCAAGGGAGACGAAAGAGAATGAAGCAAGCTGAGGATTCAACGGTGATCGGAAAGTCCGTTTCGATTCGAGGAGAGCTCTCCGGCAGCGAAGATCTGTACCTCGACGGAGAGATTCAGGGGACCGTATCGCTGCCGGGAAATCGTCTCACGATTGGTCCCAACGCCAGGGTTCTGGCCGATGTGCATGTGCGCGACGTCATTGTCTTTGGCCGCCTCGAGGGAAATATTCATGCCTCCGGCCGCGTGGAGCTGCGCCAGTCCGCGGTCATGCAGGGCGACATCACCGCCAGCCGGCTCGTCGATCGAAGAGAATGCGTCGGTCAAGGGAAGAATCGAAATCACCGGTGCCGGTCAACGCGTCCGGTGCTCCCAGGCACGAGACCGTGCGCGGGGCTCCGGTTCCCCAAACGGCACCGGCGGCACCGCTGTTCAGCGAACAAATAGGTCTAAATGCGCTTAGGGTGGAGAAAATAGTCGCATGCGTAGTCTCTTCAACAGTATCCGCACCCCGAACCAGCCTGGACACGGAGAGCGCGAGTCCAGGCACTCCAGCGGGTGGCAGTATCTGCAGAAGTACCTCACCTCCAGCGAGGGTCTTCGCATCCTGGACATAGGTCCGACCTCCGCGGTCAACATCAACTACATCACCAGCCTTGGCCATAGTATCTACATGGCCAACCTGGTCGAGGAGGCGGCCAAGCCCGAGTGGAAGCGCGCCGGAGAGAACGAAGCCGATGCCGGCTTCGACGTCGAGCAGTTTCTCGACGCCAATCTGAACTTTCATGGATCGCAAGTTCGATGTGGTTACCTTCTGGGACACCGCAGACTATCTTCCGCCGGAGTTGCTGCATCCGATTCTGGCGCGCATCCACGACGCCATGAAGCCGGGCGGCCTGATGCTCGCCTTCTTTCATGCCAAGGCCGCAGGCGAAACCCGCTTTTCGCGCTATCACCTCACGCCGACCGATGCCGTCGAGATCCAGCGCGCCGGCGCTCATCCGCTCCTGCACACCTACAGCAACCGTCAGATTGAGCAGCTGCTGCGCGCCTTCAGCGCATATCAGTTCTTTCTGGCAAAGGACAATCTCAGCGAGGTCGTCGCCACCCGTTAGGGTTGGCGATTACCGATCGAAGAAACGCAAAAAGCTCGTGTCTCCGTCGAAGGAGGACACGAGCTTTTCGACTTTAAGACGAACTACTGCGAACAGAGACGCGAGCTTACTTGGATCTGCTTTCTGCGCTCAGCCCACCGCTTCTTCATCGCATCGGCGATGCGCTTCCGGCCCTCGGGGCTCAGGTTGCGCTTGCTCGTTTCGGTTGCTGCGGAGGCTTCCTTCGTCGCGCCATTCTTGCTTCCCTTGGGGCGGCCACGGCCCGCGCGGGGAGCGGCAGCTGCGTCTTCCGCCAACAATGCGCGCGCCTGCTGGAGCTTCGCAATCTGTCCATCGATCTCCGCAATAATGCGACTTACTTCCACGTGATGCCTCCGAAATAAATCCAAAGATATTTGATGAATCCCCAAAGAGTAGTACATAGACTAGGTCGACTTTATGACGATACAGAACGTTGCATCAAGTTGCAAACTACTTGTGCCGCAGCGAGGTTTAGCTTAGATTTTCCTGTTCTCGACCGAACTTAGTTGCTCGGGCTCCCGAGTTACTTCCTTCGTATCTGAAGCCGCAGCATCCCGGGTCGTTCATCCAGAGGATGGAAGTGCGAAGCGCCGAGCCGCTGATGGTTGTTGCTCTCCGTGATCGATTGCTTCAGATCCTTGATCGTACCTTCTCGATCGCGCGCAAACTCAGCAGCCATGCGGGTTAAGCGCATAAGTGATGATGTCGCTGTGATGCAGTTGCGGCATATCCGGAGCACTTGCGCAGGTTCAACCACAGCCGATGCACCAGCTGCACATCCGGAGGTTGAATAATCGGCGCATGCGGACCGATATGGAAGCTCAACGCCTCGCCATCCGGACTCACGACATAAAACGTGAACTGCCGCTTGGGCTCGGGCAGCTGCTCCCACGCCTGTCCGGTGTGATAGGCCTGTTCCTGCGCGGTGAGCTTCGTCGATTGGCCGCAGATGACCGCCGCCGCGTCCAGCGAGTTCGCCGTCTGGACCAACGCGGCGAAGATATCGCCCGCCGGAACGACCAACAACGAGATATGTTTGCCGAAGCTCTCGGCGACCGAAACCGCCTTGGTGAAGAGCATCTGCTCGTGTTCGCTGAAGAGCTGATCGCCGGCACTGACATACTCCGGACCACCGGCGCCCATCATGCGCGCGGCGAGCACCACCAGATCCTGTTCATCGGTATTGGTGCGCGACAAGCGCCCACTTCAGCGCGAACGGAGCCGCCGCATCGCGCATGGTTACGATGACCGCGCCGGGACGGATATCCAGGGCCTCGCGGCCAACGTCGTCGCGATGCTCCAGCTGAAAATGCTCCTTCATCTGGCGCGCGGTAACATCATGGCGGCGTTTGTTATCGCGCTCGGAGATGGTAAAGATCGCGAAGAAGGCGGCGGCGAACACAACGCCGCTTACGGTGGCGACCGACTTGGTGAACAAATTCACGATCGCCGTAGTCAGCAGCACCAGAAAGACGGAGAGCAGGCCGAAGGGAATCTCGGTCTTGCCGATCTTGATGTTGACCGGAACCTTCCAGCCGCGTTCGCCCTTGTACTTCCAGCGCAGCACAAGCATCGCCAGGCTATTGAAGGTGAAGCTCCAGATCACGCCGAACGCATACGCCTCGCCCAGCATAATGACGTCGCCGCGCGAAACAACAATCGTGAATAACTGCAGTCCAACGACAAGGTTGACGATCCGGTAGCTGGTGCCAAAGCGGCGCTGCGGCTTGCGGAACCACTCGGAGAGTACGCCGTCCTCGGCGACGCGCATCAGCACGCCGGTCGAGCCGACGATCGCGGTATTCACCGCGCCGCCGAGGATAAGAAAGCCGACGATGACGACAAAGATGCGGAAGGCAATGCGCACCGCCAGCGGGCCGACCATGAACATGGCCATGCCGGCGATCAGGTTGTCGCGATAGACCGAGACGCGGACCGAGTCGGGGATCAGCATCACCGCCAGCAGCGATCCGATGCCGGTAAAGATGAAGCTATAGATCGCGATCACGATCGCGGCGCGCTTCAGGTTCTTCAGCTTCGGATGCTCGATCTCGCGATTGACCTGGGCCAGCGACTCCTCGCCGCTCATCGCCAGCACCGAGTGGCCGAACGCCATCAGCACGCCGAAGAATCCCAGCGCTGCGCACGAAGCTGGTGTTCTTCAGAAAGCCCAGCGCATCGTGGCTGAAGCTGAGATTCGCAGGGCACCGGAAGCGGCGGCAGGTGCGCGCCCACGCGGAACACCGAATAAAAGCCCCAGCCCAGCAGCATCACCACCATCACGGTCGTGATCTGCATCACCTTGAGTGCCTTATCGCTCGACTCCTCGATGCCCTTGGTGTTCTGCCACCAGAAGTAAATCGTGACCAGCACCGCAATCATCGCGGACGTGCCATCGACGGGAAGCTGACGCGCGGCGCCGCCGGGTGCGTAAAGGCGCCGCCCAGCCAGTGATGCTGCGATCCCAGATGGAATAACTCGTTGAGCAGACCGACGATGTATTGTCCGGCGGAGACGCCCGAGATCGGCCCGGTCAGGATGTAGTCGAACATCAGCGCGGAGACGCTCAACTTGGCGAAGGTTCCGCCCAGCGCCTCCTTGACGATGCGGTACACGCCGCCGCGCGTAAACATGCTGCAGCTTTCGACATACACCGCGCGCACGGCGAAGCTGAACAGCATCACGCCCAGAATGAACCACGGCGCCGACTTACCCACCGCCTCTTCCGCAATGCCGCCCGCATAGAACGCCGACGAGCCGAGATCGTTCAGCACGATCGCCGCCGCGCGCCAGAAGGAAATAAACGTCAGCATCACCGAGGAGGCAACCACCAGGCGAACGCGGTTCGAGGCGGGGCGAGAGACGGTCTGCTTAGAGCTCATGGGTATGTGCATGCCGATCGTGAGGAACGAAGGATAGCATGGATGGTACCAGTCCGGGCGCGTCTCCCGGACTAATCCTCATGGCCGAACAGCTCCTTGAGGTCTTCCACGAAGCTGATCAGCACCACCACGCTCGAGCCTGCCAGCCCGAGAAAAAAGAGCGGCACAAGAATCTTTGCAACCACGCGAATAATGATGTCCATGAACCTCGATTGTAGCTCGAAGCCAATTCCCAATGTTAGACTTCGACTGCGATGCGATATATTCCGGCGCGGCTTTGGGCCCTCGCGGCACTCTCGGGCGTCCTCCAGATCCTCCCTTTTCCGATCGCCGGACCGGTTCCGCTCTGGCGCACGGCCTTCTGCTGGTTTGCGCTGCTGCCGCTGCTCTTCGCCCTGCTGGGCCGCGACTCCGAGCGGACAGCCCGCTTTCGATCCGGCAGGCCGCTGCCCTCGGCTACCTCTCCGGATTTATCTGGTATCTCGGCAATTGCTACTGGATCTACCAGACGATGAATCTCTACGGCGGTCTGGCCAAGCCGACCTCCGCCGGCATCCTCGTCCTCTTCTGCCTCTATCTCGGCCTCTACCATGCCCTCTTCGGCGCTCTGATCGGAGCCTTTCGCCGCCTCCCGCTCGGTCGCAACGTCACGCTCCTGCTTGCCCCCGTTCGCCTGGGTCGCGGTGGAGCTCGCCCGCGCCCGCATCACCGGCCTGCCCTGGGATCTGCTGGGCATCACGCAGATCGACAACGCGCTTCTCGATCCGCCTCGCGCCCATCGCCGGAGCCTACGGCCTCTCCTTTGTCATCGCCCTGGTCAACGCCCTTTGGCTGATGCGCTTCACCCTGCGGGAGCGCCGCTACACCCGCCCCGCGCTGAGCCTCGCCGGAGTCCTTCTCTGCGTGTCTCTATGTGATTGGCACGCAGCGACCTTGCGCGCATCCCGCAAGCTCCGCGCCACGGCCACGCGCAACCCTGGTCCAGGAAAATCTGGAGGTGGGCGCCGCCGACACCGGCCCGCAGTTCTCCCCGCGCGAACTGCTCGACTCCTTCTCCTATCTCAGCCGCCATCCCGCGCCCACCTTCCTTGCCGGGATCCCCGAGCTGCCCGGCACGCCCGAGGTCGATTCTGCTCCACACGCCCGCTGCGCCCGAAGGCACCGACCAGACCCAGACCTGGACGCCGCACAGCGATCTGATCGTCTGGCCGGAGTCGCCCGCGCCCTTCCAGGAGAGCGATCCCCAGTTCCGCGACGCGCATCTCCGCGCTGGCGCGCTCAGTCCGGAGCGTCGGTCATCGTCGGCAACATCGGCATCGACCGCATCCGCCCCAACGACCCCGACGCCGGCGAAAATCGCGGCTACCTGCTCTACAACTCCGCCGACTTCGTCACCCCCGACGGCACCTTCGCCGGCCGCTACGACAAGATGCACCTCGTCCCCTTCGGCGAATACGTCCCCTTCAAGCAGCTCTTCTTCTTCGCCAAGAACCTCCTCAACGAGGTCGGCACCTTCGATCCCGGCCGCAACCGCGAGGTCTTCACCACCGGCGGCCACACCTACGGCGTCTTCATCTGCTACGAGTCGGTCTTCGCCGACGAGATCCGCCAGTACGAGCTCGAAGGGCGCCGAGGTCCTGGTCAACATCTCCAACGACGGCTGGTACGGCGACACCAGCGCCGCCTGGCAGCACCTCAACATGGTCCGCATGCGCGCCATCGAAAACCATCGCTGGATCCTGCGCTCCACCAACACCGGCGTCACCGCCGCCATCGATCCCCGCGGCCGCGTCACCATGGCCGCGCCGCGCCATCGCCGCACCAGCCTGCACGTCGCCTTCGGCTACGAGCACGACATCACCTTCTACGCCGCGCACGGCGACCTCTTCGCCTACCTCTGCGCCCTGATCACGACCCTGGCCTGGGCTTCAGCCTGCTGGCCGGCAACGCCTGCAGCAATAAATGGGCTGGCGGAGAAAAAATCCTGGAAGAGGCCTGCTTCGAGCGGTAATATGTCGCGCGAGGTGCGCCATGGACTGGACTGGCTGCGACCTTGTAGAGATCCGGAGGGAGACCGGCTGGGCGCGATCCATGCGCTGCCGCTGGTGCGCGGAACCAGCATCCCGCGGATGCCGTCGTTGACTACGCGACCAGGGAATCGATCTGATGAGATCCTGGAAGACTTTCCCGCGCTGACCGTGCAAACCGTGCAGGCGCTGATCGCCTTTGCCCACGCTCGACGCGGCGTGGGCTGGCCGGGGAGAAGATCGCGTGAAAGTGCAGTAAACTAGACCTCTATGATCACCGATCTCGAGTACACCTACTCCCCGGTCCGCGAACGTGTTCGCGAGCTGCGGGAGTATCTTTGACGCGCCCCGCCTCCGCCGCGAACTAGCCTCATCGAAGAGAAGACCGCCGACCCCACCATCTGGGCCGACCCCGCGCGTTCGCAGCCGCTCATGCGCGAGCGCAAGCGCCTCGAGACCCTGCTGGCCGACGACACCGAGCTCGCCCGCCGCTCCGACGACATCGAGGCCTACTTCGAGCTCGCCCGCGAGGGCGAAGACACCGAGCCCGACCTCGCCCGCGAGATCCCCGCTCTGGTCGACTTCTCCGAGAAGCTCGAATCCAAGACCATGCTCTCCGGCGAGACCGACCCGCTCAACGCCATCGTCGTCGTCCACCCCGGCGCCGGCGGCACCGAGTCGCAGGACTGGGCCGAGATGCTCATGCGCATGTACCTGCGCTGGGCCGAGCGCGAGGGCTTCAAGACCGAGATCAACGAGATCCAGGATGGCGACGAGGCCGGCATCAAGTCGGCCACCTTCACCATCTCCGGCGAGTTCGCCTTCGGCCTGCTCTCGGGCGAAACCGGCGTTCACCGCCTCGTCCGCATCTCGCCCTTCGACTCCGCCAAGCGCCGCCACACCAGCTTCGCCAGCGTCTTCGTCTCGCCCGAGATCGACGACACCATCGTCATCGACATCAAGACGGAAGACCTCCGCATCGACACCTACCGCTCGGGCGGCAAGGGCGGCCAGCACGTCAACACGACCGACTCCGCCGTCCGCATCACCCACATCCCCACCGGCCTGGTCGCCGGCTGCCAGAACGAGCGCTCGCAGCACAAGAACAAAGAGCGCGCCATGAAGCTCCTCCGCTCGCGCCTCTACGAGTACGAGCTCGACAAGAAGAAGGCCATCACCAAGAAGCTCGAGGACTCCAAGCTCGACATCGGCTTCGGCTCGCAGATCCGCAGCTACGTCCTGCAGCCCTACCGCATGGCCAAGGACCTCCGCACCCGCGTCGAAGTCGGCGACGTCGACCGCGTCCTCGACGGCTACCTCGAACCCTTCATCCGCGGCTTCCTGCGCATGCGCCGCGAGGGCAACTTCCCCGCCGCCATCGAGCCCGACGACCTCGCCTAAGGTCGCCGGGCTCGTCGGAGCTTAGCTTCCTCAGAATCTCGATGACGTGGCTACTCGTTCTGGTAGACTTTTTATCGTCGCCGGTTCACAATGGCGTGCCCAGTCGCCCGAGGATCGTGCCAACGTGGTGTAGATAACCATGTGGGGAACTGAAGTCGTCCAATTGGTGCGCGTCATCCAACGAGCGAGGATTTATGAACTCCAAGCTTTCTCTGTATACAAGTTCACTTTTCGCTAATCCATCCTTCTTGAGCGGTGCTGCTCGGGTGCTCGATCTCGGCGGGACCTTTGATCTGTACAACGCCAGTTTGTCCCCGGAAGAGGCGGACGTGCTCGCGCTTAGGAGCGATTGGTGTGCGGTTGGCCACGATATGGAAGCTGCAATCGATTTAGTGACGAAGTAGCAGCGAGGAGAAGCCTTGGCGCGAACCGGACTGAGCAAGGAGCAGGTTCAGCAGCTAGCTCGGCAGGAGGTGAGGAGCGTTCAGTATTCGTATTCTGGCCCTCTGCCTCATCCTGACATCTTGGAGCAATACAACAAAATCGTGCCCAATGGGGCCGAGCGAATCTTCGCTCAGTTCGAAGCACAATCCAAGCATCGTCAGATGATCGAAGCCAAGGTCATCGCCTCAAATTCATTCGTTCAAATCTTCGGAGCGATAAGCGCTCTTCTTCTCGGCCTAATCGCTCTGGGTGGCGGGCTGTACTTGGCGTACGCAGGGAAGAGTTTGGTCGGATTTGGAGCCTTCTTCGCTGGCCTTGCGTCTCTCGTCGGTGTCTACGTCTATGGCAAGAGGTCTCAGGCCAGCGAGCGGAAGGCAAAACAAGCGAGCTGACCGCCATCGAGCCCGACGACCTCGCCTAAGGTCGCCGGGCTCGCAGCACCAGCCGATTAGAACTCCTGAAACGACGACTCCTCGAACGAGCCGCCCATCACGCCTTGGCTGGATGCCGCGCTCCTCAGCGAACCCGCGCCAACGAGGGAGGGAAGTGCGGTCCTTCCAGACGGCCGGGCGTAGCTCTGCGTCTGCGCGAGCCGGAGCCTCGAAGCTGCCGTTCCGGCGCGGCGCAGAGCCGCCCCGCTCGAAGCTGTTGCCCGCGTCCGTGCCCACCATCGTCCGCAGACGATCGATCGCCTCCCGCAGCGTCTGTGCCTGCGCGCTGAGCTCTTCGGCGGTCGCCGCGCCCTCCTCGGCGGTCGCCGCCGCGGTCTGCGTGGTCTTCTCGATCTCCGCAATCGCCTGTCCGATCTGCGTGATGCCGTGCGATTGCTGGATGCTGCCCTGGTTGATCCCATCGATCAGCAGCGTCATCCGTTCTCCACTTCCGGTGATGCTCCCGATGATGGTCGCCACCTGATCGACCTTGCTGCTGCCGCTCGTTGCCTTGTCAATCGACTCCTCGATCAGCGTCGCGGTATCTTTGGCCGCCTGCGCACTGCGCTGCGCCAGCCTGCGCACCTCCTCGGCGACCACGGCGAAGCCCTTGCCGTGCTCTCCCGCGCGGGCCGCCTCGACCGCCGCATTCAACGCCAGAATATTGGTCTGGAAGGCGATCTCGTCGATCACCTTGATGATCTTCGCGATCTTGCCGCTCGACTCCGTGATCCCTCCCATGGCCGTCACCATCTCTCCCAGATCCTGCATTGGCCTGCGCAAAACTCTCCCCGTTCTTCCGGAACAAGCGCCGCCGCCGCTTGCGAGTTGTCGGCATTTTGCCGTGCCATGGAGCTGATCTCCTCGGCGGCGGAGGAGGTCTCTTCGATCGAGGCCGCCTGCGCCGAAACTCCCTTGGCCAGCGACTGGCTGTTCGCCGAGGTCTGCGTGGCCACCGCGGCGATCTGCTCCGCGCCCTGGCTCAGCGACTCGGCCGTCAGGCGCAGATCCTGATTGATGCGGCGCACGATCACCACCACCACCCCAACCAGCGCCAGGCAAGCGACAAACATGCCGATCGTCACCCAGATCGCCTGCTCCCCGGCCGACCGCACCGAGCGTATGCTCTCCGCCATAAGCCCCGCCTGCAACGCGCTAAACTGCGCCGACTGCTGCCGCATCTGTTTCGCATACGGCGCAAACTCGTTCATGAAGATCGGCGACCGCGCCGTTGACGTCGCCATGGCTGGCCTTCTGGTACATGCGCTCATTGAAGTCCGCCATCCGGGGGACCCCGCGCTCATGGCCTCGACATACGCGTGACCCGCCGGAAGATCCACCATCCGGCGCCAACTCCGCCACATTCCGGTTCAAGTCGTTGACCTCGGCCTGATACTCGCTATGGTATTTGTCGACGAACGCTGGGTTCTTCAACTCCGACCGGAGCAATTCCGCCCGCATCGTGGAGATCATCTCTGCGATATCGATGTCGATCGCGTTATTCAGCCTGTGTCCGCGCATTCGCGCGTGTACGCCTGGTCGATGCTCGCGTTGACGCGTGAGATGCAGACGATCGTGACCGCGCCCATCATCAGTGCAATGGCTAATGCCGCGCCAATACTGCTAAACAGCTTCTTGCCGATCGTCATGTTCTGGAACATTTGTTTTCTCCGTGGTTACAAGTAACGCGCAATTAGCGTTGAAAGTCTGACTAATCGCGTGCTACTTATTACGCCCCGCTTGCGGCTATAAGTGCGAATAGGCAAAAATCTCATTGAACTTTTGATATCTGACCTGCCGATAACAGCGCACTCTCTGCTCCCCCGGCACAGGACGCCGCATCCAACAATCGACAACCGGAGGAGAGACCATCATGGCGCGCAGCACCGACGCGACTCACGAAAGCACCGCCAGCACCACCGAACTCCGCAAGCAACTCCTCGCCCTGCTCCAGGGCGGCCAGGCCCACGTCGACTTCGAGTCGGCCATCAAGGATTTCCCCGCCGAACTCCGCGGCGTCGTCCCCGACAAGCTGCCCTACTCCGCCTGGCAGCTGCTCGAGCACCTGCGCATCACCCAGCGCGACATCCTCAACTTCTCCGCCCCGCCCACCGGCGGCTACCACGCCCTCAACTGGCCCGACGACTACTGGCCCAAGTCCCCCACGCCGCCCTCCGCCAGCGCCTGGGACCACACCATCGCCGCCATCCGCGCCGACCGCAAGCACTTCGAAGACCTCCTCGAGAAGCCCGGCGTCGATCTCTTCAAGCCCTTCCGCTGGGGCGACGGCCAGAACCTCCTCCGCGAGGCCTTGCTCATCGCCGACCACACCGCCTACCATCTCGGCGAACTCGTCGTCCTCCGCCGCCTGCTCGGCGCCTGGCACAAATAAACGGACGAATAAGAAGAGGCTGTCGCGTGAACGATCCCGAAGTCATCCAGTCCCAGTTGGAGCAACCCCCGAACGAGCCGAAGACCATCGCCGTCATCGGCCTCTCCGACAACCCGCAGAAGCCCAGCCACTACGTCTCCGCCTACATGCAGCAGCAGGGCTACAAGATCCTCCCGGTCAACCCATCCCTCACCGAGGTCCTCGGCGAACCCGCCTACGCCTCGCTCGCCGACCTTCCCCGTCAAGCCCGATCTGGTCAACGTCTTCCGCGTCCCCAGCTTCCTCCCCGCCATCGTCGACGAGATGCTCGAGCTCGGCCTGCGCGACCTCTGGGTGCAGCAGGGAATCGTCCACCTCGAGGCCGCCGCCCGCGCCGAAGAGGGCGGCATTCGCGTCGTCATGGACCGCTGCATCATGGTCGAACACCGCCGCGCAAACCTGAGCTGACCGGCGACCGAAGTCGCGTGACAAGACTCTGACACTTCGCCCCGCCGAAGCCGCGCGAATCAGCCTACAATCGAGGGTGATGAAGATTCGTAAGTCCCTCTCCCATCAGTTCGCCGCTGCCTGCGCGTTCGTCGTGGCGCTCTGCGCCCTCGTCACCCCCTCGCGTGCCCAGCTGCAGATCGTTGGCGACGGCGGCCCCGGCCCCGTGAAGGCCCAGCACCTCACCGCCGAGCTGGTCAGCTTCGGCTCCAGCATCGCTCCCGGCGGCACCCTGCAGGCCGGCCTCGTCCTCACCATGGAAGAGAAGTGGCACGTCTACTGGAGCAACGCCGGCGACTCCGGCGAGCCGCCCCACATCCACTGGACCCTGCCCGCCGGCATCACCGCCGGCCCGCTGCAGTTTCCCGTGCCCAGCCGTCTCCCGCTCGGCCCCCTCATGGACTTCGGCTACGAGGACACCGCCGCCTTCCCGGTCACCTTCACCGCCGCGCCGACCGTCAAGCCCGGCCCCATCCACATCGACGCCGCCGTCGACTGGCTGGTCTGCCGCGAGGTCTGCATCCCCGGCAAGGCGCACCTCGGCCTGAACCTCGTCGTCGGCCCGCCCGCGCCCGCGTCGCAGCCGGTCGGAGCCCTCGGCCAGGCCCTCACCCTGCTGCCCAAGCCGCTCCCCGCCAGCGCCCACGTCACCGTCCACGGCGGCGCCAAGGAGTTCGTCCTCACCTTCACCAACCTGCCCAGCGCCAAGGGCGACAAGGACGCCGAGTTCTACCCCTTCGATCAGGACCTCATCGTCAACGCCGCCGACGACGAGATCGAGTCCGCACCCGGCAACGACCAGACGGCATCCAGATCCGCATCGAGCGCTCGCCCGACCTCGCCCAGCTTCCCGCGCAGCTCCACGGCCTGCTCAAGCTCTCCGACACCGAGTCCTACGAGTTCACCGCGCCGGTCGTCCCCGGCGAGGTCGCGCCCGCCGCTCCCGTCGCCGGCGGAGCCAAGTCCGGCGTCACCGCCGCGACCATGACCGCCCTCCCCGCCATCGGCCTCGCCTTCATCGGCGGCATCATCCTCAACCTGATGCCCTGCGTCTTCCCCGTCCTCTTCCTCAAGGGCCTCGCCCTGGTCCAGTCCTCGGGCGAGCAGCGCAAGCACCTCCGCAGCCACGGCCTGGTCTACACCCTCGGCATCCTGGTCTCCTTCTGGATCATCGTCGCCGTCCTGCTCGGCGTCCGCGCCGGCGGCAGCCACGCGGGCTGGGGCTTCCAGCTGCAGTCGCCGGTCTTCCTGACCTTCCTGGCCTCGGGAATCTTCTTCTTCGCCCTCTCCCTCGCCGGCCTCTTCGACATCGGCCTCTCGCTCACCAGCGCCGGCGGCGAGCTCGCCCAGAAGCAGGGCTACACCGGCAGCTTCTTCACCGGAGTCCTCGCCACCGTCGTCGCCACCCCCTGCACCGGCCCCTACATGGGAGTCGCCATCGGCTTCGCGCTCGCGCAGCCCGCCTTCGTCACCTTCGCCATCTTCACGGCGCTGGCGCTCGGCCTCGCCGCACCCTACCTTCTGCTCAGCTTCCAGCCCGCCTGGACGCGCCTCCTCCCGCGCCCCGGCGCCTGGATGGAGATCTTCAAGCAGATCACCGCCGTCATCTTCTTCGTCACCGTCATCTGGCTCACCTACGTCTACGGCTCGCTGTTCGCCGGCAACGGAGAAGCCAACGCCGGCCTCTACCGCGTCGCCCTTCTGCTCGGCTGCTTCCTGGTCCTGGCCATCGCCGGCTGGGCGCTCGGCCGCTGGCCCGCCCGCCGCTCCAGCACCATCGCCGCGATCCTGCTCGCCGCCGTCGCCCTCGCCATCCCGCTCTACCAGCCCAAGGACACCACCCTGGTCTGGCAGCCCTACTCCCAGCAGGCGCTCGACGACGCCCGCAAGGCCGGCCATCCCGTCTTCATCGACTTCACCGCCTCCTGGTGCCTCTCCTGCCAGGTCAACGAGAAGCTCGTCCTCCACTCCAGCGCCGTGCAGCACCAGTTCAGCGCCCGCAACATGACCCTGCTCCGCGCCGACTGGACCAAGTACGACGCCAACATCACCCAGGAGCTCGCCTCCATCCACCGCAGCGGCGTCCCCACCTACGTCATCTACCCGGCGGACCCCAACGCCCCCGCCGACGTCCTCCCCGAGCTCCTCACCAAGGACGTCGTCCTCACCGCCATCGCCAAGGACGCCAAGTAACCCACCAAAGCGTCATTTCGAGTAAAAAAGCACGTCATCTCGACCGAAGCGGCGGACAGTTTCATCGTCCGCCGCGCAGCGGAGAGACCCCTGTATTTGTCTTCGCTTGCAGTCCCCCACCTGAACGCTAGGTCTCGATCGTAGCGACCGCACACGTTCCCTCCCCGGAACGCGTGTCTGCTCCAGGCAGCAACGGCAACCCATGGTATTTGTGAGGCGTCGTATAACCGGCGCCGATCCGGACGCTTGGACGGAAGTCCCTGATCACGGAGGCCATGATGCTCGTTCCACGAAAACCGCGCTTCACCACTCTGGGCTTTGTTCTTGCTGCTTGCCGTTGGCGTGTTCAGCAGCAGTTTGGTCCTAAAACACCTCCTCACCCCTACCGTAGTGAGTGCCAATGACGAGGGGAGGGAGAACAACACGTTGTCCACCCCACCTCTTACAGTAGGCACCTCGTTAGACTGCATCGCAGCCAATGTTGGCAAGACTCCCGTCACTCTGAACATTGAGATTCACGACATGAATGGAACCGTCACGAATAGTGAAACGTGCACCCTGCCATCGGGTGCCGTGAACGCTGGCGGAAGCCAATGTGCCATCGCCGATGGTGCTCCTCCGTTTGTCGGCTACTGCACCTTCGAGATGACAAATGGAAACAAACGAGACATCCGTGCGGCCATCCTGAGCCAGAATGCCAACGCGGGGACTACAGGTAGCCTGTCGGCCGCTCTTCCAGCCCAGTAACTGCTTCCTTGACGCCAAATGCCCTCGATTCGCACTCGAGCGGTCGGGGCTTTTCTCTCGACCCAGCAGACATCGGCTTTCATCCCGTAAACGCTCCATTTCCCCTCCGCCGGGAAGCGCTATCATGCAGGCACATCTTCGTCCGAGGTGTTCCCATGACTATTCGGATCAACCCCGCCCGCACCCTCAAGCTCCTGATCCTCGGCGCTGACCCTCACCCTCCCCGCCGCCGCGATCACCCCCAACGCCCCCGCGCCCGACTTCAAGGGCACCGACGCCAACGGCAACCCGCAGACCCTCAGCCAGTACCGCGGCAAGTACGTCGTGCTCGAGTGGGCCAACCAGGGCTGTCCCTATGACGGCAAGCACTACCGCAGCGGCAGCATGGAGGCCCTGCAGCGCGAGTGGACGGCCAAGGGCGTCATCTGGCTCAGCGTCATCTCATCCGCGCCCGGCCAGCAGGGCTACGTCACCGCCGCCGAGGAGCGCGACTATCTCACCCGCATGCACGCCGCTCCCACCGCCGCGATCCTCGATCCCACCGGCGCCATCGGCCGTCTCTACCAGGCCAAGACCACGCCCCACATGTTCGTCATCGACCCCACCGGCAAGCTGCTCTATCAGGGCGCGATCGACGACAAGCCCACCCCCGACCAGGCCGATCTCAAGGGCGCTCGCAACTACGTCACCGAGGCCCTCACCGACGCCATGCAGGGCAAGCCGATCCCGGTCACCACCACGCGCCCCTACGGCTGCTCGGTCAAGTACGCCGAATAGCGCCCTCGTCGGTTCCGCTCCGCCCTGCCTCGAGCCTCCGCCGCTGCTTCTGGGGTAGGCCGGGGCTTCAGCCCCGGCATCCAAGCTCCCCAGGAACAGGGGCTTCAGCCCCTGAGGTATGTCTCCTCCCTTACCGGATCAACCCTCCTGCAGGAGCCGGAAACGCCTCCTTCGCCGCCTCGCGTATCTCGTCCTCCGACAGCGTGCGCAGCGTCTGCGACATCGACCACTTATGCCCGAACGGGTCGATCACCTGCCCATACCGCGCGCCCCAGAACTGGTCCGCCAGCGGCATCGTGACCGTTGCCCCCGCCTCCACCGCCCGATCCCAGAACGGCTGGACGTCCTCCAGCTGCAGCGCCAGCGTCACCGGCGATCCACCCAGAGCCTCGGGCGTCGTCGCCGGTCCGCCCCGCATCGCCGAAAAGTCGTCGGCCAGCATAATCACGCTGCCGTTGATCACCAACTGCGCATGCATCACCTTCTGGCTACCCGGTGCAAAGTGCGTCTCGCCCTCCTGCACGGCGCCAAAGCCCTGCTTGTAAAACGCAATCGCAGCGACGGCATCGGACACCGTCAGGTACGGAGTGATCGGCGGAACTGGGGTCATGACTCACCTCAAGTATGGGAACTGCAAAAGTGAACTCCAAGGAGCGCGATCAAAATACCACACGCAGATAACCGTCAGGCGAACGCCGCCGCCGTCAACATCGGCAACCGCGCTCCAAGCTCGCCCGCCGGAAACGGCCGGGCATACAGCCAGCCCTGCGCCAGATCGACGCCCAGATCGCTCAAAATGCGCGCCTGCGTCTCCGTCTCCACCCCTTCGGCCAGAATCAACGCGCCCTCGGCATGCGCCAGCTTCACCGCCTCCGCCACCGCGGTGCGCACCTGCGGGTGCTCCTCCAGACGGCCGATCACCGTGATGCACAGCTTGACGATATCGGCCTCGATCACCCCCGCCACATCCAGATCGGCGTAGCCACACCCGGTATCGTCGAGCGCAATGCGTACGCCCTTGCCGCGCAGCCCGTCGAGCGTCGGCCGCAGCTCGTCGACCTTCCCCAGCGGAAGATGCTCCGTCAGCTCCAGAATCATCCGCGAGCACGCCCATCGGATCGGCCGCCATCAACTCCGACATCCCCGCAATCGTCGCCGCCGACGTGTTCACCGACATCCACAGCGGCTCCGGAAGCTGCTTCCAATACGCGATCGCCTGCACCGCGCAGGCCAGCTCCAGCGCCTCCGTAAGACCGCTCCGTGCGGCCGCGCCAAACAGCAGGTCGGCGCGCTCATACGCGCTGCCCACCGGTCCCCGCGACAGCGCCTCGACGCCGACAATCCTGCCCTCGGGCACGGTCACAATCGGTTGCAGCATGGTCCGCAGCAGCTTGCGGTCGATGATCGTCTGCACCGCCGCCTGCGCGTCCGCATCGACCGCCATCTTCGCCGCCGCGTGCAGCGCTCTCTCCATCTCCAGCGTCGAGTCCAGCGTCGACGACTCCGCGATACACGCCGTCGTCAGGCAGGCCATCTCTTGCGACGCCGGACCGAAGATCTCCAGCGCACTCTTGTTCGCCAGCTCCCGCGCCGCCGCCGTAATCGACGCCACGCGTTCGCACTTGCCCTCCTGCATCGCCGAGCTCTTGCCCACCGCAAACGAGGCCATCCAGCATCCTCGCCGAGGCGACACAACCGCCTCGCATCGGTCCGCCAAACTCAACACCTGCGCAGCCAGATCAAACACCAGCGGGGAAAGATCAGCAAGCGCGGCATCCACCACGGGCACACCCATGGTCTCGTCCAGACGCTCCAGTCCGAGCACCTGGACCACCAGCCTATACTCGTGCACTACCCCTCCAACCGACATCCCCGTGATCTGGCAATACCCGCCACTACACCCATAGATGGTCTTCAAAAGAAGAAAGTTTCTGGCTTCTTAGTCCTCTTATCGGCAGGTGAGCGCGAAAAAAGTAGGGTTATGAAGATTCCATAACCCTACTTTTATTTGTAACCGTCACGGGTTCGTTCAGTTGAAATTGTAACCGTTACTGTTCTTTTATTTTCAAATAAGCAACTACTCCGGTCTGCCACCGCGTTTCGACAGCTTGATCTTCTGAATCTCCTCCATCCGCTGCGCCAGCAACCGCTCCCGTCCCTGGTCGGTCGGCGCATAGTACCGCCGTCCCTTCAGGCTCGGCGGCAGACACTCCATATCCGCCACACGCCCCTCCACATCGTGCGCATACTGATAGTCCCGCCCATAGTCGAGCGACTTCATCAGCTTCGTCGGCGCATTCCGCAGATGCAGCGGCACCGGCTCGGCCACCGTCGCCGCGATATCCGCCTGCACCGCGCCATACGCCGTATACACCGCGTTCGACTTCGGCGCCAGCGCCAGGTACACCACCGCCTGCGCCAGCGCGAGCCCACCCTCCGGCATGCCCAGAAAGTGCATCGCGTCCTTCGCCGACAGGCACAAATTCAACGCCTCCGGAGCCGCCAGCCCAATGTCCTCGACCGCCATCCGCACCACGCGCCGCGCGCAGTACATCGGGTCCTCGCCCGCCTCGAGCATCCTTCCCAGCCAGTACAGCGACAGCATCCGCATCCGAGTTCCGCACGCTCTTATGCAGCGCCGAGATCACGTCGTAGTGCTGCTCGCCCTTCTTGTCATAGAGCAGCATCCGCCGCTGCATCGCCTCCGCAGCCAGCGCCTTGGTGAGCGTCTTCTCCCCACGCCCCTCCGCCAGCTTCGCGGCAATCTCCAGCGCATTCAGAGCGTTCCGTGCATCGCCGCTCGCATAGGCCGCAATCGTCGCCAAAGCGTCGCGCATCGGCGGCGATCCCCAGCCCTCCCAGCCCGCGTTCGCTCTCCACCAGCGCCCGCTCCAGCAGCGCGATCACCTGCGCCTCCGTCAGTCCCTGCAGCGTGTACACCCGGCACCGCGACAGCAGCGCCGCATTGATCTCGAACGAAGGATTCTCCGTCGTCGCGCCGATCAGCCGAATCGTCCCGCGCTCCACATACGGCAGAAACGCATCCTGCTGCGCTTTATTGAAGCGGTGAATCTCATCGACGAACAAAATCGTCCGCGACCCGAAGTCCGCGGCCTTCTCCGCCTCGACCATCACCTGCTTGATCTCTTTGATCCCGCTCAGCACCGCGGAGAACTCGATAAAGCTCGCCTGCGTCATGTGCGCGATGATCTTCGCGAGCGTCGTCTTGCCCGTCCCCGGAGGCCCCCAGAAGATCATCGACGCCGCATCATCGCGCTCGATCGCCAACCGCAGCGGCTTGCCCGGCGCCAGCAGGTGTTGCTGCCCGACGTACTCCTCGAGATTCCGCGGCCGCATCCGCTCCGCCAGCGGAGCCGTGATCCCGCTCTTGATCCCCGACAGCATCGGCGCCGCATCGAATAAGCTCATCGCGCCTCCGCCGTCTGCCGCGTTCGCCCGCTGCCGCGAAGCCTCATACAGCAACAAGCTCCCCGCAATCGCCGCATTCAAGCTCTCCACGCGACCGGGGCAGGGAATCGTCACCCGCACATCGGCCAGCTCCAGCAGCTCCTCGCTCAATCCCGCGCCTTCATTGCCGATCATCACCGCGCAGGCGCCGGAAAAATCAGCCTCCTGTGCCGCGACCGTCCCGCGATAGTCCTCCGCCACCGCCGCCATCAGACGCACGCCGCCGGCCTTCAACGCCGCCAGCTCCTCCAGCCCAACGCCCACCACCGGCACGCGAAAGATGCTGCCCGCCGAGGCCCGCAGCGCCTTCTGGTTCCACCCGCTCACCGTCCCCGCCGTAGTCAAAACCCCGCTCGCGCCAAACGCCTCGGCCGACCGCACCAGCGTCCCCAGATTCCCCGGATCCTGCAACCCCGCCGCCACCAAAATCAGCGGCTGCCCAGAATCCGTGTGCCCCATCGTGGAATCCGGGTGCCCCATCCTCGGCGCGGCTTCATCGCGACAGGGTGGGGTATCGAGCGCCAGCGAGACCGCCTTCCCCCCGTCAGGCAGCGAGACCACATCCTCCAGCCCACGCACCGGAGGCACCAGCAGCGCGGCCACGCCCTGCGGAGACCGTGTCTCCATCACGCTCGCGAAGACCTCCTCCGCCAGCCACATCACCTCGACCCCGCGCGGCACCATGCGCGGCAGCGTCCGTCCCTCACTCACGAAGACGGTCTTCAGCACCATCCCGCTGCGCAGCGCCTCGCCCAGCAGGTTGTCGCCCTCTACCGCTACCAGCCCGCCGCTCAATCGCGCCTGTCCTGCAAACGCCGCCCGCAACTGCTTCACCCGAGCGTTACTACGGCTCGTCACGACTGCATCTTGATTCCAACCAAAGCCCATCCCCAAAGTTTACGCTTGCCCCACACGCAATCCCAGCAACCCGGCTCCCCACGCGCCCAGCCGCTGCGATCGGATCGTGCCTTACACCGTGGCCCCGCTCATCGCCGCGAAGTGACGAAACACCTCCTGGATCGCCTTCGATTGGCTCGCCATCTCCCCGGCCGCAGCGGCCGTCTGCTCTGCGGCGGCGGCATTGATCTGCGTCACCTTCTCCATCTGCCCAATGGCGCTCGAGACCTGATGCAGCCCCTGCGACTGCTCCTGGCTTCCCACCTCGATCTCATCGACCAGCCGTTTGATCTCCGCCGTCTGGGCCGTCATCGAGCGAATCTCCGTCGCCACCTCGTCCACCTTGGTCAGCCCCTTGCGCGACCGCGCAATCGAGGTCTCGATCAGCGTAGCGGTCTGCTGCGCCGCGTCGGCGCTGCGCTTGGCCAGGTTCCTCACCTCGTCTGCGACCACCGAAAAGCCCAGCCCGGACTCGCCCGCCCGCGCCGCCTCCACCGCCGCATTCAGCGCCAGAATATTGGTCTGGAACGCGATCTGGTCGATCACCTGAATGATCCCGGCAATCTGTTCGCTCGATGCGTTGATCGCGTTCATCGCCGCGACCATCTCCGCCAGCGCGCGATCCGTCTCCGCCACGCGCTGCTGGCTCTCGCCGACGATCGCCGCCGTCGCGCTCGAGTTCTCCGTCGTCCGTCGCGCCATCGCGTCCATCTCCGCCGCCGACGCCGAGGTCTGCTCAATCGCCGCCGCCTGCTCCGACGCCCCCTCCGACAGCGAATGGCTCGACGCCGCCACCTGCGCGGCCATGCTCGCAATCTGATCCGCCGCCACCCCCAGCCGCTCCAGCACCATGCCCTGGCCCTTTACCGAGCGCCCAAACTGCACCGCGATCCAGCACGCCGGAACCACCTCGAGCACCACAAAAAACGCATGCAGCAGCACCATCGAAAGGCCCGCCGGGTGATCAAACAACGCGCTCGGCAGATACACCCAAAACAGCAGGTGATGCAGCGAGATGGTCACCGCCGCCCACAGCAGCGGAGCCACCCGGCCAAAGACCGTCAGCATCGCCAGCATCGTGAAGATCTCAAAGTGCGCCTCGACCATGCCATGCATCACATAGATCAGCAGCCCACACACGCCCATCGCCGCAGCCCCCAGCGCGTTCGAGGCCCACCGCGAGCTCCGGTCCTGCAGCATGATCGCTCCCGGCCCCAGCAGCAGCGCCAGCAACACGCCCATCGTCGTCCAGACGCTGCCGCCATCCATCCCCGCCAGCAGCAGCAGGACCGGCAGGTGGGCCAGCAGGAAGAAAAATCCGAAGGTGTTCGCCTTTCGGGTATAAGCAATCTCAAATGGCGTGCGTTCCGGATTCATCGCTTCTCCTCGTCGTTCAGGATCATGCAGGTCTGGTCATGTGGAACCTTCGTCGCCCATGGCACAGTTCAGAACACAGCCCCGCGCTTTGTTATCGGTTCGGACTCAGAAGAAGGTAAGCTCTTTTGTAACCTTTCGTAACCTTTTGTCGAAACTTTTTTGGAAAATTGACAGCCCGTCCATCAAACAGGGCAGCGGAGGCGCAATCGCACCTCTCTGTGGTTACCTCGGTCTTCGGATCTAAAGTTTTTCCTTTGAACACTTTGGGTACCGTAGTCCCGAGGGCGAGAGCCCCTCAGCATCTTGGAATCCCGTGCGGCGGTATGCTAGGGTGCAGGGCGGAAACATATCGATCATCGAACTCCCCGATTCCGTCCCAGGAGCAAGCGACTTGACGGCTGAGATCCTCCGCATCCACCCCGACGAACCCGAACCGGAGCTCATCTCCCAGGTCGTCGCCAGTCTCCACGCCGGCAACGTCGTCGCCCTGCCCACCGACACCTTCTACGGTCTCGCCGTCGACCCCGTCAATCTCCGCGCCGTCGACCGCATCTACGACATCAAGACCCGCGCCCGCCACAAGCCGCTCTCGCTGCTCATCAACGAGGTCGCCCAGGCCTACGAGCTCGCCCGCGACATCGACACCGCCTTCGACCGCCTCGCCGAGCGCTTCTGGCCCGGCCCCCTCACCATCATCGTCAAGGCCGGCTCCAAGCCTCCCCCTGCGCGTCACCGCCAACACCGGCAACGTCGCCCTGCGCGTCCCCGAGGCCGCCATCGCCCGCGCCGTCGTCTCCCGCCTCGGCCTGCCCATCACCGCCACCTCCGCCAACCTCCGCGGCTGTCCCGAGTGCACCTACGCCAACTGCGTCCGCGAGCAGCTCGGCGACCAGATCCCCCTGATCGTCGACGGCGGCCCCACCGCCCGCTCCATCCCCACCACCATCGTCGACCTCTCCGGCGGCGGCAACTCCTGGATGATCCTGCGCGAGGGCGCCATCCCCACCCACGAGATCGCCCTCACCCTCCACCGCTAGCGCTTCGGAGGCAACCGGACGAAACCGGGTGCCCCATCCTCGGCGCGGCCTCATCGCGACAGGCCGGGGTCCCCAACGAACGTTTTTGTTCGCTGGGGTGGAGCGTGGGGTATCGAGCGCAGCGAGACCGCTTTGTCCCCACCAAGGGAAGCACGTCCTCTCGACCACCGCCAGCAGACAGCACCCCGTATTCGTCTTCCGGCTGAAGCTCGCGGCAGTCCACACGCTCGTTGGAGTGGCCGGTATCGCTCGCACCCGCAGCCTTGTCGGCTTCCCACACGCTGGCAGCCACGCCAGCCGCCGCTTCGCCCTATCGTCGCCTTTATACTAAAGTTCTACCCGAATGACTCGCCCGATCCGTCCATCCCGAGCCGGCGCCCGATCCTCTCGTCCCCAAAAGAGAGCGAAGCGCTCCGGCGGTCTTCTGCGCCGCCTATTCGGTGTCGTCCTTCTGCTCGCCTGCGCCTGGTTCGGCTGGCTCTACTATCAGATCAACGCCGTCGCCCGTCAGGATCAGGCCCAGACCGCCGACGCCATCGCCGTCTTCGGCGCCGCCGAGTACCTCGGCCACCCGTCGCCTGTCCTCCACGCCCGCCTCGACCACGCCGTCACCCTCTACGAGCGCCAGGTCGCGCCCCTCATCATCACCCTCGGCGGCGGCGGCGAGGGTGACTCCGGCCACACCGAGGGCGCCGTCGGCCGCGACTACCTCCTCGCCAACGGCATCCCCTACGACCGCATCATCGCCGAGACCCGCTCCACCGACACCGAGCAGCAGGTCGCCCGGCTCGCCGCCATCGCCGCCGCCGACGACCTCCAGCACATCGTCGTCGTCTCCGACGGCACCCACCTCTTCCGCATCCGCGAGCTCTGCCGCGACGCCGGCCTCGACGTCTACACCTCGCCCCGCCCCACCTTCGGCCACATCAGCAACCTCGACCTCGCCGAGCGCTACGCCCACGAGATGCTCAGCTACACCGCCCTCCGCCTGCATCTGCACAGCAGCTGGCTGCACCGCTGGCTCGAGAACAAAACCTAAATCCCCGTCCTATATAAAGTCCTCTCGACGGAGCGCCTCCCCGGCCTACAAACCCAGGCGTCATCTCGACCGACAGCGACGGACAGCACCATCGTCCGTCGCGCAGTGGACGAGACCCCCGTATTTGCTCCTTCTACCGCGTCACGCTCAACCAGAATGCACCTAAAGCCCCGCCACCGCAAACGCCAGCCGCCGCCGCAAACACGGTCGACGTAAAGTTCACCAGGTCGTTCCCCAGCCACCCCCTGCGCTCGACCGTCGCCCCCAGCACGCTGTCGAACACCAGCCCCGCGCAGCCCGCCGCAAACACCGCCAGCAGCAGCGCCGCGCCCGCGTGAGCGACCGGGCTCACCAGCACCGTCACCAGCGCTCCCGCCACGCCGCACAGCGTTCCGGCCACGCTCACCCCGCCGTCGGTCCCCGCCGCGACCGGCCTTCCCGTCGTAATCAGCAGCGTCCGTCCCCACCGGCTCCCGGCAAACACCTGCCCCATCTCCGACGACAGCGTGTCCGCCGTCGCCTCCGCCAGCGCCGCCACACACGCCGCCATCCATATCGTCGAGCCCGACCCCGCGCACAGCCCCGCCACGCCCAGGTTCGCCACCACCTGCGACGCCCGCCGTCCCGTCCTCGCCTCCGCCGTCCCCATCGCCTCCTTGCGCGCCCGGCCAAAGCGTGTCGCCACAAACGTCAGCACGAACAGCGCCATCAGCGCCGGCAGCCCCGTATCCCGCCATCCGGCCGACGGCACTCCCCGCCCGCCCCACTGTCCCAGCAAAATATTCAGGCAGATCACCGCCCCCATCGCCGCCGCCGGTCCGGTCGCCGAGCGCATCCGCCACACCAGCAGCCCAAACCCGGCGCTGAACCCGCAGCTCCCCCAGAACCACCCCGGCATCGCGCCCAACCCAGAGCCCAGCCCAGCATCCCGACCCCGCCCCGTACAGTTGCCCGATCCCCACCCCTGCCTTCCCCACCAGCAGCGCCCCGACCACCCACACCAGACCCGCGCTCTGCGAGCGGTCCCGTCCCGCCGCAATCGCCTTCCGCACCCCGGCAAAATTCGTCGCCTCCCCGCCGCGTCGAATCGTGCCGGTTCGTGTTTCCTTTCTCAAGGTGCACCTTATCCGTTCGTGATTTACAATCGTCACCAGCATAAAGCAGCCATCGTGGGAGCAGTTTTGCATTTAGCAAGAACGCAAGCATCAGCAGGGAACCAGGCGTCGCGGAACTCGCGACTAGCAGTTACGCATCCCACTCGTCCCGCGGCCCACGCTCTCGCCCAGGCCGCCTTCAAGTCTGTCGTCAAGCCGATCACAGGCGGCGCTTTGGTCGCCGGTCTGCTTGCGCTGGCCGGGTGCGGCAACACCTATCGCCCCGTCATCTCGGCGATCAGCCCCGTCGGCCCAGCCGCCTTGGCGACCAAGTACGCCGTCGCCATCTCCAATCCCGGCCCCGGCCTGCCCGGTCTGGCCACCTTCGTCGACTTCTCCGGCGACTCCGTCGTCATCACCGCCAACATCGGCGTCAATCCGCAGTACCTCGCGCTCGGTGCCAGCGGCAGCGAAGGCTACTCGATCAACGGCGACGGAACCCTCAGCAGCTTTGCCATCACGCCCACGCTGCTGACCAGCCAGGTCGCCCAGACCTCGCTGCTCCCCACCACCTACAACCCAGGCCACCTGCAGCCCGATAACGGCCGGCCCGGTGACGTCGACCACGACGCCGACCAACTGCCTGCCCACCAGCATCTTCCCGCAGGGCACCTATACCTATCTCACCCAGCCCGGACCAACGGCGGCGCAGGTAGGCGAGTTCAGCGGAACCCCGCCCGCGCTGCAGCAGAACATCTCGGACATCGGCACCAACCCGGTCTACATCGCCGGTGCCCCCAATGCGCCGCGTATCTACTCCATCAGCCGCGGTCCGCTCGGCACCAACGGTTATCCCACCGGTGCCGGCACCGTCGCCGCCATCAACACCGCCACCAACAGTGTGGATAGCACCATCCCGGTCGGCACCAACCCGGTCTATGGCGTCATGACCGCCACCTACCAGCGTACGTTCATCCTCAATCAGGGGATCAACAACGTCTCCGGGATGACCAACGTCCCCGGCTCCATCACCGTCATCAACTCGCAGCAGAACACGCTCGATACCGGCACGCCCTACGTTGCGCCCGCCACCATGGGCAACGGCACCATCTCCGATCCCTATGCCGTCGCCCTGAACCAGGGACCGGTCTGGGCCGACATGGCGCCCACGCTGAACGAACTGATCGTCGCCAACCAGGGAACCAGCTACCTCTGCCGGCAGCGTCAGCATCTTCAGCATCCCGCTCTGCTCCACCTCGCGCGCTGTCCACCAATCCCAACTGCAACATGAACAACCCGGTCGACGCCGTGGGCTTCGGAACGCTGGTCGCTCATATCCCCGTCGGCATTGATCCGGTGATGGTCGCCGTCCTGCAGGACGGCATCGCAGGCCTTCGTCATCAACAAGGGCGATAGCACCGTCTCGGTCATCAACCTCGCCACCGACACCGTCACCGCGACCATCCCGATCCCGGCCACGCCCAACCCCACCTTCCTCGCCGCCACCACCGGCACGCCGCTGGGCAAGGTCTACGTGACCTCCACCACCTCGCCCACGATGACCGTCATCCGCACCGACACGGACACCATCGATACCACCATCGATCTCCAGGGCACCGGAGTCCAGGTCCGCGTCACCGCACCCTAACCATCCCGCGACACGCAGTCGCCGCAAACAAAAAGAGCCATGCTGCAGACCACCGCCGCATGGCTCTTTTCCTTTGCGCCGGTAGCCATCGTCTCGGCCTTCGAAGGAGCACCTCAGTCTCGACCGAAGCAGCGGCAGTCTCACCGTCCGTTGCGCCGTGGGGTAGGCCCCCGGCTTTAGCCCGGGCATCTACGGCTCTGGAAGAGGCTCAGCCTGAGGTATGCTTACTCCCGCCACCTACATCGCACTCCCCACCAGCAGGATCGGCAGCGTCGGCTGCGACGACCCGCCCGCATCCTCGATCGTCACCCCGAAGCCCTTCGCGATCACTCCCTTCGGCAGCTGGGGCAGGATCACGCTGGCATTGCCGCTCGCGTCCGGCTGGAAGATGCCTGCCGGAATCGGATCGTGCCCGTTCGCCGGGATCAGCCACAGCTCGTAGGTCTTGTACGGCTGCAGCGGCTCCAGATTGCTCGCCATGAACAGCAGTGCGCCCTTCTCCGGGGCGTAGCTCGCGCGACCCACCGGCCTGGGCGGCCCGATCGTCTGGGACGTCTCGGTCAACGTCACCTGCGTCGCCGCGTGGTCGGTCAGCGCCGCCAGCAGCGCCTGCCCCCGCTCCGCCTGCTCCGAGAGACTCGCAACCTTCCCGCTCTCGCCCATCAGGCTCGCCTGCATCTCCTCCCGCTGATGGTAGAACTCCCCCGCCGCCACCAGTGCGCAGGCAGCGGCCGCCCATGCCAGCCACGGCAGCACCATACCTGCTCGTGTTTCAAGCCGTGCCGCCCACCGCACCTCGGCATCGTCCAGATCGCTGCCATCGCGGATATCCCGAATCTTCCTCCCAGCGCTCCACTGCGGAGCCGCCGCCGCACCGCGCTGCACCGGCCTCAGCTCCTGTTCGCTCGCCGCTCGCACGGAAGACCTCGCCCCGCTCCCGCTCCGCCTCCGCCGCAGGAGCGCGGAATCGGAATTGGACTCGGCACCGCAGCCGGCATCGCAGCCACCTTCCTCTCTCGCCCCACCTGTTGCAGCAGCCGCTGCTTCCCCGCCGCCGGCGGCGCCTGCATCTCCGAGCTCATCGCCACCGCCGTCAGGTCGCCCTGCAGCGCCGCCACCTCCTCCCGGCAGGCCGCGCACTCCCGCAGGTGCTCGCTCGCCGCCGCGGCCTCCTCCTCGCCCAGCAGCTGCATGGCGTACAGCGCCAGATCCTCTGGTTCGATATGCCCGCCCTGTCCGGATATCGTCACGATTGCAGGCCCTTTCTCAGCGCCAGCAGCGCGCTGCGGATTCTCGTCTTCACCGTGCCCAGCGGCTCGCCCGTCATCTCCGCGATCTCCGTGTGCGTCAAGCCATCGAAGAACGCCATCTCCAGCGTCTTCCTCTGCTCCCGCGGCAGCGCGGCGATCAGCCCCCGCGCCTTCTCCATCATCAGGTGCCGCTCCGACTCCGCGCCCAGGTTGCACGGCGCCGCCAGCATCACCTCCTCCACCGACTCCGTCGGCCGCCGCCGCCGCAGAAAGTCGATCGACCGGTTCCGCGCCACCACCGCCAGCCATCCTCCCAGGCTGCCCCGCGTCGCGCTGAAGCCCTCGGGTTTGCGCCACACCTGCAGGAAGATCTCCTGGAGCACGTCCTCCGCCGCAGCCGGGTCCCGCAGCACGCGCAGCGCCACCGAGTACACCAGCTTCGCGTAGCGGTCGTAGAGCGACGCGATGGCCTGTTCCTCGCCACGCTGCACCCCTGCCAGAAGAGCAGGATCGCCCTCAGCGGAGGACGGTGGCAGATGCAGCACCCCTGTGTCTCTATCCATAAAACGCACTCGCACCGGAAGCAGATTGCCGCAATCGCGTTCGGCCAGATAACTCTACCCGAAGACGGCATTTGCCGTTGTTTGTTTTTTGCCGTCATCCTCAGCGCCGCAAGCACCTTCTCCGCACACAAAACCCGGGTGCCCCATCCTCGACGCACGGTTTCATCGTGCGCGCAGGCCGGGGTACCGCTGCGCGCGAGACGCCGTTGTTCGTTCTTGCCGTGATCCTGAGCGTCAGCGAAGGTATCCGACGCGTCGCCCGCCCATACCGCCCGCTCTTTCGGCTCTCTGCGTGCGCCCAGCGCATCGCAGCCCTCGAAGCAGCGCGCCATCAAACCACCCCAATCCCCACAACCCGGCAAAAGGTATACGCTCAAAGAGGAGCACTCTCGCACCTCATCCATGAATACCGAACCGAACACCTCCCCGAACACCGTACCGAACCCCGGCCCCGAACCAGAAACCTCAGCCCCACCCCTCGCCCCGCCAAGCTCCGTCTCGACAAGCTTCTGGTCGATCGCGCCCTGGTCCCCTCCCGCGAACGCGCCCAGGCCCTCATCCTCGCCGGCCGCGTCCTGGTCAACGAGCAGCGCGTCGACAAGCCCGGCACCCCCATCCCCGATGACGCCGCCGTCCGTCTCCTCGGCGACGATCTCCGTTACGTCAGCCGCGGCGGCCTCAAGCTCGAAAAAGCCCTCGCCCACTGGTCCATCGACCTCACCCAGCTCGCCTGCGTCGACATCGGCGCCAGCACCGGCGGCTTCACCGACTGCATGCTGCAGCACGGCGCCGCCAGCGTCCTCGCCGTCGACACCGGCTGGGGCCAGATCGCCGAGAAGTTCCGCCACGACGCCCGCGTCACCCTGCGCGAGCGCACCAACGCCCGCCTCCTCCAGCCCGGCGAACTCCTCCCCTCGGACTCCACCGCCTCCGCCGCCCCCACGCCCGAATTCCTCGCGATGGACGTCTCCTTCATCTCCGCGACCCTCGTCCTTCCCGCCGTCCTCAGCGCCCTCGCACCTCGCCGGCGAACTCTGGCAGGGCCGCGCCGTCATCCTCGTCAAGCCCCAGTTCGAGGCCGGCCGCGAGCACGTCGGCAAGGGCGGCATCGTCCGCGAGCCCCGCGCCCGCCAGCTCGCCATCGACCGCGTCCGCGACGCCGCCCTCGCCCTCGGCGCCACCGACCTCGAGGTCATCGACTCCCCCATCCACGGCATGGAAGGCAACCACGAGTACCTCCTCCACGCCCGCTTCGGCCGGCATTCCGGATAATCCTCCAGCGTTTCTCCAGCCCCACAGACAAAGCCATTACACTAAACACAGATGCCCCTGGCCGCCATCATCTCCAAGCCCCAGAAGCCCGAGCTCGGGACCATTCTGCCTGAGCTCATCACCTGGCTCTCGCATCGCGGATACCACCACCTGCTCGACCCCCACAGCGCCAGCTACATCGACGCCGCCGATCCCATCGAGCGCGAAGAGCTGCCCGACTACAACCCCGACCTCGTCATCGTCCTCGGCGGCGACGGCACCCTGCTCTCCGCCGCCCGCGCCTTCGCCCGCACCCAGATCCCCATCCTCAGCGTGAACCTCGGCTCCCTCGGCTTCCTCACCGAGATCCCCCTGCCCGAGCTCTACTCCATGCTCGAGGCCTGGTGCGACAACTGCGCCTCCGTCGAGATCCGCAGCATGATGCGCATCGAGCTCTTCCGCGACGGCCAGCTCTTCCGCACCTGGGACGCGCTCAACGACGTCGTCGTCGCCAAGGGCGCCATCGCCCGCATGGCCGACTTCACCGTCGAGATCGACCAGCAGTTCGTCGCCAACTTCCGCGCCGACGGCGTCATCGTCTCCACCCCCACCGGCTCGACGGCCTACTCGCTCGCCGCCAACGGCCCCATCGTCATGCCCACGGTCAACGCCGTCGTGGTCACGCCGATCTGCCCGCACCTGCTCACCATCCGCCCCATCGTGGTCCCCGGCGACGCCACCATCACGGTCCACGTCGAAGGCGTTCCCAGCCAGACCTACCTCACCGTCGACGGCCAGGAGGCCATCGAGCTCCACCTCGGCGACAGCGTCAACTGCTGCCGCTCCGAGCACAGTGTCCGCCTCCTCCGCCTCCGTCCCAACGGCCTCTTCAACGTCCTCCGCTCCAAGCTCAGCTGGGGCGAACGCTAACCTCCCAGCACGCATCATCTCGACGAGCGAGAACGCGTCGTCCATCGCGCAGTAGAAAGTACGTCATCTCGACCGAAGCGCGGACAGCATGCTGCCGTAGCCGTCAGCCCAATGGATCGCGTCTTCCCTGCTCTTTGCTGTTGTCATCCCTGAGCGAAGCGTCCGCCCTTCTTGCTCCTGCCGGGTTCAGCCCACATCGCGTCCGTCATCAGCCGACGGGACTCCTCGTCGTCCTCGCGAGGCGCCTCGACGATGTCCGTTCCCGCTGTCATCCTGAGCGACGAAGGATCCTCGACGAATCAGTCCGCACTCCCCGCACCGCCCGTCCCTTCTGCCAACCACTCCGGGGCCTTGTCGAAAGCGGCTGACGCCCGAAGCCAAAAAGCCCTTCCTAAGCGCTTTCTAAGCTCCCACCCCCGCTGTTTGGTGCCGTCCCTGCATCCTTCTCCGTTATGGATAGTGGATATTACGCCGCCCTGAGTGGTCTTCTGGCACGCAGTCAGGCGCTGGACACGGCCGCCAACAACGCCGCCAACACCTCCACCATGGGCTTTCGCGCAGAGACAAACGTCTTTCGAGACGCCATCCTTGGCCCCAACGCAGGGCGACTCGCAGCTCAACCGGGCACTGAACGACTACGGCGTCATCGGCGGCGACTTCGTCAAACTCGGTCAGGGGCAGCTCACCGCAACGGGAAACCCGCTCGACGTCGCCCTGCAAGGACCGGGCTTCTTCGCCGTGCAAGCCGCCGCCGGCGTGCGCTACACCCGTGCCGGCAACTTCCAGCGCGGCCGGGACGGCGCGCTCCGCACCTCGGATAACAAGGTCGTCTTAGGCATCAATGGAGCTCCCATCATCGTCCCGCCCGGGCAGATCGATATCGGGCTCGATGGAACCGTCTCGGTCGCCGGCGGTGTCGCCGGGCGCATCGAGGTCGTGGACTTCCCCAAGGGAACCCCGCTTATTCCGGAGGGAGCCACCCTCTTCCGTGCTCCCGCGCAGAGCGCCACTCCGGCGACTCTCCACCGAGGTGCATCAGGGCAACCTCGAGGGCGCCAATATCGATGCGGTCACCAGCACCGTCAACATGACCCTCATCGCGCGGCAGGCGGAGATGATGCAGAAGGCGCTGAGCCTCTTCTACTCCGATTCGACAAGACCGCCACCGAAGATCTAGCCAAGGTCTGAGCCTCCTGCTGCCGACTTATCCTTGCGCTCGTCGCACGTCATCTTCCGCATGCCATCCGCCGACAGGGGATCTGCGTCTGTCCTTGCCGTTGCCTGTTCTTGCCGTTGTCCCGAGGTCGTCCGCAGCATCCACTTCCGCCAAATCGCTCAGCGACACAAAAAAAGGGGGCGGCCGAAGCCGCCCCCATAGTTCTGGAAGGTACTGCACTACTGTGGCAATTAGCCGCGCACAGGCTCTTTGTCCGCCGGGATCTGCTTGATCTCCGAGGAATTGATATACAGGTGCTCCTTGACGATCTGCTCGGGCAGACGGCGAACCCACTGGTTCAAGGAGATGTCGGCGTACTTGGGGTTCTTGAACATCTCCAGGAAGATCAGATCGTCCGTGCCGATGTTCTCGATGATGTGACCCGCAACCGGCGGAACATAGCCCACATCCTGGGGATGGAACTCCATGGTGCGCGCCTTGCCGCCCGACGCGAACATCGTCATCTTGCCCGTGCCCTGCATCCAGTACTGCCACTCGGACGCATTGGGGTGCCAGTGCATCTCGCGCACCGCGCCCGGCTTCAGCACCACCATCGCCGAGGAGATCGTCGTGGCAGGGAAGTTCGACTGATCCACAATGCGTACGCTGCCCTGGGCATCTTCGAACTGCGGCTTCATGTCTTCCATGCGGAAGCTGTACGAAACCTTCGACATCACCGCATCGCCGCCCACGGCCTTCTTGTCATCCTCGAGCGAGCCAGGAATCGTGCCCGGGAAGATGTACTCGTCGTGCTTCGGCAGCTTCGCCACCGCGTCCGCCGACAGGTTCATGCTCTTCTGCAGCAGCTCCGAAGGCGTATGCGCAACCCAGTCCGAGATCAGGAACGTCTGGTACTCGGAGAACAGCGCGTTGTCGAACACCAGCAGGAACTCGCAACCATCCGGGCCCAGGCCCTGGATCGAGTGCGGATAGCCCGCCGGGAAGAACCACAGGTCACCCTTCTTCACGTCGTCGATGAAGACCGTTCCGTCCGGATTCAGCACCGTGATACGGGCCGAACCGGTCAGCATCAGTGCCCACTCGTTGGCGGTGTGCCAGTGCAGCTCGCGGTAGCTGCCCGCGGTGATGCGCATGTTCACGCCAGCAACGTCCTTCGACTGCGGAAGGTCGATCTGCGTCACCTGGCGGGTCCAGCCGCCCGGCGACACCCGGCGGTGCGCCAGTTCGAAGGAGTACCAGAAGGTTTCCACATCGCCCGAGTCGGTCTCTTCGGGCGTAAAGGAAGAGGCGTTCTCTGCCTGCAGCGGCTTGTTCACCGGTCCGGGATTGTTGGTCGATCCATCCCGCTCGCCCTTGTGAACCTCTGCCCGGGTCTGTGCCAATGCTGCCGGCGCCATCAGCGCGCTCGCGCTGATCGCTGCTGCTGCCGCGCCCAGAAACGAGCGCCGGTTCATCGCTTCTACTTCCGTTCCGTTCTTCGTGCTCATTACTAAACCTCGCCTGTGATCAATGTCACTGGAGGTCATTAGAGGCCGCCACGAGTTATCGGTCCAACTGTATCTTTGGAAGACAGTCATCCAGAATTTGGATAACAGGTGTCGCGCAGTCAATACCCCTGAATGCCGGACATCGACAGTACATCCTTCTGCGCGAAGCCTCTCGCACACGTATCGCGCAAGCTTTGCAGCCAAGGCCGCTGCCGATCCCCGCTCCGCCTACCGCTTCACCACCTGCTTCGCCAACGCCAGCAGATTATCCCGCAGCGGATCGGAAGAGTCCCGCGCCACCGCAATCCCAATCTCCGACCGTATCCTCTCCTCCAGCAGCGGCTTGATCTTCAGCACCCGTCGCCGCCGGCTCGCCACCCCCTCCGGCATGATCCCCACGCCCATCCCCGCCGACACCAGCGCCAGCGCCGTGTCCATCTCCGCCGTCTCCTGCACCACCACCGGCGTAAACCCCGCCCGCCGGCAGATCCCCGTCCAGCTCTGATAAAACTCCGGCGCCCACCGCTGCCCGTAGATCACAAACGGCTCCTTGGCCAGATGCGCCACCGTCAGATTCTTCTCCCGCGCCAGCCTGTGCGTCTTCGGCAGCACGATCGCGAACGGCTCGCTGTGCAGCGGCGTGATCGCCAGCTTCGGCGCCGTCAACGGCAGCCGCACAAACCCCACGTCCAGCGTGTGCGCCTCCAGCGCCTCCACCTGCGCCACCGTCGGCAGATTCTTCAACTCCAGCGTCACATGCGGATACCGCTCGTGATACGCCAGCGCGATCGCCGGCACCAGCTCCGGCGTCGCCGAGGCCACAAAGGCCATCCGCAGATGCCCAGCCTCCCCCGACGCGAACCGCAGGGCGCGCCGCTTCGCCTCCTCCGCCCCGTCCAGCACCACCTCGGCATCGGCGCGAAAGCTCTCGCCCGCCCGCGTCAGCCGCACCGTGCGCTTGTTGCGCTCGAGCAGCTGCGTGCCCAGATCGTCCTCCAGCGCCTTGATCTGCGCGCTCAGCGCCGGCTGCGAGAGATGCAACTCCCGCGCCGCGCGGCTGAAGTTCAGCGACCGCGCCACCGCAAGAAACGATCGTAGCTGTCGAAATTCCATGTGCGTCTGCCCCAGTCTCTACGATAGAGCACCGCAGCACCTGGCGCAGCGCGGCTCGTAAAGTGCATCGACATATTCAAGTTTCGGGAGCTCATTCTCGAAAACGTCCTCTTGACCACCCAAGGAAGCCGAACTCGTGGCTCGAATCTCCTGCCACGAAAACACGTCATCCCGACCGAAGCAAGCGGACAGTCGTACGCGACCGCGGCGCAGCGGAGAGACCACCGTATTTGCATTTGTCCTCTGCTTCAACGCACCTCAGCACCCGCGACGTCTAGACCTACCGCCGCAGCGTCACCACCGGCGCCCCCGTCGGGTGGCAGAACACCTTCCCATGGCTCAGCGCGATCTTCCGCTGCGCCAGCCCCGCCATCTCCGGATCGTGCGTCACCATCACGATCGTGTGTCCATTGCGGTGCAGATCCCCCAGCAACTCCGCCACAATCGCCTGATTCGCCGCATCCAGATTCCCCGTCGGCTCATCCGCCAGCAGAATCGGCGGATGATTGATCAGCGCCCGCGCAATGCAAACCCGCTGCTGCTCCCCGCCCGAGAGCTCGCTCGGCAGATGCGACACCCGCTCGCCCAGCCCGACCTTCTCCAGCGCCGCCCGCGCCTCACCCTCATCCGTCATCGAGTGAAAGTACTGCGCCAGCATCACGTTCTCCAGCGCCGACAGGTACGGAATCAGATGAAACTGCTGAAAGATAAACCCAATCTTGTCCGCGCGAAACCGATCCAGCTCCGTCGCCGACATCGACGCCATATCCACGCCATCGATCTTCAACTCACCCGCTCGTCGGCCGGTCCAGACATCCCAGCAGATTCACCAGCGTGCTCTTACCCGAGCCCGACGGCCCCGTGATCGCCACCCACTCCCCGGCCACAATCGAGAACGTCGCCGCATCCAGCGCCCGCACCACGCCGCCGTGCCCCGCATACTCCCGCGTCACGCCGTCCAGCGCAATCACGGCGCACTCGGCCCGCGTCTGCTCCGGAACCGCCTGCTCCACCACCTCCGCAACCACTTCTTCACACCTCCGCCATCACTCCGCCTTCCAAACTCTACTCGCCCTTCAACAGCGCCGCCGGCTGCAACCCACGCAGCACCCGCACCGGCAGAATCGCCGCCATCGCCGCAACCACCACATTCAGCAGCAGCACCAGCGGCAGCACGCCAACCCGCGGCAGCGTCGCCGTCCGAAAGTTGCCCTCGCTGATCGCCCACGCCGCCCCGATCCCACGACATAACCCGCCGCCACGCCGCCCAGCGCCAGCACCAGCGCCTCCAGCAGAAACAGCCCCATCAACTGCCGCTGCGATCCGCCCAGCGCCTTCATCAGCGCAAAATCCCGCCGCCGCTCCAGCACGCTCGCCGACAGCGTCGCCAGCACCGACACCGCCACCGTCAGCGCGATCAGCAGCACCGCCGCCATACATCAGCGCATGCGTGCGATCCACAATCCTCGACTCGCCCTCGACCAGCTGCCGCACCGGCGCAACCTGCATCCCCGGCAGCGCCGTCTTCAGCCGCGCAATCGCCGCCTCCACCTTCGCCGCGCCACCCGGCACCTGCACCTCGATCACGCTCGGCTCCCGCGCCGGTCCACGCCGTAAACGCCGCCATCGGCATATAGATGCGGCTGTCCTCATCGCCGCCGGTGCGCAGCCGCCCAACGCCATGCAGCGTCACCGTCTTCCCCGCATACGTCAGCGTCACCGCATGCTCATCGGCGACGAAGTTCGCCGCCCGCTGCCCCAGCAACGCAGCATCCGCCTCCGCCAGCCGCCGGCCACGCATCCACCGCCACCACGAATCCAGCCGCTTCACCGCCGCAAAATCCGTCCCCGCGACCACCACCTGCAGTCCCGCGATCCGTCGTCGCCACGGCATACCCAAACTCCGCCACCAGTCGCATCCGCACCCGCCGCCTGCCTGCACCCGCGCCAGCAGCATCCGCGGGCAGGCGAAGCTGCCCAGCCGCCGCCGTCACCACCACATTCGCGCCAAAGCTCCGAAACTCCTTGTGCAGCTTCGCATCGAGATCCGCATACAGCGTCAGCAGCGCCGTCGCCACACCCGCCGACACCGTCATCGCCACCAGCGCCGACAAGCTCCTCGCCCTGCCGATGCACCAGCGACCGCCGCAACATGCTCCCCATCGAAGCTTCATGCTGTCCAGCCGCCTCATGCGTCCGCCCGCAGAATCGCCGAAGGATCCATCCGCAGCGCCGCACGAATCGAAGGCGTACTCCCCGCAATCGCCACCACCAGCGCCAGCGCCACCACCACCGGCAGCAGCACCGGATTCAGCACCGCCTCACGCACGATCCAGCCCATCCCCCGCAAAGATCCTCGCCCCCAGCCACGCCGCAAGCCCCGACCCAATCAGATACCCGACCCCGCCCGCAAGCACCGCCAGCAGCCCGGTCTCGGTATAAAACAGCATCGCGATCGCGCCCTTGCTCGCGCCCAGCGACCGCATCAACCCAATCTCCCCCCGCCGCTCCAGAATCGCCGTCGCCATCGCCGCACTACACCGCAAACCCCGCCGCCAGCAACGCCGCCGCACTGATCAGCCACATCAACCCGCTGATCCGCTCCAGCACCGTGCCCTCGCTCTGTTCCACCCGCCGCACCTGCTCCGCCTGCGCGCCGGGAATCGCCTCGCGAATCTGATACGCAATCGAGTTCGCATACGGCCGGCAGTACCAGATCTCCCGCTGCGCCGCGGGCAGGGAATCGGGATCCTTCCGCGCAAACGCATCCTCCGGCTTGGTCCGCGCGCTCACATCCACCCGCGAGATCGTCATTCGGCAATCCCGCCAGCCCCTGCGCCGCCTCGAGCGGCATCAGCAGCTTCGTCGTCAGTTCGCATCGCCCGTCGAAACGATCCCACGTCACGGTCACGAAGTCGCCCAGCACCCTGCGTCCGAGCATCCCAGCGAAATGCTGATCCCCCACATGCAGGTTCAGCCGCCGCGCCAAGCCCCGCTCCCAGCGACCGCCTGATTCGCGCGCCACCGGCCAGCTCCCATTCACCTTCCACCACGGGTGCAGCGCAAGCGCCCCGGTCGTCAGCGCATCGCTGAAAGCATGATGGAACCAAACCCCCAGCACCGGAACCGACAGCCGCATCCGACCGCTGCCGCCACACGGCAAGCATCGAACGCGCAGCTCCGGGCTCACCCCAGTAATATTGTTCGCCCAGAAGATCGTCTTCAGCTTCTCAAGATCCGCTCTCCTTCAGATAAGCCCCACCCGTCGCCGGCTTCACATCCACCCCACCGATCTTCACATCCAGCAGATCCGCCTTCGGATACACGACAATGTTCGCGCCATACACCGCCAGCTCTTTATGGATGCGATCCCCGATCGTCGTCGCCAGCGCCAGCATCGCCGTCACCGCCGTCGTTCCCAGCAGAATCGCGATCCCGGCCAGCATCTTCCTCCGCCGCTGTCGGCGAAAGCTCTCCATGCAGCAGGCGAAAGAACATCGCCCCTACCTTCCAAACACCGGGCCAGCCCCCTCAGGTCCGCCGCCGCAATCGTCACCTGCCCACCGCCCACCGTCGACTTCAGCGGAATCGGATTGCATCCGCCCGGCTCGTCCCATCGACGCCGGCATCAGCGGGCTCGCGCACATCTTGCACGTAATCCCCTGGTCGCCCATATAGAAACCCACCGGCCCGCAGATCTGGCACGCATCCGCGACCGAAACAATCACCCCATTCGGCTTCTTGAACAGCAGAAACCGCACCTCGACCGTCCCGCCATCGTGCTTGCCATCCTCCACCCGCACGCCATAGCGATGCAGCTGGTCGTCGTTCACCTCCGCCGTCGGCACCGTCACCTGCTCGCCCACCAGCGTCACCGGATCGGTCGGGCTCAGCGCCGTGCTGCTCTTCGCATAGATAAACTCCGCGGTCGAAAGAAAGATAAACAGCGAAGCTGGTCGCCACCACGGCGTTCATCCACAGCTTCTCGCGCCGCTCGGTCCACGCCGCCTTGCGCTTCTCGGCCGGCGGTCGCATCGGCCGCCAGCACCACCGGAGCCCGCCGCCTGTACTCCAGCAGCATCATCAGCCCGGCCAGCGCCAGCATCGTCACAAAGAAGAACAGATCGTTCCGCACAATCGGCCCAATCAGCCGCATCTCCGCCTGGCTCGACGGCAGCACCCCGTTCTCCGACAGCTCATGCAGCCCGCTCACCATCAGCTGGAACATCACAAAGTACAGAATCACCGTGGTCACCCGGAAGAACCGCTGCAGATTGATCTTCACGCTGCCCCGGATAAACATCACCCCAAACACCACCGCCACCGCCGATGCCCAGCACCGTCCCGGTAAAGCTCAGCAGCTCGGTCGAGTTCAGCGACACCGCCGACAGAATCAGCACCGTCTCCACGCCCTCGCGCAGCACCAGCAGAAACACGAAGAAGAACAGCCCGAACCGCGAGACCTCTTCGCGACACCCCTCGCCCGCGCCCACCCCGCCAGCTTCGCGATCTTCTGCTTCGATCTCGCCCTTCATCGCTCCGCGCGGCCTTCTGCATGAACCACATCATGCTGCACCACAAAGACCGCCGCCGCCAGCATCACCCAGCCCTCGATGATGTCCTAGTTGAACGCCGTCCGCGCCACCACAATCGCCGCCGCCACGCTCGCCGCGACCGCCGCCCCCAGCGCCCAGAACACCGTCCGCTTCAGCTCCGAGCGACCGATCTTACTCAAATAGGCAAAGATAATCCCGATAATCAGGGACGCCTCGACACCCTCGCGGAGGGTAATGATAAATGCCTGCAGCATGGGGCTACGTACTCCGTTTCAATCCTGAAACTCCCGCCAGGGAGGGCGCCGGATCACTCCAGCTCCCGCGCTGCCACCACGTTCTTTGGGGTAGCAATATGTACAGCCTATTTCGGACTAATCTGGTCGTCAATCCGGACTCCATGTGGTCGGAAATCGCCCAAGGCATGCGCCGTTTCTCGAACGCAGCCCCAAATTCGCAGCGGCTTAACACTCCCCGTACCCACATAAGTCATTCTGGACACATGCATTTCACCCTGTGTTCCCGTCGGCGCTTTCTCGCCCTGACCACCCTCGCTGCCCTGTCTACTCTCGGCGCGGCGACCTTCGCCCTCCCCACGCAGTCCCTCGCCCAGCAGCCCACCGCCGGCGCCCCACCCGCCACCATCCTGCTCATGCGCCACGCCGAAAAGCTCACCGACGGCCGCATCGACCTCGCCCCCGCCGGCTTCGCCCGCGCCAAGGACCTCCCCGAGCTCTTCCTCGGCATCAGCGCCGGAACCGCCCCCAAGTTCCCCCGCCCCGACGTCCTCTTCGCCACCCACCAGAGCAAGCACAGCAACCGTCCCTTCGAGACCATCCAGCCGCTCTCCCAGGCCCTCAACCTGCCCATCAACACCGACTTCGCCGACGACGACTACGCCAGCCTGGCCAAGCTCCTGCTCAGCGGCCAATACGCGGGGAAGGTCGTCCTCGTCGCCTGGCATCACGGCACCCTGCCGCAGTTCGCCACCGCGCTCGGGGTCCAGCCCCAGCCCGCGCCCTGGCCCGCCACGCAGTTCGACCGCGTCTGGCGCATCGACTGGCACGACGGCAAGCCGACGCTGACCGATCTCCCGCAGCAGCTCATGCCCGGCGACTCGAACTAATGACTCGAAATAAATTGTGCGAAGGGAAAATGAAAAGCCCCGCGGTTTTCACGCGGGGCGTACACTCGAAGAGTGTCGAAATTTATGGTGCGCCCGGAAGGAGTCGAACCTCCGACCTACTGGTTCGTAGCCAGTTGCTCTATCCAGCTGAGCTACGGGCGCACATCGCATCGCTGCAACTTCCTTAGAGTATCGCAGTCGCCCCCTGAGAGCAAGCCATCTTTGTGGAAAAGCGGCATTTCGCCCCGCAAACAGGGAATTAACTCGGTTCTCAAAGTCGGGCTCGTCCCATCCAGTTTCCCAAGGTCAGCGAAGCGGCTGAGTTCTCGACCGAAGGGCAGGGAGAGCGAATGGCTTCCTCCATCCGCCGCGATCTCATTGCGACCCCAAACCCGGGTGCCCCATCCTCGGCGCGGCTTTATCGCGACAGGGTGGGGTATCGAGCGAAGCTCGACCGCCTTTCCAAAATCTCCAAGCGGTCAAAATCCCGACCACTAGCTCGCCGCCGCCACCACCGGAGCCGCGAACATCGGCAACGCCTCGACCACATCCAACCCCGCTCGCCGCAGCAGCTGATGGATCACCGGCTCGGTCAACCGCGTCGCGTCGTACTCCACGCGCACCGTCTTCTGCGGCCTCGTTGAACTCCAGATGGCGCACCCCGTAGACCTCACGCACCTTTGAAACGGCCAGCACAGCGGCCTCCGTCGGCGGCACTCCATAGCGGTACAAAACGTCCAGTTGCGTCATGGCATCATGCTACATCGCGCTGCCTGAAACCGCACGATTTGGCCGATCTTCGCACGGCGCAGTGCGTAGCAGATAAAAAAGGCCAAGGCATTTGCCTTGGCCTTCTCAAAAAAGTTGTTCTCGGAATCTAGCGATCGCGGCTGGTTACAAATCCCGGCACCCACAGCAGCGCCCGCTTGGCCTCGGTCTCCGGCAGGTCGGCAATCGACAACCGCGCCGCCTCGGCATACGCGCCCGCCGTGTCCATGGCGTACGCAATCGAGCCATGCCGCTCCAGAATCTCGATAATCTGCGCATGCGACACATGCTCGAAGCTGCGGTCCGCCAGCACCGTCCGAATCGCCTCGCGATCGGCTCCCGTGCCCCGCTCCAGCGCATGAATCACCGCCAGCGTCGCCTTGCCCTCGCGCAGATCCGAGGCCACCGGCTTGCCCAGCACCTCTTCGGCCGCCGTCAGGTCCAGCACGTCGTCCACAATCTGGAACGCCAGGCCCAGATTGCGGCCATACTCGCCCAGCTGCGCGTCGATCTGCTCGCTCGACGTTGCGTCACCGCCGCGCCCAGCTGCATCGACACCTGGAACAGGCACGCCGTCTTGCGATAGATCAGGTCGAAGTACTCTTCCTCGTTGATCAGGTGGCCGAGCTTCTCCATCTGCAGCAGCTCGCCCTCGACCATCTGCTGGGTCAGCGAGATCAGCAGCTCCAGCACGCGGAAGCTGCGCTCCTCGAGCGCCGTCTGGAACGACTGCATGTACAGCCAGTCGCCCGCCAGCACGCACTTCGAGTTGCCCCACGTCGTGTTCGAGGAGGGCCGTCCGCGCCGCGTGTCGGCCTCGTCGATGATGTCGTCATGCACCAGCGTCGCCGTGTGCAGCATCTCCACCACCGCGCCCAGCCGTATGCGGCTCTCCGCGGTCTTGCTCCCGTCGAGTCCAGCGCCTTCGACGAAAGCAGAAGCAGCAGCGGCCGAATGCGCTTGCCGCCGCCGGCAATCAGATACTTCGCAATATCGGTGATCACCGCCACGTCGGAGGCGGATTGCCGTGTAAACTCGCGCTCGATGGCTGCAAGATCGTCCCGAAGAAGGTCGAAGACCTCCTTCGCTGTCGCTATGGAGAGAGTACTCACTGATTTTTAAGCCTATCAGGATGTGGCGCGGAATGTCTTTGCCCGGGTGCAGGAAAACGGGATTCCAGCGTCCTATCCACGTTATGTCTTCTTTTTTGAAGCGTGGCGAAACCGTTGCGCTGCAGCACTCTGCGGCACGGTTTCGCCCTTCGTTTCGATACGACCCAAAACGAAACTAATTCGAGCGGAAGTTGGTGAACTGCAGCTCCACGCCGATGTCCTTACCCCGCAGCAGCGCCATGACCTCCTGCAGCACGTCGCGGTCCTTGCTCACCACCCGCACCGTGTCGCCCTGGATGCTGGCCTGCGCCTTCTTCTTCGAGTCCTTCACCGCGGCCACGATGATCTTCGCCTTCTCCGACGGAATCCCCTGCACCAGCTTGATCTTCTGCCGCACGCTCTGGCCCGCCGCCTGCTCCACCTTCTCGAACTCCAGGTTCTTCAGGCTCACCCCGCGCTTCACCAGCTTCTGCGACAGAATCTCCTTCACCGCCGTCAGCTTGTAGTCGTCGGCCGAGGCCAGCTGGATCGTGTCCGTCCCCTCCAGATCGATCTTCGACTTCGAGTCCTTCAGATCGAACCGCGCCAGAATCTCCTTCAACGCCTGGTCAATCGCATTCTTGACCTCCTGAAGCTCCACCTTGCTCACCACATCAAAGCTGTTATCGGCTGCCATAAGTTCTTCCCATCCTTTTATCTCGCGTAACTCGCGTGTCTTTTGTTTAGCTGTTCGAAAGCTAGCGCCTTCTATTATGAACCACCGCAGGGCAGGGACTCAGCAGCTCAGGGATCAGTAGAACCAAGGGAATCAACATATCGCGAAAATTCGGGTGCCCCATCCTCGCGCGCGGTCTTCATCGCCGCAGGGTGGGGTATCGAGCGCAGCGAGACCGCCTTCCCTCAGCCGCCCATGCCTGCTGACACTTCCACCGGCCGAAGGCCCACTCGCGCAGCGACCCCTGCTCCCTGCTCCCTAATCCCTACTCCCTGCCTTTCCCACCAGCCGCTCAAAGTTCTCCGTCGTCACCCGCGTAATCTCCTCCACCGACACTCCCCTCAGCTCCGCCAGCGCCGCCGCCGTATGCGCCACGATATCCCGGCTCGTTCCTCTGCCCACGCAGCGGCACCGGAGCCAGAAACGGAGCGTCCGTCTCCACCAGAATCCTATCGGCCGGCGCGAACACCGCCGCATCCCGAATCCCCTGCGCCTTCGGGTACGTCAGGTTCCCCGCAAACGACAGATAAAACCCCGCATCGAGCGACTTCCTCGCATGCTCCACATCGCCCGAGAAGCAGTGCATCACCCCCGGCACCCCGTACCGCACCCAGTGCTCCCGCGCCAGCTCGATCAGATCCGCCTCGGCATCGGCCGCGCCATAGCGTTCCTTCGCCGCCGGCTGCGCCAGCTCGCTCGTCCGGCAGTGAATCAGAATCGGCTTCCTCACCGCGCCCGCAATCTCCATCTGCGCGATGAACGCCGCCTTCTGCACCGCGATCTCCGGGTTATCCGCATGGTAGTAGTCCAGCCCGATCTCCCCCACCGCCACGCACTCCGCCCGCCCTGCCAGCTCCGCCACCTTCGCCAGCCACTCCGGCGTCGCCTGCTCGGTCTCCTGCGGATGGATCCCCACGCTCGCCCAGATCCTCAGCCCCTCACGCGACCGCGCCGCCGCAATCTCCATCGCCCGGTGCATCGTCGCCGGTCCATCCCCGATCCCGATCGCCAGCAGCCCGCCCACTCCTGCTGCCTCCGCGCGTTCCAGTACCTCGGTCAGGTCGTCCGTATAGAAATCCAGATGTGCATGCGAATCAATCAGTGCCATACCCTTAAGCCTATCGCAAGCCTCCCCGCCCAATTTCCCCCTGACAAAGCCGTCCCCGTTTGCGTACTATCTCGGCCATGAAAAATCTGAACCGTCGCGATCTCTGTGTCGCCCTCTCCGCCCTCGCCGCCTTGGGCACTGTGCCGAGCGGCGGACCCGCCGAAGCCCAGGCAACGAGCCCCGCCGCCACCCCCGCCTCCGGCCCCGACGGCAAGCTCTCGAAGTCCGTCGTCTTCCCCTACGCCGACCTCCCCGTCAAGCCCTCCGCCAACGGCGGCGCCGGCCGCGCCGTCCTCTCCGGCACCCTCCCCACGGGCGAGTTCATCGAGGTCCACGAGACCCTCCTCCCCGCCGGCCAGATGCCCCATCCCCCGCACCGTCACCGCCACTCCGAGCTGCTCCTCATCCGCTCCGGCCAGCTCGAGTTCCTCAACGACGGCGTCCCCCAGCCCGCCGGCCCCGGCGACGTCGTCTTCACCGCCTCCAACGTCCTCCACGGCCTCAAGAACACCGGCACCACCCCGGCCAACTACTTCGTCGTCGCCATCGGCATCCAGACCAAAGAAACCTAACCCACCCGCACCAAAGCAGTCATCTCGCTCCACGACCACCGAAGCAAACGTCATCTCGCTCCACGATCACCCGAACAACGCACGCCATCTCAACCACGATCCCGGAAAAGCAGACGTCATCTCGACCGAAGCGACGGACAGCCTCACCGTCCGTCGCGCAGTGGAGAGATCCCCGTATTTCGCCGCTTGCTTTTGTCTTTGCCGTTGACGTTTTTGCCGTCATCCTGAGCGCAGCGAAGGATCCCGATACCGCCCACATCACCCACGCCGCTGGCACCTTTCCGCCCATACCCCCAGCAACAGCTGCCGCGACCCCCCCAAAAAAAACAAGCCCTGCATCTCGCACGAGACACAGGGCCAGCACATCCCACAACCAGCAAAACTACTTCAGCCGCGATCCCAGCGCGATCTCCTCGCCGAAGGTCGCCAGCACCGGCTTCCCGTTCTCGCCATGCGAGGCCGCCAGCAGCATGCCATGCGACTCCAGCCCGCGCATCTTCCGCGGCGCCAGATTGGCGATCACCACAATCCGCCGTCCCACCAGGTCCTCGGGCGTATACCACTCCGCGATCCCCGAAAGAATCTGCCGCTTCTCGTATCCCAGATCGACCTCCAGCCGCAGCAGCTTATCGGCCTTGGGAATCCGCTCGGCGACCAGAATCTGCGCCACCCGCAGGTCGATCTTCACAAAGTCGTCGATGCGCAATCTGCGGCGTCTCCGCAACCACGGGAGCAGCAGGAGCCGCCTCGCCGTTCCCGGCAACAGCGGAAGCAGCAGCAACAGCAGCGGGAGTCGTCTCGGCAACAACGGCAGGGGCTTCGGTGACTGCCGCCGGTGCGGCAGCCTGTGCATTCTGTACTTCGGTCTCGGCCATAATCTGAATCAGTCCTTTATCTGCGCGTGGAAATATCGGAGCGAGCGCACCGAGCTTGGTGCCCGGCTGCAACCCACCCCATTCAAGCTTGTTCAACTCACCGTTCTTCGCGGCGACCTCGATGTCGCCCAACCCCAGCTGCTCCCAAACCCGCGCCGTCGCATACGGCATCACCGGGTAAAGCAGCGCCGTGATGATGCGAATCGCTTCGGCAGCGATGTACAGCGTATCGTCCAGCTCTTTCGTGCTGTTGCGCCTCTTCGCTCTTCGCCAGCTTCCATGGCGCTCGCACCGAGATGACAGGAGTCGACGCGACGAGATCATCGACGTGCGATGGCTCGCTGAAGCGTACTGTCGAGAACTCATAGAGCCTGGTCAGGTTGCCTCGCTGAGCTACCGCGGAGGTACTCTTCGGTCGAAAGAATGCGCCAGTCTGCCTTCGAGGGCGAATCGGCATCCCGCTAGGTAACACTGCCACGCAGCGCTGAAGTTCGTGATCATGGTCAGCGTCCGGCTGACCAGATTCCCATACCCATTCGCCAGATCGCTGTTATACCGCTGCACCAGCGCATCGAAGCTGAAGCTTCCATCCTGCCCAAACGGAACCTCGCGCAGCAGGAAGTACCGCAGCACATCCGCCCCAAACAGATCCTGCTCTGCCTTCGCCAGCTCCGGCTTCAACGCCCCGAACGCATCGAGAATCGTCTCCGTCCGCACCACATTCCCGCGCGACTTCGACATCTTCGACTCTTCGAACAGCAGCCAGCCATTCGCCACCACGGCCTTCGGCAGCGGCAGCTCCGCCGCCATCAAAAACGCCGGCCAGTACACGCAGTGGAAGCGAATGATCTCCTTGCCCACCAGGTGCAGATCCGCAGGCCAGTACTTTGCAAACTTCGCCTGATCCGCCGGATCGTCCGACCCATACCCGACCGCCGTCATGTAGTTCGCCAGCGCATCCAGCCACACATAGATCACATGGCTCTCATCGCCCGGAACCGGAATGCCCCACTTGAAGCTGGTCCGCGAGATGCTCAGATCCTTCAGCCCGCCGCGCACAAACGACAGCACCTCATTGCGCCGCGTCTCCGGCTGAATCCGCAGCTCGCCCGACTCGATCTTCGCCGCCAGCTTCTCTCCAAACGCCGACAGCCGGAAGTAATAGTTCGACTCGCTGACCGTCTCCGTCACCCGCCCGCAGTCCGGGCAGACCACCCCCGCCGGCCCATCCACATACGCCTCATCGGAGACGCAGTACTGCCCGGTATAGGTGTCGAGATAGATGTGCCCCTTCTCCTTCAGCACGGAGAACAGCTTCTGCACGCCCTTCTTATGCCGGTCTTCGGTGGTGCGGATGTAGTCGTCGTTGGTGATCCCCATCCGCTTCCACAAGCTGCGGAAGGTCTCCGACACCTGATCGGCGAACTGCTGCGGCTCAACCCCGGCGGCCTGTGCCGAGCGCTCGATCTTCTGCCCGTGCTCATCGGTCCCCGTCAAAAAGAAGGTGTCCTCGCCGAGCAGCCGGTGTCGCCGCGCGATCACGTCCGCCACAATCGTCGAGTAGGCATGCCCGATGTGCGGGCGCGCGTTCACATAGTAGATCGGGGTTGTCAGGTAAAACTTCTGGTCAGCCATCGTAAAGCCCAGTTTAGCAGCCTATCCCCATGCTTCTCCGGTCAGCGTCCCCATGTCCGGGTGCTCATCCCGAGATCGGGTACCTCAGCGACATCCTGCGCGTCAGTCAGACTGTCTCCTGCAGCCCGACGCTTGCCGGGTGCCCCATCCTCGCGGCGGCCTCATCGCCGCAGGGTGGGGTATCGAGCGTAGCGAGACCGTCTGTTCTCTGCTCAAGCAAACCGTTGTCGCTGCAAGTCTTGCCGTTGCCTAGTTTTTGCCGTCATCCTGAGCGCAGCGAAGGATCCCGATACCCTCCGCACGACCGATACCGCTGGCACCTTTCCGCCCAGAACCCCGTTCGAGAAATCCCTCGGAGTGTGCCCTGCCGCCGCCACGGGTAACCACGGGTAACACGGTTACCTCTGCCGCCCCTGCGTACGCAAAACACGCATTTTGTCCAGATTAGCCACACATTTTGTGGACTTCTGCACCACTTTTGCGCGCACAAAGCAGGGTAATGGTTACCCGACGAAACCGGCACACAACCCAAAGCCCACCGGCAAGAAAACCCAAATTCGCCCACAAATCCCAAAGATCGCCCACAAATGCCGACGATCCCCGCAAATCCCAGCCAAAAACCGAGAAAACACGGAAATCGCCCACAACTGCCCATAAACCCCAGCAAAACCCGCCAAAACCGGCAATTGCCCGTCTCTTCGCCGTTCTAAAACCGGTCGCCTGGAAACGCTCGCATCCACGCATCCGCGGCAACCAGCAACTGGAAGAGCTGCCCAGCGCAAGGATGTAGACAAAGGCGGCGATCAGGAAGATCACCAGCGGGTGCAGCGAGAAGGTGGTCTTCACCAGCATCGTGAACAGCGCCGATCCAGCCGACCCGAGAGCCCCTCCCAGTCCCACGACGGTGCTCACGGAAGTGCTTGGAAACAGGTCGGTTGGCGTCGAGAACAGGTTGCACGACCAGCCCTGGTGCGCCGCCGCCGCCAGCGAGAACAAGGCCACCGCCGGCCACGCATTGTGGGGGAAGAGCTGCCCCATATGCGGCACCAGCATGATCGGCATCACCGCCAGCGCGCAGATCAGCATGGTCATCTTGCGCCCGTAGTTGACCGTATGCCCGCGCTTCATCAGGAACCCCGAGAGCCATCCCCCGGCGATCGATCCCACGCTCGAAAACGCGTACACGGCGATGATCGGACCCTGCGCGTGGGCTAGATCGAGACCGTAGTTTTCGTTCAGAAACTTAGGCAAATAAAAGAGATAGAACCACCAGATGGGATCGGTGAGGATCTTTCCCAGGGCGAAGGCGTAGAGGCCGCGGTTGCGCAGCAGCACGCTGTAGCGCGGACCGTCGGGCGTCACCAGCGCCAGGTTCGCCTGCGTCATGGTCGAGCCCCGGCGCAGCCGGTTGTACGGGAAGAGCAGCCATAACACCAGCCATATCAGTCCCATGGAGCCGGTCGTGAGGAAGGCCGCATGCCAGCTGTAGCGCAGCGTGATGTAGGCGATCAGGGGGGCGCGATGAAGGCCGAGGCGTTGGTGCCGGAGTTGAACAGGCCGGTCGCCAGCGCCCGCTCCTCGCTGGGGAACCACTCGGTGGTCGCCTTGATGGCGGCGGGGAAGTTTCCCGACTCGCCCAGGCCCAGCATGAAGCGGGCGATGCAGAAGCCGGCGACCGAGCCGACCAGCGCGTGGCCCATCGAGGAAAGCGCCCAAACCCCAATGGCTAGAGCATATCCGAGCTTGGTGCCGAGCTTGTCGATGAGCCGTCCGGCGGTCAGCAGACCGATGCCGTAGGCGATCTGGAAGCAGATGACGATGTTGCCGTAGTTGTTGTTGAAGACGCTCTGGTGGGCGGCGTCTTTGGTGGGATCCCAGCCCATGAAGGGCAGGGTATGCAGGACGGGCTCGATCAGCGAGAGGACCGAGCGGTCCATGTAGTTGATGGTGGTGGCCAGAAAGAGCAGGCCGCAGACGAACCAGCGCACATTGGAGGACTGCGGGGGCGCGGCGGCGGCGTAGGTCGAGGGAGGGAAGCCCTTTGTTTTTGTCAACATAGCGGTGAACGTGTACCTACGCCGCGAGCTTTTGGGGCTCGGCGGATCGGCAATGAGGATAGTCGCTCGCTGCCTATGGCTGTCAAGCGGTGTTTTCGGTGGTTACTCGGGGAGGAGGAGTGGCTGTCGAGCGGGATGGTTAACGGAAGAGTTATCTGTGTGGAGCGAAGAGATGGAGAAAAATGCCGGGATTGGCGGTTTTGCTGGGATTGGCTGGGATTTGTGGGGAGTTGTGGGCGATTTCCGTGTTTTGCGGCTTTTTGCTGGAGTTTGCGGGGATTCGTTGGCAGTTGTGGGCGATCTTGGTGTTTGTGGGCGATTTTCGGTTTTCTTGCGCGTTGGGCTTGGGGGTTGTGCCGGTTTGCTTCGGGTAATCGTTACCCTGTTTTGGTCGCAAAAGGGGTGAGAAGTCCACAAAATGTGTGGCTAATCTGGACAGAATGCGGTCTATGCGGAGTGCGAGAGGAGAAGCGGGATAACCAGAGGTTGACCGGGTGGTTACGTTACTGAGGAAAAGAGCCTGTGGTCGGCGGCGAGTGACTGGATGGACGGGATGTATGATCGCTGCGTGACGGATTCGGGCGAGGAGCGGTGGCGGGGAGCTGGTGGCGCGGGTGCAGGGCGGGCGAGGTGCGGGCGCTGGCGCGGGCGATCTCGCTGGTGGAGGACGGGCGGCGAGGGGGCGGCGGAGTTGGTGGCGGCGTGTGGGGCGGCTCTGGCGGAGGAGGTGGGCGGGGGCGGGCGCTGCGGGTGGGCGTGACCGGGGCGCCGGGAGTGGGGAAGAGCACGCTGGTCGATCGGATGGCGCGGGAGTGGCGGGGGCGGGGGCGGGCGGTGGCGGTGCTGGCGGTCGATCCGACGAGCCCGGTGACGGGTGGGGCGCTGCTGGGGGATCGGATACGGATGCAGGCGGCGGGCGGGGGACGGACGGCGGTCTTTATATACGGAGCATGGCGTCGCGCGGGGCGCGGGGTGGGTTGGCGGCGGCGGTGGCCGAGGTGGCCGTGGTGCTGGAGGCGGCGGGGCAGGGAGGTGATCGCTGCTCGAGACGATGGGGGTGGGGCAGGATGAGGTGGAGGTGGCGCGGCTGGCGGATGTGACGGTGCTGGTGCTGGTGCCGGGGATGGGCGATGCGGTGCAGAGCCTGAAGGCCGGGATTATGGAGGTCGCGGATGTCTATGTCGTGAATAAGAGCGATCAGGGTGGGGCGGAGCGGGTGGAGGCGGAGGTGCTCGCGATGCAGGGGTTGGTGGAGAGCGGAGTGGGGGAGTGGGTGGCTCCGGTGGTGCGGACGAGTGCGGTGAACGGGGAGGGGGTGGAGGAGCTGGTGGGGGTGGTTGAGGAGTGCGTGCGGGTGCGGGCTGGGTCGGGTCGTTTGCTGGCGCAAACGAGGCCCACCTTAGACGCGGCTGGCGCCGCGCCGAAGATGGGGCACCCGGGCGTTGGGGAGCGCGGGTCTGGTTCGCGCAGCGGAGGCAGCTGGGGGTGAGGAGGAAATACAGGGGTCTCTCCACTGCGCGACGGACGATGAGGCCGTCCGCCGCTTCGGTCGAGATGACGTTTTCTTTTTGAGGGAGCGATTCGGATGATTCGTTGTTGGGCGGCGTCTCTTCTTTGAGGTGGCGCGTGGCTGGTTTGGGCGAGCGGGTGGGAGAGGCGGGGTTGCGGCTGGATCATCTGGGGGTGGCGGTGCGGTCGATTGCGGCGGCGCGGGGGTTTTATGAGGGGCTGGGGCTGCGGGTGGAGGGCGAGGAGGTGGTGGAGGGCGAGGGGGTGCGGGTGGCGATGGTGCCGCTGGGGGAGACGCGGGTGGAGCTGCTGGAGCCGGTGGGGGAGGAGTCGGTGGTGGGGCGGTTTCTGGCGCGGCGGGGCGAGGGGCTGCACCATATCGCGCTGCGGTGTGCGGATCTGGAGGGGATGTTTGCGCGGCTGCAGGAGCGCGGGGTGCGGCTGGTGAGCGAGACGATCGGGGTGGGGGCGGGTGGGCATCGCTACTTTTTTGTGCATCCGGCGAGCACGGGGGGGGTGCTGGTGGAGATGGTTGCCGATTAGGATGGGAACGGAAGTAACGAGAGAGACGGGGGATAGGTTCGATGAAGGTTTTGTTGCTGCATACGTGCGGCGCGGAGGGCAGCGCGGCGCTGGCGGATACGCAGCGGGAGGAGCCGGTGGTGGCGATGGCGACGATGCCGGGAAGGACGGCGTCGGAGCGGCTGGTGGCGGTGGTGCGGGAGCTGGTGGAGGAGGCAGGGTGGCGGCTGGCGGAGCTGGGCGCGGTGGTGGTGGTGTCGGGGCCGGGGTCGTTTACCGGGGTGCGGGTGGGGTTGAGCGCGGCGAAGGGGCTGTGCGAGGCGCTGGGGATGCCGGTGGTGGCGGTGTCGCGGCTGGCGCTGCTGGCGGCGGAGGCGAGAGCCAGGAGGGCGAGGTGTGCGCGGTGCTGGACGCGGGTCGGGGGGAGTTTTACTGCGGGCAGTATCGCGGAGGGAGCGAGTGCGTGGCCGAGCGCGCTGCTGGGGCTCGAGGATGCGTTGGCGCTGGCGCGGAGGGCGGTGCGGCTGTGGTGGCGTGCGAGGCCAAGGTGGCGGAGGCGTTTGCGGCGCGCGTGCCGCCGGTGAGGTGGAGCTGGTGGGGAGCCGACGGCGGCCGATGCGCTGACGATGGCGCGGGAGCGGCTGGCGCAGGGGATGGTCGATGATCCGGGGACGCTGGATGCGAACTATCTGCGACGGACGGATGCGGAGATCTTCGCGAAGAAGGCAGGGGCAGGGCAGAGAGCAGGGAGTAGGGAACAGGGAGCAGGGGCTCGCTGCGCGAGGATGGGCCTGCGGCCGGTGACGGGGCGAGATGGAGCTGGTGTGTGCGGGTGGGGTGGTCGGGTCGTTGGCATGCGCAGACGAGGCTGCAGCTTAGCGACGATAAGGCCGTCGCGAAGGTGGGGCACCCGAGATCGTTATCTGTGGAGGCTGCAGAGTGGGGTGACATGAGGGAGAGCGGGAGTGGTGGTGGTGCGGGCGGCTGGGGGAGGCGGATCTGGAGGGGTGCTGGGGATCGAGCGCGGGGCGGCGACGGCTCCGCACTGGGCGGAGGCGGAGTATGCGGCTTGTCTGAGGCGAGGGCTGGGCGGCGGGTGCTGCTGGTGGCGGAGATCGAGGGCGGCGTGGTGGGGTTTGCCGTGGGCGCGGTGATGGTGCTGGGGGATGAGGTGGTGGGGGAGCTGGAGAGCGTGGCGGTGGAGGCGGCGGCGCGGCGGTGGGGGTGGGGGCGGCGCTGTGCGAGGCGGTGGTGGCGTGGTGCGCGGGGCGGGGAGCGACGGAGGTGGAGCTCGAGGTGCGGGCGGGGAGCGCGGGGGCGATCGCGCTGTATGAACGGCTGGGATTTGTGGCGGTGGGACGGCGGCCGGGGTACTATCGGAGTCCGATGGAGGATGCGGTGCTGATGCGGCTCGAAGTGGCTCTCGAGCGGCTGTGAGGCAGGGTAGGGTGGGTTCGGGACGGGGCGACGGTTGGCGGTGGGGCTTGGCGGTTCGCGGTGGCGGTGGGACTGGTCGCTGGAGGGGTTTGGGCTTGGCGGTGGCTCTATAATAGGGACTTATGGTTAAAGACGGTATCTTTTATGCGTTCGGACTTGCGGTCGCCGCGGCGATCCTGTGGTATCTGACGCACTCGTTCGCGCTGCTTGCTGTTCCGGTTCTGCTGGCGCTGTTCTTCCTGTGGTTCTTCCGCGATCCGTCGCGGACGATTCCGACGGAGCCGGGGCTGGTGGTGTCGCCCGCCGACGGTCTGGTGACCGAGGCGGAGTGGGTGGAGACCAAGAGCGGAAGCCGTCTGCGGCTGAGCATCTTTCTGAGTGTGTTCGACGTGCATGTGAACCGGACGCCGGTGGCGGGCACGGTGACGGCGGTGGAGTATCGCAAGGGGCAGTTCAAGAATGCGATGAGCCGGCGAGTCTTCGGTGCTGAACGAGCAGACGATGGTGGTGGTCGACGCGGGCGGGTATGAGGTGAGCTTCAAGATGATCGCCGGGCTGCTGGCGCGGCGCATCGTGTGCAGGTGAAGGTGGGCGATGTGCTGGAGCGCGGGCAGCGGATTGGGCTGATCAAGTTCGGCTCGCGCGTGGATGTGCTGCTGCCGGCGGATGCGGAGTTGAAGGTGGCGAAGGGAACGCGCGTGAAGGGCGGATCGACGATCCTGGCGGTGGTTCCGACGGTTGCGGAGTCCACGACCAACCTGTCGCGCGCAGTGGGGGCTTGATGCCGGAGCAAGAGACGCGGGAGTTGACGGCGGAGGGAGGCCTCGAAGCGAGGCCTCCGCGGCAGCCGCGGCGCGGGATGTATGTGCTGCCGTCGCTGTTTACGGCGGGCAACATCGCGGCGGGATTCTACGCGATTATCCAGAGCGTGCAGGGCAGCGCGGCGGAGCCGGAGTTCTACAATCGCGCGGCGCTGGCGATCGGGTTCGCGGTGCTGTTCGATGGGCTGGATGGGCGCATTGCGCGGATGACGAATACGTCGAGCGAGTTTGGCAAGGAGCTGGACTCGCTGGCCGACGTGATTACGTTTGGCGTGGCGCCGAGCGTGCTGGCGTATATCTGGGGCTTCCGGCTGCTGCCGATGGCTCCGTATCACGGGCTGCGCGAGCGGATTGTGCACATCGGCGTGTTTGTCTGCTTCCTGTTTTTGATCTGCGGGGCGAGCCGGCTGGCGCGGTTCAATATCAGCGTGAATCCGCAGCCGCGGAATCCGGGGCGGCCGGGCAGGAAGTACTTTGTCGGGATGCCGATTCCGGCGGGCGCGGGCGTGATTGCGGCGGTGATTCACTTCTATGATGGGTCGCCGATCTATGATCCGCGGATGTCGGTGCTGTGGCTGCTGCTGATCGCTGGGCACGGGATTTTTGATGGTGAGCAGCTGGCGGTTCTGGAGCGGTAAGGAGATCCGGGTGGGCGAGGATCGGCACCCGTTCCAGATGGTCGCGCTGCTGGCGCTGATCGGCGTGCTGCTGGTGATGTATTCGGAGTGGATGCTGATCGTGCTGGCGCTGGGGTATCTGGTGTCGGGCGTGCTGGCGCGGCTGGCGTACTCGTGGGAGCGCGCGGCGGCGTCAAACGCGGTAGCGGTAGTCAGCGTTTGGGTATGAAGTGATGGACGGCACGGGAGCGCGGCGTGGGCGAGAGCCGCGTCCGTGCGAGGGAATTTTTCTATGAGCAATAAGACGTATCGGATCGCGATTGTGGGCGCCTCCTCGCTGCTGGGCAAGGAGCTGAGCGACGCGCTGAGCGAGTCGCCGCTGGGGGCTTCGAGCTTTACGCTGCTGGATGAAGAGCAGCTGGCGGGCAATATGGCCGCGGCGGGCGATGAGATCTCGTTTATCCAGAAGATCGATGCGACGTCGTTCGAGGGCAAGGACCTGGTGTTCTTCGCGGGCGAGCGCGGCGGTGACGCTGAAGCACTGGCGGAGCGCGCTGAAGGCGGCGGCGAGCATCGTGGATCTGACGGGCGCGGTGGAACGGCAGCCGGGCGTGCTGGTGCGGGCGCCGTGGGTGGCCGGGGAGTGCTGCGCCGGTCACGGGCGGGTTGAGCGCGGTGCAGCAGCGACGGCGGGGGCAAGGCTCCGGACATTGCGACGCCGGCGGTGGTGACGGCGCATCCGGCGGCGGTGCTGCTGGCGCTGCTGGCGGCGCGGCTGGGAGAGAAGTTTTCGCTGCGCAGCCTGATGGCGACGGTGCTGCTGCCGGCGTCGGAGTTTGGGCGGGCGGCGATGGATGAGCTGCATCAGCAGACGGTGAGCCTGCTGTCGTTTCAGTCGCTGCCGCGCGAGCAGTACGACGCGCAGGTGGCGTTCAACCTGGTGCGGTCGTGGGGCGAGTCGGCGAAGGTGCCGGCTGAAGGTGGAGGAGATCGAGGACACGGATCGCAGGCGCACTATGCGGCGATTGCGGCGGCGGGATCGCCGGAGCTGGTGCTGCAGGTGGTGCATGCGCCGGTCTTCCATGGCTATGGTGTGTCGCTGCTGGTGGAGCTGGAGACGGCGGCGACGGAGGCGGAGGTTGGCGAGCGCGCTGGCGGGCAAGCACGTCGAGGTGAGGGCGGGCGCGGAGGCTCCGAACAACGTCGATGTGGCGGGGCAGGATGACCTGCTGGTGTCGGTGCAGGCGGCCAAGCGGGATGCGGCGGGCAGGCAGTTCAAGCTGTGGGTGGCGGGGGATAATCTGCGGCTGGCGGCGGCGAATGCGGTGGCGTGCGCGGTGGAGCTGCTGCAACTGCGGCCTTCGGGTGAGGTGCAGTAA
>CAVWJY010000008.1:0-27202 GCA_963755245.1 uncultured Acidobacteriaceae bacterium | reverse complement strand
AGGAGTACTTGGCCAGGAATGCCGCAGGGCAGTGAGTTCGGTGATAAGTTTCCCGCGTTGCCTGGTTGGATCGGACCCTATTGCGGATGAACGCGTTGGGCCGGGGCAATGGGGCCGAGTTGAGTTTTCCACTATGTCGCGTGTCGTCAAGCGTTCGGTGTCGCAAGCCATCATTTCCGGGCAGTCGCGCAGAGGCGTCCCCCTTCCGCCATTCGTTCCTCCGCAGCTCTCGCAGCCAGTCGAGAAGCCGCCGTTAGGGCCTCAGTGGCTGCATGAGATCAAGCTGGACGGCTATCGAATGGCCGCGCGCGTCGACGACGGCCGTGTGCAACTTCTCACGCGAACAGGACTGGATTGGACGCACAAATATCCAAGCGTCATCGCTGCGCTTGCGAATCTGAACGCAAAGACGGCCTACCTCGACGGCGAGCTCTGCGGCATTGACGCGGCTGGATTGCCGAGTTTTGCGCACACCCAAGCTGCCACAGACGGCGAGCGCGGGGTGCGGCTCGTCTACTACGCTTTCAATCTCTTGCATCTCAACGGTCGGGACGTTTCAGACCTTCAGCTCAGCGAGCGCAAGACGCTTCTCGAGCCGTTGCTCGCAGACAAGCCCGGCCTCCAGTTCAATGGGCACGACACGGGCGATGGCGAACTCATCCTCAAGCATGCCGGCCAGCTTGGTTTTGAAGGCGTGGTTTCGAAGACGGTCGACGCGCCCTATGCACCCGGAAACCGCTGCCTCTGGCGCAAGGCAAAATGGCTGAACCGCCAAGAATTCGTCATCGTCGGCTGGTCCGACCCGGAAGGATCACGGCCCTATCTTGGCGCGCTGCTGCTCGGCTACTACTCCGACGACGGCAAGCTGATCTGTGGGGGCCGCGTCGGCACAGGAATGTCGGACAAGGTCCTCGCCGATCTACGGCGCCGGCTGGGGTCGATTAGCCGTGCTCAGTCCCCTCTGAAGGTTCCGCCGCCTCGAAAGACTCGTTTCGGATCGCCGCTCGTCTTGTCCCGCATCCACTGGGTCGACCCGACGCTTGTCGCCGAGACCACCTATTTGACATGGACGGCCGACAACCTCCTGCGTCACACGGTGTATGTTCGGGTTACGGGAGGACAAGTCGGCGATGGAAGTTCGACGGGAAGCGGCACGAGCGTGAACAGGGGGTCTTTTTCTACTTCCAATTTGACGAGCGCTGCGAGGAACTCATGGCCAAAGATAAGCTAACCACCTACCGGGCGAAGCGCGACTTCCAGAAAACTTGGGAGCCAAGCGGCAAGGACGTTGTGAAGCCCACGCCCCGTCGGCGCTTCGTCATCCAGAAACACGAAGCAACGCGCCTGCACTATGATCTGCGGCTGGAGCTGGATGGCGTCTTCAAATCCCGGGCTGTGACGAAAGGGCCGTCACTCGATCCCCATGACAAGCGTCTTGCGGTCGAGGTCGAAGATCACCCGCTCGATTATGGCGACTTCGAAGGGACGATTCCAAAGGGTCAATATGGCGGCGGCACGGTCATGCTGTGGGACCGCGGCTATTGGGAGCCTGAGGGAACGAGGACCCCTGAGCAGGCGCTAGCCAAGGGCGATTTCAAGTTTACCCTCGAGGGCGAGCGGCTGCATGGCGGATTTGTCCTGGTCCGCATGCCGAACGACCGGGAGAGCGGCAAGCGCACAAACTGGCTCCTCATCAAGCACCGCGACGAGTACGCCGTGCCTGCCGGCGGCGCCGCGGCCCTTGATGAGAACGATACCTCCGTCGCGTCCGGCCGGCCTATGGAGGCAATTGCTGCGGGCAAGGGCCGCAAGCCAAAGCCGTTCATGCTTCAAGGCGGCAAGGTGCAAGCTGATTCAGTATGGGACAGCCGTAGCGGTCTCGCGGCGGAGGAACGCAAGGCGGGGCGCGACAGCAAAGCGACGGTCGTCAATGCCCAGGATCTTCCCGAGTTCATCGCCCCGCAGCTCTGCGAGACCCTGGATCGGCCTCCTGCAGCAGATGGCTGGATCCACGAGATCAAGTTCGACGGCTACCGCATCCAGATGCGTGTCGTGGACGGCGAGGTGACGTTGAAGACCCGCAAGGGTCTCGATTGGACCGCCAAATATTCAGCCATCGCAAAAGCTGCTGGCAAGTTGCCTGACGCGATCATGGATGGCGAAATCTGCGCCCTCGACGGAAACGGCGCGCCGGATTTTGCGGCCCTGCAGGCAGCGCTCTCCGAAGGCAAGACCGACTTGCTCGTCTATTTCGCGTTCGACCTTCTGTTTGAAGGCGGCGAGGATCTACGCACGCGGCCTCTCACCGAGCGCAAAGAGCGATTGCAGCAACTTCTCTCAAAAGCCGGCGACGACGCCCGTCTTCGCTTCGTCGAGCATTTCGAGGACGGCGGGGAAGCGGTGCTGCGCTCGGCCTGCCGGTTGTCCCTTGAAGGGATTGTATCGAAGCGTGGCGATGCGCCTTACGTCTCGGGGCGGGTGAACACGTGGGCGAAGTCGAAGTGCCGTGCGGGACATGAAGTCGTCATCGGCGGCTACTCAACAACCGAGGGTAAATTCAGGTCTCTCCTCGTTGGGGTCCACCGTGGCGACGGCTTCGTCTACGTCGGCCGCGTGGGAACGGGTTTTGGCGCGGCCAAGGTCAAGACGTTGTGGCAAAAGCTGCAGACGCTCAAGGCGCCGAAGTCGCCCTTCACCGGTCTCAACGCCCCAAGAAAGGAAACCGGCGTCGTCTGGCTGCAACCGGACTTGGTGGCGGAAATCGAGTTTGCCGGCTGGACCGCTGATGGCCTCGTGCGTCAGGCCGCGTTCAAGGCTTTGCGTGAAGACAAACCCGCAAGCGAGGTCGAAGCCGACAAGCCGGCGGAGCCCGCCACGACCGACGTCCCGCAACCGGCCGCGGCAGCAACGGCTAAACCGGTGCGGCGCGGCGGAAGGGTCGACGTCATGGGCGTCTTGATCTCGAGTCCGGACAAGCCGCTTTGGCCAGACGCCGACGACGGCATCCCCGTCACGAAAGAGGATCTGGCCCACTACTACGAAGCTGTCGGTCCGTGGTTGATCGATCATATTAAGGGGCGGCCGTGCTCAATCATCCGAGCACCTGATGGGATTGGCGGAGAGCAGTTCTTCCAGCGGCACGCGATGCCCGGGACATCCAGTCTTTTGGAGCTTGTGACCGTGTTCGGTGACCGTAAGCCCTATCTCCAGATCGACCGCATAGAAGGGCTTGCCGCGGTCGCCCAAGTCGGCGCTGTCGAGCTCCATCCCTGGAATTGCGAGCCGGGGCAGCCGGAGGTTCCCGGACGTCTTGTCTTCGACCTCGATCCGGGGCCGGACGTGGCGTTTTCGGCAGTCGTTGACGCAGCGCGCGAAATGCGCGACCGCCTCAATAATCTGGGTCTCGTTAGCTTCTGCAAGACAACAGGCGGCAAGGGCCTCCATGTCGTGACGCCGCTGGCTGTCGCCAAACGCAGCTCGTTGTCCTGGCCGCAGGCCAAAGGCTTCGCCCACGACGTCTGCCTGCAGATGGCGCGCGACAATCCAAATCTCTACCTAATCAAGATGAGCAAGAGCCTGAGGATTGGCCGCATCTTTCTCGACTATCTGCGCAACGACCGTATGGCGACGGCCGTGGCCCCGCTCTCGCCGCGTGCAAGGCCTGGCGCGACTGTATCGATGCCCGTCACGTGGCCGCAGGTCAAAGCCGATCTCGACCCCAAGCGCTTTACGATCCGTTCGGTGCCGAAACTCATGGCGAGGAGCGCTGCTTGGAAGGACTATTGCGACGGTCTCCGGCCGCTCGAGGCCGCGATCAAAAAGCTGAATAAGGTAAAGCAGGCCGCCTAAGGAGTGTCATTTTTCATGGAATAGGGACCCCGCTATGGAGTGGGCCCCTGGGGGCGGACAGAGATCAGGCCGCTGATTTGACCGTCTGCCGGGCGTGGTGGTCCTCGAACTGTTTGGGGCTCAGATAGCCGAGGGCTGAGTGGAGCCGGCGGCTGTTATAGACTTGGTCGATGAAGCGCGGAAGGTTTTGGGTGACGTCGGCGAAGGTCTCGTAGGCCATGGGGTAGACAGCTTCGACCTTCAGCGTCTTCATGAAGCTCTCCGCTTTGGCGTTGTCGTATGGGTTGCCGCGCCGGCCCATCGAGCCGACGAGGCCATGCCGGTCGAGGGCCAGCCGATAGGCTTGCGCGGCATATTGCGACCCGCGGTCCGAGTGATGAAGGCAGCCGGCCGGCGGCCTGCGGTCCTCGATTGCGGCGTTCAGAGCGGCGAGCGTCAGCCGGACATCGACGGATCGGCTGATGGCGTAGCCGACAACGCGACGCGACCAGGCGTCGAGAATCACGGCGACATAAACGAAGCCCATGGCGACAGCGACGTAAGTGATGTCGGCGACCCAGAGCTGATTGGCGCCGTTGACGACCCTGTCCTTCGCCAGATTGCGGAAGATCGGATGGTCGTGATCGCTGCTCGTCGTCGCCACATATCGCCGACGCATGCGTGGCTGGAGATCGTGTTCGCGCATGAGGCGCTTGACCTTCTTGTGATTGACCACGAGGCCTTGCTGGCGAAGGTGGGCCTGCATGCGTCGCCAACCGTAGCGTTCGAACTCGTCGCGGATCGCGCTCATCGCCTCGACGATGGCTGTGTCATCGGGCGCCCCCGTAGGCGCGTTATAGTAGGCCGAGCGTGAGATCCCCATCAGCCGGCATCCTTCGGCGACGGAGACTGTTTCGGGCCGGCAATTGCGGACGTAGGCCCGCTTCTCGCTGGCGGTGCGTTTCGCAGACCCCCCTTTAGAAACTCCAATTCCAGCGCTTGCTTGCCGACCAGCCGTTCGAGGGCCGCGATCCGCGCTTCGTATTGCTGAAGGAGGTCGGCCGCGGCAGCGTCCTCGTCGAAGGCGCCCGCTTGGTATCGTTCGACCCAGACACGGATCAAATTGCGCGAGAGATCGTGGCGCTTCTCCAAACCGTGGAGCGTTTCGCCAGCCAGAAACTCCTGCGCGATCTGACGCTTAAATTCGATGCTGTGCGAGCGATACCTGACCATGAGCTTTCGTCCTTCGAAAGCCCAGCCTGCCGGTCAAATGTTAAGTCCGCCCATGTCCGCCCCCAGGGGCCCACTCCACTACGGGGCTGATTTTCATCCAATCGGGACCCCGTGGCGACGGGTCCACACTGGCCTCCGGGATTCTGGGAGGCCGAGATTGGAATGCTGGTTGTGGAGACGATTGCGAAGATACGCCGGGCCTATTTTACGCTTGGCAAGCCGATCAAGGAGATCTGCCGAGAGCTGCGGATCTCGCGCAAGGTCGTTCGGAAGGTCATCCGCTCGAACGCGACCGAGTTCCATTACGAACGCTCGCGGCAGCCGCTGCCCAAGATTGGGCCCTGGCGAGAGCGGCTTGAAGCGCTGCTTGAGGAGAACGAGAGCAAGGCGGCCCGAGAACGGCTGACGCTGATCCGGATATTCGAGGAGCTGCGCGGCCTTGGTTATGAAGGCAGCTATGCCGCCGTTCGGCGCTACGCAATCGCTTGGCGCGAGAAGCGCGCGAGCGCGACGGCGAACGCCTATGTGCCGCTGACGTTCGCGCCGGGCGAGGCCTACCAGTTCGACTGGAGCCACGAGATCGCGTTGATGGACGGCGTGACGACGACGGTGAAGGTCGCGCATGTCCGCCTCTGCCACAGCCGCATGATGTTCGTGCGCGCCTATCCGCGCGAGACGCAGGAGATGGTGTTCGACGCCCACGAACGCGCGTTCGCGTTCTTCAAGGGCGCGTGCACGCGCGGCATCTACGACAACATGAAGACGGCGGTGGAGACGATCTTCGTCGGCAAGGACCGCCAATACAATCGCCGCTTTCTCCAGATGTGCTCGCACCATCTCGTCGAGCCCGTCGCCTGCACGCCGGCGTCGGGCTGGGAGAAGGGCCAGGTCGAGAACCAGGTCGGCCTCGTCCGCGAACGCTTCTTCACGCCGCGGCTGCGGTTCAAGAGCTACGACGAACTGAACGCCTGGCTTCTCGACAAGTGCCTGGCCTGGGCGAAAGCGCATGCCCATCCCGAGCGGCCCGAGCAGACGATCTGGGAAGTCTTCGAGGAGGAGCGGCCGAAGCTCATTCCGTATCGCGGCCGTTTCGACGGGTTCCACGCGCTGCCGGCCTCGGTGTCGAAGACCTGCCTGGTGCGGTTCGACAACAACAAATACTCGGTCAGCGCGAGCGCCGTCGGCCGCCCGGTCGACATCCACGCCTACGCCGATCGCATCGTCATCCGCCAGGACGGGCGCATCGTCGCCGAGCACCGCCGCTGCTACGGCCGGGGCGAGACGATCTACGATCCCTGGCATTACGTGCCGGTTCTGGCGCGCAAGCCGGGCGCTTTGCGCAACGGCGCGCCGTTCAAGGACTGGGTGCTGCCGGCGGCGCTGGATCGCGTGCGGCGCAAGCTCGCCGGCTCCAACGACGGCGACCGGCAGATGGTCAAAATCCTCGCCGCGGTGCTCACCGACGGATTGCCCGCGGTCGAGGCGGCTTGCGCGCAGGCGCTCGCCGAGGGCGTCCATTCCGCCGACGTCATCCTCAACATTCTGGCGCGCCAGCGCGACCCGGGGCCGTCGGCGCCGATCCAAACCCCAGCCTCGCTGCGTCTGCGCCATGCGCCGATCGCCGACTGCGCCCGCTACGATCAACTCAGGAGCGCGTGACCATGGAACGAACCGAAGTCCTCGACATGATGGGCGGCCTCAAGCTCTACGGGATGAAGAGCGCCTACGACGAGACGCTCGCCACGGCGCTCAAGCGCAAGCATGAACCGCAGCGCTTCGTCGGCGATCTGCTGAAGGCCGAGATCTCGGAGAAGCAGGCGCGCTCGATCAAGTACCAGCTCACCATCGCCAAGCTGCCGCTGGCCAAGGACGTCGACGACTTCGCCTTCAAGGGCACGCCGATCAACGAGGCTCTCGTGCGCGATCTCGCCGGCGGCGGCTTCATCGCCCAGCAGCGCAACGTCGTCCTGGTCGGCGGAACCGGAACGGGCAAGACGCATCTGGCCATCGCCATCGCGCGAAGCTGCATCCGCGCCGGATCACGAGGGCGCTTCTTCACCACCGTCGATCTCGTCAACCGGCTCGAGGCTGAAGCCCGCGCCGGCCGCCAGGGACGCACTCGCCGACTATCTCACGCGCCTCGACTTCGTCATCCTCGACGAACTCGGCTATCTCCCCTTCGCCCAGGCCGGCGGGCAATTGCTGTTCCACCTGATCAGCCGGCTCTACGAGCGCACCTCGATCATCGTCACCACCAACCTCGCCTTCGGCGAATGGCCGAGCGTGTTCGGCGATCCGAAGATGACGACGGCGCTGCTCGACCGCCTCACTCATCACTGCGACATCGTCGAGACCGGCAACGAAAGCTGGCGCTTCAAAAACCGCGCCTGACCTTCAAACCATCCGCGCCTTACGCCACCGCGCCCGCCCCGGCTGCGCAACCCGAACCAGCTCCGCCGGGGCGAGCGCTACCGTCGTGCGCGACACCTTCAAGGGGTCCCTTTTCGGTGCAAATCTGGGGTCCCGTTTCGGTGCTCATTGACACTTTTGCTCTCAACCGCGTCGAGCAGCGATTTCACAAGCGAGGCGCGATCGTCGTCGTCCCAACTGGAGAGGTCACCCTTGAGGAGCGCGAACGGTTCATCCGCGATAAGAGTTGCGCGCAGGGCACCGCTTAACGATGCTGCCCATGCGGCCACACCGGAAAGCTGTGGGACCAGACCGCCCGCGGGATGAAGCAAGGCCTTCAGCATCGTCCCGGGGGGAACGCCTCGCTCGAAGAGATAGAGCGCGGCGAGAAACTCGCCGTAGCCCTGGTGCGCCCAACCCATGCGCTGGTCGCCGCGCGAGCTGAACAACCCGGTATCGAGCACCTCGCGGACGTCGTCATCGGTCGCGGTAGGGCGGCGAAGGCGCCATCTTCGCGGTGGCCCGCAAGCACGGATAGTGGAATGTCTTCAGGCGGGCATTCGACCTGGGGCCCGGTCCAAACAGCAAAGCGGTTGCCGAGGATCGTGGCAGCGGCGATCCGACCGGCGAGACGCATGCGCTGACCGGCGTTGAGATTTCCGCGGCGGCCCGAATTGCGCCGGCTTTTGTTTTGTTCCTCACAGAGCGCGAGGCAGCCTTGCTTGTAGAGATCGATGTTGCTGTTGGGAAGGTCGCCGCGTTGCCGATAAATCGCGAGCAGCATGTTGAACGTGAGCGGCTTGATGGCGAAGGGAACCGCTTGTGCGGCAAGCAGCGCCCGCAAGAAGCCTTCGTGGGAAATTCCGTGGGCGTCGAGGGCCGCGAAAATATCCTCGCGACGGAGCGGCGCGAGTTCGAACGTTGCCGCGGCCTCGTTCCAGATCCCGGTCAGCGCGGCTCCAAGAGTATTCGCCGGCCAAACGGCAGTCCGACATGCGATGCGGATCGACAGGCGGTCGGTCGGGATGCGCTGTAGCTCCGAGGCGAGCAAATTGGTGATCGAATCAATGCGGAGCAGCGCTTCGTCGAGGCTGTCGAGGTGAAGAAACAGGTGGGAGCTGCCGCTCTTCCACGCGATGAATTCTTCGCTTTCGAAAAGCCGCCGGTAGAGAAGCGCGTCGCTGGAGAACGCCCTTAAGTCGACGTAGATAGACATACAACCCGCGCTCACGGGGAGCGCGGTCATCCGATCGGCTTCCTCCTTCAGCGCCGTGGATTTACCGATGCCCGGCTCACCCAACAGAACAAGCGACCGCCGAGGCTGAAGCGCCGCGAGCGGTACGAGGCCCTGCCGCCCCGCCAACCAGTCGTTGGGGTCCCGCAGAAAACCGCCATCCGACAGGTCGATGGTACCGTCGGACGGGACCCAAAATCGTTGCCAGGGGTAGGTTTGCTCTGCCATGTCGACAATTTAGCCCAACGCCAGCAGTGGTCGGTCTTTGCGTTCAGTTCTAAGCTCGTTTTCTCGCGCTTTCCGCCCGTTCATAAAGTTGACCTTGAACGACTGCAACGGATCGACAGGAGCCGAACGCACTTCGACACTCAATGTCTGTTTGGTCCCTGTTTCGTTCAGAAGGCCACCATCCGCTTTCGGCCACTGTTGGACCCGTGCCGCAACCGGGTTAGGCCCGCTTCGGGACCGGAAGCCGCCATCCAATCGTGAACTCGAGACGCCCTTCTTAGGCGAAGTCGGTCCAAGGGATTAGGTTGTGACCCTTAGAGGCTTGCGCCGCGCGCCGAGGGGGCTGGCGCTGGCGGTTCGGGCCGATCGGGAGCGTCCATCCCAGCGACAGGCGCGCCCTTGATCGCCGCCGCCATCGCCTTGGCATGGTTGACGAGCACGTCGCCTGCGCGTTTCAATTGCTCGTCGATCGTCTGCATCAGCGCCATGAGGGCGTCGCGCTGCTGCTCGAAAGCCTGGTGCAGAAGGCCTGCCTGATAGGAGGCCTTCATCTCGCCGCTGAGACCCGGCCGCTCCTCGGCGACCTTCTCGATCCGATTGTGGTTGGACAGCCCAATGGTGACGGCTCGGTCGTGCTGTCGCCGCGCTTTGCCGGCGATGTCGAGCGCGAGCGCCTTGTAAGGCTTTTCCGACGCGTTCTTGGCGACCTCTTTCCAAAGATCGTCCTCGGTCATCGGCGTGACGTCGCCGAGCGCCCGGGACCGCTGCACGGCGGCGTGGACAGCCGCCTTCGAGATGAGGGTATGCGTCCGGCCAGTGGCGCGGCTCTCGGCGGTATATGTCTTGAAGGCCGAGGCCTTCGAAAGCAACAACGGCAACTCCACGCTGCTCGACTACCTCGACGCCCTTCGCGACTACCGCTCAATCCATCTCAACAGCCTCAACGCAGACGCGCAGCTCTGGCTCGCCATTCACCAGCTCAGCTACGTCACAGCGACGGACATCATCCCATGAAAATACCTGCTCATCTTCTGGCACTTTCCCTCGCTGTCACGTCTCTCGTGGCGTGCAAGCAATCTGGCCCCGCCACCGAACCCACCCCTCAGGCGCCTCCCGAGACCATGGTCGTGCACCCTCAATCCGGCGTCGACTATCTCGACATCCCCGCACACGTCATGCCTGACCCAGCGCACGTCGTGCACGTCTTCCCACCACTCAGCGGAAGGATCTTCGACCTGCAAGTCCTTCCCGGACAGGAAGTGAAAAAGGGCCAGACCATCGCCACGCTCCAGAGCGCCGACATCGCGCAGGCCCGCTCCGACTTCGAGAAAGCAAAGATCGAAGTCATCCGCGCCGATCGCGCCCTGCAACGCGGCACCCTCCTACTCCAGCACGACGTCCTCTCCCAGGCCGACTACTACGAACTCGAAGCCACCGACAAGGCCGCCCACTCCGAACTCGAGCGCGCCCGCCAGCGCATTCAGGAGTACGGCTTCTCCGAAGACGGCGTCTCCGATACCGTCCCCATCCGCGCACCCATCTCCGGCGTCGTGCTCGATATCGGCACCGCCACCGGAGAGCTGCAGCGCTCCCTCGATAACGCCACCACCATCGCCACCATCGCCAATCTCGACACCGTCTGGATCGTCGGCGACGTCTTCGAGCGCGACCTCGACACCCTCAAGGATGGCCGCCCCGTCACCATCCTCATCCCCGCCTACCCTGACCTCACCCTCACCGGACACGTCGCCAACCTCTCCGACGCCATCGACCCCACCACCCACACCCTGAAGCTCCGCGTCGTCCTCGACAATCCCGGCCACAAATTAAAGGCCGACATGTTCGCCACCATTCGGGTCGCAGGCGCCTCTCATGAATTCTTCCTGCTACCTGCAACTGCGATCTTCTACGAAGGAGACAAGACCTACGTCTTCGTCGCTAACTCTTCCGGCAAGTTCGACAAGCGCGCCGTCGTAGTCGGCCGCACCGTAACCACAGGCACCACAAAAAATATCGAAGTCACCAGCGGCCTCAACGACGGCGACAAAGTCATCACCGTCGGCAGCGCTCTTCTGCGCCCAGTGAGCGGAGACTAATCATGCAAGCTCTCATCCGCTCTCTCATTCGTTACCGCGCAATCGTCCTCATCATATTCTTCGTGCATGCTTGCGGCAGGAATCTTCGCACTCACGCGCCTCGATATCGAAGCCTACCCCGATCCCTCGCCACCGCTCGTCGAAGTCATCACCCAGAATCCCTCCTGGTCCGCCGAAGAGATGGAGCAGCAGGTCACCGTCCCCATCGAGACCATCCTCAGCGGCGTGCCGCACCTCGAACAAGTCCGCTCCATCTCCATCTTCGGCCTCTCCGACGTCAAGCTCTACTTCAAATTCGGCAGCGAAGCCTTCCGCGATAAGCAGGAGGTCCTCAATCGCCTCCAGACCCTCACCCTGCCCAACAACCTCCAGCCGCAGCTCTCCCCCTGGTCGCCCATCGGCGAAATCTATCGCTATCAGCTCGTCGGTCCCGGCTACACCCTCAACGAAATCAAGGCCACTCAGGACTGGCTCGTCACTCGTCAGATCAAACAGGTCCCCGGCATCATCGACGTCACCACCTTCGGCGGCACCACGCGCCAGTATCAGGTCGAGCCCGACCCCAACAAGCTCCTCGCCTACGGCGTCACCCTCACCCAGCTCGTCAACGCCATCCAGTCCAGCAACGCCAACGCCGGCGGCAACTATCTCACCCTCGGCAATCAGAGCGTCAACGTCCGCGCCATCGGACAGGTCCACAACGAAACCGACATCGCAGCAATCGTCGTAGCTGAAAAGAACGGCGCTCCCATCACCGTCGCCGACGTCGCCAAAGTAAGAGAAGGATTCCAGCCGCGCTTCGGTCAGGTCGGCGCCGACAAGGAGAACGACGTCGTCATCGGCATCGTCCTGCTCCAGAAAGACGAAGAATCTCTTCCCGCCCTCGACGGCCTCAAGAAAAAAATCTACGCTCTGAACCACGGAAGCCTGCTGCCTCCGGGCATGCACATCAAAACGCTCTACGACCGCACCAACCTCATCGACAACACCACCCACACCGTCTGGCACGTCGTAATCGCCGGCATCACCCTCGTCACACTGGTGCTGCTGGTCATGCTCGGCGACCCTCGCATCACCTTCATCGCCGCCGTCACCATCCCCTTCGCCGCGCTCTTCGCCTTCGGCATGATGGTCCTCACCGGCCGTTCCGCAAACCTCATCTCCATCGGCGCCATCGACTTCGGCATCCTCGTCGACTCCTCCATCATCGTGCTCGAGAGCATCTATCGAAAGCTCTCCCGCCGCATCCAGGGCGAGCCCATTCGCGACCTCATCGTCGAAGGCGTCACCGAAGCATCGCGCCCCGTACTCTTCTCCACCGCCATCATCCTCGTCGCCTTCATCCCGCTCTTCACCATGCAGGGAGTCGCGGGCCAGATCTTCTCGCCGATGTCCGTCACCTACGGCTTCGCACTCTGCGGCGCGCTCATCTTCGCCCTCATCTTCGCTCCCGTCCTCGGATACATGACGGCCCCCGAAGAGCACAAGGGCGGCACCGGAGAGACCTTCGTCAGTGCCTGGCTTCGCAAGCACTACCACCACCTGCTCGAACGCTCGCTCCGTCACACCTGGGTCACCTGGATCGCCGCCGCCTGCGTGCTGGTCATCGGCGTCGGCTCCTTCATCGCCGTCGGTGGCGAATTCATGCCGCCGCTCGAAGAAGGCAACCTCTGGATCCGCGCCACCCTCCCGCAGGACATCTCCTTCGAAACCGCCGCCGACCTCGCCAACAAACTCCGAGCCACCATCGCGCAATCACCGGAAGTCACACAAACCGTCTCGCAGATGGGACGCCCCGACGACGGCACCGACGTAAGCACCTTCAACAACATCGAAATCTCCGTCTCCCTTAAACCCGCCTCTCAATGGAGACCCCACCTCACCAAGCCCGAGCTCATCAAGGAGATGAACGACCGCCTCTCCCAATATCCCGGCATGGACCTCAACTTCTCGCAGAACATTCAGGACAACGTCGAAGAAGCCATGTCCGGCGTCAAAGGCGAAAACTCCATCAAACTCTTCGGCGACGACTTCGACACCCTCACCTCTCTCGCCAACAAAATCCAGGAGACCATCACCACCATCCCCGGCGTCGCCGACGTCGGCGTCTTCAAAGTCGGCGGCCAGCCCTCGCTCATCATCCAGATCGATCGCGCCAAAGCCGCGCGCTACGGCATCCTCTCCAACGACGTCAACGCCGCCATCCAGGCCGCCATCGGCGGAGCCGCCATCTCCCAGGTCATCCAGGGCGACCGCCGCTTCGACCTCACCGTCCGCTACCCCGAGACCAGCCGCAGCAACCCCGACGCCGTCCGCAACATCCTCATCCCCGCCGTCCGACGGCTCACTCGTCCCACTCGGACAAGTCGCCGACATCTCCATCCGCGAAGGCAGCTTCATGATCTACCGCGAAGACGGCCGCCGCTACATCCCCATCAAATTCAGCGTGCGCGGCCGCGACCTCGCCACCACCACCACCGAACTGCAGGCCAAGCTAGCCCAAACCTTAAACCTCCCCACCGGCTACAACTACACTCTCGCCGGAGAGTTCGACTCACTCCAAAAAGAGCAGCGCCGCCTCGCCGTCATCATCCCCATCTCACTCGCCATCATCCTCGTCCTGCTCTACATCCAGTTCCACACCTGGCGCGACGCCCTCACCATCATCGCCATCCTCCCCTTCGCCGAAGTCGGCGGAGCCGTCTCACTCCTCCTCACCCACACCTCCTTCAGCATCTCCGCCGCCGTAGGCTTCACCTCGCTCACCGGAGTAGCCACGCTCGCCGCCGTAGTCTTCATGTCCGGAGTCCGACGCGCCCAGCGCGAGAACGGCCCCGTCGAAGGACTCCAGGATGGCTGCGTCGACGAGATGCGGCCCGTCGTGATGGCCTGCCTTGCAGCCATGCTCGGCCTGCTTCCCGCCGCGCTGTCTCAAGGCATCGGCGCGCAGGCCCAGCAGCCTCTCGCCCGCGTAGTAGTCGGCGGAATGTTCACCACTATTCTCGCCGTCCTCTTCGTCCTGCCCCTCCTGCTGCGCCAGAAACCATCCGCAACACCAGCAGCCGGGAGCAACCTGGAAGACTGATCCACCGGAGATCAATAATCCAAAGCAGCACGATCGAGAGCCACCTCCCGATCGTGCTCACCAGACACAATGTGTGTCACATGACACTTTTACTCGCTCAGCCGCCACCCAACCATAGCTATTTCAATCACATAAGCTTAGGAACGCCACCTGCATTCTTGCTATCCAGACGGATATCAAGGACGCCATCATGCTATTTCCAACGGTCGAATTTGCACTCTTCTTTCTAATCGTCCTGACGGCGGCATGGACCCTCTACCGCTACGTACGATCCACAAAACCTTCCTGCTATTAGCCAGCTATCTCTTCTACGGCTTCTGGAACTGGCACTACGTTCCGCTGCTCTGCTGATCTCCGTCTTCAGCGCCCTCGTCGCGCAGCAGATCCAACGCCGCACGATCCCCAGCGTTCGAAAGACTGGCTTGTATTGGGAGTAGTCGTCTGCCTCACCACGCTGGTGTATTACAAGTACACCGGCTTCCTCCTCACAACACTCCTCAACCTCCGCCCGCACCACATGCACCATGCAGTCGACCGCTGCCCGCATGGCTCGGAACCGCAACCCCCATGCTGCCGCTGGGAATCTCTTTCTTCGTCTTCCACGCCATCTCCCTGATGGCCGACGTCTACCGCAACAAGCTCAAACAGCCGGTCCGAATGCTGGACGCGCTGCTGTACGTAGCATTCTTCCCCAGTTGATCGCAGGACCAATCCTGAAAGCATCGTCCTTCATGCCGCAATTAAAGAGCCACGAAATCCCCGCGCCCTCCGCGTAAATCGCGCCATGATGCTGATCGTCGCCGGCCTCTTCAAAAAAGTTGTCATCTCCAACCTGCTGGCAACGCGTCTCGTGGAACCCGTCTTCGCCGCACCGCAAAGCTTCAGCGGAGCGGACATAGCACTGGCCATCTATGGCTATGCCGCACAGATCTACTGCGACTTCTCCGGATACACCAGCATCGCGATCGGCTGCGCCCTGCTGCTCGGATATCGTTTCCCACGCAACTTCAACGCACCTATACCGCCGCCACCCCGCAGGACTTCTGGCGCCGCTGGCACATCTCGCTCTCCAGCTGGCTGCGGAACTATCTCTACATCCCGCTCGGTGGATCGCGCAGCGGGCCAGTGCGAACCTGCATCAACCTGATGATCACCATGCTGCTTGGCGGACTCTGGCACGGAGCCGCCTGGACCTTCGTCATCTGGGGCGCTCTGCACGGCCTCTATCTGATCGCGCATCGCCTCTGGAGCGCGATGCCGTGGCAGCCGATCCTCCGCCTGCGCCAGACGACCGCATGGCTCTGGATCTCTCGCCTGCTGCTCTTCCATGCAGTCTGCTTCGGATGGATCTTCTTCCGTTCACCAACATTCAGCATCGCGTGGACTGTCATTCGCAGACTCCACGTCCACGGCCCGCTGACGCTTGCAACCACGCCCGTCGTGCTGATGCTGATGGTCGGCCTCCTAAGCCAGTTCCGTCCCCAACGCTGGCTCACCGCGCTCGAAGCCGAACTCGGCAGATGGCCGGCAGCCGTCCGCGGAGCCGCACTCGCCGCAGCCATCTTCGCCATCGAAGTCCTCGGCCCAACCGGCGTCGCACCCTTTATCTACTTCCAATTCTGAAATTCTGACGGAGCATTGCGATGCGCATTCCCGGAGTCCTCAATACAACACGGCAACTCGCAGAGGTAGTCATCGGATCGCTGGTAACGATTCTGCTGCTCGAGTCAGGCGGCCTGACGGTCTGGGCCAAACGGCTCGACGTCGGCGCAGGCCGAACCGAAGCAGTGCGTGCAACATCGACACTGCACAAACATCTGCAGCCGCTCGGCGTCGAAAACCTCCGCCAGAACGTATTGATCAGCCTGCAAAAGACCGGCTGGTCGGACGATCCCGCATCCATGCCATCAGATCCTTCAATAAAGACAGACTCCGGCAAACTATCGCTCGCCTGCAACATCGCTCCCTCAACGCCTTCCGCAGTTCATAAAGCTGCAGCTCCCTGATATCAGCCGTGCCGCAAAAGATCACGCTCACTCCACTGCCTCCTCTACTAACCGGCAAAACGCGCGTCGTGGCGCTCGCCGGCGACTCCATGATGGCCGTCGGATTGAGCGAAGTCCTGCTGCGCAACGCAGCACAGAACAAAAATCTTCAGATGGTAAAGGCCTTTCGCTCCGGCACAGGACTCGCACGGCCAGAAGTCTTCGACTGGATGAGCGAATACCCTGCAATGATCGGCGACACCCATCCGGATACCGTGATCGTCTCCATCGGCGCAAACGACGGCCAGGATTTTCTCGAAGACGAAAAGCCTCTGAAGTTCGGATCGCAGGAGTGGATCACCGTCTATCAACAGAGAGCCCAGCAGTTCCTCGATCTCCTCACCGCGCAGGGCGCACACGTCATCTGGGTCGGACTGCCGCCGATGAAGGCAACCGGCTACAACGCGCGCATCGCCCTCATCAACCGCATCACCTACGCCGTCGTCAGCAACAACCCAAACGCAGTCTGGTGGAATCCCGCGCCATATATCGGCGATGCAAACGGCCAGTACCGCGACTTCGCTCCGCAGCCGGATGGCAAAGTGAAGCGCATTCGCGCAGCCGACGGCATCCACATGTCGAACGAGGGAGCCGACCTGCTGTCTCCTACCCTGATGACCTGGCTGGATGCAACACCGGCCGCAACAGCGCCGCATCCACGGCAACAGCAGTCACCACCGCAAGCAGCACTCCTGCACCACCACACCCCAATTAGGGACGAGGCGACTCACGCAATATCGGCCGGATGAATCTTGCGCAGATCGATGCCAAGCTGCTGGCACTTCTTGTAGAGATAGCTGCGCTCCAGACCCAGCGCCTTCGCAGTGTTCGTGATATGCCGATTGTTGCGTTCCAGCTCAGCCAGAATCGTCTCGCGCTCAAAATCCCGCAACCCGGTCAGCAAGCGGCCCGGTCATCGTCCGTTCGAGCGACCCTGCGAGCAGCGTGCGACGCCGGCAACGCCATATCGACAACCTCTCGATCCACCGCGTCTCTCGCCAGCAGCAACAACCGCTCCACCATATTGCGCAGCTCGCGGATATTCCCCGGCCACGCATAGCTCTGCAATGCGCGCAACCGCCTCCGCCGTAAACGGCACCGGCCTCCAGCCGTTCTGCGCGCACACCTGCCGCGCGAAATGCTCGACCAGCGGCGGAATATCCTCCCTGCGGTCGCGCAGCGGCGGCAGCTGAATCGGGAAAACATGCACGCGGTGATACAGGTCCTGGCGAAACGTCCCCGTCGCGCACCAGCGCCTCGAGATCGCGGTGCGTCGCCACCAAGACCCGCACATCCACCGGCATCGGCTTGCTGCCGCCGATGCGCTCCACCTCGCCCTCCTCCAGAACGCGCAGCAGCTTCGCCTGCATCGCCAGCGGCATATCGCCAATCTCGTCGAGAAACAGAGTCCCGCGATGCGCCTGTTCGAACTTGCCGAATAGCCGTTGCGCCGCGCCGGTGAACGATCCCTTCTCGTGCCCAAAGAGTTCTGACTCGATCAGCTCCGCCGGAATCGCCGCGCAGTTCAGCGTGACGAACGGCCCATCGGCCCGCGGACTCTTCTGATGCAGCGTGCGCGCGACCAGCTCCTTGCCCGTCCCGGTCTCGCCGTAGATGCACACGCGCGTCTGGCTGGCGGCCACGCGGTCGATCTGCGCCATCACGCGCCGCATCGTCTCGCCCGCCCACACCAGTTCATGCTTGCCCACGCGCTGCCGCAGCTCGAGAGTTCTCCGACTCCAGCCGCTTCAGCTTCAGCGCATTCTCCACCGTCAACAGCAGCTTCTCGCTGGAGATCGGCTTTTCCAGAAAATCCAGCGCGCCCAGCTGCGTCGCCTTCACCGCCATCTCGATGTGCGCCTGCCCCGACATCATCACCACCGGCGCGGCGACCCCGTTCGCCTTCAAATCCTGCAGCAACTGAATCCCATCGCGCCCCGGCATCACCACATCCGAGAGAATCAGATCGAACGGCCGCGCCTTCGCCAGCTCCAGCGCACGCGCGGCGTTGTCGCACACCAACGCCTCATGCCCGGCCAGCCGAAACGCGCGCGACAGCGACGCCAGCGTGTTCTCCTCATCGTCGACAATCAGAATCTCTGCTTTGTTGCTCACGCGCGATCCCCGCTTCTCTGCTCGCGCGCGGGCAGATCGATCACGAACGTCGTCCCGCCGCCCGGATTGCTCTCCACCACGATCGTCCCATGATGATCCGCAATCACCGACTGCACAATGGCCAGGCCGAGCCCGGTGCCCTGCTGCTTCGTCGTGTAGTAAGGAGTGAACAGCCGCTCGCATTCCTCCGGCGTCATACCCTGCCCGGTGTCCGCGATCGTTATCGCGCACATTGCTCCCGCTCGCGCGCCGCAGCGATCGTCAGCGTCCCGCCCTCCGGCATCGCGTCCATCGCATTCAGCACCAGATTCGAGAGCGCGCGATGCATCAGCTCCGCATCGACCGAGACCGGCAGCGGCTCGCCGGAAGCTTCGACGACGATTTCGATCGGATGCTTCTCGCTGTTCCAGGCTCGGCCGGTAGAGCCGGACGACGCGCGCAAGCACATCGCGCATATCCAGCTCGCTCACCTGCGGCTTCGGCATCTTGGAAAAATCGCTGAAGCGCCCGATGATCGTCTTCAGATTGTCAATCTCGTCTGTCAACGCCGTCGCGCCCTCCGCAAAGACCTCTTCAAACATCTCCGGCGACACCTTCTTCGCGCGAATCATGTTCTCCACCGTGAGTTGCAGCGGAAACAGCGGATTCTTCAACTCGTGCGCCAGCCGCCGCGCCAGCTCGCGCCACGCGGCAACGCGCTCGCTCTGCACCAGCCGCTCCCGCTGACTCGACCAAGCTCCCGCGTCATGCCGATTGAAGCCTCGGCCAGCAAGCCAACCTCGTCCCTCGAGCGCACCGGCACCTGCACCTCCCAGTCTCCCGCAGCAACATCGCGCGCCGCCTGCGCCAGTTGCTCCACCGGCCGCGAAACACGCGCCGCAATCCACAGGCTGATGAGGATCGCAAGAGAATCCCCACGCCGGCAACGCCGTAAGCAGTCGCGCGAATATGCTGCTGCACCTCCACCAACTCCTGCCGCGAATTGGCGACCAGCAGCACCGCCATCACCGTGCCGTCTGCCGCCTTCAACGGAATCGCAGTCAGGTTCAAACTCTCCCCGTCCGATCCTGCATCGTAACCGGCGGATTCGATCTGCGATCCAGTCGACTCGGGCCCGGTCGATCACATCCTGATAGCGCGCCGCATCGGCAACGCCCCGCCCGCACCGATCAGATTGTTCGCGTCGAACGTCAGGCGTTGAGTTGCGATAGAGATAGAGCGTGCTGCCCGCGGGCGCCGATAGATTCGACAAGAAATGCGCTATCCAGCCTCTCTCCCGCGACAATATACAGCGCGGACTCCGCCCCCGGCACCAGCGCGCACAACAAAGAGACCCGTCTCCGAGCGCTCCTGACTCAGAGATCTCCTCCTTCAGAAAGAAGGCTGGCCCGCATTCAGCGATCGCCGGCTCCTTGTAGCCGAAATGCGCCGGCCACTGCGCCGACGAAACGATGCTGCCGTCGGCTGCACCAGCTCCAGATAGTCGAGTTGATACTCCTGCGCCAGCGCGCCCGCCTCCGTAAGATAGAGCGCGGCATCGCCGCCGTGCGCAAGGTCGTAAGCCATGCGCGTGACGCGCTCATCCTTCGCCATGCGGTCGACGCGCTGCGCGACCTCGTCGCCGCGCCGCTGGTACTCATGAAGAAACTGATTCACCAGCGCCGTCGTACGGTCGCGATCCAGGCCCTCAAACAGCGAACGCACCCGCACAGAAACCGTCCACGCCACCGCGGCCACCGCCAGCATCACAGTCAGCGAGAACATCAGCAGAATCTTCTGGCGAAGACTCATTTGGCATCCTCAAGCGAAACATCGGCGAGCAGCGGAATGCCATCCGCCGAAAGCCGCAACCCATGGCACGCGGCCCCACCCCATACGCGCGAGGCAGATACAGCAACGGCACAGCCTGGTGCGTCTGCAGAAAGCGGCCTCTTCGCGATACAGCGTCGCGGGATCGGTGCTCTCGTCGGTCAACGATTGGCCGAAAACGCGCCAGCATCTGCTCCAACGCCGCCTGCGCATCAGCGCTCTCCAGATGAATCACGCCTCAACGTCAAATCAGCAGCGGTGGCACAGGGCTCGCTGCGGAACCACCTGCACATGAAATCCCGCCTCACGCAGATTCAGCGCAATGCGTTCCGCCGCCAGTTGCACCGCGGCGTTCGCATCTCTCAACCGTCAGCGTAAGCGGCGCACCATTAGCCCCACCCCGCAACGCCTGCGCGCGCGCAAGATCGCGGTCCACGGGAAACAGAAAGCCGTATCCGGTCAGCGCATTCGGCAACAGGCTCGCAGTCATCTCGCCCTGCTTCTGAAAGATCACGTTATAGAGCGCCGCGCGATCCACCGCCAGCGCAATCGCCTCGCGCTGCGCATCTTCCTGCAGAATTCCGGTACGCGCGACACTCAACACCAGCAGATCGCACTCCCCAGACTGCACAACATTGCAGATGCTCCTGCTGCGCCTGATGCAGATTCTCCACCGGAACCTCGACCACATCCGCGCGCCCCGAGCTCAGATCCAGCCATTGGTTGCGGACACTGCGTCCGCCGTTAATCTCGACCGCATCCACAAAAGGCCGCCCCTGCCACGCATCGTCCACCGCCGCCAGCGACAGCAACCCATTGCTCTGCGACACAAATCGAAACGCGCCCGTGCCAACCGAATCGCCGGACGCATCCTGCCGCGCAATCGCATATACGCTGCGCGCAAGCTCAGCCGGCAACACCGGATCAGGCGACGCCATCGTGAAGACCACCGAATCCCCAAGCGCTCGAACCGCCGTCCACGGACACTGCGTACAGGAACGCTCCAGCGATTGCACCACGCTCTCCGCCGTCAGCGGAGAGCCATCATGAAAGCGCACGCCCGGCCGCAGCCAGAACTGCCAGCGATGGTCCCCGTTCTGCGACTTCCATCGCACCGCAAGCGCCGGCAGCACCGCGCCCGAACTATCGACACGCGTCAGCGAATCGAAGACCAGCCGCCGCCCAATGCTGTCCGCGCGCCTGCCACGGATCGCCCTGCGTCTCCACGTGCAGCGTGCCGCCATAGTGCGGACGCGTGTGCGCGCGACGCGCATACGCTCGGCAAGCAACAGACCGGCAATCAAACTACTGGTTGCAAACCACCGACACACGGTATGCCTCATATTGAACCGGTTGCTGCTTCTTAAGAATCGCCACCACTGCAGGTACACCACGCACCATTCGCCGATATCATCGGCCACATCGCCATCACCTCTCCATCCATCGGCAGCGGCGCACTCACCGCAATCGCATTGCGCCCTGCACTTCATACGCGCGCAGACTATCCTGCGTCGCAACGCCCGACGCCGTAGCCAGCAACTGCGCGCCCGACGCCGCATCCGGACTGCACCCCCGCCACATCGCTGCCCCAGTCGCGCGATCCCGCCAACGCCTTCAAGCCGCCGCCGTCGTACAGCCGAACCTGCCCACTCACCTCGCTATACACCGTCACTGCATCGCGCTCTTCTGCCACCAACTCCGCGGCAGAATAAAACGGCCCCGGCGCCGCCGCCCGCACTCGGCGTAATCACTCCCGTAAAAAAATTCCGGCTGGAGTTATAGAACGCCTTCCGCGAACCGATCGGCCAGGGATCGTCGCTGTCCGCGCACGAAACCGCAACCCCTGCCACCCGTAGTCTGCTGCGACGCCGTACAGATCACTCCCGGAAGATAAGCCTTGAATACCGCCCGCCGCATCCACCTGCAATCGCCCGCGAACATCGCGCGGATAAGGCCTGCCATGCGCAATCTCAAAGCTCTGATCCTTCACCCAGCCCCCATCCGCCTTCTCATCGCGATGATAGATCGCAATCCGCTCCGGAGACAGCACCACCAGTGGCCCTCCGCCGCAGCATCGCCCGGCAGCGCAAACAACCCCACATCAAGCATCGGCGCAGTCTGCGAGAACAGCAGCGTCCGCCGCAGCAAGACAGGCGTCCCCTCTGCGCTCCGCCGCCGGCAGCAGGATTCGCAGCAGTCACCATCGCCACCCGCGTCTCCGGCCCCTGCTGCACCTCCGCAACCCACAAACCCTGCCGCGCCGTCTGCGACAACGTCACCCGCACCGTCGTCGCCGCATCGGTCGCCGCCTGGTTGCGAATCGTCACGCCCAGCGCGCCCAACGCAACCTGCAGCCGTTGCCGAATCACCGGAACCTCGCTCGCCGCAATCGAAGAATTATTGCGAACACTCAGCGAGACCGCACCCGGCCCGGTCAACGCCGCAATCTGGCGAGCCAGTTCCGTCGCCGGCGCCGTCCAGCTATCCGCCGCCTGGCCCCACGCCGCAGCCGGCAAGCACGAGCCCACAGACAAACCGAGAGTCGCATCGTGAGCCGCCGCGCATCTTCATGGGATGCCGCAGATTATATCCGCGCTGTCATCATGGCCTTTCGCTCTCCCCATCAAATTCAAACTGGGGCCGCCGTGTGACGCAGCCCCAGCCGAACGCCACACTCAGTGCCCTCCCGCCGGAGCACCAGCCTTCGCATCGTCATCGCCCCCCATCTCCTGCTGCATCGCCGGACTGGCGTTGAACCCCCGGAAGACATCGTTCGCGAAGAAGAACTTCCCGTCGCTCGGCACCATCATCACCTGGATCTTGTCCGACAGCCGCTCCGCGATGATCTTGTTGATCAGCAGCGGCGACTGCTTCAACACCTCGGCCTCCTCCGCTCGCGTTCCGCATCGGCCACCGCAACCACCTTGATGCGATTCGCCTCGGCATCCGCCAGCATGTTGCGCCGCTGCAGCTCGGCCTTGCTGTCGATCACCTTGGCCTCGCCCTGCGCCTCCGCATTCTTGATCGTCGACTCCTTGCGCGCCTCCGCCTCCAGCCTGCTCTGCTCGATCTGCTTCTCCTTCAGCGGCAGCGTGTACTGCATCGCATCGGACTCGCCCTTCGCCTCGACCACCCTCGACTGCGCGTCAGCCTCGGCCTGCTTCACCTTCTGCACCTTCTCCGCCTCGGCCTCCAGCTCGGCGATCGTCACCTGCTTCCGCTGCATCTCCGTCTCCACCGTCATCTGGTCGTCCTTCTGCTCCTTCTCCAGCAGATCCTCCAGACCCTTCGCATACTCGGGCGGCAGTTGGATATCGCGCAGCATCACCTCATTCACCAGGATCCCATCCTGCGCCCAGCTTGCTTCGTAATCTGTCTCCGCCGCAAGCCGTCGCACCTCCTCGCGCTTGGAGCTGAAGATCTCCCGCACCGTATAGTTCGGAGCCAGCTCACGCCACGCGCTATCCACCATCGGCGGCACCAGCTCCTTGTCCATCGGCTGCGGCAGATGCGACTGCACATAGTCCAGCCGGCGCGGATCGAGCCGGTACCGCACCGCAATCGCCAGCCCAATGCGTCAACCCCTCCTTCGACTGCACGCTCATGCTCCTCCGTCACCAGCCGCGCGCTCCTTCGCAGAAGAAGACGTAGTCTTCGCCTCGCCCGGCATCTGCGTGGCGAACATCTGGTCGCGCAGATCGAACATCTGCACATGCTCCCCCAGCGGAGCGATAAAGTGCACGCCCGAGTAGAGCGTCCCCGGCAGCGTCCCGCGCGTATCGCTGATGCACACGCCGCCCATCCCGCTCGGCACCACCACGATGCTCATCGCAATCAGCAGCGGCAGACAAGCCACCACCGCCAAGCGCCACCGAGATACGCCACCGCACCGGCTGCGGAGTCGGAACTCGATCAACTCCGGAGCCACATCTTCACCCGCCCCCTGCGCCAGCCAGCGGCTGTGTTTGAAATACCCGCCACAGATCGTAGATTGCGATTGCAGCTCCCGCAGCCAGCAACAAAACTCCGGCCACCATCAGTAAATATTTGATTGCAAGCATGACGTTCTCCTCGTACCGCTGTGTTCTTTACTGCTGAACCTTCACTGCTGAAACCCGTTGCCGCTGTATCTCTTTCTTGCCGCCCGTCACCGGCTGCGTTGCCACTAAATGCAGCAACAGAGCCAACCCTCCGAACATCAACTCTTCGAGCGCAAGCACGGAAGCAACCCAAATCAATACCCCGCCCAGTGCATGAAACAAATAACTCAGCATCTCCATCGCGCAACCTCCGTCCCGCCAATCGCCATCAGTTCTGTCCGCCCGCCGTCGCTACGTCGGTCGCAGTCTCCGCCGCTGCATTGCCCGCAACTAACATCGCGTTCGCATTCACCGCGGGCACAGCGCACAACCGGAACAGCCGCCGCAGTCTCACTCGGCATCGGCTCATCCACCGCATCACCCTCCGCACGAATCTCCACCTGCATCCCCCACCTCTACCTGCGCGAACAGCTCCTCAATATCCGCCTTACCCATCCGTATGCACCCATGCGAAGCAGCCTTGCCGATCGAACCCGGCTCGTTCGTCCCATGAATGCCGTACCCCTTCACGCTCAGCCCCATCCACCGCGACCCCACAGGATTCTTCGGCCCCGGCGCAATCACCTTCCCACGATGCGAATAAGTAGGATTGCTGACCCGCTCCTTAATCGTGAACCGCCCCGCCGGACTCGGCGTCGAAGCCTTACCCACCGCCACCGGATAAACCTTCTTCACCGCGCCATCTTCCATCAGCACCAGCTTGCGCTGAGGAATGCTGACCACAATCAACCGCCGCCCAGCCGCCCGAACCACCGGCCTCGACACAGCCGGCCGCTGAACCTGTGCTGCCGCCGCGACAGGGTCAGCACTCTGCGCCACCGCACTCACACCACCCAGCATCGTCGCGACAGCCACCGCGAACACCCACCCCAGCTTGCTTAGTCCCTGCTTGCTCTCTCTCATCGTCCGCCCCTGCACTCGTGTTTTGAAGTCGCCAACACGAAGAGAGATTGCAAGGGCAAAGCCAAACCTTACTCTCCTGAAAATAAACGACTTACGCGCATCGATGACCACCCACAGCCGTGCGCCAAGACACACACTGCGTCATCAACAACACAATTGGCAAAAGAGGAATTTTAGAAGTAGGTAGTTGTTGCAAGAGGTAAGTAATTTGAGGGCGACGGTGTTACGGGACTCAAAAATCCGGTTCCTTCGTCGCTGGCTTCTTCTTCAAAGCGCGTCGATAGCTGCCTGCAGGTCAGCGATGGCCTAGCGTTGGTCCGAGCTTGCCTTGGGGGTTCGGTTCTGGGCATGGAGTATGATTTATTCGGTCACGGTTTGGGGAAGAGTTGGTCCCCCCAGCCGGGGATCGGACCCGGACGACCGAAGTGGTCACGCGAGTGCAAGTCGCGTATGTCTTCCATTTCCATCACTGGGGGACTAGTAAACGCAAGATGTGGGGGCGGGAAGCCTTCACGGAGTGCCGCCCCCACTTTGTTCAGGCCGTCTAGCTCGGCCCAGATACCCTCCTCATTTGGTAGAGCCTCCTTTACCCTGCGAACCATAGCGAATCGCCCTACTGCCTCGCCGAAAGACGACAGTGGGTCGGCCGCCGCCGCCCAGCCTGCCAGTCCTTTCGCAAATGCCTCACTGAATCCTTCGAGGGCCGGGTCAGTCTTGAGGGGCGTAAGCAGGTCCAGACTCAACCCTGACGGGCACGACTTCGTTCTGACCTTCGAGCCTTTTCAGCGTGTTGTGAATTACCGCACTCGAATTGGCATATTTACTGAGGTCAAACTCGGCTTCAATCAACTTTGCCTTCACTTGGGCGGGGGTCAATCCAACCCCCGCTTCTCTGAGAACCTGGCGAATCGCGGTGCTGATCCCAACGTCTCCGATAGCTGTCGCGTCTTCAACCTTTGGAGGTTCTTCGAGAAGGCTAGAAAGGGCCGTGATGGCTGCTTGAGTTGAGCCAGCTTGCGATCAACAGTGGCGCGAATAAAAGTCAGTCTAGTGACTTCCTTTTCAGCGTCCTGTATGGCTTTTCTGTAATTCTCTTCAGTCATGATGGATGTTTTATATCAAAATGATGAAAACAGTGCAACAGTAAAGATGTAAATAAGGATGGCTCTCGGCGCTAGGAGACGCTAGGCGCAAGTATGCGGGGTCGGGCGTTCGTTTCTCGAATGCGTAGAGCAATCAAGGACAATGAAGGATAAAGTACTAATAATAAGCAACTTTCTAGAAAAATCCCTCAGCAAGAAGGGGAGATTATCTTGATTTTGTTTGAAAGATGTAAGCTTGGACATGAAACGGAAAGCTCAGGTATGTCTTGATAAGTTACGGGTCGCAGTCGATGAGCCAAAAGCCGCCGCATTCTGGAAAAGCAACCGCAGAGACACAGGGGCAGGCAGTTTCAACAAATACAGATAATCCCGAGGGAGTTTTAGAAATGGATGGGCTCCCCCCTTGACACCCGCGCTACAATTTAGACACAGGAAAAATCAACCTCAGCCCCACATCGGGGCCCCGGCAAAGGGATTTTCATCCTCCCAGCCGCGGCAGTTCTTTCTCATTTTAACACTGAGGCGATACCTCCAACCCACCCGCAATGAATACTTTGCGGACTAATACCCTGGAACATCAGGACTTTAGGCCCATCCGAAACCCAAGTCCGGACTTAAAGCATCTACTTCGAATACTTTGCGCAATTTAGTGGGGGAGGGGGAGGAGTCAGAAATATCCCCCGCTCTCCGAGAACAGCACGCCCCAGAAGCATCCAGGTAGACCCACCGCTGCGTGCTGAACCAGCTCGTAGGCAGATCCGGAACATGCAGCAACCCATGACCTCCCGTGCAGATCAGCTCTGTCCCATTCCACGCCAGGAAGCTCTGCGACGTCTGCCCCACCCGCGCGGGATGCTTCAAGCGGCTCAGGCATACCGGGCAACGCTGCCTCTGGTCGCGCAGAATCCACCGCAGCCCAAACAGGCAAACGCAGAACGTACTAATCAGGTGAATGTACCCGCCGACGAAGCATGCAGCGTATTCCGCCCATATGCCATGTCGAGCGAGAAGAAA
>CAVWJY010000007.1:0-116410 GCA_963755245.1 uncultured Acidobacteriaceae bacterium | reverse complement strand
ATAAACTGCGCGCCCGCGGCCCTCCGTGTCTCCCGGCCGCGCCCGCTACTTCTTCTTTCCCTTCAGCGGCCGCTCGGTGTCGAACATCTCCGGCGTCAGCGGCACGTCGTACTCCACCTTGGTGAAGAAGCGCTGATTGGAGAGATCGCCGTTGTGATAACGGCTGATGCTGAGCGGCGTCTGGATGCCCTGGATCAGGTGGTAGTCCTCGTACTGCTCCTCCTCCTCGTCGATGTCCTTGAAGGTGGTGTTGCGGGTCTGGTAGCTGCGCCGCAGCGGCAGGTGCGTGTTGGCGTCGAGCTCGAGCGTCACCGCGTCGTTGTCCGCGCCCAGCAGCGTGACCTTCTCCGCCATGCGCCGCTCCACCATCGTGGTGCCCTCGTAGAGCACGACGATGTCGGGCTCCTTCAGCCACGTCTCGATGATCGATTCGATGGAGTGCGAGCGCCGCCGCAGGTAGTCCTGCACCTGCTCCTCGGGCAGCGGCTTGTTGCCCTTGTAGGTGATCTCGAAGCCGTTGGTGGGGGTCCAGATCTGCACGACGTCGTGCTTCTTGGTGAACTCGATGCGCTCGGCCTCGGGCTCGGCCGCGGTGGGGAAGCGCGTGTAGTCCCAGAAGTCGACGACGTTCAGCGTGGGGGCGCCATGGAAGAAGCTGGCGGTATGGCCCTCGCGCAGCATGCTGGTGCGGTTCCGCCAGGCGTCGCCGCCCAGCGCCTCGACCATCTGCTGCAGCAGTGCGCGGCCGCGTTTGTCCTGCTCCTGGCTGCTGACCGGCGGCGGCGCCGCGCTGGGAATCGTCGAGGCCTGCGCGAGCAGCGGCTGCGGGCGAAACTCCTGCCACCGCGCTCCGGTTAGAACGCCAACTCCAACGCCAAGTCCAAGGATGAGACGGAAGACCACAGACGAAACGCGAACGTGCATCGTGGGATGCCCTCAAGGATTTGCAATCTGGCCACCGGAATCCGTGCCCAGATCGTGCGCCTTCAGCCTATCCCAAAATCGGCAGCTTTAGCCGACCAGCACCGCTCCGCCGTTGACATTGAAGATCTCGCCCGAGCAGAAGCCGCCGAACGGCGTGCAGAGGAACAGGATCGGGCCTGCGATCTCCTCGACCGAGCCGACGCGGCCCAGCGGAATCACGCTCTTGATCTTGCCGGAGATGGCAGGATCGCTGAGCACGGAGAGCGTCATCTCGGTGGCGACCCAGCCCGGAGCGACGCAGTTGGCATAGATGCCCTGGCTGGCGAGCTCGCTCGAAAGGCTCTTGGTCAGCGAGATCAGCGCGCCCTTGCTGGCGGCGTAGTCGGCGTGGAAGGCCTCGCCGCGCTGCCCGGCGGTCGAGCTGACCAGCACGATGTGGCCGCGCGCGGAGCTGAACTCCGACTGCGGCTGGGCCTTCATCTCGGCGACCGCGCCCGACACCAGGCCGAAGGCGCTGTCGAGATTGACGCTGAGCGTGCCGCGCCACTGCGCGTTGTCCATCTCGGCGATCGGCGCGTCATGCGAGGGCCAGATGCCGTGGTTGACCACCAGGCAGTCGATCCGCCCCAGCGCCTTCACCGCGGCGGCGACCAGCGCGCGGCCGTCGTCGGCGGTCGCGAGATCCTGCTGGATGGCAACGCAGTTGGCCTGGCCATCTTCGCCGATGCCGCCGCACTCGGCCGCCAGCGCATTGGCGGTCTCGGCCGCCGATTGATAACTGAACGCAACCCGCGCTCCGGCCTGCCGGAACAGGCGCACCGTCGCCGCGCCGATGCCGCGCGAGCCTCCGGTGATCAGGGCGGTGCGGCCGGCCAGAGACAGCGAGACGCCGCCCGGATTCAGGCCGCTCGAAACAGGATCCAACTTGCTTGCTAGAGTGAGAAGTCATTAGATTGACGCTACGAAAGATATTATTTCGGCGCAAGTCGTCGGACTCTTATGCTTCATCTGAGTCAAGGAGATTTTCTGTATGAATAAAGTGATTGTTTTGGCCCGCATCCTGTTGGGTGCCTTGTTTGTTCTCTTCGGTTCCAATTTCTTCCTGCACTTCCTCAAGATGCCGATGCCCACCGGCGATGCCGGCACCTACATGGGCGTCCTCTTCATGCACCACTTCCTCTACGTTGTGGGCGCGCTGCAGCTGATTGGTGGCCTGTTGCTGCTGGTGGGACGCTTCGTTCCGCTCGGACTGGTGCTGCTGGGACCGGTGATCGTCAACATCATCCTCTATCACGCGCTGCTGGAGCCGACCGGGTATCGCGCCGGGCGTTGTGGTGACCGTGCTGGAGCTGTTCCTGCTCTTCGCCTACCGCAAGTCCTTCCGCGGCCTCTTCGACGCTGCTCCTGAGGTCTAGGGTCTAGCGATCCAGCGCGTTCGCTCCGCAACGCTGCGGGCGATCGCGCGATCCTTCTGAAGCTTCGCCTTCCCTCAGCTCTCCTCGTCCGCTTTCTTCTGGCGAGGAGAGCTTTTCGTTCCGCGATCACCCGTTTGCGCTCGGCCGGCGGCATCGCCAGCACCTTGCGGGTGCGCGGCGGCAGTTTGTCGAAGATGATCTGGTGCGCGGCGCGCAGCTCGAACTCCCACTCGGCGGGCCGAAAGACGCTCCAATCGCGTGCGGCGACCCAGTAGATGCGGGCCATATAGGGCGCCGGGTAGAGCCCCTCGATCTCCAGCAACTCCGCGTATCGCTCCTGCCCTGCGGCGTAGGAGAGCACCCCACGGCCATCCGTCTCGAGGTTTATCAGCGCGAACATCTTGCCGCCGATCGCCTTATCCCCGACCCAGAAGACCAGATTGTCGCCCCATTGCATGGTCTCGGCCACATGGGGCAGTTGCAGCAGGAAAGCGCGAATCCGCTCGGCATCCATGGCAGCCAGTATAGGGCGGTTTGGACGAGTTTCGGCGCAAGCGCGTCGCGCCGACCGCGCTTACGCGCTCCAACTCAGGCGCGTTCCTTCGCCTGCTGCAGCGCCTCTTCCTCCTCGAGCACCATGTCGCGATACTCGATGGCGTCGAAGACCTCGCCACACAGTCTGGCACTCAACAAACTCGGTCTCTTCATCGCGTGCCACAACGCGGACCTGCGGGTGTTTGCAATGGGCGGGAGTGGGGGTCATTGGAGGAATGGGAAGATTTTGCCCCGCTCCGGTCGCGCTGTCAACGGCCATTTCAGGAACTTTGCACTCTTGTAGGCGCTCATCGCCATTTTGGTGCCGACGATCCGGGAGCCCGGAGGCGGCTGACCGCTTCGAAGATCGAGCCTCCGCCGTGAAATCGTCGCCCTGCCGCAGCGGTTGCGTCGGGAAAACTCTCGCCGTACACTATATCTAAGACCGAATGAGTCTGGATTCCGCACAGGAAGCGAGAGACAAGCCGTCCAAGCGGAAGACACACGGCACGAAGGGGAAAATAGGGCAAGGGATTCCATGCTGCGGCTCACCAAAAAAGCCGATTACGGTCTGATGGCGCTGAAGTATCTCGCCGAGCACGCCGCCTTAGTCGGCGCGTCCGACGGCTCCGACTGCCCAGTGCCGCGCAGAGCGCAAAGGATATCGCCGAGGCCTATCACATCCCTCCGCAGCTGCTCGCGAAGATCCTTCAAGTGCTTGCCAGGGCAGGACTTCTGGTCTCGCACGCCGGCACCCACGGCGGCTATTCGCTGGCCCGTCCGGCCACCGAGATCACCGCCTTTGAGGTGATCCGCGCCATCGACGGCCCGCTCTTCATCACCAGTTGCATCACCATTCACGGAGCCTGCGACCTGGCCGGGCATTGCACCATCAAAGAACCACTCCGCAAGGTAAATGACAGCATCAAAGACCTGCTCAGCGGAATCCGCATCGCGGACCTGGCAGAGCCGCCCGAGAGCAGCAGACACGAGAATCAGGCAGCGGTTGGTGGCGGCCTGGTCAGCATCGCCGTCTGAGACGGTCAGCAGTCTCGGTCACAGTTTTGATTCAATGTCATGGAGCAGTCGCCAAGAACAAGAAATTACAGGCAGTAGCACAAGGGGAGTTTCGATGAGCGCAAATTCGTTCGGTGTAGACATGATCGTGGCCGAGAGCAAGACCGCATTGCCGGAGGGCGTCCACCTGCCCATCTACATGGACAACCACGCCACGACGCCGCTGGACCCGCGGGTCCTGGAAGCGATGATGCCTTACTTCAGCGGCAAGTTCGGCAACGCCGCCAGCCGCAACCACGCCTTCGGCTGGGAGGCTGAGGCGGCCGTCGAGAACGCCCGCGAGCAGATCGCCAAGCTCATCGGCGCCACCGCCAAGGAGATCATCTTCACCTCCGGCGCGACCGAGTCCAACAACCTCGCCATCAAGGGCGTCGCCGAGATGTACAAGGAGCGCGGCAACCACATCATCACCCAGGTCACCGAGCACAAGGCCGTCCTCGACACCTGCAAGCGCCTCGAGAAGCTCGGCTACGACGTCACCTATCTGCCGGTGCAGGCCGACGGTCTGATCTCGGTCGACGACGCTCAAGGCGGCCATCACCGACAAGACCATCCTGGTCAGCATCATGTTCGCCAACAACGAGATCGGCGTCATCCAGCCGATCGCCGAGATCGGCAAGCTCTGCCACGAGAAGGGCATCATCTTCCACACCGACGCCGTCCAGGCCGTCGGCAAGATCCCGGTCGACGTGCAGGACGATGAACATCGACCTGCTCTCGCTCTCCGGCCACAAGATCTACGGCCCCAAGGGCGTTGGCGCGCTCTACGTCCGTCGCCGCAACCCCCGCGTCCAGATCACCGAGCAGATCAACGGCGGCGGCCACGAGCGCGGCATGCGTTCCGGCACGCTGAACGTCCCCGGCATCGTCGGTCTCGGCAAGGCCTGCGAGATCTGCGGCGAGGAGATGGAGGCCGAGGCCAAGCGCCTGACCGAGCTGCGCGACTACCTGAAGGCGAAGTTCGAGAACGCGCTCGACTACGTCCACGTCAACGGCAACATGGACCACCACCTGCCCGGCAACCTCAACATGAGCTTCGTCTACGTCGAGGGCGAGAGCCTGCTGATGGGCATCAACGACATCGCGGTCTCGAGCCGGCTCGGCCTGCACCTCGGCCACCCTCGAGCCCAGCTACGTGCTCAAGGCCCTGGGCCTCGGCGACGACGTCGCGCACAGCTCCATCCGCTTCGGCCTCGGCCGCTTCAACACCAAGGCAGAAGTGGACTACGTCGCCGACAAGCTGATCACGACGGTCAGCAAGCTGCGCGAGCTGTCGCCGCTCTACGAGATGGTCAAGGAAGGCATCGACCTCTCGAAGATCGAGTGGGCCGCTCACTAAGGAGTTGAGCCGCTGCGTCTCGATCGAGAGGATCGAGACGCAGCGGCATCACGAGGGAGACGAAGAGAAGCACTCGGTTGAGTGATTTGCGAGCAAGGAGATTTCGAGCATGCATGACGTGATCGTCGTCGGAGTCCCGCTTCTCGCCATCCTCGCCGGGATTCTCTTCAACCGGAACGACTTCAAGGATCTACGGGCGGCAGATGAACGCCAGGTTCACGCAAAGTTGAGGATCGCCTTGCCGGTATCGATGCAGATCTGAGGCAGTTCTATCACCTCACCGGCAAGCTTGAAGGCCGCGTGGACGCCATCGAGAAGCGGCTCTAAGAATTCACCCGGCGACTGATTGGTCGCCGTAACATCTAACCATCAGCAGCGTCAGGAGACACAAAATGGCATATAGCGACAAGGTAGTAGACCACTACGAACATCCCCGCAACGTCGGCACGCTCGACAAGAGCTCGGACGAGGTCGGCACCGGCCTGGTCGGCGCGCCGGAGTGCGGCGACGTGATGCGCCTGCAGATCCGCGTCAACCCCGAGACCCAGGTCATCGAGGACGCCAAGTTCAAGACCTTCGGCTGCGGCTCGGCCATCGCCTCCAGCTCGCTCGCCACCGAGTGGGTCAAGGGCAAGACCGTCGCCGAGGCCCTGACGATCTCGAACACCGACATCGTCAAGGAGCTCGCGCTTCCTCCGGTCAAGATCCACTGCTCGGTGCTCGCGGAAGACGCGATCCGCGCCGCCATCGGCGACTGGAAGAAGAAGAACAACGTTGCCGAGGGCGCGGAAGCGACCGCCGACGCGCAGCTCACTAAGCTGTCTCGCAGTAGCTGTTCTGGAAGTAAAAGCAAGGCAAGCCGCCGCGCCCGTTGTGATGGGGCGCGGCGCTGGACTGTGATGGATTCCTATGGCAATGGTCACGCTACAAACCGAAACCAGCCGCTCCGGTCAGGCTCCCAAGCCCGCCGAGCCGGCATCGACCGCTCGCCGGTTTGACGCTGCTCACCGCCGACGGCCAGACGCCCGAGCAGAAGGGCATCCAGCTGACCCCGCGCGCGCTCAAGCGCATCCGCATCGCCATGGCGAAGGAGAACATCACGCCCGACCAGGGCGGCCTGCGCGTCGGCATCCAGGGCGGCGGCTGCTCCGGCCTCAGCTACAACATCCGCTTCGACACCCAGCCCCGCGAGCGCGACCGCGTCTACGCCTTCTCGCAGACGCACCTCGACCCCGCGGCCACCGACGCTCCGCCCATCCGCATCTTCGTCGACCCCAAGAGCTTCATCTACCTGCACGGCATGGTGCTCGACTACGAAGAGACCCTCATGCGCCAGGGCTTCAACTTCATCAACCCGCACTCCACCAAGAGCTGCGGCTGCGGCTCCAGCTTCTCGACGTAAGTTACGGACATACGCTTCCAGGAGTCGTGCACGATGGCTCTACCGCAGTGGATGACGAGCATGGCTGTAATCGCAAAGATGGGCAGCGTAAGCGCCGATCTGCTCGATATTGGCGTGGTACCTGCCTATATCGCTACGTGGAATGGCATCACCGCATCCGCAACGAGGAATGATCTTCCCGGCATCTTGCTGAGTTGGATCTTCTTCGCGCCTTAGCCTGTTACGGATTAGAACTGGCTCCGCCATGCGCCGGAATACCCGCTTAAGACTTCAAGACCGATGACCGAACCTTTGACGCAAAATTACTTTGAATTCTTCTCCCTCCCGCGCAAGCTCACGCTGGATGTCCCTGCGCTCGAGAAGCAGTTCTACACGCTCAGCCGCAAGCTGCACCCGGACCGCTTCGCCGCCAAGCCCGTCGCCGAGCAGGAGGCCGCGCTCGCCCAGAGCTCGCTGCTCAACGATGCCTATCGCACGCTGAAGGACCCCATCGCGCGCACGCAATATCTGCTCACGCTCGAAGGCATTCAGCTCGAGGAGCAGTCCAAAGCGGCCACCGATGCGGCCCGTGCCAGCGGCAGCAGAAGAAGCAGGTCGTCCCGCCCGAGCTGCTCGAAGAGGTCTTCGAGCTGAACATGCAGCTCGCCGAGATGCGCGCCGCCAAGCAGATGGGCGAGAGACGACGAGCCCGAGCTGCGCCGCGATCTTCATGCCGCCAAGGCCTCCTTCGACGAAAAGATGGTCGAGACGCAGGCCGAGCTCGAAGCGCTCTGGTCGAAGTGGGATGCGGCGCTCGACGCCGGCGATCAGGCCGCGCAGACCGCAGTCCGCGACGCGATGGTCGTGCTGCTCAACAAACGCACCTATCTGCGCAATCTGGTGCGCGACGTCAACGAGGCGCTGGAGTAGCGCCTCACGCAGGAGAGGATTGCTCCCACGGGTCATACTCTCCGAGGCTCCACAGGTGCCCCTCGGGATCGCGGCAGGAGAAGGCCTTCCCGCCGTAGTCCATCTCGGCGAGCTCCCGCACCATCACCGCGCCGGCGTCCTTCGCGGTCTGGTAGATGGCGGCGCAGTCGGAGACGACGAGGTAGGGCGTCTGGGTCTCGCGCAGGCCGATCTCCTCCGGCTGGGCGATGGGCAAAACGCCCGGGGCGTCAGGCCGCACCGAGCCCAGCATGATCATGCCGTTGCCGAAGGTCAGCTCGGCGTGGGCGATGGTGCCGTCGGGGTTGGCGATAGACCGCCTTCTGCTCGAAGCCGAAGGCGCGGCACAGCCAGTCGATGGCGGCGGGGCAGTCGCGGTAGCGCAGCCCGGGAATCACGGTGACGCGACAGTTTTTTGCAAACGAGGTCATGCGGGCATACTGCCACAGCGCACCCTCGACCGGCACGCGGAATTGTACGCGATGCGACAATAACAAAAGTGCTTGCAGGCGCAGCACAGAGAGAAAAGGATCAGACGGATGGCAGAAGAACGCGTAGTAGGCATCGATCTCGGCACCACCAACTCCCTCGTCGCCTTCATGGAGGGCGACAGCCGGTGGTCATTCCCGGCGAAGACGGCGACCGCCTCGTCCCCTCCGTCGTCGCCTGGACCGATGACGGCATCGCCGTCGGCCACGCCGCCCGCACCACCCTGCTCACCGACTCGGCCAACGCCGTCTACTCGGCCAAGCGCCTGATGGGCCGCGACATCGACGACGTGCAGGAAGAGCTGAAGCTCTTCCCCTTCAAGCTCGTCGACGGCCTCCAGCCCGGCGAGGTGCTCAAGCTCAACGTCGGCGGCCTCGCGCTCACGCCGCCGGAGATCTCCGCCTACATCCTGCTGCAGCTCAAGAAGAACGCCGAGCGCTTCTTCGGCGCGCCGGTCACCAAGGCGGTCATCACCGTGCCCGCGTACTTCAACGACGCGCAGCGCCAGGCCACCAAGGACGCCGGCCGCATCGCCGGCCTCGAGGTCCTGCGCCTGGTCAACGAGCCCACCGCCGCCGCGCTCGCCTACGGCCTCGACAAGCAGAAGGACGGCCTCATCGCCGTCTACGACTTCGGCGGCGGCACCTTCGACATCTCCATCCTCAAGCTGCACGAGGGCATCTTCGAGGTCATCGCCACCAACGGCGACACCCACCTCGGCGGCGACGACATCGACAATCTGCTGATCGCCATCGCGCTCGACGACATCGCCGGCGACGCGGAACTCGGCATCGGCGACGACGCCCGCACAGCGGCGAAGCCAGTCCAGGCGATCCGCAAGGCCGTCATCGAGGCCAAGATCGCGCTCTCCGAGCGCCGACTCCGCGCGCCTCAACGTCGCGCTGCCCAACGGCAAGCGCTACACCCGCGAGATCACCCGCCCGCAGTTCGAGCAGCTCATCGCCGCCGGTCATCGCGCGCACCGCCGCCCCCTGCAAGCAGGCGCTGAAGGACGCGCAGCTCACCGCCGCGCAGATCGACGAGGTCGTCCTCGTCGGCGGCTCGACGCGCATTCCCGCGGTCCGCGCGCTGGTCGACGATCTCTTCGAGCTCAACGCCCGCGGCAAGAAGCCCCACACCGAGCTCAATCCCGACGAGGTCGTCGCGCTCGGCGCGGCGGTGCAGGCGCAGATCCTCTCCGGCAGCGCCACCGGCTCGGCCACCGAAGACCTGCTGCTGCTCGACGTCACCCCGCTCTCGCTCGGCATCGAGGCCCTCGGCGGCGTGGTCGCGAAGATCATCCAGCGCAACTCGACCATCCCGGCCAGCGCGACCGAGCACTTCACCACCGGCGTCGACGGCCAGACCAACGTCGCCATCCACGTCGTGCAGGGCGAGCGCGAACTCGCCAGCGACTGCCGCTCGCTGGCGCGCTTCGACCTCAAGGGCATTCCGCCGATGATGGCCGGCCTGCCGCGCATCGAGGTCAAGTTCCTCATCGACGCCAACGGCATCCTGCACGTCAGCGCCCGCGAGCAGCGCAGCGGCAAGGAGGCCGAGATCGAGGTCAAGCCCACCTACGGCCTCACCGACGAGCAGGTCGAGACCATGATCCTCGACTCCTTCGACTACGCCGAGGAGGACATCGAACAGCGCCAGGTCATCGAGGCCAAGAACGAGGCCGAGACCATCCTCAACGCCGTCGAGAAGGGCCGCGAGCACGCCTCCTTCCAGCAGCTCACCAGCGACGAGCTGGCCGCCATCGAAGCCGGCATCAGCGAGCTCAAGGCCGCGGTGCAGGGCGGCGACTACAAGGTCATTCGCCAGGGCATCGAGCGCCTCGACCAGGCCACCCGCCGCTTCGCCGAGCTGATGATGGACTCCGCCGTCTCGGGCGCCATGAAGGGCCAGACGATGGCCGCCGCCGGGCGAGTCGATGGGCGACGGTCCGACCGCGCCGCACCCCTTCGCCAAGGCCGAGATCAACGGTGCCCAGATCAACACGCCGCAGCAGAACCTCGTGACCCTCGGCCAGCAGAATCCGCTCACGCCCGAAGAGTCGACCGAAGATTAAGCAGGCAGCGCCGGCAGCTTCCGCGAGGGACATGCCGGCGCCGCGCAATCTCCATTTCAGGACCTCACCGTCCTCACCCGGACTCCGCAGCGCTCCGCGAACCCACCGGTTCGCCCCGCTTGTGGAGACCCGGAAAAACCACCAGAATAGAGTCCATCATGTCCGAACAAGAATTGAAGCCGCTCGCCCACGTCGATCTCTCCCAGCCGCCCGCCGAGAACATGGTGCGCGTCACCTTCATGCCCGAGAACAAGACCGTCGAATTCCCCTTCGACACGCTGCCCTACGACGGCCACGGCGAGCCCATGAGCTTCCTCGACGTCGCCGAGAACTACGGCATCTTCCTCGACCACGCCTGCGGCGGCGTCTGCGCCTGCACCACCTGCCACCTCTGGGTGAAGGAAGGCGCCAAGGGCGTCAGCGAGCCCGAGGACAAGGAGCTCGACCGCATGGAGACCGCCGCCGACGTCGCAGCTCAACAGCCGCCTCGGCTGCCAGGCCGTCATCGAGAAGCCCGGCGCCTACGTCGTCGAGATCCCCAAGTGGAACCGCAACTACGTGCAGGAAGGCAAGCCTTCCACCGCTGCCTCGTCCTAAAAAACAGCTCTTAGCCCTTAGCTTTTAGCCTTTCGCTAAAAGCTAAGGCTAAGCAGCTACAAAGCTGCTTCCCAAGGAGACACCATGCCCCGCGAGATCACCTGGACCGACGTCCTCGAAATCGGCATTCAGCTGCAGGAGAAGTACCCGGACGTCGAGCCCTACAGCGTCCGCTTCACCGACCTGCATCGCTACATCACCGAGCTGCCCGGCTTCGTCGGCGACCCGATGAAGTCCACCGAGAGCATCCTCGAAGCCATTCAGACCGCCTGGAACGAAGAGTACGAGGACGCGAAGTAGTACGTGCCGAGCCACTTCTTCCAGAAGGGCTTGGCGCAAATAGCCGCAAATAGGTTAGGGTAGACCGCATGGAGCACATCATTGACGGCGTCCTGCGCTTCCAGCGCGAGGTCTACCCTAACCAGGAAGCACTCTTCCACTCACTCGCCCTCGCACAGAAGCCCTCGGCCATGTTCATCGGCTGCGCGGACTCGCGCATCGTCCCCGAGCTGCTCACCGGCCAGGGTCCGGGCGAGCTGTTTGTCGTGCGTAACGCCGGCAACATCGTCCCGCCGCACTCGCCCGAGCCCGGCGGCGTCACCGCGAGCATCGAGTACGCCGTGGCCGTACTCGGCATCCCGGACATCGTCATCTGCGGCCACTCCGGCTGCGGCGCGATGACCGCGATCCTGCGCGGCGCCGAGCAGCTCGAGCAACTGCCCGCGGTCGCGCGCTGGCTGCACTACGCCGACCACGCCCGCGACGCCGTCGCCGAGGAGTTCGGCCACGATCACAACAACGAGCGCTTCCCCGAGGAGCAGAAGCTCAACGCGCTGGTGCACGAGAACGTCCTCGCCCAGCTCGACAACATCCTCACCCATCCCAAGGTCGCGGCGGCGGTCGAGAAGAAGCAGCTTCGCCTGCACGGCTGGGTCTACGACATCGGCTCCGGCCGCGTCGACACCTACGACGCCCGCGTGCGCAAGTTCGTTCCCATCGCCAACGACCCCTTCGCCAACGCCACCCCCAGCTAGCTCTTAGTCGAACGCCGGGTGCCCCATCCTCGACGCACGGCTTCATCGTGCGGCAGGGTGGGGTCATCGAGCGTAGCGAGACCGCTGTTGCTCGCGCCCCGCCGAAATAGCCGGTTCCCCATCCATCGCAGCCTATCGCGATGGATGGGACTCAGCCCTTCCGCCGCAGCAACTGCCGTGGCAGCTTCGATCCCAATCCCACCAGCACCCCGCCGCTCAGCGCCGCCCAGACCACCGTTCCCACCACGATCGCGATCACATCACCGCGATAGCCGCGCGCGAGATGCAGCCAGCGCAGGCACATCGCGACGCCGCCATAGCTCACCAGAGCCGCAGCCAGCGCCCTTCCCAACTCGCCGTACTCGAGCCCCTGAATATGCACCAGCCGGTATCGGTGCAGCAGCACCGCCAGCGTCCCCACGCTCAGGATCATGCCGAGATCGGACGCGACCGCCAGCCCGGTCACGCCCATCCGGTGAAACAGCACCGCATAGATCGGGATCGACACCAGCGTCACCGCCCATCCCGCAATCGCCGGCGTCACCGTATTGCCCGCCGCGTAGAAGCTGCGCGAGTAGATCTGCTGCGCCGCCCAGAAGGCGATCGACACCGCGAAGATGGTGAAGTACTGCGAGGTCTCCACCGCGTCGTGCATGCTTGAACGACCCACCGCGAAACAGGTCGATGATCGGGAACGAGAGCGCCACCATCCACGCGCCCGCCAGCAGCGCCGTCGCCAGCACCCGCGACACCGACCGGTTCACCGCGCCCGCGAACTCCCACATCTTGCCCTGCGCGAACAGCGACGAGAAGAACGGCAGCGACGCCGCGCCCGCCGCCGATCCGATGATCGTCATCGGCGAGTTGAACAGGCTCTTCGCCACCGTCAGCCGCGAGATCCCGCCCGGCACCGACGAGGCGTAGTAGCTCGCAATCCACTTGTCGGCATAGGTCAGCGACACCCCGATCATCATCGGGAAGGTCAGCTTCAGCCACTCCACAAACGCCGGGTGCCGCAGGTTGAAGATCGGCTGATACCGCAGCCCGCTGCGAAACGCGCCATACGCCGTAAACGCCGCCGGCCCGACGATCACGCCGGCCATCACGCCAATCGCCAGCGAGTAGATGCCGACGTACTTCGACAGAAACACCGCGCCGAGGATGATGCCGAGGTTGTAGATCAGCGGCGTAATCGCCTGGTAGAGGAAGATCTTCCGCACCAGCAGCCGCGACCCCAGCACCCCGCCGATAAAGAAGAACAACGGCTGCGGCAGGATGATCCGCGTCATCCGCGTGCACAGCGCCGCGGCCTCGGGCGAGAACTTCGGGAAGAAAGCCCGCGTATACAGCGGCGCGAAGATCTCCGCCAGCACGATCGCCGCCGTCAGCACCACCACCATGGCGTTCAGCACGATCGACAGCGCGCGGTCCGCGCCCTCCTCATCCCCGGCCTCGCGATACCGATTCAGGATCGGGATCAGCGTGATCGACGCCACGCCGCCGATCATGAAGTAGCTCAGCATGTCCGGCAGATTGAACGCGGCGTTGTAGGCGTCGGTCGCCGGTCCCGCGCCGAAGACCACGTTGATGTAGCGCGTCCGCACCAGCCCCAGCACGTTCGACAGAAACATCGCCGCCATCGGTCAGCAGCGTCGCCGAGAACGCGGTATGGCTGTGCGACAGCCGCAGCCACGCGAAACGTCCCGCAGCCCGGGGCGCGGAGGGCACTGGATTCAACTCATTCACAACCGCCAAAGGCATCCTCTCGGGCAACTGCAGCCAACTCATTCTATCGGCCCGAGCACCACCCGCTCCGCGACGATCTCGGCATCAATCCGGAAACAGGATCGGCTCCTCGAACAGCCGCTCGATCGCCGCGTCCGAGGTGTCTGTCTCCACCCGCAGGCTCGGCGCCTCCCGGATCGGCTGCACCGGCGCGCTGCCCAGCCGCGTCGCCTCATGGGTTGCAGCACCGGGCTGGCCATCGGCTTCGAGAGCAACGCCAGCAGCTCCTGCATCTCGGTGCGCAGCTGCCGCAACCGCGCCGCATCGGCCTTGTCTTTGGCGTCTGTCGGCTTCTTGTTCGGCCTTTTCGACGGTCTCCAGCCGGCCGGGGCCGCCTCGACGCCCAGCGCCAGCAGCGGTTCCTTCTGCTTCTGTTCGCTCTTGAAGACCTGCCGCGCGCCCGGAATCGTATACCCCTGGTCGTACAGCAGCGCCTTGATGCGCAGCGCCATCTCCACATCCCGCCGCCGGTAGAGCCGCTGCCCGGTGCCGCCCTTGTTGGGCCGCAGCTGCGCGAACTCCGTCTCCCAGAAGCGCAGCACGTACGCCGGCACCTCGCACAGCTGCGCGACCTCGCCGATCCGGAAGTACAGCTTGTCCGGAATCTCGCGACTGCCCGTCAACGTCCGTCTGCCGATTGGCTCCTGCTGCGCCATCCAAAACTCCCAGCCGCCTGGTGACGCGGGCGGCTGCGTTTCGCATTGCTGTCTCTGGGCTTACCTGTTTCGCCCGTAGCTTGACTGTTCCCCACAGTATAGGTCAGCGTGCTCCCGCCAAGACGCCGATGCTTTTTCGGGACGCGCATCTGCCCACACAACCCAGGTCGTTCCCACGTCGCGGGAACTCTTTTGCACCTCGCTGGCGTATCGTTCTCGAACGATTCTCTCGGGAGGCTTGAGATGCAGCCAAAACCACGCACGACCACAACGCACGCACCGACAGCCGGCAACTTTTTGATTCTGGCCTGATCTCCGGCCTGACCCTCGGCCTGAGCGCCGCCCTGTTCGCCGGCTGCACCGTCGACTCGCACAAACAGGGCGACGGCGACAACGTGAAGATCTCCACCCCCTTCGGCGGCATGTCGGTCAAGACCGACGACAACGCCGTCGAGGTCGGCACCGGCCTGCCCACCTATCCCGGCGCCCAGATCGTCAACAAGCACGGCAAGGACGAAGCACGACAATGGCGCCGCCGACGTCAACATGAGCTTCGGCAGCTTCCAGCTCCGCGTCAAGGCCATCAGCTACCGCACCTCCGACTCGCCGGACAAGGTGCTCGCCTTCTACCGCAAAGGGCTCGCGCGCTACGGCACCGTCATTCAGTGCTGCGAACCATCAGCCGGTCGGCACGCCCACCGTCACCGCCGAAGGCCTCGACTGCTCCGACGACAGCACGAACAATAAGACCAAACTCAAGATGAACGACGACTTCACCGGCAAGACCGAGCTCAAGGCCGGCTCCAAGCAGCATCAGCACATCGTCTCCATCAATCCCGATGGCAGCGGCACCAAGTTCGGCCTCGTCGCCCTCGACCTTCCCGGCCACTTCTCCTTCGGCGACAAGGACGCCGACGACGCCAACCGCCAGAAGGAGTAGCCGCCGAGCTTGCCCCACTCCCCGCGGTGGGATAGCTTCATAAGGGTATGCAGGAACTTTGCCATCGCTGTGGCGCCGAGCTCGCAACCGCCGACGGCCCCAACTCCTTCTGTCCGCACTGCGGCGCGCCCCAGCTCGTCCTGTCCGGACTACTCCGAGTCGCTCTCGAGCAGCCCCAGCGGCCTCAACTCCACCGGCACCCTGCCGCCGCCGATCCCCAACCCCATCGACTGGCAGATGGCCATCCGCTGCACCCTGCTGGTCGCCGCCGTCGCCGCCGTGCTCAGCTTCACCGCCACCCGCATCCAGGTGCTCTCTCCGCTCAGCTCCATCTGGATTCTCAGCGCCTCGCTCACCACGCTGGCGCTCTACCAGCGCCGCCGCCCGCTGGCGGCGATGAACGCCCGCATCGGCGCCCGCATTGGCATGCTGGTCGGCGTCGGCGTCGGCGCCGGGCTCGGCATCGCCACCGCCGTCGGAGCCGTCCTCGGCCGCTTTGTCCTTCATTCCATGGGCGATCTGGACGATATGATCCAGGCCTCCAAGATCCAGATCGACCAGTTGATCGCCACCAAGCAGCTGCCCGACACCGCCAACGCCGTCATCGCGTCGCCCGAGTTCCGCACCGGCTTCATGCTCTTCGCCTTCGCCCTCGGGCTCGTCTTCATCCTGCTCGTGTCCATCTTCGGCGGAGCCCTCGGCGGCCTGCTGCGCTCCCGCCGCCGCCCCGTCGCCTGATCCCATCTCCTTTCCTGCTATCATTTGCCCAATTGCCATGACGGAATCCAAGTCTGAATCGAAGTCCGAGCCCATGACCGAATCCACGCAGCCCGAAACGACCCTCCGCAAGCCGCACCTCCGCGAAAAAGGCCGCCTCATGTCGGCCTCCGAGATCGAGCGCACCCTGGTTCGTCTCGCGCACGAGATCGTCGAAAAGAACAACGGCGCCACCAACCTCGGCCTCGTCGGCATCAAGCGCCGCGGCGTCCCGCTGGCCCAGCGTCTCGGCGCGCTCATCGCGAAGATCGAGAAGCAGCCCGTCGACACCGGCGTCCTCGACATCAGCTTCTACCGCGACGACCTCTCCACCGCCGGCCCCCGTCCCACCGTCACCCCCGGCGCCATCGGCTTCGACGTCAACGGCCGCGACATCATCCTGCTCGACGACGTGCTCTACACCGGCCGCACCATCCGCGCCGCGCTCGACGCCCTCTTCGACCACGGCCGCCCCCGCAGCGTCCAGCTGCTCGTCCTCATCGACCGCGGCCATCGCGAGCTCCCCATCCAGGCCACCTTCACCGGCCGCACCATCCCCACCTCCCGGCGCGAGATCATCGAGGTCCAGCTCAACGAGATCGACGGCCAGGAGCAGGTCGTCCTCGTCGAACTCGTCGACCCGGCCTGACCCGATCAAAAGCGCCTCCGGCTAAAATTTCCGGCCCCCAAAAACACGTCATCTCGACCGCAGCAGCGAACGGTTTCATCGTTCGCTGCGCAGTGGAGAGACCCCTGTATTTGTCCTTCGTTCGCCGCGCCAAACGCCGCGCTTCCTCCCCCACGCCGCCAAATCTTTGCCTACAAACATGCCGAGGCTTTAGCCTTGGCATAGCGGCATCTGGAGCCGGTCCGGCCGAGGTTCCAGTTCGCACCCAGATCCAGTCCGATCCCAGGAGTCAACACCGCCGTAATGGACGCCCTTACCCACCCCGAACCCCACCATCCCGGCTCTCTCCTCAGCGTCCAGCACCTCACCGTTCCCGAGATCGCCGACATCCTCGCCAGCACCACCCGCATCGCCGCGCTCTCCGCCGCCGAGCGGGCCAAGCTGCTCGCCGGCCGCCGCGTCGCCCTGCTCTTCTACGAGTCCAGCACCCGCACCCGCACCTCCTTCGAGCTGGCCGCCAAATCCCTCGGCGCCACCACCACGCTCGTCAGCGACAAGTCCTCCTCCATCGAAAAGGGAGAGTCGCTCAAGGACACCGGCATCACCCTGCGCGCGCTCGGCGCCGAGGCCATCATCCTGCGCCACGCCAACTCCGGCGCTCCCGCGCTGCTGGCCCGCGTCACCGGCCTGCCCATCCTCAACGCCGGCGACGGCATGCACGAGCACCCCTCGCAGGCGCTGCTCGACCTCCGCACCCTGCTCACCCGGCTCGCGCTCGATCCCGACACCGCCCACGCCCGCTCGCTCTCCGGCGTCACCGTCGTCATCACCGGCGACATCCGCCACAGCCGCGTCGCCCGCTCCAACGCCATGCTGCTGCCGCGCCTCGGCGCCCGCGTGATCCTCTGCGGCCCCCAGCCCCTGCTCCCCGAGGACGCCCTCGGCCTCTGCTCCGGCGAAGGCCCCTGCATCGAGATCGAGCGCGACTTCGACCGCGCCCTCGCCACCGCCGCCCAGGCCACCCCCGCCGTCATGATGCTCCGCATCCAGCGGGAGCGCCTCGCCGGCCTCGAGCTCAACCTCGCCGACTACATCGCCGGCTACCAGCTCACGCAGGACCGCCTGGCCGCCCACGCGCCCAACGCCCTCGTCCTCCATCCCGGCCCCATGATCCGTGGCCTCGAGATCCAGGGCGAGGTCGCCGACAGCGCCCAATCCGCCATCGAGGATCAGGTCCGCCACGGCCTCGCCGTCCGCACCGCGCTGCTCGCCCGCGCCTTCAACCAGCTCGCGTGAGCTTCCACCTGCGGGTGAAATCCGGGTAAGATCCGGGTGCCCCATCCTCGGCGCAGTCCGATCGCGCGAGGGTGGGGTATCGAGCGCAGCGAGACCGCACTCTCTCCATCTACCCCAACCGCTCGGGTGCCCATCCTACGCAGCCCTGTTGCGAACCGCCGATAAGGAGACACCTATGACGAATCCCACTCCCGACCTCCTCATCACCAACGCGCACGTGATCGATCCCTCGGTGACCGACTGCGGTCCCGCCGCCCGCGACCTGCTCCTGCGCGACGGCCGCATCCACGCCGTCGACGCCCCCGGAGCCTTCACCGGCCTCGAGATCGCCAACGTCCTCGACGCCACCGGCCTCATCGTCGCCCCCGGCCTGATCGACGTCCACGTCCACCTCCGCGAGCCCGGCCAGACCTGGAAGGAGACCATCGCCACCGGCACCCACGCCGCCGCGGCGGGTGGTTACACCACCGTCGTCGCCATGCCCAACACCGTCCCGGTCAACGACACGGTCGCCTCGCATGGAGTGGATGCTGCACCCCGAGCGCGACGCCAAGGTCCATCTCCTCGCCATGCCCGCCGCCACCCAGGGCTCGCTCGGCGAGACCCTCACCGACTACGCCGCCCTCGCCGCCGCCGGCGCCGTCGGCTTCACCGACGACGGCAAGCCCATCCTCGAAGATCGCGTCATGCGCGCCGCCCTGGTCGCCGCCGCCCGCCTCGGCCTGCCCATCTCGCAGCACGCCGAAGACACCCACATCACCGGCGGCTGCAGCATGCACGCCGGCCCCGTCGCCTTCCGCCTCGGCCTGCGCGGCATGACCATCGAGGCCGAATCCAACATCGTCGAGCGCGACATCCAGCTCCTGCGCGAGATCGAGCAGACCGAGCACCTCCGCCCCCACCTCCACGTCCAGCACGTGTCGACCGCCAAGGCCCTCCACGCCATTCGCATCGCCAAGCAGCAGGGCCTGCACGTCACCTGCGAGGCCGCCCCGCACCACTTCACCCTGACCGACCTGGCCGTCGCCGGCGAGTCCCCCGACGAGACCTTCTGCCGCAACACCGCCTACAACACCAACGCCAAGATGAACCCGCCCCTGCGCGACGAGCACAACCGCCTCGCCGTCATCGAGGCCCTGCTCGACGGCACCATCGACTGCATCGCCACCGACCACGCCCCGCACGCGGCCCACGAGAAGGAGGTCGAGTTCGAGCGCGCCCCCAACGGCATCACCGGCCTCGAGACCGCGCTCGGCCTCGCCCTCCGCGTCCTCCACCAGCAGCACAAGATGGCGCTCTCGCGCGTCCTCGGCCTGATGTCGACCCACCCCGCCCAGCTGCTCAAGCTCGCCGGCCGCGGCACCCTCGCCGCCGGCGCCCACGCCGACCTGGTTCTCTTCAACCCCACCGCCACGTGGACCTACGCCGCCGCCCAGTCGCTGTCGAAGTCCAAGAACTCCCCCTTCGACCACGCCCCCATGCTCGGCCGCATCCACGCCACGCTGGTCGGCGGCCGCATCGCCTACCGCCACTAGCCGCAAAAGCATTCTGCAAAAAGGGCCGGGCGTGCTCGCAATCTCGCGAAACACGCCCGGCCCATCCCACACGCAAGAGGCGTTTAGCTCAGCACGCCCGTCTTCTTCGCCACCGACACAAAGATCTCCAGCGCCTGATCGATCTCGGCCCGCGTATGTTCGCTGGTCATGATCGTCCGCACCCGCGCCTTGCCCTCGGGCACGGTCGGGAACGCGATCCCCGTCGCCATCACGCCCGCCTCGAACAGCGCCTTCGAGAACTCCATCGTCCGCCGCCCATCGCCCAGGATGATCGGCGTAATCGGCGTCTCGCTCTTCGGCGTCGTCACGCCGCCGATATCGAACCCCGCCGCCGCCAGCTGCTGCTTGAAGTAGTTCGTGTTCTCCCACAGCCGGGCAATGCGGTCCGGCTCCTGCTCGAGGATGTCGAAGGCCGCAATGCAGCTCGCCGCCACGCTCGGCGGATGCGAGGTCGAGAACAGGAACGGCCGCGCGCGATGGTACAGATAGTCAATCAAATCGCGGCTTCCGCACACATACCCGCCCAGCGATCCGATCGCCTTCGACAGCGTGCCCACCTGCACATCCACGCGCCCATGCACGTCGAAGTGATCAATCGACCCGCGTCCATTCCGTCCCAGCACGCCGCTCGAGTGCGCATCGTCGACCATCATGATCGCGCCGTACTTCTCCGCCAGCTCCGCCAGCTTGTCCACCGGCCCGATGTCGCCGTCCATCGAGAACACGCCGTCGGTGATGATCAGCTTCCGTCCCGGCTCGTTCTGAATCTCCTGCAGCAGCTCCTCGCAGTGCGCCACATCCTTGTGCCGGAAGACCTTGATCTTCGCCCGCGACAGCCGCGCCCCGTCGATGATCGACGCATGGTTCAGCTCATCCGACAGGATGAAGTCCTCTTTGCCCAGGATCGACGACACCGTGCCCGCGTTCGCCGTAAACCCGGACTGAAACACCACGCAGGCCTCGACGTTCTTGAAGCGCCGCGATCTTCTCCTCGAGATCCATGTGGATCTTCATCGTGCCCGCGATGGTCCGCACCGCGCCCGATCCCGCGCCGAACTGCTGCGTCGCCGCAATCGCCGCCTCGCGCAGCTTCGGGTGGTCGCACAGCCCCAGGTAGTTGTTCGAGGCCAGATTGATCACCTTGCGCCCGTCATAGGTACACACCGGCGCCTGCGCATCGTCCAGCACGCGCAGCTTGAAGTAGGTGCCGCGCTGCTTCAGGTCCTCGATCTGCGCGGTCAGGTGGGCAAGCTGCGTCCGCTGCGGTTTGGCGGGGGAACTCGGGGAAGTGGTCGATGTCATGCCCCTGATCTTTAATCCCTTCATCCCCTTTTCGCTTCACTCTCTTCTCTTTCGCCGTGCAGGCAATCGCCCACCGCCGTTTCGCATCGAACAGTACAGGGCCCGATGCGCCGCCCACACCTTCCAGCAGAGAAACACTCCGCGAAATCAGAATAGAAATAACAACGAGGACCGAACGATGATCTCTCCGCATGCCGCCATGCGCTTCCCCAAACACCTAAACACCGTCGCCGCCGCGCTCACCCTCGCGCTCGCGCTCTCCGGTTGCACCTCCAAGCAGGACGCCGCCCTCGAGAAGGCCAAGCAGCAGGCCAACGCCACCGGCCAGCCGCAGCAGATCACCACCACCGACAAGAACGGCAACACCACCACGACCACCATCCAGCCGCTCCAGCCCGGCCAGACGATCCAGGCCATCACCACCACCGTGACCCCGGCCGCCGTGGTGCCCGCCAACACCCCCGCGACCGTTCCCGGCGCCAACGCCGCCACAGCTCCTGCCTCCAACACAGGCCCCAACCCAGCCCCCAACTCTGCCGCCGAGGGCACCAACCCCGCCGCGGCCGGCAACCCGCCGAACACCCAGCCCCCGCTCCCGGCAAGCCCTCCGCGGCTGCTCCCGTGCTTCTTTCCGATGGCACCACCGCGCCCGCGCCTCCTTCCGCCGGCCCCGCCCCAGCGAATCAAGCCGCGAATCAGTACCCCGAACCAAGCCCCCTACCAGCCGGGCCAGCCCAACCCGCCACAGGCCTCCTACCCTGCTCCGGCTCCCGCTCCCCAGCCCAGCCCGCCTCGGTCCGCGTCCCCGCCGGCACTCCGCTCGTCATCCGCATCAACCAGCACATCAGCGTCAAGCACGCCCAAGTCGGCGACCGCTTCTCCGGCGAGATCGAAGAGCCCGTCTTCGGCCCCAACCGCAGCGTCCTCATCCCCCGCGGCGCTCCGGTCGAAGGCGTCGTCGACGCCGCCCATCGCCGCGGCCACTTCAAGGGCAGCTCCATCCTCGAGCTGCGCCTCGTCTCGCTCTCGCTCAACGGCGTCCGCTACCGCCTCGACACCGACGACCTCACCCGCACCAAGAAGGGTAAGGGCAAGCGTTCGGCGGCCTTCATCGGCGGCGGAGCGGGTGCGGGCATGTTGATCGGCGGCATCGCCACCGGCGGCGTCGGTCTGCTGGTCGGCGGCCTCGCCGGCGCAGGCGGTGGAGCGGTGGCCGGCGGCCTCACCGGCAACCGCGACATCGAGATCCCCGCCGAGTCCATCGTCCGCTTCCGCCTCGCCGACCCCCTCGTCCTCCACGTCGGCTAACCCGTCGCTCTCCGGCCGGTCTCCTCTTGGGCGGGTCAGACCCGCGGTCTCCGACTAATCGCGATAAGAAAGCACGTCATCTCGACCGCAGCGACGGACAGTCTCATCGTCCGTCGCGCAGTGGAGAGACCTCTGTATTTGTTTTCAATGGGATAAACGATGTCAGCGGTAAGGGCCAGCGTTTTCCAGCGGAAATAGCCCGCGAAAAGAGCTACCGCCCCGCCGCCAGATGCGCCCTGACCAGCGCCTTCGCCTCGGCCAGCACCTCGGCATCGCCGCCGGTTCCGGCCAGCCAATGCATCTCCGGCTCCTTGCGGAACCACGTCCCCTGCCGCTTGGCGTAGTTGCGATGTCCCTGCTGCGCCGCCGCGATCGCCTCGTCCCGCGTCATCTCGCCGCGCAGCACCGCGATCGCCTGCGCGTAGCCCAGCGACCCCAGCGGCGTGCAGCCGTAGCCGTACCGCTCCACCAGCCGCTCGGTCTCCTCCACCAGCCCGCGCTCGAACATCGCCGCCGCCCGCTGGTTGATGCGCTCATACAGCAGCGGCCGCGGCGGATTCAGCCCGATCCGCAGGATGCGATACCCGGTCAGCCGGTCGCGCCCCTTCTGCCACTGCTCGCTGAGCGGCTCGCGCGCGGCCAGATTCACCTCGATCGCCCGCACCACCTTGGGCACGTCGTTGGCATGGATCGCCCCCGCCGCCCGCGCGTCCAGCCTGCACAAAATTCGGTGCAAATACGCCGCGCCCTTCGTCTCCGCCAGCCGCCGCAGCCGCCCGCGCAGCTCGGGATCGACCGCCGGGGCAGGGAACAGCCCATCCACCAGCGCCCGCAGATACAGCCCGGTCCCGCCGGCCACGATCGGCAGCCGGCCCCGGCTCGTGATGCCCGCCAGCGCCTCCCGTGCTCCCCGGCTGTAGTCGCCCGCCGTGCACGGCTGGTCCGGCGCCACGAAGTCGATCATGTGGTGCGGCACGCGGCCGCGCTCTTCAAACGAAGGCTTCGCCGTCCCGATCTCCATCTCGCGGTACACGGCCACCGAGTCGCAGCTGACGATCTCGGCGCCGAACTCCTCCGCCAGCGCCAGCGAGAGCGCCGTCTTCCCGCTCGCCGTCGCCCCCACCAGCACCACCATGGGAACGTCGTTCGAGTTCCCGCAATCCATTGTTTCCAAAGAAGAAGCTCCTACCAAAGCCGCCACCATCCCGGCGTAAAGACGCGCTCGACGCCCGCCCGCAGCACGGCGAACAGCAGCGCCGCCAGCGCCAGCAGGATCAGTCCGCGCGCCTGCCGCGCCGCTCCGCTCCGTACTGGTCGGGCTCGATTCGTGCGCTTCGCCAGTGGCTCGCCCCCATGAGTTGCCTGCAAGAGCATGCTGCTACCGTGGCGGTTCCTTGTTCACGAGATAGTGGATCCGCAGCTCCAGATTCGGCCCGTGGAACTCCTTCGGCAGCGAGGGGAACTTGCCCACGCCGGTGATCGATCCCCACGACGACCGGTTGATCGCGTCGTCATGGCTCGAGCTCTCGAGCGTCATTCCGCCGATGGTTCCATCCGGCAGAATGGTGAACCGGATCTGCGTCTCGCCCTGCTTGTTCAGCGGCGGCCGCGCCTCCTCGGGAATCAGCGGCAGCCAGGTGTAGTAGATCTCCCGCATGATCTTCTGCAGATAGGGGTTGAAGTCCACGCCCATGGTGTCGGACAGGATCTCGACGCCGGGCGCCGCCGACGCCGTGATGCGCCGCCGGCCCAGGTTCGTCGCCCATGCTCATACCGCCGCCGTGCGGAGCCTGTGCCGCCTGCCGCACCATGTCGCCGGCGCTGGCCGGGTTGCCGAAGTTCGGCCGGGTCGGTGCCGGCGCCGCCGAGGGTGCAGGCGCCGAGGGCAGCAGTGCCGGGGTCGGCGGCGGGGGAGTCGGTCGCCGAGGGCAGCGGCGTCGGTGCCGCCTGCGGCTGCCGGGGTGCCGGGGTGGGTGCTGGCTGCGGAGCTGGCGCCGGCGCAGGCTGGGGAGCCGGAGGGGTCGGCCGCTGCTGCTGCAGCTGACGGATCGTCTTCTGATCGAGCGAGCGTGGCGCCGGAGCCGACCGGGGAGCATGCAGCGCCCGGTTCAGATCGGTCGGCGCGTTCAGGTTCGTCAGCTCATGCAGCTTCATGGCGGGGTTGACGATGCGCGGCTGGTGGAACAGCACCCGCGGCCCATAGACCACAAACCACGCCACCGCGATCCAGAAAAACAACGAGATGTAGATGGATTCGCGAAACCGGGCGCGTTCCCGCTCGTCGTCCAGCGTGTCCAGAAGATGGATCAAGCTCGTGCTCTTCGAGTTCGCCAAACTTGTTTGTCTTCACCTTGGAGGACGAATTGGGCGGAGAAGGCGGGGCCGGATTGGGCGGCGGTACCAGGGTTGGCATGATCGTTTAAGGTCAGACGTGCGGTAGGACGAGAAAGTTCACATGCGTGGCGCTTTATCGCAGCATCGGGTCGCCTTGTTCCGGTCGCCGACACGATGTTCCTCCCATTTTCTCACCTTTGTGCCGGTCGGCAAAGACAGGGCCTTGGCAACCCAGGTTCGCGAGCTCGCCCGTCCGATCCCGTCCTCTCCCAAACCAACCGTCCAGTCCAGACCGCTCTCGCCCCGTCCATGCCGTAGACTAACTCCTGTGACCGCCGTCTTCGCGCAACACCATCACGTCCAGACCCGCGCCGTCGTCCTCACCATCAGCGACCGCTGCTCCCGCGGCGAGATGGTCGACCTCTCCGGCCCCGCCGTCGTCCAGCTGCTCGAACAGGCCGGTCTGCCCACCCCGGTCGCCGAGATCCTCCCCGACGAGCTCACCGACATCGCCGCCGCCCTGCGCCGTCACGCCCAGACCGCCAACCTCATCCTCACCACCGGCGGCACCGGCCTTGCCCCCCGCGACGTCACCCCCGAGGCCACCCGCCTCGTCTCCGACCGCGTCATCGAGGGCCTCGCCGAGTGCATGCGCGCCGCCGGCCTGCGCCAGACCCCGCTCGCCGCGCTCAGCCGCGCCGTCTGCGTCGCCCTGGGCTCGACCCTGATCATCAACCTCCCCGGCAGCCCCGCGGGCGCCGTCACCTCCCTGACGGCGATTCTGCCCATCCTGCCCCACGCCCTCGACCTGCTCTCCGGCCGCACCCACCACCCCGCCAAGCCGGTGCCTCCCCCCTCCGCCACCGAATAATCCCCGGCCTAACCCGCTGCCATTTCCCCCTCTCTTCACACTGCGCGGCTCCTCGTCCCCGTGGGCAACGGTAAGATAGGAGGAGCGTTCGGGGCGATACGCTCCGCGCCATCCGCTCGATCTTCGCTTTCATTCAAAGGCTCCGTTGAAAATCGCACCCGTCAAGCTCTTCCATAAGGTCGCCGCCTGGATCTTCCTCGTGCTCAAGCCTTTGGGCGTCTGGGGAGTCTGCGCCCTGGCCATCGTCGACTCGTCCTCGATCCCCATGCCGATCGACGCCTTCGTCATCGGCTACGTCGCCGCCGATCACGCCCGTTTCGTCCTCTACGCCTTCATGGCCGCGCTCGGCTCCGCCATCGGTTCGCTGGTGCCCTACTACCTTGGCCGCGCCGGCGGCGAGCTCTTCCTGCTCAAGCGCATCAATCGCCAGCGCTACGAGAAGCTCCGCGACCGCTTCGAGCGCCAGGAGTTCCTCGCCATCATGATCCCCGCCATGATGCCCCCGCCCATGCCGGTCAAGCTCTTCGAGCTCGCCGCCGGCGTCTTCGAGATGAAGCCGCTCTGGTTCTTCTCCGCCATCTTCCTGGGCAAGTTCCTGCGCTTCATCCTCTGGGCGGCGATCACCGTCTTCTACGGCCCGGCCATCGTCCACACCATCACCCACACCTACCACGAGCACGCGGAGCTGGTGCTAGCCGTGGTGGGTGTCCTGGTCGTCATCCTCGCCGTCTACATCGCCCGCAAGATCTTCGACCGCCGCCGCGGAACCCCGCTCCCCATCGAGGACGAGATCAGCTAAGCCGCGAGCGCAGCGTCGCCAACAAACACGAAGGACCTGGAATCGTCACTCGATTCCAGGTCCTTCTTTCTTTCGAAATCGTACGAGCTGCTACCGCCTACGCCACCGGCAGGTTCGCGTGCTGCGCGCCGTGCATCATCTCGATCATTCCCTTCGCCAGCGCCGGCAGACCGAACAGCACGCCCGCCGTGATCGCGGTCGACATCACATCGTTGGCGTAGAACGGCACCGCCGCCACGTAGCACGCGCCCAGACCCGCCAGGCTCTTCGCATACATCCCGCCCGATGCCCACACCATGAAGTTGCTCAGCAGGAAGAACGACGTCGAGGAGGCCAGCACGCCCGCGCCCACGCGCAGCCAGCCCGCGCGCTTCTCCAGCAGACCGCGACCCAGCAGGCAGATCGCGCCGTACCAGACCCACGTCGCCAGATACGCGCTCACATGGAACGGATAGCCATACGCGAACACCGTCAGGTAGTAGTCCGTCGCCGCCAGCGCCGCCACGGCGATCCCCGCCTGCCAGCGGCTCATTCTCGAGCCGCCCATTCTCGATCCGAAGAACAGCAGGCTGCCGCCCACGGCGGTAAAGTTCATGCCCGTGGCATGAAACGCATGGGGAAGAACCCGGCTCAGAACAGCGAAGAGAAGAACAAGATAAGCGGACATGGAAATTTTACCTCTGGGGAAACAGCGAAGGTGCAGGCGAAACGCCAGTCTTCCATTCTCCCTTCTCCCGGCACCCCGCGCAAGCTCCGCGTTTTCGCCCGACGCAAACGACATTGCCAAGCACGCTCACCGCTGCACGTGGCCGTCCATCTTCATCTCCATCACCCTCCGGTCCTCATCGACCAGCACCGTCCCCGACAGCGGGAACTGCTCGGCCGTCTTGTCGTTCGCATCCGCCCGCGCCAGAAACGTGTCGTACCCAAATCGCAGATCGCGAAAGCGCACCGTCGCCACGCCGTTCGCATCCATCCCCGTCTGCTCCACCACCGGGTACATCGACCAGTCCAGATACACCCGGCCCAGCCAGCTCCGCTTCGCCGCCAGCGTCGCCAGCGTGGTCGGCGGCTTGTAGACGACGTCCGTCGCGCCCGCCGTCGTCACCTCGCCGCTGTTGGTATCCACCGTCGCCATCTGAAAGTGATCCGGCGTCTCCACCACCGCGTGCCACTGGTACGGATTCGTCGGGTACGGGCTCGCAAACACCCGCAGCTTCGGCGCGCCATCGAAGTACTCGCGCTCGGCCAGCATCACCGCGTCGTCATGCTCCACCCACCGCCACGTCCACAGCGCCACCATCGCCAGCAGCGCAAAGATCGCCCAGTTCTGCCCGCGAAACGCCGGCCGCTTCGCTCCCACCTCGCTGCCGATCAGCCCAAAGAAGAACGGCGCCACCAGCGCCAGCAGCAGCACCGCAAACAGCACCGGCTCGAAGATGAACACGAACGATCCCGCATACCAGTGCGGGTTGAACGGAAAGAACGGCCGCACCCCGTAGTTGTTCGTCCAGTCCAGCAGCAGGTGGCTCAGCAGCGCAATCAGGCAGAACCCATACAGCATCCCCCACCGCACCGGAGCCTTCGTCGCCGCACTCCCACGTCGCAGCCGCCAGCGATGCAGCAGCCACACCGCGCCCACCACCAGCGCCGCATCGAACGGCAGCCCCACAAACGTATGCGTCATCCCGCGATGGTGCTCGAACGCCGCCACCGGCCCGCCGACGCCCCACAGCGTATCCAGGTCCGGAGCCTCCGCCGCCAGCGTCATCGCCAGCGTCGCATACGCCGCCTTGCGATTGAATCCTGCCCGCGCCAGGCAAGCCCCCGTCATCATTGCGTCACCGGTTCCATCAGCCCAGCATAATCGAGCTTCCTATAATTGCCGTATGCCCACCCTCCCCACCACCGAAGCCGAGATCGACGCCTTCCTCCACGCCTTCGAGGCCTGCACCCTGCCCAAATCCGAGTGGACCCACGCCGCCCACATCCTCACCGGCGCCTGCCTCGTCCACACCCTCGGCGAGTCCGCCGCCATCGACCGCATGCGCGCGGCCTCTGCCGCTTCAACGAGTCCGTCGGCGGCCAGAACACCCCCACCAGCGGCTACCACGAGACCGTCACCGTCCTCTGGATCAAGCTCCTCGCCGCCTTCCACCGCGACACCGCGCCCACCTCCCGCGCCGCCTTCGCCGCCCGCGCCGTCGAGCACTTCGCCCCGCAGCGCGACCTCCTCAGCCGCTTCTACGACTTCGACCTCGTCGCCTCCACCGAAGCCCGCCAGCGCTGGATCCCGCCCACCCTCCAACCGCTCGACTAGTTCCTTGCTTGATTCGGTGCATGTTGGGACAACGTCATCTCGACCGTAGCGACAAACAGCCGTACGTTTGTCGCGGAGTGGAGAGATCCTGTATTTGCTCTCTCCACCGAGAAACCTGACCCCTCTCCGAAACGCTCCAGCCGCGCTTTTATAATCGCCTTCTATGCCGTCCGAACCGATCCCCCGCACGACACCCTCCACCAGATCCAAACCCTCCGCGACGAGATCGTTCACCACGAGCACCTCTACTACGTCCTCGACGCGCCCGTCCTCACCGACGCCCAGTACGACGCGCTGATGAACCGCCTCAAGGCGCTCGAGGCCGAGCATCCCGACCTCATCACCCCCGACTCGCCCACCCAGCGCGTCGGCGGCAAGCCCGCCGAGGGCTTCGTCAAGACCCCGCACTCCCGCCCCATGCTCTCGCTCGACAACGCCTACAACGAGGCCGACCTCCGCGCCTGGGACCAGCGCGTCCGCGACGCCCTGCCCAGCACCGAGCAGCTCCGCTACGTCTGCGAGCTCAAGCTCGACGGCCTCTCGCTCGCCCTGCACTACGAGCCCGGCGCCGAAGGGCTCGGCGCACCTCGCCCGCGGCCTCACCCGCGGCGACGGCACCATCGGCGAAGACGTCACCTCCAACGTCCGCACCATCCGCTCCATCCCGCTCAGCATCGCCGCCGAAAAGCTCGCCGCCGCCAACCTGCCCCAAACCTTCGAGGTCCGCGGCGAGGTCGTCCTCCCCCAAGCCGCCTTCGTGAAGCTGAACGCAGGAGCGCGAAGCCGCAGGGCCTCGCTCCCGCCGCCAACCCGCGCAACGCCGCCGCCGGCACCATCCGCACCCTCGAGCCCAACATCGTCGCCCAGCGCCGCCTCGACTTCTACGCCTACTTCCTGCTCGCAGACCGGCGACTACGCTCCTGCCCCTGCAGTCCGCAGTCGCTCGAAGCCCTGCGCACCGCCGGCTTCCGCGTCAACCCCCACGCCGCCACCGTCGACTCCATCGACGCCGTCCTCGACTTCATCGCCAAAGCCGAGCCCCTCCGCGACACCCTCGGCTACGAGATCGACGGCGTCGTCATCAAGGTCGACTCCACCGCGCAGCAGCGCCGCCTCGGCTTCACCGGCAAGGCCCCGCGCTGGGCCATCGCCTACAAGTTCGCCGCCCGCGCCGCCATCACCCGCCTCGAAGACGTCCTCTTCCAGGTCGGCCGCACCGGCAAGGTCACGCCGGTCGCCGCGCTCACGCCCGTCTTCATCGGCGGCACCACCGTCTCCCGCGCCACCCTCCACAACCCCGACGAGATCGCCCGCCTCGGCGTCCGCATCGGCGACTTCGTCCAGGTCGAGCGCGGCGGCGACGTCATCCCCAAGATCGTCGACGTCGTCGAAGACGCCACCCACCCGCGCGGCACCGAAGAGATCGTCTTCCCCACCGCCTGCCCGCGCTGCAAGACCCCGCTCGTCCGCGAAGAAGGCGAGGTCGATCTCCGCTGCGTCAACGCCAGCTGCCCCGCCCGCCTCGAAGAAGAGCTGCGCCACTTCGCCTCGCGCTCGTGATGAACATCGAAGGCCTCGGCGAAGCCCTCATCGCCCAACTCCTCGGCCACACCCTCGCCGAGCACGCGATCGCCGCCAGCGCCGAATCGGCACCGATCTCGCTCGATCTCGTCGACGCCGGAAGCTCCGAAGAGCCGAAGCCGAAGCCCCCACCCGCAAAGCCCTCGTCCACTCCATCGCCGACATCTACACCCTCACGCAAGAAGCACCTCCTCACCCTCGAGCGCATCGGCGAAAAGTCCGCCGACTCCCTCCTCGCTCCAGATCGAGAACTCGAAGTCCGCCCCGCTCAACCGCGTCCTGCTCGGCCTCGGCATCCGCCACGTCGGCGAGCGCACCGCGCAGGCCCTCGCCGAGCACTTCGGCAACATCGACGACATCCTCGCCGCCGACATCCCCACCCTCACCGCCATCAACGACATCGGCCCCAAGGTCGCCGCCACCATCCGCGACTTCTTCACCAACGAGCGCAACTGCGCCCTGGTCGAGCGCCTCAAGCACGCTCGGCCTCACCATGCACGCCGAAAAGCGCGTCACGCACCACCACCCTCGACGGCCTCACCTTCGTCCTCACCGGCACCCTGCCCACGCTCACCCGCGACGCCGCCAAGGAGATCATCGAGTCCGCCGGCGGCAAGGTCTCCGGCTCCGTCAGCAAGAAGACCAACTACCTCGTCGCCGGCGAAGAGGCCGGCTCCAAGCTCGACAAAGCCCAGTCCCTCAACGTCCCCATCCTCGACGAACCCGCGCTCCTCGCCCTGCTCGCCTCCGGCCCGCAGTCCGCAGCCTGAGGCACCCGCCCCGGTCTTCGGAATAGAAGAATAAGGAAGACGTCATCCCGACCGCAGCAGCGAACGGCATCATCGTTCGCTGCGCAGTGGAGGGACCCCTGTATTTGTCTTTGTCCTCAGCCCAGCGCGAAGCCCGCTACACCGCCTGGAACCCGCACAGATCCATCGCCGCCATCGCCTCGGGATTCTGCATAAACGTCTTCCAGATGAACCCGGTCCGCACGTTCTCCGCCATCAGCACGCTGATCCCCAGGTCGATCCCCAGCACGTCCGGGTCGTACCACAGCAGCTCCGGATGAAACGCGTCGCAGAACCCATACCGCCCCCACGCATCCACGCCGAACCGGTCCCGCAGCGCCCGCAGCACCCGCACGCAGTCCTGCGGCGCAAACGGCAGCGACCCCGCCGCCGCGCACGGCACCACCGAGCCGTTCACCGGCCCCATCAGCGGCGGCCCGCCCCACGCCGAGTAGCCATGCTCCCAGTCCGACGCCGTAATCCCCCAGTAGTCCTCGCTGTACCCGCGTCCCAGGCTCAGGCAGAACGCCTTGTGCGCCTGCGTCGCCGTCACCGAGTTGTCGAAGTAGTTGGCATACGCATCGCTCTTGTTCGCAAAGTCGAACCACGCATGCGAGTACTGGTGCACGAACAGCGGGTCCGCCCCGCTGATGTACTCGAACTCGTCGTACACCATCGGCGGCCGCGTAAACGCGTCCCACGAGTCCGGCGAGATGCTATGCGTCTTCGATCCGATCCCCAGCAGATACAGCATCATCAGCTCGCAGTAGTGGTTCCAGCGCGCGTGGATGAAGCCGCTCGCCGGCCGCCATCCCATCGCAAAGGTGTCCCCGCCGTTCAGCATCCACGGCCAGTCCACGCGGTCGTACAGCTGCGACGCCAGCTCCGTAATCTCCGGATCGTTGAAGTAGGCTCGGCACGTCAGCGCGCCGCACAGAAAGATCGCCGTATCGATCGACGACACCTCGCTGAACCCGAACGGCTCGCCCGTACGCACATCATTGAAGTGAAACAGAAACCCATGCTGGTGCGGCATCCGGTTCAGGTGGAACTGCAGCGTCTGCCTGCACCCGCTGGCGAATCTGCGCCGTCGGCAGGTAGTGTCGCTGATCGGCGATGCACAGCGCACTCAGCCCAAACCCCGTCGCCGCGATGCTGGCAATCCGCCGCGCCGGGTCCATCGCTCCCGTCGAGACCTTGTTCGCCGCCCGATCCAGCACCTGCCCCGACACCGGGTCCGCCTGCTCGTAAAAGAACATGCAGCCGGCGTGCTGCATCTCCTCGAGAAACGCCAGATCGTCCTTGCTCAGACGCCCCGCAGGCCCGGCCGGCGCACCCCCTCGGCTCCCCGTGTTCTGCTCGGCCAACGCGCGGGGCGCCGCGCCAGCCGCCAGCGCGGACACCGCGGCACCTCCCAGCAACTTCATCGAATCGCGGCGGCTGATACGACCTCTTCCTCGTCGATCGAATAGCGTCACTGCACCTGGCCGATCCTGCATGCGCAGATCACGCACCGATGCAGCCAATCCCCGGCCTGGAGACGCTGCAACAGCGGTTCGTTCCACGAAAGATCAAAATCGCCGATCCTCCTTCACCTTGCGATGCGTACCACCACCAGCCCCTGCGCGGGAACGCCCACGGAAAGACTCCCGTTCTTAAGAGATGCCTTTTCCGGCGCCGCGGCCTCTCCGGCCTTCCGCAGCGCCGCGATCTGTTCCCGGCTCGGGTCCGCCGGCCGCCCCATCGCGTCGTATGTCTTCAGCACATTCCCGTGATCCGCATCGACGCGCTCGATCGTCACCGCAGCATCCGCCCGCACCCCATCCACCTTCACCGTGAACACCTTCTCCGGTCCGGGATTCGCCGGAGGCGGCGTGTACGTCGCACCCTCGCCATACGGCGGAGCATAGTTCCACAGCGCCAGCACCACCGTCCCATCCGCCCGCCGCGTCGCCAGCGCCGAGTCCGAAGCGAGCGCGATCCTCCGGTCACCCAGCTCGTGCAGCATCGCAAACGCATGCAGCGCCGGCTTGGGAATCTCATCCGACGCGATCAGCCCAAACCCGCCATAGAACGGCGTCCGCGTCACCCCCTGCTCCTCGAACACATCGGAGAAGTCCCAATAGCTCATCGCCTCGGTCAGCCCATCGCACTGGCTGATCGTCTCCGCCAGCCACGGCCCCATGTAGGTCGTGTCGGTCACATCCGGCTCGTTCGCATAGCTCGCGTTGTACTCGCTCATGATCAGCGGCATCTTCGGATACGGCGACGCCGCAATCTGCTCATGCACATGCCGCACCGCCCGGCACACCATCTCGTTGCGCGGAATCTGCTCGCCGGCCTCCTTCGAATCCGCCCCGAACACATCGCTGCCTTTGTCATTGCCGTACACATGCGTCGTCACGAAATCCACCGGCACGCCCTGCTCCTTGCAGTGCGCCAGAAACGCCGGCACCCACCCGGCCGCCGCCGTCGCCGGCCCGCCCACCTGGATCCGCTCGCTCACCGCCTTCAACGCCCGCGCCGTGTGGTCGTACAGCTCGAAGTACGTCGGCTGCTTCGGCTTGCCCGCCCAGAAGTCGATGTTCGGCTCGTTCCACACCTCGAACTTCCACGTCGCCACCTCCGCGATCCCGTACCGGTCGATAAGATGCTGCGCAAACGCCGCGATCATCGCGTCCCACGCCGCATAGTCCTTCGGCGGCGAAACGTTCTGCTTGTACCAGAACGCATGCAGCGCATTCGGATCGCTGCGCCAGCCCCTTCGGCATGAAGCTCATCTCCACAAACGGCTTCACCCCATTCGCCAGCAGCCCGTCGTAGATCTCGTCCACGTAGGAGAAGTTATAGATCCCATTCGTCTTCACCTCCTGCGCCGTCTGCCCCGGATTGGTGCTCTTGCGGTTCGGGTCATACAGCCCCACCTCATCCATGAAGATGCCGTGGAACCGGATCGACTGGAAGTTCGTCGCCTGCTTCACCGTCTTCAGGTCGTCGCGATACTCCGCCCGCAGCGAAAGAATCGCCCGCCCCGACCCAAACGTCTGCTCCCAGAAGTGAGGAAACGGCGTCGTCGCCGCCCGCGCATCCACCTCGAGCGCCACCGGCGTCTGCGCCACCATCCCCGTCGCCGCCCCACCCATCGCCAGGACAACGGCCATCACACCGCAAAGCTGAACTCGCATCGTTCCTCAATCCTCTTTCTCAAACGGCGTCGTCTCCAAAGCAGACGCGGTGCAGGTGGCTACGAGGATACGGGAAGCAGCAATCCTCTGTCTTCCCGCACGCCTCGCATCAAGATCGCGCGCAGAAAGAAGAACGTCATCTCGACCGAACGGCGGACGGCTTCATCCTCCGTCGCGAAGTGGAGAGACCCCTGTATTTCGCTTGCTCACAGCCCGAAGCAATCCGCATCTCCAACAGCCCCGCACCTTTCCCCCTCCCCACTCATCCAATCCCGAGAATGACAAACCAGACCCCGCACCTCCAGACCCCCATCCAGGTTGGCGATCTTCTGCTCCCCAACCGCGTCATCATGGCGCCGCTCACCCGCCTCCGCGGCACCCCGGACCACGTCCCCACCCCCATCATGGCGGAGTACTACACGCAGCGCGCCTCCGCCGGTCTCATCCTCTCCGAAGGCATCCCCGTCGATCCCTTCGGCGTTGGCTACGCGCAGGTCCCCGGCATCTGGAACCAGCAGCAGACCGAGGCCTGGAAGCCCATCGTCGCCGCCGTCCACGACGCCGGTGGCCGCATCTTCGCCCAGCTCTGGCACGTCGGCCGCATCTCCGACCCCAGCTTCCTCAACGGCCAGCTTCCCGTCGCCCCCTCGGCCATCGCCGCCAGCGGCCACGTCTCCCTCATCCGTCCCGAGAAGGCCTTCGTCACCCCCCGCGCCCTCACCCTCGAGGAGATCCCCGGCGTCGTCGAGGCCTTCCGCAAGGGCGCCGAGAACGCCAAGGCCGCCGGCTTCGACGGCGTCGAGATCCACGGCGCCAACGGCTATCTGCTCGACCAGTTCCTGCAGGACGGCACCAACCACCGCACCGACGAGTACGGCGGCTCCATCGAGAACCGCGCCCGCCTGCACCTCGAGGTCACCGACGCCTGCATCTCCGTCTTCGGCGCCGGCCGCGTCGGCATGCACCTCGCCCCGCGCTGCGACACCCACGGCATCTCCGACTCCAACCCCGCCGCCACCTTCGGCTACCTCGCCACCGAGCTCGGCAAGCGCAAGATCGCCTTCCTCTGCGCCCGCGAGCACGCCGGCGAACCCCGCCTCGGCCCGCAGCTCAAGCAGCTCTTCGGCGGCGTCTACATCGCCAACGAGAAGTTCACCCGCGAGGCCGCCGATCACGTCATCGCCACCGGCGAGGCCGATGCCGTCGCCTTCGGCAAGCTCTTCATCGCGAATCCCGACCTGACCCACCGCTTCGCCAAGAACGCCCCGCTCAACGAGCCCGACCCCAACACCTTCTACGCCCACGGCCCCGAAGGCTACGTCGACTACCCCACCCTCTAACCAACAGGCCTAGGCTGGCGGTGTGCGCACTGCGAGTGCTATCGCCGCCATCGTCTTCCCGGTGGCGGAAAGTCTTGCCGTTGCCTCTGGGGTAGGCCCGGGCAGCCTCATTCGCCCTCAGAACGGAGCAGCCCCTGTATGCCCTTTCATCCGCCCCTCCGCGGTCGGCGAACTTGACAAATACCCTCCCCAGAACAGGCCCGGTATTCGCCGGGCCTCTCATGCCTCAGAGGGTGACTTCGGGGTGACTTGGTTTGGACTTAACCAGCCTGATTGGAAGACTTTAGGACTTCAGTCAGGGGGAGGGGGTAAGTCCCCGTCCGTCCCCAAACCCACCCGCAACCGCAATAGCCTTTAAGATCAAAGCAAGAGGATTTCAAAAGACACCCGATGCCCAAGACCCTGCTGCCCATCGAAGCGATCGCCGCCAAACTCGACCTTTCCGACTCCCACTACGAAAAACGCAGCCCCATCAGCGCCAAGGTCTCGCTCGACCTGCTCGACGACGGCCAGCCCAACCGCGCACGGCAAGCTGATTCTGGTCACCGCCACCACGCCCGACCGCCTCCGGCGAGGGCAAGACCGTCACCTCCATCGGCCTCGTCCAGGGCCTCGAGCGCATCGGCAAGCGCGCCCTCATCACCTCGCGCGAGCCCTCGCTCGGCCCGGTCTTCGGCATGAAGGGCGGCGCCGCCGGCGGCGGAAGCAGCCAGATCGAGCCCGCCGACAAGATCAACCTCCACTTCCACGGCGACTTCCACGCCATCACCTCGGCCCACAACCTGCTCGCCGCCCTCATCGACTCGCACCTCTTCCACGGCAACGAGCTCGACCTCGATCCCAAGGCCATCACCTTGCCCGCGCACCCTCGACATGAACGACCGCGCCCTGCGCCACGTCGTCACCGGCGTCGTCGCCCCCGACAAGAAGCACCGCGACGACAGCAACCGTCCCTCTGGCTTCGTCATCACCGCCGCCAGCGAGATCATGGCCATCCTCTCGCTCGCCGAGAGCCGCGAGGACCTCCGCCGCCGCCTCTCCGCCATCGTCATCGGCAGCACCCGCACGGGCGAGCCCGTCCGCGCCGCCGACCTCGGCGCCGTCGGCCCCATGATGGCCCTGCTCACCGAGGCCATCGAGCCCAACCTCGCCCAGACCACCGAGGGCACCCCCGCCTTCGTCCACTGCGGCCCCTTCGCCAACATCGCCCACGGCACCAGCTCCGTCGTCTCGCAGCGCCTCGCCCTCCGCCTCGCCGACTTCGTCGTCAACGAGACCGGCTTCGCCTCCGACCTCGGCTTCGAGAAGTACATGGACCTGGTCTCGCCCCGCATCCGGCATCAAGCCCTCCGCCGCCGTCCTCGTCACCACCGTCCAGAGCGTCCGCAACCAGGGCGAGGGCGACCTCCAGAGCGGCCTCCTCAACCTCCAGAAGCACATCGCCATCGTGCGCGGCTTCCAGCTCCCGGCCATCGTCGCCATCAACCGCTTCCCGCAGGACACCGACGAAGACCTCGCCGCCCTCGAGGCCTTCTGCGTCTCCAACGGCGCGGCCTTCGCGCTCTCCGAGGCCTTCGCCAAGGGCAGCGCCGGTGCCGAGGCCCTCGCCCGCAAGGTGGTCGAGGTCATCGAGGCCAACCCGCAGCCCGAGCTGGTCTCCACCTACCAGCCCGCCGACTCCGCCCTCGACAAGATCACCAAGGTCGCCCGCCAGATCTACGGCGCCGCCGACGTCGAGCTCTACGAGCGCGCGCAGCAGCAACCTCGCCCGCTTCGAGCAGTGGGGCTACGGCAACCTGCCCATCTGCATCGCCAAGACCCAGTACTCGCTCACCGACGATCCCAAGCGCATGGGCGCCCCCACCGGCTGGACGCTGCACATCACCGACATCCAGCTCTCCGCCGGCGCCGGCTTCCTGGTCGTCATCTCCGGCTCGATGATGCTGATGCCCGGCCTGCCCAAGACCTCCCGCGCCCTCGACATCGACGTCGACGCCAAGGGCCAGATCATCGGCATGTCCTAACCCTCACCCACCTAAACGTCACCACCCATCACCCACAAAACGTCATCTCGACCGAAGCGGCGGACAGTTTCATCGTCCGCCGCGCAGTGGAGAGACCCCTGTATTTGCCTTTTCGCTTGCGGCGCGAAGATCCGACAAGAGCCGACGCCTCTACTGCGTCGTCCCCGTCAGAAACGTCTGATCCGCCCGCGCCGCAATCACCCGATACAGCGCGAACTGCCGCGCCGTCTGCCCGCGCAGCTCGAACAGCAAACTCGCCCGGTTCGAGGCCTCGGCGTCGACCACATCCACCAGCCGCATCCACGGCGTCCGGTCGAGATGCGCGGCGTCGGTCACACTCTGGATCGCCGGCTGCAGCGCGCCCATCGAGTCCTTCTGCGCCACCACCGTCACATACCGCAGCGCGTCCCCATCCCCAGCCGTATGCGCCGATGTAGACGAAGGTATCGGCGCCGCCATAGCTCAACGTGTACCCCTTCAGCTCCTCCTCGAGCAGCGGCACCGCTCGCCGGCGTCGCAGGCGTAGCCTTCTTCCGCACCGTACTCCTCGCGTCCCGCCGTCGTTCCCGCTCGCCGTCCCGCTCTTGGTCGACGTGAGCCGCGTGATGGCCTGCTGCCGCCGTCTGAGCCGCCTTCGCCCCATAGCTCGCGAGCAGGCTCTGCGCCAGCGCCTGCATGCTGGCCAGCACCGTCGTGCGCTCGGCGTCATCCTGCCACGGCCGCGCGAAGTCATGCGGCTCTCTGGTCTTCGCGTCGGACACCGCCACCATCTGGTGCAGGTTCTCCGGAACCCCCTTCAGCTTCGGCAGCTCGACCTCCGTCAGCGGCGTGCGTCGGCACCCCGCGATGCAGCGTCGGCCGGTTGGGATCATCGTTCAGCGAGGTCGACTCCCCGCTCACGCTCGACTGCTCGGACTCCTTGCGCGCCTGCTTCGCCTGCTCCGGCGTCCGCTTCTTCAGCGTCGGCCGATCCGGATCGTCCGCGGGAACCGACCCGGTTCCCGGCCAGCCTCCGGACCCTGCCCCGCACTCCGCCCCGCGTCGACTCGTGCTCCCGAGCCGCACTCCCATCCGCACTCCCCGCCGCGCTTCCAGCCGTTCCCGAACCATCCGGCTTCCGCGTCAGGTGCGGCCGATCGGGATCATCGTCGGCCGCCGTCGTCTGGTTCTCCCGGATTGCCATCGAGCTGCCGGAACTCCCGATCCGCCGCCCGCACTCCCCGTCCTTCCCGGCGTTCGCGCTGGCATCGTCCCCCTCCGATCCCGGCTTCCGGATCAGATGCGGCCGATCCGGATCGTCGTCGACCGGCGCAGTCGCCCGCTTCTCGGCTCGATGCTCCCCGCCGCCTTTCCGCGTTCCCGCCGCCACCAGCAGGCTTCGGCGCCGTCGGCGCCTTGAAGCTGCCATAGCCGAACCAGCCGTCGTCGAACACCGTCGCCAGGTCCGCGCCCTCCAGATGCCGCGCGAACAGCAGGTCGATGAGTCCCTTCGAGATCCCCGCCTGATCCACCTCGTACACCGTCCCGGTCTCGAGCGCGAACGGCACCGGCCGCGCCATATACACCCCGGCATCCTCAAGATGTCCATCAATAAACAGGCTTACCGGGATCAACCGGCTCGCCGTCGGCTTCGCCATGTCCCCGGTCCACTCATACACCCCCAGCGCGCGGACGACGGTCTCCGGCGGCGCCACCTTGTGCATCTGCCCGTGCGCCGGCGGAACACCGACGATCAGCACCGCGCATCCGAAATCCGAGAAGTCTGAGGAACCTGTAGGTCATCTCGCCTCTGCTGTCCGTACCGGAAAACTCGCCACCAGAATAGACGCTTTGCGCCGCCCGCGTCTACCTTTGTCCGGAAAGGCTTCCCAGCCTGCGGAAAGGGTTCCAAGCCGCGGCCTCTGGGGTAGGCCCGGGCATTAACGATCGCCTGAAAGAAGGGGCTTTAGCCCCTGAGGTGGGCTTCTTCCTACCGCACTCGAAGACGCGCTCTCAGCGGCCTTCGCGCAGCCGCGCCGCCAGCCGCTCCGGCAGCCCGGCCATCAGGATCCTGCCCTGCGACGCCGTCACATCATACGGCACCCGCCGAAAGGTAACGCAGCTCGCCGCCGAGTCGTACACCGCGAACGCCGCCCGCCAATCGTAGTCCCGCGGCTGCCCGACCGACCCCGGATTGATCAGGTGCCGGGTCCCCGCCGGCAGCTCCAGACTCCAGCTATCGTCCTCATTCCGCGAGCGATACCGCGGATGCACCTCATGCCACTGCGGCCCGTTCTGCGCGAACCCGCCCTGGATATGCGTATGCCCAAAGAAGGTGATCGCCGTCGTCATCTGCTGCAGCGGAGCCCACGCATCCCGCACGTTCAGGATGTACTGGTCCTCATCGAGCGGCGACCCGTGCGCGCAGCTCACCCCCTCCAGCGCCGGATGCAACGGCCCCTGCGGCATCGCGTTCAGCCACGCCAGGTTCTCCGGCGTCAGCTCGTCATGCGTCCACAGCGCCGCCGCCCGCGCCACCGAGTTGAACCCCAGCGACGACGTCAGCCCCCCGCACACCCGGTCGTGATTCCCGCGCACATTCAGCGTCGCCAGCGGCCGTATCTTCTCGATCACCTGGTTCGGCGCGCCGCCATAGCCCACCACGTCGCCCAGGTTCCAGAGTTCGTCGTACGATCCGGCTGCATCCAGCACAGCCGTCAAAGCTTCCAAATTACCGTGAATGTCGGAGAGTATGAGTGCGCGCATGGGAACGTTCCGGGGTACCGAAAAGCAACAACCGCTACAGCGAGATGGCACGAAACTCTAAGCTTATATGGATTCACCCCGCAGAGCTACCCTTGGGCGATCTCCGGTCAGCAGCCAGCTTAAAGCCAGCGGCCTATCCCAGCGCCAGCGGCCGCTCCCGATCCGTCCGCATCGTCGGCGCCGCCGCCAGCAGCCGCCGCGTGTAGGCGTGCTGCGGCGCCAGAAACAACTCCCGCGCCGCCGCCTGTTCGACGATCCGCCCGTGCTGCATCACCGCCACCCGGTCGGCGATCTGGCTCACCACCGCCAGATCATGCGAGATGAACAGCATCGCCAGCCCATGCTGCTCCCGCAGCTCCCTGAGCAGCCGGATAATCTGCGCCTGCACCGTCACATCGAGCGCCGTCGTCGGCTCGTCCGCGATCAGCAGCCGTGGCTGATTCACGATCGCCATCGCGATCAGAATCCGCTGCCGCTGCCCGCCCGAAAACTGGTGCGGATAGTGGCCATACCGCCGCTCCGGCTCCGGCAGCGCCACCTGCGCCATCGCCTCCAGCACCTTCTCCTTGACCGCCTTCCGCGACAGCCCCGGCTGATGCAGCCGCACCGCCTCGGCGATCTGCTCGCCCACCGGCATCACCGGATTCAGCGCCGTCATCGGCTCCTGGAAGATCATCGCGATCTCCCGCCCCCTCCGCCGCCGCATCGTCGGCCTCCGGCAGCGTCAGCAGATCCTCGCCCGCCAAACCGGATCCTTCCCGAGCACGCCGCGTTCGGCGCCAGCAGCCGCAGGATCGCCAGCGACGTCGCCGACTTGCCCGACCCCGACTCCCCCACCAGCCCCAGCGTCTCGCCCGCGCCGACCGCAAACGAGATCCCATCCACCGCCGCCCGCGCCCCAAACCGGACCGAAAGCCCGTCCACCTCCAGCAGCGGTTTGGCGGCCGTCATCATGTCACTGCGCCGTCGCCTGCTCTTCGAGCGTCATCGCCAGCTCCTCCCACTCCGCCATCAGCGTCGTCCGCTGCTCGCGCAGTGCATCGAGCTCCGCCGCATTCCGTTGCGCGTCCTCGGCCGTCGTAAACACGCCCAGCCTCTCCTCCGCCGCCGCAATCGCCGACTCCAGCCTCGGAATCTCCGCCTCGGCAAACTCCAGCCGCTCCTCCAGCTGCCGCAGCTTGATCGGATTCAGCCGCTTCACCGCAGCAGCGCCGCCGCCGGAGCCGCAGCCACCACCGGCGCGACCACCACCGGCACCTCAACCTTCGTCTCCTGCGCCAGCGAGGCCGCGACCTTCTCCGGCCCGCCCTGCTTCCGCCACAGGTAGTCCTCGTAGTTGCCCGGATAGATATGCACCCGCCCGGCCTCCACCTCGAAGACCCGCGTCGCCAGCCCATCGATAAAGTACCGGTCGTGCGAGACAAACAGCACCGTCCCGCTGAAGTTCCGGATCGCGTCCAGCAGCACATCCTTCGCCCGCAGATCCAGATGGTTCGTCGGCTCGTCCAGCAGCAGCATGTTCGCCGGCGACACCAGCATCTTCGCCATCGCGTACCGGTTCCGCTCCCCGCCCGACAGCACCCCCAGCGGCTTGAACACATCATCGCCCGAGAACATGAAGCATCCCAGCAGCGACCGCAGCTCCGTCTGCGGCACCTTCGGCGCAATCCCGCTGATGTCGTCCAGCATCTTCGCCGCCGGATCCAGCACCTTGTACTGGTCCTGCGCGAAGTAGTCCGCCAGCACGTTATGCCCCATCCGGATCTCGCCCGAGGTCGGCGCCTCCAGCTGCGACAGCATCCGGATCAGCGTCGATTTGCCCGCTCCGTTCGCGCCCACCAGCGCAATCCGGTCGCCGCGATCGATCGTAAAGCTCACGTCCTCAAGAATCCGCTTCTGGCCCCCATCCGGCGTCGGATAGATCTTCGTCAGATTCTGCACATCGATCACCGTCCGTCCCGAGGCCGGCGGCTGCGGGATCGTGAAGTGGATCGTCGCCTCCTCCTCCGGAATCTCGATGCGCTCGATCTTCTCGAGCTCCTTGATCCGCGACTGCACCTGCTTGGCCTTCGTCGCCTGATACCGGAAGCGGTTGATGAACGCCTCCAGATCCTCGATCCGTTCGCGCTGGTTCTTATACGCCGAAAGGATCTGCTGCTTCCGTTCTTCCTTCTGTTTCAGATACTTCTCATAGTTCCCAAAGTAGAAGTGGGCATGCTTGTTCCACACCTCCACCGTCTTGTTCACGGTCACATCGAGGAAGTAGCGGTCGTGCGAGATCAGCACAAACGCGTTCTCGTAGCCGTGCAGGTAGTTCTCCAGCCAGTTCCTCGTCTCCAGATCCAGATGGTTCGTCGGCTCGTCCAGCAGCAGCAGCGAAGGCTTCTGCAGCAGCAGCTTCGCCAGCGAGATGCGCATCTGCCAGCCGCCCGAGAACTCCTCGGTCCGCCGCCGCCAGTCCGCCTTGTCGAAGCCCAGCCCGCCCAGCACCGTGCCCACCTGGTAGTCCAGCGTGTAGATGTCGTGCGCATGCATCAGCTCGCTGATGTGCGAGAAGCGGTCGGCCGCGGCGACATACTCCGCGCTCGCCGGATCGAACTCCGCCAGCTTCGCGCTCAGCTGCTCGGCCTCCTGCTCCAGGTTGCGCAGCTCATCGAACACCGAGAGGCACTCGTCGAAGACCGTCCGGCCCGACAGCGACAGACCATCCTGCGGCAGATACCCGAGCGTCATCCCCTTGGTGCGCGAGACGGTGCCGTAGTCCAGCGACTCGATCCCCGCCAGGATCTTCAGCATGGTGGACTTGCCGGTGCCATTGCCGCCGACCAGACCCGTGTGCTCATCCGGCGTAATCAGCCAGTTGACGTCTTCAAAGAGCAGTTTTTGACCGAACCGTTTGCCGGCTTGAGAGAGTTGGAGCATTTCCCTCTATTTTCGCACCCAGCCTCGCATCCCACGCAAAGAACCCGGGTTCAGAGAGGAAGGAAGATGCGCGAACGAGAACTGTTCCTCTCGATCCATCAGCGTCGCCCATGAGAAACGTCATCTCATCGAACACGAACGTCATCTCGACCGAAGCGCCGGACAGCTTCATCGTCCGGCGCGCAGCGGAGAGACCCCTGTATTTGCCTCTTGCGATCTCTCGGCGCAGCAGAAAGTAAGGCCTAGCCTCTGGCAAATGCGTCTAAACACAGCACGCACCACGGCACGGGAGGAACTCTCTTGGAAGACATCGCAACCCCCAAAAAACGGTCGCTCAAAAAAGTCCTCGTCTGGACCGGCGCCTCCCTCGCGCTGATCGTGCTCCTCGCCGTGGTCACTACTCTGGGTCAGCTACCGCAACATGCCCGGTCAACCCCGACACCCTCCTGCGCAACCGCCTCGTCGCCTCGCTCTCCGAGCGCTTCAACAGCCCGGTCGAGCTCGACGCGCTCCACCTCGACACCTCCCACGGCCTCCACGTCACCGGCCAGGGCCTCCGCATCCTCTACCTCGCCGGCCCCACCAAGCCCGACGCCAACCGCGTCGCTCCGCCGCCCATGCTGCGCGTCGACCGCTTCGAGTTCCAGACCGACTTCAAGGAGCTGCTCAAGCCCACCATGCGGATCGTCACCGTCTACGTCCAGGGCATGCAGCTCAACATCCCGCCGCACCCCCGCCGCCCGCCCGGCGCCATGCCCGACAACCCCCATCGCCGCGGCCAACCCCTCCTCGGCATCACCGTGGACAAGATCCTCGTCGCCGACTCGAAGATCGTCCTCGAGACCAACACCCCCGGCAAGATCCCCCTCACCTTCAACATCTCCAACCTCACCCTCACCGACGTCGGCCAGAAGAAGCCCTTCCAGTACGACGCCACCCTCACCAACCCCCGGCCCGTCGGCGTCGTCCACGCCACCGGCCACTTCGGCCCCTGGCAGAAGGACAACCCCCGCGACACCCCGCTCGACGGCAACTACACCTTCTCCCACGCCGACATGAGCTCCATCAAAGGCATCGCCGGAACCCTCTCCTCCACCGGCGTCTTCACCGGAACCCTCGGCGACATCGCCGTCACCGGATCCACCGATATCCCCAACTTTCAGCTCGACATCAGCGACCATCCCGTCGCCCTCCACACCGACTTCCAGGCCGAGGTCAACGGCATGAACGGCGACACCACCCTCCGGCGGGTCGACGTCCGCGTCCTCCACTCCCTCCTCCACGCCTACGGATCGGTCAAGCGCGTCGGCACCCCCGCCACCGGCGTCACTCGGCCACGACACCGAGCTCACCGTCGACATGGGCCCCCGCGACCACGGCCGCATCGAAGACATGCTGCTGCTCGGCGTCAAGACCTCGCCGCCGGTCCTGCGCGGCGCCATGATCACCCACGAGCGCCTCAGCGTGCCGCCCGGCAAAGTCAGAGCGTCTCCCAGAAGATGCGTCTCGACGGCAGCTTCACCATCAGCGACGCCACCTTCAGCAACCCCGGCTTCCAGCAGACCATCGACAAGCTCAGCATGCGCGCCCAGGGCCATCCCGAGCAGGCCAACCCGCAGCAGGCCCAGCCCGTAACCTCAACCCTCACCGGCAGATTCACCCAGGCCAACGCCGTCGTCGACATCTCCGATCTGGCGATGACCCTGCCCGGCGCCACCGGCGAACTCACCGGCCGCTACAGCCTCGACGGCCAGAAGTTCGACTTCCGCGGCCTCATCCGCACCCAGGCCACCGCCTCCCAGATGACCACCGGCCTGGCCAGCAAGCTGCTCCGCCCCTTCGACCCTCTCCTCCAGCGCAACGGCGCCGGCCTGGAGCTTCCCATCACCATCAGCGGCACCAAGTCCTCGCCCAAGTTCGGCATCGACACCAAGCGCCTCTTCCAATGACGCATGGCGAACGCCTTCCAGATGCCGCTCTTCAGTCACGGTACTTCATCACGACCGATCATCGATGAGCGCATCCCAGCGCATCCAATGAGTACGTCATCTCGACCGAAAGAACAGTCATCCCGCGATGGAGGCCGGTATCGCCTTTGCTTTGTCTGCTCCTTCGCCTTTGTCTGCTTTTGCCGTCATCTGAGCGCAGCGAAGGACCGATACCGTTCCCACGCCAGCGGTGCGCACCTTCCGCCCATACCGCGCCTTTCCCTCGCTCGCACCCGAAAACGAGCCGCCCAAAACTTGACAAACCGCCCCTCCAAATCCCACCCAGAGCGCATCCCGACCTCCTCGCCGTCCGGACCAGACCGACTCGCAGGGGTACTTTGATTTGGACTTAAAGTATCTCGCTTCTAGACTTTAGGACTTCAAGTCAGGGGGAGGGGGTAGGCTCCCCTGAAGTCCCCCGGAAGCCCCTCCCGGGACCGGTCTCCCGCACCGGGCAACCACGCCATCGAGGAAAATTTCCTCACCGCTAACCGGCCCGCGGAAGACATCGGCGAAGCGCTCTGCTACTGTCAGAGTGAGATTCTGATGCCGGTACAGCCACAGCTCTTCCCAGATTCGGACGCGCAGTCGGAGGCGCACGGAACGCCCCTCGAGCGAGCCTCGGGCCCCGCACCGGTCGCGCCCCATCGTGACTCCCGGCAGCTCTCCCACCAGGCCGCGCCCATCTGGCTGCAGCGCATCTCGCTCTGCGTCCTGGTCCTCTTCTGCGTCTACCTCGGCGTCCTCGTGATGGTCCTCCCCTGGTGGACCCGCATGTGGGACCAGAACCTGTTCCTCGAGGCCCGGCCCCACCTCGCCCGCGTGATGCACCTCGGCGCCGTCCGCGGTGCCGTCTCCGGCCTGGGCCTGCTCGACATCTGGATCGGCATCTCCGAGGCCGTCCACTATCGCGAGACCCGCGGCTAGCCTTCCTGCGCCAATTGAGACACAGCGCTAGAGAAAAGCTGGATTCGGTCGAAAAGATCAAAAGTATCGAGAAAGGTATCGACAACGGAACCTTTGGATGGGATATTGAAGCACCGTTCTCGATGCAGTCATCGCTCGTTCACATGAGCTGGCGATACTTGGATACAAGATCCTGAGGATCGAGCGAGGGGGCAGCTGATGAGCCAGTCCAGCATTTCGTATCTGTGGCGTGAGCCCAAGGCTGCCGAAGGGTTCGCCTGTGGTGTGTCGCTGCACAGCCACACCAACCAGTCCAAGGAAACGCTGGACTTCATCGCCGAGATGAGCCAGGACTGGGCCATCCTGCAGCCGATCATGCGCTGGGCCGAGGATCGCTCCTACGAGCGCACGGGAATCCGGCCGAACTACGCGGCCAGCTACTGGACTCCGCCGCTGACCCCCAAGCTGGCCTTCGACCTGGAGCAGAAGCAGATCGAGAACCTGCTGCAGCTGCCGGGTCTGGTCTCGATCAGCGACCATGACGACATCAAGGCGCCGCTGCTGCTGCGCTCCGTGCCCTCCGCGCGGCACATTCCCGTCTCGCTCGAGTGGACGGTTCCGTTCGGTCCGACCGCGTTCCACCTGGGCGTTCACAACCTGCCGAGCGCCGAGGGCGTGGCGTGGCAGGAGCGCCTGGCCGAGTTCACCGCGCTGCCGGTTGCGGAGCGCGACCCCAAGCTGCTGACCAGCATCCTCGCCGAGCTGGATGAGATTCCCGGCGTGCTCCTGATCTTCAACCACCCGCTTTGGGATCTGTATCGTGTGGGCGCGGATCGGCATCAGGTCTCGGTGAACGAGTTCCTGGCGGTCAACGGCCAGTACATTCACGCGCTGGAGCTGAACGGCCTGCGGACGTGGAAGGAGAACTCCGACGTCGCGGTGCTGGCGGGCAAGTGGAACCAGCTGGTGATCAGCGGCGGCGATCGGCACGGCATCGAGCCGAACGCCAACGTGAACCTGACCCACGCCACCACCTTCAACGAGTTCGTCCACGAGGTCCGGCGCGAGCGCAAGAGCCATCTGCTGTTCATGCCGCAGTATCGCGAGCCGTGGAAGCACCGCATCCTGCAGGGAACGCTCGATGCCATCCGCGACTATCCGCACTTCCCGGAGGGCTCGCAGCGCTGGGACGAGCGGGTCTATCATCCGGATGCGAACGGCGTGATGCAGCCGCTTTCGACGCTCTGGAAGGGCGGCGAGGTGCCGCGGATCGTATCGCTGGTGATGCGCGGTGTGCGGCTGATGGGAGCTTCGCCGGTCTCGCGTGGTCTGCGGATGGCGTGGAGCGATGCGACCGAGATGCAGCGCGGCACTGACGCAGCTCGACGCGTAGAGCACGGTAAGCGCGGCGGACTGGGAATCCGGATCGCAGTCTGGTCCGGCGATCGGCAGGTGAGGGTTGTCTTCAGGGATGCGAGTACCGCGTGTTGCCTACTTTCCGGACTCCTTCCATGAGGTGAACGGGGTTGCGCATACCAGCCGCAACTTCGTGGCCTATGCGGAGCGCACGGGAGTTCCGTTCCTGTGCGTGCGCGCGGGCGGGCGAGAAGAGGCGCGTCTCACGCAGGCCGGCGAGCTGCGGGAGCTGGAGCTGGCGCGCAGCCGAACCGCGATTCGTCTGGAGAAGGACCTGCAGTTCGACGCCATCTTCTGGCGTCATTACGACCGCATCGAGTGGGAGCTGAAGCGGTTCCAGCCGGACGTGATCCACATTACCGGACCGAGCGAACTGGGGATCTTCGGGGCGCTGTTCGCGTGGAAGATGGGCGTTCCGCTCGCGGCTTCGTGGCATACCAACGTGCATGAGTATCTGGCGCGCAGAATGGGCGGAATGACGAGCCTGCTGCCGAAGCGCTATGGACGCGGCGCGGAACGTGGGATCGAGCGGGCGACGCTGGAGGCGACGGCGCGCTTCTACCGGCTGGCGAAGGTGCTGTTCGCGCCCAATCAGGAGCTGTGCGAGATGCTGGAGCAGGCGACGGGAAAGACCTGCTCGCTGATGCGGCGTGGTGTTGATACGGAGCTGTTCTCGCCGGCGCGAAGGACGCGTGGTGCGGAGAGTCCGATGGACCGGATTGTGCTGGGCTATGTTGGGCGGCTTTCGGTGGAGAAGAACATCGCGTTGCTGGTGCGGATTGCGCGCGAGCTGAAGGCGATGGGCGTTGCGAACACGGAGTTCCTGATCATCGGGCAAGGCGGCGATGAGGCGCTGCTGCGCGCGCAGCTTCCGGAGGCGCGATTTGCGGGTGTTTTGCGTGGTCAGGAGCTGGCGGAATGCTACGCAAACATGGACATCTTCGTGTTTCCGTCGCATACCGATACGTTTGGCAACGTTGTGCTGGAGGCGCTGGCGAGCGGAGTTCCGGCGATCGTCACGCCGAATGGCGGACCGAAGTACATTGTGCGCGATGGCGAAACCGGATTCGTGGCCGAAGACGCATGGGTTTTCGGCGGCGATCGCGAAGCTGGTGGAAGACCCTGCGCGGCTGAAAAAAATGCGCTGCGCCGCGCGGCAGTACGCGCTGGGCTGTAGCTGGGATGCGGTGTTTGGCAGGGTGTACGAGGCCTATGCCGGACTGGGCTCAGAGGCCGGCGGGGATTAGGGCGTTAGTAGCGGAGTTCGCCGATGTAGACCTCGTGTGGCGGCAGGGTCATGCCGTCCAGGTGCATGGTTCCCATGGCGTTGTCGGAGCGCAGGACGGTGCGGAGGAAGCTGCCGCGCAGGTGGAGGCGCGTCATGTCGGCCTTGAGGGAGAGGGTGACGGGCGCGGAGGAGAAGTTGCAGAGGACGACGATCGGCGGGGTGAGCGGCGTGATGGCGCGCGGCTTGCGGACCCAGACGAGGACGTTCTGGGCGTCGTGGTCGAGCGGGAGGGTGTCGCCGTCGCGCAGGGCGGAGTTGCCGCGGTGCAGCTCGGTGAGCTGGCGGTAGAAGCTGAGCAGGGAGTTGGGATCGGTCTCCTGGCCGGCGACGGTGGAGGGATCGCGCGGGGTGGCGACGGGCTTGGGCTTGGTCGTCGGCGGGACGTAGGGACGGTACGCGCCGAAGCCGGTGGTTGGCGCGGGCGGCGGTGGTGTCGCGGCTGCTGGTGGCTGGCGGTGCGGCGTCGGCGGTGGGCTGCGTTGGCGCGTTGCCCCATTTCATCTGGGGATCTGTTTTGGGGATCGTTGCGGGTGCGGTGTGAGGCGAGGCCGATCTCCTGGCCGTAGTCGATGAGGGCGGCGGCGCGGGTGCCGAGCAGGACGGTGGCGATCAGCTTGGCGTTGGCGGCGTCGGTGATGCGTCGCGGATGCGCCGTTGGCGAAGCGGTCGATGCTGCGCGGGTGATCGGGCGCGTCGGTGAGCAGCAGCGGGATCGGCGGCTGATCGCCGTGCGTTGCGGCTGCGGCCTGCTGAGGGCGGCGCGGAGCGCGGCGACGGTGCTGGTCGCGGGCGCTGGCGCTGCTGCGGAGTGCGCTGCTGGCGGAGGATCGCCGGCGCTGGGAACGGTCAGGATCGAGGAGATGGGCAGGAGCTGCGGGGCAGCGGCGGCGCTGGCGCCGGAGGTCGGGTTGGCGATCAGGATGCGCTGGCCGACGGCAGCTGGCGAGGAGCTTGTGGAGGTCCTGCAGGCTGGCTGGGGTGCCGGATGCGCGGTCGGTCGCGGATGCGTCTGCGGGAAGGATGCGGAAGCCGGCGACGCCGCGGTTGAGCCAGTAGCGGCGCCGTCGACCGAGGTCGGGCTGCGGCAGGCTGAGCAGGATGCGGATGTTGCGGCGGCTGGCCTCGAGCGAGAGGGTGTCGAAGTCGTCGGGCGTGCCGAGCGCGGGATCGATGGGCGCGGCGAGCTGGGCGGTGGCTGGCTTTGGGCATCAGCGAGTCGAGCAGGATGGCGTCGACGCCGAGCGAGCGCAGGTAGTCGAGGCGCTGGGTGATGCCCTTGAGGTCGCCGATGCCGTCGCCGTTCGAATCTTGAAAGCTGCGGGTGTCGATCTCGTAGAGGACCAGGTGCTTCCACCAGGATTTGGTGCTGAGGGCGGAGTCCATCCAGCCGGGTTGGGCGAGGGCCTGGGCGCGGGCGGCGGGGGTGCGGCAGGGCGAGGAGAGCGAGCGCTCCCGAGGCTGAGGGTTGCGCTGATCTTCTTGCTCTGGCTTGCTCCGGAGGCTCCCGTACCGCTGGTGCATGCTTTTTCGATCTCCTGAAGGGGGCACCCCCTCCCCTATCTTGGACGCAAGTCCTTTGTTTGCTATGGTTAGCGGTATTTCGACGGCGTAAAATATTGCATTCAAAGGGGTTGTGGCTAAAATCTTCATTCGAAACAGGTTAGCGGGATGGTGCTCTATCTTGTCCGAGGGAGGATTCGCGTTTTTAAGCTCTGCGTTAATTGTAGCGAATCGGAGGGTGGGGAATCGGCAATTTCTTGGGAGCGAAAAGGGCGCGTGGTTGTTGGGGATTTCGCGTTTTTGGGTGGGTTGGGGGCTTGACAGGATTTTGGTAAGGCAGGGCAGGTACGTGGGAAGGCGGTCTCGCTGCGCTCGATGCCCACCTGCGCGATGAGACCGCGCGAAGATGGGGCACCCGGTTCCGGGTTGAAAGGTGCGTAGCGGTATGGGTGGTGGGAGCGGTATCGGGATCCTTCGCTGCGCTCAGGATGACGGCAAAAACAGCAACGGCAAGAACAGAGCAGATCCCCTTCGGGGATGACAACCAAGAAGAGCAACAGCAAGAGCAAAATACAGGGATCTCTCCACTGCGCGGCGGACGATGATGCTGTCCGCCGCTTCGGTCGAGATGACGTGCTTTTTGCGATGGGACGAGATTCTTATGCGAAGCTGCTTCGCTGCGATGAGGCTGGGTTCTCGGCAGCAAGCGAAAAGACCTCTTCCCGGGGGAAGAGGTCTTGGTGATGCTGGGGTGCGAAGCGTGCGTCGCTTAGGCCGGGGTGGCCTTGAAGCGGGGACGGGTGAAGCCGAAGAGGGCGATGTAGATGTAGCAGACGACCGGGATGAGGAAGGCGTGGTGGACGCCGATGGAGTCGGCGATACGGCCCTGCAGGACGGGGATGATGGCGCCGCCGACGATGGACGGACGATGAGGCTGGAGCCGCGGCCGGTGAGGGGGCCGAGGTCGGCGATGCCGAGGGCGAAGATGGAGGGGAACATGATGGAGTTGAAGAGGCCGATGGCGAGGATGCTCCACATGGCGACGTGGCCGAAGCTGAACATGGAGAGCAGGACCAGCAGTGCAGGCGACGGCGGCGGCGAAGCCGAGGACGACGCCGGTGGAGTAGCGGCGCAGGATGGCGGAGCCGATGAAGCGGCCGACCATGGCGCCTCCCCAGTAGAGGGCGACGTAGCGGGCGGCGGCGGCGGCGGTGAGGTTGCCGATGGCGGGGAGCTGGAAGTAGTTGATGAGGAAGCTGCCGATGGCCACCTCGGCGCCGACGTAGAGGAAGATGCCGAGGGCGGCGAGGAAGAGCTGGGGGTGGTTGCGGAGCTTGTCGGTGGTGAGGGGGTTGGCTTCGCCGGGGCGGATGTCCTGGGTGAAGTCCATGGCGCGGGAGCTGGACCAGGGCGAGGGCGATGGCGAGCGCGGCCAGGGCGAGCGGCGATGCCGAGGTAGGGCAGCTGGACCGAGGAGGCCTCGAGGATGCGGGAGCGCTGGAGGGCGGCGCCGGTGAGGGCGGCGGCGTTGGCGACCTTGGGGATGTGGGAGAGGATGACGGCGGCGCCGAAGAAGGGCGCGAGGAAGGTGCCGAAGGAGTTGAAGGCCTGCGCGAGGTTGAGGCGGCTGGAGGCGGTGCGCGGCGGTCCGAGGTGGGCGACGTAGGGATTGGCGGCGACCTGGAGGATGGTGATGCCGGCGGCGAGGACGATCAGCGCGCCGAGGAAGAGCGGGAAGGAGGGCGCCTTGGAGGCGGGCAGGAAGAGCAGGGCGCCGGCGGTCATGGTGAGCAGACCGATGATCATGGTGCGCTTGTAGCCGGCCATCTCGACGATCTTGCCGGCGGGCAGGGCGAAGATGAAGTAGGAGGAGAAGAAGGCGAACTGCACCAGCATGGCCATGGTGTAGTTAAGGTCGAATATCGCCTTGAGGTGGGGGATGAGGATGTCGTTGAGACAGGTGAGGAAGCCCCACATGAAGAAGAGGGTGGTGGCGATGCTCATGGCGCGGACCGTTGGTGCCTTCGAGGCCGCTGTCGTGTGCCATGTGGGTGGTTCTGGTGCTGAGTACGGCCATGAAATCTCTCTCCGTGTCCAAACCGAATGTGGTGCATGCTGACGGCTGCGGCTGCGGAAGGAGCATTTGATACGCCGATCGCTCGCCGTGCATTTCCGACCCTCCGATGCTACACGGATTTTGGCCGGTTGCGCACCGCTGGATACGGCTGGGTTACGCAAAGAAGCAAGGGGCTTGGAGCGTGGCGCGCGGTGGGAGATCAGGGCAGGTCAGAGCGGGAGAGCGATGGGCTTGCCCTTGTCGTTGAGGGCGACGCGGGCGGCGGGGGTGTGGTGGTCGTGGGGGAAGAGGAGAGCCACTGCTCGGGGATGGCGCGCTGGTAGAGGCGCTTGCGCTGGGCGATGCAGGTGACGGGATCGAGGTCGTAGCCCATCACCCAGGTGGGGTCGAGGTGGTGGGCTGGTGGGGATGAGGTCGCCGACGAAGCAGGCGTGCTGGCCGGCGGACTCGATGTGGACGGCGAGCATGTGGGCGGTGTGGCCGGGGAAGAGCTCGACGGAGATGCCGGGGACGATCTCGGGGTGGGCAGGCGATGTCGCTCGGTGGTGAGCAGGGTCATCTGGCCGCTGGCGATGAGGGGATCGTAGTTGGGCGAGAGGTAGCTGACGCGGTCGCGATCGAGCTGGAGATGGCCGTGGGCGACCTCGCCGGCGTGGGCGAAGTAGCGGGCGTTGGGGAAGGTGGGGCGGACGGAGCCGTCGGGCAGGAGGGTGGTGTTCCAGCCGCAGTGGTCGAAGTGGAGATGGGTGTTGAGGACGATGTCGATCTCCTCGGGGTGGACGCCGGCGGCGGCGAGCGAGGCGGGCAGCAGCTCCTGATTCTGATGGATCTCGCGCATCTTGGGCGATTGCTTGTTGCCGATGCCGGTCTCGATGAGCGACGGTGTGTTGGCCGGTGCGGACGACGACGGTGTTGAGGCCGAGCAGGATGCGGTTGTCGGTCGTCGGCGGGGGTGCGCTTGGACCAGAGGGTCTTGGGGACGACGCCGAACATGGCGCCGCCGTCGAGCAGGTAGGTGCCGTCGGTGCAGATGGTCAGTTCGAAGTCGCCGAGGGCCAGGCGGCCGCGCACCAGATCGGCATCGTCCGGTCGGGCTGGCCGGGTGCGGTTGAGTCTCAGGCAGCATACACGCTCACCGCAGCAGGATACATGGTCCTGCTGCGAGGCGCAGGGGCCGTTGGGTACAGCGCGCACCGATGCACCAGCGCATCAGCGCGGTGGCGGGCATCGGTGCGCCGTGGTCGCTAGGCCTGGGGATGCTGCAGGGCCGCGTTGACGGCTCGACCGAGGGTGGCTGCAGGTCGAGGCCGGCGGTGGCGGCGATGATCTCGGCGGCGGTTGGCGGCGGCGGCGCCGGGTCTGGGCGCGCTTGGTCTGGAAACACTGGCGGCAGAGCACGGGGCGTCCCTGGGTCGGTTTGAAGGGGACGGTGGTCTCGATGTGGCACTCGGAGCACTCGGTGCGGGTCTCGGTGCGCGCCATCGCGGCCGCGGCCGGAGCTGCCGCCTGCGCGGGCGCCTAAGGCGGCGCGCTTGCATTTGCAGGGTTTGCAGCGTTTGGGATCGTTTTTGAACTGCTTGTCGAGGAAGAAGATCTGCTCTCCGGCCGTGAAGATGAACTGGCCGTGGCAATCTACGCAGGTGAGAAGCCGGTCGACGAACTCTGATTGCATCGCATTTCTCCGTTAGGCAGGAAAAAGGATGAGACGCCCTTCATGGCGCAGCATTTAGGATGGGCGGTCAAACTTGAAGCAGAAGCAGGGCCCGTAGAACCTCGGCGAGACCGGGAGGGTGGTTGCCGTGTGCGGCTCGCGACCATGGGGAGGAGGGGATCGCGGAGCGGATTGGAGGGACCGCCACCCAGGTTTGGATGAACCTAGATGGCGGCCTCTGGGTTGAAAGGAACGGGACTTAGTCCTGTTCCTTACGAATCTTCTTGCGATTGCGCTTGCGGGCGAGTGCTTCCTTTACCCGCTTCTTCTCACCTGGCTTCAGGTAAAAAGAGTGACGCTTCACTTCCTTGATGATGTCTTCAGTCTGAACCTTGCGCTTGAAGCGGCGCAATGCGTTCTCGAGGGGCTCGCCCTCCTGAACACGAATCTCTGCCAAGGGAAATACACCTCCAAACGGTCCCAGCTCGGGTCAACCATTAGGATACGCCCGCGGAGCGGGCGAAAAGGCGAGGAAAATCGCGAAATACGTCGGTGACCAGCAGAGCCGTAACGGTACGGATGGGGGAGACGAGCGGTGCGGCTCCGGGGCGGCGGACGGTAAGATAGCGCCATGATCCGCTCCTATCAGGGTAAGCTGCCGGTGGTTCCAGCGAGTTGTTATGTCGATGACTCGGCGCAGGTTATCGGCGATGTGGAGCTGGGCGAGCAGGCCAGCATCTGGATGAACGCGGTGGTGCGCGGGGATGTGCACGCGATCCGCATTGGGGCGGGCAGCAATGTGCAGGACTGCGCGGTGCTGCACGGGATGCGGGATCTGTATCCGGTGGTGATCGGGGAGCGGTGCACGATCGGGCATAATGCGACGGTGCATGGCTGCGTGCTCGAGGACGAGGTGCTGGTGGGGATCGGCGCGACGATCCTGAACGATGCGCGGATCGGGGACGGGTTCGATCATCGCGGCGGGCGCGGTGATTCCGGAGCACACGGTGATTCCGCCGCACTCGCTGGTGGTGGGGGTTCCGGGCAAGGTGCGGCGGACGCTGGGCGAGGCCGACCGCGCGCTGATTCTGAAGCACGCGCGGAACTATCTGGACTACACGAAGATCTATCTGGAGGAACGCCGGCTGCGGGGCGAGTGAAGCGCTGCAGCCGGCGATTTCGCTGGGTCGTTGCGCTGCCTTATTTGGTGGGGCTGGAGGCGGTGAACTCCGAGCAGCAGGGCTTGGTGGCGGGCTGGAACTCCATCAACTCGACGCGGGTGTTGTCGGGATCGTAGAGGTTGGCCTGCCACTTGCCGTCCTTGCCCATCTGCGGGCCGTCGTGACGCGGGGGCTCGCGATCCCCGGCGATCAGGGTGGTGACGGCCTGCTCCATGTTGGGGACGCCGATGGAGAAGTGGTTGAGCACGCCGACGACGCGGGCATCGACATGGGCGACGGGGGTGTCGGAGCCGTCGCCGACGAGCATGTACTCGATCCAGTCGTGGCCGTCGGGGGTCTGCTGCGAGACCCAGTCGACGTGGTTGGGCTGCATGGCGCCGTACCAGTAGGGACGGAAGCCGAGGACGGTTTGGTAGAACTGGTCCTCCGCGGGCTTGCTGTGCACGAGATAGCCGACGTGGATGATGCGGGTGCCGATGGGATGAGCGGTGGCGGGCAGGTGGATGAGTTTGCCGGCCTGGAAGAACTCGACGACGTTGCCTTCGGGATCCTTGGTGTCGAACCAGTGGCTGCCATCGCTGGCGGTGCGCAGTTCGGCGAGGTCGGTTACGCCGTGGGCCTGGAGGTAGGCGCGGAGGCCCTGGGCGTCGGGGGTGCTGTAGGCGACGTAGGCCATGCGGCTCAGGGTGTGCTCGGCGGGCAGCGGCAGCACCTCAACGAACTGGGTGGGGCTGAGGTAGTAGCGGGTGCCCGCGGGGTTCTGCGGATCGGTGCCCTTGGTGGCGCCGATGTGTGCGTGTAGAAGTTGTCGGTGGCGGCGGCGTCGCTGGAGTAGACGCACATGTGGGAGACGCCGGTGATGGCGGGCCGGCTCTGCTGTCCGCGGCACTCGCGACTGGCAACGAACAGGCAGGAGGCTAATCCAAGTACATTCCGCAATGGCTTTCGCATCGTTCTCTTCGTCCTTTGAGCAAGTTCTTCGCGCGAGGGGACTCCCGAAGCGTTGCGCGCAACAGGGAAATCTGGTTTGAGAACGCTATCATGAATCGCACGCGATCTGGAATGCCTGGTCGATTACAGGGCGGGATTTCGAGGCTGGCATGCGGAAAAGCGAGTAGGATGGTTTCGTCGATCGCATGCTGGTCGATGGCGGCGCGGCTGACTGAGATGGTTGAGGCCGTAGCAGTCGGACAGGAAGCACAACAACACCGAACAGATACCGAATCGAAGCGCACGGAGAAGCGGGCGGGACAGAGAACGAGGGGCTATGAAAGGGATCGGCGGACAGGGTGGGCGGCGGGGATTTTTCTTCTCTGCGCGTGTGGGGTTGGACAACGGATGCAGGGGCAGGCGGCCACAGCGGCCCATGCCGACAGCAGTGTGATTGCGGGCGACGGAACCGCATATGTAACTCGGATTGTTCCTGTTCCCGCGACCGTGAGCCCGGAGGCGCAGAAGCTGATCGGGCGGCCGATGTCCGATGCGGCGGTGCCGCAGACGCTGGCCGAGCGCCGCAGCCATACCGATACCTGGCAGACGGGCGCGGGTGAGGAGTTTCGCAAGGTGTATCCGGTGAATGTGACCGATGCGACGATCGCGGGTGTGCCGACGAAGATCGTTACGCCGCTTGACGATGCCGGCGAACAAGCGCAATCGCGTGCTGATCAACCTGCATGGCGGCGGCTTCAACTCGGACTCGGGATCGCTGACGGAGTCGATTCCGATGGCGAACCTGACGCAGACGAAGGTGGTCGCGGTGCTGTACCGGCTGGCGCCGGAGCATCCGTTTCCGGCGGCGGTGGACGATGCGGTGGCGGTGTATCGCGAGCTGCTGAAGACGTATAAGCCGGCGGAGATCGGGATATATGGCACCTCGGCAGGAGCAATTTTGACGGGCGAGGTGGCGGTGAAGCTGCGTCAGCTTGGGCTGCCGCTGCCGGCGGCGCTGGGCATCTTCTCGGGGATGGGGGACTTCAGCCGGGACGGAGACTCGCAGTCGCTGTATGGGCTGAATGGGTTCTCCGGGCATCTCGATGCGCCGAAGCCGAAGGGGCCGGGCGGCGAGTATGCGGCCAATACGGACCTGCGGGATCCCGTGCTGTCGCCGGTGTTCGCCGATCTGCATGGCATGCCGCCGACGCTGTTCATCACGAGCACGCGCGATCTGCTGCTGAGTGGAACGACGACGCTGCATCGGGCGTTTCTGAATGCGGGCGTGGATGCGCGGCTGATCGTGTTTGATGGACTGGCGCATGCCTTCTGGAACAATCTGTCGCTGCCCGAGACGAAGGAGACGCACAAGGATATGGCGCGCTTCTTCGATGAGGAGCTTGGCAAGTAAACCCGCTGTTGCGCGAAGCAGCAGGTCGCGGGACTATGCTTGTCTCATTGACCGTTTTTGTTTCAGGAGAGTAATTGGATGTCGACTGTTACACGCAGGAGTTTTCTCCAGTCCGCGGCCGCTACGATGGTCTGCGGTGCTGCCGCTTTGAAGAGCGGCAGGTTGATGGCCTCGCCTTTGGGTCTGCCGATTGGGCTGCAGCTTTACTCGGTGCGCGAGATGATCGCGAAGGACTATGAGGGCACGCTGAAGCAGGTTGCGGCGCTGGGGTATCAAGGATGTCGAGGCCGCGGGCTACTTCGGCCACACGCCGCAGCAGGTGAAGCAGGCGATGCAGGCGGCGGGATTGAACCTGGTGAGCGCGCACTACTCGCTGCCGGATCTGAATCGCGATCTGGAGCAGACGATTGCGTTCAATAAGGAACTGGGAGTGAGCCATATTATTTGTTCCTTCCCGGGTATCAAGGATCCGTCGCGGCTGAAGGACAAGCGGTTCTCGACGATCGTGCAGTCGTTCACGATGGAGGATTATCGCTGGAACGCGGATCAGTTCAACCAGATCGGCGCGAAGGTGAAGGCTGCGGGCATGCGGTTCGGCTATCACAACCACACCATGGAGTTCGGCAAGCAGGACGGCGTGATTCCGTTCGACGAGATGATTCGTCTGACCGATCCGTCGCTGGTCACCTTCGAGATGGACTGCGGCTGGGTGACGGTGGGCGGCGGCGATCCGGCGCACTATCTGCGGGAGTATCCGAAGCGGATCTCGATGCTGCACATCAAGGACTTCAAGCGCACGGACACAGCCTGCGTCGGTGATCGCGCCGCCTCCTTCGGCGGAGTTGGGCACGGGGACGGTGAACTTCCGCGCGATCTTCGAGGCGGCGAACAAGGGCGAACATCAAGCACTACTTCGTCGAGCAGGAGAGCTTCGATATGCCGGCGTGGGACGCGCTGAAGATCGATGCGGATTACATGAAGAACCTTCACGCATAGCACGGCTTGCTCGAGCGAGCGCGGATGCGAGATCGCGCCTCCGCGTTTTCTGTGCGCGGGATGCAGGGGAGTCGGCTGGGTAGAGTATCGCTATGACCCTGCGATTTCTCGCCCCTGCACTCCTGCTGCTTAGCCTGCCTGCGCTCGCGCAGGCCAGAGCGAAGCGCCGCACGATACGACCGCGGCAACCAGCACCGCGAAGAGCCCCGCTGCTGCCTGCGCCGATGGCGAATCCGCTGCCTGCGGACAAGTCCACGGCGCAGACTATTACCGTCAACGGTCACACGCTGCACTACACCGCGACGGTGGGCACGATCACGCTGAAGTCGCGCGAGGACAAGCCGACGGGTGAGGTGATGTATATCGCCTATACGCTCGATCAGCCGAAGGGCGCGCCGAGCCGTCCGGTGACCTTTGCGGTGAACGGTGGACCGGGAGCTTCGTCGGTGTATCTGAATCTTGGGCGCGATCGGGCCGAAGCGCGTGGCCTTTGCGAATGCGGGCGATTCGGCCTCCGATCCGGCGACGCTGACGGATAATCCGGGCACGTGGCTGGACTTTACCGACCTGGTCTTCATCGATCCCATTGGCACGGGCTACTCGCGCTCGCTGGTGGATGAGGCGGAGACGAAGAAGCTGTTCTATTCGCCGACGCCGGACATCGAGTATCTCTCGCTGGTGATCTACAAGTGGCTGGTGAAGAACGACCGCATGCTGGATAAGAAGTACCTGGTGGGCGAGAGCTACGGCGGCTATCGCGGACCGCGCATGACGCACTATCTGCAGTCGCAGCTGGGTGTGGCGATGAACGGGCTGGTGCTGGTGAGCCCGTACCTGAACCCGACGTTTGGCGACGGCAACCTTTCGCCGATTCCGTGGATGATCACGCTGCCGTCGATCACCGCGGCGCACCTGGAGAGCGAGGGCAAGCTGACGCCGGAGGCGATGCAGGAGGTGATCTCCTATACGCGCGGCGACTACGCGGAGGCGCTGCTGAAGGGACGCTCCGATGCGGCGGCGACGCAGCAGATGATCGAGCATGTCACGCAGATGACTGGGCTCGATCCTGCGTTCGTCAAGTACTCGGGCGGACGGCTGGAGACCGGAGCGTATCTGCGCGAGGTGCATCGCTCGCAGGGGCTGATCGGATCGGTCTACGATTCAAATGTAACCTCGCCGGATCCGTATCCGTTTGCGCCGGAGCAGGAGTCGAACGATCCGATTCTCGAGAGCATCGTTGCTCCGACGACGACGGCGATGGTGGACTTCATCAACCGCACGGTGGGCTGGAAGACCGATGCTCGCTACTATGCGCTCTCGATGGAGGTGAACCGAGAGTGGGATCGCAAGGCGGATCTGCGCACCGGCGCGGTGCCGGATCTGCGCGAGGCGGTGGCGGCGGACCCCAAGCTGCGGGTGCTGATTGTGCATGGCTGGAACGATCTCTCGTGCGCCTTCATGGGCTCGGTGCTGACGGTCGATCAGATGCCGGTGATGGGCGATCCTGGCCGGGTTTCGGTGCATGAGTTCCCGGGCGGTCACATGTTCTACACCCGTGCGGCGAACCAGAGCGGGACTGCACCAGCTTGCGGAGCAGATGGTCGCAGCCCACTAAGGCTGCATTGCCCGGATGCCGTCGTCCTCAACGAAACGAGCCGCCGGCGTCCGGGATTATGTCGGCTAGTTTAGCAAAGTGCGGGCCGGCGTAAGATCGGACTGAAAACAGGCTCAGGTACAGAATGTCTGGAGCGTCCGGCTAGCGGGCTGCTCGTTGCATGACGGTTGGGATGTGAGGAGGGTGGGCAGTTGCAGCGATCACAGAGTTGGGTAGCACAGAGGTGCGGAGCCAAAGCCGCGCGGACGGCATCGCAGCCTGGAGGCGGAGGCGGCGATCCTGAAGGCGACGCTGCATCTGCTGGAGAGAAAGCCGCTGCGCAAGGTGACGGTGGACGCGATCGCGGAGCGCGCGGGAGTCAGCAAGGCAACGATCTATAAGTGGTGGCCGAACAAGCGGCTGGTGGCGCTCGATGCCTATCTTGCCGGGATGACGGAGCGCGTGCTGATGCCGGATACCGGATCGGCCGAGCGCGATTTCACCGAACAATTGCAGTCGCTCACGGAGTTCTATCTTTCGCCGATCGGGCGGCTTTTCAACCAGTTTATTGCCGAGGGGCAGAGTGATCCCGGCTTCCTGGCGCTGTTTCGGGAGCGGTTTCTGTATGCCCGCCGGGATGCGGCGCGGATGATGTGGCGGCGCGGGGTGGATCGCGGGGAGATTCGGCAAGGAGGTCGACTGGCGAGATCGTTCTCGACCTGATCTATGGGCCGACGATCTTCCGGCTGCTGGCCGGGCACGGGTCGCTCTCGGCAGCGGAGTCGGCGGCGATGGTGGAGGCGGCTCTTTGGCGGACTGCGGAATCGCAGTCCGCGTCCCTAATTGACATCACTTCTGCTAGGTCTAACCTGCGTAGCAGGCATGCGGACACGATCAGCTTTGTGCTTTTAGCAAAGCAGCTTTGTAGCGAAAGTAGCTTCTCAGATTCCGTCGACACGATACTGTAGCGGTAAACGATGACAGCAAGGGACCGCTTCGGAGGTGAAGCTGAAGCGAACAACAATGGCATGTTGTTTGGAAAGCAAGGGATGGAAAAAGAGTCGTCCGAGTCGCCTGCTTCATCCTCTTTACTGAACCATTCGTTTAGTTATTGCTGTCCGTTAGGTGGATTTTTCCAATGACGGTTCCATCGATCCTAGCGGGATCGCGGGCTGTCGAGCAAAGGGGATTCGATGTGGATCGTCCGTCTCGCACTTAGGAGACCGTACACGTTCGTTGTGTTGTCGCTTCTTCTCTTCGTCATCGGCCCAGTGGTGATGATGCGGACGCCGGTCGATATCTTTCCGAATATCGATATCCCGGTGGTCTCGGTTGTCTGGAACTATGCGGGCTTGTCTCCGGAGGAGCTGAGCGACCGCATTGTGCTGCCGTTCGAGCGCAACCTGACGACGACGGTCAATGATATCGAGCACACGGAGTCGCAGACGCTGAATGGCGTCTCGGTGGTGAAGATCTTCTTCCAGCCGACGGTGAATATCTCGCAGGCGGTGGCGCAGGTGACCGCGATCGCGCAGACGCAGCTGCGGCAGTATCCGCAGGGAACGACGCCGCCGCTGGTGATTCAGTACAGCGCGTCGAGCGTGCCGGTGCTGCAGCTTGGACTCTCCGGGCAATGGCCTGAGCGAGCAGCAGCTCAACGACTTCGGGCTGAACTTCATCCGCACGCAGCTGGCGACGGTGCAGGGCGCGTCGATGCCGTTCCCGTACGGCGGCAAGCAGCGCCAGATCCAGGTGGACATCGACACGCAGAAGCTGCAGGCCTATGGGCTGTCGCCGCTGGATGTGGTGAATGCGATCAGCGCGCAGAACATCATTCTGCCGGCGGGCGATGTGAAGATGGGCGGCATCGACTACCAGGTCGAGACCAACAGCGCGCCGACCAGCATCGCGGCGCTGAACAACCTTCCGATCAAGACGCAGAATGGCGCGACGATCTACGTCCACGATGTGGGCAATGTGCGCGACGGCTTTCCGCCGCAGACCAATATTGTGCGCGTGGATGGTCAGCGCGCGTCGCTGATGACGATCCAGAAGACGGGCAATGCGTCGACGCTGGACATCATTCACGAATGTGCGCGGCATGCTGCCGACGATCGCGTCGCAGCTGCCGCCGGCGTTGAAGATCGATCCGATCGCCGACCAGTCGGTCTTCGTGCGCGGCGCGATCACGGGCGTGGTGCGCGAGGCGTTGATCGCGGCGTGTCTGACGGCGGCGATGATCCTGATCTTCCTGGGCAGCTGGCGCTCGACGCTGATCATTGCGGTGTCGATTCCGCTGTCGGTGATCTGCTCGCTGCTGATGCTGGCGGCGCTGGGCGAGACGATCAACATCATGACGCTGGGCGGGCTGGCGCTGGCGGTCGGCATCCTGGTCGACGACGCGACGGTCGAGATCGAGAACATCAATCGCAACCTCGAAGAGGGCAAGGAGGTGGAGCAGGCGATTCTCGATGGCGCGGCGCAGATCGCGGTGCCGGCGTTCGTTTCGACGCTCTCCATCTGCATCGTCTTTGTGCCGATGTTCTTCCTCGAGCGGTGTGGCGCGTTATCTGTTCGTTCCGCTGGCGGAGGCGGTGGTCTTCGCGATGCTGGCGTCGTACTTCCTCTCGCGAACCATTGTGCCGACGATGGCGAAGTATCTGCTGAAGGGCCATGAGCACGATCGCGCGGAGCAGGCGAAGGCGAGCCGCAATCCGTTCGTCCGTTTTCAGAGTGTCTTCGAGCACTACTTCGAGCGGCTGCGCAGCTGGTATCACGGCGTGCTGCAACTTCTGCCTGGCGCATCGCGGCGCGTTCCTGGTGGGGATTCGTGGCCTTCTGGATCGTGTCGATCGTGTCGCTGTATCCGTGGCTGGGGCAGGACTTCTTTCCGTCGGTGTGGATGGCGGCCAGTTCAAGCTGCATGTGCGGGCACATACCGGCACGCGCATTGAGGACACGGCGCGGTTGTGCGATCAGATCGAGAATGTGATTCGGCAGGAGATTCCGCAGGCGGAGCTGGGCACGGTCATCGATAACATCGGGATTCCGTACTCGGGTCTGAATCTTTCGTATTCGAACTCGGCTCCGGTGGGTACGGCGGACGCGGACATTCTGGTGTCGCTGAACGAGAAGCATCGGCCGACGGCGGAGTACACGCATGCGCTGCGCGAGAAGCTGACGCAGCAGTTTCCGGGCACGGAGTTCTACTATCTGCCGACCGACATGGTCAGCCAGATTCTGAACTTCGGCTTGCCGGCGCAGATCGATGTGCAGCTGGTGGGCGCGGCGTTGCAGCAGAATCGCGATCTTGCCGAGCACATGATGCAGCAGATCAGCCATATTCCGGGAACGACGGACCTGCGCATTCAGCAGCCGTTCAACCTGCCGAAGTGGACGGTGAACGTGGATCGCACGCGGGCGCAGCAGGTTGGCTACAGCCAGCGCGATATTGCGCAGGATGTGCTGATCGGGCTGAGCGGCAGCTTCCAGACCGACGCCGACGTTCTATCTGAATCCGCAGAACCATGTCAGTTACAACATCGCGGTGCAGACGCCGCAGTACGACGTGGAGAGCCTGCAGGCACTTGCAGAACTTCCCCATCGCGACCAACGGAACGACGCAGCAGCCGCAGATTCTCGGCAACCTGGCGTCGATCGATCGCGGCGCGGAGCAGGGCACGGTGAGCCACTACAACGCGCGGCCGGTGATCGATATCTATGGCTCGGTGGAGGGCACGGACCTGGCGAGCGTGGCGAAGCAGATCGACCAGATCGTGCAGGCAGAACAAGTCCAAGCTGCCGCGCGGAACGCAGATGGTTGTGCGCGGACAGGTGCAGACGATGCGCAGCTCGTTCATCGGGCTGGTGTTTGGTCTGCTGTTCTCGATCGTGCTGGTGTATGCGCTGATCGTCGTGAACTTCCAAAGCTGGCTGGATCCGTTCATCATCATCGCGGCGCTTGCCGGGCGCGCTGGCGGGCATCGTGTGGATGTTGTTCCTGACCGGGACACATATCAGCGTGCCGGCGCTGACGGGCGCGATCATGTGCGTGGGCGTGGCGACGGCGAACTCGATCCTGGTGGTGAGCTTTGCGAAGGAGCAGATGGAGCTGGGCCTGAACTGCGACGGAGGCCGCGCTGACCGCGGGCTTCACGCGCTTCCGGCCGGTCATCATGACGGCGCTGGCGATGATCATCGGCATGGTGCCGATGGCGCTGGGCATGGGCGATGGCGGCGAGCAGAATGCGCCGCTGGGCCGGGCCGTCATCGGCGGCTTGCTGCTGGCGACCTTCGGCACGCTGACGTTTGTGCCGGCGTTCTTCTCCTTCATGCACCGCAACGATCCGCCGCACACGCCGGCGGAGAAGCACAGCGAGGCGCACGCATGATCGAGACGAAGACAGCACGAGATCGCGGCACAGGAATCGAGCATCGCGCCGAGGGCGCACAGGGAGAGACGAGTAATGAGCGCGGAAGAGCAGATGAGGTCGAATGCAGCTTCGGATGGAGCAGCGGATCGGGACATATCGTCGGCGGCGGTGGCGGATCAGCCGCCGCCGGTCTCGGGTGGATCGCTGCTGCTGGTGTTGGTGGTCGTGCTGCTGATCGCGGTGGGGCTCGGGGTCTTCGGGGTTCTCGAGCGGAAGCACAGCGAGCGCGGCGCTGGTGAAGTACACCGACACCTCGGCGGCGCCTCCGGTGTCGCTGGTGCAGCCGGTGCTGCAGGAGAACGCGCGCGAGATCGTGATGCCGGGCAACATGCAGGCGTTCACGCTGGCGCCCATCTATGCGCGGACCACGGGCTATGTGAAGGCGCTGGTATCACGACATCGGCACGCATGTGAAGAAGGGCGAGCTGCTGGCGGTGATCGAGACGCCGGAGCTCGACCAGCAGCTGGCGTCGGCGAAGGCGGACCTGGCGACGGCGACGGCGAACGCAGGTCTGGCGAAGATTACCGCCGATCGCTACAAGGATCTGATCGGCAGCAGCGCGGTCTCGCAGCAGGACACGGACAACGCGGTGAACCTGTTGGCGGCGCGGAACACCGAGGTCGCTTCGGCGGCCGCGAATGTGCGCCGGCTGGAGGAGCTGCAGTCGTTCGAGCGCATCGAGGCGCCGTTCGACGGCGTGATCACGGCGCGCAATCTCGACATTGGCCAGCTGATCACCGCCACGGGAAGCACGACGACCGCGGGCGCCGGGACGGTCACGGGCAGCAAGGAGATCTTCGACATCTCGGCGATGGGCACGCTGCGCGTGTTCGTCAACGTGCCGCAGATCTATGCGCCCGATGCGAAGAATGGCGTGATTGCGACGCTGACGCTGCCGCAGTATCCGGGACGCACGCTTCAAGGGCAAGCTGGTGCGGACGTCGGATGCGGTCGATCCGGCGACGCGCACGCTGCTGGCCGAGGTCGATGTCGATAACAAGTCGGGCGAGCTGCTGCCGGGCAGCTATACCGAGGTTCACCTGAATGTTTCGAGCGCGGCGCCGGCGCTGATCGTGCCGGTCACGGCGCTGATCCTGCAGCCGGATGGGATGCAGGTGGCGACGGTGGATGCGAGCCATCACGTGCATATGGTGCACGTGACGCCGGGCCGCGACTTCGGCAATACGGTCGAGATTCTGAGCGGGCTGCAGTGCGGGGCAGTCGATCGTGCCGATTCCGCCGGACTCGCTGACCGATGGCGAGGAGGTGCGCGTGGTGACTCCGGGCAGCGCACGCGGGGGCGACGCAGGTTGCGGAGATGAAGCGATGAGAGCGCCGTACTCTTCCCATTACCGGTGCGTTGCTGTGCACGCTGGCGGTGGCCGGATGCAAGGTGGGGCCGAACTATCACGCGCCGGCGATGCCGGCTCCGCCTGCTTACTCCGACGATGGACACAACGGCGACTGGGAGACGGCCAAGCCTGCCGATGGTCTCGATCGCGGCGATTGGTGGTCGGTCTACAACGATGCCCAGTTGAACGATCTTGAGCTGCGCTGCGCGAAGTCCAACCAGGACATTGAGGCGGCGCTGCATGTGTACGAGCAGGCGCACGACATTGTGCGCGAGAACCATGCCTCGCTGTATCCGACGGTCTCGATCGGTGCGGGTGCGAGCCGCAACCGCATCTCCGAGACGCAGCCGCTGAAGCCGCCGACCGCCGCGGAGGACTACTGGGATTTTCTGGTCCCGCTGAGTATCACCTGGGAGCCGGATCTTTGGGGCGCGGTGCGCCGGCAGATCGAGTCGAGTTCGGCCAATGCGCAGGCCTCGGCCGCGGATCTGGCGAATATGAGGTTGAGCCTGCAGGGCATGCTCGCGGTGAGCTTCCTGCAACTGCGCGGCATCGATCTGCAGGCGCAGCTGCTGCGGACGACGCTCGATGCTTACACGCAGACGCTGCAACTGACCGAGAGCCGTTACAAGGGCGGCCTGAGCACGGAGAGCGACGTCGAGCAGGCGAAGGCGCAGCTCGAGGAGACGCGGGCGCAGTTGATCGACCTGGGCGTGCAGCGGGCGCAGTATGAGCACGCGATCGCGGTCCTGGTGGGCGCGCCGGCGACTGGCTTCCACATCGCGGAGAACCCGCTGGCGGGCGATCCTCCGAGCATTCCTACGGGCATTCCGTCGGAGCTGTTGCAGCGGCGGCCGGATATTGCAGCCGCGGAGCGGCGCGTGGCTGGAACGAATGCGCTTGATCGGCGTGGCGAAGGCGGCCTACTATCCGAATATCACGCTGGGTGCGACCGGCAGCCTGGTGAGCGATCAGGCCAGCAGCGTCTTCAACAGCAGCAGCGCGGCGTGGAGCGCGGGGCCGAGCGTGAATGAGACGCTGTTCGATGCGGGCCGAAGGAAGGCGCAGGTGGACTACGCGATCGCACAGCGGGCGCAGGCGACGGCGATGTATCGCGAGCAGGTGCTCTCGGCGTTTCGCGATGTGGAGGATCAGCTGGCGGCGCTGCGCGTGCTTGCGGACGAGGCGACGGTGACCGATCGTGCGGTGGCCGCGGCCAGGTTGAGCACGCAGCTTTCGACGCTGCGCTACAAGCGCGGTCTGGTGCCGTATCTCGAGGTGCTGACCAACCAGACCATCGAGTTGGCCGACGAGCGATCCGCGGCGTCCCTGGTGGCGCGACGCATGGTTGCCAGCGCGCAGCTGCAGATGGCGCTCGGTGGGGGATGGAAGGCGACGGAGCTTCCGAAGAACTAAGGCCGCATTTGTCACCGCGGTAGCTCGTTCGTAAGGGGCAGAGAGGTTGACTCTCTGCCCCTTCGACGTTTCGGCCTGCCCGAGGTGCAAGCGTTAGAAGCTGATCTTCACCCCTGCCTGCAGGACACGAGGACCTCCCACGCCGTTGACGTTGCCGACGCCGCTGCCGAGCGTCGAGGTGATCCTGCCCAGATTCGAGCCGAGTGTGGCGGTGGGCAGATTGAAGGCCGGGGTATTGGTGAAATTGAAGGCATCGAAGCGGGCTTCGAGAGCGGTCTCGCGGAACAGGGGGAAGCTCTTGAAGAGCGACAGGTTGTCGGAGAAGTAGCCGGGGCCGCGGAACTGATTGCGTTGCGTATTGCCGAAGGCGCACGGAACGGGATTGGCGGCGGTGTATGGGACGCACGCCGGAGGCGCCGTGAAGGAGGCAGGATTGAACCAGGCGGTGTTGCCCGCCCCGGTGACACTATGGGTGACGTTGATAAGGAGCCGATTTGGTTGACGGTCTGGGTTGTTCCCGGCGTTGCGCTGGTGGTGGTAATGGTGAAGGGCAGGCCCGAGAGCGCCGATAGGATCGCCGATACCCTCCAGCCGCCCAGCACGTAGGAGCTGACGCCGGAGTTGAAGTGAGGGTGGCCAGACCCGGCGGGCAACTCGTAGGTGATGGTCTGCTCCCAGTTGAGCGTACGGTCAAAGTCCGCCAGGTTGTAGTTGCGGCGCAGGGGGCCGGCAAAGAAGTTCAACGCATTGTCCTGAGGGCTGGGCTGATAGTTCTGCGCCTTGCCCCAGGTCAAGGCCGAGGTGAACGCGAGGCCCTTGGTGAAGCGGCGCGTGAGCTGCGCTTGCAGGGATTGGTAGTTGGTCGAGAAGCCCAGGAAGTACTGGGTCACGGCCGCGGTCTTGCCGAAGGCAAGGTTCAGGGGGTCGTAGGCTGCGCTTTGACCATAGATGCTGGGCAGGTTGATGTTCTGCGCGACATCGATCCGGGTGCCGTGATTGGCGACATAGGCAATCTGCATGGACATGTCCCCGGGCAGAGCCTGTTGGACGGCCACGTTCCAGGAGGACACGGAGGCGTTCTTGAAGTTCAGCGGGATATAGAGGTTGGCCAGTCCGATGGTGCCGTTGGCTGCGCTCTCGGTGAGGGTTCCGTTGGAGGCGAAGACAACGGTCGGAGTAGCCGGAACTCCGGTGACGAGATTGACCACGCCCACCGGCAGGGTTCAGGGCGGCTCCGTAGGTGGGTGTGATGGTGTAGAAGGTGCTGGTCTTGATGGGATAGTTGTAGGCATAGCTGTTGTCGACGAAGGGAACATAGCTGACGCCGAAGCCGGCGCGCACGACGGTCTGTCTCCGAGGCGCGGTAGGAGGCTCCCAGGCGCGGAGCAAAGTTGGTGTAGTCGGTCTGCATGCCGAGGTTGGAAGGATTGCCGTCGATCCCGGCGGCGACGAGCTGATTGTTGGCCGGGTTGTAGTTGACGAAGCCACCGGGTTCGCGTGGCGTGGCCGGCGGGTACAGTTCATAGCGCAGACCGAGGTCCACCGTGAGTTTGGGTGTGGCCTGCCACTTGTCGGAGACGAAGAAGAAGAGCCAGGTCTGGCGGTAGCACGGGAAGGTGCTGTTGGTATCCTGGCCAACCTGATAGGGGACGTCGAACAGAACGCTGGCAATATCGTTGGCCTGGCCCACGGTGGTGCCGTTGAATGCGGTTGCGCCCGGCGCGGAGGTCTGATTTTCGCTGAAGTAGAACGGTTCCCGCGGCGGCGTTGTTGTTGCCTTGCAGAAGATCGTCGCGGACGCGGCGAATGTCGGCGCCGCCCTTGATCGTGTGGTTGCCGATGACCTTGGTCCAGTTGTTGGCGAAGTCGATATTGGATTCGGCACGCAGCCAGGGCAAGGACTGCGAGTAGCCGATCAGCGGGTTGGTGGTGCCATTCTCTCCGTTGCCTGCGAAGTTGCTGACCTGGAAGGCAACCTGGCCGCTGCTGGTCAGCGATGTTGTTGGTGCCGTTGGGACCGTTGCCGGGAATGCCAAGGGTTCTCGCATCGTTGCTGCCGTAGTCGGTCTGCTGTGCGGAGTTGCGCAGATGGGCCAGACCGGCACGGGCTTCGGTGAACAGCGTGGGCGAGAAGACGTGGTCATAGTTGAACCCGGTGCTGTACGCCGCCGCGATTCCGGTCGCTTCAAAGCCTCCGCTGGCAGGGCCCCCGAGGAAGCGATCCGAAGAGCGGCGCCTGATAGGTGTTGATGCTCTGGTGGCTGAAGCGACCGCTCAGATGGTCCTTGGTCGAGATGTCATAGTCCGACTTGATGTCGTAGCTGATGGAGTCCTTGCTGAAGGGCAGGTTCTGCGAGAAGTTGTTGGTGGTCTGGCCGGCGATGTAGGCCGCCGAGGCGAGATTCGTTCGCGGGGTTTCTGGCCAGGGCATCGATCTCCTGCAGCACCGTCAGACCCACCGGGCTGAGCCCAGGGTTGGTGAGCGGAATGAGGTTGCCGGCGAAGGCGGTGCGGCCGGTGCCGCAGGTCGGCGTCGAAGATCCGACGCCGGTGCAGTTGGCGGTGATCGCCGGTGTTTGGATCGTAGACCTGGCCGGAGTAGCCGCTGAGATTGATGTTGCCGTTGGTGACGTTGTAGAAGGGAATGTTGGTGGTCACGGTCGAGGACTCGTGATCGGAGACGCGGAGAAAATCGCCGAAGAAGAAGAGCTTGTTCTTGAGGATCGGGCCGCCGATCGAAGCGCCGGTGTAGTTGTAGACGAGGCGTCCGTTGGGGCCGGTGGCGAAGTAGTTGCGCGCATTGACGCCGTTATTCTCCATGTTCTGAAAGACGGAGCCATGAAACTGGTTGGTGCCTGACTTGAGGGTCACGATTGACGACGGTGCCCACGGCGCGGCCAAACTCGGCTTCGAAGTTGTTGGTCGTGATGTCGACGTTCTGGATGGCGGCGGCAGGCGGCACCAGGATGATGTGGATGCCGGTGCGCTGGTCGTCGTCGATGCCCTCAATCTGGTAGAGATTGACGTAGGAGGACTGCCCGTTCGCGTTCACCGACAGATCGTTGTTGGCGTTGAAGAACTGGGAGTTGTTGAAGACCACCGGCGCCATGCCGGGCACGGTGTTGAGCAGGGATTGGAAGCTGTTGCCGCTGCTGAGGGGAAGATTGGCGATCTGGTGCTGCTCGATGTTGTGCGATATGTCGGCGCGGTCGGTCTGCAGCAGCGGAGGAGCCGCGCTGACGGTCACTGTCTCGGTCGCGCTGCCCGTGCTCAGGCTCACGTCGACGCGGGCGGTGGTGTTGGTGAGCAGAGCGATGTTCTCGCGGGTCTCTTTCTTGAACCCCGGTGCGGCGACGGTGACGGTATAGGTGCCGGAGGGTAGGTTCGGTTCGGTGAAGTTGCCGCTCTCATTGGTTACGGAGGTGTGGAGCGCACTTTGTCCGGTGAGCACAATCGTGACCTGAGCGTTGGGGACGGCCGCGCCGGTGGCGTCGGTTACGGTTCCCAGAATGGTCCCGCTCACCGCCTGCGCGGAGAGAAGTTTGCAGGTCAACAGGAAGAGAGAGAGTACAAGCGCCAAGCTTGTAGAACGGAAACGCATGAAGCCTCCAAGCATGCCGGACAAAGGGGTGGGCGTGGCCGTATTGCCAGGATCCCCTGTTGTCGCTGAAATGACGTGCTACCGCAGGCCCACACAACCCACAACCGCCAGGAATCTACTTCCCTGATCAGGAGGTTGGATCACGCGGGCCAAACTATAGCACCGTTCGGAAGAGGCTGTCTTGAGAATTAGCCGAGGATGGAGGTTGATTCAGTTCGGTTCGAACAGAGCATTCCAAAATGGCAAAGGCGTATCTTGTCGCTCGTCGCGGGAGCGAGGCTCGAGAGAAGCATTGACAATGCGGAGAGAAACGATTGTGATTGGTCGAACCGCAAAGAGTCGTTTCTATTTGTATGGAGGATGGGCCGTGGCCAGAAGCATATCGCGATCCTGGGTGACCGGATTCGCTTTCGTATCTCTCTTTACCGTGACCGCAATGGGCGCGTCGGGAGGCAAGCTCCCGGATAGCTACCTGGATACCTACAAGGGAAGTCCCTACCAGGATAGCCACCATTCCAATGGAGCTGCAGCAGATTCCCGGACGAGTGGAGTGCGCCTACTATGATCGCGGCGGCGAGGGCGTTGCGTATCACGACAGCGACGCGAAAAATAACGGCAGCGGCGGGCTGAACCCTGCGGATGGAAGCTATCTGAACGAGTTCCGCATGGGGGAAGGTGTCGATACCTCCTATACCAAGTTTCATGACACGATCGACAATAGTCCCTATGACCGCGTGCAGCCGCCTGAGAACCAGCTGTATGTCGGGTGGACCGAGCCGGGAGAGTGGTTCAATCTTTCGGTGGACGTGGAAAAGGCCGGCACGTATACGGCGGATCTTCTCTACACCTCCAATCGTGGTGGGAGCATCTCGATCGACGTCGATGGCAAGCCCGCGAGTGGGCCGCTGAACATTGTGTCTACCTTCGATGCCGCCGAACCGATTGCCTGGCGGCAGTGGCACCACTGGAACATTCTGCCGGGTCTGGTGCATCTGCAGTTGCCTGCGGGCAAGAGTGTGCTCACCGTCCACATCCTTACGGGCGGGAATATGAACCTCGCGTATTTCAACTTCCACCCAGTTCAGAATTGATGAAAGCGCGGTATGATCGTGGTCCTCAGTTAGTCTGCAGCACGCGAGGAACAACGTGGACTCTCTCGATGCGGAAGCCGTAGCGACGGAACAAGACACCGAGATCGGACTACGGGGTTGGCTTGCCTTAGCCACCGGACTGAACCTTGCCTTCGCCGTGTGCTCGTTGAACTGCACATCGCCCACGCCAAACGCGCTCTCCCATTGGGGAGCGCGTTTGTTTACTGCTCTGCGTCGATCTTCTCGTTGCCTGTTTTTGGGGTGCGTTGGGGACATGGCTGGTGGTCCCGAACAGTTCCAGAAGACAGCTTCGCCGGCTGCTGCTTTGTGGCGTTCGTGGCTGGGTCTTCCTGCCTGCGATTGCGTTGTTTTTGCAACAGGAATCGCTCTGGGCACCACTGCTGACGATCGTGTCCGCAGCGCTCATCGCGACTTACTTATCTCGCTTCCTTCTTCCGGTGCGAAAGCCTGAGAACACTCAATCGCAGAGGGACGCGGATGCTCTGTTTGCCGGCGAGATCGCTGTCGCGCCGGCGTCCTGGACTCCGTTCGGCGTTGTGTGTTGCCTGTATGGAGCGTTCCTGGCTGGGTTGGCGAAGTGGAGCGCGATCGAGACGGTGCTCCTGGCCGCTGGAACGTTGCTGCTGGTGCTGACGTTCGACGCAGCACAAAAGGAGTGGGAGCAGGGAAGGGGCGGTGAGGTTCAGCGAAGATCGCATCCCTATGCGCTGGTCCTCGCAGCGTTCTGTTGCGTGTTCCTCGCACTCTCTGCGTCGTCCGAAGGTTCCTATTTGTCCGCTCCTCCATTGGAGGGGAGCTCCCAAGGTGTTGGCGAAACAACAGTCTGCTCCCGAGCATACTGGCGGCGGATATCGCACTATCGTGCTGTGGCCAATCCAGAAAAAAGAGAAGACGATCATCGCGCCTGCTGTGCGGATGGGCGGAGCACCGTCTGGCATCACAAAGCCGTGGAGCATCCCCTTCGACGGACCCTATTGGTACTTCAAGTTTTCCGCGGAGTCGCCTGGGGCAAACTCGCGCACCGTCCACGGCGATCCGCTCAAGGTCAATGTTCGTTCCACGGACGAGGCCCCGTTGCTCATGGAGGCGCATCAGCGGCTCACCAAGGCGCTTGATCTGGCTTGCTGTCGCGAGATACAGGTTGTGATTCGGAATGACTCCTCGCGCGGTGCCTTCGCCGTGGGACTCGCGCTCACCGACTCGCAGGCGAAGGGAATCCGGTCGCAGAATCTCGGCGTGAAGATGGTCGACCCCGGCGTCGAGCCTCAAGGCGCATCGAGCCCGTCACCAGTCGAGCAAACCCTGATCTTCCCACTGCCGAAACATCGGCTGATCCGAAGCTTTGACGGCATCACCGTCAGTCTGCTGCCTGATCCGAAATATCGCACCGCCGGGCGGAGGGTCGCGGTCGAACGCTTCCTCCTCATTCCCAACTGACGCCCGTGGCCCATGCCAGTAACGCCGTGGGGCCGAAAGCCTACATCCTGAAGGGAGCCTGAAGGGCTTGCGATTCGGAGTATAATCTCGCCTCAGTGCAGCGCTGGCGGGTTGCATTGAGGCGGGGAGTATGAACCTTTGGCCGCTGGCAGTTTATGTCGCCATCGTCGGCGTTCTGGTTAGTGCCATGCTGAGCCTCTCCTTTGTGCTGGGGCAACGGCACCAGGATAGAGCTACGGGCGCGCCCTACGAATCGGGCATTCTCTCGGAAGGTTCGGCGCGAGTGCGGTTCTCGGCCAAGTTCTATCTGACGGCAATGTTCTTCGTCATCTTCGATCTGGAAGCGGTGTTTCTGTTCGCCTGGGCGGTCGCGGTCCGTGAGGCTGGATGGACTGGCTACGCCGAGGCGGTGCTCTTCATCGCCGTACTGCTCGCGACGCTTGCCTATTTGTGGCGAGTGGGGGCTCTCGATTGGAGACAGGAGAGCATGCGCAGGATGAGTTAGCAACGGGGTGCTGTGCCATGCATTGGACAATCAGTCGGCCTGCCGCTGCGCCACAGGCTGAGAAGGCCGATGGGAACCTTGAAGAAGCGCTGCACCGTACTCTGATTCTGTCGCGTGTGGAGGACCTGGTAGCGTGGAGCCGCAAGAACTCCGTGTGGCCGTTCAACTTCGGCCTCTCCTGCTGCTTTGTGGAGATGGCGACGAGCATCACCAGCAAATACGACATCTCCCGGTTTGGCGCGGAGGTCATTCGCGGTACGCCGCGCGAGGCGGATCTGATGGTCATCGCGGGGACGGTCTTTATCAAGATGGCGCCCGTCATCCAGCGCCTCTACGAGCAGATGATGGAGCCGCGGTGGGTCATCTCGATGGGCTCCTGCGCCAACTCCGGAGGCATGTACGACATCTACAGTGTGGTGCAGGGGGTCGATAAATTTCTTCCGGTCGACGTGTATGTGCCGGGCTGTCCGCCACGGCCGGATGCGTTTCTCGAAGGCGTTTTGTTGCTGCGCGACGCGATCGGCAAGGAGAAGCGGCCCCTGAGTTGGGTTGTTGGACCGCAAGGCGTGCAGCGGCCGGATATGCCTTCGCTGCGCGATGCAAAGTGGGCACAGCGGCAGGCGCTTACTGTGCTCCGGAGTCCCGATAGCGTTTAGCTGTACCGGCGGTGTCTCTCATGAGCAGCGTGGTTGCCGATCCGCACCTACAGACTGAAATCGGGGTAGCCGCTGCACCCCAGACCGTCTGCGATGGGGTGCCGACGTTCTGGGTGTCGAAGCACGACATCCATGAAGCGATTCGCAGGCTCCACGCAAACATTCCGAAGCCGTACAGCATGTTCTATGACGTGACGGCCATTGACGAGCGTGGGCGCACGCACCGCGAGGAGCAGCCACCGAGTGACTTCACCGTCGTCTACTACCTTTATTCTCTGGAGCGGAACGAGTATGTGCGCCTCAAGGTTGCACTTTCGCAGGATCAACTCTCGCTGCCGACGATCACCGACATCTGTCCCGCGGCCAACTGGTATGAGCGCGAGGTGTGGGATATGTTTGGCGTGGTCTTCGAGCAACACCCGCACCTGACGCGCATTCTGATGCCGCGCACGTGGTCGGGGCATCCGCTGCGCAAGGAGCATCCGGCGCGAGCCACGGAGATGGGTCCGTTTACTTTGCCCGATGAAAAGCAGGACGCCGAACAGCGGGCGTTACAGTTCCATCCGGAAGAGTGGGGCATGGTGCGACACCATGAGGACTCCGATTTCATCTTTCTCAATGTGGGGCCGCAGCACCCCGGAACGCATGGCGTGCTGCGCATCATTCTGCAATTGGATGGCGAGGAGATCGTCGATGCCGTTCCCGACATCGGCTTTCATCATCGCGGCGCCGAGAAGATGGGCGAGCGCCAGACGTGGCACACCTTTATTCCGTACACCGACCGCGTGGACTATCTGGGCGGGGTGATGAATAACTTCGCCTATCTGACCGCGGTCGAAAAGCTTGCGGGGATCACCGTGCCGCCGCGCGGACAGATGATTCGGGTGATGATGGCGGAGCTGTTTCGCATCATCAGCCATCTGGTCTGGTACGGCACCTTCGCGCAGGATCTGGGCCAGATGTCGCCGGTGTTTTATATGTTCAACGATCGCGAGCGAGCCTTCGGCATTGTGGAGGCGATCTGTGGCGCACGCATGCACCCGAACTGGTTTCGTATTGGTGGCGTGGCCCAGGATCTGCCCAATGGATGGGACCGCCTGTTCCGCGATTTTCTGAACTATCTGCCGGCGCGGCTCGATGAGTACGAGCGCACGGTGATGCGCAACCGTTTGTTCAAAGCGCGTACGCAGGGGATTGGAAGCTGCTCCGTCGCGGAGGCCATTGCGTGGGGCATGACGGGGCCGAACCTGCGTGCGTGCGGACTCGCCTTGGACTTTCGCAGGAAGCAGCCCTATGCCTGCTATGACCAGCTTGAGTTCGAGATTCCTATCGGCCGCTCGGGTGACTGTTACGATCGCGCGACGGTGCACGTCGAGGAGATGCGGCAGAGCCTCCGCATCATTCGGCAATGCGTGGACGGCATGCCGGGCGGTCCCTGCAACGCCGAGCATCCGCTGACGACTCCGCCGCCGAAGGCGCGCACGATGCACGACATCGAGACGCTCATTCCCCATTTTCTGGGGGTAAGTTGGGGGCCGGTGCTTCCGGCGGGCGAAGCGTTGGCGGCGATCGAAGGCACCAAAGGCAATAACGGCTACTACCTGATCAGCGACGGAGGCACGGGCTCTTATCGGACGCGCATTCGCACGCCGTCGTTTGCGCATATGCAGATGCTGCCGCTGCTGTGCCGGGGTTGGATGATTCCGGATCTGCTGGCCATTTTAGGGAGTCTGGATTATGTCCTCGCGGACATCGATCGGTGATGACCGGTGACGCCGGTGAATGAGAGCGGAGAGGAGCAACGATGCTGACCGTGGAGGAACGAGCGGAGATCGAGGCCAAACTTGCCGACTACCCGAACACGCAGGCCGTCTGTATCGAGGCCATGCTGATCGTGCAACGGCGCCAGGGATGGGTCTCCGATGAGACGCTGCGCGATCTTGCGGCGCTGCTGCGGCTCTCCGTCGAAGACCTGGACGGCGTGGCGACGTTTTACAACCTGATCCACCGCAGGCCGGTTGGACGGCACGTCGCACATATTTGCGACAGTGTGTCGTGTTGGATCATGGGCTCCGAGCGGATACGGGAGGCACTCTCGAGCCGGCTGGGGACGCCGCTGGGCGGCACCACTGCCGATGGGAACTTTACCCTGCTGCCCATCGTCTGCCTGGGAGCGTGCGACCATGCGCCCGCCATGATGATCGACGGCACGTTGCATGAGGATGTGGACGAACCGAAGCTTACGCAGATACTGGCGCATTACTCGTAGGAATAGCGATGGAGCAACCTCTCACAAGCAACTTCCGGCCGGACAAGAAGGCGGTGAGTCTTCCGGAGTACGAGCGCGCCGGTGGCTATCAAGGGTTGCGCAAGGCACTGACGATGCAGCCTGCGGCGGTTACCGAGCAGGTGACCCGATCGAACCTTCGCGGACGGGGAGGAGCGGGTTTTCCGACCGGCATGAAGTGGAGCTTCGTCCCCATGGGGAAGGACGCGCCGCATCCGAAGTACCTGGTCGCCAACGCCGATGAGATGGAGCCGGGTACGTTCAAGGACCGCGCCTTGATGGAGCGCGATCCGCACCAGCTGATCGAAGGAATGATCGTCGCCGCCTATGCCATTGAGGCCGATATCGGTTACATATTTTTGCGGGGCGAGTACACGCTCTCGAACGAATGTCTGGAGCGAGCGATCGCCGAGGCAACCAGCAAGCAACTATCTTGGGCACAATATTCTCGGCTCGGGCTATAGCTTTGAACTGCATCTGCACGCCAGCGCTGGCCGCTACATCTGCGGCGAGGAGACGGCGCTGCTGAATGCGCTCGAAGGAAAGCGGGCGCATCCACGCGCCAAGCCTCCCTTCCCGCAGGTGTGTGGGCTATGGGGAAAGCCGACGATCGTTCAGAACGTGGAGACGCTGTGCAATGTGCACCACATCGTGAATCATGGCCCGGATTGGTTTCGCGCGTTGAGCCGAACCGAAGACGGAGGCACGAAGCTGTATGGCGTCAGCGGGAAGGTCAAACGGCCGGGGCTCTGGGAGCTTCCCATGGGGACGCCGATGCGGGAGATCCTCGAGGAGTATGCGGGCGGCATGCGGGATGGCCTGCGATTTCGCGGTCTTCTGCCCGGTGGAGCTTCGACCGACTTCCTGGTCGAGGAGCATCTGGACACGCCGATGGACTATGGGAACGTGCAGAAGGCGGGAAGCCGGCTGGGTACGGGAACCATGGTCGTGTTGGACGACCAGACCTGTCCCGTCGGCATGGTCTGGAATCTCGAACACTTCTTCGCGCAGGAATCCTGCGGTTGGTGCACGCCGTGTTGGAGTGGGCTGGCGTGGACGGAGAAGATTCTGTTTGCGATGGAACAAGGGCGGGGGAGCGCTCGCGATCTCGAAACGCTCATGTTTCAAACGAAATTTCTCGCGCCGGGAAATACCTTCTGCGCCTTTGCGCCGGGCGCGGTTGAACCCTTGCAGAGTGCGCTGAAATATTTTGCCGCGGACTTCCGCCGGCACGTCGAGGAACACCGCTGTCCCTGGAGATGACTGTGGCGACCATTTACATCGACAACGCGCCCAGATATGCGAATCCGAAACAGAACCTGCTGCACGTCTGTCTTTCGCTGGGGTACGATCTTCCGTACTTCTGCTGGCATCCGGCCTTGGGATCGGTGGGTGCGTGCCGGCAATGCGCGGTGAAGCAGTTTCGCAACGAGCAGGATACGGCAGGCAAACTGGTGATGGCCTGCATGACGCCAGCCTCTGACGGGACGCGCATCTCCATCGCCGATCGCTGAGGCCGCAGGCTTCCGCGCGGCGGTGATTCAGGGCCTGATGCAGAACCATCCGCATGACTGTCCCGTCTGCGATGAGGGCGGCGAATGCCATCTGCAGGACATGACCGTGATGACGGGCCACCGGTTGCGTACGTACAGCTTTGGCAAACGGACCTTTCGCAATCAGTACCTCGGCCCGCTGGTGAATCATGAGATGAACCGCTGCATTCAATGTCAGCGCTGTGTGCGCTTCTATCGCGAGTACGCGGGCGGCAAGGACCTGAACGCATTTCATCTGCGCGACACGATCTACTATGGCCGGCACGAAGATGGCGTGTTGGAGAGCGAGTTCAGCGGCAATCTGGTGGAGATCTGCCCGACGGGGGTCTTCACGGATGCGACGCTCAAGCACCACTACACGCGCAAGTGGGACCTGCAGATGGCGCCCTCCATCTGCGTTCACTGCGGGCTTGGCTGCAACATCACGGTGGGGGAACGGTATGGCACGCTGCGCCGCGTCGTGAATCGCTATAACCACGCGGTGAATGGCTACTTCCTCTGCGACCGCGGCCGGTTTGGTTACGAATTTGTCGAGAGCAATCTGCGCATTCGCCATCCCTTGATCAACGGCAAGGCCGCGACCAAAGGGGAGGCATTGGAACGATTCGGCGTCCATTCTGCGGGAGGGCAAAGCGCTTGGCATCGGATCGCCACGGGCTTCGTTGGAGAGCAACTTTGCTCTGCGCCGACTCGTTGGTGCGGATTGCTTCTTTGCGGGAACTTCGGATCAGGAGTTGCGGCTGCTTGCGACGATGCTGCGCATCCTGCGCGAAGGCCCGGCGCGAACCCCATCGCTGCAGGAGATAGAACAGGCCGATGCGGTGTTCGTGCTTGGCGAGGATGTCACGAACGTTGCCCCCATCATGGCCTTGCGGCTGCGGCAGTCCGTGCGTCAGGCACCGATGCAGATCGCCGAGCGACTGCATATCCCGGAGTGGCTCGACCATTCGGTGCGTGAGGCGGTGCAGGATGCGAAAGGTCCGCTCTACATCGCTTCGCCGTATGGGACCAAGCTCGATGACATCGCGACGGGCACATATCGCGCGGCCCCAGAGGATCTGGCACGGCTGGGCTTTGCCGTTGCGCATGCGATCGACGCGAGCGCGCCGGAGGTGACGGGACTAGCGCCGGAGGTGGAGAGAATGGCCGCGGAGATCGCCTCCGCGCTGCGGAACGCGCATGCGCCGCTGGTCGTCTCCGGTCCAAGCTGCGGCAGCCAGAGCGTGCTGGAGGCGGCGGCACAGGTTGCCTGGGCGTTGTGCAAGGCGGGCCGTCCTGCGGCGCTCAGCTTCACCACGCCGGAATGTAACAGCTTCGGGCTTGCGTTGATGGAGCCGCGTCCGCTTTCGGAGATCTTCGGTGCAACCGAGCGAGCGGCGACCACCTTGTTTGTTCTTGAGAATGATCTGTTTCGTCGTGGACCTGCAAGTGCGATCGCCTCGCTGCTGGAGGAGGCCCGCCATCTCGTCGTCTTCGATCACCTGCAGAACGCCACGACCGAGGCTGCTGAACTTGTGCTTCCAGCAGGCACATATGCCGAATCGGATGGAACCCTCGTAAACAGCCAGGGCCGCGCGCAGCGCTTCTTCCAGGTCTTCGATCCAAGCACGGAGGTGCAAGAGAGTTGGCGATGGGTCCGCGAAGGCGCGCTGGCGGCCAATGCAGAGACCGAACAGCCATGGCACGATCTCGACGATCTGGACGATCTGACCAGGGCCATGGCGGCGGAGATGGCTCCCTTTGCGAAGCTTCCGCAGGTCGCACCGTCGCGGATGGCGGGGGGCAAGATCGCTCGCGAACCAAACCGCTACAGCGGCCGCACGGCGATGCTGGCGAATATCACCGTGCATGAGCCCAAGCCGCCGGACGACCCTGACTCCGCCCTTTCGTTCTCCATGGAGTCTGGATTGGGATCGGCTCGACCCGCGTTGCTCCCATTCTTTTGGGCGCCCGGGTGGAACTCGATCCAAGCGACGAACAAATTCCAAAGCGAGGTAGGCGGGCCACTGCGCGGCGGAGATCCGGGCGTATGTTTGATCGAGCCGAACGTGCAAGCGGACTGGCAATATTTCTCGAGTGTTCCCGCCGCCTTCGCCGCGCGGCCGGGAGAATGGCTGCTCGTCCCGATATTTCACATCTTCGAGTCCGAGGAACTGAGTCGCCACGCGCACAGCCTGGCGCAACTGATCCCACCGCCTTATGTCGCGTTGCACCCGATCGATGCCGTCATCCCTCGCGGTAACCGCGGGCGAAGCAATCCGGGTGTCGATTGCAGGCTCTGTCTTCGAACTGCCGGCCGCGGTGCGCGAGGATCTGCCCCGTGGCGTCGTCGGCATGCCTGCCGGGCTTCTGCAGGCCGGAGGTATTACTTCGCCAGTCTTCTGCACGCTTGCACCCGTCCTGGCGGAATCATCCAGAGGTGTCCCAGAGGTGGTCCATGATGCGGCAGCTCTTTCCCTTGGTGATCATTGCGGTAGTTCTGTTTGTCGTGCTCAATCTGTCCGCCGGATTGATCTGGATAGAGCGGCGTCTGCTCGCCTTGTGGCAGGACCGCTATGGTCCCAACCGTGTCGGTCCATTTGGTCTGGGGCAGGTGGTCGCCGACTCGGTAAAGATGTTCACCAAAGAGGACTGGGTTCCTCCGTTCGCCGATAAGCCGGTCTTTGTGCTTGCGCCCGCCATCATTGTGGCGACCTCGCTGCTCTCCTTTGCCGTAGTTCCGTTCGCGAGGGGATTTGTGATCGCGGATCTCGACATTGGCATTCTCTTTCTTCTGGCGATGTCCTCCCTTGGGGTATATAGCGTGGTGCTTGCAGGCTGGGCTTCGAACAACAAATACTCGCTGCTCGGGGGCATCCGCGCGGCTGCGCAGATGATGAGTTATGAGGTCTTCATGGGGCTGTCCTTGCTGGGGGTGGTCATGCTTGCTGGCTCGTTCCGCATCTCGCATATCGTTGAAGCGCAGCGCGGACTGTGGTTTGTGGTGCCGCAGTTTCTTGGCTTCATTCTGTTTCTGATCGCGGGCGTGGCGGAGACGCGCCGGTTGCCCTTTGATCTTGCCGAGGCAGAGAGCGAATTGATCGCAGGCTTTCACTCGGAGTATTCGGGCATGAAGTTCGGCATGTTCTTCGTCGGGGAGTATATCGGCGTCATCCTGATCTCGGCGACCATCGCGTTGCTGTTCTTCGGTGGCTGGCTAGGACCGGTGCTGCCGGGACCCGTCTGGTTTGCCGCGAAGACGATGTTCTTTATCTGTCTGTTTATCCTGTTTCGCGCGGCGCTTCCCAGGCCGCGATTCGATCAGTTGATGTCCTGGGGTTGGAAGGTGATGCTGCCGCTGGCACTGCTGAATCTGCTGGTGACCGGGGCGGTCGTGCTGGCCCGAGGATAAAGGAGGCTATTGTGTTCAGTCTCGTGCGTAGCTTGTGGGAGGTCTTCCGCCACGCCTTTGCGCGTCGCGTCACGGTGCAGTATCCCGAGGAAAAACCTTATCTGGCGCCACGCTATCGGGGGCGTATTGTGCTCACGAAGGATCCTGATGGTGGAGAACGCTGCGTTGCGTGCCATCTCTGCGCCGTGGCTTGTCCGGTGGATTGCATCTCGCTTCAGGCCACCGAGGACGAGCATGGCCGGAGATATCCGGAGTTCTTTCGGATTAATTTTTCCCGGTGCATCTTCTGCGGCTACTGCGAAGAGGCGTGCCCCACGTATGCGATTCAACTTACTCCGGACTTTGAGATGGGTGAGTACAAACGGAAGAATCTCGTCTACGAGAAGGCCGATCTGCAGATAGATGGCCCGGGAAAGTATCCCGATTACAACTTCTGGCGCGTTGCTGGAGTGGCCATCGGGGGCAAGGAGAAAGGAGAGGCGGAGCACGAAACTGCTCCTGCCGATCCGCATAGTCTGATGCCATAAAGGACATGCCATGGTTACACTTTTCTATCTTGCGGGAACGATTGCCGTCATTGCGACGCTGCTCGCCATTACCCGCCATCATGCGGTGCATGCCTTGATCTATCTGGTTGTGTCGCTTCTGGCTGTCGCGGTGGATTTCTATGTTCTTGGCGCGGCCTTTGTGGCGGCGCTCGAAGTCATGATTTACGCGGGCGCCATTATGGTGCTCTTTGTGTTCGTGGTGATGATGCTCAACGTGACCGGCCACGCGATGGAGGTGGAACGCGAGTGGCTGCGGGCAAGAAACTGGTATGGCCCTTCGATCCTCGCGCTGCTGCTGCTCGGAGAGTTGGTTTACTGCATTGCCTCATCGCCTGCTCCGTCTTCTCCTGCGAACGCGATCGGCCCGAAGCAGGTTGGGATGGCGCTCTTCAAAACGTACTGGATCGGAGTCGAATTGGTGTCTCTCTTGTTGACGGCGGGGCTGGTTGGCGCCTGTCACCTGGGACACCGTGCGGTCACGCGCGAGGAGGAACGACATGTCACAGATACCGACGCAGCACGCATTGATTCTGGCTGCGATCCTGTTCACGCTGGGTCTGGCCGGACTTCTGACACGGCGGAACCTGATCTTCACGCTCCTGTGCATTGAGGTCATGCTCAATGCCAGCGGCCTGGCGTTCGTCGCGGCCGGCGCTCGCTGGGGGCAGGCCGATGGTCAGATTATGTTTCTGTTTATCCTCGCCATGGCGGCGGCGGAGGTCTCCGTCGGATTGGCGTTTGTCCTGCTGTTCCACAGGCGACAGGCCGCATTGGATGTAGATGCCGCGCATGAGTTGAGAGGCTGATATGTTCCATCTATTGTGGCTTATTCCGGCGCTTCCGTTGAGCAGTGCTGTCTTGCTGGCGCTCTTCGGTTCCCGATTGTCCCGCAAGTGGGTAGCGATCCTGGGGGCGGGTTCGATTGGGTGTGCCGCTGTCGTCACGCTGCTGATTGGCGCCGAGTTCCTTGCGTCGCCGCCTGCCGGAAATGCCTACGTCCAGCACCTGTGGACGTGGATGAGCAGCGGTGGATTTCAGCCGGAGATCGCGTTCTATCTTGATTCGGTCGCACTGCTGATGCTTCTGGTCATCACGTTTGTTGGCTTCCTGATCCATCTCTATTCCGTCGAGTACATGCGTGACGATGCAGGGTACGCGCGCTTCTTCGCCTATATGAACCTCTTTGTGGCGTCGATGGTCACGCTTGTCCTGGCGAAGAATCTGCTGTTGCTGTATCTGGGGTGGGAAGGGGTTGGGCTCTGCAGCTTTCTGCTGATCGGCTTCTGGTATCAGGATCCGGCGAATGTTCGAGCTGCGCGGAAAGCCTTTGTCGTGACCCGCGTGGGCGACACCGCCTTCGCGGTTGGCTTGTTCCTCCTGTTTACCCGGCTGGGAACGCTGGATATTCAGGAGTTGATGCAGCGCGCTTCCACGCAGTGGATCTCTGGCTCCGGGATTGCGGTGGCGGCAGCAGCTTTGCTGTTGGGGGGAGCCGTGGGCAAATCCGCGCAATTGCCGCTGCAAACCTGGCTTCCGGATGCGATGGCTGGTCCCACACCCACGAGCGCGCTCATTCACGCAGCGACGATGGTGACTGCGGGCGTCTACCTGATTGCACGCACCCACGTGCTGTTCACGCTTGCCCCTGTTGTGCAGTTGTCGGTGGCCATCATCGGTGTTGCGACGATGCTGCTGGCGGCCTGCAGTGCGCTCGCCCAGCGCGATATCAAGCGCGTGCTGGCCTACTCCACCATCAGCCAGGTCGGGTACATGTTTCTCGCGCTCGGGTTGGGGGCTTGGTCGGCTGCGCTGTTCCACCTCATGACGCATGCCTTCTTCAAGGCGCTGCTCTTCCTGGCTGCGGGAGTCGTCATTCACGCGGTGCATGAGCAGGACCTCTACCGCATGGGCGGCCTTCGCTCGGAACTGCGGCTGGCTTTCTGGTCGTTTGTGATTGGCGGATCGGCATTGGCCGGACTGCCGCTGATCACCGCCGGATTTTTCAGTAAGGACCTCATCCTCTGGCAGTCCTGGGCGGGTCCGAATGGAAGTGCCGTGTTCTGGATCGCAGGCATGACGGGAGCGATGCTGACCTCGCTCTATACCTTCCGGCTCATCGCGCTTGCCTTCTACGGCCCGCAGCAGGCACACGTAAAGGAGAAAAGCGGTTGGGCCGTTCGCGTGTCGCTGATCGTACTTTGCGTCATGTCGCTGATCGGTGGATATGTCGATACGCCTCCGAACTTTGGCGGTGTCCCTGCGCTCTCGAACTTTCTCGCGAGTGCTCTGCCGCCGCTTGCAGAGGTTCACATCGGTCCAATTACGGAGACCATCACGGCGCTCTCGCGCCAGTGCTGCCTTCGCGATCGGCTTGGCACTGGCATACCTTCTCTATGGACCACAGCGTTCGCGGGTTCCTGCGCAGGGCATTCTGTCCAGGCTCGCTCTCGCAGGCGGGGGCTTCGATCTGGGTGTACGGCCGTCTGTTCGTTCAGCCCTTCCAATGGCTCACGCGGGTGAGCAAGAGCGATGTGGTGGACCTTCCGGTCCGGGCTCTGGGACAGGCAAATGTGCTGGGCTATCGGACCTTGCGCCGTGACGCAAACCGGCCAAGTGCGCTGGTATGCCATGGGACTTGTCATGGGAACGGTTGCGATTCTTGCGATCGCATTCTTTGCCCGATGAGGTAGCGTGATGATCCTGCTGAGCCTGATTCTGATTCTGCTCGTCGGTGGCGTCGCCTCCTGGATGATCGCTCGCCGACATGCAACTGGCCGCGCGTTGGATTGCCGTCGCAAGCGTCGCAGCGAATTTGTTGCTGACGCTCGGGGTATGGATCTCCCATGCCGGGCGATCGCAGCTCGTGACGCGGCGCTGGTGGGAAGAATGTAACTTCGACTGGATCACGCAGTTTGGCATACGCTTCCATCTCGCGCTCGATGGCCTTAGCCTGGCGCTGCTGCTTCTGACTTACTTCTTAGGCATCGTGGCTCATTCTCTCCTCCTGGACGGAGATACGGCATCGGGTCGGCTTCTTTCACTTCAACTTACTTTGGGTGTTGGCGGGCATCACCGGTGTCTTTCTGGCTGTGGACCTATTCCTCTTCTATCTTTTCTGGGAGTTGATGCTGGTTCCGATGTACTTCCTGATCGGCCTATGGGGACACGAGCGGCGGATCTATGCCGCAACGAAGTTCTTCCTGTTCACGCAACTCAGCGGCCTGTTGATGTTGGTCGCGATCATCTCCCTTGCCATTCTTCATCAGCGCGCGACCGGCGTCTTCACCTTTGACTATGAAGCTCTGCTCCATACGCCGCTGTCGCCCCACACAGCGCGTCTGCTGATGCTTGGATTCTTTGTCGCGTTTGCGGTGAAGCTGCCGGCATTCCCATTTCACACCTGGCTCCCGGATGCGCACACGGAGGCGCCCACCGCAGGGAGTGTCATCCTGGCAGGGCTTCTGTTGAAGACGGGGGCCTACGGGCTGATCCGCTTCGTGTTGCCGCTCTTTCCCGGGCCAACGCGCGAGATGGCTCCGCTGATGATGACCATCGGCGTCATCGGCATTCTCTACGGCGCGGTGCTTGCGATTGGCCAAACCGATCTCAAGCGGCTGGTTGCCTACACCAGCGTCAGCCACATGGGCTTCGTTCTGCTCGGAGTCTTCGCCGGCAATCAAATCGCGCTGGAGGGCGCAGTGATCCAAATGATCAGCCACGGCATCAGTACCGGCGCGCTGTTCGTGATTGCCGGTTTGCTCCAGGAACGGTTACACACGCGCGAGATTGCGGAGATGGGCGGCCTCTGGGAGACCATGCCTGCTTTGGGCGGAACGAGTCTCGTGTTTGCCATGGCCTCGCTCGGACTTCCCGGACTTGGCGATTTCGTCGGAGAGTTTCTCGTCCTGCTGGGAGCGTATCGCGCCCACGTCGGCCTTACGGTGGTCGCCACGCTGGGTCTCCTTGCGGCCACGCTCTACGGACTCAAGTTCGCACAGGGCGCATTCCAGGGACCGAACCTGCATCATTGGAGCCTGCCGGATCTGCGCGGGCGCGAGTGGACGATCCTGGGTTCGATGATGCTTTGCCTATTCTGGATCGGCCTCTATCCGCAACCCGTGCTGAACCTTGTCCGTTCCAGCATCGCTACCGTGCAGCAAACTGCGTTCCCGCAGGAGATCGTCAGGAGATGAGCTATGAATGCCGCTGACTTTGTTGCGTTGCTGCCGCTTCTTATTATCGCGACGACTGCGGTCGTTGTGATGATCGCGATCGCCATCCGGCGCAATCACAAAGCGGTCCTCATCCTCTCGCTGATCGGTGTGGCGGCGGCCTTGGCGAGCCTTCGGCTGGCAGCATCCGCGGCGCCGCGGCAGATCACCAGCCTGTTGCTTCTTGATGCCTATGCGCGTCTGTACATGGCGATTCTCCTCGTTGCGGCAGGCTTCGCATTTCTGTTTGGCTACGATTACCTAAAGCGTCGTCGGGAGCGCCCCGAGGAGTTTTATCTTCTGGCGCTGCTGGCAACGACTGGAGCGATGGTGCTCGTGGTCAGTCGCCATTTTGTCTCGTTGTTTCTTGGGTTGGAGTTGCTCAGCGTCGCACTCTATAGCTTGATTGCCTACGTGCGGACCGAGAGTTCTTCGATCGAAGCTGGCATCAAGTACCTCATCCTTGCGGCGTCCTCTTCGGCGGCGCTGCTCTTCGGTCTCGCGCTGATCTATGCGGAATCGGGATCGATGGAACTCTCGCAATTCGCGGCGATGATGACCAAGACCTCCAGGTTCGCGACCTCCATCTCTCTTCTGACGGGCCTGATGCTTGTCCTCACGGGGATCGGCTTCAAGCTGGCGGTCGTTCCCTTTCAACTCTGGACGCCGGATGTCTACGAAGGCGCTCCGCTGCCGGTAACGGCGTTCATTGCCACCGTATCGAAGGCGGGAATGTTTGCCTTTCTTCTGCGCTGGTTCCACGTGCACGACGCGGGAGTGGCGGGAGTGCCGGGGTTGGTCCTTACCCTGATTGCCATCGCTTCCATGTTGATGGGAAATCTTCTCGCTCTGTTGCAGACGAACGTGAAGAGAATCCTTGCCTACTCGTCGATCGCGCACATGGGCTATCTGCTGGTTGCTCTGCTCGCCGGAGGAAGGCTCGGAGTGTCGGCCGCCACCTACTATCTTGCCGCCTATGCTGCGACCATTCTCGGGGCCTTCGGTCTTATGACCGTCTTATCCGGGCCGCATCAGGAAGCCGCTTCGATTGACGCCTACCGTGGCCTCTTCTGGAAGCGGCCGCTGCTTGCCACTGCATTCACCGCAATGCTGCTCTCGCTTGCCGGCATTCCGCTCACGGCGGGGTTCCTCGGTAAGTTCTATGTGATCGCGGCCGGCGCCTCACAATCCCGCTGGATCCTGCTCTTCACGCTTGTCGTCAGCAGTACCATCGGGTTGTTCTACTATCTGCGCATCCTCGTGGCGATGTACTCCCAGCCGGGAGGCGCAGACCTCGAGGAGGAAGCGCCGCCTGCGTTGCCTTTGTCGCTCCCGGCAACCTTGGCGCTCGCAACTTTGACCGGCTCTCATCGTGATGCTGGGCGTCTACCCAGCACCACTTTGGAGTGCTCATTCTCGCAGCCACGCGCTCGCTTGGATGATGGATGATCCGAAAGCACCGCGACTAACAGGGATACTTTCCCTCGATATAGTGCTCCAACTGTTCGATCGTCTGGTCCTGCGCGAAGGCGATCCAGTTCACCAGGTCGCCGATCGAAATGATGCCGAGAATCTCTCCCGCGCAGACCACCGGGAGATGGCGAATGCGGTTCGTTGTGATCAGCCGCATCGCCTCGTCGACGGAGCACTCGGGGTCGATGCTCATCGGCGAGGGCACCATGATCTCGCGCACGAGCGTCTCCTTCGAACCGCGGCCCAGAAGAATGACCTTGCGTGCGTAGTCTCTCTCGGAGATCAGGCCCACGAGTCGGCCCTGATCAATGACCAGGAGTGCGCCCACATCCTTGTCGGCCATCATCTGCATGGCGGAATAAACCGTCGCATCGGAGGGGACGGACCAGATCTCAGATCCCTTCTTGCGCAGGACGAGAGCAACCGGGTCGAGTATTCGCATGGCTAGCTCCTTACACGCGACGCAAGGCTCCAGGAGGCGATTGTGAGAGATCGTGCCAGAGCCCATGCTGCGTGTTGCAGTATAAATCGTACGGCTACGCTCAACTTGGGAGTGAGATCACCGTTACCTGGCGTTGAACTATACGCCCGCACTGTAACACTTGCAAAGCGCCTTCGAGTATCGATCAAAACAACTCATCGAGGCTCCACAAGGAGCGGTCTTATCCGTGAAAATAGAGAAAGAAGGAAAATAGAGAGAGAAGATTAGAGCCGGTGCAGCGGTCGAACGATTGACAGTGTGCACCGCAAGCGATTCAATGCGCAGAGCGACAGAACGCTTTGCCCGAAAGTGAGCAGCCGTGGTTTTTGAACAATTCGATGTCCCTGGACTTTCCCAGTATTCCTACATCATTGGTTGTGGCGGTGCGGTCGCGGTCATCGATCCCAAGCGGGATATCGATACCTACCTCGAGTATGCGGAGCGGAACGGGCTGCGCATCGCCTATGTTCTCGAGACGCATATTCATGCGGACTTCGCCTCCGGTGCGCTGGCCCTGGCAGAGGCCACCGGCGCAGAGCTGTGCCTGAGTGCGTACGACGAAGGAGAGACCTACAGCTATGCCTTCGCCCACAGAAAACTGCAGGATGGGGACGAACTGAAGCTGGGCAAGATCAAGCTCCGCACGCTGCACACGCCGGGGCACACCCCCGAGCACATCAGCTTCCTGCTCACGGAACCCGAGCGCAGCGAGCACCCTCTGGCTCTGTTCAGCGGAGACTTCCTGTTCATCGGTTCGGTGGGCCGTCCCGATCTGCTGGGGGAGGCGGAAAAGCTGGAGCTGGCGAAGAAGCTGTACCGGAGTGTGCAGAGCCTGGCGGCGTTGCCGGATGGCACCATGATCTTTCCGGGACACGGAGCGGGCTCGCTGTGCGGCGCCGGTATGGCGCAACAAGACCAGTCGACGCTTGGCTACGAGCGTGCCAGCAACCCGTTTCTGAAACCGCAGACGGAACAGATGTTCCTCGAGACTGTGCTCGGCAGCATTCCCGAATTTCCCGACTACTACCGCAGGATGAAGACTCTGAACGCGGCGGGTGCCCCGGCCTTCTCGCAGCTTCCCGGTGGGGAGCAGCTCGCGGTGCAGGAGTTTGCAAACAAGCGGAAGGATGCGAACGCCGTTGTGCTCGATCTGCGCCGGCCCGAAGCCTTCGGCGGCGCGCATATTCCTGGTTCCATCAACATCGGCGCGGGGCAGAACCTGTCGATGTGGGCGGCGTGGGTGTTGCCCTATGACCAACCCATCCTGTTGGTCGGCGATGCGGAGACCGACCTTGAAGCGGCGCGGCGTTCCCTCATCCGCGTCGGGCTGGACGCAGCGATCGGGTCGCTGCGCGGCGGCATTGCCGCCTGGCTGGAGTCCGGCCGGGAGCAGGCGCAGCTGCCGCAGGTATCGGTCCGAGAGCTGCAGACGGTCCTGGCCGATTCCAAGGCCATCACGGTGCTCGATGTCCGCAGTCCGGGGGAGTGGAAGAGCGGCTCATATCGAAGGAGCCATCCACGTCTCCGGCGGAGACCTGCCCAGGCATCTTGCGGAGGTGCCCGCAGGCAAGCCGCTGTATGTCGTCTGCGGCAGCGGCTACCGGTCCAGCATCGCGGCCAGCGTACTGGCGCACCACGGTCGCGCGCAGCTTACGAACGTCAACGGAGGCATGAGCGCGTGGAACAGGCAGAGCCTGCCCGTGGTGAAGCCATGAGGCATCACCACGGGCAGGCTCGAGCGGAGGGTGGGAATGACGCAGCTCGAGTTTGCCGCGCTGGCGTGGGGCGGATCCCTGGCTGCCGGGTTTCTCGGTTCGCTCGCAGGATTGGGGGGCGGCGTGGTCATTGTGCCCATGCTGGTCCTCGGCCTGCACGTCGACGTGCATTACGCCATTGGAGCCTCTCTGATCTCGGTGATTGGGACCTCCTCCGGAGCGCAGGCCGCGCATCGGCGCGAAGGATTCTCCAACACGCGGATTGGGCTCTTCCTCGAGATTGCAACTACTTTGGGTGCAATTTGCGGGGCCATGCTCTCCACGAGCACGCCAACCAAATGGATCGCAATTGTGTTTGGCTGTGTGCTGCTCTACTCGGCTAGCTCCTCCGTGCGGCCGAAGAAACGGCTCGCGGCGAATCAGGACTCCGGATGCGCTTGCCACCAAGCTCCGTCTGACTGGGCACTATCCCCACGAAGGCAAGCTGGTCCCGTACTCCGCGCGCCGTGTGCCGCTGGGCTTCGGTCTGATGTTTGGGGCAGGAACGCTCTCCGGGCTGCTTGGAATCGGCTCCGGCGCGGTCAAGGTGCTGGCGATGGATGAGGCCATGCAGCTCCCGTTCAAGGTATCGACGGCAACCAGTAATTTCATGATCGGCGTGACTGCGGTGGCCAGCGCTGGCGTTTATCTGAGCCGGGGGTACATCAATCCTGCGATTGCCATGCCGGTGACGATCGGGGTGCTGCTCGGATCGTTGCTCGGAGCGCGTGCCTTGCACAAGGTAAAGGTCAAGGAGATGCGCCTCGTCTTTGCCGGTGTGATTGCTCTGCTGGGAGCGGAGATGATCTTCAACGGATTGACGGGGAAGTTATCATGAACCTCCTCCACCCGAGCGCTGCCTGTGAATCGCGGATGCAGCGCAGAATGACGGCTACGCTGCGGTGGATCACGGGAGTGGCCGGTATCGTCATTCTGGCTGGCGGTGTCCTGTGGTTGTCGCGCCACGGGAATGCGCCTGCTGCGTTTTATCCATTCCTGGGCGAACCAGCTTCTCTGCGCTCCGTTCCGCTGATCCTGACGGGTGCATTCCACGGCCATGCACTGGCGATCATCCAACTCGGAGTCCTGCTGCTGATCACAACCCCGGTGATTCGTGTCCTCTGCGTGGGGATCGGCTATGTGATCGAGCGGGATTGGCTGTATGTCACCGTGGCTGCGATTGTCCTGGCGGTTCTCGCTGCGGGGCTGCTCGGCCATAAGCTTTAGCGTGTCCTTGTGATGGACGATCGCTAACGCTGATTCTTGTCTCCTTTGTTCTCTCCTTTGCTGTCTCCTGTGCCGGAGGAGTTGGGTTGGACGCGCACGATCGCCATCATGCCCGCGTCCTCGTGGCTGAGGACGTGGCAATGAAAGACGAAATCGCCGATATCCGGCCCGCGGAAGTCAAGGCGGAGCTTCACGCTGGGGTAAGGATGGTTGGGGTTCCCGTCCCAGAACGGAACCTGGACCGTATCCAGATACTGGCCGGTGACGACGGGCGCCTGCTGCGAACCGTTCACCTCGAAGTTGTCCTGCGATTCCACCAGAAAGTGAATTTGATGGATGTGGAACGCGTGATCCTCCGGGCTACGGTTTTGCACGGTCCACTCCTCCACGGTTCCCTGGGTGGCCACGATGGCGGGCGGTGCGTTGGGATCGAAGAGCGTCTCCGGCTGGCCTTCCACGACCATGTAGTACTCCTTGAGCGGAACCTCGTCGAAGTACAAGCTGCGGGTCATCGCTACCGGCGCGGTGCCGAGTCCGGCAAAGCGCTGCTGGGTTGTGCTCTTTGCGGTAAAGCTTCCGGTCTTACTATCCTTACTCTCCGTACTATCCTTGGCCTGGTCCCCGCTCTTGCCGTTGGTCAGCTGGACCGTCGCAAGCGGGCGCTGCGGGAGGTTATAGAAATACGGGCCGCCGTAGACCCGCAAGGTAAGCAGTTGCGCCAGTTGCACCTGCGGTGATGGCGGGGAGACGATGAACTCCACACGGGAGGCGGGCGGCAGGCTGAAGTGCGTCACCGAGGCCAAGGAGCCGGACCCGGAACCATCCTGCGAATTCAACGGAACGCCGTCCACGGCGACCACTTGCATCGGCTGGGGAGCGCCGTCGAAGACATACTGCAGGTCGAGGACGCCATCCGCGGAGGCGTTGACCACGCGCCAGAACTCCTTTTCGCCGGGGCGCATCTGGAGGATCGCCGGGACGAAGTTGGTGGCATTCGGATCGGTCGGGGAGCTGATCTGAACGAAGTTCAAACTCAGGTCGAAGTTGGGGACGTTGCCGGTCGCCGTGGTGAAGTTTCCCGGAGCCTGATCGCGCACGACCAGGATGCGCTGGCGCAGACCGCTCACCGCCGGTTGCTGGTTCTCGACCCCTTCGACCACGATGGCGCCGGTGGCTCCGGCCTGCGTCTGGGGTTGGGCGAGCATATGGATATGGGGGTGGTACCAGTACAGTCCGGAGGGCTCGTTCGCAGGGAAGGCAACGTTGTACTGGAAGGTCTCGCCGGGGTTGACCACGGTCCTGAGGATGTTGTCCTGGTGGCAGGCCGGGGAGGTATTGGTTCCGTGATAGTGAATGTTGATGGAGGAGGCGGTCGGCTGCGCGTCCCCACAGTTGGGCGGATTCAAGCTCCCCATCGGCATGATCGGCGAGCCGGGAGTCGCAATCGTTGGATTCAGGAGCATTGTTGGTGACGGTGAGGATGAGGTGATCGCCGGGCTTGAGGTGCAGGGTCGGATTCTGCAAGCCGTCCGGCGTCATGAAGCAAAAGAGTTGGCGGCCGTCGCTGTCGGTGCGCTGCTGGTAGGAAAAGTACACCTGCAGGACGCCGTTGGAGCTGAAGAGCGCCGGTGGGTTGTGGACGACGCTGCCAGCGGAGTAACGCGGGCAGGGATTCGCCACAGGCGATATCGGGGCTGAGCGCACCGGTGGCTGCGGTGGTCGTCTGCGCAGAGGTCGCTGGGAGCAGCTTTCCGGTCAAGCTTCCCAAGGCCTGCTCCACAACGATGAAATTACCCCCGTTCTTATCCCCGTCGCTTGCGCCTGCGAGTTGGCCCTTCGCCTGGAGGGGCTGCGAAGAGTTGGTGCCGCCGCTTTGTGGGCCTTGTGCGACGGAAACAGGCGCTACGGAGACGAACAGGAGTAGGGCCAATACTGCGATTCTCGACGGAAGTTCCATGTGATCTCCCTTGTTGCTGAAGGAATCTGGCCGCAATGCGCCAGCTGCAGGATGGCGTCGTGCGCCATGCCGGGCCGTGTCGTGATCGGACGGGTGCGATCACAGCCGCGTGCCTCTTTGGGAAGCGACGGGAGCGGCTTGAGCGCCGATGGGGGCGTCGACCAACCAAGGCGGCTTTTGCAGCGGATTCCGCGCTGCTTGTCTTGTCTCGTATGGGGTCTTCGTGGCGAAGGAGCTGACACTTCGCGCCACCCGTCGTGCCTTGTTCCAAAGCAGAGAAGCGGGCGCGTCCACGATATTTCCATAGAGTATGGAACGGTGTCAATTTCCCGCCTCGTGTGAGCTGGAAGCCGACATTGGTGGGGATTTGCAGGTAATCCGCTCTAAACTCCACTTCGGTGGGATAATCCCTACTGGCGTTGGTTCGTGGAGGTTTGTGGACCGCAACGGCGTCAAAAAGGGACTCTTTTCCTCCCCGAAATAACCGATGGTCTGGGTCGGAGATAACCGATGCTGGTCGGCCTGGAGTGCGCGGCGTTCGATGCGCAAGCCTAAGGCGGAAAGGCGATGACGGTGACGATTCGAGAGCAGGCAGATCGCACACACGGTCGAATGCGATGGTGGCGCTGCGCTTCGGTGCGATGCAGCTGCGTGGCTGCTCTGGTCCTGTGCTCGGTTCTGTCTCTGACCGGTTGTCGCCGCTCCGTCCGCAACCGGTCACCCTTACCTTCTTCGACTCCGAAGGACTGCACGATCTGGGGCAGCGGCGCGTCGTCATCGATACTGCCTTGCAGGCGTTCACGCAGGAGACCGGGATTCAGGTCAACCACCTTCCCGGACCGGAGCGGAATTGGGACAAGCTCGCCCTGGCTCGGGAGCTGCTGCAGAAGGGAGCTGCCGGACCCGACGTGTATGGCGTCGATGCCATCTGGTCCGCGTCGCTGAGCGACTACCTCCTCGACCTGCACTCCACCTTTGCGTCGGAGATGGCGGCGGAGGACCCGAGGTGCTGGCGAGTTACATGGTGCAGGGCAGGCTCGTCGCCTTGCCGTATCATCCCAACTTCGGGGTTCTCTTCTACCGTGCGGATCTGTTGCGCCGGTACGGCTATCGCAGGCCGCCTCGGACATGGGATGAGCTGGAGGCGATGGCCTTGCGCATCCAGACCGGGGAGCGCGCCCGCGGGGCGAAGGACTTCTGGGGCTTCGTCTGGCCCGGTGGCGCCGCCGAGGCGTTGACCTGCAATGCGCTCGAATGGCAGGTCAGTCAGGGCGGAGGGCGCATCATCGAGGCCGATAAAACGGTGAGCGTGAACAATCGCAATGCCATCCACGCCTGGGAGCGTGCCGCGCATTGGGTGGGGTTCATCTCCCCGCCCAGCGTGCTCGCGTATCAGGAATGGGACTCCGACAATGCCTTTTGGGTCTCTGGCGACGCCGCATTTGCGCGGGGATGGTCCGACTATCTTCTGGATCATCCGCCCGATGTCCCTTTCCGGGCCCAGGCAGGGGTCACCAGCGTGCCAGGCGGGGAGTATGGGCGCTTCTCTACGCTGGGAGGCTTCGGCCTGGGGGTCTCCAAAGGCTCCGCGCATCCTCAGGAGGCGCTGCAGCTGATCGCGTTTCTCACCCGCCGGGCCGCGCGCATGGCGGCGTCGGGCGTGGATGCGCAGGAGCTGGACTCGACCGAGCTCCACGAACTTCCCAGGTCTCTTGCGAAGGTCTATCCCCGCCTTGTGCTCTCCGGCGACATGCTCGGAGCCGAGAGCATAGCGCGCCCGTCGCAGATTACCGGGGTCCGCTATCGAGAGGTGAGCGAGGTCTATGCCAGGGAGGTGCACAGCGTTTTGGCAGGCGCGTCTCCAGCGCCGCAGGCAGCCGCCACGCTGGAGGGGGAACTCGTTCAAATTACGGGCTTTGCAGGGACGCGAAAGTAGGGAGATTCGGGCCGAACCAGCAGGGAATCGACAAGCGCTATCGTAGTGCCATCGGAACGGGTTCAGCTTCACGTCGCAGTTGTCACGCGGTCGTGCTGTGGGTCGCATCCACCGCCTACAATGGACCACCGTGAGGTGCGTGGTGTGGCTGCAACGGGCCGGGCGCCATCGTTTTATGGGCAGGAGGAAGGGTGCGACTCAATATTGGTCCACGTCTGGCAGTCTGCTTTGTATCGATCATCCTGCTGATGTTCGGCAGCGACATCGTCCTGCTTTGGCAGTTTCATACGGCGCGTCTGCAAACGGAACGCCTGAATGGGCTGGAGCAGGAGCCGCTTGCCATCCTTCGCGTCCACATCAGCCTGCTCGCCTTCCATGATCGTCTGGAGCAGATCTCCGACTCCGAGGACACCGGGCAACTGGTGGCCGAGGCTGGCCCGCTGCACGCCGAGGTCCTCGCCGCGGCGCAACGCGCCAGGAGCGCTCTCAGCGCTCTTCCGGCGGATCTGCAGCAGGACCCGACCATCCTGCCCACCCTGGAGGTCCTTCGCTCCGCGCTGCAATCGCAACCGGAGACCATCACCGACCTGGCCAGCGCCGGCGATTGGCGCGCGGTCCACCTGCGGCTCGCCAACCAGATTCATCCCCTGGAGGCCCTTACCTCGGCGCTGATTGAGCGGGTGGATCACGAGGTTGGCGTGGAACAGCTGCAGACCGTACAGAACGTGCGACAGGCGCAGCAACGCGTCTTTCTGATCGTTCCCATCACCATCTCGCTGACGCTGATGCTGGCTTCCGTTATGGGGCTGGCCGCCGCGCGCAGCATCACGCAGCCGCTGGCGCGACTGGTGGAGGGCTCGAGGAGCCTGGCTCGCGGAGAGTTTCAACACCAGGTCGACATCCGAGGCGACGATGAACTTGCCTTCCTGGGGAAGGTGTTCAACAACACCGCACTGCAATTACGAAACTTGTATGCAAGTCTGCGCGATCGGGAAGAACAGCTGCGCCGCGTCATCAATACCATCCCCGCGCACGCCTGGAGCACAACGGCCGAAGGGACGGTGGACTTCATCAATGAGCGGTTGCTCGAGTTCACCGGGTATACGGTCAAAGATCTGCAAGGCTGGCAGTGGGAGATGGTGGTGCACCCGGAGGATCAGCAACGCATGATCGACATCTGGAGCGTTGCCCTCGCGTCGGGCAAGCCCATGGAGGCCGAACTTCGCTTGCGGCGGGCCGACGGAAGCTTCCGATGGTTTCTGGCGCGCAATGTGCCGTTGCGCAATGAAGCAGGCACCATCGTCAAGTGGTACGGCACCGGCATCGAGATCGAGGATCGCAAGCGTGTCGAGTCGCAGCTTCGCCGCAAAGAGGCCTATCTGGCGGAGGCACAGCGCTTGAGTCGCACCGGCAGCTTTGGCTGGAAGGTCGCCACAGGGGAGCTCCACTGGTCCGAGCAGACCTACCAGATCTTCGGATACGACAGTTCGACGCCCTCCTCCCTGGCTTTGGTGCGCGAGCGAACCTATCCCGAGGACAGAGCCCATGTGGAGCAGATCCTCGCTCGTGCCTCCGTCGCGGGGGAAAACTTCGACACCGAACACCGACTTCTGATGCCGGACGGTACGGTCAAGTACCTCCATGTGGTGGCTCGCGGTTTGGCCGAGTCCTCCGGGGATCTCGAGTTCGTCGGAGCCGTCATCGACATCACACCGGCGAAACAGGCGGAGGAGGCGCTCCGGAAGAGTGAAGAGCAGTGGCGGGATGTCTTTGAAAACAACCCGACGATGTACTTCATGGTGAATGCCGTCGGTACGATTCTGGCGATCAATCCTCTCGGTGCGGAACATCTCGGCTATACGGTGACCGAGCTGATCGGCCAATCGCTGCTCCGCGTCGTCTGCGAGTCCGATGGAGAGGCTGCTCTCAGGAATGTCGCGGAATGTCTTGCCCAGATCGGCCAAAGCAGAACGTGGGAGGGGCGCAAGGTCTGTAAGGATGGCACGGTGATCCGGGTGCGTGAGACCGCAAAGGCGGTTCTGCGGAGCGAGGGGCCAATTGTCCTGATCGCCTCGGAGGATACGACGGAGCAGAAAAAGACCGAAGAGGCGCTGCGCGAGGCGCAGATGGAGCTCGCACACATCAACCGGATCAATACCATGGGGGAGCTGACGGCCTCCCTTGCGCATGAACTCAATCAGCCTTTTACCGCTGCGGTCACCAACGCCGCCGCCTGCGTCCAATGGATCACGCGGGAGCCGCCGAATCTGGATCGGGCGCGCGAAGCCGCCTTGCGCAGCGTGAGTGACGGAAGACGGGCCGGAGCGATCATCAGCAAGATCCATTCCCTGTTCAAGCGAGTTGGACCGGAACGCGTCTCCGTGAACATCAACGACGTGGTGCGCGAGATGTTGTTCCTGCTGCAGGCGCAGGCGAAACAATACTCCATCTCTGTCCGAACGCAGCTCGATGACACGCTCCCCCCGATTCTTGGAGATCGTGTGCAACTGCAGCAGGTCATGATGAACCTCATCGTGAATAGCATGGAAGCGTTGAAGGAGGTCGAAGGCAAGCGGGAACTTCTTATCCAGTCACAAAAGACGGAAAATTGCCATCTCCTGCTTTCTGTCCTGGATACGGGTGTGGGACTCCCGCCGCATCAGGAGGCGCAGATCTTCGAGGCCTTCTTCACCACCAAACCGCACGGCATCGGGATGGGGCTGCGGATCAGTCACTCGATCATTGAAGAGCACGGCGGCCGTTTATGGGCGGAAGCAAACCGTCCGCGTGGCGCGGTCTTTCATCTCACGTTGCCCTACCCGGAGCGGAAGGGCTAAACCGCAGAGTAGAGGCCATCAGATGGACCCGTAATGGACCCACGTTTGGACCCTCGCTGGCGTACGCGACTGCAACGCGGCACGAACGGCAACCAGTGAGGGCTATCCGGGCTGCCAAAATCACCGTTAGTCCGTCATCGTCGTGGCTGAGAGCGGAACCGGTGCGGAACCGCATCCTGACCAGCTTAGAGTTGCAGGCACCGTTGCCTGTCTGGACTCTGAGCAGGCGGCCCAACGACAGCTGCATCCCGGTAGGAGCTGTAGCGTCGGCTCATTCTGTGACGGCGATGAGTAGCAAGTAGCTCTCTGATCTGCCCGATATCGAGGATCGGAGTGGGGGCAGAGCGAAGACAAGCCGCTCCTGGGGCTGGCAGTTGCCCGTGTACTATCTGCGATTGTTACCGGAAGCTCGATTGAACAAGCATGGCAGCCGCGCGATCAGCTTTTGACACACGGCTCAGAAGTTTCTGGAGGCCAACCGCTTATGGAGGACGAATCCACGCCATGCCAGAGCCACCGGGTTCGGGCACCACCACGGGAACGTCCGGCACGTCGACAACGCCCACCACGGTCACCTCCATTGCTCCCACAACCATCGCAGCTGGAGCCACCAGCATGGTGCTGACCGTAAACGGAACCGGCTTCCAAAGTACCTCGGTCGTCCAAGTAGGCACCGTCTCCGAACCGACCACGTTTGTCAGTAGCACCCAGCTCACGGCCAACGTTGCCGCCGCGCAGTTGACCCAGGGCAGTCTGCTCTCCGTCCAGGTACTCAATACCGGAACGACAACGAGTGCGCCCGCCTCAACGATCAGCCTCGAGGTCGACAACCCGGCTCCCACCATCACCCAGGTTTCGCCGGCGGCCTTCAGTGCCGGAGCTGCGGGCACGGCGGTCACGGTCACAGGTACGGGATTTGTGCCCACCACAGTTCTACAGGTGGCTGGCTCGCCTCGCACCACCACGTTTGTCAGCTCCACGCAACTCACCTTCTCCCTGACCACCAGTGATGTGGCTTCCGCCGGAAGCCTTGCACTCACCGCGGTCAATCCGAGCCCGGGCGGCGGGACCTCCTCTGCCGCTGCGATCGCTGTCAATAACCCGGTCCCGGGTATCACCACGCTGGCACCGGCCACGGTGATCGCAGGCACCACGTCCGCCACCACGGTCATCGTGAGCGGCGGGAACTTCCTGCCCTCGACCACTGTGCAGGTGGGAGGCGCCAACCGCGCCACCACCTACGTAAGCAGTACTCAAGTGAGCTTCCAGCTGACCGTCGCCGACCAGGCCACCGCGGGAAGCTGGCGGTCACCGTGACCAACCCTGCGCCGGGCGGCGGCATCTCCACCCCGGCAACGCTGACGGTCACGACCCCGACGCCGACCCCGGTCATCACCCAGGTCTCACCCACCACGTTCTATACAGGCTCGCAATCGAACACTATCGGCGTCTTGGGAGGAAACCTGAGCGCCGACTCGGTCATCCAGTGGAACGGCACGCCGCTCGCCACCACGTACAGCAGCAGCTTGAATGGTGTCGGCTACCTAAGCGCGGTTGTCCCCAGCACACTTTTTGCGTCTCCGGGGACCGCGACCGTTACCGCCGCCACGCCTACCGCAACGCCCCCGACCTCGAACGCCTTGACGGTCACGATCTCCAATCCGCCTGCACCGACGCTCACCTCGCTCTATCCGAGCGCGGACCAATCAATACCGCAACCCCGGTGACTCTCAACGGAACCGGGTTCTCGTCAGCTTCAACCGTCGCGGTGAACGGCACACAGGTCTCCTCTACATACGTGAGCCCTACGGAGATCACGCTTACTCTGCCAGCGTCGAGCGTGGCCACTCCCGGCAATGTGAACTTCACCGTGACTACCCCGGCTCCGGGCGGAGGAACCACCGCACCACTGACCTACACCGCCTACCTCGCGATCACCAATAACGACATCGTCTACAACGCCACGGACGGACTTCTGTACGCGTCAGTGCCAGGTACAGCAGCGACAGCGGGCAATTCGGTCGTGGGTATCGACCCGACCACCGGCAATATCATGCGGCAGATCTGGGTGGGCAGTAATCCCAACAAGCTCGCCCTTTCAACCGACGGCACCCAGCTCTTTGTCGGTCTGGACGGCGCGGGCGCAGTTGCCCAGGTCAATCTGACCCAGGGCACAGTCGTGAACCAGTTTTCTCTGGGAGAGCGGCCCGGGCGTATACAACCCACCCTCCAACGTATCTCGCAGCGGTTCCGGGGCGCCGAATTCGGTGGCGGTCGCCATCGCAGGCGGTTTCTCCGTGCACCCGGCGTCACCATCTTCGATTCGGGAGTGGCCCGCGCCCAGAGCTCGTCGGGTGTCGGCGAAGGTCCGCTTAGCTTCGGTTCGTCAGCGTCGACTCTCTACATGGCGGGCTCCTCCATCGAGCAATTGACGGTGGGTGCGACTGGCATCATCGCTGCCACCAAGCTCGCTACCCTCTCGGAAACGCGTGCAATCCATCCAGTACGACAACGGCCAGTTCTACCTCTCCACCGGCGCGGTGCTAAACGCCTCGACCGGAGCCCTGGCGGGAACGCTTTACAGCAGCGCAAGTGTGGCGGCAAGTGGACCTGTCGTATCCGATTCGACGCTGGGAACGGCGTTCGTCGGAGAAACATCCTTCTCAAACAACGGGCAGGTGCTTGCGTTCAATGAAAGCACCTTTACCTCTGCGGGCAGCATTCCGGTGAACGGCGTCGGGACTTCGGGTTACTCGACGGCGTTTCAGAAGATCGTGCGCTGGGGACAGGATGGCATTGCCCTCAGTGCGGCCCCCTCGGCCTTTACCACCCAAAACCAGATCTTCATCTTCCAATCGCCGGTGGTGAAGGATCTCTCCTCCTCTCCCGCCGATCTTTCGGTCTCGTTGAACGCGCCGTCCACAGCCACCACCGGCACCTCAATCTCCTGGGTCGCGACCGTCAGCAATCAGGGTCCGAACCCCGCAAATGGAGCAACGCTCGCGATGAATCTGGATTCCTCGCTGATCATCAACAGCCTGACCCCGAGCCAGGGATCCTGCGGCACGGGAGCAACCTTCACCTGCGATCTGGGAAGCCTGGCTAACGGGGCAAGCGCCACGGTGACAGTGAACGCGACGCCCACGAATGCAGGCCCCTCGCCGGGCTGACTTCGGTTTCATCCACCAGCTACGATCCAACCTCCACCAACAATCAGTCCACCACCAGCACCACGGTCACGGGCGGCCTGTACGGTGCGCTGCCCACGCTCTCCGCTATCTCTCCGAATCTGGTCCAGGCCGGATCGGCTGGCTTCACCTTGACGGTAACGGGGACCGGGTTCAATGCGAACTCGACCGTCGAGCTGGGCTCCACAGCGCTCACGACGACCTATGTCAGCGCAACCCAACTGACCGCCAGCGTAACCTCCACCGAGATTGCAAATTATGGCTGGGCGGCGATCACCGTATCGAACTCATCCCCGGGCGGCGGCATCTCGCAGATCGTGCCCCTGACCATCTACGCTCTGGTCAATGTGCCCGCCAACAACATCCTGTTTGATCCATTCTCCCAATCGCTCTATGCCACGGTTCCCAGCACCGCAACCAACCTCACCGGCAACTCCGTGGTCTCCATCAATCCTGTAACCGCTTCGGCTAGCACGCCCGTATTTGTGGGCAGCCAACCCACGGTGATGACCGAGACCTCAGACGGAAACTATCTCTACATTGGCCTCAGCGGCGCGAACAGCATCGCGCAATTCAACCTGATGGGCCAGAGTCTGACAGCCACCATCCCGCTTTCCCTTACCCAATACGGATCGGCGAGCAGCGTAGCCGCCACCTCGCTGGCAGCGATGCCGGGTACCGACACCACCCTGGCCATCAACATGAACGGTACCTGGGGTAACTTTGGCATATTCGACATAACCGGTTCCGGTAGTGGTGCTACGGGTAGCTTCCGCTCTAACCTTTCCGGTATCTACTCTGGCGTAAACCCGGTATTTGCGGATGCGTCCCATGTGTATGCATATGACAGTCAGACATCGGGGGCTGAGTTTTATCGCTACAGTGTGAATGCGAGCGGCCTCACCCTGACCGATGGCACGACCCTGGATGGCATGGGCGGCTATGACGGGGGAATCCAATTGGCCAACGGCTTCGTCTATGGGGCCGGTGGAGGCATTGCGAATCCGTCGACGACACCGCCCTCGCAGATTGCCACACTCCCCTTGCTTGACTTCTACAACTCCGGCATCGCCGGTTCTGCAGTGGCAAATGCCGCAGATCCCTCCATCCAGAAGGAGTTCCTGATGCTGGAGAATCACGCGGGAACCTCGGCTTATGGTCTGGTGCGGTACGACCTGACACGCTATCTGCCGGAGACGCTGTTCGACATGCCCGAATCCGCATCCACGTCGGTCGAATTGGACCATCCTGCGCTGGGGCCAGGATGGGCTGGCGGTGCTGGCGAACGCGGGATCCGGCTCGACGACTCCGCCCGTGCTCATGCTCCTGCGCGGACCGTTCGTCACCCCTCAGCTTCTGCAGACGAATACCGCAGCTACCCTGACCTCTAGCTCGGCGACTACGATCGCGCACGGCAGCGGCAATACCACGCTGACGCTGTCCGGTTCGAACTTCTTGCCTGGGGCTGCGGTGCTGTGGAACGGAAGCTATCGCACCACGACGATCGTCAATGCGACGCAAGTCACGCTGGCGATCCCGGCGAGCGATCTAGTGAACGCGGGATCGGCGTCTCTCACCGCAGTCAATCCGGGTGCCTCCGCGTCCAGTGCGCTGACGATCACGATCAACTAACACGCTTCACGCAAACACCGGCCGAAACGGCAGGAAAGGCTCTTCTCCTCAGAAGAGCCTTTCCTCATGCCGCACGTTGTCGCGTTGCCAGATAGCTTTCATGCGGTCTGCGCTGGGAGTTCTCTTTGCAACATCACACGTCTACGGTAATGTTGGGATCCCTTCATCACTAAGGAATCGGTACGACTATCAGAGCGGCTATCCGCCGCTGCAGGTCCGCATGGATGTTGAGGGACTTCCCGCAGCAGAGAGGGCGGAAATCACCAAGAGGATCGGCTGGCACAGTTTTCCGGCGGACTCTGGCAACCCTGCTGCAATCTTCTGGGGCGTCGGTGAAGACAACGCAGGAACTACTGCGACACGCTTCGCCGGGAATCACCATAGGGCATCTATGCGAAGGCGGTCACAGCGGACAAACGCCAAGCGCAAGACACCATCGCCGCGTTATTCGTTGGCAGCTCCAACCAGAGCGCAACGACGACCAATGCGGCAACGGCTTAGGCCGGGAACAGATATGTTCCTTCCTGTTCCTGAACTTGTTCCCAGTTGCCCTAACTGGGAAGCCTAAGTTGTTTGAAAGTAAATGGTCGGGACGACTAGATTCGAACTAGCGACCTCACCCACCCCAAGGGTGCGCTCTACCAGGCTGAGCCACGTCCCGACTTGTGTTGCGCGCGTCTAGCGCGGCCGATGATCCGGGCGCAGACGGCAGGGGTACTTGCAGTTCCCAGTGTACACGAGGCGAGCGGATTGCGCTCGCCCCGTGTGGAAGCTGCGGAATTAGTGCGTCGGAGCGACGTACTCCTTGGGCAGGGCAGCCGCCGTCGCCGAAGAAGAACTCGTTCATCTGCTCGACCAGGAACTCCTGGGCCTCGCGGGTCCAGGGCTGCAGGCGGTACTCGTTGAGCAGCATCTTCTGGCGCTCGACCCACTCGCCCCAGGCCTTTTTGCTGACGTTTTTGTAGACCTTGTTGCCAAAGTCGGAGTCGAACGGCGGTTCGTCCAGCCCTTCCATCTCGGCCTTGTACTTGGTGCAGAAAACCATGTGTGCCATGTGGGTAGAAATCTCCTCAGGAGTCCATTGTAAAGCGGGCGCGGGGTCGGATGTGGCCCTTGGAGCGGGCGAGAAGATTTATGCGCTGTGGCCGTTGCACTGCAGCACCCCAAGATACCCGCTCCATGGCCCCACGGCATGGCGGTATTGATGGGCCAATACGCGTGAGATCTGGTGGAGGTGGTTGAGGTCATGCGTCGCCCATGTGGCCAACAGTTGCGACAGGGTGACGGCACCGAGGGCGGGATGGCGTCCACGGCGCTCCAAGTCCAACTGGCTGAAGATTGAGCGCACGCAGGGCGACCAGATTTTCGGCTCGCAGGCGAGCAAATTCATCCAGCAGCTCGCCCAGCGACCTCCCTTCGACCTCGCGTACGAATCCCCAGCGATCCAACGGGTCAAAGGTCCGGCTTTCGCCGGAGTGCAGCACGATCCTCACACGCTCCATGAAATCGACCCGTTCGCAGTGCAGCAGATGGCCGACGATCTGGAAGGAGCTCCAGGTGTTTGCGCCTTCGTTCGCGGCGGTCCAAGCCTCGGGCAGATCGCGCAGAAGCGCATTGAGAACCGTGGGGGTGCGCGCGAGGATCGCGATTGTGTCCTGCAGGTTGTGCTCCATCATGCTCCTCCATTCCGATCAGTTTTGCGTACGAAGAGTTGCAACGCTGTCTACTTGCGCTTGGCTTCTTTGGCCTTCTTTGGCGGCGGCCTTCTTGGCGGGGTCCTTCTTGCCCTTGGTCTTCTGGTCGCGGAGGCGGGTCTTGGATTTGGTCTTGCCCTTCTTGCCGGAGCGGTTGGGGCTGGGGTGGGCGAGCGCGGGCCTCGGGACTGGCGGCGGACTTCGACTTTTTCTTGCGCGGCTTCGGGGTCTTGGGGGTGGACGGCGGGCAGATCTTCCTCGGAGGGGAGGACGGCGAACTGCAGGCGGCGCTGCTGGCGGTCGATGCGGTCGAGCAGGACGTGGACGCGCTGGCCCAGCTTGAAGACGCGGCCGTAGCGGTTGCCGACGATGGCGCGGTCGGTGTCGCGGAAGCTGTAGAAGTCGCCGTCGTTGAGCGAGACCAGCGAGGCCGAGCGGGACGAGGCCTTCGATGAAGAGGTCGTCGAGTTCGACGAAGAAGCCGTACTTGGTGCAGGAGAGGACGATGGCGCTGGAAGTCCTCGCCGACGCGGTCCTGCATGAAGCGGACCTTCTTCCACTCGATGAGCTCGCGCTCGGCGTCGTCGGCGCGGCGCTCGGACTGCGAGGACTCGGTGGCGATGGCGGCGAGCTCGTCTTCGGGGATGGGCGGTGGGATGGGTTCGTTGCTGGATTCGAAGAAGGCGGTCTCGCTTGCGCTCGATGCCCCACGCTCACGGCCTGCCGCACGATGAGGCCGTGCGTCGAGGATGGGGCACCCGGCCGGTTCGGGTTTGTGGTGGTGGCGGTGCGGGCTTTTCGCCCCAGGGCTGGGGATCGTGGGAGAGGATGGCGCCGCCGCGGGGTCGGCGCCGGCGTGGAGCAGGTCGCGCAGCAGGCGGTGGACGATGAGGTCCGGGAAGCGGCGGATGGGCGAGGTGAAGTGGGTGTAGCTGGGGCTGGCGAGGGCGAAGTGGCCGACGTTCTTGTCGCTGTAGCGGGCCTGCTTGAGCGAGCGCAGCATGAGGTAGGCGAGGATGCGCTCCTCGGGATGGCCGCTGATCTTCGCGGTCAGGCGCTGGTACATCTGCGGGGTGACGGGGATGGACTCGGCGACCTCGTGGGTCTGGGCCTTGCGGTCGGTTCCGCGGACGTTGCGGCGGTCGCCGCGGGTCTGGATGCGTTTGACCGGGAGGCTGGAGAAGCCGAGCGAGTAGCCGAACTGGCTGGCGGTCTCCTCGAAGTCGAGGATGCGCTTGGGGTCGGGGGTCTCGTGGATGCGGTAGATGCCGGGGGCCTTGGACTCGATCCAGTGGGCGACGCACTCGTTGGCCGAGAGCATGAACTCCTCGATGAGGCGGTGCGCCCAGCCGCGCTGCGAGCGCACGATGGCCTGCATGTTGCCGTCGGGATCGAACTGGACGACGGGCTCGGGGAGGTCGAAGTCGACCGAGCCGCGGCGCTTGCGCTTGGCGTTGAGCTTGAGCGCGAGCTGCGTACATCTGGTCGACGGCGGGGATCAGCTCGTTGCCGTAGATCTTGAGGTAGCGGGTGTACTCGGGGCTGATGGTGTCGAGGATCTCGTTGGGGGTCTTCTTGTCGAGCAGCGCCTGGACGAGCGTGTAGGTGAGGCGGGCCTTCGAGCGGATGATGCCCTCGCAGACCTCGTAGCCGAGGACCTCGCCGTGGGCGTCGATCTCCATGAGGCAGCTGAGGACGAGGCGGTCTTCTTCGGGCCGGAGCGAGCACATGCCAGAGGACAGCTGCGGCGGCAGCATGGGGATGGCGCGGTCGGGGAAGTAGACGCTGGTGCCGCGCAGGCGGGCCTCGAGGTCGAGGTCGGTGCCGGGGCGGACGTAGTGGCTGACGTCGGCGATGTGGACCTGGAGCTGCCAGTTGCCGTTGGGCAGGGGGAGCACGACGACGGCGTCGTCGAAGTCGCGGGCGGTCTCGCCGTCGATGGTGACGATGGGGAGGTGGCGGAAGTCGCGGCGCGGGGCGAGCTCTTCGGGGGTGAGGGTGTCGACGGTCTGCTCGGCGGAGGCGCTGGCCTCGGCGAGGACGTTGGCGGGGAAGATGTGGGGGAGGTGGTGCTTGCGGATGACGATCTCGACGTCGACGCCGAAGGCGTCGGGCGGGCCGAGGACCTCGAGCACGCGGCCACGCGCGGGACGGCCGGGGGTGGGGAAGTCGGTGACCTCGATGTCGACGGCGAGGCCTTCGAGCGGCTGCGGGTGGTCGGGATCGAGCGCGTGCGACCAGTGCTGCTGCTGGACCTGCGCCTCGGCGCCGAGGACGCGGTGGGGCGTCTGGAGCGGCGTGGCGGGGATCTCGGCGCCGTCGGGGATCAGGATGGGCTGGGTCATGCGCTCGTCGAGCGGGGTGACGTAGTTGCCGTTGATCAGCGGCATGTTCTCCCAGGTCGAGCGGCGGCGGTGCGGGCGGGCGTAGTGGAAGATGCCGACGACGGTGGGGTTGCGGCGGGTGAGGACGCGGGCGATGCGGCCGGAGCGTGCGGCCATCGCGGCCGCGGCGGGGCTTCGTCGACGAGGACCTCGTCGCCCTGCATGGCGCCGTTGATCTCGTTGGGCGGGATGAAGAGGTCGTCCTCGCGGTTGGCGCTGCCGTTGGGGCGGACGAAGCCGAAGCCGTCGCGGTGCAGGTCGAGCTTGCCGGCGATGAGGTGGTCGCGGGTGGCGCGGTGCTCCTGCTCCATGCCGTCGAAGAGGCCGGGGCGCGCGCTGCTGCGGCGGGCGGTCTTCTCGGGCGTGGCCGCGGGCAGCGACCAGAGATCGTTGTTGATCTTGACCAGCTCGCCGCGCGCGGTGATGCGGGTGAGCTGTTCGAGCAGGAGGCGGCGTTCGCGGCCGCCGCCGAGGCCGAGCTCGCGGATGAGCTGCTTGTATCCGGCGCGGCTGTTGGGCGAGCGCTCGATGCGGCGAATCAGATCGCGGTCGGTGTACGGGTAGGGTCCCTGCTTCGGCATATCAGGTTCAGGCTACACGATGACCCGATCCAAACGGTTAGGCAGGTGAGAAAGTCAGCGAACGTTTCGACTCCGCCCGATATGCTTCATGGGCGATGACATCGCTCACTTTCCCCTTCTCGGGGCGCCACAGCCCCACAGCCTTCGCGCTCATCATGACTGCCATGATGAGCAGAAACCACAGCGAACTGAATGCCATATAGAGAAGAATGTCCCTGCGCAACTCGACGAGCAGCTTCTGCACCTTGATTTGCACTTCCGGCTCGAGACGCGAAATCTTCAACGCAATCTGCTGCGAAATATCGACGTGATCTTTCTCTCGTTTGGCTCGCTCCTGCTCACGCCAAGAGAAGACGTACGTAAGAGGCGTTAGACGATGTCCGAAGCGGAGAAGACCGCACATCAAGGTCTCAAGTGTACGGTAGATGTCGCTGTCGAACTGCAGCTCTCCGTCCATCCCAAGACGAAAGAGAGAATACCGGAGGCCAAAGATCCGTTCCCGGAATAGGTCCAGAAAGAGACTTCTGAACCCCAAGTTCCACAGGAGCCAAAGCGAACAGACACCCGTAACCCAGATCAACAAATACAAGGGGCTGTGCATGCTATCGGTCCTCCAAGTTCGTATTGCCTTCCTTACTGAGGCAGCTGGAACGCCTACCCACATCTATTTTGCCTTGCATCTCTGATGTTTCGCTAGAAACACGGCGAATGTGCCTCTTGCGCAAATGTCGTTCAGTAGCTCCCCAAATCGTGGTTCCACCGGTGAGGGTCCAAGAGACGATGATTGCCATCCACCGGTTTGCCTGTAAATCCGCAATTGCCTTGAACCGCATATCGGCGATAGTCGTGTCCGTCCTGCGAGCTCTCTCATGGAGAAATAGAAACATATACAGATCGCTGTGACGCAAAGAAAGTTGACGAACGCACGCCAGCCGCGGGAGATCTCTTGAAGTCTCCACATTCGATATTGGTGCTTGAGTTCACGACCTGTCGCCATCCGCCATGAAGGTTACACCATTCGAAAGTATGCGGTGAAATTTCTCTACACTCAATGCAGATGACGACTGTTCTGGCGGACGACGGCATACACGGCCGCGTACGTGGTTTCCGAGCCGCCGCCTCAGCGATGGTCGTTCTGGATGGCCGCTACGTGGCGATGCGCGTGGGCACCCGGGCAGGGTGCCCGGCTGCGGAGCCGGCGGTGGTTCGGGATTGGACATCTGCGCGGCCTGCTCGAGTGTGGTGTTGGCGGGGACCTGGGTGAAGTCGGTCTGGATCTCGTCCTGCTGCTGGCTGATGTTCTTGAAGAAGAGCGCCTTGCCGTCGATGTGGACGTGGGTCTCGGTGATCTGCCAGAGGTTGGGGGCGACCTGGCGGCGCTCGACGCGGAAGGTGCCGCCGGCGCGGAGACGGCCGAGGAAGCCGAAGCCGATGGTCACGTCGCGGGTGAGGCGGCCGCTGATGGTCTCGATGCGGTGCTGGCTCTTATCGACCACCAGCTCGCCGTTCATCGCGCCGAGCACCCGCGCCTGCAGGTTGGGGGGATCGAAGGCGGGGTTGGGCTCGAAGTGCAGGCGGAGGGTGTCGGCGTCCTCGCTCTCGAGGCGCCAGAGGAAGGCGGTGGGCAGCATGTTGAGCAGTTCGCGGGCGTTTTTGTCGTCCTGCGCGCCGTCGCGGCGCTGCCTGGCCAGCTGCGCGGGATCGTGGATGAAGCTGTAGACGCGGTTGTTCTCGGCCTGGGCCTCGGCGCGGCTGAGCGGCTGGCCGTGCCTGGAGATCAGCCGCCGGACCGCACCATTTTCGGTCTGGACGACGATGGAGATGCTGTCGTCCTGCTGCTTCTGCTCGTCGCGGTAGCGCCAGAGGGAGCGGTCGTTCGCGTCGGCCGCCAGCTCGGAGCGCACCGCCTCGACGACGATGTCGGTGGCCGGACCGCGGGGCTGCGCCGCGCGCGCCAGCGGAGGAGTGCCGCCCGCGAGCAGGCAGACTCATCAGCACGGCACGCGGCGATCAGCGAGACGGAGCTTCGATCCTTGATGACGTTCCTCTCCGGCCGTTCGGATGCAGTTTCGGGGCGCCGCGGCGTTCGTGCTGCGAACGCTCGAGCGCCCCGAACTTCGATCAACCTTCAACCGTCAACCTTGGGTCAAAATCACCCGGACGCTCTTCTTGCCCAGCCGCAGGGTCAGGGTATCTCCAGCTTGGACGTTTGCAATAGTCTTTTCGCTGAATTTTTCGCCGTTCACGCTGACGGCGTTCTCGGCCAGCTTGCGGTTGGCCTCCCCGGTGGAGCTGGCGAGGCCGGCCAGTTGCAGGAGCTTGGCGGTGCGCACCTCCGCGCCGGAGCCGTTGCGCCGAGACGACGGCAAGGCCTTCCTCGGCGAACGAGACCTCGACCACCGGCAGGTCCTCGGCCACGCCGCGCTGCTGGAACTGCTTGGCCCAGTTCTCGGCGGCGGAGTCGGCGGCGGCGGCGCGAGTGGAAGTCGGCGGTGATGGCGTGGGCGAGGTTCTTCTTCGCCTGCATGGGGTGCAGCGAGCCGTCGGCGACGCTCGGCGCGCATGGCGTCGATCTCGGACTGGCGCAGGTCGGTCAGCAGCGTCCAGTAGCGCCACATCAGCTCGTCGGAGATGGACATCAGCTTGCCGTACATCTCGGCGGCGGGCTCGTGGATGCCGATGGCGTTGTTGAGCGACTTGGACATCTTCTGCACGCCGTCGAGGCCCTCGAGGATGGGCGACCATCAGGATGCTCTGCTGCGGCTGGCCGAAGTGCTTCTGCAGGTCGCGGCCGCGCATCAGGTTGAACTTCTGGTCGGTGCCGCCGAGCTCGACGTCGCACTCGAGCGCGACGGAGTCGTAGCCCTGCGCGATGGGGTAGAGCATCTCGTGCAGCGCGATGGGCTGCTCGGCCTGGAAGCGCTTGTGGAAGTCCTCGCGCTCGAGCATCTGCGAGACGGTGAACTGCGCCATCAGCTTCACCATGTCGTAGTAGTCCAGCTTGTCGAGCCACTCGGAGTTGTAACGGACCTCGGTCTTTTCGGGGTCGAGGATCTTGAAGACCTGCTCCTTGTAGGTCTCGGCGTTGGCGGCGATCTGCTCGCGGCGTCAGCGGCTTGCGGGTGACGTTGCGGCCGGTGGGGTCGCCGATGAGCGCGGTCGAGTCGCCGATGAGGAAGATGACGGTGTGGCCGAGCTGCTGGAAGTGGCGCAGCTTGCGGATGAGCACGGTGTGGCCGAGGTGCAGGTCGGGCGCGGTGGGGTCGAAGCCGGCCTTGATGCGCAGCGGCTTGCCCGAGGCGAGCGACTGCGCGAGGCGCTCCTTGAGGGCTTCGAGCGGGAGGATCTCGGCGGTTCCTTTGGCGATGAGGTCGAGTTGGTCGGCGACGGACTGAAAGCTGGGCATGGTCGCCTTCAAGTATAGAGAAGCCGGTGCCGCAAACGGCAGCTTAACCGCCTGTGGGAGGGATGCCGGCGGCTAGTGGGAGAGCTTGGTCGGCGTCGCGGCTGGTCGGAGATCGATCGGGATCTTGCGGAGTCTTCTGTCCCGCCGGCGCGGGGTGGGCGTCGCTGGCGCTGAGCCGCGCGATCACGATCCAGGCGTACTGCGCGGCGGAGAGCGGCGCCAGGATGGCGATGGCGCGGATCAGGCCGTCGCGCAGCAGCGGCAGATGGGCCACGGGCAGAGCGCGTTCGGCCAGCACCATGACCAACGCGACGATCTGGACCAGGGTGTTGAGCTTGCCGAAGAGGCTGGGGCGGAAGTCGCGCAGCGTGTTGGTGGCGAACAGCAGGGTGGCGATCAGCAGGATGCCGAGATCGCGGCTGAAGACCAGCACGGTGACGTAGCGCGGGATCAGGCCGACATGGGTGAGCACCAGGAAGAGCGTGCTGAGCAGCAGCTTGTCGGCGATGGGATCGAGGTAGAGGCCGAGCGTGGTCTGCTGGCTGAGCCAGCGCGCCAGCAGGCCGTCGAGCGCGTCGCTGATGCCGGCCAGCAGAAACAGCGCGAACGCGATCCGGTACTCGCCATCGAGAATCTCGATGACGAGAAACGGGATGATGAACAGCCGCAGCAGCGTGAGCAGGTTGGGCGCGGCGCGAAATTGGCTGAGAAAAGGCACGGCGGAGTTATGTCATGTTAGCGTATTCGCACCCTGCCCGCAGCGTGTTGCCGGAGATGGAAGGCACAGCGGAGTTGCTCTCTGAGGCGCAGTTGCCATTACACTAGATGAAGGCGCAGGCGCGTAGCTCAGTTGGTTAGAGCGCTACCTTGACACGGTAGAGGTCAGCGGTTCGAATCCGCTCGTGCCTACCATATCTTCCAGAAAATAAGTGACTTAGAGACTCAGGCAACTGCAAGCTGAGACTCCGAAGGTTTTGAAGGGTGCTGAGGTTCAGCACCCTTTGTCGTTTGTGCCAGAAGCAGGTCAACGATCCTGCCCGTTGCTTCATGCTTCTGGTCCGATACCGCCTGAGTGTAGATGTCCATCGTTGTACGGCTGTTGGCATGCCGGAGCAGTTCCTGTGCAACCTTGATGTCCACGCCGAGGCTGCGCAGGTTCGTGGCCAGCGAATGCCGGAACGAATGCCACCCAATCACCTTCCCGAGATCCCAGCCCGCTTGAGGGCGGGCCGGATGATCTTCTTGAGAACGGTGTCCGGGCTTAAGGGCTTCGTTCCCTTGAGGCGGTCTGACGGAAACAGAAAGTCAGAGTCTTCCCGGTATGGCGGAAGTGCCACGCCATGCAACGAGGGCTTCCAAGACAGTAGGGTGCAGTGGAACGGGCTTCCGACTGGCCTCCGTCTTGGTGTTCCCGAAGCGATTGCGGACACATGATTTCGTCACCGCAATCTCCTGCTTGCGGGCGTCGATATCGCTCCACCTCAAACCGATGAACTCCGATCGCCGCATGCCGGTGCTTCCAGCCAACATGACCATCGCCCTCTCCCGCACTTCGAGTTGTGCGATCAGAGCAGCGAACTCTGCAGGGGTCAGTACATCTTTTTCCCGAAGCCGCTTTGCAGAGCAGCGTACCGCCCGAATGGGATTGTGCTGCACCCACTCGTGCCTGATTGCGTGGGAGAAGAGCGCGGAGAATACGGCTTTGATCTTCGTCCGTGTAGCTGGCGACAACGGCAGACCCGATAGCCACTTCTCTACAGCAACGGTTCTGATCTCTGAGAGTTTCACCGCGCCCCACTGGGGAGAGACGTACAGTTTTAGAAAACTGCGATTCACCTCCACGGTGGAGAACGATTTGCGCTCAGTGGTCAGTTCATGCTTCAAGTAGTGGGTGATGTGCACGACTGTGGCCGCACTCCAAAAAGCAGAGTGTGATTGTCGTCGGTGCTTTTTACACGCCGGAGCATGTCGCACTCACGGCAGTAAAAACGTTTGAGATTCTTACGTAGGGTGTGGCTCCCCCCGCCCCGCCTCCAAATGAAATATGGTACCTACGAATGGCCTAGCCTGAGCGTCACGTGCAGGCTCAGCGCTACTATGATTGGGCGGATCCAATGTACATGACCGAAGGCGAGCGGCACGATGGCGAAGAGCAAACCGAATTAAACATTGTCCTGTAGTCGGGTGCAACACGACTGCTCCCCATAGCGCTGATTCAGTCGTTGACGGCCTAATGAGGTCTTCTCTCCACCCGCGAGCCTTGCATATTGGTCACTGGCAGCGATGACCGACCTATGCAGCTCGATCACTGCCGACATCCAGGCTAACCGGCACTTCGCTTGGCAGACTCGCCTAAGGCAGGTGGAAGAGATTTACTTCAAGGCTCTCTATTGCCTCTTCATAGCTACTCCTGAAGAGCTGCCGCACATCTTCTCCGGGGCCATGCCAAACAGTGTCATGCCGATGTATCGGAAGGTGAATGCGTTGATCCTTCAAAGGAAGGGGCCAATGGGAAATACCACAACCGGGCCAGTCCTCGGGACAGTTTACCCCTGTGAACATTCTCCACAGCAGTGCTCACGCCTCATACATTGCGATGTTCACCGCGATCTCATACGCGCGGCGGGATGAAGCCTCACTAAAGCTCGATGGCTTTATCCAACACCTTGACACCTATTGTGGTCGCCTCGAATACATGCACTCGATGTTCAAAGCTGGGAGAGACAAACAGATCGTCCTCGACGCCATGATTTCGATACACAGACCTCTAAGTCACTGGCAGAATCCTCAAGCAGGATAGGCTGCCCTTTACTCTCGGAGATGTTAGTTCACCATCCCCACGTCAAATCCAATGGGCTTTGGAGTGGGTTTTTTAGGGTCGCTGAATGTCTGTATGACCCGCTCAGCGATGCTTTCGCAATACGCGTTACGTTCCGCCTCATTATCGAAATGCACAACTTGAAGTTTTCCGTTTAGGCCAATCTTTACCGTTGGGGAACCTTTCTGTTCGGCAACGCAAAGAACGAATGTCACATATTGCTTTGGAATCGTATTAGGAGGGGTAAGAACTATCTGAATGCCAAGGCGCCAGGTTCCGTCCAATCGATGCGCGCGTGGCTTCTCCACAGACAGTTAGACTTCCTGGGACGTTGGCTACGACAGGTGGCCGACCAGGGTGAGGTCGATATCGACCTCCTTGGCTACCTTGAGAATGAAGATGCTTGGATCCTTGAGGCCCCACTTCACATAGGGCACGGTGAAGTGGGTCTTCACTGTGCAGTCGCTCCCATCTATGTGGATCTGTGCTGGCACTGTGATCTCATGCGGCGTGCCGTGCAGCGTAAACGTGCCGCTCACCTGGATCGTCGAGTCCCCTGCGGGGCGATGCTTCCCTGGTAGCTGTGCGGCACGAACGATACGTCCGCGAAGTGGGTTGCGTCCAGGACCTCGTTGGTCATCTTCTTATCGCGGCTTTGATTGCCGCTGTTCCGCTCCCGGCAGCGACATCGATGGTGCCGGAGATGGTGGCGGCGGTGCGGTCAAAGTCGATCATCCCGTCTTTGACATGGAAGGTTCCGTGGGTCCCATGGTCGGAGCCAGCCAGCGTGAACTGGATATTGCTGGCGTCCGGCCAGGCGGTAAAGGTCTGGTGCTGCGCCACCGCGCTGGAGGCGAGCAGCAGGGGCAGGGCGAAAAGGAACGAAGGTGCGAAGAGCTTCATGGTTGTTCTCCGATCGTCGATAGAGTTGATCTGCTGTTGGGATGTGTAGCTTGTTGCTGCATGCGATCGACCGACAGAGTGATGGCGGCGACCTCCGAATCAGGGAGGTACTCGTGGCCGGGCATGTCGCTTCCGGGGATGCCAAACTTGATGATCCGCGCGAGTTGCAGCCTTCGCTCCGCGTCCGACGCACCGGTAGACCAATGGAGGAAGGGTCCCACGGCGAGATCCGGGGGGACTCTCTGGAAGCTCGTTTCCCAGCGTCGTCGCGTCGGGCCGTTTGCATCATGGCATGTGACGCAGTTGTCGGCGAAGAGTCGGGCTCCATCTGCTTGCTTCGCACCTGCAATGGCCTCCGCAGCGGGTTGCCACGTCTCCTCCTGCAATCGGTGGTCCGCTTCGCCATTGCCACGCAAGCTGCTCAAGTATGCGATGAGGTCGTCACCGCGCTGGCCACCGACTCCTCCGAAGAGGTACGCGTACGATGGCATAAAAGAGGTGTAGCTGACCTCCGATGGGTTGAAGAAGTGGGCCCGTAACCAGAGTGGTGAGCGCCGTGCGCCAACCTCGGACAGGTCTGGTCCTTGGCGGCGATTGCCGATCAGCGGAGGCCGGTCGCGATGCAGCTCCTCCACCGTTCGCATCGGTCCCCACATGAGGACGTCCGGTGTGTTCGGACGCACGTACTGCGAGTGGCAGTTGATGCACCCTTCGGAGATGTAGACCTGCCGCCCGCGCGCCACCGCGGTCAGCGGGGTTGTTCGGGTATGGTGCGCGGTGGTTGCTTGCTCAATGCAGAATGCGGCGCTGACTACGAAGCGGTGACGATGCACTCGCGCGGGCGCTTCGGTGACCTGTATAACGACAGGTGCAAGAATAATCAGACCCGACACGAGTACAAATGCGACGGGTACATGGCCGAGGTCTGTCCCATGCCGATGCCCATCGCCGAGCCAAACCATCCTGCAACGGCGTAGATCCATCCCGCCTGTATCCCGCGCTCCTGCGTGGAGGTGGCCGGGGCAAGGAGTGAGGGATAGGCCACCAGAGCCACGGAGTAGAGAGACACGCCCAGTGGGTAGAAGAGCGATGCAACCATCGCGTGCTCCGGGTGCAGCAACAGCAGACACGCCGCCGCCAGTGCAACGAACGCGGCTGCCAGCACGAAGAACAGTCCTCGCCGACGCAGCAGCCACGCGCTCGCCAACGCTCCGATGAGGTGGAGTGTTCCATTGCTCCAAAGATGCAGCGAACCGAGCCAGGTACCAGCCTTCAACGCGGGCGTGTTCTGAATGATGAAGAACGCCGCGGAGTCAAGCCATACGAGCGCCGTGAAGCAGGAGAGTACACGCGGGAAAGACTGGATGGGTTGTCGGTTCAGGATCGTCTCTTCTGCATGGAGCATGCCGTGTGAGGCAATGGCGATGCCCAGAAAACAGAGCAGGGCAGCGGCGACTGCCTGCGCGCTTGGCGATGCGGTGAACATCGGTGGGAAGATTGCACACGAGGTAGCCCAGGCCGGTGCCCAGGCCAACTTTGAAAAGATGATTCCCGTCCCCAGCCACCGCCGGAGATGGGTGACCAGGGTGACCGGTAAGCAAGCCCAGTCCGCTTCCGATCAGCAGGGAAACGGCGATCGCTCCGAGTTAAATTCAGCTTTGCGAGAGTCAGGGCAGCAGCAGCGCCGCAGAGAAAGAGAGCCGTCCGCAGCCGCAGCACCGGCCCCTGGGGGCTACGGCGGATGCGTGGC
>CAVWJY010000006.1:0-68948 GCA_963755245.1 uncultured Acidobacteriaceae bacterium | reverse complement strand
TATCTAAGCAAACGCCCCAATCCGAAAAGATTGGGGCGTTGCTGCGTCTGCGGGAAAGAAATCAGCGGGAAGCTGAAAGAGGGGGCCTGAATCTAGGCCCCCTCTCTTTTTGTGAACGAAACCGCAGAGCAGCGACTAGGGACGTGGAGAATAGCGCTGGGTGACCTGGGTTCTGGGGTTGAGGACGGAGAAGCGACCGTCGCTGCTCGCCGTCAACTCCAGATCGTAGCCCGCATCGCGGCCGGGAAGATTGGCAATGTAACCCGCCGCGGTGTTGTTCTGGGGGCCACCTTCGTCGGAGAAGTGCAGCTGCCAGAGCGTCTCCAGGCCGGGGCTCTTGGCGAAGGTTTGCAGGGTTGGGATAGAGCCGCCTTTCTTGGCTCCGTTGTCCATGATGGCGACGCGCGGGTGGATGGCGTCGACCAGCGCAGGGCTGGAGCTTTGATACCAGCCGTGATGGGAGACGATGAGGATGTCGACGTGGCCGAGCTTGTTCTCCGGGCACATCAGTTGCATCTCTTTGTCCCAGGTGAGGTCGCCGAGATCGAGGATCTTCAGCTTGCCGAAGGTGATTTCGGTTCCGACGGAGCGGGCGTTCTCGGTCTGGTCGGCGGGACGGACCTCGGAGACCTTGCAGAAGGGATTGGGCTGACCGGCGCCGGGCAAGGGGTTGGCGATGAGGTTGCCGTCGGCGCTGAGGATGCGTGCGGTGAGGCCGGAGATGGGGAGAAGGTCGCCGGGGTGGGCGAGGATGTGATGGTAGTGGCCGGTGGCGAGAAGCTTCTGGTACTCGGCGTAGCCGTGTTCGGTGATGCCGTGATCGAGCTCGCGGTTGGGGCCGTGGTCGATGAAGGTGCCGACCGGAATGCGGGCGACGAGTTGCGGAACGCCGCCGACGTGATCGGTGTGGTAGTGGGTGAGGAGGAGGTAATCGATCTTGGTGATGCCGGCCTTTTTGGCGACGGCCACGATGCGGTCGGCGTCGCGGCCCTCGTTGCCGGGCCATCCGGTATCGATGAGCAGCGATTGGCCGGTGGGCGTGACGAAGAGGGTGGACTGACCGCCTTCGACGTCGATGAAGTAGATCTTCAACTGGGCCGGGGCCTGGTTGGCGATGGCGGGCTGGGCAGGGGCAGAGGAGGGTTGGCTGGACGCGAGCAGGGCGACGAGCGAAAGGGCAGCGCTTCTCAGGGCAGAGTTCATAGGGCTCCTTGTTCGGTTATCCATCGTAACTGCTTCGCAGCGTGGCGGGTGAGAGGGTGTGCGGTGCCGAGGATTAGAGATTCTACTCTGTCTGGCGGGGCGTTTGGCCCGAGGTGTGCGTGAAGAACTCCATGCAGGATTTTTCGGAGGGGTTTGGAATGGGCGCTCAGGCTACGGGATCGCGAGAGGCGGCTTCGGCTCAGGTTACAGTGCAGCGGATCACGTTTCGCGAGGGTGGATTGGCTGGAGGCGCCGCAGATTGCGCCGTGAACGAGAAGCTGTATGCGGCGATCCCGCAGGCGGCGAAGGTGTTGGAGCTGGGCTGCGGTACGGGGCGGCTGGGGGAGCGGTATAAGAAGGAGCATCCTGAGGCGCAGTGGGTGGGCGTGGATGTGAGCCGGGAGGCGTTGGCGATCGCTGCGCCGAGGCTGGATGCGACCTACTGCGTGGATCTGGATGAGGGGAGTCTGGATGGGGTGGGGTCGGGGTACGACTGCGTCGTGATGGGCAATGTGCTCGAGCAATTGAAGTATCCGGAGCGGCTGCTGGAGGATCTGAAGGCGATTACGACGCCGGAGGTGACGCTTCTGATTTGCGTGCCCAATATGAGCCATATCTCGGTGTTGGAGCGGCTGATCATGGGGGATGCCTGCTATGACGACGACGGGCTGATGGATCGCAGGCATCTGCGGCTCTACTCGTGCAGCTCGCTGTTCAAGCTGCTGCTGGACTGCGGCTGGCTGCCGCATCAGCAGGATCGCGAGCAGATGCGGACGCCGAATCTGCCGCTGACCGAGGGGCTGCTGAAGCTGTCGACGGAGCTGCAGATTCCGTTGAGTACGGCGGTGCGATACCTGGTGACCTCCGCAGGTGATTGCGCGATGCAAGAAGCTGCCGCAGTTGCCGGCGCTGGAGCAGGGACAGCCGGTCTCGGTGATTGTTCCGGTGACGAATGAGGCGCAACTGGGGCTGAATATCTTGAAGTCGCCGGGGCTGCGGGAGATCAACGCGGAGGTGATCGCGGTGCAACATGCGAGCTCCGCGGCGGAGGCCTATGCGCAGGGCGCGCGGCAGGCGACGCATGCGTGGCGGCTGTTCTGCCACCAGGATGTGTACTTCCCGAAGGGCTCGGGGAAGGCGATTGCGGCGCTCTTGTCGGAGGTGGAGGAGTCGCGGCGGAGGAGCAATGTGGTCGGCTTCGCCGGGCTGGCGCTGGAGGATGGGGTTCCGCGGCGAGCGTCCGGTGTGCTGGTGGATCGGATCAATGCGTGGGACTTTGCGGCGACCGAGCGGGCGGTGTCGGTCGATGAGTTGTGCGTGGCCATCCACCGCGACTACCAATACAGCATCGATCCGGAGCTGGGATGGCATCTTTGGGCGACGGACCTGTGCTTGCAGGCGCTGCTGAACCCGGATGACTCGCGCTTTACCCATGTGGCGCGGGTGCCGCTGTTTCACAACTCGGCGAGCGACTGGTCGCTGCCGGCGTCGTACCGCGAGAGCGAGAAGAAGCTGCTGGCGAAGTATCCGCAGCTGCAGGTGATCATGTCGCTTTGCAGTACATTTTCGCGGAGCGAGACGGGCGAGGTGGTGAGCAGGGCGACACGCGTTTAGCGCGGATCTGCCTATAATGCGAGGCCGAGGTGCGCATGGCGACTTGGCCGATCGCAACAGCGGTACGGAGGCACATCCGGGTGCGCGGGGTGGTGCAGGGGGTGGGCTTCCGGCCGTTCGTCTATACGCTGGCGCGCTCGCTGGGGCTGAGTGGATATGTCTTCAACTCGTCGTCCGGGGTAACGATTGAGGTGGAGGGCGAGGCGGCGGCGGTGGAGGCGTTTGTGCAGCGGCTGCGTGAGGAGGCTCCTCCGCTGGCGCGGGTAGACGATGTGGTTGTAACCGCAATGGTGGCTTGTGGCGGAGGGGAGTTCTCGATTCGCGAGAGCCAGGAAGAGGTGGGGCGATTCGGGCTGGTGCCGGCCGATGCGGGGACCTGCGCGGCGTGCTGGAGGGAGTTTGGTGATCCCGCAGAATCGGCGGTATGGGTATCCGTTTACCAACTGCACGCACTGCGGGCCGCGGTACACGATCATCCACGATGTTCCGTACGATCGCGCGACGACGACGATGGCGCAGTTCACGATGTGTGCGGCGTGCGAGCGCGAGTACAGGGATCCGGCGGATCGGCGGTTTCATGCGCAGCCGAATGCGTGTGGGGTGTGCGGGCCGTCGCTGGCGCTGGTGCCGCGAGGGGCGTCGGCGGCGGAGATCGCGTTTGCGGATCGGGACGCGCTGGGGGTGATCCGTCGGGCTCGCGCGCTGCTGCGTGAGGGAGGGATTCTGGCGGTGAAGGGGCTGGGTGGATTTCTGCTGGCGTGCGATGCGACCAACGAGGCGGCGGTGGCGGAGTTGCGGCGACGCAAACGGCGGCCGGATAAGCCGTTCGCGGTGATGGCGCGGGATGTGGCGGCGGTGCGGCGGTTCTGTGCGGTGTCGGCTGCGGAGGCGGCGGTGCTGCAGGATGTGCGGCGGCCGATTGTGATTCTGGACGCGCTGCAGGCGGCGAACGCGGTGCGGCTGGCGGAGGGTGTTGCTCCGGGAAACCGGACGGTGGGGGTGATGCTGCCGTATACGCCGCTGCACTATCTGCTGTTTGGGGATTCGCCGGAGGGTGAGGCCGAATTTCGCCGCGCTGGTGATGACCAGCGGCAATCTGCAGCGAAGAACCCATTCTGGTTACAAATGAGGACGCGTTGCAAGGGCTGGAGGCCGTGGCGGACTGGTTCCTGCTGCACAATCGCGATATCGCGACGCGGGTGGATGACTCGGTGGTGCGGGTCTTCGAGGGCCGCGAGCGGGTGCTGCGGCGGTCGCGCGGATTTGTGCCGCAGACGGTGGACCTGGGCGTGGAGATGCAGGAGGTGCTGGCGTTCGGGGCGGAGTTGAAGAGTACCTTCTGCCTGACCAAGGGGCAGTACGCGATTCTGAGCCAGCATATTGGGGATCTTGAGAACTATGAGACGACGCAGTTCTTTGAGGAGACGCTGGCGAAGATGCAGCGGCTGTTCAAGCTGCGGCCGCAGGCGGTGGCCTATGATCTACATCCTGACTACCGGAGTACGCGGCTGGCGCTGGCTTCGGAGATCGAGAGGAAGATCGGGGTGCAGCATCATCACGCGCACATCGCGAGCTGCATGGCGGAGAACCATCTGCGCGGCGAGGTGATCGGTGTGGCGATGGATGGGACGGGATACGGGACCGATGGCGCGATCTGGGGTGGGGAGTTTCTGGTCGCGGATTTGGCGCGATTCGAGCGTCGCGGGCATCTGCGGTATGTGCCGCTCACGGGTGGGAATGCGGCGGTGCGGCAGCCGTGGCGGATGGCGTTGAGCTATCTGCGGGATGCGTTCGGGGCGGAGATTCCGGCGCAACTGACGCGGTTTCGCGGTGTCGGCGAGAGGCAGATGGCGCTGGTGGAGGCGATGATGGCGCGGGGGCTGCAGACGGTGGCGACGTCGTCGTGCGGGCGGCTGTTCGATGCGGTGGCGGCGCTGCTGGGCGTGGCGACGGAGGTGAGCTTCGAGGGGCAGGCGGCGATCGCGCTGGAGATGGCGATCGAGGCGGGCGTGGAGGAGCGCTATGACTTCGAGATCGAGGACGGCGAGGCGATGGTGGTCGATCTGCGACCGATGATGCGTGGGATCGCGCGGGATATTGCTTCGGGCAGGCGTGTGGGCGTGATCGCCGCGCGCTTTCACAATACGCGTGAGCGCGGCCATCGTGGAGGTGTGTTGCCGCATCCGAAGGAGGGATGGGCTCGAGCGGGTTTGCCTGAGCGGGGGGACGTTTCAGAATGTCTATCTGCTGGGGCGGACGGCGGCGGAGTTGCGGCGTTTCGGATTTGGAGTATTCTTACACGCGATGGTTCCGGCCAACGATGGCGGAATCTCGTTGGGGCAGGCGGTGATCGCCAACGAGCGGCTCCAGCGCGGAGGTTGAGATGTGTCTCGCCATCCCGGGCAAGGTGCTCGACACGTACGATCAGCGCGGTCTGCGCATGGCCAAGGTGCAGTTTGGGGGCATCGTGCGCGAGGCGTGTCTGGAGTATGTTCCGGAGACGCAGGTGGGCGAGTACGTGCTGGTGCATGTGGGCTTTGCCATCAGCCGGGTGGATGAGGCGGAGGCGGAGCGGACCTATCAGGCGTTGCGCGATCTGGATCAGTTGACGGAGCTGGAGTCTCCGGTGGTGGACGAGATCGGCGAGAGGGACGGGACGGCTGTGGGTATCGATCCCGTGGAGCCGCGACGATGAAGTATCTCGATGAGTATCGCGATGGCGGCGTGGCCGCGAAGATCGTGGCGGAGATGCGCCGGATTCAGACACGCCCGTGGGTGCTGATGGAGGTGTGCGGCGGGCAGACGCACTCGATCGTGAAGAACGGGATCGACCACCTGATGCCGGAGGGCGTTGAGCTGGTGCATGGGCCGGGATGCCCGGTGTGCGTGACGCCGCTGGAGATGATCGACAAGGCGCATGCGATTGCGCGCTGCGGGGATGTGATCTTCTGCTCGTTCGGCGACATGCTGCGCGTGCCGGGGTCGGATGGGGATCTGTTCACGATCAAGTCGCTGGGCGGGGATGTGCGGGTGGTGTACTCGCCGCTCGATTGCCTGAAGATTGCGCGGGCGAATCCGGAGAAGCGGGTGGTGTTCTTCGCGATTGGGTTTGAGACGACGGCTCCGGCGAATGCGATGCTGGCGTGGCGAGCGCGTGCCGAGCAGGTGAACAATCTCTCGCTGCTGGTGTCGCATGTGCTGGTGCCGCCGGCGCTGGAGGCGATTCTGCAGTCGCCGGACAATCGCGTGCAGGGATTTCTGGGGCCGGGGCATGTGTGCGCGGTGATGGGGTACGAGGAGTATGAGCCGATCAGCGCGCGGTATCAGGTGCCGATCGTGATTACGGGATTTGAGCCGCTCGATATTCTCGAGGGCACGCTGATGACGGTGCAGCAGCTGGAGCAGGGACGCGCGGTGGTGGAGAACCAATACTCGCGCGTGCTCGACCGGCGCGGGAATCTGCCGGCGCAGACGCTGGTGGACAAGGTGTTTGCGGTGGGCGACCGCAAGTGGCGCGGGATTGGGACGATTCCGATGAGTGGCTATCATCTGCGCGAGGAGTTTGCGCGGCACGATGCGGAGAGGCTGTTCGATGTGGCGGAGATTGCGACGCTCGAGCCGGAGATCTGCATCAGCGGACAGATTCTGCGCGGCATCAGGAAGCCGCATGATTGCCCGGCGTTTGGCTCGCTGTGCACGCCGCAGCATCCGCTGGGGGCGACGATGGTCTCGGCCGAGGGCGCGTGCGCGGCGTACTACGCGTATGGGCGACACCTGCATCCGCAGGGTGCGGATGCGCTGCATCAGATTGTGCCGAGCGCGGATACGTATTCGATGGGCAATGGAGTGGCCTCATGAGCGAGCGAGGGAAGGCCGCCACTGCGGTGGAGGAGCTGGAGGCGGTGGCTGCGGTCGGGCTTTGGATCGTGCCCGCTGCCGATCTTCGAGCATAAGCAGATTGTGCTGGGGCATGGCAGCGGAGGCAAGCTGACGGCGGATCTGATCGAGAAGGTCTTTCTGCCGGCGTTTGGGAATCCGGTGCTGAACCAGCTGGATGATCAGGCGGTGCTGACGGTGGGCGGGGCGCGGCTGGCGTTTACGACCGACTCGTTTGTGGTGACGCCGATCTTCTTTCCGGGCGGCGATATTGGGCGGCTGGCGGTGCATGGAACGGTGAACGATCTGGCGATGAGCGGCGCGCGGCCGCTGTATCTTTCGGCGGCGTTCATCCTCGAAGAGGGCTTGCCGGTCGAGGATCTGCGGCGTGTGGTGGAGTCGATGCGGGCCGCGGCGGAAGAGGCCGGCGTGCAGTTTGTCACCGGCGATACCAAGGTGGTGAATCGCGGCAAGGGCGACCAGATCTTCATCACGACGACGGGCATTGGCGTGATCGAGAGCGGTGTGAGGATCTCGGCGGATCGGGCGCGGGTGGGCGACAAGATCCTGCTGAGCGGCACCATCGGCGATCACGGGATGACGATCATGTCGCAGCGCGAGGGGCTGGAGTTTGAAGGAGCGATCGAGAGCGACTGCGCCTCGCTGCATGGGCTGGTGGCGTCGATGCTGGAGGCTGCGGCGGCGGGCGAGAGCGACTTCGTCCATTGCCTACGCGATCCGACGCGCGGCGGCGTGGCGACGACGCTGAATGAGATTGCGAAGCGAGCGGGTGTGGGCATGCTGCTGCGCGAGCAGGCGATTCCGGTGCGCGAGTCGGTGAAGGGCGCGTGCGAGGTGCTGGGGCTCGATCCGCTGTATGTCGCGAATGAGGGGAAGCTGATTGCCATCGTTGCGCCGGAGATGGCGGATGCGGTGCTGGCGCGGATGCGGGCGCATGCGCTGGGGCGCGATGCCGCGGTGATCGGCGAGGTGGTCGCGGAGCATCCCGGCATGGTGTTGATGAAGACCGAGATTGGCGGCACCAGGGTGCTGGATGTGATGTTTGGCGAACAGTTACCGAGGATTTGTTGACGGAGCGACAGGGCGATCGCGTTGCGCACGAAGGATGTTAGGAAACGTGGTTTGACACGCAGCAGCAATCGGCGTAGCTTCTCTTGCGTTCGACAGACCGGGTGCTCCAGGCGTCGGTGAATGTACGGTGGTCAGATGACAGACTGGTTCTGTTGCTATCCAATCCGCCTCCTTTCTCGGAACGATAACTCAGCGTGTGTCTCCGGGCGTCATCTGGGCTCGAATGCCTGTGGGGCAGTTGTGTGTGTGGTACGGGACGATTTCCAGCGGGAGGCACGGCACCTCCGGCTGAAGGAGAGTTCCATGGCTGAACAGGTCAGTAGCATCACCGAAGCCTCGCCCGTATCCGATGTACATATCCTGTGGATTACCGCGGGTTTGAGCTGCGACGGCGACAGTGTGTCGGTGACCGCAGCGGAGCAACCGAGCATCGAGGATGTGCTGCTGGGCGCGATCCCCGGGCTGCCCAAGGTGCATCTGCACAATCCTGTGCTGGCGTATGAGAACGGCGATGAGTTCATGCAGCTTCTTCTACGAGGCGGAGAAGGGATTGATCGATCCCTTTGTGCTGGTCGTCGAGGGATCGATTCCGAACGAGAAGATCAAGCAGGAAGGCTACTGGGCGGCGGTGGGGACCGACGACCGGACCGGCCAGCCGATCACCACCTGCGAGTGGATCGACCGGCTGGCGCCGAAGGCGCTGGCGGTGATCGGCGCGGGGACCTGCGCGACGTACGGCGGCATTCACGCGATGGCGGGCAATCCGACCGGATGCATGGGGCTGGCCGATTATCTGGGCTGGGACTGGCGCTCGAAGGCGGGGCTGCCGATCGTGAATGTGCCGGGATGCCCGGTGCAGCCGGACAACTTCATGGAGACGGTGCTGTACCTGCTGTACCAGGTGGCGGGGCTGGCGCCGATGATTCCGCTGGACAAGCAGCTGCGGCCGACGTGGCTGTTCGGCAAGACGGTGCATGAGGGCTGCGACCGCGGCTCGCTACTACGAGCAGGGCGACTTCGCGCAGGAGTACGGCTCGTCGAAGTGCCTGGTGAAGCTGGGCTGCTGGGGGCCGGTGGTCGATTGCAACGTGACCAAGCGCGGCTGGATGCGCGGCATCGGCGGCTGCCCGAACGTGGGCGGCATCTGCATCGGGTGCACCATGCCGGGCTTCCCGGACAAGTTCATGCCGTTTATGGATGAGCCGCCGGGCGGGATGCTGTCCTCGTCGATCGATCGGGACCTATGGCCGCATGATCCGCGCGCTGCGCGGCATTACGAATACGACGGTGAACAAAGAACCGAAGTGGCGGCATAACCGGCCGGAGTTGACGACGGGCTATCAGCCCACAGGCTTAGTAGCGGCAAACGAAGCGCGACTTGAGGAGATTTCCATGGCGACGATTTCAGAGCCTATGCACGAAGCTTCGCAGAAGAAACGCAACCTGGTGGAGATGAACTGGGACCCGATCACCCGCATCGTCGGCAGCCTGGGGATCTTCACCAAGATCGACTTCGAGAACCGCGAGGTGGCCGAGTGCCACAGCACCTCGTCGATCTTTCGCGGCTACAGCATCTTCATGAAGGGCAAGGATCCGCGCGACGCGCACTTCATCACCAGCCGCATCTGCGGCATCTGCGGCGACAACCACGCCACCTGCGCGTGCTATGCGCAGAACATGGCGTTTGGCGTGCAGGCCGCCGGCGCTGGCGGAGTGGATCGTCAACCTCGGCGAAGCCGCCGAGTACATGTTCGACCACAACATCTTTCAGGACAACCTGGTCGGCGTGGACTTCTGCGAGCAGATGGTGAAGGAGACCAATCCCGGGGTGTGGGACAAGGCGCAGGCGCACGTCGTGCCGCAATGCGGACAAGCATGGCTACCGCACCATCGCCGACATCATGACGGCGCTCAATCCCTTCACCGGGACGTTCTATCGCGAGACGCTGGCGATGAGCCGCATGACGCGCGAGATGTTCTGCCTGATGGAAGGGCGGCATGTGCATCCGTCGACGCTGTATCCCGGCGGCGTGGGCACGGTGGCGACGATTCAACTGTTCACCGACTACCTGGTGCGGTTGATGAAGTATGTCGAGTTCATGAAGAAGGTCGTGCCGCTGCATGACGATCTCTTCGACTTCTTCTACGAGGCGCTGCCGGGGTACGAGAAGGTGGGGCAGCGGCGCATCCTGCTGGGATGCTGGGGTTCGTACAACGATCCCGACCATTGCGACTACACCTACAAGAACATGGCCGAGTGGGGACGCAAGATGTTTGTCACGCCGGGCGTGGTCGTGGATGGGGAGCTCGTCACGAACAACCTGGTGGACATCAATCTGAACATTCGGATTCTGCTGGGGAGTTCGTACTACGACGACTGGCAGGACGCGGAGACCTTTGTAGCGCAGGATCCGCTGGGCAATCCGATCGACAAGCGCCATCCGTGGAACCAGACGACGATCCCGCGACCGCAGAAGCGCGACTTCGGCGGGAACTACACCTGGGTGATGTCGCCGCGCTGGTACGACCAGCGGACGGGCGACTATCTGGCGCTCGATACCGGCGGCGGGCCGATCGCGCGGCTGTGGTCGACGGCGCTGTCCGGGCTGGTCGATATCGGCTATGTGAAGGCGACCGGGCACAGCGTGAAGATCAATCTGCCGAAGACGGCGCTGCTGCCGGAGACCGAGTTCGAGTGGAAGATTCCGAAGTGGAGCAACACGCATCGAGCGCGACCGCGCACGCACGTACTTCCAGGCGTATGCGGCGGCGACGGCGCTGCACTTTGTCGAGAAGGCGCTGGCGGAGCTGCATGCGGGACGGATCGGCGACGTGGTCGGAGTTCAAGGTGCCGGAGGAGGCGATCGGCTGCGGCTTCCATGAGGCGGTGCGCGGCGTGCTGTCGCATCACGTGGTGATTCGCGAGGGCAAGATCGCGAACTACCATCCCTATCCGCCGACGCCGTGGAATGCGAATCCGCGCGACATCTATGGCACGCCGGGACCGTATGAGGACGCGGTGCAGAACACGCCGATCTTCGAGGAGAACGGGCCGGATAAGTTCAAGGGCATCGACATCATGCGCACGGTGCGCAGCTTCGATCCGTGCCTGCCGTGCGGCGTGCACATGTATGTGGGCGACGGCAAGGTGATCGAGGTGAAGCACTCGCCGATGTTCGGGACCGCGGGGCACGAGTGATGGCGGCGATGGCGGAGCAACCGGTCGCAGCGCCGGCGCGGAGCAGCTTTCGGATTCGGACGGAGCGGGTGGAGAAGCTCGCCGCGAAGCTCGATCAGGCGAACGATCCGGAGACGCGCGCGGCGGCGCTGGAGTTGGTGCAGTCCGTCGTGGAGTTGCATGGAGCGGCGCTGCAGCGGTTGATCGATAAGTGTCTTGGAGGTATCCGGCGGCGAGCGGGTTCTGGACCACGCGCTGCAGGATGATTTGGTCGCGAGCATGTTTCTGCTGCACTCGCTGCATCCGGATGACATCGAGACGCGGGTGCTGCGCGGGCTTGATTCGGTGCGGCCGTACCTGAAGTCGCATGGCGGCGATTGCGAGTTGATCGGCGTGCGCGAGGGCGTGGTTCGGCTGCGGCTGCATGGCAGCTGCGGCAGCTGTCCCTCGTCCTCGCTGACGTTGAAGAATGCGGTGGAGGATGCGCTGTATCAGGCGGCCCCGGATATCAAGGAGATCGTCGCGGAGAACGCGGCGGCGGATTCCGCGGCCGCGCCGCAGCTTGTTGTTCTCAAGTGATCTGAGAGTGGAAGATAGATGTAGAGGAGACACATCATGGAACAGGATTCGAGAAAGCCCGATAGCCCGGAGCGCCGCGCGAACGTGCGCCGGGACGAAGAGCGCGCGAAGCCGAAGACGGTGCGAGTGACGCGCATGGCAGGGGATGCGAGCGGCATCAATGTCGCGGACCGCAGGCCGATCGATCCGCGCATGCCGAACCTTCCACCGGCCTGAGGGACTGCGATGAAGGATGTTCCGAGTGAGGTCGCACAACGCGAGGAGATGCCTGCGTTCCTGCGGCAGTTTGCGCGACGGCGGCCGGCGGCAGAGGCGGAGGAGCGCTGTGAGCTGTGCAGCGCGCCGTTGGCCGAGGCGCATCAGCATCTGCTCGACCCGAAGAAGCGGCAGATTGTGTGTGCCTGTGACGGTTGCGTGATTCTCTTCTGCGGGCAGACGGGAGCGCACTATCTGCGGGTGCCACGGCGCATTCAGCGGCTCGTCGGCTTTCAGATGTCGGAGCTGCAGTGGGAGGCGCTGATGCTGCCGATCAACCTCGCGTTCTTCTATCGGGATAGCGCTGCGGGGCGGGTGTTGGCGATGTATCCGAGCCCAGCGGGTGCTACCGAGTCGCTGCTGAGTCTGGAGTCGTGGGAGGAGATCGTCGCGCAAAACCGCGCGCTGCAAGCGGATGGAGCCGGACGTCGAGGCGCTGCTCGTCAATCGCATTGGGCGTCAGGCCGGAAGGTGACGGGGAAGCCGCGGCCTACTTCGTGGTTCCCATCGATGCGTGCTATCGGCTGGTGGGACTGATTCGGCTGCATTGGCGGGGGCTTTCGGGAGGCCCCGAGGTGTGGCGTGAGATTGAGCAGTTCTTCGAGGAGCTGCGATCGCGCAGCGTGGATGTGGAGGAGACGCGTCATGCCTGAGCTGCAGTTTCAGATTGAAGGCGCGGAGGCGGTGGCGCATGCCGCGGCGCCGCTGCTTGCGCTGAAGCTGCGCATCCGGAATCTGCCGGAGACGGAGACGATTCACACCCTGATGCTGCGCTGCCAGGTGCAGATCGAGCCGGCCAAGCGACGGTATCTTCCGCCCGAGCAGGAGAAGCTGACGGACCTGTTCGGTGAGCCGGAGCGGTGGAGCAGGACGGTGCGGCCGCTGCTGTGGATGAATACGACGGTGGCGGTTCCGGGATTCACGGACAGCGTCGTCGTCGATCTGCAGCTGCCGTGCAGCTTCGACTTCAATGTCGCCGCGACGAAGTACTTCCACGCGCTGGATGCGGGAGAGATACCGCTGTGCGTGATGTTCAGCGGGACGGTGTTCTACCAGAGCGAAGCAGGGAGCGCTGCAGGTCGCGCAGGTGCCGTGGGATCGCGAGGCGAACTTCCGCCTGCCGGTGGCGGTGTGGAAGCAGATGATGGAGATGCATTATCCGAATTGTGCGTGGCTCTGTCTCGAACGGGATGCGTTCGAGCGCCTGCATGCCTACAAGATGCGGCAGGGCATTCCGACGTGGGAGCTGGCGATCAAGCGGGCGCTGACGATGGCGGAGATCGAAGAGGTGGAGGCATGAACTTCGCGGGCGCGGAGGAGATCGCGGCGGCCATCCTGTATGAGGGGTACATCCTGTATCCGTATCGCCCGACGGCGGTGAAGAATCGACAACGCTGGAACTTCGGGACGCTCTATCCGCGCGTCTATGCGGAGGCGCAGCGACCTGCGGAGCCCTTCCGTCTGGTCGCAGAGTGCCTTGCGGTGGCGGATGCGAACGCGCAGTGTTGAGGTCAGGGTGAGCTTTCTGCAACTGATGCGAACGCACGGTTCCGCTGGTGCGGAGGAGCCTGCATTGACGGATCCTTCGCTGGCGTGGGAGGAGGCGGTGGAGCGGACTTCGGTGCACGGGGATCTTCGGGTGAAGGATCTGCTTGGCTCTTCTGTAGCGCGGACGGTTGCTTTTGAGAGCGCCGATGGAGAGGCGCTGCAGGCGACGTTGACGATTGGAGCAGAGCAGCGAGGCGACGGAGCCTGCACGCTGCGCGTGGAGTTTGAGAATGGGAGTGCGCTTGCCGGCGGGCCTGCGGCGAAGCGCGAGGAGGCGCTGCCGCAGGTCGTTTGTGTCGGCGCATGTGTTGTTGGGAATCGAGGGCGGCGAGTTTATCTCTTTGCTCGATCCCGGGGAACGCTTCCGCGAGTCGGCTGCGGCGTGCTGCAACGTGGGCGTCTTTCCGGTGCTGGTGGGCGAGGAGCCGGAGCGCAGGATGATGCTCTGCTCGCCGATCATCCTGTATGACTATCCCGAAGATTGCCCCGGAGAGCGCGGGCGATTTCTTCGACGGCACCGAGATGGACGAGATGCTGACCCTGCGTGTGCTGACGCTGACCGACGCGGAGAAGCAGGCGATGCGCGACGGCGATGCGCGTGCGCGAAGAATTCTGGAGCGCACCGAAGCGTTGACCGAAGAGGCGATGGCGAAGGTGCATGGCGCGGTGCGTGGGCTGCGCGAGATCCGCGAGGAGGCGTCATGAGCGTGACCGAGACCGGCGACTGGAATCCCTTTGCGGAGCGGCAAGCGACGCCCTCCAGCGTGCGGGTGTTTGGCGTGGAGGTGCGGGTCGGGGACCGCGTGCGCCTGTGGCCGCAGAAGACGGCGGACATCCTCGACCTGGCGCTGGTGGGCAAGGTGGCGGTGATCGAAGCGATCGAGCAGGACTTCGAGGATCGGATTCAATTTGCGGTGGTGCTGGACGACGATCCGGGACGCGAGTTTGGCATGATGCGCCAGCCGGGGCATCGCTTCTTCTTCGCGCCGGAGGAGATCGAACCGGCCGTGGGCGAGGAGCCGAGGAGATGGAATGAAGCCGTCGATTCTCATTGCGGGCGTGGGCAACATCTTCCTCGGCGACGATGGCTTTGGGGTCGAGGTTGTGTCGGCGCTGCGGCTGCAGGAGCTACCGGAGGATGTGTTGGTCAGGGACTTCGGGATCCGGGGATTCGATCTTGCGTACGCCTTGCTGGAGCCGTGGGAGGCTGTGATCCTGGTGGATGCGCTGCCGCGCGGGGAGGCTCCGGGAACGCTGTATGTCCTGCAGCCGGACGTAGCCGGGATGGGCGAGGCCGCAGCGCCGGAGATGGCGATGAATCCGCATGGCATGGATCCGGTGCGGGTGCTGCATCTGGCGGCATCGATGGGAGAGATCCCGGCACAGGTATTCGTCGTGGGCTGTGAACCGCAGGACTTCGGCGATGAGTTGGAGGGACGGATGGGATTGTCTGCAGTCGTTCAGGCTGCGGTGGAAGAGGCGTGCACGATGGTACGGGAGTTGGTGGAACGAATTTGTTCCACTGGCAGAGCAGGAATGCAAACAGACTCGACACAGTTACATACAAGGGAGAGGTGACGCGATGTCCAAGATTTTCTTCGGTGCACTCGGCATAATGGCGGTCTATATGGCGGTTCTGGTTGGTCCGGATTTCCGCCGGTACATGCGCATACGGGCGATGTAAGGCATGCATGAACTCTCGATTGCGATCAGCATGATCGACCAGATTCTGGAGGAGTCGGAGAGCCGCGGCGGCCTCACGGTGGAGGTCGTCCACCTGAAGCTGGGGACGTTTTCGGGTGTCTACAAGGATGCGCTGCTGTTCGCCTACGAGATGTCCTGCGAGGGCACGCCGCTGGCGGGATCGCGGCTGGTGATCGAGACGATCCCGCTGGTCATTCACTGCTCGGTCTGTGGGAGGGATCAGGTGCCGCCGTCGGCGCATGAACTCTGCTGTCCCGAGTGCCGAACGCCCTCCGGTGTGATTGTGAGCGGACGCGAGATCGAGGTGACAGCGTTGGAGGTGGCGGCGTGAGTACACGCATGGTCGAGGTGCGGGCGAAGGTGATGAAGCAGAACGATCTGCTGGCGCGTGCGTTGCGTGAGCGGTTCGCAGAGGCTGGCGTCTGCGTGGTGGGGCTGGTTTCGAGCCCGGGCTCGGGGAAGACGGCGTTTCTGGAGAAGCTGCTGGCAGGGCTGGCGCGAGAGCTTCGCGTGGCGGCGCTGGTCGGCGATCTGGCCACGGAGAACGATGCGGCGCGGCTGCTGCGCGCGACGCCCAACGTGAAGCAGATCACGACGGGGACGGTGTGCCATCTGGACGCGTCGATGGTCGAGCGGGCACTGGAGGACTGGTCGCTCGACGCGCTGGACTTTCTGTTCATCGAGAATGTGGGGAATCTGGTCTGCCCGTCGAGCTACGATCTGGGCGAGGAGCTGCGCTTCGTGCTGCTGTCGGCGACCGAGGGCGAGGACAAGCCGCTGAAGTATCCGACGATCTTCAATAGCTCCGATGTCGCGGTGATTACGAAGATGGACATGGCGGGGGCGGCGGAGTTCGATGTGGAGGCGGCGCGGCGCAATATCGAAGCGGTGCGGCCGGGGATGTGCATCTTCGAGGTCTCGGCGAAGACTGGCCTGGGGATGAAGGAGGTGTTTCGGTTCCTGCTGGCGAGGCTCACGCCGCGGGTGCGCGAGCGGTTGGTGGAGCAGCTCCCTGGGTGAGAACTTTGCGTGCAGGTGCTCGCACGCAGCGCGTACACGTAGAATGGCCCTCATCGAGATTTTGGGGAGGGTGCGTTGCACGAGAGCGCCGGGTTGAAGCTGAAGGAGCCGCAGGATGCGCAGTGGGATCTGGTGAGTCTGGGCGAGGTGATGCTGCGGTTCGATCCGGGCGAGGGGCGGATCGCGCGCACGCGGGAGTTCAAGGTGTGGGAGGGCGGCGGCGAGTACAACGTGGCGCGCGGGCTCAGGCGCTGCTTCGGCATGCGGACCTCGATCGTGACCGCGCTCGCGGATAATCCTGTTGGCCGGCTGCTTGAGGATCTGATGTTGCAGGGTGGGGTGGATCTGAGCCATCTGCGCTGGGTGGCGTATGACGGGATCGGGCGCGAGGCGCGCAATGGGATCTACTTTCTGGAGCGCGGCTCGGGGCTGCGCGGAGCTCTGGGCATGATGGATCGCGGGCATACGCCGATCTCGCAACTGATGCCGGGGCAGGTGGATTGGGACGCGATCTTTGGGCAGGAAGGGGTGCGGTGGTTCCACACCGGCGGGATTATGTGCGCGCTCTCGTTACAAGCGACGGCGGTGGTGCGCGAGGCGATGGAGGCGGCGAAGCGGCACGGCGTTGTGGTGAGCTTCGACTGCAACTACAGGCCTTCGCTGTGGAAGGAGCGCGGCGGGCGGCAAGGATCGATCGAGGTGAATCGGAGCCTGATGCCGTTTGTCGATGTGCTCTTTGGACACGAGGGCGACGTTGCGGCGACGATGGGGGCATCGTCGCTGGGGCCTCCGTGGCATGACCCGGCGACGTATCTGGAGATGAGCGAGCGGGTGGTGCGGGAGTTCCCCAACGTGCGCGTGATTGCGACCACGACGCGCAGGCCGCGAACGGCGAATCGCAACGACTGGGCGGCGTTTGCGTACGCTGAAGGCACGGTCTACGGCAGCACGGAGTATCTGGATCTCGAGGTCTTCGATCGGGTGGGTGGGGGCGATGCGTTTGCCGCGGGATTGATCTACGGGCTGCTGCGCGGCAAGGGAGCGCAGTGGGCGCTCGACTGCGGCGTGGCGCATGGAGCGCTTGACGATGACGACGCCGGGCGATAGCTCGATGGCGACCCTGGCCGAGGTGGAGAGCCTGATGGCAGGCGGTTCTGCTGGAGTACAGCGGTAGGGAGAGCCGCCGCCTGCCATCGTTCTGTGCAGCGATTATGCAGTCTGCGCTGGTTGCATGACGGTCTCGCTGAAGCGCTCCATCTCCTCCAGCTGCGGACTGAACTGCAGCAGCAGGAGATTGACGCCGGCGCGCTCGAATTCGCCGATGCGATCCTGCACCTGCTGCGGCGTTCCGGTGAGACCGGAGCGCAGGCCGCGGTTGGAGACGGAGTACTCCTCGATCGACATCTTCTTTTCGAGCTGGGTGCCGCGCAGCCACTGCTCGTAGTTGGCGTAGCCCTTGGCGTTCTGCTGGACGTCGGTGATGCGCGCGATCTCCTTGCGCACATCGTCTTCGGTGTCGCGGGTGAAGGCGTAGCCGGCGACGCCGAACTGCATGGGCTCGAGGCCGAAGCGCTCGCGCCGTTCGCGCATGTCGGCGATCTTGGCGGCGACGAACTCGGGCGAGTCGCCATGCATGACGTAGGCGTCGCACTTCTGCGCGATGAGGTTCTTCGCCGCTTCGCTCTCGCCGCCGGCGTAGATCGTCGGGCGCGGCTTGCGGACGGGCTTGGGCTCGAGCACGGTGTTCTCGGTCTTGTAGTAGCGGCCCTCGTGGGTGAAGCTGGGCTGCGACCAGACACCGTTGACCACGTCCAGCCACTCGGAGGTGCGGGCGTAGCGGTCGTCGTGCTGCTCGAAGTGGACGCCGTACATGCGGGCCTCCTGCTCCCACCAGGAGGAGACGACGTTGAGCGCGAGGCGACCGTTGGAGATGTGATCGATGTTCGCGGCCTGCTTGGCGAGCAGCGCGGGCTGGTGGAAGGTGGGACGCACCGCGACCATCAGTTCGAGCGTCTCGGTGACGGCGGCGAGCGCGGCTGCGGTGGACCAGGCGTCGAGGCTGGGCGCATCGACACCCTTGATGTCGTTGAGGTTCAGCTCGGCGATCAGCGAGAGGTCGAAGCCCAGCTGCTCGCTGCGCTTGGCGAGGCGGCTGGTGTAGGCCCAGCTCGCCTCCATCTGTTCATCCTCGACGTTGCGCAGCCAGCCGCCGAAGACGGGCATCCAGTAGCCAAAGCGAATTCCGTTAGCGGGCACGTGCAACCTCCGCTTCCAGGAAGTCGGCGAGGCGCTCGAAGGGATTGAAGCCGATGACGCGCATGGGGTCGGCGACGAAGTTCGAGAGCGCGTTGACGTCGTAGTAGTAGATCTGTCCGTCGCGATCGTCGACGAGGTACTCGATGCCGCCGACGTCGATGCCGGCAGCCTGAATGATGCGCTCGATCGCGTCGATGACCTCGGGCGGAGGCGTGTAGCCTTCGACGCGCAGGCCGGCCTTGGTGGCTTCGAGGACGCAGGCGGTGTTGAGCGATTCGCCGCGCGCGGTCTGGCAGATGTCCGCGGGGCAGAGGTCGAAGGTCTCGCCGGTGAGGTAGACCTGGATGGCGTAGAGGTACTTGCCGCCGACGGTCTCGACGCGGGTGATGTGGCCGCCGCGCGCGGGCACGAACTCCTGCACCAGGGCGATGTGGTCGAAGCCGAGCTCGAGTTTGCCGGCGTGGACCGCGGCTGCGAGCTCCTCGGGGGTGTCGAAGCGGACGATGCCCGCACCGCTGCCGCCGACGTTGGGCTTGACGACGATGGGGAAGCGCAGACCTTCGGCAGCGGCGATGGCCTGCTCCGGCTGATGGATGACGCGCGAGGGAATGTAGCGCAGGCCGAGCGACTGGATGAGCGAGTGCTGCAGGGCCTTCGAGATCTCGTACTGGAAGGCCTTCGAGCCGTTCAGGACGCGGACGCCCTGCAGCTCCAGATGGCCGAGCCAGGAGAGGGTGTGGAAGATGCTGGAGCCGTGGCTGGCGGCGATCCGACGAGGGGCTGACGCGATTGAAGAGCACCTTGAAGGAGGGCTTGCCCTGGTCGTCGACCGCGTAGAAGTTGTCGGGCGCAAAGAGCTTCTGAAAGGGGACGCCGCGGCGCTCAAGCTCCGCGAAGATCGGAGCGAACCACTGCGGATGCTCATAGAGAAAGGCTAACGGTGCGGTGTTCGAGGCGCTTGTTGCTGTGCTGGTTCCTGTTGCTGCTACGACCGATGTCGACACCGTAGTGTCCTCCTGAGGTTCTGATACTGAAATGCCTGTATCGATTATCTAATATCTTCTCGAGGTGCCGCTCGGGGGCTATTTGGGCTGTGGTGGGGACTGCATCAAGGCGACGAACATGCGGGTGAATCGTGGCAGGTCGAGGTCGGTTTGTACGTGAACGAGTTGCAAATCCAGATCCGGTTTGTTGGCTTCGGTCCAGGCGAGGGTGTCGCCGTAGGTCGCGCCGTGGGAGAGGTCGACGTCCAGGTAGAGGCGGCGCTCTGCGGTGATGATGGTCGGGTCGAGCCAGGCGGCTGCGGCGAGCTCGTCCCATAAGTAGTAGCGGTTTTGCGAGTAGTGAGCGATGTATTGTGCGGCGGGATTGTGCGATGTGGCGATCTGATCCAGCATCGCCTGCGTGAAGCTCGCCTTGATCGAGATATCGACGGTGGTGAGATCGATGCGAGGCCAGTGCGCACGCAGCGTGATGTGGGCGGCCTCGGGATCGAACCAGAAGTTGAACTCGTGGTGCGGATCGGTGGTGAACTCGGGATCGTTGGTGTTGGGGTTGAGGCTGCCGCCCATGATGACGATCCCTTGCGTAAGTGCGGCGAAGCCGGGATCGAGGGAAAGAGCGAGCGCGATATTGGTCAGCGGTCCTGCCGCATAGATGGTGACCTGATGGGGATGCGCGTGGACCTGGCGGATGAGGAAGTGCGCCGCGTCTTCGGCGAGTGGCTGCGTGGTGGGCTCGCCCTCGGCTAAGGGCGGGACGACCTCCGGCGCGTGCTTCGGCGCTGCGCCGGTCTGCTGCGCCGCATCGCCCCAGGCGCCAAGCCACGAGGTGGTGCCGTAGAGCTTCTGCCAAAGCATGGTCTCCTGCTGCGTTCGGACGAGGGGGAAGATCGCGCCGGGTACCACGGGAACATCCGTGCGATGAATGAGCTCAAGCATGCGGAGCGTGTGCTGCACCTCTTCGGGCTCCCACGCGTTACCGCTGACCATGGTAATGCCGAGCACCTTCACCTGTGGCGACTGGAGCAGCGTCATCATGGCCATCTGGTTCGATCCGCCGGGGCCCGAGCCGTCCTGATCGATCAGGACCAGACGCGTCCTGTGGCGCAGCGGACAGCAGTTGGGGAGCGGCGAAGAGCAGAAGACATGTGGCAAGTGCAGATCTGAACATATGCTTGCTAGCTTAGCTGATGGAGGCGGTGCCGAGGCCCCACAGGCCAGTTCGGCAGTGCTGCGATGGCCTCTGCGGTCGCTCACTGTGAGCACTCGGCCTCAGTGCCTGGATATGTAAGCAGGATTGAACAGAAGGCATGGAGCTATGGAATTAAAGTTGGGCGTCTCGTAACCCAGTCAGTAGTTACGACCGGCGAAGGTATTTTTTGCGTTTGATTTTATAGATAACTGCTAGCTCGACTTCTACTTGCTAACTCACACTGCCCCAATATTCCGTATTTATATCGCAGACGAAACGGTCTCTCGCAGAGAGGGTGTCGAGGTGCTCGGAATGCTCCCTTTTGGCTCTGTCGTCTACGAACGACTTGTCGACAATTGGCGACAAGTCTTGCTGAGGATCACCCATCCTGAGTTCCGTTTCCTACATCCATCTGGGAAGAACTGAAATTGCAGGTTTTCTTGAAGGCACTTACCGCAATGTGCTCTTTGTTTGTAGCGATCATTCTGCTTGGCACAAGCGGAGACCCACCAAAGTACGCTTGTCGTCCATTCTCAGGCAACTCTGGGAGACGTGAGGGAATAACGATATGCAGCCGACAACGGTCCTTGGTTCAAGCCTTCAAGCTGCTGAGAGCGTGGAACGAGCACCTCTCAAGCGAGCATCGTTGGAATCGAGTCACAGCACTTTGGGCAATCGAGTCCATGGTGGACGCGTTTGCGGTTTGTGTGTCCGTGCTGATCTCCTACGCGGGTTATGTCGCACTCGCGCAGCATTGGGGTGGCTATCGACCGCTCCATGATCTTCCCTTTACGGCGCTGATTCTGGCCTGTGTTTTAGTCGCGATGCTGGCCCGTTCGGGTGCCTACCGCAACAGTGCGGGACTACTGCGCATTCGCGAGACCGCACGCGTTCTGGAGGCAAGCTTCTTTAGCGCGATTCTGCTTCTGCCCTGTGCCATCTCCTATTCGGCAAAGGCGTCGCCGTGGTTGCTCGCGGCCGAACTTCCGTTGGTGACGGCCATCCTGATTCTGGAGAAGCATGCCATCCACAGCTTGTTTGAGCGCCTGCGCAGGCGCGGGATCGGATCTCGTCGGGTCGTGATCTATGGCTATGGAAGGTCCGCGCAGATGCTGTATTCGGCGTTTATCCGGTCGCCCAAGCTGGGCTTATGGCCGGTCGCGATCGTCGATGATGGCGATGCGGCCGGAACGCCTTCTCCGCGCCGCTATCCCAGCGATGTGAGCTATCTGAATACTGAGAGCTTCTGCCCTGCACTGCTGAAATCGACGCGGGCGGACCTTGTCGTGATGGCGTCCCGTGCCTCGAGCGAGGAGGAGTATGAGTTCGTCATGGAGGCCTGTGCGAGCGCGGGCGTAGATGTGGCGTATGCCGCCGACACCGGCTGCGGTCACCTCGCTCCGGTCGACTACCTCGATGTGGACGGCCATCTTATCTATGGTGCGCATACGGTGCAGCCGCGCTATTTGTATGACCTGGCCATGCGGACGGTCGATATCGTAACTGCCGCCACCTTGCTGCTGCTCGCCTCGGCTCCGCTGCTCATCCTGGCGGCCATCGTCAAGCTGGATTCGCCTGGCCCTATTCTGTTTCGCCAGCGCCGCGTTGGGCTCAATGGCAAGCCGTCTTTACAATTCTCAAGTTTCGTACGATGCATGCGGACGACTGCAGAGATGCTCTGACGCCGAAGTCCTCGAACGACCGTCGGATTACGCGCTCGGGTAAGTGGCTGCGTAAGACGAGCCTCGACGAGCTTCCGCAGTTGTTGAATGTTCTTGGCCGGCGATATGGCGTTGGTCGGGCCCCGCCCGGAGATGCCCTTTATCGTCGCCGATTACTCCGAGCAGCAGCGGAAGCGGCTCTCGGTGAAGCCTGGACTGACTGGCATCTGGCAGTTGAGTGCGGACCGCTCCGCGCCCATCCACGAGAACATCCACTACGACCTCTACTACCTCAAGGAGAGATCCGTAGCGGTGGATTTCGCCATTCTTCTCCATACCGCATTTTTCGCGATGAATGGAATCTAAGCCATCCGACAGGAAAATACCTTCTTATTCAAAAAAACATACTACGCCTGGAGATCAATCATGGGGATTGCCATTGTTACAGGTTCTGCTGGTCTGATCGGCTCGGAGGCTGCCAGACACTTTGCTGCGAAGGGACTTGATGTCGTAGGTATCGACAACGACATGCGTGCCGTCTTCTTTGGGGAAGAGGCATCCACATCCTGGATGCGAGACGATCTTACCCGCACGCTCAAGCGCTATACCCATCGCTCGATCGACATTCGTGATCGCGATGCGATCGACGCTATCTTCCAGCACTATGGGACGGAGATTAAGCTGGTTGTGCATACCGCGGCGCAACCCTCCCATGACTGGGCGGCGCGCGATCCGCGCATGGACTTCGCCGTGAATGCCAATGGAACGTTGAATCTTCTGGAGGCTACGCGCAAGTTCTGCCCGGAGGCGGTCTTTATCTTTACCTCGACCAATAAGGTCTACGGAGATACTCCAAACCGTCTCCCGCTGGTGGAACTCGAGAATCGCTGGGAGATTGATCCGAGCCACCCCTATAAGGTGGGTATCGACGAGAAGATGAGCATCGATGGCTGTATGCACAGTGTCTTCGGCGCCTCTAAGGTTGCCGCCGATATTATGGTGCAGGAGTACGGACGGTACTTTGGAATGAAAACGGTCTGTTTTCGCGGTGGCTGTCTCACTGGACCGCAGCACTCTGGAACCCAGTTGCATGGCTTCCTTGCCTATCTCATGAAGTGCTGTGTGACGGAGACTCCGTACAAAGTATTCGGGTATCAAGGCAAGCAGGTTCGCGACAATATTCATAGCTACGACCTGATTCAGGCCTTCGATGCCTTTTTCTCGCACCCGCGTGCGGGAGAGGTGTATAACATGGGCGGTGGGCGTTTCAGTAACTGCTCCATGCGCGAGGCGATTGCGCTCTGCGAGCGCATCACGTCAGATCAAGTTGCAGTGGGAGTATATCGACGCGAATCGGATGGGAGATCATATCTGGTGGATTGGGGATTTGAGTAAGTTCAAGTCCCATTACCCGAACTGGAATCTTACCTACGATGTCGAAGCGTATTCTGCGGGAAAGTTATGAGGTGAACGTCGACAAGTGGGTTGCCAAAGGGATGGTGGCCTAATGATCGATCAGGGGAAGAAGAGTGTTCTCGGAGTCCTGGTGGACGCGGTCGATTATGACGGGGCGCTCGCGCGCATCGTTCAGGCCGCTTTGGAACGGCGCTCCTACGCCGTATCGGCGCTCGCGGTGCACGGCGTGATGACGGGCGTAGAGAATGAGGAGCACAAGTATCGCTTGAACTCGTTCGATCTCATTGTGCCGGATGGTCAGCCCGTGCGCTGGGCGCTGAATTGGATTCACCAGAGCGATCTGGCCAGCCGGGTCTATGGTCCGGAGCTCACGCTGCGGCTCTTGGAACGAGCTGCGGAAGAGGGTCTTCCGGTGTACTTCTATGGCACGACTCCGGAGATTTTGGCGCGCTTGAAGAAGAGTCTGACACTGCGTTTTCCTGAGTTGACTCATTGCCGGCGCCGAGCCTTCGCAGTTTCGCATGCTGACGTTGCGCGAACGGAATGCGCTTGCGCAACGGATTCGCGACTCTGGTGCGGCGATCACCATGGTGGGCCTGGGGTGTCCGAGGCAGGAGATCTTCGCCTACGAGATGCGGCCGCTGCTTCCGATGCCATTGCTGGCGGTGGGCGCGGCGTTTGCGTTCCTCGCCGGAACCCTCCGCCAGGCACCGGCGGGAATGCAGAAGCGAGGCTTGGAGTGGCTCTTCCGGCTGAAGGAGGAACCTGGCCGCTTATGGCGGCGCTATCTCATCCTCAATCCCTACTACATGTTGCTCTTGCTTGGGCAATGGATCGGAAGGCGCTATACCGCCATTGGCAGCTGTCCCATCGACGAGATTGGATATGGCTAGAGCGAACTCAAAGTGTAGTCGAGGGAGTAAGCGAAATGGGTATATTCGAAGCCCATGCCGCACCTCAAGGCGCTGCCGGGCAGGAGCGTATTGAGGATCCTGTTTTGGGCGCAACGCGGCACATCTGCCGCTTTTCAAGACTCCCAAGGGAGTAGTCGACAGCCAACGCAAGCAACCCGCGGCGCATCTCATTCCATGATAGGCGGACCTGCACAACTTACCCAAGCCGGCATCGTGCGACTAGTGTCTGGCTCGAGTCAATCTACTGAAGAAGCAGTGTGCGTAAGGAAAGTTGCAGATGAGTGCCGCCGCTCATTCGCAGAGCACAGACCCAAAGTAACGTGAACTTCTAATCCAGATAGTGCTTGTGGACGATTGTCGTTGCTAGGGGGCTGCCCTCGTCCGAGCAGGATACACACCTCGCCGGATGCGCGATGCGCGGCACGCTCAGTGGAGCTTCGGAGACGATTCCGAATCTCCGCACGGCTCTGACAGGCCATTGGTGTTGTACGGGCTCGCGTATCACACACTCCTTCGAAGGAAGATGTACCCAAATGCAACCAGCACACACATCGCCCGGAACCCCAGCGGTCAACCAGTTCGAGCGTCCTTCCTCCCAGCCGCGCGTCGTACGCGCCGCGCTTCCTGGCAAGCCGGCCTCGCAGGATCCCTCCGGTGCTTCGCCCACAGGCATGGCATCGCGAACCCCGTTTTATCTTCCGATCGATGTAAGCAGCAGGTTTGGAGCGCGCCTGCGGGAGTTGCGCCGCGAACGGAATATGACCCAGCTCCGCATGGCGACCGACTTCGGCATCGATCAGAAGCTTTATCAGCGATGTGGAGCGAGGACGCAAGTCGATCTCGCTTCCCATGTTGGAGGTGATTGCCTTGGGCATGAACATGACGCTTTCCGACTTATTGCAGAACATCTAGGTCGGCCATGTGGCGCGGGGATGGCGCACAGTCGAACGGCCGGGCCGATCACGGGAGCACCGGGACAGCGCTTTCCGAATTGCTGAAATGAATTTTGGCTTCCAAGAAACATCATGGAGCGTTATGAAAATAGCGGTGATTGGCGCCGGTTACGTTGGTCTTGTCTCCTCTGCCTGCTTTGCTGAACTGGGCCACGAGGTGATCACGGTGGACATGGATAAGGAGAGGGTTGCCCAGCTGCGTGCCGGCGGGGATCCCATCCATGAGGATCTCCTTCCCGAGCTGCTGCGGCGTCACCGCGGCAGAGGGCTATCGTTTTCGACCGATATTCAGGGGGCGTTTCATTTCTGCGACGTCGCGTTTATCTGTGTGGGAACGCCGCCGTCGCGAATGGGGATGCGGACCTCTCCTTTGTGGAGAGTGTGGCGCGGGAGCTGGCCTTCTCGCTCGATCGCCACAAGGTGATCGTCGAGAAGAGCACGGTTCCGGTGGGCACCTGTGAGGCGGTATGCCGGACGATGGTGCTGCACGGGGCGCGCCGCGAGAACTTCAGCATCGCGTCGAACCCGGAGTTCCTGCGGGAGGGAACGGCGGTCTGCGACTTCCTCTACCCGGACCGCATCCTTCTGGGCGTGGCGGACGAGATGAGCCGCGAGGCGCTGACGGCGATCTACGCTCCGATCCTCGACGGAAGCTACTACAAGCGCGCGGATCGCTGGCCGGTCCGCGGCACATCGCACGAGCCGAAACTGATCGTCACCGGCGTGAAGAGCGCGGAGTTGATCAAGCACGCCTCGAACGCCTTTCTGGCGATGAAGATCTCGTTCATCAATGCGGTGGCGAATGTCTGCGAGGGGGTGGGCGCGGATGTGCGCGAGGTGGTGCAGGGCATCGGCACGGACACGCGCATCGGGCCGAAGTTCCTCAACCCCGGCATCGGCTATGGCGGCTCCTGCTTCCCGAAGGATGTGCTCGCCTTCCGCTCGGTCGCGAGCAGCGTGGGCTATGACTTCGCCCTGCTCACCGAGGTGATGAAGGTGAACAACGATCAGAAGCTGCGCTTCATCGAGAAGGTGCGGAATGCGCTGTGGACGCTGCGCGGCAAGAAGATCGCCGTCCTCGGGCTGGCCTTCAAGGGAGGCACGGACGACGTCCGCGAGTCTCCGGCGCTCGAGATCGTGCAGGCGCTGAAGGCGGAGGGAGCCTCGATCCGCGCCTACGATCCGGCGGCGATGGAGCGCGCCCGGGGCGTGCTCCTCGAGGGAACGGTGAGCTACGCGAGCGATCCCTACGACGCCTGCGTGGGGGCGGATGCGGTGCTGATCCTGGCCGAGTGGGAGGAGTTCGCCGCACTCGATCTGAGCCGGGTGCGCGCCTTGCTGAAGCTGCCGATCCTGATCGACGGCAAGAATCTGCTCAATCCTGCGGCGGTTCGCCGGGCTGGGCTGCACTACTACGGCGTCGGTACGGAGGCGGAGGCGCCGGTGGTTCCGGCGACCTCGGCGCGCCGACCCGCCGCTGCCAACTCCAGTGTGTCGAACGCTGCGGCGCTGTTGAGCGCTCTGGGCGACTAGTCCGATGTCCATGCTTTTCGCGATCCACCGCAGAACTCAAATTTCGCAAATGAGGAAGCCACAATGAACAGTCTTGATCACAAGCCTCGTCGTAAGAAATGCACCGTATCCGTCGCCGATGCTTCCTCTCGCGCCGATGGGAGAGACCGAATACCACGTGCGCGATCTCTGGAAGATCCTGCAGCGCCGCCGGTTGACGGTGCTGGTGTGCGTTGCCTTTCTGCTGCTCGTGGGACTGGCGTACATCGCTTCGCGCCGCGCCTGTACAAGGCGCAGGCGAAGTTACAGATCCTGAAGCAGGACGCCGCCGCCAGCCTCTCCGACAACAGTCAGGCCGACGCCGCGGCGACCAGCGATGCGCTGGACTTCAACCTGGTCGGCGCAGACGCAGGTCAGCGTGCTCAAGTCCAGCAACCTGGCGCTGCGGGTCATCCATGAGCTGAAGCTCGACCAGACCAAGGACTATCAGCTGAAGCACGACAGCGCCGAGGCCGGCCGTCCGCTCGAAGACGCGCCGAAGCGGCTGGCCTACGTGCTCGCCCTTATCGACAAGCGGCTGAAGGTGGACTGATCTCCGGCACGCGCCTGATCTCGGTCAGCTTCCTCGACCGCGATCCGCGCCGCGCCGCGCAGGTCGTCAACCAGCTGGTCGCCGACTTCATCGAGTACAACTACCAGGTGCGCTTTGCCGCCACCTCGCAGGCGACCTCCTTCCTCAGCAACGAGCTGGAGGGGATGAAGCAGCAGGTGGAGGAGGCGCAGTCGAAGGTCGCGGAGCTGCAGCAAAAGTCCGGCATCTATGGCGTCGATGAGAGCAACAATGCGGTCAACGCCAAGCTGGAGCAGCTCAACGCCCAGCTGACGACGGCGCAGGCGAACCGCGCGGTGAAGGAGTCGGTCTACAAGCTCGCCATGACCCGCAGCCCGGAGGTGCTGGCCGGCCTGATCGGACAGGTGGGGACGGGGGCGAACACGACCAACTCTCCGCTCGAGATGTTGCGCCAGGAGCAGGCGGACGCCGCGGCCAACTACGCCGACCTGAACGCCCACTACGGTCCGCAGTATCCCAAGGTGCTGCAGGCGCAGAGCCGTCTGCAGTCGATCCAGGCCTCGATCAACAATGAGACCGAGCGCCTGGTCGGACAGGCGACGGCCGAGTACAAGGTCGCGCAGGATCAGGAGAACTCCGCCGCGGCCGCGCTGAATACCCAGAAGACGCTGGCGGCGCAGATGAATCACGACGCCAGCCAGTACACCGTGGCCAAGCACGAGGCGGACAGCAGCCGGGATCTCTACGAGCAGCTGATGCGGCGGTTGAAGGAGGCGGGGGTGATGGCCGGGCTGCGCTCGACCAACCTGAACGTCCTCGACTCCGCCGTGGTTCCGGACCGGGTGGCGCAGCCGCAGTCGCTGCTGGCGCTGGCGGTCGCGCTTCTGCTCGGCCTGTCTGGTCGGCGTCATCGCCGCCTTCGCCACCGAGGTGATCGATACCACGGTGCATGATCCCCAGCAGATCGAGAGTGCGATCGGTCTGCCGGTGCTCGCGCTGGTTCCGCCGGCGGAGCGCTCCCTGCCCAAGGCGGCGATCCAGTCGCTGCAGCGCAGCGCTCCGGGCTCCAGCTGGCAGTACCAGACCACGGCGCGGGCGCCGCGCTCGGTGGTCGCCGAGGCCTTCCGTTCGCTGCGCACGGCGATCCTCTCGGCGATGCCGGGCAAGGCCTCGAAGATCCTTGCCATCACCAGCACCTCGGAGGCCGAGGGCAAGAGCTTCATCACCTTCAATCTCGCCTCTGCCTTCGCGCAGTCGGGACGAACGGTGCTGGTCATCGATGCGGATCTGCGCAAGCGCACGCTGACGCAGGCGCTCGCGCTGGACGGTCATGAGGGCCTGGACGAGGCGGTCATGCAGCCCACCTGGGAGAGCTTTGTGAAGACCTACGAGGAGGTGCCCGGGCTCTTCGTCCTGCCCGCCGGCCATCAGGAGCACTATCCTGCGGACGTGCTGGGATCGGTGGTGATGTCCGACCTGCTGGCGAAGTTGAAGAAGACCTTCGACGTCATCCTGATCGATACGCCTTCGATTCTCCCCGTCACCGATACGGTCTCGCTGTCCAGTTCGGTCGATGCCGTCATGCTGGTCGCCAAGTGCGGCCAGACCGCACAGCACTCGCTGGTGCGCACCCAGAGCGTGCTGCAGCGCGCCGGGGCGCGGGTGCTGGGCGTGGTGCTCAACGGCATCGACTTCAACTCGGCGGACTTCTACTACTACTGGGGCCGGCAGAGCGATGGCTACAAGGTCAGCAGCACGCAGATCCTGTCGCCGGCGCCGGCGCTCTCGGTCACCCGCACGGTGCTGCCGACGACTGCTGCTTCTGCTGTTGGCGCTGGGCATGACGCAGGGCAGGGCCTGGGCCCAGCCCAGCGCACCCGCACGCCCAGCGCCACGCCGATTCCGGCCGCTGCCGTCGCCGAGGCGCAGAAGACGCTGATCGGCGTCGGCGACCTGATCTCGATCAACGTGTACGACGCTCCCGAGCTGAGCCAGGAGGTGCGCGTCGAAGCCTCGGGCAACGTGCATCTGGCGCTGCTCGGCGACGTGAAGGCGGCGAATCATGCAGCCGGATGTGTTCGCGCGCCAGCTGGAGGCGGATCTGAAGAGCCATGGCCTGATGACCGCGCCGCATGTCACGGTGGCCATCAAGGAGTTCACCACGCAGGGGGTCACCATCGAGGGCGAGGTGCAGCGGCCGGGCCTCTATCCGGTCTACGCCGCGCGCAATATCGTCGATGTGACTCGCGCTGGCCGGCGGGGTGACGCGGGATGCGATCCGGAGATCACGATTCAGCGTCATGGCACGGATACGCGGGAGGTGGTCGATCTTCTCCGAGACCAACGCGAATCGCGTGATGCGCAGCGATGTGCGCGTCTATCCCGGCGACACGATCATCGTTCCGCGGGCGGGCATCACCTATGTTCTCGGCAATGTCATGCGGCCGGGCGGCTACATCATGCATGACAACGGCAAGATGACCGTGCTGCAGGCGATCTCGGAGGCGCAGGGCTTTCGCGTGACGCCTCGGACAGCCACGTGGTCCTGCTGCGGAAGACCGCGGACGGCACCCAGACCACGCCGATTCAATTGAAGGCGATGATGCGCGGCAAGACTCCGGATGTGCCGCTCGCAGAGCCGGCGATGTCGTCTTCGTCCCAACCAGCGGCCTCAAGAGCTTTGGCACGAACACGGCCGGCATCTTCGCCTCCCTGTCCGGTGCTGCGCTCTACGCCGGCGCCGTCCACTAAACCCGCACCCGATTGGAAGCCAGCCAGACCCGGCACGCCACTCCACCCCACTGCGAAGGAAAAGGCATGACGAATAAAATCTACCGCGCGTTGGTCGTCCTGCTTTTCCTGAGCATGATGGGGGTCATCCTTGGAATGTTCTCGCCGAATCTGTCGGACACGGACCTGGACGTGGTGGGGACGGGGGCTTCACTACCCCGTCCTCGCGGTGGAAGCGGTCATCTATCTGTTTCTGCTGTTTCGTTTTTTGCTCAGTCCGCAGCACTATCTGCGGGCCCTCGCCCGGATGCAGACGCTGCTGCCCGCGCTGGCGATCTGCATCCTCTCGGCGGTGTGGGCGAACAATCCCTTGCTGAGTCTTCGGCACACGGCGGCGCTCATCATGACCTGCGTGGTGGGAATCATGCTGGGGGCGGACTTCGAACTGCCGGAGATCATGCGGATGTTCGCGATCGCGAGCACCATGCATATCGCTCTGGTCGCCGTCTACTTCGTCGGCGCGCGGCATATCTTGTACTCGCCCTCGGATCCGCTCTCGCTCAAAGGATTGACCACGCACAAGAATGTCTTCGGATTCGATATGGCTCTGGCCGTTCTGGTCTACGCGATGGTGCCGTTCCGCCGCCTGTCGCTTCCTGCGCTGGCCGCTGACGGCCATCGCCTTCGCGCTGCTTCTGCTCTCGCGCTCGAGCGGAGCGATGGTCGCCACGGCCGTGGCCTTTGCCGCGATCCCGTTCCTGTTCGCCGACCCGGTTTCGCGGCGTGCAGCGGATTCCCCTGCTGCTGCTCTCCGGCATCGGCGCGCTGAGTCTGGGGGCGTTGGTGATCGCCAACCAGGCGATGGTGCCGGAGTTCTTCTCGAAGAGCGCCACGCTGACCGGCCGCACCGATCTCTGGGCTCTGATTCGCGTCGCCATCAGTCAGCGACCGCTGTTCGGCTACGGCTACGATGCCTTCTGGCAGGGGCTGAGCGGGGATTCGCTGGGTATCATCCTCGAGCGTGGGCTGGCTGGTTCCCACCGCCCACAACGGATACTACGATCTGCTCCTGGGGGTCGGGTTCTTCGGCGCGGTCTGCTTCTTACCCGTCTTCCTGCAGATGGTGGCCCGCAGTCTGCACTATCTCACCACCGAACGATCCTCGGCTCGCCTCTTTCCGGTCGCCTATCTCGCGTTCTGGCTGGTCTATAACCTCAATGAGAGTGCGCTGGTCGCGCGGAGCGGAATCCCGTTCATGCTCTTTGTCGCCATCAGCGTCTCCCTCGCCATGCAGCGCTCGAGCAAGGCTGTTCTGGGGCAAGCCAGCAAGCAACGGGTACCCGGACGACTTCAGGTATGTCGGCAGCAAGCTGCCAGCCTAACTCCGCTGTGAGGTCTTCGATCGCATGATAGAGAGTTCTTGTGCAAGGTCCTTTTCGTCGGTGGCGGAGGCGCAGCAGTGGAAGGTGGCGCCGGCCGTATCGTCCGATGTGCCTTCCTCCGCCGCAGCCTCCAGGCAAGCCCCCTTCTTTGCCTTCGAAGGGGCAGCGAGCCCCTACTGCCTGGGAGCTCGCCGTCCTGCTGTGCCTGCTGGTCGCCAGCCGCTTTGCCGGTCTGACGCATCAGAGCCTCTGGTACGACGAAGGCTACACGGTCACGCTCGGCTCGGCTGCGAACTTTCACGAGTTCTGGTTGCGCTTCGGCAACTTCACGACCAGCGAGCATCTGCAGCCCCTCTACTACCTCCTGATCTTTCTCTGGAGCAGGGTGGCCGGCGTCTCCGATGCGGCGCTGCGCGCGCCCTCCGCGGTCTTCTCCATCGCCTCGGGAGTCGCCGCCTACTTCGCGGTGAAGGTCCTCGCCGGCGGCCGCCGCACGATCGTTCTGCTGGCCGCGACGGCACTCGTCTGCTCCAGCTTCTCGCTCTACTACGCGCAGGAGGCGCGACCCTACGCTCTGCTTCAGTTTCTCGCCTTCCTTCTGCTCGCGATCTTCCTGCGCAATCGGGCTGCGGAGGAGAAGGGCCGTTCCGTCCCGCGCTGCGCGGCTAGGATTTGCTCTTGTCTGCGGTCTGTGTTTTCTGGGAAGCCCCTTCACGCTGCTGCTGGTGCTCTGCTCGCGGTCGCCGATCTGGCGGTGACGTGCAGCGGCAGGCGCTGGCTTCGGTTGCTGGGCGCTCCCCGCGCTTGTCTCCGCGGTGTGTCTCGAGCGGTTATCTGATTCCCGCTCTGCGGACGATGCCATCGTTCCTCGCGCAGGACGTAACCTCCATCAAACAGCCGCTGTGGATGAATGTCGGCTATGCGATCTATGGCATCGCCTTCGGCACCACGCTGCGGCCGGAGGCCGGTCTGCTGCGCGGACCGGAGAAGCTGCACGTCCTGCTGGCGAATTGGCCGGTGGTGCTTCCGGCTGCGGTGACGCTGCTGGCGCTCGCGGTCGGAGCTTCGCTGCTGATCCGCAAGGCGTCGGCGGCTCAGCGTCGGTGCAACCATTCCCTTGGTCTCGCTCTGCCTTTATTTCGCCGTCCTATTCGGCTTCTTCGGCGTGGTCGGACATCTGAATGTTCTGCCGCGTCACTGCCTCGGTGCTGTTTGCGCTCGTGTTCGTGGCGGTCGTGGCCGCCGGCACGCTCGCGCCGCAGTCGACCTCCGCTCTCGGGCAGGACGCTGTTTGCCCTCGGTCTCGGCGGCTGGTTCGTGCTCAACGCGCTCTCCATCGCGGGATATTTTGGGGATCCCGCGTTTCGCAAGGATGACTACCGTGCCGCCGCCGCAGTCCTGAGCGGCTACTCCGCCCCGCGTCTTCGTTGTCGCCGGCCAGCCGCAACTGCTGGCGCGCTATGGCGCGGCCACGCGCGACGCCACCGCCGCCGATCCCGCCCAGCTCGCGAAGTTTATCGCCGCGAACTCCGGTGAGGCGAAGGAGGTCGTCCTCGTCTTCAACAGTTTCGCAACTATCGCTGGGCGTCGGGCGAGCGGCGATCCCGCCGCGGCCATGGCGCCGGAGTACGCCTGTCAGGATGTGAAGCACGTGTCGAATATTGACCTCTATCTCTGCCGCTATCTTGCATCCAAGCAAGAGACCGCCTCCGGTACCGGGCAAGCGACCAGCCTTTCGAGCGACCGTCTTCGCACCGGCAAGGAGTATCGTGGGGTGGGCAAAACGAAGGTCCGCAACCGCGGCAGCATCCCGCAGACTATGATCTCTTTTCTCTCGAAAATGCGCGAAAGTGAGGCCGGATGGTCTCTGTTCGATCAGGCGGCGGTCAGTGGCGGAAACTTCCTCACCACGCTTGTCCTCGCCCGCACCTTGTCGCCGGCCAGCTACGGCACCTTCAGTCTTCTGTTTCTCAGTCTCTATGCGATCAACACCTGCCACGGCTCGCTCGTGATCTATCCGCTTACGCTGAACGTCGCCAGTGGCAAAGAGGACGAGTTCAAGTACCTGAACGGCATCGCGTTGCTGCATACGCTGGTGCTCGCGCTCCCCTTTGCCGCGGTGCTCGCCGGGGTTACCTTCTTCCTCCACCGCATGACGGTCCTGCCGTTTCTCGCCCTGGCGATGGTGGGCTGGCAGGTGCAGGAGTCCGCGCGGCGCACGCTGCTGGCGGCGCTTCGTTTCCGCGCGGCCTTCCTGCCGGATCTCGCCTGTTACGTCGGGCAGGGGCTCATCCTGCTCGCCCTGCGATCGAGCCATCTCGCCGTCATCTTTCTGGTGATGGTCGCCACCTCGCTGCTGGCTGCGCTCTGGCAGTTCTCGGTCGTCCGCATCTCGCTCGCCCGATCCTTCACGCTCGAGCCCTGCCGCTACGCCTGGAGGATCGGCCGGTTCATTCTCGCCGGCAACACGCTGAATATGGCGACGCTGCAGGTCCCCAGCTGGACGCTTGCGCTTCGTCCTCGGGCCGCTTTCGGTCGCCGGCTATCAATCCCTGCTGAACCTGGTCGGCGCCTCCAACCCCATCATGTTCAGCGTGAGCAACCTGCTCATCCCGGCCGTCGCGCGCGGCTCGCTGCGCGGACAGGCCGCGGCGCGGCGGACGATGTACCACTACGGCGCCCGCTACGGTCTGCTGCTGCTGCCCTGCTTCCTGCTGCTGCTGGCCGCGCCCTCCTGGGTCATGCACCTGGTCTACGGCGCGAAGTCCGCCTATCTGCCGCTGGCCCCTCTGCTGCGGCCCTTCGTGCTTGCGTTCCTGTTGCAGTATCTGGCGACGGTCATCGGCGCCTATGAGGGCGGCATGTCGCGACCGAAGAGCTATATGTGGGTCCAGATCGCCGGCACCGGCGTCCTGGTCACCGCCGGAGTCCTGCTGATCTACGCCTATGGCATCGAAGGCGCGGTGATGGGAATGCTGCTGGCGAGTGCGACCCGGTTCATCACCTTTGCCCTGATCTCGCGCGCTCGCCGACCAACGAATGCTTGTATCCGAAGCCAATTCCTGCCTGGAGATTCAACCATGAACGCCTCTGTTTCGATTCAAGTCTGCCTGCTGACCTATAAGCGTCCCGACCTGCTGCGGGAGACGCTGCTCTCGCTGCGCCGCCAGGTGATCGTCGGACCCGCAGCTCAAGCTGCATCTCCTGGTCGTCGATAACGATGCGGCCGGCAGCGGCCAGGAGACCTTTCGCCGCGCCTTGGAGGGCAGCTCCGGTTCCCGCGCGCTACGTCTGCGAGCCCGGCCGCGGCATCGGCAACGCCCGCAATCGCGCGCTGCGCGAGTCCGCCGGCATGGACTATATCGCCTTCCTCGATGACGACGAGGTCGCCACGCCGGAGTGGCTCGCGGCGCTCTATCAAACCATGCGGCGCTGCCAGGCCGATATCGTAACCGGACCAGTTACACCGAAGTTCCTCGACGCTCCCGCCGTGGATCGTCCAGCGGCGGCTTCTTTCGCATGCGCCCGCAGACCACCGGCAGCGCCGTCGCGTTCGTCGCCACCAATAATGTTCTCTTCCGTGCCGAGCTTGCGACGCAGCTACAAATTCGATAGCCGCTTCGATGCCACCGGCGGCGAGGATACCCACTTCTTCATGCGCATGAGGCGCGATGGCCTGCGCCTGGTGTGGTGCCAGGAGGCGGAGGTCATCGAGACCATTCCGGCCGACCGGACCAAGGTGCGATGGATGCTGCGGCGCGCGCAGAGCGAGGCGAACCGCTACACCCGCTGCTGCCTCGATCTCGACCCCAGCCTCGCCGTCCGCGCTCCAGCGCTTCGGCAAGGCGCTGCTGGGATGCGGTCGCCGGCATGCTGTTGCTGCCTGCCGGGTCTGCTGCGGAAGAAGTACGCGGTGCGCGGCCTGCAGTGGATCTATCGGGCGCTGGGAACATGGTCGGCGCTGTGGGGAGCGCAGACCATCTACTACGCGACGACCCCCGCGCTGGCGACTCCCGCCGCAACCATAGGCGATCACCTTGAGTCGTAAGTCGAAGCCCGTCGAATCCGTCCGAAGCTCCATGCGCCCTTGGTCGTGCTGGTCGTCGGGCAGGTTCCTCCCCCGGTCAACGGCCAAAGCCTGATGATCCAGGAGTTCCTCGAGGGGAGCTACGAGGGCATGCGCCTCGAGCACGTGCCCCTGCGCTTCTCCCGATCGACGGCGGAGATCGGCGGCTTCGACCTGCGCAAGCTCTGGGTGCTCGCGCAGACCATCGTCGACATCGTGCGCGCCCGCTTTCGCACCGGCGCGACGGTGCTTTACTATCCTCCGGCCGGCCCCAACCTCGTGCCGGTGCTGCGCGATCTCGTGCTGCTCAACGCGACCCGCTGGCTCTTCCGGAAGACCGCGTTCCACTTCCACGCCGCCGGTCTCGCTGCGATCTATCCGCGGCTGCCGTTGCCGTTGAAGCCGCTCTTCTGGTCCGCCTACAACAAGCCCGACCTCGCCATCTTCACCACCGCCGCCACCTCCGCGGAGGCGACCATCCTGCACGCCGCGCGCGCGCTCCATCGTGCCGTGCGGCATTCACGACGAGGCCGCGCAGCCTGGCCCGTGCAACTCCGCGAACTCCGGCAGGACTCCCACCATTCTCTTCGCCGGCATCCTGTGCGAGGGCAAGGGCCTGATGACCCTGCTGCGAGCCTGTGACCGGCTCAACCGAGCCGGTGCGACGTTCCGCGTGGTCTGCATCGGAGCCTTCGAGTCCGAGGAGTTCGAGCAGCAGGTGGAGGCCTTCCTCCGCAGCCGCCGACCTCACCTCGATCGTCGAGTTTCGCGGCGTGGTGACCGGGGACGCCAAGGTGGAGTTGTTCCGCTCCGTCGATATCTTCTGCTTCCCCAGTCACTACGCCTCCGAGAGCTTCGGCGTCGTGCTCATCGAGGCGATGAGCTTCAGTCTGCCGATCGTCGCGACCCGCTGGCGCGGCATCCCGGAGGTCACCGGCGAGGAGGGAACGTTCCTGGTCGAGGTGCGCGACGCCGCGGCGCTGGCCGCAAGGCTGGGCGAGCTGCTGCACTCGCCCGAGTTGCGCGCCGAGATGGGGCGAATGCAACCGGCAGCGCTTTCTGGAGCGCTTCACGATGCAAACCTATCGAGATGGGATGTCAACGGCGCTTCGCAGAAACTTGGGGCAGGCTTGCGGAGCGAAAAAGTCGTCTCCAGGTGACGAGCGACAGCCTCGGTGAGGCATCTTTTGCGGTTTCCTTCCGGCTCCTACCTGATATGTTCGAATCCCGTGGCCGGGCCCTGCTATTCGTTTGCCTGCTTGTGCTCGTGTGCGGCGAATCTACGTGGCCAATCCGTGGCTGGCGGGAGCTTTGCCGCAGGCACCGAGCCGCCTCACGCAGCCGATTCCTCCAAGGAGCCGGTAAGCCCGGAGTATCGGATCGGCAACGGCGATGTGCTGCAGATCTCGGTCTGGGGAGAGGCCGAGCTGACCAAGACCGTAACGGTACGGCCGGATGGAAAGATCTCGCTCCCGCTGATCAATGAGGTGACGGTCGCCGGGCTCACCTCCTCCGCCGCGCAGACCGCGCTGAACCAGCGGTTTGCGCAGTTCATCCGAAACCCGCAGGCGAGTGTCAGTGTCGCGGAGATCCACAGCAACCTCGTCTATGTCACCGGGAGGGTTCGCCGACCGGGAGCCTACCCCCTCGCAGGCTCGCTGAATGTCGTGCAATTGATCGCACGCGCCGGTGGCCTTGCCGATCACGCCAAGCAGAAGCACGTCTACGTCCTGCGGCAGTCCGGCGGCAGCCGCGTCAATGTCAACTACAAAGATGTGATCGAGGGCCGTCACGGAAGTCACGACGTGGAGCTTACAGGCTGGAGATACGGTCGTGGTCCCGTGAAACGAACCCGCGGAACCTGAGTGCCGCGCGGCGGCATCGCAGTCGTTTGCATGCTGCCCTTCCCGAAAACGGCACAAGCACAGACGCCTATCAGGCAAAAAATACAACCCGTAATTCGAGTCCTACGATACCCTTTCCTTCGCGTATGGCTCGATCGCAAACAGGTCTTCTCGATGCAGTCTGCCGAGGAACCACTCCTCTCGCGGATGTGGGCTCCGGTTCGCTATTGGTGGTGGCTGGCTCTCGGCGCCCTGATCCTGGGCGCCGCGGCGTGCTTACTTCGGCGGCCGCTACCTCGCGCAGGGCTTTGAAAGCTCCGTGGTCATCGGCTTTCCGGTGCTCGGAGAGGGCGCCGGAGCGGCGTTCTCCTCGCAAACGGCCTCGGCGCGGTCGAGCAGAATCCTGCCGTCTCGAGTCTGCTGCAGCCATACGGCCCAGCACCGGCCTTCATCACGCAGTGGGAGACCTTGGCGCGTCGCCCCTTGCTGCGCGCCCAGCTGCGCTTCGATCCCATCCCGACCACCGTGCCCAGCTCCGTCGCGATGCGCATCACCGCCAGGGAGAGGACGCCGGAGAGAGCCGAGTGCCCTCGCGGTTGCAGCCGGGCAGGCGGTGCTCGATCAGGCGGAGGCGCGGCTGATCCCACCGACATCGCCGGAGAGTCCACGTGCCGGCGCCGCTTGCCCACGCCGCCAGCGACTGCGAACGTCGCCCCTGCGGCCTCGCAAACGCCACCGAAGGCCCCCACTGCGCAAGACGGTCACCTGGAAGGCCGCGCCCGATACTCCGGAGCTGGCCGAAAACAAGCGGCGGCTCAACGCTCAACTGGTCGACGAACAGAATCGCAAAGCGACGCTGCAGAAGCGATCTTGCCGTCCTCGACGCGACGCCGAAGCTCCAGACACCGCGTCCCTCCGCGATGCGGCCCAGCAATGAGGCCGCGTTGAAGAGCGAGCTCAACGGCGCCAACGACACGCTCATCGCACTGCAGAATCGCTATACCAACCTCCATCCGGATGTGGTCGCGGCGCAGCAGCGGGTCCGCGAGCTGCAGGCGGAGTTGGAGCAGGCGAACAACAAGAACGCGCTGATCGCGAAGCAGGACGCAGCCGTGCAGACCAGCGTCAACGAGGCCCATGCACGGCTCGCGCGCGAGGCCGCATTGCAGCAGCAGATCGCCGCGCTCGACGCACAGATGGCCCGGGACACCGTGGAGCTCGATGCGCTCGCCAAATCCAAGAACTGGATTCCGGTGGTCCATTACTCCGCTCCCACGCCAGCCGCAGCCCACGCAGCCCGTGCGCAGCGCCCGCACCCGCTCCGAGCAGTGGCAGCGCCCACGCCGACCGCTCCTCCCGAGGCGTTGCTCTCCATGCCGCGCGACGCCCCTGACGGCAACCACGCCGGTCGCAATCATGTTCCTTCCCGAGACCGCTGTTGGGGGCGCTCAGCGTTCTCTTTGGCATCCTTCTCGCCGCCGCGCTGGTGGCGCTCGCCGAGTACAGCAGCCGCTCGGTGAAGAACGCCGAGATCCTCGAAGACGAGCTTCCCTACGGCGTCCACTTCCTGGGAGAGATTCCGAGGATGATGCGGTGAGCCGTGCGTCCTGCAGCCTCGTCCGACTCCATCATTCCGCTCGAAGGCGATCTTCCGTTCTCTCCCGGGGGCGAGCGCTACCGTGAGCTGCTCGACGAGATCCTCGAGCAAGCGCCGGCGGATCGGCGCATCTTCATCACCAGTCCCGGCAATGGCGACGGCAAGACCGTCACCGCGGCCAACCTCGCGCTGGCGCTCACCGCGCGCAAAAAGTCTGTTCTGCTGGTGGAGCTCGCGCTCGACCGGCCGAAGCTTGCCGGCGTCTTCGGAGCGCCGCCCTCCCGCCTCGGCGTCAACGGTGTGCTCGCCGGTCAGGTTACGCTCGACAAGATCGTCTGTCGCAGAAACGACAACGGCCTGAACCTCGCCATGGCCGGACCCGCGCCCACCCGCTCCGGAGCCTGACTCGCTGATCCTTGGCAAGCCCTTCGAGAACATGCTCGAGGCGGCCGAAGGCATCGTACGACTGGACCATCTACGACGGACCCTCCGTCGAAGCCTCCACGCAGGTCGCCGAGCTCGCGCGCGCCATTGGCTTCACCCTGCTGGTGGTGCGCAAGCGGTCGTCGGTCAAGCTTCTGCGCCGCGCACTGCGGAGCCTGGAGGGTGCGATAAATCTGGCGATCCTGAACAACCGCTAACCTGCCGCCAACCATCGCAAGGGGAGTAACCCTCCGACGTGTTTGTCGTCATTCGGAAATAGTTGCGCCGCGGTTTGCATCATAACGACTCTGTGTGTTCTGGAACGATCGCGATGAGCGCCTACGATCCGAGCAGGAGCACTTATGAAGCATAAGTCCCTTCTTCGTTCTCTGCCTATTTCTCTGCCTTGCTTCGCCCTTCCATGGCGGTGGCCCAAAGTCCCGCTTCGCGGATCGTCGCCCCGGTCGATGAGGCCACGCTGGTCACGCTGCACGGGCAACATCCATCCCCTCGCGCGTGCCGCCTTCGATCAGGGCGCCGTGGCGAACAGCACCGCCCTCAATCGCATGCATCTCGTCCTCGCGCGCAGCCCCGAGCAGGAGGCCGCGCTGCAGCAGCTCCTCGACCGGCAGCAGGATCGCGGCTCCTCCAGCTTCCACCAGTGGCTTACGCCGCAGAGCTTCGGCGCCACCTTCGGCCCCTCCGACCGCGATCTCTCCACCGTCACCGCGTGGCTCGCCGCCCAGGGATTCACCGGCATTCACGTCAACGCGGGCCGCACCGTCGTCGAGTTCTCCGGCACCGCCGGCAGCGTGCAGACCGCCTTCCACACCGCGCATGCACCGCTACCTGGTGAACGGCCGGCAGTACATCGCCAACGCCAGCGAGCCCAAGATCCCCGCCGCGCTCGCGCCGGTCGTCGCCGGCGTGGCCAGCCTCAATAACTTCAACTTCGCGCAGCCGCCGGCGCATGTCGACCGCTCCTCTCAACCTCGTGCGCGACAACAAGACCGGCGTCATCACCCGCGCCGCAACTGCAGGATCCGCCGCCGAGGCCACGCCAACCGCCGCGGTGCATGCGAACTACACCACCACGAGCAGCACCGGCCAGCCCGTCTACGCGGTCACGCCCGCCGACCTCGCCACCATCTACAACTTCGCCGGGCTCCTGAGCGCTGGCACCAACGGCACCGGCCAGTCCATCGCCGTGGTCGGCGACAGCGACATCGACGCCGCCGACTTCGTCGACTTCCGCACGCTCTTCAACCTGCCCATCGGCATCACCACCACGCCCACCAACACCCAGTACCTGAACATCGTCTTCAACGGCCCCGACCCCGGCACCACGCCCGATGAGGTCAAGGCCGACGCCGCCACCCAGTGGGCCGGTGCCGTCGCCCCCAACGCCACCATCGACTACGTCATCTCCGAGAGCACCTCCGTCAGCCAGGGCAGCGATCTCTCCGCGCAGTACATCGTCGACAACAACCTCGCGCCCATCCTCATCGACAGCTTCAATCTCTGCGAGGCCAGCGCCGGCGCCAGCCTACAACGCAGTTCATCAGCGGCCTCTGGCAGCAGGCCGCCGCGCAGGGCATCAGCGTCATCGTCGCGGCGGGCGACAACGGCTCGGCGGGATGCGACACCGTCGGCGCCACCGCGGCCACCGGCGGCCTCGCCGTCAACGCCATCGCCAGCACGCCCTACAATGTCGCCGTCGGCGGCACCGACTTCACCGGCGGCTGGAGCGCGACCAACAATACCAACCAGCTCCTCCGCCCCCGGCTATCTCATCGAGACCGCCTGGAACGACAACCTTGGCCCGCAGGCCATGGGACCGATCGTGCGCGGCGGCTCCGGCGGCGCCAGCAGCTGCGCGACCGGAAGCGGTGCCTCCTGCGCCGGTGTACCCCAAGCCCGCCTGGCAGACCGGTGTGACCGGAACCGCCAACGACGCGGTGCGTGATCTTCCCGACGTCTCGCTCTTCGCGGGCGACGGCGCCTACGGCGCGCTCTACTTCGTCTGCCAGCAGGACGCCGTCGACTCCCCCGAACACCGCCTGCGCGCTCGGCACCCCGAGCACCAACTTCGTCGGCGCCGGCGGCACCGCCTTCTCCGCCGCAGCCTTCGCCGGCATGCTCGCCCTGGTCAATCAGGCCAATCAGGCCAACCCGGCGGCGACGACCCCCACCGGCCAGGGCAACGTGAACTACACCCTCTACGCGCTCGCCGCCGCCCAGCAGCAAGGCCGGCACCGCCTGCGCCGCCAACGGACCGCCTGCGGCCGCCTGCGTCTTCAACGACATCACCACCGACAACAACCAGATGCCCTGCGCCAGCGGAACGGCCAACTGCAGCGGCACTGGCCCAGCGGTTCGGTGCTGAGCGGCTATGCCAGCGCCGTAGGCTACGACCTCGCCACCGGCCTCGGCAGCGTCAACGTGCAGAATCTGGTGAAGCAATGGGCGACCGTCACCTATAGCTCCACCACCACCACGCTCACCCTCAGCGCCGCCGGCAACAACTCCAGTCCGCTGACCGTCATCCATGGCACCGCGGTCACCGCCGCCGGCAACGTCACGGCGAACTCCGGCTCCGGCACCCCGACCGGTCAGGTCTCCATCAACGCCAACGCGGCCAACGGCTCCATCGGTGCCGCTCCCCTCGCCAACGGCGACTTCAGCCAGGCCTTCACCAACTTTCCCGGGCAGCGGCACCGATGCCGCAGGCAATCCGCAGAGCTACAAGGTGTACGCCAACTACGGCGGCGACGGAACCTTCGCCGCCAGCCAGTCCATTCCGGTCAACCTGATCGTTACCCCCGAGCCCAGCACCATCACGGTGACGGTGATCGACACCACGCCCGGCATCCCCAACCGCAACCAGCCCGTCACCAAGGTTCCCTATGGGGAGATCCTCGACGTACAGGTGCAGGTCGCGGGCCAGTCCGGTCATGGCGTCGCCACCGGCAATGTCGTCCTCGATGCCAACGGCCAGCCTCTCTACGGCGGCAGCTTCCCGCTCAACTCCTCCGGGTATGCCGATGCGGTCACCACCTCGCTCGGCGTCGCGAACTCGCCCTACAGCTTCACCGCCAGCTACGCCGGCGACGCCAGCTTCCAGAAGAGCCCGCCGAGCGCGCCCTCGTCGCTCACCATCGTCAAGGCGCCCACCACCGCATCCATCGCCCCCAACGCGAATCCCGTCTCCGACGCCACCACCGAGACCTTCACCGTGATCATCGGCACCACCGGCTACGGCTTCGCCGCGCCCTCGGGCGTCGTGACCATCACCGGAAGCAACGGGACGGTCCTCGGCTCGGCGACGCTCACCGGCGTCACCGGCGGTGGCCAGCACGACTCCAGCTTCGCCAACATCACCATCCCGGCGCAGAGCATCACCACCGGCAACACCGTCACCGTCAGCTATCCCGGCGACGCCAACTACCTCGGCTCCACCGGCGCGACCGGTCCCATCACGGTCACCGTCTCCGGTCTGCCTCCCACGACGACGACCCTCACCGTCAACCCCACCACGGTCGCTCCGACGGGCAATATCACCCTCACCGCGGCGGTCACCTCGACGGTGCTCAACTTCACCGGCAACGTGACCTTCTTCATCGACGGCATCCCCGTTCCGATCACCCCCGCCGGCCAGCCCGCGCCCACCTACGCCGTCTCCGCCGCCGGTGCCGTGGCCCCGCTCACCATCCCGGTCACCGGCTTCGCCCCAGGTCAACACACGGCCAGCGCCGTCTTCTCCGGCGATAGCACCCATAAGGCCTCCATCTCGGCGGGTGTTCCCTTCATCATCACCGCAGCGACCGGAACCACGCCGAGCACCACCACCATCACCCTCAATCCACCGGCGCCCACCACGCGTGGTGCAGGGAACCGTCATCATCGTGACCGCGCAGGTGACGCCGGCCGGTCCACCCGTCCCCACGGGAACCGTCCAGATCATGATCGACGGCAACATCGTCGGCACCCCGACGCCGCTGAACGCAACCGGCTGCGGCCAGCTACACGCTGCCCACCAGCGTCATCCCCGTCGGAACCCACCAGGCCTCGATCTTCTACTCGGGCGATACCGTCTACGCCCCGTCCTACTCGGCCGTGGTCCCCTTCACCGTCACGGCGGCGGGCAACACCCCCACCACGATCGTCATCTCGAACGTCCCGCCCCAGGTCGGGCAGGGCATCACCTTCCCCTTCACCGCGACGATCTCGCCCAGCTCGCCTATCCCCACCGGCACCACCGAGATGATCGTCGACGGCGGCACGCCCCAGGCCCAGGTGCCGCTTCCGGGAACCGATCCGGCGACGGTCTCGCTCAACACCACCGGCCTCGCCCTCGGGCCGCACACCGTCCAGGTCTACTACTCGGGCAACGCCACCCTGACCGCCGCCACCTCGAACATCGCCACCTTCACCCTTATCCCGCAGAGCACGACCTTCACCCTCAGCCCGACCACCGCCGCCGCCCACATCCCGCTCGAAGGCGCAGCCTCGAACGCCACCACCTTCACCGTCACGCCCACCGTCGGCGGCACCTTCACGGTCTCCTTCGCCTGCACCAGCGGCCTGCCGCTGAACGTGACCTGCTCCTTCTCCCCGACGACGGTCAACGTCAACGGCCTCATCCCTGCGACCACCAGCCTCACCTTCGTCGTCGGCAGCTACCCGCAGGCGAGCCTCCATAAACCCTCCCTCCCCGGCGGCTGGTACACGCTGGGCGGAGGCGGTGTCTCGCTCGCCGGCCTCCTGCTTGCTGCTGCCCCGGCGCAGGCGCCGCTTCGCCTCGCTGCTCGCGCTTGCTGACGATCTTCGCCGCTCGGCGCGGTCACCAGCTGCGGCTCGGGAATCGGCCCGCAACAAGGTCCCTTCCCGGTCGTGGTCACCGCCACCAGCTCCATCTCCGTCCTCGGGCCCACCACCCAGACGGCGACCGTCAACCTCACCATCGGCGGACCGCCCACAAACTAAGCCGCTCCTCCCTCCGCACTTACCGAAGATCCCGGCCACCGGCCGGGATCTTCGCTTGCCCCGTTCCTCCAGCTCCGCCACGCCAGGCATTTGCAATTCCGCCCCCATGTGGCATCCTGTAACCTCCAGTGCACTTCACGGCGATCCGTACCGCCCCCGTCGTCCACGAAGAAGACGGGAAGCCTGGACCCGACCGACCCCTCCAGTTCCACCCGACACACCCAATCGTTTGTTAGGAGTGCATACATGGCAGAAACACCGAATGGCGAGATGAAACCCACGCTCGGCCTGACTGGACTCACCAGCAACGCAATGGCCCTGATCGCGCCCGGAGCGTTCCTCTGGTTGACCTTCTTCATCCAGTCCACGACCAAGAACACGGGCCCCGCCATGTGGATGGGAATCGTCGGCGCGCTCGTGCTCTGCCTCTCCACCGCCGTCTGTTACGCCGAGATGGCCAAGCTCTACCCCGGCACCGGCAGCTCCTACTACTTCGCCGAACAGGCCTTCCTCAATCGCGAGGCCGCCTGGCGCTACGCCCGCATCTCGAAGTTCATCGTCGGCTGGGCCTCGCACCTCTACTACTGGATCTACCCCGGCGTCATGGTCGGCACCATGGGCATCCTCTGCGGCTACGTCGTCGGCACCCTCTGGCCCAACTTCATGAGCGCCTCGAACCCCGGCATCCTGTTCATGATGGCGGTCGCCGTCGTCTTCTCCTTCGCCGTCGCCTACATCGCGCATCGCGGCGTCAGCAGCTCCACCTCGATCAATCTCGCCATCAACATCGTCCAGATCACCGCGCTGCTGATCTTCGCCGTCTTCGCCATCAACTACCGCGTGCACCACGCCCCCGGCTCGGTCGCCTGGCAGTTCGACGCCACCTCCGGCGAGGCCTACCAGTACGAGTTCCAGACCACCACCACGGTCACCGCCGGCGCTCGGCGCCGCCAGCACATCTACCGACACCATCGTCCGCGACGCCAACGGCGTCCCCCAGCCCAAGCTCGACGCCGCCGGCCAGCCCGTCCCCTTCCACATCGCCTATCCCGAGTACGACTCCAGCCGGCAACTTCCTCGCCCATCCCACCGCCAAGTCCGTCGTCAGCCCGCACAAATGGTCCTGGGTCTTCGTCCAGGCGACCATCGCGATCCTGATCCTGGTCGGCTTCGAGTCCGTCACCGCCATGGGCGGTGAGGCCAAGAACGCCAAGCGCGACATCCCCATCGCCGTCCTCACCTCGCTGCTGGTGCAGGGCGTCGTCTTCTACTTCTTCGAGTACTTCGCCGCCAACTACTTCCTCAACAGCGGCTACAGCATGCAAAGCGCCGCCGGCTCCGCCGCTCCCATCGGCGACATGATGGTCGTCGTCGGCGACGCCCTCTTCGGCGCCGGCCACGGCCGCACCTTCATGCTCTTCGAGGCCGCCACCGTCTTCCTCGCCCTCATCGGAACCACGCTCTCCTGCATGAACACCGGCGCCCGCGTCACCTACTCCATGGGCAAGGACCGCGAGCTGGGCGGCGGCTTCGGCCGTCTGCACAACCGCAACCTCACCCCGCACCGCGCCATCTGGACGCTCGCCATCATCTCCGCCGTCATCGGCTGCGTCGCCGTCTCGCATGCCCTTCGGCGACGGCGGCGCGCCCACCGACGCCGCCATCGCCGCGCTCCCGCACGGCCTCTTCTCCAGCTTCGGCTACACCACCCACGACAAGATGGCCGCGCTGCCCAACACCCTGCTCACCGTCACCCTGGCCTCGAACTTCGGCACCTTCGTGCTCTACGCGCTCAGCTGCACGCTGTGCATGGTGGCCTACCACAAGCATGCCAACTTCAGCCTCATCCGCCACCTGCTGATCCCGCTCTTCGGCCTGCTCGCCAACCTCGCCTGCATGGCCTTCTACCTGATCGGCCCCTACGGCGGCTTCGGCACCCCGCACGAGCCGCTGCTCGCGCTCGGCATCGCCATCGTCTGGGCGCTCTACGGAGCGATCCACTTCCTCAGCATCGGCAAGGCCGAAGGCAAGTCCGCCCTGATGCAGAGCCGCACCTAACCGTCTAAAACCGCCGTGCGCGTAAACTAGAGGGCGATCGAGTCCGCGGGTGCACCCCGCGCCACCCGATCGCCTTCACTCCTCTGGTGCTCCTATGCTCGAACTCGAATTCGCCCATCTCTCCGACCGCGGCCGCGCCCGTGAAGGGAACGAAGACTCCCTCGGCCATGTCATCCCCGCCACGCCCGCCCAGGTGCACAGCCACGGCTGGCTCTTCGTGCTCGCCGACGGCATGGGCGGCCACGAGGATGGCGAGATCGCCTCGCGCCTCGCCGTCGACACCATGCTCGCCGGCTTCCGCAAGATTCCCAAGGGCGTCATGCACGCCTCGCTGCTGCCGCGCCTGGTGCAGGACGCCAACCACGCCGTCTACGAGGCCGGCCACGCCCGCCACGCCCGTGGCGGCACGCATGGGCAGCACCCTCGTCGCCTGCGCCCTGCGCTTCGACTCCGCCGTCGTCTCCCACGTCGGCGACTCCCGCTGCTACCTCTTCCGCAACGGCCGCGGCGGCCCGCTCACCCGCGACCACACCGTCGCCGACGAGCAGATCCGCCTCGGCATCCTCTCGCCCTCCGAGGCCGCCGAGGGCGACGGCCGCCACCTCCTCACCCGCTCCCTCGGGCAGGAGCTCTTCGTCGCCGCCGACACCATCACCGTCAACGTCATCCCCGGCGACGTCCTCCTGCTCTGCTCCGACGGCCTCCACGGCCTGCTCCCGCACGCCATGATCGAGCACCTGATCCACGTGAACCCCGCGCTCGACAAGGCCGCCGAAGCGCTCGTCGCCGCCGCCAATCAGGCCGGGGGCCACGATAACGTCAGCGTGCAGCTGATCCGCGTGCTCGCCGTCGAGCGCATGGGCCTCTATCGCGGCCGGCCCTACCGCCTGCTTTAGGGTTTCTTTACGCCTCCCCGATACAGAATGGACTCGCGGTTGTTTCCAGCTCGAAGACGCACCTCACTCTGAAAGTGTCCTGCATGCTCTCACCGAACCTCTCCATCCATCCCGGCGACCAGCTCGACCACTACCGTCTGGAGAGCATCGTCGCCACCAGCGGCATGTCGACCGTCTTCCGCGCCACCGACCTCGACACCGGCCAGCAGGTCGCCATCAAGGTGCCGCACCCCGAGATGGAGAGCGACCCGGTCCTGTTCGACCGCTTCCAGCGCGAGCAGGACATCGGCACCCAGATGGACCACCCCGGCGTGATGAAGGTCCTCCCCAACCCCGACCGCTCGCAGGTCTACATGGTCATGGAGTGGGTGCCCGGCCGTCTGCTCCGCCAGATCCTCAACGAGCAGAAGAAGCTGCCCGTCGCCCGCGCCGTCCACATCACCATCGCCATCTGCGACGCGCTCGAGTACATCCACAACCGCGGCGTCGCCCACCGCGACCTCAAGCCCGAGAACGTCATGGTGGACGAGGACGACAACATCCGCCTGATCGACTTCGGCATCGCCGCCAACGCCGGCTCGCGCCGCCTCACCTTCGCCAACTTCTCGCAGTCCATGGGCACGCCCGACTACATCTCGCCCGAGCAGGTGCGCGGCAAGCGCGGCGACGCCCGCTCCGACATCTACGCCCTCGGCGTCATGCTCTACGAGATGCTCACCGGCCGCGTCCCCTTCACCGGCCCCAACCCCTTCGCGGTGATGAACGACCGCCTGCTCAACCAGCCCGTCCCGCCGCGCCAGCTGGACCCCACCATCACGCCGCAGATGCAGGAGATCCTCTACCGCGCCCTCGAGCGCGACCCTCGCGCCCGCTACGCCAGCGCCGCCGAGTTCGCCCACGACCTCCGCAATCAGGAGGCCGTCGGCCTCGCCGCCCGCACCGCCGAAGGCCAACTGGGAGAAGCGCCAGTCGCCCACCCTGCGCCGCGTCCTCTTCTACGCCGCCATGGCGATGCTCCCCGTCCTCATCTTCCTTCTCCTCTTCCTCGTCTCCCGCCACGGCTAGTGGAAGGCCATTGGCGGTCTCGTCTGGCCAGCAGTGCGCCCATTGAAGAGCCTGTAGCCAGTCCTTGGCGTGTGAACGCAGTATCTCGCCCTTGCCGTTGCCTCTGGGGTAGGCCTGGGCTTTAGCCCGGGCATTAGAGGGCAGAAAAAAACGGGCTTTAGCCCCTGAGGTATGCCTTTCCTATCCACCGTCCAACGATCTCCGAAGCAGCTCGACGCTTGACACCCCTGATAAAATAAAGCTACCAATCTCCCCCAAAGGCAAGCTCTTTCTTAACCCGAACAGCCTTGATCCAGGCCTCCATTGCAGGTGGACCTGGGAGACTTCGGCCAGACTTTGGTTTGGACTTAACCCTCAATTCATCTAGACTTTAGGACTTCAAGTCAGGGAGGGGGTACCGGTCCCGCAGACGCCTTTTCCGACTCACCGACGGGCAGCCGTTACCGCGGCACAAACTCGTCGTTGTGCACGACGAACTCCGGGTACGCTCCCGCTCCCAGCTCGCGGATATCCATCCCATGCCAGTCGCCGTCGCGGTCCACGCGCTGCGGCACGACGCGGTTCAGCAGCGCGTTCAGGCCGTAGGTCAGCGGCAGGATAAAGCCCAGCAGCGCCGCGATCCCCACCACCTGCGCCAGAACCTGCGCCCCGCGCATCCCTGCGGGTGTGCCGACAAACAACCCCGCGGCCAGCACGCCCCAGACGCCGCAGACGGCATGCACCGAGATCGCGCCGCCCGGATCGTCGATCAGCAGCCTCTGCTCCAGCACGTCCACCGAAAACACCACCAGCACACCGGCCATCAGCCCGGTGCCGATCGCCGCCTCCGGCGCGACAAAGGCGCAGCCCGCGCTTCCCGCCACCAGTCCGGCCACCCAGCCGTTGGCGATCAGCGAGGCATCCGGCTTGCCGAAGCGCCAGCGCGTCATCCCCAGCGCCGCCAGCGCGGCCGCCGAGGCTCCCAGCACGGTGTTGACGACGATGCCCGGCATACGCGCCGCGCCCGCGCCGTAGAAGAGCAGGGAACCGGCGGAGTTCACGCCCAGCCATCCCACCAGCGCCAGAATGCAGCCCACCAGCACCATCACGATGTTGTGGCCGGGGATCGCCGTCGCGGTGCCGTCGCCGGCGTACTTGCCCTTGCGCGCGCCCAGAATCCACGCCAGCGACAGCGCCGTCAGCCCCCCGACGACGTGGATCGCCGCCGACCCGCCCGCGTCGATGAAGCCCGCGCCCAGCTTGAACGTCGTGCCCACCCGCGACAGCCAACCGCCGCCCCACGCCCAGTGGGCAAACAGCGGCCACGTGATCGCGCCGAACAGCGTCGTGGACGCCAGGAACGCCAGCAGCCGCCAGCGGTCGGTTCCCGCGCCGATGGGGATGATCGCCGCGATCGCCACCGCGAACATCTCAAAGCACAGCACCAGCCCGATGGCGATATTCGTGGTGGCGTTATTCGCAGTCGCGTTCGCCCCGCCGTCGAAGTGCACCCCGCGCGCGAGCAACGGCTCCGCGCCCAGCCAGTCCCACCGCACGCCCATGCAGCGTGAACGCGTGCGCCGCCGCCACCGGCAAAGCCCGACCACGAAAATCCCACCAGCACAAAGACGATCGAGGTCACCGCCAGCGCGCACACGCGTCGTCAGCAGGGCATGCGCGGCGCTGCGCGAGCGGCCCAGCCCGGCCTGGATCAACCCCAGCCCGGCGGCGGCGAACGGCATCAGAAGAATGCGAGAGCAGGCACAGGATCAGGTTCATCGATAGCTCCGCATCGGCGTGTTCGCGCCCAGCTTCGCCGCGGCCTTCTCGCCCAGCATGTGGCCGCGCGCCATCGCACCCAGCCCCAGCAGTTCGACCGCAAGCCCAGCGGCGGTAAAGACGCTTCGCATGGCGAAGCCCGGCAGCAGCGCCAGCGCCGCCACCACGATCAAGGCCCCGGAGAGGAGCAAAAGACATCCTGCAAGCTTCAAATCGTTACTCCCATTCCATTTCGCTTCGAGAGCCGCCGCTCTATCCCAACTCAGAATGAGAGTATCGCAGTCCCCGCGGCGGACGGCCAAAATATCCCTCTCGATGCAACGATTAGGCATCGTAAGCCACCACTAAGCCAGTCATAAGCAGCTTCGCCGGCCCTGCTACGATACGAAGCATCGTCTCCATGATCCGCAGCCACGCGCACACGCGCAATGGAACGCGAACTCTCCTGTTCTGAGGTCCTCTTTGAATCTGTTCAGCCAACTCGTCGCCTCCCCGGCGGGCGCCTTCGCCGTGCTTGCCCTTGCCGCCTACCTCGAGGTCCAGGGCGATGCCTGCTTCCAATCCGGCCTCTATCACGCCACCGGCTCCCGCCGCCTCGGCTGGTTCCTCGCCGGCACCCTGGTGCTGGTCGGCTACAGCCTCTTCCTCAACGCCTCCAAGGTGGACTTCGGCAAGCTGCTCGGCATCTACGTCGTGCTCTTCTTCCTGGTCGCGCAGGTCGTCGCCAAGCTGCAGTTCCACCAGTCGCCCACCAAGCCCATCTATCTCGGCGGAGCCCTCATCGTGCTCGGCGGCTTGGTCATGTCCTTCTGGAAGGCGTAGCGGTCTACTCGCGCGGCCTCTGCCTCGGCGGCGGCCGCTGCCGGTCCGATCGTCGGCATCGCCTGCAGCGTGACCAGTTCGGCCTGCACCGTCGCCCACTGCGCCGCCTTCTTCTTGGTCGCAATCGGCGCGTTCGGATCGGCGTAGTACTCCAGGATGTCCTGCTTCAGCCCCACCGGCACCGTCTTTTCCCGCGTGACCATGCCCAGCAGCTTGGCATAGGTCTCATCCGTCAGCCGGTAGCCGCCCGGCTTCACCTTCGCGCCGGTATCGAGATCGCGATTCGGCAGCAGATCGGTGGTGGTGTCGAAGTCCTTCAAAGCGCGGCGCAGCAGATCGGTCGCGTGCAGCAGGCTCTCGACGTACTTCTCTTCCGTATCGCTGGTCGGGCCCTTGATCGCAAGATCGGAGAGCGGCCCAATCTTCGGCATCACCACGATCACGCCCGCCAGCAGATACGTCCCCACGCCGGCCTTCTTGCGAAACTTGTCCCAGCCCGTTGTCGAGCTCTGCCTGGCGCAGCTCCTGCTCCAGCCGCTCCACGGCCGGCCCCGGCTGATCGGCAGGGAAGTGGTTGCGGTGCAGCACCGTCTCCGCGTAGGCGATGCGCGGCAGAAAGCTCCGCACGGAGAAGCGATAGCTGCGCACCATCGCCGGCCCGCGCTTGCCCAGCAGCTTGTACAGATTCAGGCCGTAGGTGTCGTAGAAGGCCCGCGCCATCAGCGACTCCGAGACATTCAGGCCCACGTTGCTCCAGATAGGCGTAGGGCGCGAAGCGGCGCTTGCTGATCTCGTTGATGTCGAAGGCAAACTCCGTGCGTACATGCTGATGCTCGCCCAGATCGTAGGGAACGCTGGGGCCGTAGCGCTTGCCCAGCTTGGGAAATTCAACGGGCACGGACGGTTCACCGCCTCCGAATGGCCGACCGAGTCGCCCACATAGTGCGACAGCGCGCCCACGGCAAAGGCCAGCTCGTCCGGCGTGCGCGCATCGCGGATCAGCGCCCGCACGAAGTCTCCCGTGCGGACGTAGTGCGTGAGGTCGGAGAAGAACGCGTTGCCGAACGGATAGTATCCAAGGTCCTGGATCGCCGAGCCGCCATACGCATACGCATGCGCCTCGCGCAGTTGGCCCTCGGTCATCTGCGGATAGCGCGCCAGCAGAAACGGCTCGATCGAGCTCTTCCACGCCAGGTCGATCAGCTGCTCATGCGTCTGCACCGAGTAGCCCGCCCCGCGCGTGGGAAACAGCAGCAGCGCCGCGACGACCAGCATCCAGCCGCCCGCCGCACGCCATGCATCGACCTCCCACGTCCGCCTTCCATGGCTCGCTCCATTGCTCCGGGGGCTGCGGCTCCCGGGGCTGCAGGAATAGATGCGCAATCCCGCGAGCGGAGCGAGTATCTCACAGCGGTTGGTCGGCTCTCGCGCTCTCCGCTCGATCAGCGCCGCGCCGGCTGCGGGTGCAGCAGGTCGATCACCGCCTGATACAGCCTGTTCCGCATCTCGAAGCGATCCCCGGCGCGCGTCACATAGCGCACGATGATGTCGATGCCCGACGACGCCGGCCGCAGATCGACCGACGGCGTCGCCTGGAACTGGCTCAGCCCGCGCTGCCGCGTCGCGTGCTGCCACTCCTGCCTCGGCCAGATGCGCGTCCTTCGCCGTCTCCTCGATCACGCGCTGATGGATCGCCGCGATGGTCCTCGACGAGTCCTCGCCCGGGGGAATATTGACCGTAATCTCATCCCACATCCACTGCCCGGCGGTCGAGAAGTTGAAGTACTGCCCGGTGATCGCGAAGTTGTTGATGAAGGTCACCCGCCGCCCGGTCGGGTGTCCCTTGTCGGTCCAGTTGCCGGTCTCGAGCAGCGTGGTGCGGAACACCCCGATCTCCACCACCTCGCCGCCCACCGAGTTGATCTCCACCCAGTCGCCCACATGGATCCCGTTGCCGCCCCATCAGGATGAACCACCCGAAGAACGCCAGAATGAAGTCCTGGAAGACCACCGTGATGCCCGCGGTCGCCAGTCCCAGGATCGTCGAAATCTGGCTCGGCGGACCGAAGACCACCAGCAGCATCAGCAGCAGGGCGCTCACCTCGATCGCCAGATCCAGAATCGTCCGCAGCGTCCGCATCCTGCGCCGTTCCGCCGCCGACAGGATCGCCACCGCCGGCTCTCCGAGGCTCCGGCCCGGTCGGACGTCGCCTGGCCGATGCGACTCGGCCGGTCAGCGCGAACGCGACCAGGTTGCCCGCCAGCACCGCCAGCAGCAGGATCAACGCAATCATCGCAAACGAGCGCAGCATCAGGTGGAAGACGATCCCATGCTGCCGCACCACCTGCGCCGCCCACTTCGCATACACCTCCGAGAGCTGCTTCTGGGTCGCGATCCGGTCGTCCAGAATCGCATGCACGGTCGAGAGATAGCGCAGCTCCGCGAGCCGTTCCGCGCGGCTCATCGGCTTCGCCGTCGCCGTCGGCAGCCTTCGCCGTTCCGCTGCCGTCGCAGTCTGCAGGCTCGCCGTCGCCGCCGCGGCGGCTGCGTTCGCCTGCTGTTCGATCGCATCATGCTCCTTGCGTCAACGACGCCGCATCCGCATCCGCCTGCTGCTTGGCCTGCAGCAGCAGCGCCTGGCGGCTGCGCTGATCCAGCCATGCCTTGATGCGCCCGTACAGCGTCGGGTGGCTTCTGGCGGAGACCAGCGCGAGTCTCGCCGCCGGTCGTCGCCGCGGTCTTCTTCATCGCCGCCTCGTGCGTGGCCAACTCCTGCTGAATCACCGCTCGCTTGTCGCCGCTCGCCCGCGCCAGATTCTCGTTCGCATCCGCCAGTTCGTCGCTATCGAGCTGCAACTGCGTCTGCGCGATATCCAGATCGTCCGAGCTCCGGATCGCCGGAGCTCCGCCGTCGTGGAGCCCGGCGGCTGGCCGTCGCGCCGCCGGCGCGTTCTTGGCCGCCGCGGTCAGGGCGTCCACGCGTGCCTGATCCTGCTGCACCAGCGCCTGCAGCCCTGCGACCTTCTGCACCAGATCGGCACCTTGCCCGCCGCCGGCCGCGCCGCCTGTGCCGTCGCCTCGCGCAGCGCCTGCGCAAACGCCTGATCCACCTCGTGGTCGGCCAGCCGCTCGGCATCCTGCGCGTAGTTCTGCTCCTCCGCCGACACCGCCAGCGGAGCCAGCGCCTGCACCGTCTGCCACGGCTTCTGATCCACCAACCCCGCGTTCGGGTCGTTCAAAAACGACAGGTCCGCCATCGAATTCCGCGTGACGTACAACCCAATCAGGCAAAGCAGCAACACCGCCGCCGGAAGCCCCAGCAGCAGGTCGCGTCGATCCTTCCACATCCAAACCTTCATCGATCCCGCTCCCCGCAATCCTTGCGCGGACCTTATCTTTTGCATCCAGTCACTTGCGACCCTCTCCGCGACCGATCCCTTCCTAGTCTGCATCTTATGTAATCTCGCGGCCCTATACTGCTCGCGCAGTCGCCCCACAGCGGCGTCGCAGCCGGAAACGCACTGAAACAGAACGGATTGCCTTTCTTTTATGATTTTTTGCGAAATCCCTTCTCCGCGTCTCGGAGTCCCGAGGCCGACCGCCTCGCCGACGCCGCCCTCCAGCGCAACCCCAAGGACGCCACCGCCTTCTACGTGAAAACCCTGGTCTGCGGCATGCAATCCGACTACGCGCTCATGATCGACAAGCGCGACCTCACCGCCCTCAACCTCACCAAGCAGGCCACCGTCTACTCCCGCCAGGCGCTCGCCCTCAATCCCACCCTGTACGACGCCTACCTCGCCAGCGGCGTCGAAAACTACATGCTCAGCCTCAAGTCCGGCGCCCCTGCGCTGGCTGCTCGGCGTCACCGGCGCCGCCACCGACCGCGCAGGAGGGCGTCCGCCTGTTCACCCTCACCGCCAACCAGGGCCACTACCTCGCCCCTTTGCCCGCATGATGCTCTCCGTGGCCGCTCTGCGCGACGGCAATCCCCAGCAGGCACGCGCCATCCTGGTCGCGCTCTCCAAGGAATATCCCGACAACAGCCTTTACGAGCGCCAACTCGCCCGCATCCATTAGCTACTCAGTTGGTTACATCGTTGCACGCCACAAGGTAGACTCTCTGTCGCAGCACGCTTCTCGCACCCGGCACCGCGTACTCGAACCTTATCGAATCTCGCAACCCGCAGCACGCAAGAGAGGAAGCAAAACCGCATGCAGATCGCGTCCGTAGGGACCGCCTTTCCGTCCCACCGCTACAGCCAGACCGAGATCACCCAGGCCCTCACCGAGCGCTGGGCGCACAAGCTCGAAGAGCCGCGCCTGATCGGCCGCCTCTTCGCCAACTGCGGCGTCGATCTCCGCTTCCTCGTCTTTCCCCTCGACACCTACCCCACCCTGATGGGCTTCGGCCAGACCAACAACGCCTGGATCGAGGCCGCCGTCGAGCTCGGCGAGCCTGCCATCCAGAGCGCCCTCGAGCCGCTCGGCCTCACCGCCAGCGACATCTCCGCCATCTTCTTCGCCTCCGTCACCGGCATCGCCAGCCCCACCATCGACGCCCGCCTCATCAACCGCCTGCCCTTTCCCACCCACGTCAAGCGCACCCCGATCTTCGGCCTCGGCTGCGTCGCCGGTGCCGCCGGCATCGCCCGCGCCTCCGACTACGTCAAGGCCTTCCCCGACCAGATCGCCCTGCTGCTCTCCATCGAGCTCTGCTCGCTCACCTGGCAGGACGACGACGTCTCCATCGCCAACCTCATCTCCTGCGGCCTCTTCGGCGACGGCGCCGCCGCCGTCGTCATCGCCGGCGACCAGGCCAAGATCCCCGCCCACCACAAGACCGCCAGCAGCAACGGAACCCATCCCGTCCAGCCGCCAGCAACGGCGCCGCCAAGCCCGGCCCCCGCGTCCTCGCCACCCGCTCCACCTTCTATCGCGACACCGAGTACGTCATGGGCTGGGACATCGGCGACATGGGCTTCAAGATCGTCCTCTCGCCCGACGTCCCCAAGGTCGTCCAGGAGAACCTGCGCGGCGACGTCGACGGCTTCCTCGCCGAGCACAACCTCACCATCGCCGACATCGGCAGCTGGATCTTCCACAGCGGCGGCCCCAAGGTGCTCGAAGCCACCGAGTCCACGCTCGAGCTCCCCAAGGACGCCCTCGCGCCCTCCTGGAAGAGCCTGCGCGAGGTCGGCAACCTCTCCGCCGCCTCCGTGCTCTGCGTCCTCGAGGACTACCTCGCCAACCACCGCGGCGCTCCCGGCACCTACAGCATGCTCGCCGCCATGGGCCCAGGCTTCTGCTCGGAGCTTGTCCTACTCCAATGGTGAGAGGTGCGCATGGCGGAACCCCCATCCGAGTTCGCAACCCGGAGTAGCGAGCAACCGGGTGCTCGCCAGGTCTCGCCTCCGAGACCTGGGACTCCGCCGTCTGAGCCCCGCGACCTCCGCCGTGACCGCCGCCGATCACCGACGTCTGCATCGTCGGCGGAGGTCCGGCCGGCCTCGCCTGCGCCATCGCCGCCGCTCTCCGTGGTCTCCGCGTCCAGGTCGTCGACGCCATGAAGCCGCCCATCGACAAGGCCTGCGGCGAGGGCCTGATGCCCGACACCCTCGCCGCCCTGGCCCGCCTCGGCATCCCGCTCGCGCGACTCCGATCCGACTCCGACCCCACGCCCACGCCCGCCATCCCGGCCATCCCCTCCACGGCATTCGCTTCCTGAACGCCGACCCCGACGCCGACCCAGGCAACGCCATCGCCCAGGCCAGCTTTCCCGCGAGCCACGGCCGCGGCATCCCGCGCCTCCTGCTGCACCAGCTCCTGCTCGACCGCGCCACCGCGCTCGGCGTCGGCTTCCACTGGCAGACACAGTGCAAGCCATCGAGCAGGGAAGCAGCCATCACCCTCCACACCAGCCGCGGCCCGCTCGCAACCCGCTTCCTCATCGGCGCCGACGGCCACCAGTCCCGCGTCCGCACCTGGGCCGGCCTCGACCGCGCCATCCCTCAGCGCCCGCCGCATCGGCCTCCGCCAGCACTTCGCCGTCGCTCCCTGGACCAGCTTCGTCGAGGTCTACTGGAGCGTCCACGGCCAGGCCTACGTCACTCCCGTCTCCCACCACGAGGTCTGCGTCGCCTTCATCGCGCGGCACAAGTTCCCCAGCGTGGCCGCCGCCCTCGCCTGCTTCCCGCAGCTCCAGCGCACCTCGCCTCCGCCCTCCCAGCGACGCCCCGCGCGGCTCCATCACCCTCAGCCGCAGGCTCCACCGCGTCACCCGCGGCAACATCGCCCTCGTCGGCGACGCCTCCGGCTCGGTCGACGCCGTCACCGGCGAAGGCCTCTCCCTCTGCTTCCGCCAGGCGCTCGCCCTCGCCGACGCCCTCGCCGCCAACGACCTCGCCCAGTACCAGCAGGCGCACACCGCGCTGCGCCGCCTCCCGCACCGCATGGCCGGGACTGCTTCTCTTGCTCGATCGCTCCCCCCGCCTGCGCGCCCACGTCTTCTCCCGATTCGCCGCCACCCCAGCCTCTTCGGCCGCCTGCTCGAACTCCACATCGGCGACTCGCCCCTGCGTCTCTTCGGCCGCTCCGGACTGCTGGCCACCGGCCTCCATCTGCTCTCCGCCTGAATGCGATACCCTATATCTCTATCCCGCCTTGCAGTGGCCCTCCGGACGTTGTAAGTTGTCTGGAAACGAGAGAGGCCGCACGCATCATGCAAGAGTTCGAAATTGAACGCCGCTGCATCGAGATCATCGCGAAGTCGAAGCTGCTGCCCGAAGCCGCGGTCACGCGCGACAAGACCTTCGACGAACTTGGCATCGACTCTCTCGACAAGATCAACATCTCCTTCGAGGTCGAAGAGGTCTTCAACATCACCATCCCCGACGATGCGCTCGGCAGCCTGAGAACCGTCGGCGATGTCGTCGACGGCGTCGTGCGCCTGCGTAGCTCCGCTCCTCTTCCATCCCCCGCACCTTCCCGCTAACTGTTCCAGTAGACCAAGTTCCCAGGAGTTCGAACCCGTTGAAGCGCGTTGTGATTACAGGCCTCGGTTGCGTCACGCCAATCGGATTAACCGTCCCTGCATTTGAGGACTCTCTCTTCAGCGGCCACAGCGGCATCGCCCCCTTCGGCGTGCTTCCCGAGGCCATCGACGGCAGCAACGGCCTTCGCTTCACCCAGATGGCCGCCATCGCCGACTTCGACCCCGACCAGCACCTCGCCTCCGGCGTCGTCGCCGCCACCAACCGCACCGCGCAGTACGCCATCGTCGCCGCCCGCCAGGCCGCCAGCCAGAGCGGCCTCATGCAGCACCACGCCGCCGACAGACGTCGCCGTCATCCTCGGCTGCTCCACCGGCGGCCGCTCCTCCGAAGAGGCCGAGACCGCCAAGCTCTACTACCGCAACGCCCGCGTCCACCCGCTCACCGTCACCCGCACCATGGCCAGCGCCGGCTCCAGCCACGTCTCCATCGACCTCGGCATCACCGGCCCCGTCTTCACCCTCTCCACCGCCTGCGCCTCGGCCACCCACGCCATCGGCCTCGCCTTCCAGATGGTGCGCAGCGGCATGGCCACCGCCGCCATCACCGGCGGCCACGAGGCCCCCCTCACCTGGGGCTTCCTGCGCGCCTGGGACAGCATCCGCGTCGTCTCCCCCACCAGCTGCCGCCCCTTCTCCGCCGACCGCGACGGCATGACCCTCGGCGAGGGCGCCGCCATGCTGGCCATCGAGACCCTCGACTCCGCGCTCGCCCGCAACGCCACCATCTATGGCGAGATCGTCGGCTTCGGCATGTCCGCCGACGCCACCCACATCACCCAGCCCCAGTCCGCCGGAGCCGCCATGGCCATGCGCAAGGCGCTCGCCGACGCCGACGCCCAGCCCGCGCAGGTCGGCTACATCAACGCCCACGGCACCGGCACCCAGGCCAACGACTCGGTCGAGGCCGCCGCCATCCACGAGACCTTCGCCGAGCCTCGCGCCCAGCATCCCGGTCAGCTCCACCAAGGGCCTGCACGGCCACGCCATGGGAGCCACCGGAGCCGTCGAAGCCCTGGCCACCGTCCTCGCCCTGCGCTCCGGCCGTCTCCCCGCCAACGCGGGCGTCACCCAGATCGATCCCACCCTCAACCTCGATGTCATCCTCGGACGAGCCCCGCGCGGCCGATCCCACCCGCGATCTCGCCCTCTCGAACTCGCTCGCCTTCGGCGGCCTGAACGCGGTCCTGGCCTTCCGCCGCTACACCGCATAGCCCATCTACGATCGCCAGTGTTAACGACATCGCGCCTGGAGGCATTCTCCTCCAGGCGCGATGTGCGTTTGCTGCTGCGATCTAGTGCTGTTCCGGCGTGCTTCGTGTGGTGGTTGAAGTCGAATCGGTACGTAACGCCAGCGTCATTTGTTTCGCCCAGGCCGTTCCCGAGGCGTTCACACGGCGTATCCCAGTGCTGAGCCTGCCAGTCCCCGCGCACGGCAAAGTGACGCGTCAGATCGTACTCGAGGCCCGCAGCCCAGCGAATACACCGTCGAAGAGGTATAGATATCGAGGGGATATGGGCGTTGACGTAATTGATCTCCCCGCGTCCGATCAGAAAATCCCCATACGGATGAAACCGCCGGATCGGCCGCTCCACGCGCACGCCGGCCAGGATGCTCTTCTGGTAGTCGACCGTGCCGTCGTAGACCGGGTACGTTCCCCGCACCTCGACCGCCGGCCGAAATCCGAAGAAGCCGCCGATCGCAAGGTCCCCGCCCGCGGTAATCCCAAGATTCCTCCCTCCGCTCGATCCCGTGTAGACCCCGGTCACGCCCGCGAAGACCGATAGATTCGATGTCTGCGAGGCGGTCGGCATCGCCTGTCCCCGCGCTGCCTGTGTGCCCCCGAGGATGCCTAATGCGAGCAGTGCCGCGCTCGCCAGATCCGTCCACTTCCTCGTTCCTTGTCTATGCAATCTCGATCCCTTTCCCACCGCATCCTATCGCAACTCACGCGCAATCTTCAGTTGACAGAAAAACAGGCATGTGCTGATGTATGCAAAAACGCCCTCAGGCCAGCCTGACTCGCCACGATACCATGCCAGAGATGATCTCCGTTCTCATACTAACCGCAATGCACAGCCGGCCCGCGCCCTTCCTTTTTCCGCCACGCACGATCTCCAGTCTCTTTTTTGTCCGCTTATCCGCGCCTTCCCCATCTAAACTCTTGATATGTGCGGAATCGTTGGATACATTGGCCCGAAGTCGGTAGTCCCCACCATCATCGAAGGCCTGCGCCGCCTGGAATACCGCGGATATGACTCCGCCGGCATCGCCGTCGCCGGAGATCCCGCGAGCAACGGCTCCGGCGGCCTGCAACTCCGCCGCGCTCCCGGCAAGCTGCGCAACCTCGAGGCCGTCATCGAGCGCTCGCCGGTCCACGGCACCTTCGGCATCGGCCACACCCGCTGGGCCACGCACGGCCGCCCCACGGAAGAGAACGCCCATCCGCACCGCGACGGCTCCGGCACGCTCGTCGTCGTCCACAACGGCATCGTCGAAAACTATCTGACCCTCAAGCAGGCGCTCATCGCCAAGGGCCACAAGTTCGTCTCCGAGACCGACACCGAGATCATCGCCCACCTCATCGAGGACGAGCTCAACCTCCACGCCCAGCAGCACGGCGCCGAAGCCGCCACCGAGGCCAACGACCTCCGAGGCCGTCCTCACCGCCGCCGCATCTCGCCTCCCGCTCGAAGAGGCCGTCCGCCGCGCCGTCCAGCGCATCACCGGAGCCTTCGCCATCGGCGTCCTCTCCGCGCACGAGCCCAACAAGCTCGTCGCCGCCCGCATGGGACCGCCCGCGGTTCTGGGCATCGGCGACGGCGAGTTCTTCCTCGCCTCCGACGTTCCCGGAATCCTGCATCACACCCGCAACATCCACTTCCTCGCCGACGGCGAGCTCGCCGTCCTCACCCGCGAAGGCATCACCCTCATCGAACTTCCAGGGCGAAGCCCTGCCCGCTGAAGGTCCAGCGCATCCTCTGGGATCCCATCCAGGCCGAGAAGGCCGGCTACAAGCACTTCATGCTCAAGGAGATCAACGAGCAGCCGCGCGCCATCCGCGACACCACCCTCGGCCGCGTCTCGCTCGACACCGGCCACGTCTTCCTCGAGGCCATGCAGATCTCCGACGCCGAGTTCCGCGCCGCCACGCAGATCACCATCGCCGCCTGCGGCACCAGCTGGCACTCCGCCCTGGTCGGCAAGTTCATGATCGAGCGCCTCGCCCGCATTCCCGTCGAGGTCGACTACGCCAGCGAGTACCGCTACCGCGACCCCATCGCCTCGCCCACCAACATCGGCCTGCTCATCACCCAGTCCGGCGAGACCGCCGACACCATCGCCGCCCAGCGCGAGCTCATCGCCAAGGGCTCGAAGACCCTCGCCATCTGCAACGTCGTCGGCGCCGCCGTCACCCGCGAGGCGCAGGGCACCATCACCACCAACGCCGGCCCGGAGATCGGCGTCGCCAGCACCAAGGCCTTCACCGCCCAGCTCACCGCGCTGTTCGTCTTCGCCCTCTACCTCGCGCAGCTCCGCGGCACCGTCACCGACGAGCAGTCCATCCACCTCGTCACCGAGCTCTCCAAGATCCCCGGCAAGCTCGAGGAGATCCTCCGCGCCGTCGACGAGCAGTGCGCCACGCTGGCCAAGTCCTTCTCCACCGCCCGCGACTTCCTCTTCCTCGGCCGCGGCATCCACTACCCCATCGCCCTCGAGGGCGCCCTCAAGCTCAAGGAGATCTCCTACATCCACGCCGAGGGCTACCCGGCCGGCGAGATGAAGCACGGCCCCAACGCCCTGATCGACGAGACCCTTCCCGTCGTCTGCATCGCGACGCAGGATCCCAACGATCCCTCCTCGGTCCTCAAGTACGAGAAGACCCTCTCGAACATCCAGGAGGTCACCGCGCGCTCCGGCCGCGTGATCGCCGTCGCCATCGAGGGCGACCCGCACATCGCCCAGCTGGTCGAGCACGTCATCTACATCCCCCAGGCCCCGGAGCTGCTGCTGCCCGTCCTCGAGGTCGTCCCCCTGCAACTGCTCGCCTACCACATCGCCGTCCGCCGCGGCTGCGACGTCGACCAACCCCGCAACCTCGCCAAATCCGTCACCGTGGAATAGGCAGGCACCCGCTTATTTCTTTCTTCTTCTCTCGTTGATTACCAGGAGGACAGCGGGCGGGCATGTGACGCTGCGCCTCGCAGCAACACTGCTACCCTCCTGGCCAAAGAGAATTGGCAATTTGATCAGCCGAGCGTTTATTGCGCAGACGAGAATGGAGTCTGCAGCAACGCCTCCACCTTTGGTAACAGCGACCGCAACAAGCCATTCCGTCCATCAGGGATTGCCAACTTCCTTCAAAAGTGCAGTGCCTAGCTCCTCGGGGTGAAAGCCAAATGGTCCGGGCTTGCTTTTGTAGAGAACGCGTCCATTGGGTGCGATCAGATACAGGCGATCGGGCCACGCCGAGTAAGCAATCTCCACCCGGTTGTCGATGCCGTCCACCACGGCAGGAAACTGGATGCCCAGTTTGCGTAGACAGGTTCCGGCGACCGTAGCGCGTTCTGCCTCATCGCGTGGACTTCGGAATAGCACCTGCTCGCGCACGTTGGTCTGCATCGCCCACCCGTCTGTGGGGTGGGCCTCCTGGATATACACCGAATAGAAATTGACCTTATCCTTGTACTCCAGCGAGAGATTGTTCAAGGCGGGAGCCTCGCGCCGAAACGGTGGGCAGGTGTAGCTTCCAAAAACCAGCACCACGGGCTTCTCTGCCCACAGCGACGACAGTTGGACAGGCGTATAGGTTTTAAGCGTCTTGACGGTGAACACCGGCGCCATGTCGCCCACTTCGATTGATCCCTTGCGCGCGTCTGTCCACATGGTCTCGAATGGAAACAGGGAGTAGGCGGGCGGCGGCATGTGCGCCATCACGTGGCCGAAAACCTTCGGCGGTTGATGCATCGCCCAGTCGATATAAGCCACAAGCCCCAGCCAAAGGCAGGAAAGGCCCACGAATGCGCTGACCAGCCAGCGCATGATTGTTTTCTTCGTCGCCATTGAGATCTTCTCCTAACTTGTTTTGAAGATCACCGGCATTATGCATACCCAAACCACCGACAGCAAAGGATACCTTGTATTCACAACAGCGACCGTCGCTTTGCTGAGAAGAGCACCGGTCGGGTCGGTCACAGTGCCGTGAATCGACGCCGTTGTGGCCTGTGCATGGATTGGAGTTGTGTAGAGATATGCAACCGCGATGGTCAGCAAGCATATTGCCAGAAACTGATTCCGAATGTTCACGAAGCCTCCAAAGTGTACGGTCGGTACTCTCCCGCGCGATCAAGCCATGAGCGCAAACGTGCGGTTTGTAGTGATTTCTGGAAGTCCAAGACAATATCTGCGCAGATAACTCAGTAAAGAGCAGAATTGGCGCGGCCTCATCTGTGCTTAGGTCTGAGGCTGCGTAGGGAGATATCCGTGACTCACGAATACGTAACCTTCTCGAGCCGTATTCTTGCCCCGGTCGCGGTATAACTCTTCGTTGCGGGGTTGCCATGTGTCTAGGCCATCGACGTACCGGTTGTACATGCAGAATGCTGCTGCAATCAGAACTGTGTCATGGATTTCTGTATCCGTAGCAGCTTGCGCTCGGGCCGCTTCTGCGTCTGTCGCGGTTACCTGCTTGCCGCCCTGCTGCACTTTCGCTGCGATCACGAGCAACGCCTTCAGCTTCTCGGATATTTGCGCAGCGTGAAAGTCGGCTTTCACGCGCTTCACCAGTTCATGGTCATCATTAAGGCACGCTGCCGCAATTGAGCCATGAACGGTTTGGCAGAAGTAGCAGTCGTTTCGATAGGAAACGTACGTTGCGATCAGTTTACGGTCGCCTTGGGCAAGTGAGTTGGGCGCATGCAGCAGAATCTCCGCGAGTTCATTCAGCGGCTTCGCGGTTTCCGGACGGAAAGCCATGGCGCTGAGGATCCCCGGCAATCCTTCCGGCAGTTTGATGTGAGGCATAGATCCTCCAGCTTTGGCTGTGCGGGAGAAACATACGCGACTGCAGCCGGTTGATATAGATAGAAATTCTTATCAACCTTTCGATGGATACCTCTTCGCAAAACAGTTGCGAGTACTTCGCGGACAGCCATGGGTTCCTTCTTCGCATGCACGGCGGCGATTCCGATCTACTTGCGGCGGTCGTGACATGGGATCCTGAATCACTTGCTCCTGCACAGGGTGCGCTGCTTAACTTCGTGAATCAGACGGCCAGAGGCGTCGGGATTCGCGCATCCACATTTTTTCCCTTTTCAGGGAACCGTGACTCCGGTCGCAACGTAGAGATGCTTGAACGAATTAAGCACTCTGATTTTCCCGGATCCTGCTCGCTGCCGTATCCGGCTTGGTCGTAGATAAACCTCCGGTTTCGTCCGGAAATTGAGGTCGCATGAACAAGTTTCTTGCCACCGCCGCAACCATTGCGGCGCTTGCGCTCCCGCACGCCTTCGCGCAGACCGCCTGCCGCGGAACAACGCTTACCGGCACCGTCCGCGACAGCACGCCGCGCCCTCATTCCCGGCGCCACGCTCACCCTCGACGGAACCCAGAACGAGACCAGCGGCTCCGACGGCACCTTCGTCTTTCGCTGTGTCGACCCCGGCCCGCATCATCTCTCGGCGACCGCCCAGGGCTTCGCCAAACGCGATCTCTCTTTCACCGCCCCGCATCCCGCGCGCTCGATCTCGTCCTGCAACCCGAGGCCGTCGAAACCCAAGTCGACGTGAACGGCGACGACGAGCGAGCCGCCAGCACCGCGCCAGCGGCCCCACCAGACCATCTCCGGCAACCGCTTGCAGTCCCTCGCCGACGACCCCGACGACCTCCTCCGCGAGCTCCAGCAGCTCGCCGCCGCAGCCGGCGGCAATCCCTCCAACACCACCATCGCCGTCGACGGCTTCCAGGGCAGCAGCACTCTCCCGCCCAAGAGCTCCATCGCCTACATCAAGGTCAACCCCGACCACTTCTCCGCCGAGTACCGCGAGCCGCCCTTCGACGGCGGCCGCGTCGAGGTCTACACCAAGCCCGGCCAGAACGCCTACCACGGCGCCCTCTTCGCCACCAACGGCAGCCCCTGGGTGAACGCCCGCGATCCCTTCTCCACCAGCAAAGCCGCCATCGGCAAGCAGCGTTACGGCTTCGAGCTCACCGGCCCCATCCGCAAGACAGGCAGCGACTTCTCCCTCACCCTCGAGCATCGCAGCATCGACAACTTCGCCGTCGTCAACGCCATCACCCTCGACAGCGCCGGCAACCCCGTCGACACCATCGCCAACGTCGCCACGCCGCAGCGTCTCTGGCTCGGCACCGCACGGCTCGACTGGCAGCTCGGCCCGAAGAACACCTTCATCGCCAGCTACAGCGCCAACGTAAATCATCTCGAGAACGTCGGCGTCGGCGGCACCTCTCTCGCCGACACCGGCTACGACAGCGAGAGCTACGAGCACATGCTCCGCCTCAGCAACGTCACCACCGTCTCCGCCCATCTCATGCACGAGGCGCGCCTCAGCCTGCGCTGGGACGGCGAGAACGATACTCCCCATCTCCACCGCGCCGCAGGTCCAGGTCGCCGGCGCCTTCACCGGCGGCGGAGCCAACATCGGCCCGCAGCAGCTCCACGAGCTCAACATCGAAGCCGACGACGACGCCATCCTCACCACCAAAAAACACACCATGAAGTTCGGCACCCAGTTCATGGTCTACAACGAGCACCAGCAGCTCACCACCAACTTCAACGGCACGTACACCTTCGGCGGCGGCACCGCGCCCGTGCTCGATGCCAACGGCAACCCCATCCCCGGCCAGACCGAGACCATCACCGGCGTCGAGCAGTATCAGCGCGCGCTGCTCGGCCTCGCCGGCGGCACGCCCACCGCCTTCAGCAACGTCGCCGGCACTCCCACCGTCGACTTCACCCAGTTCCAGAACGCCCTCTTCTTTCAGGACGACTGGAACGTCGGCCACAACGTCCACATCGCCTACGGCGTGCGCTACTTCGTGCAGAACGATCCCACCGTGCTCAACTCCATCGACGCCGCGCCTCGGCATCGTCTGGTCGCCCACCAAGAAAGGCACCTGGACCCTCCACGCCCACGCCGGCATGTTCTCCGGCCGCTTACGGCGAAGGCGACTGAGGCCGAGGTCCTGCGCGAAGACGGCACCCACGCATCACCAGCACCATCTACAACCCCGTCTACGGCAACCCGTTCCTCAACGCGACCCCCATCCACAGCATGCGCACAGTTCGCCCCGCACCTCAGCAACCTCACCTGGGCCGCGGAGAACATCGGCGGCACCCGCGCCTTGCCCCACGGCTGGAATCTCTCCGCCGACTACTACATCGGCCGCATCTGGAACTACACGCGCACCGAGAACATCAACTCGCCCTTGAACGACTCAGCCCACCGGCCCCCGCCCCGGCCCCGCCAACCTCAACATCCTGCAGATGCAGAACAGCGGCCAGGGCAACGTCAACGCCACCTTCGCAGGCATCGAGCAGCACTCGCTCAAACACGTGCAGTTCTTCTTCGGCGCAGTCCGCGTCGACTCGTCGACGACACCGACGACAACGAATTCTTCACCCCGCAGAGCTCCACCTCCAACGCCGGCGAGTTCGCCCACCGCACCGGCCAGAACGTCTGGAACCTCTTCGGCAACGCCACCGTTACCTTCCCGAAAAGATCCACTCAGCGCCAACTTCAACGGCGGCGGCGACGCCCACTACAACATCACCACCGGCTTCGACAACAACGGCGACGGCGACTTCAACGACCGCCCGCAGTACGCCACCGCCCGGCACTCCCGGCGCCATCGCCACGCCCTACGGCCTGCTCGTCGCCTCCGGCGGCACCGGCGTCTTCCCGCGCAACAAGGGCGTCATGCCCTGGACCATCTACCTCGACATCAACCTGCAGCGCGCCTTCACCCTCACCCGCAACGCCAAGGCCGAACATCAGCAGACCCTCACCGTAAACCTCGCTCCTCCAACGTCCTCAACCACCTCAACGTCACCCAGGTCGGCGGAGTCCTCGGCTCGCCGCTGTTCGGCGTCCCCTACGCCGCCGACAACGGCCGCCGCATCGAAGCCGGCCTCCGCTACAGCTTCTAGCTCGTCACGGCGAAAGACGTAAGCGTCCGGCGTAGGAAAGGGAAGTGAGGGACGATTTGCCGTTACAAATCGGTCGAGCGGATTTGTAACGGCATCTGTTACGGCGGCTTTAGCGCCCAGACGCTCTACGAGTTTTCATCTGCCGTCGGTTTCTCTATGGTGCTTTCGGTGATGCCATCGCGAAATCCTCGCAGTCCTTCGCCGATGCCTCGGGCGAGTTCCGGGATCTTTTTCCCGCCGAAGAAGAGCAGGGCAACCGCCCAGGAGAAGGATGAGGTGGGAGGGTCGGAATAGATTTTCTAGCATAGTGAATCTCCTCAAAAAGTCTTTGATCCAGATGCACGGCTCAGCACGACGCATGGATGCTGCGACGATCGTGGCAAACCGGATACGTCGTGTTCGGTGTCAGCGCAACAATCAGGCTTCCGAGCAAGATCGCCAGCACCGTCGATGTGATCGCAACATAGATCAGATCGCGCTCCATCGCGAATGCGATGATGGAGAAGACGACCCGAATGATCGGTGTCAACATAAGCAGTAGGATTCCCAGCTGGGTGATGGCTAATCCCTGGTTTGCATGGTCCGCGCTGTGCCATGTCAGTGCCTGATGCAGCATCTGCCACGGTGAAGTATAGGGTGATGCGGCCCCTTCAAACATGCGGAACGATACCGGTTGTCCTCCATGCGCTGCCAGGAAGATCACGCCACCAATGATCCCTGTAACGCTTGCCGCGATGACTCCGGTGCGAAGCGTCGTTCCGATCAGACTTTGCAACTTTGTCTTTGTTCCGAGAACGGCGTTCATAATCTTCCTCGCAGTCCTTGTAGGATCATTTGCACTCCGATGACGGCTACCGCGGTGGCAAAGATGCGGCGCAATGTCTTCACCGGCAAGCGGGGCAGCAACCGCGCTCCGGCCATGGAGCCGGCGAGTACGCCCAACATCACCGGCAGCGCGATCAACGGATGAATATAGCCGCGTTTGAGGTAAATCGCCGCGCTCGCAACTGCTGTCACGCCGATCATGAAGCTGCTGGTCGCCGTCGACACCTTGAAGGGGATCCCCATGATGCGGTCCATCGCGATCACCTTGAGTGCTCCCGAACCGATTCCCAGCATCCCCGACAGAACTCCGGCCACATACATCAGTCCAAAGCCTGCTTGCGGACGGGTGACCTTGTACGCGATGCTTCCTTCTTGCGCGTGATATACCCCACCGAGTTGTAACCTCTCGGCGAGCGAATCCTCTTCTTGTTCCAGGTGCCTCTGCGTCCTCGCCTGAACTACCTGCCACGCAGAATGAAGAAGGACACAGCCAAAGATAACTGCGAGCGCACGTGTCGGCGTCTTGCTGGCTAAAAAGGCACCGCAAATGGCACCTATTGTCGTTGCCATCTCAAGGAACATCCCAATCCGGATATTGGAGAGACCATCGCGTACATAAGCGGAGGCTGCTCCCGAGGACGTCGCGATGACCGAGATAAGACTGGCACCGATCGCATAACGCAGATCCACGCCCAGCAGCAGCGTAAGTGCCGGGGGTGACCGTAATGC
>CAVWJY010000005.1:0-214037 GCA_963755245.1 uncultured Acidobacteriaceae bacterium | reverse complement strand
GATGTATTGCTTACTATGCGCGCCAGCTCGCTCGTCCTCGGCCCGCTCGTCGCCCGCACCGGCATCGCCCGCGTCGCCATGCCCGGCGGCTGCGCCATCGGCGGCCGCCCCATCGACCTCCACCTCAAGGCGCTCGAACAGATGGGCGCCACCATCACCCAGGACCACGGCTACCTCGAAGCCCGCGCCGACCGCCTCAAAGGCGCCCACATCCTCTTCGACAAGATCACCGTCACCGGCACCGAGGACATCCTCATGGCCGCCACCCTCGCCGACGGCGAAACCATCCTCGAAAACGCCGCCCGCGAGCCCGAGGTCACCGACCTCGCCGCCCTGCTCATCGCCATGGGCGCCCAGATCGAAGGCGCCGGCACCTCCACCATCAAGGTCAAGGGCGTCGCCAAGCTCCACGGCGCCCGCCACCGCATCAACCCCGACCGCATCGAGGCCGGCACCTTCCTCATCGCCGGCGCCATCACCGGCGGCGACCTCAACGTCGACGGCTGCGACCCCGCCCACCTCGGCTCCGTCATCGCCAAGCTCGAGTCCGCTCGGCGTCCGCCTCGACGTCAACGCCGACCACATCCGCGTCCGCTCCGAAGGCGCCAACGCCCTCAAAGCCACCGACATCACCACCGAGGAGTACCCCGGCTTCCCCACCGACATGCAGGCCCAGTTCATGGCCCTCGCCACCCAGACCGAAGGCACCTCCAGCATCACCGAGAACATCTTCGAAAACCGCTTCATGCACGTCAACGAGCTCATCCGCATGGGCGCGAACATCACCGTCTCCGGCCGCACCGCCACCGTCCGCGGCCGCACCCCGCTGCAGTCCGCCGCCGTCATGTGCTCGGACCTCCGCGCCTCCGCCGCCCTCGTCCTCGCCGCCCTGGTCGCCGACGGCGAGACCATCCTCGACCGCGTCTACCACATGGACCGCGGCTACGAGCGCCTCGAAGAGAAGCTCCGCGGCGTCGGCGCCCAGATCCGCCGCATGGGCGACGTCTTCGGCAAAAAGTAACCCCCGCAAGCTGCCGCCAGAGCCGTTATCCTCGCACCCCAGAAAAGCACTCTTCGCCCACCGGAGAGTGCTTTTTTCGTGCCCACGAAACACCCACTCGCGGCGCCGCGAGGAGCATACTAAGAGGCAAGAGGCAACGGACCATGGCCACCGCGACCACTAACCTCATCTCCCTCGAAGAGTACCTCCACACCATCTATCATCCCGACTGCGACTTCGTCGACGACCACATCGAGGAGCGAACCTTGGGCGAATTCGATCACGGCCTCCTGCAAGCTCGTTTGACGATATGGTTTGGCGCTCACGAGCAGAACTGGAATGTCCGTGTCGTCACCGAACTCCGCACCCGCGTCACCCCCACCCGTGTCCGCATCCCCGACGTCTGCCTCCTCCGCCGCGACGCCCCGCGCGAGCCGGTCACCCTCACCCCGCCCCTGCTCTGCATCGAGATCCTCTCCCCCGAAGACCGCCTCCCCCGCGTCCTCAAGGTCCTCGACGATTACGTAACCATGGGTGTCCCAAACCTCTGGCTCCTCGACCCCACCGAACGCGTCGCCTACATCTACAAAGACGGCGCCCTCCGCCTCATCACCGACCGCCTCACCATCCCCGACACCGAGATCTACCTCGACCTCCCCACCCTCTTCGCCTCGCTCGACTAACTAACCAAGTCCAGTCAACATCCGGGTGCCCACAGGCAAGATCCGGTGCCCCACAGGAAGATCCGGGTGCCCCATCTTCGACGCACGGTTTCATCGTCGTAGGCAGGCGTCGAGCGAAGCCGACTGCACTCCTCCGCCAGTAAATAAATCCCATCAACCCACCAGCCCTGTATCCAACCCACCTGACCCTGATCCCTGATCCCTGATCCCTGATCCCTGATCCCTGATCCTGATCCCTGATCCAGATCCCTGATCCTGATCCCTCGCCCTACAGCTCCTTCAGATACACCAACCCATCCATCCCAGCCTCGCTATAAAACCGCTTCGCCACCCCGACGCACGCATACCCCAGCCGTTCATAAAACCGAATCGCCGCCTCATTGTCCACCGCGACATGCAGCCCCATCCGGCCCACGCCGGCCGCCGTCACCTGCCGTTCGGCCTCGCGCCAGCAGCACCCACCCAGCCCCACCCTACGCAACTCCGGCGACACATCGATCGTCACCACATACCCATACCGCTCCGCCCCGTTGCCCTCGATCTGCACGATGACGAACCCCGCCATCGCGCTATCGTCTTCCGCAATCACCACCAGAGCCCCACGCGCCTCCGCAAACCGCCGCATGCTGCGCCGGTCGAAGCGAAACGCCTCGCGGAAGCAAGTCTCATCCAGGCGCACCATCGCCTCCACATCGCCCACGCGATACCCCCGCAAGCGAAAGCGGCCCGGAGTCCGATCCAGAAGCCTAAACCGCCACCGTAAAGGTATCTTCCGTCCGCGTCACCGCGCGATACATCGTGTCCCGCTCGAACGGCACCCGTCCCGCCTCGAGGATCAGCCGCTCCAGCCCCGACCGCCGCATCCCCTGCGGCGTCGTCGCGCCGGCATCGTGGTAAATCTTCTCCTCGATCACCGTGCCATCGATGTCATCCGCGCCAAAGCGCAGCGCGATCTGCGCAATCTCCGGCGTCATCATCTGCCAGTACGCCTTGATGTGCGGAAAGTTATCCAGCATCAACCGGCCCACCGCAATCTGCCGAATATCCATCATCCCCGTGGTCTTCGGAATATGCCCCAGCGCCGTATTGTCCGGATGAAACGCCAGCGGAATAAACGTCTGGAACCCGCCGGTATCGTCCTGCACCTCGCGCAGCCGCAGCAGGTGGTCCACGCGATCCTCATCGTTCTCGACGTGCCCGTACAGCATCGTCGCATTCGACCGCAGCCCCATCTTGTGCGCCATCCGCGCCGTCTCCAGCCACTCGCCGCCGTCGATCTTGTGGTCGCAGATAATGTGCCGCACGCGGTCCGCGAAGATCTCCGCGCCGCCGCCCGGCATCGAATCCACGCCCGCGTCCTTCATCCGCTGCAGCGTCTCGGCGATCGTCATCTTCCCGCGCTTCGCCAGAAACGCGACCTCGACCATCGTGAACGCCTTGATGTGCACCTTCGGGAAGCGCACCTTCAGCCCCCGCACCAGGTCCATGAAGTATTCAAACGGCAGATCCGGATGCAGCCCGCCGACGATGTGGAACTCCGTCACCGCCTCGGTATAGCCCGAAGCCGCCGTCTCCCACGCCTCTTCGAGCGCCATCGTGTACGTGCCCGCGTCGCCCTTCTTGCGCCCAAAGGCGCACAGCCGGCACGACGCCACGCACACATTGGTCGGATTGATATGGCGATTCACGTTGAAGTACGCGATATCGCCATGCATCCGCTCGCGAACCATGTTCGCCAGCCAGCCCACCGCCAGGATGTCGCCGCTGCGATACAGCGCGACCCCATCGTCGAAGTTCAGTCGCTCGCCCGCGAGCACCTTCTCGGCAATCGGCAAAAGCGCCTTGTCATCGGTCTGAAAAGAGTGGCGTGGCTGCATAGCTGCGTTTCCCATACCCTCTTATTCTATTCCCATCCCGCGCCACAAGCCGCACCGGGTGCCCCATCCTCGACACACGGTCTCATCGTGCGGCAGGTGGAGTCATCGAGACCGCCCTCCACTGCGTCACCGACCGCCGAACAAATAGCCGAAGCAGCGAGCCTAGTGGCTCGCCACCTCCTTCGACTGCACCATCCGCGGCTGCACCACCACGCCATCGAACAGCGTCGCCCCCACCAGATAGTCGCCCACCGGCCGCACGAACCGCAGGTGCCATCCCGTATCCCAGTACGTCACCGCCTTGTTCGGCACATGCACCGCAAACGCCATCGTCGTCGACGCGTTCGCCGTCACCAGCACCCGCTCGCCCTTCGCGTCGAAGTACAGGCTGTTCACATCGCTCGCGTACAGGTTCTTCACCGTCGCCCACTCGTCCCGCCATCGGTCGAAACGAACACGCCCTGCCGTCCGCCCACCCACAGCTCGCCCTGGTCGTCCACCGCGATCGCGGTCACCTGCGTCAGGCTCGCCGGCAGCGACACCGCGCTTCCACTTCGCTTGCCGCCATCCACCGACACCGTCATCGCGTCCAGACTCGCCAGCATCACCACGCCCGCGCGAGCCCGCAACGCATACCGCCACGGCTCCGCATTCGACTCCCACCCCACCCACGCGCGTCCACACCGCCGTCGGATTCCCGCTCGCAAACACGCCCTCCGAGGTCGCCGCATACAGCTGCTCGCCCACCAGCGCCAGCGCCGTCACCAGTCCCCTCGATCTGCCGCCCCGTCTTCACCAGCAGTCGGCCTTCGCCGGCGCCCGTCGCCGCAGCCGTCTTCCCATGCACCGGCCGCCGGCTGTGCTCCACCATCGCCGCGCCAATCGCGCCCGTCCGCTTCCACACCTGCTGCGTCCTGGTCATACCAGAACAGCCCGTTCTCCGTGCCCGCCACCACCGTGCCGTTGCTCGCCTCCGCCAGGCTGAACACATCCCGTGCCCATCCAGCCCCTGCGCGCGCTGGCTCCAGCTCAGCCCGCCATCATGGCTCACAAACGCGCCGCCCCACTGCTTGTTGTTCACCACGCCCAGATAAAGATCGCTCGGACGCGTCCGCATCCTGCGCAAACGCCGTCACCTGCCGCGTCGAAAATCCCTTGTTCGAAGCCGCAAAGGTCGTGCCCCCATCGAAGCTCGCCAGCACGCCGCCGCGATCCGTCGCCAGCAGCACATGCTTCGTATTCGCCGGATCCACATACACATCGTTGACGATCACGTCCGCGCCCGTCGTCCGCATCCAGTTCGTCCCGCATCATCCGTGCGGAACAGCCCCTCCGTCGTCCCCGCAAACACCGTCGTCAGGTGCTCCGGATCCTGCATCAGCACCCGCGTCCGCCGCGCCGTCGCAGGAATCCCCTGCACCTTCTTGAACTTCCCGCCCGCATCCTCGCTCTTGTAGATCCCCGAGCACGCGCTCGCATACACCACCTGCGGCTGCTTCGGATCGACGATGATCGAGAACACATCCGAGTCGTCGATAATCCCCTGCTTCATGTTCTTCCAGTGCGCGCCGCCATCGGTCGTCTTCCACGGCAGATGCCACGTGCCCGCATAGATCACCTGCGGATCCTCGGGATCGATCGCAATCGACTCCACCTCGTGAATCTCCTTGCTGCCCTCCGGGCTGATCAGCGTCCAGTGCGCGCCGCCATCGTTCGAGCGAAACACCCCCTGCAGCGTTCCCGCCACCATAATCTTCGGGTCCGACGGAGCCACCGCCAGCGCGCGGATCGACTGCCCCTTCATCTCCGCCTCGCTCGTCCAGCGTATGCCCCGCATCGTGGCTCTCGAACATCCCGCCGCCCGTCTGCCCCAGAATCCACGCGCCCACCAGCAGATGCTTCGCATCCGCCGGGTCGACCACGATATTGTCCAGTGACCAGGTCGCTGCGATTCTCCATCCGCGCCAGCCGCGTCCAGCTCTCCCCGCCATCGTGCGACTCGTACAGCCACCCATTCACCGTGCCCAGATACAGGTGGCCAGGATCGCTGCGGATCCGCCGCAAACGCGCGCGCATCGCCGCCGTTCGGCCCAAACGGAAACCAGCGTCACCGCCCAGCCGCGAGAGGCTGAGACAACCAGCAAAGCCAGCACACGACAACAGACGAACAGCAGACCGAAGCGAAGCGAAGCGAGATCGAAGCAGATCGAGGAGACGTTCATTTCGTAGCTGCAGTTCCAATCCAATCGGCGCGACCGTGCGCCTCAGACGCACGGCTGTCACCAGATATATTTTGATGCCTTCAGCACAAAGGCTGACTGGGAAATACCCAGTCAGCCCCGTGTGCCGTCTTGACTGCGTTATTTACTTCTTCTTGTGGTGCTTGGCAACCGGCTTCGCAGCTCAGCGCAGCCTCGTCCACCGGGGTGTCACCCGTCGAATCGAAGTTTGCGCCCGCCGGGATCAGCGTCGTCGTCGCGGTCTTCGCATCGGTCGATACCGGTGTAGATCGTGATGCGCGAGGCATCGATGCCCTTGTCGGTTACCAGGTAGTCCTTCGCGTTGACGGCGCGCTCGGCAGCGGATCTTGTCTGCATGCTTCTCGGTGCTGGCCTCGTTGCCCACGATCGCCAGCTTGGCGTCCGAGGAGCTCTGCAGCTTCAGCGCGATGTCGTCCAGGCAGGCCTTCGCTTCGTTGTCCACGCGCACCGGGCGGCGAGCATCGCGCTCGAAGCTCAGCGAGCACAGACGCCGACGTCGTCGGAGCCGGCGGCGGAGGAGGAGCCTGTAACCGTCACCGTCGTCATCGACGAGGCGGTCTGGCCCTTGTCGTCCACCACGTTGCAGGTCACCGTGATCGGTCCAGGAGCCGCACCCGTCGTCGACAGCGTCGCCGTCGAGGTGCGTGCCGCTGATCGATCCAGCCGTCGAGCTGTAGCTGTAGGTCAGAGGACGGTTCTGCGGGCTCACGCCATTCGCCGTGATCGTCGCCGAATCGCCGGGGTTCACCGTCGACGGGTTCGCCGAGCAGCTGATGGTCGGCGGCTCAAACGCCTTCACCGTGAACGAGGCCGTGCAATCCGCCATCTCGCGTCGGCTTCTTGCCCTCGGTCACATGGCCCTTCACGTTGTAGGTGCCAGGAGCCAGCGTCTTGGTGTCGATGTTGCCCGTGCTCGAGGTGCCGCTCACCGTCACGCCCTGATCCGCCGACCAGGTATAGGTCGCCGTCTTCTTCGGGTTCAGGTTCGCCGCCGTGCCCGTCACCGTGACCGGATCGCCCGGGAATACCGTCGCCGGCGAAACCGCGCAGGCATAGGTGACCGGAGGAGGCGGAACGATGCTGCCGAAGTGCATCACGATGCCGGTGCTCAGCTCAACCGCGTTCAGGTTCGCGCGGCCGCCACCAGTGCCACCCGTCGGAGGAGGCAGTGTACGGACCGAAGTCCGTGTGCACGTAGCGGTAATCCGCCTCGAACAGACGCAGCGAGAAGCGTGTGATTCAGCAACGGCAGGTCATAGTCCATACCGCCGCCGGCCGTCAGCGCCAACGCCCCACGTGATAGCCGTTGTGGAAGTAGGTCGCCGGTGCATCGCTGTTCGGTCCCAGCAGACGCGCACCGCCCACAAGGCCATGCGCGAACAGCTGGAAGTTCTGCATCGGAAGACGGAAGACAGGACCCGCCGAGAAGCTGTACATGCTGTCGTTGGTGCCGTTCGGATGAGCCGTCACCACGACCTCGCCACCCACATACTTGCTGAAGTAGTACGCCACGCTGCCGGCCGCGCCCACATTCACGGACGAGAACTGCATGCCCACCAGGCTGCAGCGGGCTGTGCGTCCCAAGATACGAAAAGCCCGCAAATGCGTCGATTCGCGAAAGGTTGGGCCCCATGGGGGCGGTTGTGCTGGGCACGTCTGCGCACTCAGGCTGGCTGCTCCAAAGCTGACTGCACATGCAGCCAGGACGAACCGGCCGATGCTACGAAACGGGCGATAAACCATTCGACTATCCTCCGCTAATTTCTTACTAAGCTACGAACTCTACTCTGAAGCTCGCTCACTGTTAATTTCCTGAAAAAGTGTACCGCAGACGCACGATTTCGCTCAGCGAATATCCGCAGCGTCAAGATCACATGACAAAATGCGATACACATGCGATACGGAGGCATTCGGAAAAAAGACGCACCGAACATCCCCCGTACCTTTGAAGTAACCCGATCTACAACTCCTACTACAGGCCCTGCAAACGCCCTACTCCAAATTCAATGTCTTCCGAACCGTGCCCTTTTCCCGCTGAATCTTCTCCTGCAGCAGCGTGATCGCATACAGCAACTGCTCCGGCCGCGGCGGGCATCCCGGGACATACACATCCACCGGAATCACCTGGTTGACGCCCTGCAACAACGCATAGTTATTGAAGACGCCGCCCGAGGTCGCACAGGCGCCCATCGAGATCACCCACTTCGGCTCCGGCATCTGCTCATACAAACGCCGAATCACCGGCGCCATCTTCTGCGACACGCGCCCAGCAATGATCATCAGATCGCTCTGCCGCGGCGATGGGCGAAAGACCTCCGCGCCGAAGCGCGCAATGTCATACCGCGATCCGCCCATCGACATCATCTCGATCGCGCAGCACGCCAGACCGAAGGTCATCGGCCACACCGAGTTCTTGCGAACCCAGTTGATCGCGGCATCCAGCGACGCCAGCACGATCCCCTCCGGCTGATCGTACCCCCAGCTCACCTCGCTTACCTTCTCACGGTTCTTCCCAAAGCTATCGAGAGTTCCAAAGATGTAGCGGTCACTCGCTTGCGGAGTGGCCGTTGCGCTGCCGTTGCTCGCGGTTTGATCGTCCAGGTGCTCATGGTTCCAGTATAAGTGCGAACCAGTGCATACTATCGGCCAAAAAGAGCGCCATATGGCATGGATGCCACAGCAACTGAAGGAGGTTGCTGCCGTAGTCATAAGTTATTCGCAACCCCAGTACCGTTACTAACTCGTAACCTATGCCGACTTCAGATCAACTATGTCCCACAACGATACATCTGCCTACTGCTCATGGTGCGCAATCGCCTCCAGCAGCGCCTGCCGCAACGCCGCTTCTCCCCTAGTAACTTCCTCCCGCCTTGCTCAGCCCTTCTGCGCCACCCCGTCTTTCGTCAGATAGAACACGTCGATCGCCATCTCCCCCTCCGTGTCCACCAGCGCGACCTCGATATTGCACCCACTCTCCGCCAGCGCCAGGCTCAGCCCCCGCAGCAGCCCCGGCGTGTCCTGCGCCACCACCTGCACCAGCGTGCTCTTCGACGAGGCCTCCTCATCGAACTCCACCCGCGCCTCCACCCGCACCATCGGCTCCTTCAGCCGCCCCCGCCGCCGCCCCTGCAGCAGCTTCTCCACCGCCATCGTCCCGGTCACCACATCATGCACGCTCTGCGACAAACCGCTCCCGCTCCGAAGCATTCATCTCCAGCGTCCGAAACGAGTCCGTAAACCGGAAGCTGTCCACCACCACCCCATGCCGGTTCGAGAACGCATCCGCCGTGACGATATTCATCCCCCACGCCGCCAGCGCGCCGGCGATATTCGCAAACAGCAGCGGCCGATCCCACGTCACCAGCGTCAGCTCGTTCACGCTGCGGCGAGTAGCAAAAGTCCAGCTGCACCGGATCCTCCTCCAGCCGCGCCGCCATCCCATAGTGCGTCCGCACCTGCTCCGGCCGCCGCGTCCGCAGATACCGCTCCGGCAGCCCATCCAGAAACCGCTCCACCTCCGCCCGCTGCTCCGGCAGCTCCGCCGTCACCCGGTGAACTCTGACAAACTCGTTCTCCCTGCCCACCCCCACCCGCTCGTCGTCCACGCTGCGATCCAGCTCATTCGCCGTCGCCAGAAACAGCCGCCACAGGTTCTCCGCCTTCCACGGCGTCAGCGCATTGCGGATGCACGGCATGGATATCCGCATACGTAAACAGCGCCAGCATCCGCAGCGCCTCGTTCGTCTGCACCTTGGCCGCGAACGCCCGCACCGTGTCCGTATCAAAGATATCCCGCCGCAGCGCCGCCGACATCTCCAGATGCCCCGCGATCAGCCGCTGCACCATCTCGCTCTCGTACACATCCAGCTCCAGCCGCGCCAGCACGCTCTCCGCCAGCCGCACGCTCTCGCCGCGTATGGTCCTCCGAGCTGCGCCCCTTGCCGGTGTCATGCAGCAGCGCCGCCAGAAAAAGCAACGCCGGCTGTTGCAAATCCCGCAGCACCTGCGCAAACCGCGCCGACCACTCCGCCATCGGGTCCGACGCGAGTCAGCCTCCGCGCCCCATTCCCCTGCCCGACCGCCTCCAGCCCATGCAGCGTATCGATCAGCACAAACGTATGCTCGTCCACCGTATAGCGGTGATACGCATCCCGAATCACCAGCGCATCGATGCCATGAAACTCCGGGATCAGCAGCTCCAGCAGCCCCAGCGCGTGCATCGCCCGCAGCGCCATGCCTGCATGTCTACCTGTCAACATGTTGCCAAGATGACGCCACAGCGCCGGCCCCTCCTCCAGATGCGCCGAAAGCTCCGGCAGCGCCTGCGCCAGCCGCTGCTCGCGTCCCCGGCGACAGCCGATACCCGCCCGCCGCCATCGCCGCGAACATCGGCAGCACCACCTCCGGATCATGCGCCGGATCGAGCCGCCCCGAGCCGCACCCACCGCCGCTCCAGCGTCACCACCCCCTGCTCCACCCGATACCCCGCTCCCCGCGGAGCCTCGTTCTTCGCCTCCCCTTCCCCGCCAGCCGCGCCAGCCGGCTCAGCGCCGCCGACGCCGCCCCCTCCTGCGCTCCCAGCTCCTCCAGAAATTGTGCCGTTCGCCGGTCCACCACCCGCGCATGCCGAAAGTAGGACCGCATCCAATAAGCCGCATCCACCGCCCTGCCCTCGCCCGCCTGCTCGCCCCACCCGCCCCGCTCCCAGCCCGATCGCCGCCGCCGCATCCTGCGCCGCCCAGTCCAGCGTATTGTCATCCCGCTCATGCCGATAGTGCAGATAGCACCGCACCCGCTCGAGAAACGCCACCGCCTCCTCGAACTCCCCCGCGTCCGCCAAACCCGCCCGCCCCCGGCCTCGCCATCCCGACAGCCGCGCCATCCAGCCGCACACATGCACATCCCGCAGCCCGCCCGGATACTCCTTCACATTCGGCTCCAGATGGAACAGCGTGCCGCCATACCGCGAGTGCCGCAGCGCCGTCAGATCCGCCAGCCCGCGCGCGATCGCCGCCCGCTCCCGCTCCACCAGCTTCGGCAGCACCTGCCCGCTCAGCCGCTCGAACAGGCTCGCCCCGCCGCTCCCCGCCTCCGCCTCGATCAGCCGATGATCCAGCAGCGCCAGCGCCGACTCCACATTCTTCGGATCGAACCGGTCGCACTCATCCAGCCTCCGCGCCGTCGGCGACACCCGCAGCCCGCAGTCCCAAAGCGCCTGGCTCATCCGCCGGATCGGGTCCTTCAGATCCTTCTCCGCCGCCTTCGAGTCCAGCAAAAACAGCAGGTCGATATCGGAGTACGGATACAGCTCTCCCCGTCCATACCCGCCGATCGCCACCAGCGCGACGCTCTTTCCCAGCCTTGGCTCCTCGGCCACCGCCTCCTGCCACAGCCCGCGCACCAGCCCATCGACCGCCGCCGTCCGCGCCGCCAGCGTCTCCGCGCCGGTCGCTCCCTGCTCGAACGCACGCCGAATCGCCAGCATCTGCCGCTGGTACTCCTCGCGTACTCCTCCGTCGCTGGATGGCTCTGTCTGCATACCGTTGGGGCTATTTTGAACCTACAGCATACAACGCGCCTGCTCCCGCGCAACCGCCGCAGTCGTCCATCGCCCGCGAACCATTCCCAATCCCGATCCCACCGAAGCCGGATACCACCGGGTGCCCCATCCTCGACGCACGGCTTCATCGTGCGGCAGGCCGGGGTCCCCAGCGAACGTTCTTTGTTCGCTGGGGTGGAGCGTGGGGTATCGTTTGCGCTAGCAAACGACCGCCTTCCCTCACCCCCGCACCCTACTCCCCTGCACCACCGGCAGCGTAAACGTAAACACCGACCCCTGCCCCAGCTGGCTGGTCACCGAGATCGACCCATGATGCGCCTCCACAATCGCCTTCGCGATCGCCAGCCCCATCCCCGTCCCCTGCACCCGATACCGCTGGCTCTGCCCGCGATAGAACTTGTCGAAGATCATCATCCGCTCCAGATCATCGATCCCCGGCCCGCGATCCGCCACGCTCACGCTCACCCGCGCTCCCGTCACCTCCGCGCTCACAATAATCGGCGTCCCCACCGGCGAGTAGTTCGCCGCATTCTCCAGCAGGTGCAGCAGCACCTTCACAATCCGCGCCTGATCCATCCGAATCGCCGGCATCCCCGGCTGCAGATGCACCTCCACCGCATGCTCCGCCGGCTTGATGTGCGCCTCGACGATGGCCTCCCGCAGCACCTCCTCCAGCCGCACGTCCTCCATCTCCAGCTTCACATCGTCATCCAGCTCCGCCATCTCCACCGCCTCGGCGATCAGCGTATCCAACCGCAGCGCCTCCTCCTCGATCACCGCCTCCAGCTCCGCGCGGCTCTCCGGCGTCAGGTCCTGATCCTCCCGCAGGCTCGAGATCGCCGCCGTAATCGACGTCAACGGCGTCCGCAGCTGGTGCGTCACCGAGTCCAGCAGCGCATTCCTCAGCCGCTCGCTCTCCCGTCCCGCCTCCGACCGCGTCAGCGTCTCCACCGCCCGCGCCCGCTCCACCGCAATGGCAATCAACCCGCCGATCGCATCCAGCGTCTCCCGCGACACCCCCGTCCCCGCAATCGCAATCGACCCAATCGGCCGCATCCCCAGCCGGATCGGCACGATCTTGATATTCCCGTCCCGGTCACCTCATCCCCAAAGGTGCTGTTCCGCAGCCCCGAGCCCACCCCATGCAGATGCCCGCCCTCGCCCACCTGCCCCACCTCGCGCAGGTCGCGATCGTCGACAAAAAACTCCGGATCCGACCGATACGTCTGGTGCCGCGCCTGCAAAAACAGCGCCGCATTCCGCAGCGCGAACACATGCACCATCCGCGCCGGAATCATCCCCACCAGCTCCACCACATTCGGCGCCAGCAGCAGCTGCTGGCTGAACTCATACAGCCGTTCCGCCTCCCTCCGCCGCCGATTGGAGATGCGTGTCTCCTCCTGCGCCCGGTTCGACAGGTTGCTCGCCAGCACCCCCGTCGTCAAAAACGCCAGCAGCGCCACCCAGTTCTGCGAGTCCGAGATCGTGAACGTCAAAAACGGCGGCAGAAAGAAAAAGTTGAAGCACAGCGCCGCCGCCACCGACATATAGATCGACACCCGCAGCCCCCACCACGCCGCCACAAACAGAATCGCGATCAGCAGCGTCAGCGCCACCGTCGTGGTATTCACATGCAGATGGCGAAAGTACACCTGCACAATCAAAGCCACCATCGCGGTAGCAACTCCATACGGCACAATCTGGGCAAGCAGGCGCTTCTGCATATCCCCCCATCATAGCCCGCCAGAACCGGGCGCCCATCCTCACCAAGCACACCGGCTGCCCCATCCTCGACACCTGCCAAGAACTGGGAGCCGAACCGGGTGCCCCATCCTCGACGCACGGCCTTATCGTGCGGCAGGGTGGGGTATCGTTTGCGCCAGCAAACGACCGCCTTCTCTCCCCACACACCAACTAACCCCGCACCACCCCCACCGGCCCCTCCTCCAGATACCGATACGACCGAAAGCTACTCCATCGCCATTCTCCCGCCTCTGCAACCAACCCACGCCTCACCGGATTCCGATGCATATACCGCAGCTTTTCGATCCGTTTCTCCTCCGTCCTCACATTGAAGTCGTAGTAGCGCGGCTCCCAGACATACTCCTCCGTCCGCGTCCTCGAAAACCTCTGCTTCAGAATCTGCACCGCCAGCGACAGCGCTGCCTTCTCCGGCTCCGCCACCAGCAGTGCACATGATCGGGCATCACCACATATCCGTGCACCCCCATCCCATACCGCACGCGCGTCCCCTCCAACAGTCCGAGCAAGCGATCCCGCGCCTCTGCCGACCCCAGAATCGGCCGGTGCCGAACACAACTAAAGGTGACAAAGTGCAGCTCTCCCGTCTCCTGATACCGCTTCAATCCCGTCGGCATGGCGCGCGAGTCTAGCCCTCCCGCGCCCCCACCACAACACATCTTCTTTCGCCCATCCTCCACCACACAACCGGGTGCCCCATCCTCGACCACCCACACCGGGTGCCCCATCCTCGACGCACGGCTTCATCGTGCGGCAGGGTGGGGTATCGTTTGCGGCCAGCAAACGACCGCATTCGCTCCCCAAAGTCACAATCCCAAGTGACCCAGCGCATCCACGGGAACTGCCCCTGCCCCTCTCCCCCGCCCTCTGATTTACGCTAATGAAATGCCCAAGACTCCCGAGGAGTGGCTCGAACACGCAGACCCGCAGAAGACCCGCGGCACTCTCAAACTCTTTCTCGGATACGCCCCCGGCGTCGGCAAGACCTACAACATGCTCAGCGAGGCCATCCGCCGCCAGCGCCGTGGCGAGGACGTCGTCGTCGGCATCGTCGAAACCCACGGCCGCCCCTGCACCGCCGAGCTCGTCCAGCAGCTCACCGTCGTGCCCCGCAGGCACCTCGAGTACCGCGGCGTCTCCTTCGAGGAGATGGACCTCGACGCCATCCTCGCCCGCCGCCCCCAGATCGTCCTCGTCGACGAGCTCGCCCACACCAACATCGAGGGCAGCAAAAACGCCAAGCGCTACCAGGACGTCCAGGAGCTCCTCGCCGCCAACATCGACGTCCTCTCCACCCTCAACGTCCAGCACATCGAGAGCGTCGCCCCCACCGTCCAGCGCATCACCGGCGTCGAGATCCGCGAGACCGTCCCCGACCTGAGTCATCCAGCAGGCCGACGAGGTCGTCATGGCCGACCTCACCCCCGAGGCCCTGCAAACCCGCATGCGCCGCGGCGACATCTACCCCGTCGCCCGCGCCGACCGCGCCCTCTCCAACTTCTTCCGCCGCGGCAACCTCATCGCCCTCCGCGAGCTCGCCCTCCAGCTCGTCTCCAAGGCCGTCGACCGCAACCTCACCACCTACATGGACGCCCACCACATCCGCGAGAACTGGGCCGTCCGCGAGCGCGTCCTCGTCTGCATCAGCTCCAACCCCACCTCCCGCTACCTCATCGCCCGCGGCGCCCGCATCGCCCAGGCCGCCGAAGGCGACCTCTTCGTCCTCCACGTCGACGACGGCCGCCCCCTCTCCGACGAGCGCCAGCGCACCCTCGAGAACAACCGCCAGTTCGCCCGCAACCTCAACGGCGAGGTCATCGAGATCAAGTCCAGCAGCGTCCCCCTCGCCGCCGCCGCTCTGGTCCGCGAGCGCCGCATCACCCAGGTCATCTTCGGCCGCTCCACCACCACCGGTCTGCGAAAATACTTCTATTACTACGCGATCCAGCGTTTCCTCAGCGATGTGCCCACCGTCGACGTACACATCGTGACCCAGCCCGAAAGAGAGGACGACGATGTCCGATAAAGCCCGACACCCACAAGCCCGAAGGCAAGGAACGATCCCGCCTCCTGCTCGTCGACGACGAGCCCCAGATCCTCCGCACCCTGCAAGCCACCCTCAGCACCCAGGGCTACGAGATCCGCACCGCCCCCAACGGCCTCGACGGCCTCATCCTCTTCCGCGAGTGGAAGCCCGACCTCGTCATCACCGACCTCTCCATGCCCGAGATGAGCGGCGTCGAGCTCTGCCGCGAGATCCGCTCCATCGCCAGCACCCCCATCATCGTCCTCTCCGTCCGCGAGCAGGAGGGCGCCAAGGTCTCCGCCCTCGACGCCGGCGCCGACGATTATGTAACCAAACCGTTCAACATTCAGGAGCTCAAGGCCCGCGTCCGCGCCCAGCTCCGCCGCCAGGACGCCATCAAGGTCCCGCTCAACGAGTCCGTCCTGCTCGGCGACTTCTCCATCAACGTCGAGCAGCACCGCGTCAAGGTCCGCGGCACCGACGTCCACCTCACCCCCAAGCAGTTCGAGCTGCTCCTCTACATGGCCCACCACCCCGGCAAGGTCCTCAGCCACCGCGACCTGCTCAACGCCGTCTGGGGAGCCAACGCCGTCGCCCAGCCCGAGTACCTCCGCGTCGCCATCGGCCACCTCCGCAAGAAGCTCGGCGAGCACGGCGAGCAGTACCTCCAGACCGAGCCCTGGGTCGGCTACCGCTTCGTCCCCGAGCCCGAACCCGACCCCACCGACCCGAATCCGAATAACCCTGCCCTCTCATCCCCGCAGAGGATCTGTTTTGCCTTTGCTCTTGTCGTTGCCTTTCTTGGTTGTCATCCCCGCAGGGGATCAGCTTTCGCCTTTGCTCATCGTCGTTGCCTTTTCTTGGTTGTCATCCCCGAAGGGGATCTGCGTTTCTCCCGGCCCAGCCTCATCCCCAAAAACACGTCATCTCGACCGATGCCAGCGAACAGCCTCGACACATTCGCCTGCATCGTGCGGCAGAGCCCTGTATTCGCTCACCAGCAAACGACCGCACTCTTCATATAACCTCTGAAAGAACAGGAGGGCTGCATGTCTTCAATCACCGGCTTTGGCGGCACATTCATCCGGGCGACCGATCCGGAAGCCTTGTATCAGTGGTACGAGCAACACCTCGGCCTCACGCGCTCCGAAGGGCCCTTTACCTTCACGAACTCGGGGCAACGCGCTCCGATCGTCCTCGCCTTCTTCCCCCAGGAGGATGAATACTTCCCGACCGCACAGCGCGCGATGATCAACCTTCAGGTGAAGGACCTCGATGCCGTACTGGACCGTTTGATCGTCGAAGGAGTCGAGGTCGATCCCAAACGCGCCAGCTACGAGTTCGGACGCTTCGGCTGGTTCACCGACCCCGAAGGAAACCGCGTCGAACTCTGGCAACCCGCTTAGTCGCGGAACCCGGGTGCCCCATCCTCGCGCGGTCGTATCGCGCAGGGTGGGGTATCGAGCGCAGCGAGACCGTCTTCCCCTCCACTCCCCAATAAGCATGACCTGAGCACAGCCCCAAGCTATGCGGTTTTTAGAAAATGCGAACCAACCCCTTCGCTCTTGAGGAACGCCAACAGATCCGCATTGATCGTCTCCGCGTGCGTCGTCGGCATGCCATGCGGAAAGTCCTTGTACGTCTTCAGAGTTCCGTTCCGCAGCAACTTTGCCGACAGCGGCCCCGAGGCGACATACGGCACAATCTGGTCGTCTTCGCTATGCATCACCAGCACCGGCACGGTGATCTTCTTCAGGTCCTCCGTGAAGTCGGTCTGAGAAAAGGCCACGACCCCGTCATAATGCGCCTTGGCGCCACCCATCATTCCCTGCCGCCACCAATTTTCGATGACCGCCTCCGAAGCCTTCGCACCCGGCCGGTTGTAGCCATAGAACGGCCCGGTGGGCAGGTCGCGATAGAACTGCGAACGATTCGCCGCAAGCTGCGCCTGCAGATCATCGAAGACCGCCTTCGGCAGCCCCTCCGGATTGGCCGCCGTCTTCACCATCAGCGGCGGAACCGCGCTGATCAGCACCGCCCTACTCACCCGCCCCTCCCCATGCCGCCCCAGATAGCGGGTCACCTCGCCGCCACCGGTGGAATGGCCGACATGGATTGCCTCCTTCAGATCGAGATGCTCCGTAAGCGCAGCCAGATCGTCCGCGTAGTGGTCCATATCGTGCCCACCCGAGGTCTGCGTGGAGCGGCCGTGACCGCGCCGGTCATGTGCGATCACACGATAGCCGTGCTGCAGGAAGAACAGCATCTGATTGTCCCAATCATCGGCGGACAGCGGCCAGCCGTGGCTAAACACAATCGGCTGTCCCGTACCCCAATCCTTGTAGTAGATCTCCGTACCGTCCTTAGTGACAATGGTGGGCATGTGAGCTCCTTTTGAAGGTCGGTGGCGAGTCGTAGATGGAGTAACGAACTTGAAGGGCGGTGGCGAACTTGCAGGCCGGTAGCGAACTCCGCCAATTGAGAAGAAAAACTCACCGCACTCCTCGAAAACGTAACCTCGACCCCACGTAAGAAGCACGTTATCTCGACCACCCCAAGAAGCACGTCATCTCGACCGAAGCGGCGGACAGTCTCATCGTCCGCTGCGCAGTGGAGAGACCCCTGTATTTCGTTTTTGTCTTCCGCTCAAACTCGCGAAGCCACACGCGCCTTGAAATAGGTCTCCCCCGTAAACATCGCCTCTACTCGACAAACGGATCACCGCCGGTACTGTGCGTCGCTCACCTTCTCCAACCAATCGATGTTTTTGCCGTTGAGCCTCTCGACGACCGCGATATGGGTCATCGGCGTGGTCGGTGTCGCACCGTGCCAGTGCTTCTCGCCGGGAGCGATCCACACCATATCCCCGGGACGAATCTCCTCCACCGGCCCACCCTCGCGCTGCACCCAGCCCAGCCCGAAGGTTACAAAGAGCGTCTGCCCGAGCGGATGCGTATGCCACGCGGTCCGCGCCCCCGGCTCAAACGTCACCGTAGCCCCGCCTACTCGCGCCGGCGCCTCCGCCTGAAAGGGCTGATCGATGCGCACCTCTCCGGTGAACCACTGCGGATCTCCCTTCGCCGAAGCCTGCGATCCGTTGCGCTTGATGTCCACGCTCCTCTCCCTGGCCCCCGCTGCCCTGTCGAGGCATTCGTCCGCTCTTGCCGCAGCACTCCTCACCGCCTCCTCCGCCTCCATCGTAGCGGTTGTCGAAACGGGCATCGAGACGGCCCCGGAGGCATTCTTGATGGCCGCCGCAATCGGTGCCGCACAGCCTGCGACTCCCATCGCAGCCGCTCCCGAAACCAGGGCACGCCGGGTCAGCTTCCGCGAAACAGCCTGATTGGATCTCTCCTCTGCACGCATAGCAGCGACGACCTCCTGTGCCTCGCGCAAGTGAGATGCAGGGCTCTTGACGCAAGTAAGCTACCTCGTGAATCGTCGAGCCTGGACAGCCGAGGACTCTCCGATCTGCGTCGAAATGCTCGAAACCACCCCTCGATCACCGGAACCGAAGACGGAAATAAATCCTGTCCAGATTAGCCACACATTTCACCACGTTCTACGCGCACAAAACGCCACAAAACATGCGCTCTCGAGCCCTAAGAAACCACCCCAAATCCCGCAGCAACCGGCATAAAACCCCAACTCCATCCACAAAGCCCCACAACTGCCCACAAATGCCCAAATGGGCCTTTACGCATTCTTTACGAATTCACTATGCCGTCTTTAGCGTAACTCCTGTGAAATCAGGCATGCCGCGTCGAATTAGGATCGCCCGATCCTCCATTCCAGCGTGCAAGTCCGACAGATGGACCCGGGAGAAGGTGCCGTATGTGGGATATCTCAATGATAGCAATAGGGATAGCGTTCTTCGCCATCGCCATCGCCTATGTCAGAGGCTGCGACCTCCTGTCGCCTAAAAACCAGCACGGGGAGATCGCGAAATGATCGAAGCCACCCTGTTAATCCTTGTAATTGCACTACTTATGGCCTACCTGGTCTACGCATTGCTGCGCCCGGAGAAGTTCTAAATGACCGCTAATGGATGGATCCAAATCGGGATCTTCTTCGCCCTGATCCTGCTCACCGCCAAGCCCCTCGGCGTCTACATGGCCCGCGTGTTCGAGCGCGAAACGCACATGGTTTGATGTACTTGCGCGCCCCGTCGAGCGTCTCATCTACAAGCTCACCGGCATCGACGAGAGCCACGAGATGCGCTGGACCGAGTACGCCGTCTCCATGCTCGGCTTCAGCCTCGTCACCATGGTCGTCACCTACGCCATCGAGCGCCTGCAGCACATCCTGCCGCTGAATCCACAGGGCTTAGCCGCCGTCGAACCGGCCCTCGCCCTCAACACCGCAGCCTCGTTCACGACCAACACCAACTGGCAGAGCTACACGCCCGAAACCACGATGAGCTACCTCACCCAAATGGTGACGCTCGCGTACCACAACTTCGCCTCCGCAGCCGTCGGCATCGCACTCGCCATCGCCTTCGTCCGCGGCATCGCTGGCCGCGAGCGCAAGACCCTCGGCAACTTCTGGGTCGACACCACGCGCGCGACCCTCTGGGTGCTTCTTCCCGGCAGCCTCGTCCTCGCGTTAGTGCTTGTATCGCAAGGGGTTGTGCAGAACTTCCGGCCCTACGACCAGGCCAAGCTGGTCCAGCCCATGCAGACGCAGGTAACCGGAACCGACGGCAAAACCACGACGCAAACGGTGACGACGCAGACGATCGCGCAAGGCCCAGTGGCCTCGCAGGAGGCGATCAAGATGCTCGGCACCAACGGCGGTGGCTTCTTCAACGCCAACAGCGCGCATCCCTTCGAGAACCCGACCGCACTCAGCAACCTGCTCGAGATGTTCGCCATCTTCGTGATCCCAGGCGCGTTGACCGTCACACTCGGGCCGCATGGTGAAGTCTCCAGGACACGGCTGGGCGGTATTCGCGGCGATGTCGGCGCTGTTCTTCGCCGGCGTTCTGGTCGCGTATTCGGCGGAGAGCCATGCGAACCCGCTGCTGCATGGCGTCAATCAGACCGACCTCGGCGCTGCAGCCGGGCGGCAACATGGAAGGCAAGGAGGTTCGCTTCGGCATCGCCAATACCGCCCTCTTCGCCACTGCGACGACGGACGCAAGCTGCGGCGCGGTCAATGCCATGCATGACTCGTTCATGCCGCTGGGCGGAATGGTGCCGATGGTGAACATCATGCTCGGCGAGTTGGTCTTCGGCGGCGTTGGTGCAGGCCTCTACGCGATGCTGATCTTCGTCGTGGTGACGGTGTTCATCGCCGGTCTGATGGTGGGTCGAACGCCGGAGTATCTGGGCAAGAAGATCGAGTCGTACGACGTGCAGATGTCGATGCTGTATGTGCTGATCTTCCCGCTCTCGGTGCTGCTGTTCACCGCGGTCGCGGTGAAGATGCCGACGCTCGGACTGTCCAGCCTGAACAACTCTGGACCGCATGGATTGTCCGAGATCCTTTATGCCTATGCGTCCGCGACGGGCAATAACGGTTCGGCGTTCGCGGGACTGAACGCCAACACGCATTGGTACAACCTGTCGATCACGGTGGCGATGCTGGTGGGACGCTTCCTGATGATCGTGCCGATGCTGGCGGTTGCGGGCAATCTGGCGCAGAAGAAGCTTGCTCCTCCTTCGGCGGGAACGTTCCCGGTGAATACGCCGTTGTTCACGGTGCTTCTGGTGGGCGTGATCCTGATCGTAGGCGCGCTGACCTTCTTCCCTGCGCTGGCGCTGGGACCGATTCTCGAACACCTGCTGATGCAAGCAGGCAAGAGCTTCTGAGGAGATTCTGATGTCGACTGCACAAAAGCGCTCGCTCTGGGACGCAACGATCGTCAGACGAGCGGCTGTAGATGCCTTGGTAAAGCTTCATCCGAAGACCATGATGCGCAATACCGTCATGTTCGTGGTGGAGATTGGAAGCGTCATCACCACGATCTATCTGGTGCGTGACCTGATGACGCACAGCGGAGCCTTCCGCTTCGACCTGCAGATCACGCTGTGGCTTTGGTTCACGGTGCTGTTCGCCAACTTCGCCGAGGCGATGGCGGAAGGACGCGGCAAGGCGCAGGCCGATGCGCTGCGTCAGGCGAAGTCCGAGACGATCGCCAACAAGCTGCTGCCGAATGGCGGGACAACGCCGATGTCGAGCGCGCTGCTGCGCGTCGGCGATGTGGTGCGCGTTGTCGCTGGCGAGATGATTCCGGGCGATGGCGATGTCATCGAAGGCGTCGCTTCGGTGGACGAGTCGGCGATCACGGGCGAATCGGCTCCGGTGATCCGCGAGGCAGGTGGCGATCGCTCGGCGGTAACGGGCGGAACGCGCGTGCTGTCGGACATGATCAAGGTGCGGATCTCGTCGAATCCGGGCGAGACCTTCCTCGACCGCATGATTGCGCTGGTCGAAGGAGCGGAGCGGCAGAAGACGCCGAACGAGATCGCGCTGAACATCCTGCTGGCTGGTCTGACGATCATCTTCCTGCTTGCGGTGGGAACGCTGCAGCCGTTCGCGATGTACTCGTCCGCGCCGCAGTCGGTGTTCGTGCTGATCGCGCTGCTGGTTTGCCTGATCCCGACGACGATTGGCGGATTGCTGTCGGCGATCGGCATCGCGGGAATGGATCGTCTGGTGCAGCACAACGTGCTGGCGATGTCGGGTCGCGCGGTCGAGGCTGCGGGCGACGTGAACACGCTGCTGCTGGACAAGACGGGAACGATCACGCTGGGCAATCGTCAGGCGAGCGACTTCGTCGCTGCTCCTGGAGTGAGTCCTGCGGAGTTGGCCGATGCGGCGCAGCTGTCGTCGCTGCCGGATGAGACGCCGGAAGGCCGCTCGATCGTGGTGCTGGCGAAGGAGCGCTTTGGGCTGCGCGGACGCGAGATCTCGGAGATGCATGCGGAGTTCGTGCCGTTCAGCGCGCTGACGCGCATGTCGGGCGTCGACGTCGATGGCCGCATGATCCGCAAGGGCGCGGCGGACGCGATCGCCAAGTTCCTGGAGGAGAATGGAGGATCGCTGCCGAAGGAGGTTCGCGAAGCGGTGGACGCGATTGCACGCAGCGGCGGAACTCCGCTGGTGGTCGCGGAAGGCCGTCGCGCGCTGGGCGTGATTCACCTGAAGGACATCGTGAAGGGCGGAATGCGCGAGCGGTTTGCGCAGCTTCGCTCGATGGGCATTCGCACGGTGATGATTACCGGCGATAATCCGCTGACCGCTGCGGCGATTGCACGCGAGGCTGGTGTCGACGACTTCCTCGCCGAGGCGAAGCCCAAGGACAAGATGGACCTGATCCGGCGCGAACAGGCCGAAGGCAAGCTTGTCGCGATGACCGGCGACGGAACCAACGACGCTCCTGCGCTGGCTCAGGCAGACGTAGGCGTGGCGATGAACACGGGAACGCAGGCGGCGAAGGAAGCCGGCAACATGGTCGATCTCGACTCGAATCCGACCAAGCTGATCGAGATCGTGGAGATCGGCAAACAGCTGCTGATGACGCGTGGCGCGTTGACGACGTTCTCCATCGCCAACGATGTGGCCAAGTACTTCGCCATTATTCCGGCGATGTTCGCGGCGACGTTTCCGGTGCTGAACGCGCTGAACATCATGCATCTGAAGACGCCGGAATCGGCGGTGCTTTCGGCGGTGATCTTCAACGCACTCGTCATCGTTGGGCTGATTCCGCTGGCGCTGCGCGGTGTGAGCTATCGCGCGATGAGCGCGGAGGCGCTGCTGCGGAGAAACCTGATCCTTTATGGCGTCGGTGGCGTGATCGTTCCGTTTATCGGGATCAAGCTGATCGACATGATCATTACCGCGATTCACCTGGCTTAAGGAGTTTGTATGCGGCGAGTTTTATGTGACTTCGATTTTGTATACGGTGGTGACGACGGTGCTGTTGGGCGTTGGTTATCCGCTGGCGGTGTATGTGATCGCGAAGGTTGCATTTCCGAAGCAGGCGAATGGCAGCCTGATCGAAAAGAATGGAACGCTGGTCGGTTCCAAGCTGATCGGGCAGTCGTTCACCGGAGACAGGTACTTCCACAGCCGGCCCTCGGCGGCGGGCGCCGGGTATGACGCCACGTCCTCGGGCGGCTCGAACTTCGGGCCGACGAGCAAGAAGCTGGTCGACCGGATCGAGGCCAGCGTGGCCACCGAGCAGGTCGATCATCCGGGCAGCGCGGTGCCGGTCGATCTGGTGACGGCTTCGGGCTCGGGGCTCGACCCGGATATTACGCCGGCAGCGGCGGAGTATCAGGTGGAGCGGATCGCCAAGCAGCGCGGCATGAGCGAAGCGGCGGTGCGGAGCCTGGTGGCCAAGCATACGACGCGAGCGGCTGCTCGGAGTGCTGGGCGAACCGACGGTGAACGTGCTGGAGCTGAACCTGGACCTGGATTCGGTGTCGCGGTAAGGCTTCGTGCTTAGGAGAAAAGGCCGTCCGGGGAAACCCGGACGGCCTTTTTCTCTTTTGTAGGCCCGGCGACGCTGGGGTCCCCCCCTCCCCCTATCTTGGACGCAAGTTATTTGTTTTCTGCAGCTTGAGAGGCATACTGCGCCGCAAAATCGTCATAACAAAGGACTTACGGCTAAAATCGTGCATCCAAAAGGCTTATGCGAGCAGCTGCGGATGGTGCGTCTCTTGAATTTTCTCTATGGTTCCATTTTATCAAGTTGGGTAGACCTTTTCGGCACTTATTTGCGAGCGCAAAAGCGGCGTCTTTATTGGGGATTTCTCGTTTTTCTGGAGGCGGATTTAGGGGCTTGACAGGAAAAGGCAACGGCCGCGAGAGCATAGGCTGAAAGGTGCGAACGGTACGGGAGTGCGATTGGTATCGGGATCCTTCGCTGCGCTCAGGATGACAGCAAAAACAAACAACGGCAAAGGCAAAGGCCACAGCAACGACAGAAACAGACAACAGCAACGGCAACTGAGGCCATCTTCCGTGGAGGTGGGTTGACGCGAAGAGTTCCGGCAAGCGGCGAAGGATACGGTTTGTGCGGCGGAAGTTCTAGACTGGAGAGCAGGGCTTGACGTCTCTGGGCCGCCTGAGAGAACCATGCAGATAACCGAAGCAAGTTTGATTTCGAGCCGGCGCAAACTTTTTCTGCGCGATAGCCTGACCTTCTTTGTGCTCACGCTGGCGACGATCGTGCTGTTTGTGCTGACGCTGCTGCTGTTTCGCTCGTTTACGACCCACCGGGCAGATCTGGCCGTACGCTGGGCGGCACGGGGGAAGGCGGCGCTGCAACAGGGGCACCCGGATCAGGCAGTGCCAGCCCTGCGGACGGCGCTGGTCTATGCGCCGGACGAACGCTCGTACCAGATGATGCTGGCGCAGGCGCTGGGCGACTCCGGACACGCGGAGGAGGCGACCAACTACTTTCTGAACCTGTGGGAGGCCCAGCCGGGCGATGGCGTGATCAATCTGCAGCTGGCACGCCTGGCGCGGCAACGCGGCGCGAAGCAGGAGGCGATCCGCTACTACCGGGCGGCGATCTTCGGCAACTGGGAGGGCGAAGGGGTGGAGCGCCGACGCGAGACGCGGCTGGAGCTGGCCAACTATCTGATCGACCAGGAAGAACTGGTGATGGCGCAGACGGAGCTGCTGATCGCGGCGAGCAATGCGCCGCCGGGAGCGGGGCTGGAGCTTCTGTTTGGCGACGAACTGGTGCGCGCCGAGGATCCCGCGAACGCGCTGCTGTACTACCAGAAGGCGATCGCGCAGGACCCGCGCAATCCGGTGGCGTACGAGAAGGCGGGACGGCTGGCGTACCAGATGGGGGATTATGCGCGGTCGCGGATTTGGCTGGAGCTGGGGGTGCGCGAGAGCGGCGAGGCTGCGGGAGCGGCGGACGCAACGTTGCTGAGGAATGCGGGGCGGCTGCTGGTGCTTTCTCCAGAGGCGGCGCCCAGCACGAAGGACCGGATTACGCGGCTGCTGGACGAGAAGGCGATTGCGAAGACGCGCTGGACGGCCTGCGCGGCGACGTTGACCAAGCAGGACCCGGCGGTGCAGGCGCTCAACGCGCGCTGGGAGCAGGCGGATGCGATTTCGACGCGGGATGCGCTGGCCGCCGAGTTGGGCAATGAGGATATTTTGACGAGCCTGATCAACGGGAGCGAGATGCTCGCCGCGAAGCTGTGCGGCGAACCGACGGGCGATGACGCCCTGCTGCTGCTGCTGGCGAAGAACGCGCAGCACGAGGGGGCGAGGTAGGCAATGGGAACAGTGGTGGACGTGGAACCGAAGATCGCCGAACATCGCGAGGATATTGCGGCACGGCTGGCTCCGAAGCGGGAGGAGCAGCTGTTTCTGCTGCTCTCGATCTTTATTGGCGTGATCTCGGGGCTGCTGGTGGTGTCGTTCCGGATGGCGATTGCGTGGCTGAGCGTGCTGCTGCTGGGATCGTCGCCGGGGCCGCACCAGCCGCGGCTGCTCTTTGTGCCGTGCGTGGTGGGGCTGGTGGTGGCGGTGCTGACGCGGTATGTGTTTCCGCAGGTGCGCGGCAGCGGCGTGAACCAGACCAAGGCGGCGCTGTATATCCAGCAATGGGTTTATCTCGATCCGGACGATGGTGGGCAAGTTTCTGCTGGCGTCGCTGGCGATCGGGGCGGGCACTCGCTGGGGCCGGAGGATCCGTCGCTGCAGATCGGCGCGGGGGTGGCGTCGCTGATCAGCCGGAAGCTGGGGCTGAGCCGGGAGAAGCTGCGGATCTTCGCGCCGGTGGGCGCGGCGGCGGGGTTGGCGGCGGCGTTCAATGCGCCGATCTCGGCGATTCTGTTTGTCATTGAAGAGGTGATCGGGCAGTGGAGCGCGGGGGTGCTGGGGTCGATTGTGCTGGCCGCGGTGTCGAGCGTGGTGGTGGCGCGGTGGTTCTGGGGATCGGAGCCGATGTTCCGCATTCCGGCGATGAGCCTGCGGGATCCGCGCGAGCTGATGGCGTATGCGGTGCTGGGCGTGGTGGGCGGCGTGGCGTCGCTGGTGTTCGCGAAGTCGCTGGGGTATCTGCGGCCGAGGCTGCGGAGTCAGCCGGCGTGGTCGCAGATGGTGCAGCCGGCGCTGGCGGGGCTGCTGGTGGGCGGCATTGGCTACTTCGGGCTGCCGGAGGTGATGGGCGCCGGGTATGAGGCGATCGATCAGGCGATGCATGGGCAGTTCGTGCTGCATGTGCTGCTGCTGCTGGCGGTGTTCAAGATTGTAGCGACGACGCTGTCGTTCTCGAGTGGGACGCCGGGCGGGATGTTTGCGCCGACGCTGTTTATCGGAGCGATGCTGGGCGCGGCGGTGGGGTCGTTCGAGAAGCACTACTTCCCGCACCTGACGGGGACGACGGGGTCGTATGCGCTGGTGGGGATGGGGGTGCTGTTCGCGGCGTTTCTGCGGGCACCGCTGACGTCGGTGTTCATGGTGCTGGAGGTGAGTGGGAACTACTCCGTCATTCTGCCGGTGATTTTGGCCAATACGATTGCGTATCTGATCTCGCGGGCGCTGCAGCCGGTGCCGATCTTCGAGCTGTTCACGCATCAGGATGGGCTGTATCTGCCGTCGATGGAGGAGCAGCGCGAGGAGAGCGGCGACCTGCACTTCGAGGATGCGCTGGCGCCGATTGCGGTGCCGGTGCTGAAGGGCTCGGAGACGCTGTGGGAGGCGCGGCGGACGGTGACGGAGGCGTTCGCCAAGCAGGATGTGGGCGCGGTGCTGATCCAGTGCAAGGACGGCGGATGGTATGCGGCGAGCCGCGCGGAGATGGAGGAGATCTTCCGTGGGCTGGGCGCGGACCAGAACGCTCCCGAGGCCAGGCAGGCGGTGGAGGAGCGGCTGGGCAAGGAGCGGACGCCGGTGATGTTCCCGGATCAGCCGCTGTCGAGCGCGCTGCCGTACTTCCGGCGCTGGCCGCTGCTGCCGATCTCGAACCGCGCGATGCGGGGGGCGCTCGAGGGCGTGCTGTCGCAGGCCGATGTGCTGCGGCGGTATCAGCGGGGGTGACCCCTCCCCTCCACTCGAAGTCCTAAAGTCTAGAGGAATCGAGGGTTAAGTCCAAATAAAGTCCGGACTATGTCTGGACTTCAGTTGGACTTTGGTCCGACTCTTTGGGGGCCGCACATGCTGGAGCGATTGAGAAAGATCTGGCCTCTTTGGGCTGGAGAGTGCGAGTATAGCGGCGGCGTTGCGCAAGGGCCAGCATAAACGGCGACCACTTCAAGGGAAGGTAATCAGCCTCGTCGTTACTGCTCGCTTCGGAGACAAACTAGAGCGTCCAGATCGGGTTCTGCTGCAGGGCGTGGTGCATGGCGTCGGGGGCGAGGTCCACTTCGCCCGGCCAAGTGACCGCGCCGTAGTCGAGGCTGACCTCGGCGAAGCGAGCGGGGTCGGCCAAGGCGGCGAAGACGCCTGCGTCTGGGGAGTGGATCAGACGCGAGAGATCGACGATGCCGGTCAGGCCATCGAGAAAGGTCACGCGCAGGCGGTGGTCCGCAAGGGCCTCGACGTGGATGACCCGCCACGGCATGCTCGAGAGAATCGTGGGCATTGGAGCTGTACCGCTAGGTCAAGTTTAGGGCTTGGGCGCGGAGTTTGGTGAGGTCGTAGCCGGCTTTGGCGGCGGCGGTGGTGTGGGTGGCGATGTGGGTCTCGATGGCGGCGATGAGGGAGTCGCTGGGGGCGAGAGCGGCGGTGAGGAGGCTGGGGAGCTCGAGCCACCAGAGCAGCTCCTCGAAGGCCTCCTGGTTGAGGTAGGTGATGCCCTCGCTCTGATTGAGGCCGGCGAGCCAGCGGACGTCGGGGTCGGCCCAGAAGCGGCTCGGTGTCGACCGACTGCGGCGTGGGGTAGGCGAGCAGGATGCGGACGCGGGCGGCGAGACGCCAGGAGTTCTCGCCGCTCGACGCCGAGGGCGGCGAAGGTCTCGGCCAGCGCGGAGCGCATGTGGAGCTGGTCGAAGAGGCGCGGCGGCGGTTTCGGCGGTGGGGGCGAGCTGGCGCAGCAGCAGCCAGGCGAGGAGCGGCAGCCCAGACGGCGCTGCCGGGAAGGGTGGCGAGCGGGTGCTGGCTGGGCAGGACGAGGCGGGCGGTCGCGGGCCAGGGGTCGGGCGAAGTGACGCTCCAGCGCGGGGAGATGGGCGGCGGCGGTGGCCTGGGTGGTCAGGGTTGGCTGCGCCTGGAGCGCGGTCGCGGGCGGCTCTCGGAGCGGCGGTGCGGGCCTGATCGAAGAAGAGCTGGGCGTGGTCGAGGAAGAGCTGTCAGGCGCGGGTCGGGGAGGCCGGTGGTGCCGTTGATCGTGGAGGCGGTGGAGGTGCGGGCGAAATACAGGGGTCCCTCCACTCCGCTGCGGACGGTGAGGCTGTCCGCGGCTTCGGTCGGGATGACGTCTTCTTTTTCGTCTGGCGATGTTTTTTCTGCGGATGTTTTTTCCGCCAAGGTTGCGGTTGCTTCTGCGGCGGCGACGGGCGTCGCTGCAGGCGCGGTGGGTCGAGGAGACGCGGCTCCCAGCTTCGCGCCGGGTTTGCTGGCTGTGCTGCCGGCGCAGATCGGGGCCTCGGTGGCGAGTCGGCGGCGGTGTCGGCGAAGGCGTGGAGGATCTCCTGCGTCAGCGCGGCGCGCAGGGCGTCGTGGAGCGGGCGCAGGCGGAGCTTGGCGAGGGCCTCGTCGAGGCTGGGGACGCCGGCGCCGTGGAGGGCGTCGCAGAGCTGCTCCCAGGGCTGCTCGGCGGTGGAGCGGAGCTCGCGCCAGTCGAGCAGGACGGCGTACTGATAGCCGCGCAGGTCGAGGTGAAGCCGCTGGTGGTCGAAGTCGGTGGCGCGGCGGAGGTACTCGAGGCCGCGGGCGGTGTCGCGCTAGGCGAGGAAGACGGCGTCGTCGGTCGGGAGCGCGAGGGCGTCGCTTGAGGCTGCGGCTGTGGAGCTGGCCGGTGCCCTTGTCCATCGAAGGCGGCGGAGAGGTGGATGGTGCCGCGGGTGCTCTCGTAGCGCGTTGTTGTAGAGGATCAGGGCGCGCTCGGCCGTGCCGAAGCGGTTGGAGTAGGCGAAGACGTTCTCGTCGACGGTGCCGTGGTCGTTCCAGAAGTCGTAGAGGACGAAGTTGGTGCTCTCGGCGAAGAGGTGGCGGTTCTTGAGCAGGGGCGCGATCTCGCGCTGGTGGCGGGCGACGAGGTCCTCGTTGGGCCACTCGTTCATGCGGGCGCTGCTTGAACTCCATGCCGTACTTCTCGGTGAAGGCCTCGATCTGGCCGTGGCCGAACATGGGCAGGCCGGGCAGGGTGGCGAGCAGGGTGCAGACGCCGAAGTACTTGTCGCCGGTGCCGAACTGGTCGATGGCGGTGCGCTCGTCGGGATTGGACATGAAGTTGACGTAGCGCTTGAGGATGTCGGGATCGAACTCGATGGTCTTCTTGAGGTAGGAGCGGTACTTGGCGTTCTCCTCGTCGCGCAGCATGTTCATGAAGGCGCGGTTGTAGACGCGATGCATGCCGAGGGTGCGGACGAAGTAGCCTTCGAGCAGCCAGAAGGCCTCGGCGAGCAGCAGGGTGCCGGGGACCTCGGCGGCGACGCGGTCGACGACCTCGCGCCAGAACTCGTGGGGCATGAGGGCGTCGAACTCCTCCTGCGATCATGGCGTTTTCGGCGCGCGAGGGGATGGAGCCGCCGGCGCCGGGCAGCGGGAACCAGAGGCGCTGGACGTGGCGCTTGGCGAGCACCATGGCGGCGTCGAAGCGGATGATGGGGAAGAGCCGCGCGACGTGCAGGATGGTCTGGATGACCTGCTCGCGGACGTACGGCCTTGGAGTAGTCGAGCTGCGCGGTGTCGTTCCAGGCGAAGGTGGTGCCGTCGTTGCCGTGGTAGACGTAGCGGGTGTCGCCGTTGCGAGTGGTCGCGCAGGCGGAAGACGACGGCGGCGTCGGTCTGGTCGTAGTAGTGGTCTTCGATCTTGATCTCGACGCGGGCGTCGGTGGAGAGGTCGGGGCCGTTGAAGCTGTAGGACGGGAAAGGGCGACTCGCCAGCGATAGAGGAACCAGTCGGGATGCTCGATGACCCAGGGGGAGTCGATGCCCATGTGGTTGGGCACCATGTCGCTGGCGAGGCGGATGCCGTGGCGCGGCGGCGCGGTCGCGGAGGTTGCTCGTAGGCGTAGCCGCCGCCGAGGTCGTCGGCGATGTCGGTAGTCCTTGAGCGAGTAGGCGGAGGCGACGGCGTCGTGCTGGCCGCGCAGGCGCTTGATGGTCTGCGAGGCGATGCTGCGCTCCCAGAGGCCGATGAGCCAGAGGCCGGTGATGCCGCGGTCGGCGAGCAGGTGCGAGCTCTTCGTCGGGGATCTGGTCGAGGCGATGGATGTGGCGGCCGTATTTCTTGGAGAGCTGTTCGAGCCAGACGTAGGTGCTCTTGGCCATGAGGACGACGTTGGGCATCCAGGCCTGGTCGGCGGCTGAAGGCTTCGTACTCGTGGAGCGGGCCTGGTAGTCGTGGGCGTAGCGCTGCGCCGGAACTCGTCGAAGCCGACGAACTCGTCGCCCACGAAGCCCTCGGCGCCCCAGCCGTGGGCGCGCCGTGGCGGTGACTGGTCGGGGCCGGGCGGGATGGAAGACGCAGCCAGATGGCGATCTCCTCCTCGCGCAGGATGTCGATGGCGAGCAGGATGCGGCGCAGGTCGTCGACTCGGGCCGAGGACTTCGGCCCAGTGCTCGCGCATGTAAGTCGAGCTGGCCGCTGAGGGAGTCGGGCGAGGCGAGCATGGGCGCGCGCAGAGCGTCGAGCAGGCTGCCGATTTCGGGCGCGATGGGCGGACGCGTGGCGAAGTAGTCGGCGAACTCGCCGGTGACGTGCTTGTAGACGGTCTGCTGCGGCGAGGTCGGCGTCGTCGAAGAGCTCGCTGGAAGGGCGCGAAGGCGGGGTTGATGTTGGCGAGCCAGAGCAGCAGCAGCTCTTCGAGCGCGGCCTCGCGGTTGGGCATGGGCTGGAGGCTGCCGGCCTCGGCGGCGGGGGTGCTGGCGGCGAGCCACTCGGCGGGGGTCTGCTGGCCGCTGAAGACGGCGGTGTTGGGGAACTGGTCGGTGAAGGCGAGCAGGAGATGGTCGACGACGGCGGGGTCGGTCTCGCGGGAGCCGAGGAAGCGGAGGCCGTCGGCGAGCACGGCGGGGTCGGTGTGCCTGCGGTAGCGGGCGACGAGGGCGTGGCTGAGCTCGTCGATCAGGCCCATGGCGAAGAGCGCGCCGGCGTTGCAGGATGGGGCCGGGCTCGCCGCTGGCCTCGCGGGCTTCGTTCGCCTTGCGGGCAAACTCGCGGGTGGCCGCGAGATTGGCGAAGATGGCGTTGCCGGCGTAGCTGAAGAGCAGGTCGTGAACGTCGAACTTGGTGCGCACTGCCCGCGAAACGTGAAATTCCATTCCTTGTGCCTCGGTCCATCTGGGTGGTGACTGGGTTGGATGCCGGCGGGACAGCCGAGGATCGGTGGCGACGTATCCTGGTCCCTCCAAGATACATAAAGATAAACGCGAACGGCTTCTCTGTCCCGAATATAGGCTCGAATAGCCGAATGTCTAAGAGGTTTGAAGTCCAATTGGGCGTTGAGGATGCATGAGGAGAACGGATGGATGCGGCTGATCCGAGGCAAGAAAAAGCCCCAGGCGACGAGGTGCTCGCGCTGGGGCTTTGGGGTAGACGTCGGCCACGCAGGCCGGCTCGGAGTGGACTTAGTACTTCAGGAAGAAGCCGAAGGTGGGCTCCGTGGTGATGGTCTGCTGCTGGATGGTCAGGTAGTTCTGGCCGAAGTCGGGGGCCTTGTAGAAGAGCTGACGGAACTGCAGCCGCACGCCGAAGTGCTTGGCTGACCATGTCCTCGGCACCGACGGTGTAGTAGTAGGTCATGCGGGCCTTCTCGGGCAGACCTTCGCCACCGCCCGAGGTGGGCTTGAAGGCGGTCGTCCCGAAGCCCGCACCCACGAACGGCTGAATGCCGTGGTAGTTGAAGCGGCGCAGGTGGGCGACGTAGCCGAAGGTGTACTCGTTCATCTGCGTCTGCACCGGGAAGGGACCGGCGGGCGGGCCAAAGGGGGTGGCCGTGGCGAAGTTGAAGTTCTCGGTGAGACGGGCGTAGCCGTAGTTGAACTCGAAACCGACCAGGGGCGAACGGACGTAGCGGATCTGGACGAGCGCGCCGAGCGTGGAGCTGGTGTTCAGCGTGACGGGATCGCCGACGTAGTTCGGACCGGAGACGCCCTTGGTGAAGAGACCGGCGCCGCTGATGCCGAGATCCATCCGCTGCAACTGACGTCCCAACGCGGTGGTCGGGCCGGAGGAGGTGGCTTGAGCGTGCGCGGTCGAAACCGTCGCGATTCCGAGGAGGCCCAAGAGCAGAAAGGCTGGAAGAGAAAGGGCTGGGAGCACGTCCTGGACGCACGACCGGCGGAACGCATTCAACATCGAGACAGAACTCCTTCGAACAGAACAGCTGGCTTCATAGTCTACGTTACAAATCCTGTCGGTCGGGCGGAAAAGCTTCCCTGCGGTTCGGTTTTGCCGGGTCCGCCCAGCGGCGGTCGGATTTGCCCGGCAGTACCCGTCACGACAGGGCCGCGAGCGAACACGATAGAATCGGATGAGCTTCGGTGCCGTTTTCGCGGGCTCGGAGTCCAGACTGTCCGTTGAGCCGCTGCAGTTCAAGGGTTCGAGCCTCTGCGGTGACGCCGCATGTCGGACGCAATCCACACCTCATCTGCTCAGAGGTCCCTTTTGCCTTCTGTCCATGTCGCCGCCCCGGAGCTGCTCCCCGCCAGGCCGGCACCTGCATCTCCCCCGCAACGAAGTCTGCCCACCAGCCCCGCGCTGCGCCTGCTTGGGCTGGCGGTGCTGGCCCTGCTGATCCATGGCTACCATCCCTATGCGGAGGATGCCGGGATCTACGTGGCGGGCATCAAGCTGCGGCTGAACCCATCAGCTCTATCCGGCGAGCGCGGCGTTCGTGCGGCCGTACCTTCGGCTTTCGGTCTTCTCGAATTGGAATGCGTGGCTGGTTCACGCGCTGCATCTGCCGCTCGATGTGGTGCTGTTCGTCACCTATGTGGCCACCACGTGGCTGCTGCTGTATAGCTGCCTGCTGCTGGCGCGGCGGTGCTTTGCGCGTGCGGAGGCGCAGTGGGGCGCGGTGCTGCTGGTCACGCTGTGCCTGACGCGTGCCGGTGGCCGGCTCGTCCCTGTTTCTGATGGACCCCTACGTCACCAGCCGGTCGATCTCGACGCCGCTCACGCTGCTGGCGGCGTGCGCGTGCCTGGACCGGCGACTGGGACGCGCGGTGGCCTGTCTCGCGGTCATCGGGTTATTTCATCCCTTGATGGGAATCTATGCGGCGGGCTTTGTGCTGCTGCTGGAGGCGGCGCGGCGGAGATCCTGGGCTGGGCTGGCGGTGCTCGCGGCGGCCGCACTGTCGCTGGGCGCGGCGGTGCAACTCTCGCAGCGCCATGTGGTCGAAGGCGCGGCGCATCATGCCGCGGTCTTGACGCGCTACTACTACTTTCTTTCGATGTGGCAATGGTATGAGTGGGTCGGGCTGGTGATGCCGCTGGTTCTGCTGGCGCTTCTCTACCGGCGCAAGGTGGCGGAGCATGGATTCGAGCAGCACCGAGCGGATGGCACGCTGGCGCTGGGCAGCATCGCGATTGGAGTGATTGCGACCGTTGTTGTGCCTGCTGTTTGCGCGGCCGGAGAGCCGCTCGCACCTGATGGCGACGCTGCAGCCGATGCGCTCCTTCCTGTTCGTCTACTACTGCATGTTCCTGCTGCTTGGCGGACTGTTGGGGCAGTACTGGCTGAAGCGCGTGGCGTGGCGCTGGGTCCTGCTGGTGTGTGCGCTCGGCGGCTTGATGTACGGGGTCCAGCGCGCCACCTATCCGTCGCTCGCGCAGGTCGAGTTGCCCTGGGTCGACACGCGCAATCCCTGGGCGGAGGCGTTTCTGTGGGTGCGGTCGCATACGCCGATCGATGCCGTGGTGGCGCTCGATGCGAACTATATCCAGGCCGACGGCGAGGACGCGCAGGGCTTCCGCGCGATTGCCGAACGCAGTTGCTCGCCGACTTCTCCAAGGACGGCGGATCCGCGGCGATCTTTCCCGCGGTCGCGGAGAGGTGGATGGCCGAGCATACGGCGGACACCGGACTCAGCCGCATGAGCGATGCCGAGCGCGAACGCAGGCTGGCGCCCTTCCATGTGCATTGGCTGATCCTGCAGCAGCCTGCGGCGACCGCGCTCGTGTGCCCGTATGCGAACGAGCGCGTGAAGGTGTGCCAGCTCCCTTAGGCTTAGGCGCCTCCGTCTGGCCGCTGGACGGAGGCGCACTTACACCAGAGATGCGGTTCGCTGTATGCTGGTGGGAGGCCGGATGCGATCTTTTCCTCGCCCTGTGGAAACATGATCTCCTCCGATCTGATAGAGTTATAACTGTTGGTGCGGTGGTGAAGCCGATACGAGATTGTGATCTCGAACGGCACAAACCAAGGCAACAACGAAGGAAAGCAGAGCGTAAGTAGCAAACGTTCGCTTCCTGTGGTAAGATTCAAATTGCTGCAGTAGCAGTTTGGGGACGTAGCTCAGTTGGTTAGAGCGCTGCCCTGTCACGGCAGAGGTCGCGGGTTCGAGCCCCGTCGTCCCCGCCATAAACCTAAGAAGTACAAGGGTTTATGGCGACACCGAATAGTGACAACCCACCTCAAAATATAATTCCCGATTGCTGCAACTCAAAGCGGCATCTGAAGCTAGCGTTCGCTAGGACTTCGTTTCTCCATACTCACAGCCCGTGTATCGATATCCATTGTGATTCTGCTGTTGGCGTGTCGCAATAGCTCCTGCGCGACCTTCACGTCCACACCGGGACTTCCAATGAATGCCATCCGCTGAGTCTGTGGCCTGCGCTCACTGCTCAGTTTCCGGGCCGGTCATCTTTTCGGGGCGCAGATACGTGTCGAACTCCTCTTCCGTCAGGAAGCCGAGTTCCCGGTTCGCCTCGCGCAGCGAGAGCCCTTTATGATGCGCGGTCTTGGCCAGCTTCGCGGCCTTGTCGTAACCGATGTGCTGATTCAGTGCGGTCACGAGCATCAGGCTGTTCTCCACGTATTCGTGAATCCGCTTCAGATTGGCTTCCATGCCCTGCACGCAAAATTCGACAAACATCCGGCAGGAGTCACTCAACAGCCGCACCGAGTGCATGAAGTTGTAGATCATGACCGGTTTGAAGACGTTCAGTTCGAAGTTTCCCTGGCTTCCGGCAAAGGCGATTGCGGCATGATTGCCATGCACCTGCACAGCGACCATGGTCATCGCCTCGGACTGTGTGGGATTCACCTTGCCCGGCATGATGGAGCTGCCCGGCTCGTTCTCCGGCAACAGGAGCTCTCCTAATCCGCAGCGCGGCCCTGAGCCGAGCCAGCGAACATCGTTGGCGATCTTCATCAGCGATACGGAGAGCGTCTCGACCGCTCCGCTGGCAAAGACCAGTTCATCGTGCGCCGAGAGAGCCGCAAACTTGTTGGGGTGCGAACGGAACGGCAGTCCGGTCAGCTCTGCGATCTTTGCCGAGGCACGCTGGGCAAACTCCGGGTGCGCATTGAGGCCGGTGCCCACGGCCGTCCCGCCGATGGCCAGATCATAGAGGCCGTCCACCGCAGCCTCGATCCGCGCGATATCGCGTTCCAGCAGGCTGGCCCATCCTCCCATCTCCTGGCCCAGCGTCAGCGGCGTCGCATCCTGCAGGTGCGTACGCCCAATCTTGACTACCGACTCGAACTGCTTTGCCTTGGCTGCAATCGCATCGTGAAGCTGCCGCACCGCCGGAATCAGCTGCTCGTTCACTGCCGTTGCGGCGGCGATATACATGGCGGTAGGAAAGGTATCGTTCGAGGACTGCGACATGTTGACGTGATCGTTGGGGTGCACTGGCTTCTTGCTGCCCATCACACCGCCGGCCAGCTCGATGGCGCGGTTTGCAATCACCTCGTTTACGTTCATATTCGTCTGCGTGCCCGAACCGGTCTGCCAGATCCGCAGCGGAAACTCGGCCTGCAGCTTGCCCGCAATCACCTCGTCGGCAGCCCGTACGATCAAATCCATCTTGTCCTCGGGGAGCTTGCCGAGGTCGTGATTCACCAGCGCCGCCGCCTTTTTCAGGATGGCGAATGCGCGGATCAGCTCCGGCGGCATGCGATCCTCTCCAATCGCAAAGTGATGGAGTGACCGCTCGGTCTGCGCTCCCCAGTAATGATCACCGGGAACGGCGATCTCTCCCATGCTATCGGTCTCAATGCGAATGTTCGTATTTGTATCCGTTCATATGTGCTCCTTTTTGCGCGTATGCGGGCTATCTCCCGGACAATCGGCTCGCTCAAGGTTCGGTCACGGTGGCCAGGCCAATCGTTCCACCTTCACCCACTTGCTTGAGGCAATCACTTGAGCTACAGTAAGCCAAATCCGGCACAAACTGAACCACGCAAGCCTAACTCTCCAACCTCCTTCGGCATACTTTCCCGGGCGGGGCAACTTAGACTCTGAACAGGTCACTACAATCCTTTTTGCGCGCTCATGCGCACCTTTGCAGGTGACGAATGAATCAGCAGTTCAATCCGCAGGACGGCAGTATGTATTTGGTTCTGCCCGTACCCTTTCGCTTGTTCGAGGGACAGTTGCAGGTGGAGGCACAGGCAGCCAATGGTCTCGATCGGTGGGCTGAAGGATTTTCGCATGTTACGGTTGGCGCGCCTCTCATTCCCGATCAGTTAGTATCTACACTCGCCGGATTTGTGTGGCGAAATGTGAGCGCTCTACAACACCGCGACCATATCCACTTTCAACCGCTTCCGTGGGCGTACTCTCCAGCCAGCTTCTGTCAACATCTCCGACCAGTTCGCAACCTTATCCGGGAAACAATTGCCAAGTCCGAGCATCTCCAATTCGCAATTGGAGGAATGATCGGCGATTGGGCAGCCGTAGCCGCCCTGGAAGCTATCGCTGTCAGGCGCCGGTACGCAATTCACACAGACCGTGTTGAGCATGAGGTGATCCGCAACACCATGGGAAAGACATCGGGATTGCGTCGAGCCCGCATGGCAATTGAACTTCCACTGATGAAGCGCTATCACCGTCACGTTATCGAGCGGTGCTCCCTGGGTCTCTGGCACGGCGACGACTGCTATCGAGCGTACGCGCCATGGTGCAGAGAAAGTCACCTCATTCACGATGTCCACACAAAAGAAAGTGATCTGGTCGACACCGCCGATCTTGAACAAAAGTTTCAGGACATACGCTCATCGCCCACACTGAACCTTTGCTACGTCGGCCGTCTCGACCCGATGAAAGCGCCGCTCGAGTGGCTCCGTGCAATCGCGATTGCGCGCGACTTGGGGGCGAATCTACGGGCCTCTTGGTTCGGAGAGGGTCCCATGCTGGCCGAATGCTTGGCCGAACGCAAGCGCCTCAACCTGCAGGACATCGTAGAGTTTCCGGGATTTCTATCAAACCGCGCCGAATTACTCGACTTCGTGCGTAGGTCGCACGCCTTGGTGTTCACGCACATCACCCCCGAGTCTCCCCGCAATCTGCTTGAATCGCTTGTAAGTGGCACAGCAATACTCGGCTATGACACCGCCTATGCGGTCGATTTGCTCCAGGGGCACGGCGGTGGTTCGCTTGTTCCCATTCATGACACGCAGGCGTTGGCCAGGGTTATCGTCGACATGGCATCCAATCGCGAGAATCTGGTTACCAAGACGCGTGAAGCCGCGAGCAACGGGCGACGGTTTACCGACGCTGCCGTCTTTGCGGAACGTAGCAACCTTATTCGGAAGTATGCTTGAAGACTTCCAATTGGCCGAGACCTACCCCTTTACCTCGTCCATTTGCTTCCGGCCGCTGATTGGGCGTGCCGGAACTCCTGCCACAACTGCCCGAGCCGGAACGTCCCTCGTCACTACGGCGTTTGCACCAATCGTTGCGCCGTCGCCGATGTTTACCCCGCCCAGAATCGTCACTCCCCGCCCCACCCAAACCTCGGCCCCCAGCACAATGGGTTTCGCCGTGTGCCTCGCATCGCGCAGTGTCACACCCTGAACGCGGGAGTGATTTGCATCGCGGATGCTTGTGTACTCGCCGATCATCGTCCCGTCGCCAATCGAAATACCAGACATAGCAACCAAATGTACGCCAGTCGACAGGACGACGCGGTCGCCTACGGTAATGGTCGCCGCTCCGCGCGTCTCTAAATAAAGCTCCGGATACAGGAGCGTATCGGTTCCAAACTGGACTGCCCCAGTGCCGTGTACTGCAGCACGCCCCATTACGACTGCCGAGACTGGCAGTGCGCGGTTGAGCCGGGCGGAAAGCGCGGCATGGTAGTACAAACGACCACCGTAGGTTCGGAGCGAAGAAGTCGCACGGAGACCCATGCGAAGAGGCCAGAGTAACAGAGCTTTGAGAGTTCGTGTCATGACGATAGGATCACCACGGTCGAGGCGGGGACACCCGTCCGCCGTTGGTCTCTGTCCAAGCCTGCTTCATCAGATGGATCAAGCTTTGCGAGTTTCGACTGCGCAGCTCGCGCTCAGGCTCGTGGCTCCATCGATTGCGCACCACTCTCAGCCAAAGAAACCCAATCTCTGCCCATTTTGCGGCGCGCGCCCAGCCACCGTGATGTTTCCTATAGTACAAAAGCGCGCTGCGCATTCTCCAAAGGACAACTTGAGAAGCCTTTGTCGAGAACTCCATCGATTTCAGTTGGCGGGACGACTCCCCACCGATGTGCACGACCACCACATCAGGCCAGTACCACATAACATACCCAGCATCCTGAATACGCCGGCATAGGTCCACCTCTTCATAGTAGAGAAAGAACGCCGGATCAAACAGGCCCACGGCCTCCAATACCTCGCGTCGAATAATCGCGAAGGCGCCCGGCACCCAGTCTACGATCGCCGGATCCCCGGGGTCGGCCCAAGTCCGATCAAATCTACCAAAAAGCCGAGATTTGGGAAAGCGGGATGCCAATCCGGTCCATACGATCAGATCATGCAACACGGACGGGAACATTCGCGCTGACGGTTGCCAGGATCCATCTCTTCCGACAAGTCTTGCGCCACCAAGTCCACACTTGGGGTTTGCGTCCATGTGTTCGATAGCTGCCTGGAGAGAACCAGGCTGAAGGAACGCATCCGAGTTGATGAGGACGAGATAGCGCCCCCTTGCCTGTTCCAAGGCTAAGTTGTTGGCCGCACCAAACCCCAGGTTCACGTCGCTACGGATGAGTCGAACTTCAGGGAACTCCGCCTCAATCATCTCCGGCGAGCCGTCCCGCGACCCATTGTCCACCACCAGAACTTCGACATTAAAACCATGTGACTCCCTCAGCACATGCTCCAGACACTCCCGAAGGACTGCGCACGTATTGAAAGAGACAAGGACGATTGATACGTCCACTGGCGACTCTGATGAAATAGTCTGCACTGTGCGAATCAGTGTAACCGAGTTTTGCGCATTTACGGACACATATTACTGAAGTGGCCAGAACGAAGCAGCAGCTTCTGTGTATACTGAGGCACTCGATAAATCAAATAGTAGCCGTAGGTCTGTTCTTACAGGAAACTTGTCGGTCGATCGGAGTCTGAGGATGGAACAATATTATCTTCGCCCCAACGTGCAGGTTGAGCCACTGTTCGACGGTTGGTACGCTTGGCCGCACTTGGTCCCTCCAGCAACTGCCGCACGCAACGTGACGGAACGGCACTTGAAGATCATGGACTCCTATATCCATGACCAAGAGATACACGCCGCGGCAGTCAAAAATCCAAAGCTGCTGGGTGGCCCTTTTATGGACTTCGAGGGCAATCGCATTGAAGAGGTTCGCGCTCTCCGTGACAGGACGCTCACGCGATGCCAACCTTTGCTTGAGCTATCTGCGGCACTCGCCCAGCTCGATCGGCTCCTTCAGGAGAAGGCGAAGGGCTACTCGCTCCAGGAGCTTTACAAAGAGGTACCATCATCCTCTCCGTGGTTACGTGGAGTTGGTCTATGATCTCAACAATCATCCTTCCTATCGTCTGCTGGAATCCTTACTCTATCGAAGCAAGTATTTTTTGAAGTCTGAGCAGTCGATTGTTCTATCCCTTGTGGGAGAAGATGAGCGTCCGTTTGTCCTAAGTACGCCTCGGCTACCCGGCAGTGACAGTCTGCTGCTCGAGACGCCATTCGATGATCAGCGTCTTGACGCTCTATTTCGGCTGAAGACTACTCCCGCATCGCTCAATACGATCAAGGACTTATTCAACGGACAGCACGATCACCCTCTCCTTCCGTCACTGCTGAGCAAGAGCTGCCCCGAGCCGTACAAAAAGTATGAAGGAAACGGTGTTCGATGGCGCTACTTCGGGCATGCCTGCATCTTGGTCGAGACCAAAGATATTACGATGCTGTTCGATCCTGTGATTAGCTATGACTATCCCGCATCGATTCGACGTTATACCTACGACGATCTTCCGGACAAGATAGATTATGTGCTGATTAGTCATCAACATCAGGATCACGTTCTATTTGAGACGCTGCTCCAGATTCGGCAGAAGGTTGGCCTGTTCGTGGTACCCAAGAATCGCTCGGGCTCGCTGCAAGACCCCTCACTCAAGATGATTCTGGAGCAGATAGGCTGCCGCAATGTGATCGAGATCTCCGAACTCGAAGAGATACCCATTCCTGAGGGCTCCATCACCGCAGTACCCTTCTTTGGCGAGCACGCGGATTTAGATATTCAGACCAAGAGCGCCTATCTGGTTCGCAAGCGTGGGAAGTCCCTCTTGTTCGCCGCCGATTCCTGCGCCTTCGACTCCGCGCTCTACCGACATCTTCATAGCTGTCTCGGGGATATCGACGTTATATTCCTCGGGATGGAGTGCGATGGAGCGCCTCTGAGCTGGCTCTATGGACCGTTACTGACCGAGAAACTGGATCGCAAAATGGACCAATCTCGCAGGCTGGCAGGATCGAACTTCGATGAGGCTCGAATGCTCGTTGATACCTTCTCTCCGAAGGAGGTCTACGTCTATGCGATGGGGCAAGAGCCGTGGCTTAACTATGTCATGAGCGTCAAGTACACAGACCAGTCCCAGCCAATAATCCAGTCCAACAAACTGCTCGCGGAGTGCGCCAGCCGTGGCATCACCTCCGAGCGCCTGTTTGGGGAAAAGGAGATTCTGGTCGAGTGTTAGCGAACAGATCGCAGCGACTATGACGAACACATCGAACAGAGACCGTGCCCTCCCCTCCTCGGACAATGCAGACCTGGGCCCCTGAACGCGCGACTTGGGCTTCAGACACCCCAGCACGCAGATTCGCGCAAATCGCTGAAGCCTATCCAAACCGAACGGCTCTCGCCTATGAGGAAGAGACGATAACTTACGCCGTTCTGGACGAGCGTTCTAACTGGGCTGCATGCCGGCTTCTGGAAATGGGAGTGACCTCGGATTCGCTCGTGGGCATATGCCTTCATCGCTCGCCAGAGTTTATCGTTGCGATGCTGGGCATTCTTAAAGCCGGTGCCGCCTACGTCCCTTTCGATCCGCAGTACCCGCAGGAGCGCCTCAACTTACTGCTCGCAGATACCAGAGTGAAAGTCATCATCACGAACCACGCGCTCGTCTCCGTGATAGACCCCGATGCGCTGCATCGTCATCTCTTCATAGACGAAACACTTAGGGAGGCTAAATCGAACGCAGTTGAGATGCTGAACTGCGCAGGCCCCTCTGATATGGCGTACATCATGTACACGTCTGGATCGACCGGCCGGCCGAAGGGAGTGATGATCGAGAACCGCAGCATCATGAGGCTGGTCGCACCGCAGGAGTATTGCTCCTTCGGTCCGGAGGAGGTGTTTTTACAAGCGTCTCCCTGCTCCTTTGACGCATCCACGTTCGAGATCTGGGGAGCGCTGCTGCACGGAGCGACCCTCGCGATTCCCACGCTGTCAGAGGCACGATCTTTATCGGGCTTGCCGACGCCATACAACGTCACCGCGTTACTACTCTTTGGCTTACGGCAGGGCTTTTTCATATTTTTGTTGACGAGCACATCGATGGCCTCGAAGGCGTTCGTCAGCTACTCTCCGGCGGCGATGTCCTTTCGGCTCGTCACATCCGCTCCGCGCTGGAGCGCTTTCCCGATCTAACGGTCATCAATGGATATGGCCCGACGGAGAACACCACGTTCACCTGCTGCCACCGAATGAGCAGTCCGCAGGAGGTCACGGACCCAGTGCCGATTGGCCACCCTATCCTCGATACCACCGTCTACCTTCTCGATGCCGAGATGAAGCCTGTTCCTCCTGGTGAGCCAGGAGATCTGTATACGGGAGGCGCAGGCGTTGCCCGCGGCTACTTGAATGCCGCCGCCGAAACATCCCGGGTCTTTGTTGCGGATCCCGCTGCTCCCACAACGACGACCAAGATGTATCGAACGGGGGATATCGCTCGGTGGCGCACCGACGGCAAGCTCGAATTTATGGGCCGAGCCGATGATCAGGTGAAAATAAATGGTCACCGCATTGAGCTAGGCGAGGTCGAAGCAGCGATGCTCAGCTATCCGCGTATACAACAGGCGTGCGCTCTGGTCGTCGTCGGCGAACACAGCGGAAAGCGCCTCGTGGCATGCTTCAAGCCGGAACCTGGTGCTACTATCCCGGCGGTCGAGTATAGGAGCTATCTCAGTAGCCGGTTACCGTCTTATTTGGTTCCCGCGTCGCTCAAGCAGGTGTCTGCAATCCCAATGACTCACAACGGAAAGGTCGACCGGGTGGAGTTAGCCAAGCTATGGAAGATAGGAGAGAAGCCGTGATCGAAACTGAATCGATTGAGAACCTAATTCTGACCGTCTGGTCGGATGTTTTGGGAGTTCCCATTATTGACTCCGACGAAAACTTCTTTGACTTAGGTGGTGACTCACTTCTGCTGATGAAGGTCCACTCGCGTCTGGAAAAGCGGCTTGGAATCAAGATTGAAATTGTGGACCTCTTTGAGTTCACCACTGTCCGCATGCTCTCAGATCGACTTCGCACTCTCACTCCTCCACGCGCGGAGTAGCAATCGGCAGCAAAGCAATCGAGATTCTCGGAAAGGGTACGATGGAATGACCTCAACCACCCAAAGCAACGAACGAGCAGTCGCAATCGTCGGAATGTCCGGCCGGTTTCCTGGTGCGCGAACAGTCGCGGAGTTTTGGCGGAACCAGCTTGCTGGGGTGGAAGCAATATCGCGATTCTCGTTTGAGGAACTCGAGGTCAAGCAGACCCCAGAACTAAGTAGCGCTGCAAACTATATTCGGGCTCGATCGATTCTGGAAGAGGCGGATCTATTTGATGCGGAGTTCTTTGGCATCCTTCCCAAGGAAGCCGACCTCATGGACCCACAACAGAGGATCTTTCTTGAGACCTGTTGGGAGGCCCTCGAGGACGCAGGCTGTGATCCGTTCACATACTCTGGTGCGGCGGGAGTGATTGCCGGTACAAGCTATAGCAGCTACTTCCTCTCCCAACTTGCTGGCCAGGACGCTTGGGTCCGCGACTATCTAGAGAATTACCAGATAGGAAACTATCCGGCGATGATGGGAAACCACCCGGACTTTCTGGCCACCCGAGTAGCGTATAAGCTCAACCTTCGTGGTCCGAGTTTCACACTTCAAGCTGGTTGCTCTACCTCCCTTCTTGCCGTCTGCCAAGCCTGCCAGATGCTGTTAGGAAAGCAGAGCGACATGATGCTCGCGGGCGGGGTGTCGCTCACCTTTCCTCAAAAGCGCGGATACTTCTATCAGGATGGGGGGATGGGCTCGGCGGACGGTCACTGCCGCCCCTTTGACGCCGATGCTCAGGGAACGGTATTTGGTGGAGGCGTCGGCGTGGTTGTGCTCAAGCGCCTCGAAGATGCCCTCGCCGGCGGGGACCAGATCCATGCTGTCATTCGTGGTTTCGCCATGAACAACGACGGCAGCGCAAAGGTGGGATATACAGCTCCCAGTGTTGAGGGGCAGGCCACGGTTGTTGCCCAGGCCCAACGCAATGCCGGAGTAGAAGCCAACTCCATCGGATACATTGAAGCACACGGTACGGCCACTCCTCTGGGAGACCCCATCGAGTTGGCCGGCCTCACACGCGCCTTTCGCCAGAGCACGCAGAACATTGGCTTCTGCACCATCGGCACAGCGAAGGCGAACGTCGGGCATCTCGACATCGCCGCTGGCGTCACCGGGCTGATTCACGCGGCACACATTGTGCGAGACGGTGAATTACCGCCGACCCTCCACTTCCGCCGTCCCACAACGAAGTTCGATCTCGCTGCCAGCCCCTTCCGCGTCAATACTCTGCGTAGCTCATGGATAACCCCGGATGGCGCTCCTCGTCGTGCAGGCGTGAGCGCCTTCGGTGTAGGTGGGACCAACGCCCACGTCGTTCTTGAGCAGCCACCCGCCTCGAGCGTCGCTGCCTTCGTCCCGCGTCCCCCAGATTCTCCCGTTGTCCGCAAGATCTCCAGCTGCGCTCGAGGCGACTGCGCGCAACCTGGCCGAACATCTCCAATCGCATCCCGAAACTACCCTCGCGGATGTCGCCTTTACGCTCCAAGCGGGGAGGCGCCGTTTCGACCATCGCCGTGCCATCGTCGCAGGCACAGTCGAGGAGGCAGTGGCGGCTCTCGCCACTCCCGTCAAGGCGATCTCGACTGGCTCCAAGGGGCCTCGAAAGGTGCGCGCGGCGTTTCTCTTCCCGGGGCAGGGCGCTCAACACATCGCGATGGGCCGGGAACTCTACAGTACCGAATCTGTTTTCCGGCAGGCCGTCGACCGCTGCTCAGAGATACTTCGCGCCGACCTCAACTTCGACCTCCGCGACGCTTACTTCCGGGGAGACGGGCCGACCGACCCCGCGATCGATATCAATGCGACCGAGTTCGCTCAGCCAGCCATCTTTGTCTGCGAATATGCGCTCGCGCAGCTTTGGCTCCATTGGGGAATCGAGCCTGAGTGTGTCATCGGGCACAGCGTAGGAGAGTTCGCCGCCGGCACAATTGCCGGGGTCATGTCGCTCCAGGATGCGCTGCATCTGGTCGCCACGCGTGGGCGACTGATGCAGCAGCTGCCCGCTGGCGAGATGCTCAGCGTGCGACTCGGAGAGGCCGAGATTCTGCCGCTTCTCGGGAGCGGGGTCAGTCTCGCTGCCGTCAACTCACCTCAGCTGTCGGTCGCATCGGGTTCGGTGGAGAGCATCGGAGCACTCGAAGCTGAGCTCACCCGTCGCAACATCGTTTCACGGCGTCTCCAGGCCTCTCACGCCTTCCACTCCGCGATGATGGACCCTATCCTTCCGGATTTTGCGGCCGTCGTTCAGCAAACTCCACTGTCGCAGCCAAAACTTCCCTTTGTCTCCTGCGTGACCGGCGACTGGATCACACCCGAACAGGCGACCGATGGCGCTTACTGGACACGCCACATCAGCAACACCGTGCGCTTTGCGCAAGGGATCACGACGCTGCTCCGGAAGCCCGAATTGCTCCTTCTCGAGGTCGGTCCCGGAAGCACGCTCGCCACCCTCGCCCGCCAAAATGCAGCCCCTACCGACGGCCGCACCATTCTCCCCTCGCTTCCGGCGCCGGGCGACGGTCAGAGCGAGGCGGTTACGATTCAACGGGCCCTTGCCAGCCTTTGGGTTTCCGGAATCGTTCCCTCGTGGGAGAAGCTGCATGGACCGGGCAGCCGTCGGCGCACGTCCTTGCCAACTTATCCCTTCGAACGTAAGAGATTTTGGTTCACAAATAACGGAGGAGAAAGTAACGTTCTCCAAACCGCCCCTCCCCAGGAGACGCCCGACGTGAGCTCGACACCTGCAGCTGCAGTTCGCCCCCGGAAGAAGTCACTGCTCCCTGTTCTGTCAGACTTGTTTGAAGATCTCTCTGGCTTGGAGATCTCGGCCCAGGACGGTTCAGCATCCTTCCTCGAACTTGGTTTGGACTCGTTGTTTCTCACTCAGGCCTCTCAGGCGATCCAAAACAAGTTCAACGTGAAGGTCACCTTCCGACAGCTCCTGAGCGACCTGGCCAGTCTCGACACACTCGCCGCGTACCTCGACGCCCAGCTTCCGCCTGGCGCCTTCGAAGAGAATGAGGCATCCACCTCGGCAGCCCCCACACCCGCCCCGGTCGCCGTCGTTCCGCCGGCTTCTTCCGGAGTCACGCCTATCTCCGGCACCGCCTCGGGCAGCCCTCTCGAGAGATTGATGCACGACCAGATCCAGGCGATGAACCAGCTGTTTGCCCAACAACTCGCCATGGTTCAGGCGGGGGCCACACCGCCTACGGCAGCCCCAGCCAGTCCTGCGGCCGCACAACCGGTGCGCGTTGCCGCACCAGTCAGCAGCTCTCAGCCGAAAGACTCCGCGGCGATTGAACTCAAGGGCTACACGCCCTTCAGACCGCTCCAGAAGAGCGTATCTGGCGAGCTCACCCAGCGGCAGGTTGAACATATTCGTGCCCTCACCGAGAAGTACACCACCCGGACCGCAGAGTCGAAGCGCAAGACCCAGGAGTATCGAGGTGTTCTCGCCGATCCTCGTGTGGTGGCAGGCTTCCGCGTGCAGTGGAAAGAGATGATCTATCCGATCATCACCAACCGTTCCAAAGGCTCCCACATCTGGGACCTCGACGGAAACGAGTACGTCGACATCCTCAATGGCTTCGGCCCCATCATGCTTGGCCACCGGCCCGACTACGTCGAAAAAGCCATCGAGAGGCAGCTGCACGAGGGGTTCGAGACCGGTCCCCAGACCTTGCTCGCGGGCGAGGTCGCCCAAGCCCTGTGCGAGATGACCGGCTGCGAGCGCGCCACCTTCTGCAACACTGGCTCCGAAGCCGTTATGGCTGCCATGCGGGTCGCCCGCACCGTTACAGGCCGCAACCGCGTCGTCCACTTCGCCGGCGACTACCACGGCATGTTTGACGAGGTCTTGACCAAGGGCATCAAGCGAGGCGGCAACCCTGTTTCGATGCCCATCGCGCCCGGCATACCGCGCGAATCCGTCACGAATATGACGGTGCTCGACTATGGAACGGCCGAGTCCCTTGCCTGGATCCGCGACCACGCCCACGAGCTCGCGGCCATCCTTGTCGAGCCTGTCCAGAGCCGCCACCCCAATCTGCAACCCATACAGTTCCTGAAGGAACTTCGCGACCTCACGGAAGAGTCCGGAACCTGCCTCATCTTCGACGAGGTCGTTACCGGCTTCCGCGTCCACCCCGGCGGGTGCCAGGCGCTCTTTGGAATTCGCGCGGATCTTGCCACCTATGGCAAGGTCCTCGCGGGCGGCATGCCCATGGGTGTGCTTGCCGGTAAGGCGAAGTACATGGATGCCCTTGATGGCGGTATGTGGCAGTACGGCGACGACTCCTTCCCGGAGACCGGCGTCACATTCTTTGCCGGCACCTTCGTCCGCCACCCCCTCGCTATGGCCGCCTGCGCCGCGGTGCTGAAGTACCTCAAGGAGGAAGGGCCCGGCCTCCAGCAGCGGCTCACCGAGCGGACCGCCGACCTTGTTGCGCGGCTCAATGCCCTGCTCGCCGCCAACGAGGTCCCCACCCAAATCGAGACCTTCGCCAGCTTCTTCTACTTCAGCTTCCCAACGGACTACCGATTCTCCAGTCTCTTTTACTATCATCTCCGCACCAAGGGCATTCATCTGCTCGAGGGCTTCCCCTGCTTCCTCACCACAGAGCACGATGACCAAGACCTCGACCGTATCTACCGTGCGTTCGCAGAAACGATCGCCGAGATGCAGCAGGGCGAGCTCCTTCCACTTCCCGTTGGCGGCACACTGCCGGTCCGTCGCTGCCGCCGAAGCCCGCCAGCGACGGAAGCTCCTATCACCGAGTCGCAGCTTGAGATTCTGCTCGCCGCGGAGCTCTCCTCTCAGGCCAACTGCAGCTTCAACGAGTCGTTCTCCGTCTCCTTCACCGGAGATCTCAATGTTCCGCTGCTTGAGGAGTCCCTCAGCCGCCTCATCGCCCGCCACGAGGCGCTGCGCGCCACCTTCGACCTCAACCATCGCATCCAGCACTTCAGCGCTCCCGCGCCGGTTCGGCTCCCCATCACCGATCTCTCCGCCACGGATGAAGCCGGCCAGCAGGCCGCCTATGCTGCCCTTCTTCGAGAGGATGCGCAAACGGCATTCGACCTCCGGAACGGTCCTCTTGTCCGAATGGCCCTTGCCCGCTTCGATCCGCAGCGCCACACGCTCGTCGTAACGGCTCATCACGCAGTATGTGACGGCTGGAGCATCAATATTCTGCTCGAAGAACTGGCCACGATCTATGCCGCCCGTTCGAAGGGCGAGGAGCCAGCACTCTCCCCAGTCGCATCCTTTCAGCGCATACTCGCGCTTGCAGGACGCCCATTTCGGCGACAAGGCCAGTGCGGAGGAGGCCTACTGGATCAAGCAGTTTGAGGTTCTGCCTCCGCCTCTCAATCTTCCCGTGGATCGCCCCCGGCCGCCGATGAAGAGCTACGAAGGCGCCACGTTCTATCGGCGCATCTCACCGGAGATCACAAAAGACTTGAAGCGCGCCGGCGCAAAGCATAAGTGCACTCTCTTCGCGACCTTGCTCAGCGGCTTCGGGGCGCTGCTTGGACGTCTCACCGGGCAGGACGATATCGTCGTCGGCATACCCGCCGCCGGACAGTCGCTGATCGAGGACCGCACGCTGGTCGGACACTGCGTCAACTACATCCCGATGCGCCTCCGTCCCGCACCAGAGAACTCCGCCGCAGCCTTCCTCGATGAGGTACGGAAGACCGTCTTCGACGCCTACGAGCATCAGCAATATACTCTCGGGCGGCTGGTGCGCAAGCTTTCCATTCCTCGCGATCCCAGCAGGCTTCCGCTTCTCGAGGTCCAATTCAACCTTGAAAAGATCGGCCAAAACCTCACCTTACCCGGCCTGCAGGTGCGGGTCGACGCCAACCCGAAGCGGTTCGTCAACTCCGATATCTTCCTCAACATCGTGGAGAGCGCGGACGGCCTCAACCTTCAAGTCGACTACAACACCAACCTGATAGACGAGTCCACCATCGCTCGCTGGATCGACTGCTACGAGGAGCTCCTCAAGGGCATCATCGCCAACACCGATCGCCCTCTCTACGCACTTCCCCTGCTCAACGACCGCGAACGCGACCTCGTCTGCCGTAACTTCAACCAGACCGACGCTGCGTATCCGAAGGACATCTGCGTGCACCAGATGTTCGAGCAACAAGTCAGAGATACCCCCTCCGCGGTGGCCGTCCTCTTTCGAGCAGACAAGCGTCACGTACCAGGATCTCAACGAGCGCGCCAATCGGCTCGCTCGGCACCTCATCGCGCGTGATGTCAAGCCAAACGAGTTCGTCGTTGTCTTCATGGAGCGCTCCGTCGAGATGCTGGTTGCGCTGCTCGCTATCTGGAAAGCCGGCGCGGCCTACATCCCACTCGACCCCACATTTCCACCAGAGCGACTTCGATTGGTCGTCGAGGACTTTGATAGCCCGCTCGTCCTGTCGCACACCGAGACCGCCTCGCAGTTCCCATCGCAGGGCATCCGAATGTTGGATCTGGACCAACTCTGGGCCACAATCGGCCTTGAGGACTCCTCCGACCTCAACCTCGCTTACTCCCCTTCGGCACCGGCATACCTCATCTACACCTCCGGCTCCACTGGCCGCCCCAAGGGTGTCGAGGTGACGCAGTCCAACGTGGTCAATCTGCTGTTCTCGATGCTGACTCAGCCCGGATTCACGGCCAGTGAAACCCTGGTGGCGGTCACGACGATCTCCTTCGACATCGCCGTGCTCGAGATGTACCTTCCGCTCGTCGCCGGAGCAAAGCTCGTCATCGCAACCCGTCCCGTCGCCAGCGACGGCGTCCTTCTGCTCAAGCTCCTCAAGGAATCGAATGCCACCCTCCTGCAGGCCACGCCGATCACCTTCCGCATGCTTGTCGCGGCAGGCTGGAAGGGCACGCCGCCGTTCACATCGTGGTGCATCGGCGAGCCGCTCCCGCGTGACCTAGCCGACGCGATCCTCAAAAATGGCACCGCGCTTTGGAATAACTACGGCCCCACGGAGACAACCGTCCTCTCCTCGGTGAGTCTCGTCCAGCCGGGGTCAGGTCCAGTCCCCATCGGCGCGCCGATCGCAAACACTCAGTTCTACGTTCTCGATCCTCACATGCAGCCGGTGCCGCTGGGTGTCGTCGGCGAGCTCTACATTGGCGGCGACGGCGTAGCTCGCGGTTACTACAAGCGCCCAGACCTGAACGCAGAGCGGTTCCTGCCAGATCCCTTCCGCAGTGTCACGGGGGCAAAACTCTATCGCACCGGAGACCTCGTCCGCCTCCTAGCAACCGGAGATTTCGAGTTCCTGGGCCGTGCGGACGACCAGATCAAGCTCCGCGGTTTCCGGATCGAGCTCGGCGAGATCGAAAGTGCTCTTGCCGCCCACCGCGCTATCGGACAGACCGCAGTCACGGTCCGCGAAGATATGCCGGGCGACAAGCGTCTGGTCGCCTATCTGGTTCCGCGGAACGGCTCGTTGCCCTCGACGACCGAGCTGCGGTCCTTCCTCGCCACGAAGCTGCCGGACTATATGATCCCCTCTGCGTTCGTGCCGATGGAACAGCTACCGCTCACGGCCAACGGGAAGATCAACCGCCGCGCCCTGCCCACTCCTGTCGCCGACGCACTGACCAGCACGGATGCTTACGTAGCCCCCAGCACTCCGCAACAGGAGGCCTTTGCCATGGTATGGGCCGAGATCCTGAACATGAATCGCATCGGAATCAATGACAATATCTTCGAGCTCGGCGCGAACTCGCTCCATGTCTTCCAGATTGCAGCCCGCGCCAACCAGGCTGGCCTCAACGTAACGCCGCGGCAGATCCTCCAGTTCCGCACCATTGCCGCCGTTCTGGAGCAACAGTCCACCGTCGAAGCTACCCCACGCATGACCCCGATCACTCCTGTCTCCAGGGCCAAATACCGAGTCACTCTCCCGAAACAATCCATGCCGACAGTGCTGGGTGGGGAGAGTGATCGATGACACCAATTTCCTCCATTGCGAACGATGAGCTCATCCCCACATGCGCCAATGAAGCGGATGGATATGCCGCATTTCCGCTGACTCCAGCGCAAATCGCGATGCTGCCCGATGATCTGGCCGCCCTCTCTGATCCGAGATGGAATGGCGCCTTCCGTATGCGCATCGAAGGCCCGGTCGACACGAGCTTTCTCGCCACGGTCTTTCAGGAACTCGTCCGCCGCCACGAATCCCTGCGCACCGTCTTCCTTACGATGGACGGCAACGTAAGGCAAGTAGTTCTGCATGATTCAACCTTTACCCTCGGCTACGACGACCTTCGTTCCCTAGACGCCGCGGAGCGAGACGTCACGCTCGACCGCATCTGCGCCGAAGAGGCCAAGACCGGTTTTCCTCTTGCGACGACACCGCCATTGCGCGTTCGTCTTTTGCAACTGGAAGACAGTAGCTTCGTTCTCACCCTCACGGTGCATCAGATCATCTGTGACGGCTGGTCCATCGGGATCATCCTTGACGAAGTGACCGCGCTCTATCGAGCGGTCTCGCGCAGTGGGCCAATCCCTGCGCAGAGAACTGAGTTGCAGTTCGGCGACTACGCCGTATGGCAAGAGTCAGAATCCTCGTCCTCCGAAATCGACACCGATCTCCGTTACTGGAAGACTCAGCTGGACCAGTACACGCCTCTTCGAATCGCCCCGGATTTTGCCGACGCGACGACTACCGCGGACAGCGACATTGTCTCCACGCTGCTCCCGAGATCACTCTCAGACGCCATCCACCAACTAGCCCGGACGCAGAGTACAACCTTTTTCGTGGTAACGCTGAGTACCTGTCTGGCACTTCTGAATCGCTACTCCGGACGCTCCGACGTCGCTGTTTGCACGCCGCTCGCAGGGCGCAACCGAGTCGAGTTTGAAGAGATAATCGGGCAGTTCGTCAATCCTGTTGTCATTCGTTCCGCGATTCCATCAGACGACTCGTTCCTCACGCTGCTTCATCGCGTGCGCGAGACCTTCTTAGAGGCTCTGGCACACCAGAACGCGCCCTATTCCCACATCGTCGACTCCATGGCCGCCGCTCACGGAGTCGATCCGGACCGGGTCTTCGGAATCAACTTTATCTGCCAATGTGAGTACGGGCGCAACGGCTGCTCAACATACCATCTCGATAAGGCGCAACTCTCCACGATGCCCTCGAAGTCTCAGGGCGCGCTCTACGATCTCAACTTCTTTCTCGTAGAACGTGCGGCAGGTTGGCGTCTCTCCATCGAGTACCGGAGCCGTCTCTACACGCAAGACACAGCGAAGAGTCTGCTTGCTCATTTCGAACAACTCCTCGCTGCATTCGTGGCCGACCCTCGCCAGCAGCTGCACTCCGTCCCCCTCTCCCACCCATCCCCACCCTGCGACAATCCTCCGCTGCGGATCCTCTGCCCGAAACACCCGCAGATCCCGCTGCTGAAGATGTCGCCATTCTTCCCGCAAGCCTCGCGCAGGAGAGGTTCTGGACGCTCTCTCAGATCGATCCATCCAGCCCCACCTACAACGTCAGCTTCTCCGTTCGCCTCAAAGGCAAGGTCTCCGTTGATCGGCTTCGAGCCAGCCTCGGCCTGCTGATCGAACGACACGAGATCCTGCGCACCACCTTCAGAGAGATCGACGGCAAGCTGATGCAAGTGATCGCTCCGTCGCCCATCCTGAACTTCCGGCAGGTTACGCTCTCTGGTGGCGCCGGCGTACTACCGCCAGAGCGCGTCGACAGCGAGCATTCGAGAGGTCTTGAACGGCGAGTCCAAGGTTCCGTTCGATCTCTCCGTGCAGCCACTCGTTCGCGCATGCCTCTGCACGGTCACCGAGGAAGATCGGGTCTTCCTCGTTACCATTCATCACATTCTGTCCGACGCATGGTCCGCAAAGGTCTTTCAGAAGGACCTTTGGCAGATCTACGAGACACTGCAAAACGAGAGCCAATTCACGTTGGAGCCGCTGCCCATCCAATATGCGGATTACTCTGTTTGGCAGCACGACTACGTGACAAGTGGTGCGATCAAGGACCATCTCGACTACTGGCTCAAGAAACTTGGCGGAAGACTGCCGCTGCTCGATATCCCTCTTGACCATGCACGTGCCTTCCCTCAGTCTCACGATGGAGACTGTGAAACCCTGCTCCTTCCGGAGAATCTCGCCGGCGCACTCCGCGAGTTCGCGCAGACGTCAAACACAACCCTATTTGTGGTAACTCTCGCCGCCTACGCGATGTTGCTCGCGCAGGCAGCCGACGCGGAAGACATCGTCATTGGCTCTCCCCTGGTCAATCGGCGCTTCGAGACGGAGCCCCTGATTGGCCCATTCGCCGGCCCGATTGCGCTGCGCCTCGGCCTCGGCGGAAACCCGTCGCTTCGCGACGTGGTATCCATCGCCCGCCAGATTACACTTGAGGCTCTCGAACACTCAGAGGTCCCCTTTGAAACCATCCTGAGCAATCTTGATCTCAGATCAGCGGACGGACGAAATCCGCTGTTCCAGTTCTACTTCTTCTGCCAACCAGCATTCCTTGTTCCGCACCGCTTGCGAGACATGGAGGTTGTGCCGATGCCATCCCAGATCACATCGACCGCCTTCGAACTCCAACTTGCGGTCGTCGAGCGAGAAGAAGGATTACGCGTTCAAATCGAGTACAACTCGACTCTCTTCGAGCACAGCACCATTGAGCAATGGCTTCTTTCGTACCAGAATCTCCTGCACGCGATCGTTACAAATCCGGACGTCAAGTTGAGCGAGTTGCCCATGCCGACTCTGCCCAACAGGTCCAGGCGAACGGCAAAACGTCGGCCCAGCGACTGGGACAGGGATCCGTACAACTCCGCCGCTGGATCGACAACGGATGAATTCACTGCCCCTCGTGATGCTGTCGAGGTCGCTCTGGCTCAGATTTGGCAGGATCTTCTCAAGGTCAGCAGCGTCAGCGTCACGGAGACCTTCTATCGCCTCGGTGGACACTCTCTGCTGATGGTCAAGCTGCTGCGGTCGGTGAACAAGGTCTTTGGAACCAGTCTGGAGATGCCTGTCCTCTTCCAGGCTCCTACCATCCGAGACCTCGCGAATCACATCCGCGCGGTCTCCGGCATCGCGGAGTGGTCCTCGCTGGTGCCGATCAACACCCGCGGCACACGCCCCCCTCTCTTCGTCGTCCACTCATACATGCTCTACGGCCGCCTGCCACAGGCACTCGGCGACGATCAACCGTTCTACGGCCTCAAGCAGCCCCCGCTCGGCCGCTACACTACCCCGGACTGGGTAGAGCAAATGCTTCAGGATCATATTAAGCAGATCCGTATCGTCCAGCCCGAGGGTCCGTATCAGATCGCCGGCTGGTGCTTCGCCGGACTGATGGCCTATGAGGTCGCACGCCGTCTCGAAGAGTCCGGCAGCACGGTCTCGCTGCTGGCCCTTTTCGACGCGTGGTCCCCCTACTCGCCTCCGGTTCCGCGCCAGAGTGATTCGGAAGAGCCTATCCAGAACCAGAGCTCTGCTGCTCAACCACGCGACTTCATCGCCAAAGCCCAGAAGCATTCCCTCTGGGAATCGATCACGACTCACGCAAAGCGCCTGTCGCAGGCCGGAAAGGGAAGGCGCCTCTGGCACGTACGTATGGTCTTCCGCGAGCTCTTCTGGAACTTCGTCAATCGCTCCAACCGAAACATCAAGAGCGCTGCCTATAGATTCTTCACCCGTCATCGTCTTGCCCTGCCTGAGGTGCTCCGCGACACTACGGTGGTTACATATGAGTGGATACGAAGCTACCGCCCCAAGCCCTATCGAGGCGATATCACGCTCATCCGTCCGCGCGACATACCTCTTCCCGAGGATGCAGATCCCACTTGCCGATGGGGAAATATGACCTTGGGCGATATCCGTTCCGTGTATGTTCCCGGCGACCGTCGGACGATGTTCCTGGCGCCCAACCTTCAGGTCCTCGCGTCCGGCCTCCGGGAGCTGATGGACGAGCGCAACCCACCTGAATCTCCGGCCCGATGACCATGACCTTCGCACGTAACCTCCGTCTCCAGCAGATGCGTGTCGCCGCGAGCGCTGTCCGGCTAGTTTGTCGGTCGAGTGTGGGCCAGAAGGTCATCCGGCGCCTACAAACAACGCCGGGCGCACGTAGCGTCTATGCGGCGGCACTGGGATTCATGCGCCCGTTTCCAACACTGTCCGCCGCGAACACGGCCATCCGGCGCTACGCCAACTCAGGCCACGAGAATCCCTCGAACGCCATGCTCCATCTGCAACTGAGTTCGAGCGCACGCCCCAGCGACTACGCAGCTCTGTTCCATATTCGCGAACATATCGGAAGCATCCGTTCCGTCTTCGATCTCGGTGGGAACGTGGGCAACCTGTTCTACTGCTATACCAAATATATCGAGTCCCTACTTCATACCTCCTGGACCGTCCTCGATCTGCCAGAAAACATGGAGCGCGGCAAAGAGATCGCAGATCGCCGGCAGGCAAATCAATTGGCTTTTACATCGAATTGGACGGACGCCGCCCAAGCTGACCTGCTCATCGTCTCAGGATCGATGCACTACTTCGAGCGCTCACTGGCGACGATGCTGCAGGATCTCTCCAGAATGCCTCGATTCATACTGATCAACCGCGTACCGATGACGGATTCCGCCCCGGCTGCCGCGATCCAGGATGCCCGCTCGTTCCGTGTCGCTTGCATCCTCTACAACAAAGACTCGTTCGTTGCGCAGTTGGAGCAACTCGGATATCGCTTAGTGGATCGCTGGGATGCCGCGGAATTGCAGTTGCATGTTGCCGGATATCCCGAGTACGGGATACCCGCGTACTCAGGATTCTTCTTCACCTCAGGAACGTAAACCGTGATCGCAATGCAGCTTATGGCGTCGAGCGCTCTTCAACTGCGACATAAATAGGGGGAACGTCACTTGACCCGACGTTCGTAGATTGCTTCGCTAAGATCTCCAGCATTTGCGGAGACAGGATATTGAGGAGTATTGAAGGGGGAGAGGTTCGCTCTCCAGTAGCTGCGCGATTGAACTACGAGTAGACATATAAGAGCTATCTCACCAATGAAATTTATCCTACTGTAGAGCATACCCGTCAGAAAATACCCCGTTGGCAACGGCACAAGTGTCAGACCGACAATCACTAACCCCAGATAAAGCGGAAGTTGCCGTTCTCTGTGGGGTTGTAAAATCTGCTCTGTTCGCCAGAAGGACATAATTGTGAAGGTCAACAGAAATGAATAGCTTGAAAAGCGTCCCCAATCGTGCCCAATGATGTACAGAGGGACACTTAATAGAAAAGACAAGATGAAGGCAGCATAGATATTGCGACGAGTAGCGGAACTGCTCTGGTACTGCCCATAAAAGAGTGCGGTGAGAAAGCAGATAAGCATGGCGGGCAGCACAAGAACTCCGAACAATCTAACGATAGTACTAATGTCACCTTTTATCCCGTGTCCAAAGTTCGCATGATTCTCTATCGCGAGCAGTTGCGAGAACTTAGGGAATTCATTCAAAGGCATTGTCTCAATTGCTTCATGGTAGTGAAGGATGGGAATGTGCGAAATTTTTCCTGTGGCCTTCTGCGTGGCGAGCACGATTACGACGGTGAAGATAGTGCTGCCGATAAGATTACCCAGGAAGGCAGCGCGAGCAACATATGTTTTCTGTAACAGGAATGCTGCTATCGCCAAACTCGGCAAGATAAAGAAGATGCTTGCTTCATGAATTAAGGCACTGATTCCGCCGAGTACGGCGAAACTGACAGCAGAGAGCATGGCATTTCGACCTGGCACCACTAGCAACAAAAAAAGCACAAGGAAGATGAGCATCAAGAATTGAATGGGATCTCCAGTGGTTTCGATGATCATCCCCGTCGTCATTGGAGAGAGTGCTAAGACGACGGTCGCAAGCGTTTTCTCCAAGCCGCTAAGCTGTCGAACAAAACGGTATAGACCAATCATAAAAACGCCATAGAGGGCAATCGAAATGGCAAACGAGCAGAGCATGATCATCTGAAAATTAGTGTTGTCCAGATGAACTATATGCATCGTTGCGCCCAGTAGACCGCGCCGTACGAACCCGCCCGAATAATCGGATGCCCAGTGAAACGCCCAATAAATCTCTGGACCACGAGATCCAAACGCCCCGTGACGGCCTCTGACGCATAGCTCGATGAGGAAGACGGCCGCTGCCATGCAGGACCACGTCGTGAGATCGTTGCGCCGGGCTACAGGATTGGACTGTTCTGCCTGGACTGTCGCACTTGCTGAGCGAATAGTGCTCATCTCATATTCCTCTTCTTGGTTATATTTTGTCGCTGTGCAGCGTAGGAGAACTTGACGTTGACTTGCCCCGGCCTTTCCGGCAATGGCAAGATCGTGATATGAATCGCCAGCTAACACGAGTAATGATTGCCGGGCGATAAAGGATTGCCGCAAAGAGCAGTGGCCATGTGAACGACAGATCGATACCGCTGCTTCCGTCATGGACCCATCATCACGGAAGCCCATCCACCCGATGCACATGGCCAAGACAACGCGCTTACAATTCCGCGTCCGCGTACCTAAGATCCAGATCCTGCAATACGGAAGCGATTCCACGGACGTTCAACCGGCGCGTCAGAGCCAGCGCATCTCGAAGCTCCTTCCGCTTCGTCTGACCGGAGCCAGCCACCAGGACCGTGACATCCGCCAGACGCGCCACGAACTCAGTCTCCACAGATGACAACAGAGGAACTCCTTCGATGAACAAAAGATCAGCGTGTTGCCTCAAACGTGCGAGCTTATCGGCCGCCCGGCTTTCGCCGCCCGGTCGCGCCAGCCGCGTCTGATTCGAGACACCGTTTCGCGCCTCGTTCCTCAATCGTGGCTCTACGTCGTCGTCCGAGGAGAGACTCTGCAACACATCGCTCGCGTTTAGAACCATAGTCCGATAGCCTAGCCGGTCCATCTTCAGCGCCAACGATCCTACCAGGCCCGAGATCTCAGTCGCGCTACTAGCGGCGGTAAAGAGAAAGGTCTGCGCCCCTCCTACGGCATGTGCCTGGTCGACTCCACCCACCAGCCGAAGCATCAGTTCATCGAGCACTCGCGGCGCCACGTCACGCGCTTTGGGCAGCACTGCCATCGGCGGAAACTGCAGAACGGCGGTGACATCATCGCCTGTGTATATGTTCGGATCAAGCCTCTGTCGAAGGAAGGCAGCAAAGATCCCGAATGCGACCGCAAAAGGAAGCGCCACGATCGACAGGAGCGCTCGCTTGCTCTTCATTGGCTCCTGCGGCACCGTCGCAGGTAGAACCATGTGAACCATTCCCGAAGAGTGGTTCTCCAGTTCCAGGGCACTGATTCCGTTCTCGACCTCCGCAAGTCGGCTCTCCAGTCGGAGAACATCTGCAGTCAACGACGCTCCGCGTTGCAGTCTCGGCGTCGCTGCGCTTGCTGTCGCCATCAGCTGCTTCAACTGTTGGTTGAGGCGATCTTCGATATCTCCGGTGCGCGCAGCGTCGAGCTTGAGCTCGCTCTCCAGAATGACCCTGGTCTTCTTATGCAAATCGCTCGAAAGCGATTCCAGCGTCTGATCCAACTTCGTCAGCTCGTTCTTATCTTGAGTGTAAAGAGGATTACTTGGCTTGAGTTCAGCCATCTCAATCGCAAGCGTTGCACGCTGCTTGCTGATCGTCTCTTTGAGAGCGGCGATGGCCGGGTCCGGCGCCATTCTCTCATCGGTTGCCGCGTCCAACAACGCTGATCCCTTACCCTCGATCGACGCCAGTCGCGCCTGCGCCACGGCATGAGCCGTCTGTGCCGACAGAAGCTGAGTCTGCAACTCCTTTAGTTGGCTATCGTAAGGGTCGCTATCGTGCCCCGTAGGATCGGCACCACCCAGATCCGCACTCAGATCATTCAGCGCCTTCTGATCACTGGCAAGCTCCACCCCAACGGTCACTTTCTCCGTCATCAATGCGCTCAGTTGCGCGTTACTTTGCGCCAGTTCGTCTGCACGCTCGGTCTTGATGTAGGCATCCACGACGTCGTTTACGATCTGAGCTACTGCTACCGGGTTGGTGCCGATCAGGCTGATGGCAACCTGATAACTGCCCATCTGACGTTCCACCTTCAACTGTCCATGCAGCCTGCCAGCAGCAGATTGAAGCGACTCTCCTGGTAGCGACCACAAATCCTTGCCCCGCATACGGGACTGTTGCAGGCCCAGCTCAAGAGTGTCTTCGCGGAGTACAGTCTGAAGCTGCTGCTCCATAAAGCTGTCGTAGAGGTTTGGATCGTTGCTGGCCGCAGTCAGTTCGGAGATCGACTTCGTCTTGCTCGGCTGAATATATACGACCGCTGAGCTCTCATAGTGCGGGCCTCCGCGAAGGGACAGCACCAGAATCAGGGCCGGAATAGACGCGCACGAGCACGAGCAGCTTATGCATCCGGATTGCATGGAGCACCATGCGCTTGTGATCTACGGTCGGCCCTGAAGTAGGTTCACTTCCGAGCGGAGGCGGAGCAGATGTGTCCAATAACGGCTTCGTAACCAAGGAACCCATGCAAGTCCTTCCGGGCGTTACCCACAATGCCGATCACTGAGGACAGATCGTGCAGTCGCCCAATACTACCAAAAGAATCGAGGCAACCATCTCTTCCCGTATTTAAAAAACCGTCACCTGCAAGTAACATCGAACCTCTGACTAAATCCATAAGTTATACTCCTGAGACAATGCCACAGGTCGTATTTATCCCCGCGATCCTCTGCCTGCTCGCCCTCTTGGTCGCCGGGACTCGCAGTGCATTCCTGTATGTCTTACTCCCTGTACTACTGTTCTCTCCGACTAACTTTTTTTTCGAAATGCAGCATCTTCCGGATCTCAACTTTGTCGATACAGCATTCCTAGTTCTTGGTCTGGGCATGATCGCCAAGGAGCTGTCTCACTGGAGGTTCACGCGAAGCGATCTATGGCTCGCCATCTGGACTTTTTCGGCTGGCTATTGCCAGTACCGCATGTGGAGTTGGAATGGCGTAGGCCTGCGGATGATCGATGCGACGATGGAGTGTGTTATCCCGTATATGGCGGGCAAGCTGCTCATGGAATCGGGCATCCGTCTGGCTGCAGTGCAACGCTTCGTCACCCTCCTCGCAGTAGCTAGCTCCATTGGCGCAATCGAATACTTTTTCAAGAAAAACCCTTACACCTGGCTATACAGCCGCTTCTTCCTCCCGGGTCAGTGGGGAGGCTTCCCAACTCAGATCCGTTGGGGCTTCGGACGTCTTGCAGGCCCTTACTCCCAATCAGAGTTTGCCGGGCTTCTGCTCATGACTGGTCTGCTCCTTACCTTATGGCTGCGGAGTGCCGGACGCCAAGGCATCGAGTCCGTGCCTAGCGCACCGATGCGAGCACAAGAGCGTGAACCGGATCCTCACCCTCATCCTGATCACCCTATTCATGACGGAAGCGCGTGGCCCCTGGATTGGGACACTGATCGCAGTCCCTGTAGCTTCCATCGGACGTGCAAAAAACCACTTCGCCGAGCCGTCCTGATCCTTACGCTCGCCGTGCTCGTGGCCGCCCCTCTCTATTCTGCGGGAAAGAGCTACAGTGCAGGAGCAAGAACCGACTATGGTAGCGAACGCGAGACCACCCAGTATCGTGCAGAGCTCATCGATAACTACATCCCCCTAGCTAAGCTCGGTGGCGCGTGGGGATGGGGGCAGCCGTTTCCAACCATCGCCGGACAGACCTCAATTGACAATGAGTTCCTCTATGCGTGGATCGTTCAGGGAGCGGTGGGACTCGGTTCACTTATCCTTCTCTTCGCTGAGACGATAGCGACCCTCACTCGTCTGGGTATCAAGACCAAGTCGATGAATGACCGCTCCCTAGCCTTCACACTATTGGGCATCACCTTGGGAGCGGCGTTTATCCTGTCCACTGTCTTTCTCGGCGCTCAGTCGAGTCAAGTATTCTTCCTAATTGTTGGGTGGTCCCAGGCTATTCAAATCTCCAGGGCCACGGACACCGGACAGACCGAAGCGGCATTGCCCCCCGTTAGCTCGCGGGTACATATTTATACCTAACGGCAGAAGGGCTTCGCGGCCTGTCATCCGCCGTTCCCCTTCACCTGCTTTCGCGTGATGTTTGGGTCGAATACAGGCCACTATCTGGAAGAATGGTAACGATCCTGGCAAAGCCCACGCAGTCAGCCCAGAGAACAGTCCTTCTAAACGGCATGTAATCTCTGACCGTACCCGAGGCTAGCTAAGCGCTTAGCGTTACTTATGGCACTTAGATTGACTTACCCTCAGAGTGCGTATCCCGTAACTGGCTGGCTTGAGGGGGGAATTCTTCCTCTCCCCGTAGTGGTCGAGCGGGGGTAATACTGCCAGCGACGGGGAATAACGTGGAGTTGTTGCTTGAGACGGTTGAGGAATAATTTCCAGGTTACCCGAAAAAAATCCATCAATCAGATGGATAGACTTTTGAGGTAAAGTTCGGAGAGTCGCGTCCAAACTCAACTTTGTCAGCAACTTAGTTTAGAATGGCAATCTGGCATCTCGATTGCTGACAGCGTGTCTCATAGGCCCCCTTACAACTTGTCCACTCGTCCGAGGAGAATGTGTGCTGACTCCTGTCTGCTCTCAGTATGTAGCCTTCGTCGTTTCGTGCTTTTCTTCCTTGCTTTGCTGACCGTGTTTCTCTCCGGTTGCGGAAGTGCCCTTAGTACCTCGGCGACCAGAGTCCGGCGGCCCCTGCAACGCCGACGATTAGCTGGGCGGCGCCTGCAGCGATCACTTACGGCACGAACCTATCGGCTGTTCAACTCAACGCAACAGCCTCTGTTCCAGGAAGTTTTGCCTACACTCCAGCAGCGGGAACAACTCCTGCAGTTGGAACTGACACGCTGAGTGTCATCTTCACCCCGCAGGACACGACGAACTATACTGGTGCGACTACGTCAGTGAGCCTGATCGTGAATGCGGCCGCGAAGACGACGCCGACGATTACCTGGGCCACACCAGCAGCCATCCCGTACGGAACCGCACTCTCAGCTACCCAGTTGGACGCCACCGCCTCGGTCCCCGGAACCTTCACCTACAGCCCCGCAACCGGAACTGTACCCGCGGCAGGAACAGACACCCTCGCCGTCACCTTCACCCCCACCAATACAACCGACTACTCCACTGCAACTGCAACCGTCAGCCTCGCCGTAGGAAAGACCACACCCATCATCACCTGGGCAACTCCAGCAGCCATCCCGTACGGAACCGCACTCTCGGCCACTCAGTTGGACGCCACTGCCTCCGTCCCCGGAACCTTCACCTACAGCCCCGCAACTGGAACTGTACCCGCGGCAGGAACAGACACCCTCTCCGTCACCTTCACCCCCACCAATACAACCGACTACGCCACCGCAACCGCATCCGTCAACCTCGTCGTAGGCAAGACCACACCCACCATCACCTGGGCCACTCCAGCAGCCATCCCCTACGGAACCGCACTCTCGGCCACCCAGTTGGACGCCACCGCCTCGGTCCCAGGAACCTTCACCTACACCCCCGCAACCGGAACTGTACCCGCGGCAGGAACAGACACCCTCTCCGTCACCTTCACCCCCACCGATACAACCGACTACGCCACCGCAACTGCAACCGTCAGCCTCGTCGTAGGCAAGGCCACACCCACCATCACCTGGGCCACTCCGGCAGCCATCCCGTACGGAACCGCACTCTCGGCCACCCAGTTGGACGCCACAGCCTCCGTCCCCGGAACCTTCACCTACAGCCCCGCAACCGGAACTGTACCCGCGGCAGGAACAGACACCCTCTCCGTCACCTTCACCCCCACCGATACAACCGACTACTCCACCGCAACTGCATCCGTCAGCCTCGTCGTAGGCAAGACCACACCCACCATCACCTGGGCCACTCCAGCAGCCATCCCCTACGGAACCGCACTCTCGGCTACCCAGTTGGACGCCACAGCCTCGGTCCCGGAACCTTCACCTACACCCCCGCAACCGGAACTGTACCGGCGGCAGGAACAGACACACTCTCAGTCACCTTCACCCCCACCGATACAACCGACTACTCCACCGCAACTGCAACCGTCAGCCTCTGGTCGTGACCGGAGGAACTAATCCCTCAGCGACAAACATCGCTATTGGGGATACCGTTACGCAGAGCGGCTTAAAGCGGCTTGGGATGAATATCCAAGGGCAGAATTTTTACGATTCTGGCCAGCTGCTTCGGAATCTTGTTCAGCGAAATCCTGGTTTTGAGGGGGAGACCTGGCAATCGATCCTGCACTGTGCGGCGGTGACGGCGACCAGTTGCACCGATGCGAACCAGTATGCTGTCTGGCCAGCCAACTTTCTTCAGGGCGCGACGTTCAATTTCATCTACGGTGCGGCGATCGGTCAGACGGGGACAGTAACCACGAGCACCGCCGCTTCCTATAGCGCAAACCAAGGGCGTCACCATCAACTTCGCCGCAGGTGCCAAGTCTCCAGCCGTAGGCGATTTTGTAATCGTGCAGATGACGATTCCCGGCAACGCTCAGGACGGCTGGTGGACGACCCCGTCAGGTGGAGGGACGATTGCCTCGGAGACCACTGATATCTCCCCCAACAGTCCCGGCAAACAGGCATTGCAGATCAATGCCTCTGGGTCTGGACAGTCCGTCTATGTTGATTCCTACTTTGACACGACCGGCCTGCGAAACTTCGTCCTGTTGAATGGCACCTATCAAATTTCGTTCCGGGCGAAAGGGATCGGCGGAAGTAACCAAATGACGATCTCTCTCGGACGGCAAGTCGCCAACGGTAACTACTTCAGTCAAACGCAGACACTGACATCAAGCTGGCAAGACTACACCTTTAACTTCACTGCAGCGGAGACTGCTTCGACAGGCGTGGGCTCCGTGGATCTCCGCTTCGCGGTTTCGGGCGCGAGCGTTCTGCTGGACGACGTGAGTCTGACGCCGGTGTTGGTGACCGCAGCGAATCCGACACCGTTCCGGGACGAGGTGGTGAGCGCCTTGACCGCGCTGCATCCGGGTCGCTTCGTTATATGGATAGCGGCGGCCCTGCCTTCGGCAGTTCCATTGACAACATGCTCGCCGTCCCCTTTGCCCGGCAACGTTCTGGATCGAGCTCCCAGCTGACCGAACAGGACGATATTCCGCTTGGCCTGCATGAGTTTCTGCAGTTATGCCAAACAGTCGGCGCGGAGCCCTGGTACAACTTGCCGCCGGCCATTTCACCCACCGAGATGCAAAATCTGATGCAGTATCTCGGCGGAGACGCTTCCACTCCGTATGGGGCCAAGCGGGCCGCACTTGGACAGGCCGCCCCGTGGACCTCAGTCTTCCCCGTCATCCATCTTGAACTGGGCAATGAAGAATGGAATAACATCACCTTCGCCGGCAGCGATATCAACGACCCAGTCGCTTACGGCAATCGCGTCACAACCATCTTTGGCGCGGCCAAGAGTTCGCCCTACTACACCGCGGCCAACTTCGACCTGATCATGGGCAGTCTAGAGATTAATTCCTGGTATACCGGACAGGAGATATCCAACGCGTCCAACTACGACTCCATTGCGGTTGCGCCTTACATGTTCGGCAGCTTCAATGACACATCCTCGACGGAAGCTATCTTCGGTCCCATGTTCGCCGAACCGGAGATGACGGACAGCGTATCCACCGGCTATATGTATCAGCAGTCGCAGACTGTGACCGCCGCAGGAAAGAACCTCGTTGTCTACGAAGAGAACTTGGGCACGCAAGGCGGGACCGCTTCCCAGAGCATGGTCAACGCGGTCGTTCCCTCCGTAGGCGGAGGGGTGACGATGGCCGATCACATGCTGCTCCAGATGCGCGATCTCGGCATCAAGACCCAAAATATCTGGGCCCTCCCTGAGTATCAGAATCCGTTTACGAATCCAAATGGGGCGTCGGAGACTACGCCGCTCTTTGGCACGGTCATCGACATGGGGGGACAAACAAATCGCCAAAGACCGGTCTTCCTTGCCGAACAACTGGTCAACACCGCCATCCTTCCGAACATGCTGGCGACGACCCTCACAGGCGCTAACCCAACCTGGAACCAGCCACTCAGTACCAACGACTCCACCGACGCGGTTCAATTGAATGCGCATGAACTCCAAGCCTTCGCCTTCACCGATGGAGCCAACAACAGAAGCCTCGTCCTGATCAACCTCAGCAGAACCACAGCTCTTCCGGTCACCTTCTCCGGCACCAATGCCCCATTCGGCACCGTGGCAGTTGGAGTGTTGACCTCCACCAACCTCACAGATACCAATGAGAACAGCGGCCTCGTCAACACCACCAATACGACGCTTACCGGCTTCTCGCCCGCAGCAGCGTACTCCCTGCCGCCCTTCTCCGTAACCGTCTTCTCCTGGAACGCAACCCAACCATAACCACTGAGTTTGCTTCGAAACCAGACCTGATACACTTTGCTACAAAAGCGTTCCTCAACCTCCTAGACCTCGACCATCGGTAGCCCCGCATACTTTTTTTGCGCCGACCGAATGCAGTCCTGCAGTTGTATCGATTATGGTGAACCTGCGTGAATATTCTTGTAGTTGACGATGATCGCACCACACAGTCTCTGCTGCGCACCTCGCTGCAAGACTGGGGCCATCAGGTTGTTACAGCGGGTAGCGGCGCCGAAGCCTGGCAGCTGCTCACCCACTTAGAGTTTGATATCGTCCTCAGCAACTGGGTTCTACCTGTGCTTGACGGCCTGGAACTATGCGCTCGCATCCGTCAAAGTCCCGATCCGACCTACCGTTACATCATTCTCTACACCTCGAAAGATAGAGAGTTGGATCTCGTTATTGACATGGACTCCGGAGCGGACGACGTCGTTACCATGCCATTCGACGCAGCTCTCCTGCCAGTAAGGCTGCGAGCAGCCGAACGAATCTTGAACCTCCAGCGCAAGCTCGCGGAACAGAATGCAAATCTGAACAGCCTCAACGAGAAACTTGGGCTAGCATATCGCTCCATTCAATCTGAACTGCAAACCGCTTCGGCCCTGCAGTTGAGCCTGCTGCCAACAGTTTCGAATATCCATCCCTCCTTCTGTCTCGACTGGCTCGTTCTACCAAGCAACTTTTTGGCAGGCGACAACCTGAACTACTTCATGATGCAGGAGCGTTACCTGATCTTTTATCACCTTGACGTGGCGGGTCACGGCATCCCCTCTGCACTCCTGTCGGTAACTCTCAATCAGCTCCTCTCTCCACAGCCCGGCAGTCCGATGGTTCGCTTCGATCCGCAGCTTGAGCTCAAACGTATCGTGCCGCCAGTCGATGTCATCAACGAGCTGAATCGCCGTTTTCAGCCCCAAGGCGATGGATATTTCACCATGATCTACGGCGTACTCGACACCGTAACCCGAGAGATCCGTTTCTGTCAGGCAGGGCACCCAAGCCCGCTTTTGATTGGCACCGATAAAACAGTGAGGACGGTGGGCGATGGGGGATTTCCAGTCGGCCTGTGGCCCGAAATGACCTACGAGGAAACGACGATCAAGCTCTCTCAAGGAGAACGTCTGGTGCTCTATTCCGACGGATGCCTGGAGTGCCTGAATCCTGCCGGCGTCCCATATTCTCTCGAGCAGTTGCAGCAACTCCTGGCGCGTACAGCTGGATCGACAATAAAAGAAGTCCTTCAATCAGTGAGAGCGGAGCTAGAAGGTTGGAGCCAGGGACGGGATTTTCCAGATGACATTTCCATGTTGATTATTGATAGTAAATAGCGACATCGGATTAGCCATGGTCATGAGCGCATCACTCGCCTAAAGGAGCCTTTCTTGTTAGATCGAAGTACATTTTCGATTACGTTGCGGATCGATAGCCGCCTGGAGTATGTCCGGCTCATCAGGGCAGCACTCTCCGGTGTCCTTAGCCACCTTCAGGTGGAGCAGTCGGATATCGATTCCCTCGCGCTTGCAGTCTCCGAGATTGTCAATAACTCCATTGAACACGGCTACAATGGCGCGGTGGATAAAGGCATTGAGGCAGACATCCAGATCTGCGGCACGGATGTCCAGATCGATCTGCGAGATGAAGCTCCTCCCTTCCCCGCCGAACAGCGCTACCGCCTGTTCGGCGAGCCGCAATCACTCGAAGAACCAAGCGAGTGGACCATACGCGGGCACGGCCTACAAATCGTACGGCAGCTTGTCGACTCGATCGAAATGGACTACCAAGCTGGGAAAAACTGCCTTCTTCTCAAAAAGAAGGTAGCCCTGCACCAGAGTTAGAGCAACCCACCCTGCAATGCTATTGGCGCAATCCTATCTCTGTTCTGGAAGAATTAGCCGGAGCATGTACTGAAGCGCAAGCTTGAGATCGTGCGACCAGTTCCGCTTCACGGAGTAGTACGCGTCAGCAAGATAAAGCTGCATCTCGTCGTTCGTATCCCCCGCAGTCAGACTAGCCTCAGAGATAAGTCCCGACCGCCCCTCAAGATACAAGGCCCGCCACTCCACGGGCAGAGATTCGATGCTCTTCAGGTCTCTCGGAGGCATACCCACAAGGCTCAGCCGTCCGGAGAGCACCGAGAACAACCCCGGCAGAAACTGTCTCAGGAAAGCGTCCCAGCCTGCCACGCGACCTCTGCTCCAGGCATCCGCTCCAAGTCCCGCAAGAGAATAGCCCGAAGAGACCAGGAGCTTCTCTTCCGTCGGAGTCTCAACCATTGGTATCGAGGCATAGAACTCGCGTCGCGCAACCGCGAAGTAAAGAACAGACAGAAGCGAGATCGGCAGGAAAAGAAGGATCAGCAGCAGAGCCAGGATGGACTGTACAGCTCTGGCAGACCCGCTTCCTACCCGCTGTTGTTGCAGCCCTCCAAGCAGAAATCCTTCAAGAACATCGACGCTGGCGTCAAGACGAACATTGACGAGCAGATTATGATCGACAACCGAGTTGCTTACCTCCAACCCCTCACCGATATAACTACCGGCAGTGATCAACGAGTGTTCGATGGACGTGTTCGCGTCAACAATACTGTCGCAATGAATCACAGTATTTGGTCCGAGTTTGACCCCACGCTTCAGACGGCAGTTCGGACCGATGTAGAGCGGCGCGGTAAGTTCAACCGTAGGATCGATCACCACATTTCGCGAAAGCCATATCCCCGGCCTCCGCTCGATCCCGTTGATCATGAGGTCGTTCAACTGCCGGCTCAACAGTTTACCTTGAGTTGCCAGCAAAGATGCCGGAGTGGAGGCATCGATCCAAGCCGAAGTTGTGATTACATTAGCCACCCCGCTGGACGCAAGATCCTGTAGATTGGCCGACAATTCCTCTCGCGTCTGATTGACAAACGCATCATTCAGAGGGCCCGCTGGAAAAACAGCCGTCCCGCCCCAACTGCATCCGCGATCGTTCCGCATGCGTCTTAGGGTGATCATTGAAGTCGACGGGGAAATCCCCGAAATAAAGCGTAGTCTCTGAGTCTTTGGCGGTTCCTAGTTCAACGCACGGATACCGTTCAGCATGCACAAGCACCCACGGCTCTGTCTTCGTCTGGGAGATGATCTTCAGTGAGCGGTAGGGCCGCTCCGACTGGGCTGCGAGATGATACCGAAAACTACAGCCCCAGCGATCACCATTTCCAAGCATCGCTTCGATCCGCTCCGGAGCGTGATTTGCGATTAACTCAATGGAGGTAATCCCCTGCGCCGCCAACAACTCGATGATGTGTTGCAGCACGGGCCTGTCGCCAAGCGGTAGCAGGGACGCCGGTCGTTCCGTATCAAGTCCATGCATCCTCGAAGAGGGCCCAGGTACTACGATTACGCCAATCATAGGGTGAAATCCTTTTGAGAAGGCACGCTGTGCGCGCGCATACGTTCCCGGGCTACGCGATAAAGGAATACACCATTACCCAAAAAATATCGGCGCCACATCCGGCCCGGTTCTTGGCAAAATCGATAAACCCATTCCATACCCAACTCACGTATCCACACCGGCGCTCGCGGAATACGCCCGGAGTAGAAGTCCAGAAGCCCACCCACGCCAATCGACACCTTTGCTCCAACACGATCCTTATGCTCCGCGATCCACGTGTCTTGCCGCGGTGCTCCCAGCGCCACCAACAAAATATCCGCGCCCGATGTCTTGATCTGTTCAAGCACGCTGCGGCTGCTCCTCGGGCGAAAAGTACCCATGATGAACGCCGGCAATTCTCAACTCCGGATAACTCTCTGAGATCCGTTCCGCCGCCAGTTCTGCAACTCCTGGACGCCCTCCAAGCAGATACAGGCTTAGCTGAGCCTGTTCAGCCGCCGCGCATAAAAACGGCAGCATATCTGTCCCGTTCACATTCTCACGAACGTTTTGGTTGAGAATCGAGCCCGCCACACGAATCCCGATACCGTCGGCCAGCACCATCGTTGCATGAGCCAAGGTCTCTGAATAAAGATGGTTTTCAAACGCAAGATTGACGCAGTCAGCATTGATAAAACAAACCTGCGACGCCGCATCTTCCTTGGCTAGACGGATGATCTTGGACGACGCGTCCATCATCGTGAGATTGTCGATGCGAACTCCCAGAAAATTCAGCTCCGAAGGAGCGCTGCTCGGAGCACCCGATAAGAAGACCGCTGGAATCGATCGGATCGCAATCCCCAGGTCCCCTTTCATCGTGTTCGTCTCAACGTACTCTAGATCTAGCCCGACCTCACTCGTATACGCTATATTCGCCCGCCTCCTAATCCACCACAGACTTAGCAGGCCGGGCCGAATATCATAGCGCTTCCACGCTGTCCGCTCTTTGGTCAACGTCTCATTGGGAGATACTGGGCGTGGCCCGATAAAGGACATTTCGCCGCGAAGAATGTTATAGAGGCTTGGCGCCTGATGCAACACAGACAGAAACGACCAGCTCGACGACAGTGGAAAGTATAGCTCGTACTGGTAAAAGTGAGTCGCCCAGCGTCCCAAGCGCTGCTGCCTCTGCATCCCCCCTCCCGATACCTTACTCAGGAGAATTAGCCCCATCAGGATCGGGGAGAACAGTATGATCAGCGCAAGAGCGAGAGCGGCGTCCAGAAATCTACGCAGAGCGCTGGTCATTCGAATGGCAACGAGCCAGGAGAGTAGAACGTCGATAGTGCGCCCGCCTGCGATGACGGATGCCGCCCTCAGACAGCGCTCCCTCGAGCTCAGCGAGCAATGCGTTTCTGGCCGGCATCGCGGAAAAATAGCTGGCCTCCTGCTCTAGGTCGTACTCTCCAGTCCTCATGGATCAATACGCTCCCCGCCCGCTGAGAATCGCAGGGATGGTCTTAAGCATCAAGGCAATATCGAGCAGAATACTGTGGCTGTCGATATATTGTTCGTCCAAACGAACCTGTTTTTCAAATGACAGCTCGCCTCGTCCGCTCACCTGCCAGATACAGGTAAGCCCCGGCTTTACATCGAGCCGTCGGCGGTCCCGAACAGCATACCGGGCAACCTCGTACCGCACAGGCGGCCTCGGACCCACGAGCGACATATCCCCGCGAAGCACACACCACAGCTGTGGCAGCTCGTCGATGCTGAGCTTGCGAATGATCCGACCAAACGGAGTAATGCGTGGGTCCTGCTTCATCTTGAAGGTAATGCTTGAACCGTGCTGGTTCTCGTGCAGCAGCGTGGACTTCAGCTTTTCAGCGTCAGGCACCATCGATCGGAACTTGGGAAACTGGAACTCGCCCCCCCAAAGACCGATCCGTGTCTGCCAAAACAGGACCCGACCGCCGTCCTGAGCGCGGATGATGATCGCCACAACGACGAAGAGCGGAGACAGTACAAGGAGTGCGACCGATGACACCACGATATCCATCGCACGCTTCAAGAACTTCGTCCCACTCACCACCAGCATCCAATTGAACCGCTTCAAACGGACCCGAAACGACCGCAGCTTACTGCCGCCGTAAACTGACTTCCCATATTCACGATAGAGTTGATCGACAAGAGACTTGCGCCCCGTGTTCAAGCTGTAGCCCTTCCATTGACATCCGAATCTCCTCCCACCCTGATAAGGAATTGGCAAGCTTTAGTTGAGCTTTTCGCCAGTCCGCCCCTCGCGCTAAGATTGTGACCTTAGTGCAATGAGACATATCCTAATGGTGTAACCTGAGTGGACTTTCTAAGAGCCGAAGGCAAAAACGCCGAGTACAGAACTTCACCACTCAAAAACAAGATCTTCTTTTTATGATTTACAAGATACACTTCAGTAGGGTATTTTCTAAACAAATTTATTAAGATAATTCCATAGGGCCACGCTCTCCCCGAACACCCAAGATGCCACGTAGAGAACATATCGTTCGCGCTCTACACCACGCATCTCTTCATAACAGATTTGCTACTGAATCAAAGGGAGAGGCTTTCTCGTGCTGCGCCCTCCCTTTTCGTTGATCGAAGTATTTGGGAGTCATTTTTATGAATATTGTCAGGTCTGAAAAAGAGGGTTGCCTTGTCGGACAGGTTGATTCAAAGATTCTGGATGCGAGTACCGCGCGAGCATTCAAAGATGCGCTAACTCCCCTGCTGGGACAGGACACCAAGCTGGTGATCGATCTTTCATCCGTCGAGTTCATCGATAGCAGCGGACTCGGTGCCCTCGTGTCATGCCTTCGCCAGGCCCATGCCACCGGAGGCGAGATTAAGCTAGCTGGGCTAAGGAAGCCTGTCCGGGTTCTCTTTGAGCTCGTGCGTATGCACCGCGTCTTTGAAGTATTCAACAACCCGGATGAGGCCGTCACTTCTTACGGAATCTAATTGTGCTTCCGCGTTAGCTCCAAACCACCAAACGCAGTCTCGAAGACATACCCTGAATAGCAGCCGATGTGTCGATTTAACGTGATCCCAAAATCCCTATGAAAACTCCACAAGCCCTGCGAATGGGCTATCTGGTGAGCAAGTACCCGGCAGTCTCGCACTCGTTCATTCTTCGCGAAGTTCGGGCCTTGAGAGAACGCGACATAGAGATTGAGGTCGCCTCCATCAACGCTGCTCCCCCCTCGCAGGACCTGACCTCGGTCGAGCGCCAGGAAGCCGCAGCTACCTTCTTCGTCAAACCAGCCGGAGCCATCGGCGCTCTCAACTCCATCGCGTGGATGCTCACCCGCCGCCCCTCGAGTCTGCTGATTGGCCTCCGCACAGCATTGGGTCTCGGCGGAACGGACGCCAAGCGGACCCTTCTCCATCTCTTCTACTACGTCGAAGCAGCGATTCTTGTCAGGTGGATGCACCAGCGATCCCTGAATCATCTCCATGTGCACTTCGCCACCCCCGCCGCCACCGTCGCCCTCATCCTGACCCGCATGGCTCCCATCACCTTGTCGATCACGGTGCACGGCCCCGACGAGTTCTACGACGTCTCCGGATACTCCCTCGCGGAAAAGGTCGCCGCGGCACGTTTCGTGGCATGCATCAGCTTTTTCGCTCAAAGCCAGCTCATGAAACTCACCCCAAGCGACGATTGGAAGAAGTTCGACCTTGCGCGCCTCGGCGTCGACTGCGATCACTTCTCGGCCCGCCCCTTCCGCGCCTCGCCCCAGACCTTCGAGATCCTCTGCGTCGGACGCCTTGTATCCACCAAAGGCCAACGCATCCTCATTGAAGCAGTAGCGCAGCTGATCGCCGCCGGTCGCGACCTTCGCCTGCACGTCATCGGAGACGGACCGGATCGCAACGCACTGGAACGCATCGTTCGCGAAAAAGGCGTCGCCGATCAAATTCTCTTCAAAGGCGCAATCAATCAGGATCACATCCGCCAATACTACGAGGCTGCAGATATCTTCGCCCTCGCCAGCTTCGCCGAAGGCATCCCGGTCGTCCTCATGGAAGCGATGTCGATGGAGATTCCCTGCGTCGCCACCTCCATCAACGGCATTCCCGAGTTGATTCGCAACGGAATTGATGGAATCCTTGTGCCGCCGTCCGACATCGACGGCCTGGCTCAGGCTCTATCCCGCCTGATGGACAATCCCGCACTGCGGCAAAGCCTGGGCAAAGCCGGCCGCGCCCGCGTGCAGGAACACTACGAGCTCGCGAAAAGCGTCAACCGCCTTGAAGAAGTCTTTCGGAGCAGACTGGAAGCTCACCCCTGATCGAAGCGATGCTACTCATTTGCTGGAAGGTCATCGGTGCCGGCGCAGCCCTGGTTACCCTGCCCGGCTCCATCGAGCTGCTCGCGTTGAGCTGCGCTTCGCTACTCCCCAAAAAGAAGCCAGCCCTTCCGGCGAAGTCGATCCCCTGGTCCGTCGCCGTCGTGGTTCCCGCTCACAACGAGGAGCTGAGCATCTCCTCCTGTGTCCAGGGTCTCCTCCAAGCCGATCATGGCGACATGCTCGTCAACATCTACGTCGTCGCCGACAACTGCACGGACGGAACCGCCACTGCCGCCCAGAGCGCCGGCGCAACCGTGCTCCAACGCACCGACGACCTCCATCGCGGCAAAGGCTACGCGCTCGACTTCGCATTTACCCAGCTCAAGCCCCTCGAGCACGATTGCACCCTCGTGCTCGACGCAGATACCAGAGTATCCAAAAACTTCATTGTGGCCGCTGCCGACGCTCTTCGCCACGGTGCCGACGCGGTTCAGGTACGTTACCTGGTCAGTAACATAAACGAGGGGATTCGCCCGCGCCTCCTGGGCCTCGCTCTCCGTGCCTTCAACGTCGTGCGCCCTCTTGGCCGAGACCATCTCGGACTCTCCGCAGGCATTCTGGGCAACGGCTTCGGTCTGCGCAAAGAAACATTGGAGGCCGTCCCCTATCTCGCATCGTCGGTCGTCGAAGACGTCGAATATCATCTCTCGCTGGTCCGCTCCGGACGCCGCGTCTCCTTCGTCAACGACACCACCGTCTTCGGCGAGATGCCCATCCGCGGAAAAGGCGTCACCTCCCAGCGCTCCCGATGGGAGGGTGGACGCCTGCGCATGTTGTACATGAAAGCTCCCGGGCTCTTCCGTGATGTACTTCACGGCCGGATCCGCTCGCTGGAGCCGCTCCTCGACCTTCTGCTTCTGCCCCTGTCCTTTCACGTCATCTTACTGATCGTCGCGATCTCGACACCTCTGCCCATCGCGCACGTCCTCGGAGTAGCCGGCGCCTTCGCCGTTACTTTGCATCTCGTCGCCGCGATCGTCGTCGGCGGGGGAGGATGGCATGACGTGGGCACACTGGCCATCGCCCCGTTCTACGTCGCCTGGAAGCTTATGCTCATCCCATCGCTGCTGCGCAATGCGCGTCCCAACCACGACTGGGTACGTACCAGCCGTAACGCCGAGATCGATCGCACCCAGTCAGAAACAAAACCCATCACTACCGATGCATCGCAGTAGAGCGCGCTCTAGAAGACGCTCAGCCGAACATCCCTGCACCGTAAGCGCTGACCGCTGCAGACCTGATGACCGACGCGACAAGACGTTGCACAATCAATCTTTGTGTTTGCTGAACTTCCGCTTTAGGTCAGGGGCAAACTCGCCGATGCTATTTGTCACGACTCCAACCCAGGATTGCGTGATTACACTCTGATATCCCTTAACTGTGATCGTGGGATTATTCGGATTCCAGGTTGCACCGATTGCGCCAGCTCCAAATGCCGCTGCATACGGCATGATATTGGGGCGTATGGATTGTTCACTTCGGTCATAAGTGATGAAGTTTCTGATGAATGCATGGCGAAAACGCCGCCACCCCCCTTCGCATCGGCAACGGTCGTAGCGCGGCTCCCATCCAACGGCCCCTTGACCGAGCGAAGTGAATGAATTCTGAATGATATTCGTCGCTTGATTGGAGCCGACGCGTTTTGCGAAACCAGAGAATCCATCCCCCCATGCCGACGGCGAATTGTTCACTTGATCATGTACGGCAAAGAATCCGGTCTTGATATAAATGCCAGGGGTCGTATAGGTCTGGCGAATATAGAGCTTGAAACGCTCCCGACCATTCAGCGCGACAAGAGGAGCATCCTTTGGAATATACGCACCATATAGCCAGTTGACTGGAAGTTGGGTGTTCACGGCAGGAGCTCCCGGTCTCGAAGTTGGACTCGTTGTCTGAGCGAAGGAAGCGGTAATAAGCGGCCCCAGGAAGAATGCAATCATGCAGCCTCTCCATTTGCTCTCGTGGGCGGAACGCGAAACACTAGCCTGAGAACCACTCGCAGTAAATATTGTGCGCAGGAATTGTGCAGCGAACTGTATCGGTTGCATTAGATGCCTCTCGAAGCTAAGCGATGACCGGCACGATCTATTGACTCGATCCCCGCGGCTGTTGCGGGTGTGAGGCCACTAAGCTGACCACGACTCGCCGGCTCTGGGCTTCTCAGCCGTGGTCACTGCCGAGTTGCCTGCGCTACTGCCGCGCCATGGCGATGCGAACAGCCTCCTCCGGCGAGACGAGGTGATCGACGCTCTCAGCATCCTCGGCAATGGCGAGTTGGACGCCCTTGACGCGTCCCGAAAACTCATTCCCGCGCGCCCCGTAGTCCGGTGAGACAGGCGATCCCGTATCCACTCCCACGTCGCAACCATCATCGGCGGAGAAGATCATGGCCGCAGTGGCGGCGACCTTGCCCTCGCCGACCTTCTTTCCATCCACGTACAAGGACGCCGTGCCGCCCTTGCCAAGCCCGCCGCCAGCGTAGGCAAACTCCATGCGTACCTGGTGTTCGCCCGGAGGCAGCACATCGCTTGATTCGGCATAGAACTGCTGGATGCCGAGCAGGTTGTAACAGTATTTGAGCTTGCCGCCCTTCGCGTAGAGGCTCCAGCCGCCAATATTGCCGCCTTGCGCGATGATGACACCCTCAGCCCCCGTTGTGAGGTACAACGATCTCAGCGGTCACCGAGTGCGACTTGTTCTTGAGATTGAGGACCGAGTTTTCCGAGAGACGCCCCATACTGCCAAACAGAATCTGCGAGTTGCCCTTGATCAGCACCGGCCGCCCCGCTATATCTGGGTTAGCCCGTTCAATGCCCCGGTCATCGAGCGGCAGTACGTTGTACCGTGCCGCCTCGATCAGCAACAGGCGCTGCAGTTCATGCAGCTTCTCGGGCATCTGCTTGGCCAGGTTGTTTGCCTGGCTCCAGTCTTTATTGGTGTCGTAGAGCTCCCAGTTGTCGTCGTCGAACGCCGGAGTTACCTCGCCTACGAGCAGCCACGGCGTCCTGTGTCGCGTCACCGCGGTCCAGCCCTTGTGATAGATGCCGCGGTTGCCGAACATCTCGAAGTACTGCGTCTCATGCTGCTCCGGCGCCTTGGCATCGTTGAAGCTAGTACGCCATGCTGACGCCTTCGATCGGGTGCTGCTGGACTCCGTTGACGAAGAGCGGCTGCGGCATGCCAGCCAGTTCAAGAATGGTCGGCGCAACGTCGATCACGTGATGGAACTGGGTGCGAATCTCGCCCTTCTCCTGTGATTCCCTTGGGCCAGTGCACGATCGTTCCGTTGCGCGTGCCGCCCCAATGCGAGGCGACCTGCTTGGTCCACTGGTACGGCGTATCCAGGGCGTGCGCCCAGCCCACGGCATAGTGGTTGTAAGACTCCGGCCCGCCCAGCTTGTCCAGCCGATCCATCAGGAACTCGGGCGTCTCCAGCGCGGCCGCACCGTTGAAGTTGATCATCTCGTTGTATGTGCCGTTGCAGCGTTCCCTCGGCAGATGCGCCATTGTCGCCGATGATGTAGTAGATCAGCGTGTCGTCGAGCAAATTGAGCTTTTTCAGCGAATCCACCAGCCGGCCAACATGGTGATCGGTATACTCCATGAACCCGGCGTAGACCTCCATCTGCGCGGATGAGCACGGGCTTGAGCGTCCGCAGGCATGTCATCCCATGCCGGAATCTCCTTGTGCCTCGGTGTGAGCTTGCAATCCTGCGGAATGACGCCCAGCGCTTTCTGCCGGGCGAAGATCTCTTCGCGCAGCTTGTCCCACCCCTGGTCGAACTTGCCCTTGTACTTATCCGCCCATTCCTTGGGGACATGGTGCGGAGCGTGCGTCGCGCCCGGCGCGAAGTAGACGAAGAATGGCTTGTCGGGAATGAGCGCCTTCTGTTGCCCGATCCAGTTGATGGCCTTGTCCGTCATGTCTTCCATCAGGTGATAGCCCTCTTCCGGCGTCTTCTTCACCTCGATCGGCGTGGTGCCTTCATAGAGCGACGGATACCATTGGTTCGCCTCGCCGCCGATGAACCCGTAGAAGTATTCGAATCCGCCTCCCCCGGTCGGCCATGCATCGAAGGGACCGGCCGGACTGGTCTCCCACACCGGAACTTCATGGCACTTGCCGAACTGCGCCGTCGCGTAGCCATTGAGCTTGAGCGTCCGGGCAAGCGGCGAGCAGGTGTTCGGCAGAATTGAGTTATAGCCGGGCGAACCGGTGGCGATCTCGGTGATCCCGCCCATCCCGACCGTATGGTGGTTGCGTCCGGTCAGCAGCGCCTGCCGCGTCGGCGAGCAGAGCGCCGTCGTATGGAAGCGGTTGTATTTCAGGCCCTCGGACGCAAGCCGTTCCGCCGTTGGCGTGCTGCATGGGCCGCCAAAGGCGCTTGAGGAGCCAAACCCGGCATCGTCGATCAAGATGAGCAGGACGTTGGGCGCACCGGCGGGCGGCCGCAACGGCGTGATCGGTCGGGTACTTGGTCTCCGGATCCTTCGCATCGTAGGTGACCAGGCCCGTGCGCGGTTGATCCGGGATTGGAAGCACCGTCCGCTGAATATTGTCTTGTGCGCTCATCGAGTCCTCCATGCAACGAGGTTCGGGCCGCTGAATGCCTCATGCGCCGGCAGGCGAAGCTGGCGCTATTGGGAAAACCGCACCTTGCCCCTGCTCTTCCGATGCATATCGGTCTGAAGGGGTAGCCGCCGTGCTTAATAGTGCCGTATTGCAAGCCGTGAGAGGTGGGGAGCGGCGCAATAAATGCCAGAACGCAGTTGGCATTTATTGCGCCCAGACTAGGTAGTTCAAAGATTGATCCAAAACGTTCAGAAAAACTACGCTTCTAGGTTGGTTGCTTGGGCGCATGGTTTTCGCAAACCATGGCCATCAGACGAAGCGCCACGATGCAACCGAGCACACGTGTCGCCACATTAGGACAACCCGGATGGTCACAGAAGTATTCGCTGAGAACTTCTTCCTGACCGTCCGGAGAATTGAACCCAGTCTTAATCATCACCAGAGGAATCGACAACCATCCTTACTGGATGCCTCCTATCTTATGGAGAGCATCCACTTGTTACTTGTTGATAGCTACAATTGCGCAAGTGCCGAGTCAACTCTTCTGGCCTTATCTGTAATTTATGCGCACGAACTCCTATCCGGAAATAGTCCCCTCGGCCTCTTTGCCGGAACCCAGAGGTTTTGTTCTTCCGAAACTTCCAATTCTGATCGTGACAATAGCATCCTGTTCTTGGGCGATCCATTATGTCTTGGTATAGCCCAAGAAAGACGAACGGCCGACATAGTCGAGAGTTCCGAACGCTTCGTGCTACAGGGAATTGGCTCCCTCAGTCAGACCGTTCACGCGTTTCGTATATGAGATCAAGGCCCCGAAATGCAGAGACCGTATAGAACTCAATCGAAGGCGGGTCCTATCCCCAGCTCCATCAGCAGCAGCATTTTCTTGTAGCTGTCGGACCGAATGTGTCGAAGCAGATCGCTCGTTGCTATCCATCGGGATTCAATCCGAAGCACGCCAGAATCGGGGACCTCTTGGTACAGCCGGCAACTTGTGCATCCCCGTTCAGCCTCTGTTTGGCCCGACAGCGAGCGGAGTGCTCCGACGCAGTTCTTCACGCTTTTCTAAGGATGACCTGATATCAACGATTGCTATCACCATATCAAAACCGGCGATGCTCCTGCCGCCCCCTTAGATTGCCCGTTCACACTGGAGCAGGATGCAAGGACGAGTCCAAATCGAGCTCGGCTGATGGACAGAACCTACTAAAGAACAAGACACTTGCGTGCCAACTGACAGATGACCGGAGGATGACAACGTCAGACACTCCCCCAATATATTGGGTCCCGACACTGCATCTGGGAGATTTCATGACCGGCAAGCAATCCATTCACCGCTGCGTAAAATAGGAGTCAGGCTCAAATAACATCAGGAAGAGAGAGTAGACAACATCGTCTCGATGAGGATAAGATGGCCGCGTATTGCGACCAGTAGCAATGCGAAGCAAGCCACATCACGACAGACAATTCCAGCCACCTAGTTGGCGATGCACTGAGCCAAGGATCGGGCACCCGATGGTGCCGAAAGGAATCTGTCACGATGAGCGCCCACTCTATTCCGCATATCTACGGAGCGAGCCGCTCCGGTTCGAGCGCCTACTCACAGATTTGTTGATATCCTTCACCGCTTTACCCGCCAATCAGGTCGAACAAACGATCAAGGCAACCCAGAAAGCCCTCTGCGTTGCATTGCGACTGGAACACAGCGAATTGGCGCAATGGGACGAAACGGCCAAGCGGTTCCGAAATAACCCATTCCGCAGTCACGGATCCCTTTCGGGTTGGTCGCACCTTAGCACAGCAGGACATCCCCTGGATGTCAGCCAACATTTTTCATGGAGACGTAATTCATTTCGCACGCAAATCCAAATCTTGTGAAGAAGCTGCAACGGACGTTGAAAAGATCTTTCGCGGCAAAATTCAATCTGCCATTTTCATCCCTCTCACGATTGGAAAGCAAGTATTCGGCTTCCTCTGCTTCGGCACGTCAGACCCTGGGCGGCTGATTGGTCCAAGCCGTTCAATGATCGGCTACGCATTATTGCCGATGTAATTGGTAAAGCCCTTGCCTTCAATCGTACCGATGCGCCTGCGGAAGCAGTCAGGAACGAAGAAGAGTGGAAGCTGACGAGCGTTTTCGGATGCTCCTCGCAGTCATTTCCGACTGCGGCGGTGATAGCGGATGACGAGGGCAGGATCGCTCTGGTAAATTCGCAAGTAACTAGGATGTTCGGCTACAAAGAAGAAGAACTGGTTGGGCTTCCGATCGAAATGCTTCTTGCGCAACGCTTTCGGGAGGAGCACGATGAGCACCGCATGATTTTTACCGCGTCTCCATGCTCCAGGCAGATGGGCGCCGATCAGGAGCTTTACGCGAGTACGGAAAGACGGCTGTGAATTCCAGATTGAAGTCGCGCTTTCCCCTATTCAGACCGGTGGGGGAGACTTGGTTCTAGCCGCCATAACGGATCTCACCGACCGTAAGTATTCAGAAAAGTACATCATCGACATCGGCGTACAACTCCTGGAGGCCAACGAGCAGATCAGGAAGATGAAAGAGCAATTGGAATGCGAGAATATTCATCTCAAACAAGAGATAAAGCTCGACGCGAAACACGTTGAGGTGATTGGGCAAGGCAAAGCTATGCTGCAGGTTCTGATGAGTGTGGAGCAGGTGGCCGTTACGGATGCCGCCGTTCTGCTTCTGGGAGAGACAGGAACCGGCAAGGAACTCATCGCCAGGGCTATTCACAGAAGCAGCCAGCGCAAGGCTCGGCCTATGGTGAATGTCAACTGTGCTGCGCTTCCGGCATCACTCGTAGAAAGCGAGCTGTTCGGTCGCGAACGTGGAGCCTTTACCGGAGCGCTCACCCGTGAGATCGGACGGTTCGAACTGGCGGACCGATCCACGATATTTCTTGACGAGATTGGCGAACTGCCGCTCGAGTTGCAGTCCAAGTTGTTGCGTGTTCTCCAGGAAGGTGAATTCGAAAGGCTCGGCAGTACAAAAACGATTCGTGTGGACGTGCGCCTGATCGCGGCGACCAGCCGTGATCTCGAGGGAGCGGTGAAGGAAGCCCGGTTTCGGGACGATTTGTACTATCGTCTCAACGTATTTCCCATCCGTGTTCCTCCACTTCGCGAACGCCGCGAAGACATTCCGATGTTAGCGTGGCACTTTCTGCGCGAGCTGGGCGGCCGGATGGGCCGCGATATTGAGGCCGTACGAGCAACGACGATGAAGGATTTGCAAAATTATTCCTGGCCTGGAAACGTGCGAGAACTCCGCAATGTGATCGAACGAAATTTAATCATTCATCCGGGCAAGGTGTTTGAAGCCGAACTACCAGAAAGGACCTGCTACCACGGCCTCTTCTCTAACGACCAAGATTGAGGATGTGGAGCGAAACCACATTTGTCACATGTTGGAGTTCACGGGCTGGCGAATACGGGGCGTTGGAGGCGCGGCAGATGTGCTTGGATTACGACCCACGACCCTAGAGGCCAGGATGAAGAAGCTGGGAATCTTCAGAAAGTCACGCAGCTAGAGCATCGCCCCATTCCGGCATCCTAGGATAGACCTATCCCAACCACGGAGATACAGTCCGCATGCGCACTCTTCACGCCGATCGAAGGAACACCGCTACACGTTATCATGATAGACTAGGCGCAATACTCACCTCACAATGGCCTCCGCTGGCATCCATTCGTGGCCATCCAAGGAGAACTTCAATGCAACGAATCTCTTTCACTAAGTGTGCCGTAAGCTTGATTGCCATCGTAGGCTTTGCCTTTCCGATGCCTCTCTCTTTCTCCCAGTCGGGGGGAAGAGATTCCGAACTGCAGCAGAAAGTGGCGGCGCTCAAACAGTCTGTGACAGAAAATCAGATGGCCTTGCACCAGTACAGCTGGACGGAAACGCAGCAGATGATTTTCAAAGGAGATATAAAATCTACGAAACAATCGCAATGTCAGTATGGTCCGGACGGAGTGGTGCAGAAATCTCCGCTTGGACCTCCCCAGCCGCCACCAAGTAATGCGCGCGGCCTAAGGGGCAAGGTCGCCCAGAACAAGAAGGACGAGATTCAAGACTACATGGAGCGCGTAGCTTCACTCGTCAAACGCTACACACCACCAAATGGGGCAGCGATGCAGAGTTCTCTCGAATCCGGAAATGCATCCCTCCAGCCATCCGGTAGCGGACTGGTAACGATAACGTTTCACAACTATGCGCTGCCAGGGGACAGCGTGACGCTAAGGTTCGATAGCGCTACCAAAAAGATTAGTGGCTATAACGTAAGCACGTATCTGGATACACCCTCGGCGGTGGTCACCTTGGCAGTTATCTTCGACAATCTTCCATCAGGGCCAAACTATGTTGCCCAGTCTGTCCTCGACGCTACCGCGAAACAGGTTCAGATCAGAACCACGAATTCCGGATATACGAAACTTTAGTGAGCCGCACTCGGCCGTCGGCCGCTCCACCCTAAATAACAGCCGATTCTTATAGCAACTCCACCCGTCCCGAAGCAAGATCGTACACAGCCCCAACCACCTCCAGCTTCTTCGCCGTCACCCGCTGAGCCAGGATTGGTTGTGCCCGGCGAAGCCTCTCCACATTACGCCGTACATTGGCTTCGATTGCGTGACCCAGCACCTGGTCCCCACCCTCTTGAAGTGCTACTTCGACACCGGGGTACAGTGCATCGATAAGCATGAAAATATGGCCGGGAAGAGGTTCGCTCTTCTGCGCACTTTTGATTACAGCACTCACCGCACCGCAATTCGTATGCCCAAGCACCATCACCAGAGGAGCGCCCAACACATCAACCGAGTACTCCAGACTCGCCAGATTATCGACATTTACATAGTTCCCCGCCACCCGCACCACAAAAAGATCCCCCGGCCCTTGGTCAAAGATAAGCTCCGGCGCCACCCGTGAATCTGCACACCCCAAAATTGCAGCCACTGGATATTGAACGGCTGCCCGCGCAGCGCGACCCGCCGAGTAATCTTTTTGTGTGGGCTGATTCGCCGCATAGCGAGCGTTTCCGGCCATCAGCCGCTTCAGTACCTCCGGTGGACTAACTGCATTCTGCGGGTCGACCATCCCTGTTTTTCCATCCGCACCATCCCATTCACGCGAAGCCTCAGCCCAGCCGCACACGCCGCTCAGTGAAGTTCCTGCCAGCACTCCGTACGCGCTCTTCAGCACTCCACGTCTCGTTAGCCTATCTCGCATATGCCACTCCGAGGGCTTCCGCAATCATGGCCACGCAATTATCTCGCGACTCGCTATCGCGCCCGCTTCCACGAAGCGCGAAAACGGCAACTGTCCACTGAGAGCTGCTGACAACTATGACGAATACGTGGATGCAACTATAGGTGGCGCTATGTCTTCATGATTTGCGCATTGGCGACGCAGTTGTGAGGACTTTGACTAAAGGCTCTCCTCCTGGCGTCACGCTTACTTTACCGTCCCGGACTATCTCCGTTGCGGTGATGTCCTTTCCATAAGCCGTCTTATTGGCATCATCATCGGTTTGCATGGATGCGCTCCCCAAAGCAGCGCCGGCAAACAAGCCGCCTTTTGCTCTCGAATAAGTAAGGATATCGATGTTCGTATCGTTAGCACCGACGGCCTTCGCACCGGTTGGGCCTGCGACTGCGGTCGCGTCAGCACCTAGCTTCAACTTGCCTGACAGAATTTTAATCGCGCTCTTCTTGTTTTCAACTAAAAGCACATAGTCCGTCGAGGAACTGCCTAACTGCACGCCTAGGCTGCCGACATCCAGTTTGTACATCGCAGGAGCCGACCACGGACCGCTCATCTCGTTTCCGGATCTGCACAGGATCACGCCGCGACCATAGGTAACACCTAGGCCCACTCCAACCTTTTTTACGCCGGGGAACACGAGGACGCACACCGACTTATCGAGAAGCTCTTGAGGTATAGCATCGGGTCTAGAGAGTATCTGCTTGAGAACTTCCGCGGACTGGCCCATCCGGTCATCGATTTTATTCTGAGCGACGGCCGGCACGATTGCCGCGACACACAACAGGACTAACAGGCGATTGCTCCTCATAAAAATAACCCCTCATTTTAATTTCTACGCCGCAGTGACCGTAATCATTCGCCTATGTACAAGCAAGACGGATTCCAAAGGCTAGATCTCGCGGCACGGGTAAAGCATTGAGTCACAGACACTTCGCACGAAGGATAGTCATGCGTTTTGCAGATAGCCAAAATGCTCCAAGATATCGGAGTTTTCCACGATACTTCGGAGAGTTGATTCCATCAGACAGGTTCATCCAGCGAGGGAACAAAAGAGGAGGAGAACCGAGCCCCTCGACCCTCACGAGCGAAGGTAAAAGCAAATTGGGCAATATTTCCTCGCAGCCTGACGCCGCTCGCAAACAGAAACTCCCGGATCACGCTTGAGCGTAATCCGGGAGTTTTCTTGTTCCTGGTACTGGTCTTTGATTCGTTGCGTTCGCCGTTACATCTTCGGCAGCTGCGCCGTGCTCCCAGCCGCCGCCGAGCGCCTTGATCAGCAGCACGCTGGCGTCGAGCTGCCGACGCATCAGCTCGATATCATTGCGCTGGTTCTGCAACGCCATCGTCTGCGACGTGATCACCTGCAGATAGAGTTCCAGACCACCCGTATAGCGCGCCTGGAAGGTATCGAGCGACTCCAGTGCCTCCGCCGTCGCATGATGCTGCTGCTCGGTCTCGGTCTGCAGAATGCGCAGCGCCGCCAGATTGTCCTCCACCTGCTGGAAGGCCTCAAGCGCCGTCTGTCGGTAGTTGGCGACCATGGCGTCATAGTCGGCCCGCGTCTGCTCGGAGGTGGCGTGCCGTCTTCCGCCATCGAACAGCGTCTCCGACATCGACGGTCCCACCGCCCAGAAGCGGCTCGGCCACGTGAACCAGTTCAACGCCGAGGTGCCTTGCATGCCCGACGATCGCACTCAGCGACAGCGTCGGATAGTACGCCGCCTGCGCAATGCCGATCTGCTCGTTCGCGGCGGCCATGCGGCGCTCCGCGGCAGCGACATCCGGGCGGCGCTCGAGCAGATCAGACGGCAGCACGCCGGGGATGCCCGGCACCTGCGGCGCGTCGATATTGATCGGGTTCCGAGGAAGCGTAATCGCCGCGGGCGGCTTGCCGACCAGCACCGCGATGGCGTGTTCGAACTGCGTCCGCTGCACCTCCATATCGCTGCGCTGCACCCGCGCCTGATCCAACTGGGTCTGCGCCTGGGTCACATCGGAACGCAGCGCGAGACCAGCCGTGGAAGCGGTCTTCGGTCAGTTGCACCGCATCGCTGTAGGCCTTGATCGTGTCGTCGAGCAGCTTCTCCTGCCCATCGGCGCTGCGCAGTCCGAAGTAGTCCGTCGCCAGCTCGGCATGCAGACTCAACCGCACCGTCTCCATGTCCGCCGCGCTCGCCTGCGCCTGCTCACGCGCCGCGGTCACGCCGCGGCGAATGCGTCCCCACAGATCGATCTCGTAGTTCAGATCGACCGGCAGAGTGAAGTTGCCGCCTCCATTGTTGGCGAGGTACGAGTAAAAGTACGGCTGGTTCGCGGACTCGCGCATCGTGTCCGCGCTCACTCCGGTGCCCACGGTCGGCGCCTCGCTCGAGCGCGCGATAGCCAATCGCCGTGCGCGCGGAGCGGAAGTTCGCCTCGGCAATCTTCAGCGTCTGATTGGCCGTATCCACCTGCGCCTCCAGCGCATCGAGCTGCGGATCCTGGTACATGCTCCACCAGTTGCCCTTCAGCTTCTGATCGCTGGGCTGTCCCGGCTTCCATCCATCGTTTGCCGCCTGATCGGTGGGCGCCTCCTTGAACGTTGGCGCGGTGATCGCGTCGGGCCGCTTGTACTGTGGACCCACCATGCAGCCGGCCAGCAACAGCGTCGCCGCACCAGCCGATAGGGGGAGAAGTCTGTTCATCATGTTGCTCCGATCTTGCCGAGGACGCGCAACGCGCAGTTTCGTAACTCTGCGCGTTACATTGCTGGACACACGCGATTTACTGAGCAATGGACACCTTCTGTCCCTCACTCAGCAGATCGCTCGGATTGCTGACCAGCGTCTCTCCACCATGCAGCCCCTGCGAGATCTCAACCTGATCGCCCATGTCCTGACCGATGTCGACAGGAACAAAGTGCACGCGGTTATCGGCCGACACCGTCACCACATGCATGCCGTTCTTATCGATCACCAGCGCCGTGGACGGAATGACCACCGAAGGCTCGGTCGCCTTCACCTCGAACTTAATCTGCCCATACATGCCCGGAACGAGCGAGCCATCGTGATTATCCACCTGCACCTCGGTCAGCATCGTGCGCGCCGCCAGATCCACCGACTGCGCACTGCGCGTCACCTTCGCAACATACTGGCGGCCGGGCCGCTCCGACACCGTGACCGTGGCCTCCTGTCCGTCCTGGATGCTCAGCGCCGACGACTGCGGAACCTCGACCTGCACGCGCAGCACATCGCTCTGCGCGACATCGAAGAGGCTGTGCGCACCGCCGCCGCTGCCATCGTTGACGAGGTCGCCCTGCTCCACATTGCGAGCCGTGACCACGCCTTCGAAGGGAGCAACGACGCGCTCGAATCCCTGCATCTGCTCGAGTCGTGCGACATTCGCCTGCCGCGACTTCAAGCTCGCCTCCGCGACCGCGATGTTCGCATTCGCCGCCGAGACATCCGCCGTGCGCGCGTTCAACGCCTCGTTCGCTTCATCCAGCGACTGCTGCGTCACCGCGTGCTTGTCGATCAGCGGAGCATAGCGATCGCGCGTGATGCGCGCGATATCGAGATTCGCCTGCGCCTGCTGCAGCGCCGCCTTCGTCTGCAGCACCACCGCCGCGGCCTGCACCACATCCGCGCGTGCCTGGTTCAGCTGCTGATCGATCTCCGGCGTCGCGATGATCGCGAGCAACTGCCCCGCCTTCACATGCGATCCGATATCGACAAAGCGCTTCTCGATATAGCCATTCGTGCGCGCATAGACCGACGCGCTATACATCGGCTGCAGGTTCCCCGGCAGCGACAGCGAGGTCTGTGCCGGAGCCATCTCCGGATGCACGATCGTCACCTCGGAGCAGCACGGTGCTGGCCTGCACGACGTCGTGCGCTTCACGCGTCACGCAGCACGCGGGGAATAATGCCGATCGCCAGAAGCACGATGAGCACAGCGACGCCACCGAGCGATGCGGGCGGTCGTCTTGGGGGCCGAGTGATTGTGTGTAGATGCGGACGTCATTACGCGTTCTCCTGTTCGCTGCCTTCGCGTCTTCCGTGGACGAGGCTATACATCAGAGGTACGAAGAATAGGGTTGCAAAGGTGGCCATCGACAGACCGCCGATGACGGCGCGTGCGAGCGGAGCGTTCTGCTCTCCGCCCTCGCCCATGCCGAGCGCCATCGGCAGCATGCCGACGATCATCGCGAAGGCCGTCATGATGATCGGCCGCAGTCGCGTCGAGCCCGCCGAGATCGCGGCCTCGAAGGCCGACAGACCGCGTGCGCTCTCCTCCTTGGCAAAGGTCACCAGCAGAATCGAGTTTGCCGTCGCCACGCCGATCGACATGATCGCGCCCATCAAGCTGGGCACGTTGAAGGTCGATCTGCGTGAGGAACAGCGCCCACACGATACCGCAAAAGGCACCGGGAAGGGCACAAATGATGATGAACGGATCGAGCCAGCTCTGATAGTTCACCACCATCAGCAGGTAGACCAGCACCGCCGCGAACACCAGCCCGATGCCGAGCCGCGCGAACGCCTCATTCATGCTCTCCACCTGACCGCGCACCTCGATGTGATTGCCGGGAGCAAGCTTCTTCTGCTCCTCATCGACCACCTTCTGCACCTTCTTCGCGATCGAGCCAAGATCGGTCGCCTGCGTGTTCAGCAGCACGTCGTAGACCCGCTGCACGTTGTGATGGTTGATCACCATCGGCTCATACGACGGCGTAAACGTCGCCATGTTGCCCAGCAGCTCGGTCTCGATTCGGCATCGTCTTGATGGGAATCGGCGTGTTCTTCAACATGTTCAGCGAGTCCAGACGATACTGCGGCGTCTGCGCCGTGACCGTGTACGTCAGGTTCATCGCCGGATCGACCCAGAAGTTCGGCGCGACCGCATAGCCCGAGGCCATCGAGACGAACAGGCTGTTCGCCACATCCTGCTGCGTCAGGCCAAACTGCGCCGCACGCGTGCGATCGACATCGATCTGCACCGTCGGGACTGTCCATCACCTGCTGCAGATGAACATCGACAGCGCCGGCAATCTGCGGAGATCTTCGTGCGCAGATCGCGCGCGATCTCGAAGTTATTCGGCATCCGTTCCCTGCACCTGCACATCGATCGGCGCGGTCACACCGAAGTCGAGAATCTGCGTGACCATGTCGGCCGGCTCGAAGTAGAAGGTCATCGCCGGAAACTGCCTTCGGCAGCACCTTGCGCAGCGCCTCGACGTAGTTCTCCGTGGGCGCATGCTTCTCCTTCAACGAGACCAGGATCTCGCCATCGAACGGCCCAACGTTCGGGGTGAAAGCCGAAGGTGAAGTCGATCGGATCCTGCGGAACACCGATGTCATCGATCAACAGGTCGAGCTGATCCGCCGGAATCACCTTGCGAATCTGCTCCTCCACCTGGCTGAACTGCACCGCGGACTCCTCGATCCGGGTTCCCGGCATCAGCGCGCACATGTAACCGGAACTGGCCCGTATCCACCGCCGGGAAGAAGTCCCGGCCGATGAACGGCAGCAGCACGAACGCCGTCGCCATCACGCTGGCGCAGGCGATCAGCGCAATCCGCCGATGCTCGATGAAGCCATGCAGCAGCCCCGTGTAAGCGGTCTGCACGCGCAGATACCTCGCATTGAAGCCATCGTTGAAGCGCGCGAACCACGAGCGGCCAGCCGCTCGCGATATGATCCGATGCGCCCTCTTCCGCGATGCACCTCCGCCGCCAGCAGATACTTCACCAGCGTCGGCACCAGCGTACGCGACAGGATGTACGAGGCCAGCATCGAGAACACCACGGCCAGCGCCATCGGCGTAAACAGATACTTCGCCGGACCGGTGAGGAACACCACCGACACGAAGACGATACAGATCGTCAGCGTCGACACGAAGGTCGGCGTCGCAATCTCCGCCGCGCCGCTGAGCACCGCCTCATGCAGCGGCTGCTTGCCCATGTGGCGATGGATGTTCTCGATCGTCACCGTCGCATCGTCGACCAGAATACCGATGGCCAGCGCCAGTCCGCCCAGCGTCATCGTATTCAGCGTCTCGCCCAGCGCGTTCAGGATGATGATCGAGCTCAGAATCGACAGCGGAATCGAGATCGCAATGATCAGCGTGCTGCGCCAGCTTCCCAGGAAGACCAGGATCATCAGCGCCGTCAAGCAGCGAGGCGATCACCGCCTCGCGCATCACGCCTTCAATCGCCGCCCGCACGAACACCGACTGGTCGAACAGCCCCTTGATCTTCATGCCCTTGGGAGCCGCCGCCTGCACCGCCGGGCAGCATCTTGTTCTTGATCTGGTTGATGATCGAGAGCGTCGACACCGTGCCGCTTCGGTAGATCGCGGTCAGCACCGACGGCTTGCCATTGGTCGCGCACGACGTTGTTCTGCACCATCCAGCCATCGCGCACATGCGCCACGTCGCGCATGAAGATGACCGAGTTGCCCACCACCTTGACCGGCACATTGTTCAACTCCAGCGCATCGACCGGGCTGTTGTTCAGGCTCGAACCGTACTCGCGGCCGCCGATCTTGATCGTGCCGGTGGGCATGGTCACGTCCTGATTGCGTCATGGCGCTCTCAATGTCCATCGGCGTCAGGCCCTTCGCCTGCAGCTGCTGCTGGTTCAGGTCCACCATGATCTGCCGCACCACGCCGCCATGCGGCGCCGAGAGCAGCGTGCCCGGAACCACCGAGATCTTCTGCCGGATGCGGAAGATGCCGTAGTCGTACAGCTCCGACTGCGAGAGCGTGTCGCTCGAGAGCGCCAGCTGATAGATCGGCACCGTGGATGCGCTGAAGCGCAGCACCCACGGCGGATTCACGCCCGGCGGAAATCGAAAGCGGATCGATTGCACCGCCGCGCCCACCTGCGCGATGGCGGCATCGATATGCACCTGCGGCTGAAAGTAAATCATCAGCACCGCATAGCCGCGAATGGTCTGCGAGTCGATCGACTTCACGTCGTTCACCGTCGACATGATGAACTCATTGAAGGTCGTGATCCGCTGCTCCATCTCCTGCGCCTGCAGACCGCGGTAGTCGTAGACCACCGTGATCACAGGAATATCGATGTTCGGGAAGATGTCGGTCGGCATCGTCGCCACCGACCCGAGACCCCATAATCAGAATCAGAATCGACAGCACGATAAACGTGTACGGTCGATTCAACGCAAGCTTGACAATCCACATGAAGGAGATCTTTCTGTTCTGAGAGGGAGTGCTGTCGCAACAATCTCTGTCAATAACGCTCCCCGTAACATCACGCGGGAGATCCTTGAAAACTCGTGCAGGCGCATCACGGCATGCTCGGCGCGCTCACCCTGGAGGCGCCAGCTCATGAAGCGAAAGAGCGGCTGAGATTTGGCCTCGAAAGTCGTTGCAGAAGGGTTCAGGGCGACGGCCATGGACCTTCGCTTGACCTATAGATTATTTATAATCCTATTTCGGTCGCAGATTTATTTACAATCGAAGTCCATGGCGACCAAAGACCATGCCCTGCAGCGCGATTCCATGGCAGAGCGCGTCAAACAGGATCTGCTGCGCAGGATCACCAGCGGCGAACTCCAGCCCGGCGCCCGCCTCGTCGAACTCCACATCGCCCGCGAATTGAACACCAGCCAGGGACCCGTCCGCGAGGCCCTCTGCGAGCTCGAAGGCCTGGAACTGGTCGTCACCGAGCCCTACAAAGGAAGCCGCGTCCGCGAGGTCACCCCACAGGACATTCGCGAGGCCTACGTCGTTCGCGCCACACTCGAAAATCTCGCCGGACAACTCGCCGCACCGCACTTCCAGGGCGATGTCGACGAACTGCGAACGGCCGCCACCAGGATCCTCAACGCAGCCCGCAAGAAGAACATCGCCGACTACGCCCGCCACGACATCCACTTTCATCGCTTGATCGTAGAAGGCTCCGGGAACCGCATCCTCCTGCGCACCTGGAACTCACTCGCCTTCGAGGTCCGGCTCCAACTCCGGCTGGCGCGCGGCAACATCGATCTACTCACCGTGCAGGAGGCGCACTGGAAGATCATCGACGCTCTCGAGGCGGGCGACGGCAGCCTCGCCGGCGAACTCCTGCGCAAACACATCTACAACTTCCCGCCAATGAGCTCGCCCGCTCTCCGCACCCTCGCAAAGCCACACCCAAAAAGTAACCCTGGCCGGTCGGCTCTCACACGGAGCAGCCAACCGGCCAGGATCTGGCCAACTATTTCTGTCGCGCCGACTAGCTCTTCTTCAACGCCGCGATGAACGGCGTGATCGCCGACAGATCGAGATCGCCACTCGCAGGAAGCGCCGCGTTCAGCGTCGCTTGCACCACGCCCGCCACCGGCAACTCCGCGCCAGCAGCACGCGCCGCATCGCCCACCAGGTTCATGTCCTTGGTCATCAGGCGCAGCGGGAACTGCGGCGCGTAGTCGTTCTCCTTGATCTTCTGAAACTTCCCGACCATCGCCGGAGCGATCACCGCGGTCTTCGAAAGCACATCCAGCAACACCCCGCGCTCCAGGCGCAGATGCTCGCCGAACGAGATCGCCTCCGCAATCGCGTGCATATTCGCACCCAGCAGCAGATTGACCACCAGCTTCATGCGTACGCCCGAGGAGCCAGGTCCCATCAGGAACCACTGCTTCGCCAGCGACTCGAAGATAGGCACGCAGCGATCAAAGGTCTTCTGCTCGCCACCGGCCAGCAGCGTGATCGTTCCCGCATCGACGGCCGGGGTCGAACCCGAGATCGGCACATCCAGCACCTGCACGCCGCGCTTGACCGCCTCCGCATGCAGACGCACCGACAGCTCCGCCGAGATTGTGCTCATCTCGATCACAATCGTATTCGGCTTGGCCGACGCGAAGCACACCGCCCTCGCCGAGGTACACCGCCTCCACCGCCGCGTCATTCGCCAGACAGGAGAGCAGCACATCCGACTCCGCCGCCAGCTCCGCAATGGATGCAGCCGCCTTGAGCCCTTCCTCGCTCAGCGCCTGTGCCGGCTCAGGGTTCCGATTCCACACCCCAACCTTCCAGCCCTGCGTATGCAGGCGCCGCGCGAGCCGGCTGCCCATAAGCCCCAGACCGATGAAACCAATGCGTGTCGTACCTTTATCGAATGTCGTGTTTGGCATGACTATATAGATGTCTCCTTGGAACAAATCGACTCGCTGAAGACCGATGTAGATGATCCCTCATCAGACCTCCAGCGAGTCTAGTGCACAACCATTGCATCGTGATTACGCGCTTAGTCTTCCTGGTAGAACTGGATGTCCAGCGTGCGCAGATAGGTGTGCAGACCAGCATCCTGAATCGGCATCACGAACGCATCCGCAGTCGGACTCGTTGACATGCTCATGCCAGTAGCCGGGAGGCGTCACGAACGCCGATCCCTTCACCCAATCCACGCGAACCGCGTCCTTGATCGTACCGTCCTCGTTGAGCTCCGGTCCCAGCAGCGTGTACACGCCCGGCTGCGCGTCCACCACGATAGTCCAGCGCGACCGACTGATGGCGGTGCGGCAGCTGACGCGTGCCCGGCGCAATCGTTCCAAACATCGTCCACAGCGTGTGCGTGATGGTCATCGTCTGCTCGAACTTCTTGTTGGCCAGCAGCACGCTGATGCGGCTGCGCGTCGACGCCTCCGGATCATTCTTGGCCGCCTCGAGCTCCGCGTACACCGCCTCGCGCGTGTACACGGTCGGCTGAAAGCGAGCCTCTCCACGCCGCGCGCCCAGGTAGGCAAACAGCGGCGAGTCATCCACCTTGTAGAACGCCGTATCCTCCGCCGCGAAGTGAATCGCCTCCACCGCAGGGAGCACGATGAAGTCGCCGGCCTTCCATTCGATCGAGCCCTGCGCGATCTCCGAGTGGCCCTTGCCGCGAATCACAAAATAGAACTCGCTGCTCGCATTGGGAGCAGTCGTCACACGCTCGCCCGCATTGATGCGGACAAAGCTCGCCAGCAGGCTCGGTCCGGTCGCAGCATACGTCGTGCGCAGATCGGCGCTCAGGTCCAGCGGCACAATGCGGCTCTCGCCGGTCGCATAAAGATCCGCCGAAAAGATCGCAATCGGAATCCGCGGAATCGAGCCCGACTCAATCGGATTGGCGGCCTTGCTGTATTCGAAGATCTGGATATCCTGCGTAAGCTGCTGGGTAGGAATCAGAGATGCTGCGGTCTCGATACTCATCGTATGTCTCCTGGCCTGAAGCCTTGCATCAAAGCGACTTCAAGACTGCTTCGAGTATTGAAGAATACGCCCCACCGGTCTTCCCGCTTCTTCCTGAGGATTATGGATTCTTTAGAATGTAAAAAGAGAGTACATAAACGATGAAGCCTGGCGCTAAAAACCCGACGACGGCCAACACCGGAAGAATCCCAAATCCAGCCAAATCGACTCCCGCCTCATCCTCGTGGGAGCCGAAGATCCACTCCCCTCGGAGCACTTCTGGTTCGAAGGCAATCGCTTCTGGATCTACACCGCCGAGCAGCCGCGCAGCACCTGGCGCGAGCATACGCACGACTGCGCGCAGGTCACCATCGGCCTGGAACCGGCACACATGGAGTCCGAGTGGCGCACCGGATCCAAGCCGCCCAGCCACCGCGAACTCAGCGGCAACGCCGTGTCCATCATTCCTCCCGGCGTCCCCCACCGCACCCTGTGGCAGCGACGCGCAAGCCTCATCCATATCTACCTCAGCAATGACCTCCTCGCCGACACCTCGCGCAAGGTACTGCAGGAGAGCGCCTTCGAACTCCGCCCCGCCCACCTCATCCGCGACCCGTTGATCGAAGAACTCGGCCGCGCCCTCTATCGCGAGTGCGAGACCGGCAATCTCAGCAAGCTCTTCGCCAACTCCCTCGTCACCCTGCTGGCAACCCACCTTCTGCGCACCTACAACCTCACCATCCACGACTCCTCGCAGCCCTCAGGCGGCCTCGGGCCCGCCCGCGAACGCCGCGTGCGCGAATACATCCAGCGCTCGCTCGACCAGGATCTTGCCATCGAGGTTCTCGCCGAGGTCGCCGGACTCAGTCCGAACTACTTTGCCGTATTATTCCGGCAATCGACCGGATTTACGCCGCACCAATTCGTATCCCATCACCGTGTCGAGTTAGCGCAGCAGTTACTCAAGCACGGCGACCTATCGCTCGCCGATATCGCATATCGCTGCGGATTCACAAGCCAAAGTCAATTCACAACCATATTCCGGAGATTTACCGGATTTACCCCAGGAAGGTTCCGCGTCGAGTAAGTAGCTTCTTACTTCTCAGAAGTCACTTAGAAGTGGAAGATCAAATCGCTGGCAGCCGTGAACTGGCTCTGCGCGCTTCCGTCATCGTAGGCGCGGCGGTCCCACGCCCGATCGAAGCGAATCTCCGGCCGCAGCTGCACCGTCGTGCCGAACCAGTGGCTCCACATCAGCGTGTTCTCCGAGTACTTGGTCTGATACCCCGTGCGCTGCCCTCGCTTGTCGTTCAGAAAGTCGCTGCGGAACGACAAAAAATCGTGCGCCGATAACTGCTTCTGCACGTAATTCACCACCGCATAGGCGGGAGCCGTGCATCGCGTCTCGCCCGCAGAACACACCGCCGCATTGGTATTTGCCTCCGGCTTGATCGGCCCGCCCACGGCCGGCACATCGCGCTGATACATGAAGTACCCTTCGGTCGCGATATGAATCGTCTTCGTGAAGCGGTGATACCACGTGGCGTCATACTGCTGCTCGTTGTTATACGCATATTTGCCGCTGTTGATGCCGTTGGCGCAGACATAGAAGTTATCGTTCACCGAGGCCGTCGTGTAGTTCAAACACAGGTCGCCCGAGGCCTTCGCATCGCTCGACCACGGAGCCACGTCGTGTCCCGCAGTCACTCCCATCTGTAACAGCCACTGATCGGTCAGCTTCATCGTCGCCAGCACACCGGTATCCGTAAACGGATCGACCGAGTACAGCAGCGAGTGGCTGAACATGTAGTTATACGGCGTCAACTGCGCCTCGATGCCGGGGATCGAGATGAAGCGCCCGATACGAATATTCATCCCCTGCCCCACGCGCGGCACATAGATATCCAGGTACTCCAGCGACGGATCGAAGCCATACTGCCGGTTGTGCACGATCAACTGGCTACTGAAATATCCCAGGTCGGTCGTGAACCGATAGTCCGTTCCGAACAACGACGTCAGGTGATAGCCCCAGTCCACATGCTCGCGCTGCACCGAATCCGGCAGCCGCTCCAGATACACCACAAACTGGTTCATCTCCAGCCGGTTCGGATACAGATCGTCCACCGTCGGCGCATTGCTCCGCGAGGAGGTGCTGACATTCACCGTCGGCTCCACCCAGCCATACAGCTTCGTGCGGCTCTTCGCGACCCCATCGGCGCCACGCCACGCGGTCATCAGCGGATAGCTGTTCGTATCCGGCTCCCCGATCACCGGCGAACCTCCATACGACCAGTCCGCATTCGGAAACGGTGGCGAATCGAGCGGTGAAGGCAGCCCTCGCCGCGCAGGCAGCAGGAGCAGACGCGCGAAGCCGAGCAGCCGGTGCCGGCCTCCAGTCCTCGCGATAGTAATCCGCCACCGCCTGAAGAATCCCTTGGCCGCCTTCGCCGTGTCCGGCGCCGCCGTGTTGGTCGTCTGCGCCATGCAGCGAGCGCCTCCGGCCAGCAACAGCATCCCCAATCAACGCAGCATCTCCTGCGAGACCGACAGCAACGTGCGAACCACAGGGTAAGGAACCGTCTCGATCAACCTCTGGAAGAACCGCATCGAGCGCTTATCGGCAGCAAAGATCATAATTCTTCTTCCCGTCATCACTTCCCGCTAGACTTGCGCAAAACCATGCCCACCCGTCTTCGACGCTCAAACTCGTGCGCCAACTCCATCTTTACCTCGGAGTCTTCATCGCTCCAGCGCTCCTCTTCTTCGCCTTCACCGGCGCCCTGCAGAGCCTGAACCTGCACGAAACCACCCCCGGCCGCACCTACAAACCAGCCGCCTGGATCGTCACGCTCGCGCAGTTACACAAGAAACAGACCACCGTCGTTCCCGTCCGCAAGCCGCTTCCCACCACCAAGCCCGACGTCCAGCCCGCCAAGGCCCCCGAGCCCCCCAAGCCCACCCATCTTCCCATGAAGATCTTCTTCGTGCTGGTCGCGATCGGCCTCGCCTCCTCCACCCTCAGCGGCATCTTTATGGCCTACAGATATAGCCGCAGCAAGCTCATGGTCACCGGCCTGCTCCTCGCCGGCATCGTCGTTCCCTTCCTTCTGATGGCCTTTTAGTCGCAGCTTGCGCGTGTCCGGTGTCTCCACGCGAAGACACCGGACACGCACTCCTAAGCCTCGAACCGCAGCTTCCCCTTCTCCATCACCGAGTGCCGCGCCGCCTTCCCCTTCTTGGGAAAATCATTGCGATAGTGCGCTCCGCGGCTCTCCTCGCGCCCCGCCGCCGAGGTCACAATCACGCCCGCGAGCAGGAACAGATTCCTCGCCTCCACCGCCCGGCGCGAGAAGCCCCGCGGAATCTCTCCCATCATCCCTTCCAGCTTCGCCTGCGCCCGCTTCAGCCCCGCCGCATCGCGCAGCAGCCCGGCATCCTTCCACATCACCGACCGCAGCTCCGTAATCCACCGCTCGATCGCCGCCGCGTCCACCTTCACCGCAGGCGCCTTCGGCACCGCATCCCGCGGCTCCCAACCGTCCTCTGATCCCTCATCCTCAATCTCTGATCCCTGCACCATCGCCTCGGCCGCGAGCGCCCCAAACACCAGCCCCTCCAGCAGCGAGTTGCTCGCCAGCCGGTTCGCTCCATGCACTCCCGTGCACGCCGCCTCACCCGCCGCATACAGCCCCGGCAGCGAACGTCCGCCCATCCACATCCGTCCGGATCCCGCCCATCAAGTAGTGCGCCGCCGGCCGCACCGGAATCTGGTCCCTCCCCAGCTCCAGCCCATACCCCGCCAGAAACTTCGAGATCCCCGGAAACCGCGCCTTCAGATCCGTCTTCTCCGCCACATGCCGCATGTCCAGATACACCGGCCCATTCAGCCCCTCGCGCGTGATCGCCCGCGCCACCACATCCCGCGGAGCCAGCTCCAGCAGCGGATGATACCGCTCCATGAACCGCTCGCCCTTGGCATTCACCAGCCACGCGCCCTCGCCCCGCAGCGCCTCGCTCAGCAGAAAGCGCGGCGCTCCCTTCATCGCAAACGCCGTCGGGTGGAACTGATAAAACTCCATGTCGCTCAGCGCCGCGCCCGCCCGGTACGCCATCGCGATCCCGTCGCCGGTCGCCACCGCCGGATTCGTCGTATCGCTGTACACCTGTCCCGCGCCGCCGCTGGCGATCAGCACCGCCCGCGCCTTCACCTGAAACAGCTTCCCCTCGCGATCGAGCAGCACCGCTCCCGTCACCCGCCGCTCGCCGTCCACATGCTCGACGACCAGGTCCACGCCGGTCGCGAACTCCATCAGCGTGATGCCCTCGGTCGCCCGCGCATGCCGCAGCAGCGAGACCGCGATCTCCCGTCCCGTCGCATCCCCATTCGCATGCAGAATCCGCGACCGGCTATGCGCTCCCTCACGCGTCCGCAGCAACTCGCCCTGCGCGCCGTCCGCAGCCGCGGCCCGATCGAAGCCCGTCCCCCACGCCAGCAGCTCCTCCACCCGCTGCGGCCCCTGCTCCACCAGCACCGCCGCGGCCGTCGCGATTCACCAACCCGTCGCCCGCGTTGACCGTGTCCTCCAGGTGCTCGGCGACGTCCTCGCGTCCGCCCATCGCCACCGCGATCCCGCCCTGCGCATACGCCGTGTTCGACTCCGCCAGCTCTTCCTTCGTCACCACCAGCACGCTGTCCATCTTAGCCAGACGAATCGCCGCGCTCAGACCAGCGATTCCGCCTCCGATAACCAGAAAACCAACCCGTTCCATCCCTCCATGCTACTCTTTCCACCACCCCGAAACCCATGCGATACCATAGTGTTATCGTGCCGCCCAAGCTCTCCAAACCCGCGTCGATCCCGGTCACCACCCCCTCCGCCGCCTACGACGTCACCATCGGCGCCGACCTCCTCCTCACCCTCGAGCCGCGCCTGCGCAAGCTGCTGCGCATCAAGCCCTCCGCGCCCTTGCCGCGCCTCTTCCTCATCACCGCGCCCGAGATCTGGGGCCTCTGGTCCAAGACCGTCCTCGAGTCCTTCCACTCCGACGCCCGCCCCACCGTGCTCTTCCTCCGCCCCGGCGAGACCCACAAGCGCCTCGCCAGCGTCGAGTCCCTCGCCCACCAGCTCGCCCTCGCCGGCGCCGATCGCGACTCCATCCTGCTCGCCCTCGGCGGCGGCGTCCTCGGCGACCTCACCGGCTTCCTCGCCGCCATCTACATGCGCGGCATCCGCTACGTGCAGCTCCCCACCACGCTGCTCGCCCAGGTCGACTCCTCCATCGGCGGCAAGACCGGCGCCAACCTCACCGTCGGCAAGAACCTCATCGGCAGCTTCCACCACCCCCTCGCCGTCCTCGCCGACACCTCCACCCTCACCACCCTGCCGCCCGCCGAGCTCCGCGCCGGCCTGCAGGAGTCCATCAAGGCCGGCATCATCGCCGACCCCAAGCTCTTCCGCTTCATGGAGCAGAACGCCGACGCCATCCTCGCCGGCGACCCCGCCGCCCTCACCCACGTCGTCGCCGCCAGCGTCCGCGTCAAAGCCGAGGTCGTCTCCAAGGACGAAAAAGAGTCCGGCCTGCGCATGACGCTCAACTTCGGCCACACCCTCGGCCACGCCATCGAGACCGCCACCAGCTACAAGCAGCTCCTCCACGGCGAAGCCGTCGCCTGGGGCTCGATCGCCGCCGCCTTCGTCTCCCGCAACCGCGGCGTGCTCAGCGCCGCCGACACCGACCGCATCGTCGCCCTCATCCTCCGCTACGGCCCGCTCCCCGGCTTCACCGCCGCACCCGAGCACCTCGTCGCCCTCACCTACAGCGACAAAAAGGCCCGCAGCGGCCGTCGCGCCTTCATCCTCGCCACCGGCATCGGCAGCACCGAGATCGTCTACGACGTCACCGACGTCGAGCTGCTCACCGCCGCCAACGAGATGCTCGCCCTCATGCGCCAGACCACCCGCCGCAAGCCGGGCAAGCCCGCCGCCATCAAACCGGCCCCCTCCATCAAGCAGGTCAAGCTAGCCGTCGCCAAGCCGACGATCAAGCTCACCGCAGCAAGCAAGCGCAAATCATGACTCAGACTCCCCGCATCCCGGCCCTTCCCGAGCACGAGCGCTCCACCGGCGCCCGTCCCCTCGGCACCGCCACCGAACAGGCCGCCGCCTCGAACGTCCAGCAGATGTTCGACACCATCGCTCCGCGCTACGACCTGCTCAACCACGTCCTCTCCGTCGGCCTCGATCTCTGGTGGTGGTCCCGCGCCGCCCGCGCCTTCCGCCCCATCCTCACAGCGTCCCGAGGCCGTCGTCCTCGACCTCTGCTGCGGCACCGGCGACATGACCCTCGCCCTGCTCAAGCACCGCCCCAAGGCCCCCACGACCACCCCCGACGTCGCCCCCATCCTCGCCGTCGACTTCTCCCACAACATGCTCCGCCGCGGCGCCCAGAAGTTCGCCCCGCACAACATCCTCCCCATCGAGGCCGACGCCCTCCATCTCCCGCTCGCCGACAACTCCGTCGACCTCGTCACCTCCGCCTTCGGCTTCCGCAACCTCGCCAACTACGAGGAGGGCCTCGCCGAGCTCCACCGCGTCCTCCGCCCCGGCGGCCAGATCGGCATCCTCGACTGCAACCAGCCCTCGGGCCTCACCGGCGCCGCCTACTCCCTCTACTTCAAAAAGATCCTTCCCAAGCTCGGCGGCCTCATCTCCGGCGACGCCGGCGCCTACAGCTACCTCCCCGCCAGCGTCGAGCGCTTCCCTCGCCCACCGCGCATGAAGCAGCTCATCCAGCAACGCCGGCTTCACCAACGCCCGCTGGACCAGCTACACCTTCGGCACCGCCGGCCTCTACCAGGCCACCAAACCCTAACCACACCTCCAGACACCTCCGTCTTCCCGCGCGTCTCGCCCCCAAAATAAAGCACGTCATCTTAACCAATCAACTAAAAGCACGTCATCTCGACCGAAGCGACGGACAGCTTCACCGTCCGTCGCGCAGTGGAGAGACCCCCGTATTTGTCTTTCGCTCTTACGACCGCAAACGAGAACCGGGTGCCCCATCTTCGCGACGGCTTCATCGTCGCTAAGGTGGGCATCGTTTGCGCCAGCAAACGACCGTCTTCCTCGCCCTCGATTCACCCCAGCGCAACCATCCCCACGAACTCCCGTTGTTACAATTTGGCATCCTCAACATCGGAGCCGCCTTGCACCTCACAAGCTCTCGCCTCACGCTCTTCCTGCTCCTGACCGCGCATCCCTCCCGCTCGCCGCGCAGCAGACGCCGCCCCAACCGGCCGCGACCGCACCCTCCACCATCGAAATCGATCCCCCGCTGCAGATCGACGTCGACCAGGACTGCCGCATCGTCACCCTCGACACCCGCCATCCCGAGCGCCCCAAGGTGCGCCGCCACACCGACGTCACCATCTGCCGCCTCGAGAGCGAAAACGACTCCGACCACTGGGAGAAGGTCCTCAAGAACGGCGCCTACAAAAACGTCCTGGTCGAGGTCCACGAGCACGAGTTCGTCCTCCAGAACCCCTACCCCGAGCCCGTGACCTACATCGTCCACCAGCCCATCACCAAGCACTACCACATCGACTCCCAGCCCCAGCCCGTCGACATCACCGACTCCGTCGCCACCTTCCGCGTCGTCGTCCCACCCGGCCAGACCTCACGCCTCCACGTCGGCGAGCGCGACTAGGTGTATCGGCAGTTTCAGGTCTCTGCCAGCCCGTCGACACCATTCCCCCGAGAAAAGCACGTCATCTCGACCGAAGCAGTGGACAGCATTATCGTCCGCTGCGCAGTGGAGAGACCCCTGTATTTCGCTCTCGTTCGAAACACCGGTGCCCCTCCCATCGCCCCTCTCTTGACAAATCCGTCCTCCAAACAGCCCTTCCCTTCGGCGAACCTCTCCCGAGATCCCCAAGGTCCAGACTCCGGCTTTGGACTTAACCCACCCATTTGGAAGACTTTAGGACTTCAATGGAGGAGGGGGAGAGAAGTCCCCGAAGGTCTCCCAAAACCACCCCATCAGCCCACACCGCCACACTCCCGCACATCGCCCCCAAAATATTCCGCACCGCATAACCCCAGCATTTCGCGACTGTTTCCCATCCGCAAACCCTGTACGATCTCTCCATGAACCACGCGGCAGCCTCCCATTCCTCCACGCCGCAGCCGCCCCACGCCGAAAAGCGTACCGCCGCTCTCTTCTCCGTCCTCGCCGCCCTCGCCATCACCCTGCTCAAGCTGGTCACCGGCATCCTCACCGGCTCGCTCGGCATGCTCTCCGAGGCCGCCCACTCCGGCATCGACCTCATCGCCGCCGCCATCACCCTCTTCTCCGTCCAGGTCGCCGACCGCCCCGCCGACGACGAGCCACAACTACGGCCACGGCAAGATCGAGATCCCTCTCCGCCTTCGTCGAGACCGGCCTCATGCTCGCCTCCTGCCTCTGGATCCTCACCGAGGCCATCCGCCGCATCGTCTTCCGCCACCACCTCGCACTCGACCGTCTCCATCTGGCCATTCCTGGTCCTGCTGCTCTCCATCGCCGTCGACTTCACCCGCTCCCGCAACCTGCACCGCGTCGCCCAGGCCTCCCGCAGCGAGGCCCTCGAGGCCGACGCCGTCCACTTCGGCACCGACATCTGGTCCTCCTCCGCCGTCCTCGTCGGCCTCGCCGCCACCTCCGCCGGCCAGCACTGGCACCTCCCCGGCTCGAGCTGGCCGACCCCATCGCCGCGCATCATCGTCGCCGTCATCATCCTCCGCATCAGCTGGCGCCTCGCCGCGCCAGACCATCGACACCCTCCTCGACGCCACCCCCGCCAACCTCCCCGGCCAATCCAACGCCTCCCGCGCTCAGGTCCGCGCAGGCCTCATCCGCGACCTCGCCGCCATCCCCGGCGTCCTCTCCGTCCAGCGCCTCCGCACCCGCCGCTCCGGCTCCAACTACTTCGCCGACCTCACCCTCGGCATGCCCCGCAACCTCACCTTCCAGCGCACCGAGCAGATCACCCAGGCCGCCACCGCCGCCGTCCAGCGCCTCCTCCCCGGAGCCGACGTCCTCGTCCACTCCGTCCCCACCGCCTCCGTCGCCGAGAGCGTCCACGACCGCATCCGCGCCGTCGCCGCCCGCTCCAACTCGCCATCCACGACGTCAGCGTCCAGCAGTTCGGCGACCGCCTCCACGTCGACCAGCACCTCGAGGTCGACGAGACCATGCCCCTGCGCAAGGCCCACGACCTCGTCACCGCACCTCGAGACCGAGATGCGCCGCGAGATCCCCGCCATCTCCTCCATCCTCACCCACATCGAGTGCGAGCCCGCCACCATCGAGCGCCACGTCGCCATCGACCGCGACCGCGAGCTCGAACTCCGCCTCCGCCACGTCGCCCACGCCTTCCCCGAGATCCTCGACATCCACGACATCGTCGTCACCCGCCTCGGCGCCGCCCACAAGCACCCCACCCCCGACAGCGCCCACCACCCACCGATCCCGCCGCCCACCGCATCCAGGTCAACTGCCACTGCACCATGCCCGACGACCTCCCCATGGCCCGCGTCCACGCCGTCATCACCGCCTTCGAGGACGCCTTCAAACTCGACTCCCCCGAGGTCACCCGCCTGCTCATCCACCCCGAGCCCGCCACCGACAACCGCCGCTAGCCTCCAACCCTGTATCCTGAACTCAACCATGCGGCGACTCTTCAACATCCTGCTCGGCGCCCTGGCCATGCTCGCCGTCGGGCTCCTCTCCGCCTTCCTCGCCATGCGCCTCGCCATCCACGGCCGCGAGGTCGAGGTCCCCAACCTCGCCGGCCTCACCGTCGCAGGAGGCCACAGCCAGACCATCCCAGGCCGGCCTCACCCTCAACGTCGAGAACCGCTTCTACTCCACCGCCACCCCCTCCGGCCGCGTCCTCTCGCAGTCCCCCAGCCCCGGCTCCAAGGTCCGCCGCGAGTGGGCCGTCCGCATCACCGAGAGCCTCGGCGCCCAGCGCGTCTCCGTCCCCAACGTCATCGGCATGACCGAGCGCGCCGCCACCATCAACATCCGCCGCCTCGCGCTCGAGCTCGGCACCGTCGCCTACATCCCCGCGCCCGGCCCGCCCGGCATCGTCCTCACCCAGTCCCCCACCCCGGCCGCCGCCGGCATCGACGGCCCCCGCATCAGCCTCCTCGTCAGCGAGTCCGAGACCGCTCCCCGCACCACTGCGGACACCAGCCGACCCACAGCCCCACCGATCCCAACCAGCCCGCCACCGCCAGCTCCACGAACTCCAGCCGACGCCTACGTGATGCCGAACCTCATCGGCCTCACGCTCTCCACCGCCTCCGCGCGCGTCTCCGCCATCGGCCTACACATCGCCAGCATGGAAACGCTCGCCCCCACCACGCAGCCAGTCACCCCGAGTCCCACCCCCGGCACCCCCGGCGCGATCACCCCCCACGGCACCCGTCACCCTCGCAAGCATTATCGTCGCGCAGACCCCAGTCGCCGGCCGCCGCGTCACCAAGGGCGACCCCATCCACATCACCCTCAACCACTAACCCATCTCGGCCGTCTGCTCGAAGGATCGAATACCAGCAAGGATAAAGAAAAGCACGTCATCTCGACCGAAGCGACGGACAGCTTTACCGTCCGTCGCGCAGTGGAGAGACCCCCGTATTTGTCCTTGCTACCCCACGACGACAACCACGCAGCGCGAAACGCTACCCGACCCGCTCCACCACCACCGCATAAAAGCCATCGCAGCCATGCACCCCCGGCAGCGTCCGCAGCGCCCCATCCCGCACCGCCGACTCCAGCTCCACGCCCTCGCGCAGAACCCCGAAGCCCGCAGCGACCCCAGCAATCCATCGACCGGAACCCGCCGAAACGCCGCGCCCGTAACCACCGCGTCCACCACGCGCTCGTTCTCCTCCGGCTCCAGCGAGCAGGTCGAGTACACCAGCCGTCCTCCCACCGCCAGCCGCTGCAACGCGCCGCTGAGAATCGCCCGCTGCCGCGCCGCCTGCCGCGTCAGCTCCTCCGCCTGCAGCCGGTGCCGAATCTCCGGATTCCGCGCCAGCGTCCCCGTCCCACTGCACGGCACATCGCACAGAATCAGATCGAACTCGCCGTCAGCCTTCTTCTCGACAACGCTCGCATCCGCGACCGCGCACTTCACCCGCGTCGCCATACCCATACCGCGCCAGCCGAGCCTCCATCTGCGCCGTCCGCCTCCCGCTCACGTCGGTCGCCAGCACCTCGGCCTGCGGCCTCCCGCGCCGCCAGCACCAGCGTCTTCCCACCCGGAGCCGCGCAGCAATCCCAAATCTTCTTCGCATCCGGCACAGCCGCAGCCGCCAGCTCCGCCACCAGCCGCGACCCATCATCCATGATCGGCAGCACCGTCGCCACCGGCCTCGGCAAACATCGCCGCCTCATCCGGCTCCCGCTGTCCCGCCTCGCAGATCTTCAGCGCCGCCTCGCGTCCATACGCCGCCACCCAGCGCTCCACCAGCCAGCGCGGATGCGCCAGCCGCTCGGCAAACGCCGGGATCGACTCGAAGATCCGCGTCCCCGGCTTCTGCGCCGCCGCCACCTTGCGCAGCACCGCATTCACCATGCCCGCGGCAAACGGCTCGCCGAACGCCCGGCACAGCTCCACGCTCTCGCTCAACGCCGCATGCGCCGGAATCCGGTCCATATGCAGCAGCTGAAACGCCCCCAGCCGCAGCGCCAGCGTCACCGGCTCCGCCAGCCGCTGCTCCGGCCGCTCCAGATAGCCGCGCACCCGCGCGTCCAGCGCAATCTCCCACCGCAGCACGCCCATCACCAGCGCCGTCGCCAGATTGCGATCCTCCGCCGACAGCGCCTCGGTCCGCGCCGAGTGCAGCAGCTCATCGCTATGCCCCTTGCCCTGCCCCACCAGCGCCAGAATCTCCAACGCCACCCGCCGCGCCGGCGTCAGCTTCGCCAGCGACTCCGCCGCCGACAGCGTCGGCCCCGCACTCGCCGGCCGCCCCCGAACAGGCCCCCGGCCTCTTCACCGCCTGAGCCCTCGCTCCCCAGCCTGCCCTGCTGACCCTTACCTGATCCCTGATCCCTGTGCCCTGATCCCTGCTTTTTCATCGTCCCAACCGTTCCCCGCCGCCCACCTGAAAGCCGCGCAGAAACTCCGCCGCCGCCATCCGCTTCTTGCCTTCCATCTGAACCTCCACAAACTCGACCGCGGTTCCCTCGCCGCAGCCCACCAGCATGCGCTCGCGCTCGCCGCCAATCACGCCCGCCTCAGGACAAACCGCCGCCTCCACCAACCGCATCCGGTGCACGATCAGCTTCTTCCCGCGCAGCATCGTATGCGCTCCCGGCCACGGCTGAAACCCTCGCCAGCGGTCATAGATCTGCTTCGCCGTCCGCGCAAAATCGATCCACCCATCCTCGCGCGTCAGGATCGGAGCCAGCGTCGCGCAGCCATGATCCTGCACCTGCGGCACAATCGTCCCCGCCTCCAGCCCCGCCAGCGTCGCCACCATCAGCTCCGCGCCCGTCGCCGCCAGCGTCTCGAAGACATCCGCCGCCGTCTCCTCGAGCCCCACCGGCACCACCTGCGCCAGCAGCATCGGCCCGGTATCGAGCCCCGCCTCGAGCAGCATCGTCGTCACGCCCGTCACCCACTCGCCATTGGCCACCGCCCACTGAATCGGCGCGGCTCCTCGTATTTCGGCAGTAACGACCCATGCAGATTGATATTCCCGTAGCGCGGCAGCTCCAGCATCCACTGCGGAATAATCCGTCCATACGCGACCACCAGAATCGCATCCGGCTGAATCGCCTCCAGCTGCGCACGAAACTCCACGTTGTTCTTGATCTTCTCCGGCTGCACCACGGGAATCCCGTGCGCCAGCGCCGTCCGCTTCACCGGCGGCGCCTGCATCTCCATGCCGCGCCCTGCCGCGCGATCCGGCTGCGTCACCACCAGCGCGACCTCATGGCCCGCCGCCAGCACCGCCTCCAGCGTCCCCACCGCAAACTCCGGCGTCCCACAAAAAACCAGCTTCATCCACTTCCCCATCGGCACTTCGTGCCGTCTTGGACCGCTTCGGCACTTCGTGCGGTATTGGACCGCTTCGCGGTGAGAGCGTTGGCGGTGCGTTAAACCTACTCTCCGAGGAGATTTCTTTGCAGAGATTCTATGCCCGCTCGGATACAACGTCTCCACAACGTACGCCCCGATAGCAGTCCCGCACGAAATAGCGCCGCGGAACGGTCGAGCGCAGCGCAAAGCACTCACGCCACAAATCTACTCGGAGCCCGCACCGCCCGCACCACCGAAGCACTCACGGCGAAGCCGTCCAGACAGCACGAAGTGCCGAAGTGCCTACCACTCGCCGTTCTTTTGCAGCTTCCTGATCCGGCGCATCACCAGATCCCGCTTCAGCCGGCTCAACCGTTCGATGAACAGAATCCCGTCCAGATGGTCGATCTCATGCTGCATGCACCGTCCCAGCAGCTCCGTGCCTTCGATCTCGAAGCACTTGCCGGTCACATCCTGCGCCCGCACCTTCACCCACTCGGCCCGCGTCACCTTCTCGCGAATCTCCGGCAGGCTCAGGCAGCCCTCCTCCTCCACCGTCTTGCCGGTGCGGTCGATGATCTCCGGATTGATCAGTACGATCTTCTCCTTCGGATTCTTCTTGAAGCTCACGTCGATCACCGTGATCCGCTGCGAGATGTTGATCTGCGGCGCCGCCAGTCCAATGCCCTGCGCCACGTACATCGACTCGAACATCTCCTCCACCAGCTGCTTCAGCGCGGCATCGAAGACCGTCACCGTCTCGCCCCGCTTGGCCAGCACCGGATCCGGGTACTTCACAATCTCATGAATCGTTCCTGCTCGTTTTTTACTCACGTCGTCTACTCACACTCTTTAGTTCAAGTTCTTCTCACGCATAACGGCGGCCAATCCGTCCGTCAATACGCCCGAATCTGCTCACAGTACCCGCGATAGTTCCGTTCCAGCTCGCGCAGCGAGTCGCCGCCGAACTTCTCCAGCAGCAGCCGCGCCACGGTCAGAGCCACCATCGCCTCCGCCGCTACGCCCGCCGCCGGAACCACACACACGTCGCTGCGTTCGTACGCCGCCTTCACCGGCTCCCGCGTCTCGAAGCTCACCGAGCCCAGCGGCCGCCGCAGCGTCGAGATCGGCTTCAGATACCCGCGCACCACGACGTCCTCACCATTTGAGATGCCGCCCTCGATCCCGCCGGCATTATTCCGCTCCCGCGAGAACTTCGTGAACGCCGCTCGTCCGCGCCCTCATATCCAATCGCGTCATGCACCGCCGAGCCAACCGACTCCGCCGCCGTCACGCCGCGCCCAATCTCGACCGCCTTCACCGCCTGCAGGCTCATCACCGACTGCGCCAGCAGCCCATCGAGCCGCTCATCCCAGTTCACATGCGTGCCCACGCCCGGCGCCAGCCCATGCACCACGACCTCAAAGACGCCGCCGACGGTATCGCCCGTGCGCAGCACCGCGTCCACCTCGGCCTTCATCCGCGCCTCGGCCTCAGCGTCCACGCAGTTCAGGAAGATCTCGTCCTTCGCATTCGCGGCGACGATCTCCTCCCACGCCGCATCGCGCCCCAGCTCGGCCTTGCCCACGCGAATCACATGGCTGCCCACAAAGATTCCCAGCGGCGCCAGCAGCAGCTTCGCCAGCGCACCGCAGGCCACCCGCGCCGCGCTCTCCCGCGCCGAAGCCCGCTCCAGCACATAGCGCGCGTCCTTGAAGTCGTACTTCAGCGCGCCCGCCAGATCCGCATGTCCCGGCCGCGGCGAAGCGACCGCCTTGTGCAGCGCCGGATCGCCCGGCTCCACCGGCAGAATCTCCGTCCAGTTCTTCCAATCGTTGTTCGCGAGCGTCATCGCCACCGGCGATCCGATCGTCTTGCCATGCCGCACGCCGCTCAGGATATGCGCCGTGTCGCGCTCGATCCGCATCCGGCCGCCGCGCCCATACCCCTGCTGCCGCCGCCAAAGCTCGCGGTCGACAAACGCCTGCTCGACCGACCACGCCCGCCGGCAATCCCGACACCATCGCCACCAGGCTCTCGCCGTGGCTCTCACCCGCTGTACTGAATCGAAGCATGGACCTCCTCGACAGTCTCTTGAACGCTATGGAACCAAACCTAAATTGTAGCAACTCCCCGGCGACCAAACCGCCGCCGTCCGACGGCAAACCTCCTCAACCAGCCCAAAATGAAGCCCCTCCCAAGAGAGTGAGAAACTGGAAGGTGACGATTCCCCGTAGGAGCAAGCAGTTTTGATCATCCGCAACTTTGAGTACCTGCTGGCGCTCAACCAGGAAAAGCACTTCGCCCGCGCCGCCGCCGCCTGCCGCGTCTCCCAGCCCACCCTCTCCGCCGGCATCAAGCAGCTCGAAGAGGACATGGATGTCCGCATCGTCAAGCGCGGCCAGCGCTTCGAAGGCTTCACCCGCGAGGGCGAGCGCGTCCTCGCCTGGGCCCAGCAGATGATGGACGACTGCAGCCGCCTCAAGCAGGAGCTCTCCGAGCTCCGCGACACCGGCATGCAGGGCCCCTTCCGCCTCGGCATGCTGCCCGCCACCTCCGCCCTCGCCTCGCTGCTCACCGTCACCTTCGCCGAGCGCTTCCCCGCCCTCCAGATCTCCATGGAGACCGCCGACCCCGAGCGCCTCCTCAAGCTCCTCCGCCAGGGCGAGATGGACGTCGCCCTCATGCACCTCGACCAGCCCGCCGGCGAGGGCCTCGACGTCTACGCCCTCTACCGCGAGCGCATGTTCCTCTTCACCACCTCCGAGGTGGGCAACGGCCGCCGCGTCTCCTGGAACGAGGTCGTCGCGCTGCCCCTCTGCCTGCTGCGCTCCGCCGTCCCGCGCACCGCCGAGCTCCAGCTCGAGAAGGCCGCCAAGGTCATCCACACCGACTCGCCCGCCGTCCTCGCCGCGCACGTCGCCTCCGGCCGCTGGTCGACCGTCCTCCCCCAGTCGCTCGTCGGCACGCTGACGCAAAACGCCCGCCCTCCGCGCCATCGCCATCGCCAAGCCCAACGAGCAGGTCAACGTCGGCTTCGTCACCGTCAAGAGCGATCCCCTGCCCGCCGCCGTGCACGCCCTGATGGAGATGGCCCACGCCCCCGACCTGGTCGCCTCCATCCGCGCCATGCTCGCCGCCCACGAGGAGCTCCTCCCGCCCACCCCCCCCAAGCTCACCCCAACCGCCCCGTAGCGATTGCTGTGCTTCTCGAAGCAACATGACAAAACCGTTACACCGATAGACAAAACCTATCAACCAATCAATATTTCCTGTTTGATCGGCCTCCCGCGCGATGCCATCCTGAGACTGTTATGTCAGCGAACCGCGCCCTCCTCGAGAGCTACACGCCGCACCGGACCATGATCCTCAAGGAGCTTGACTCCACCCTCTCCGCCGTCAACGAAGCCGAGGTCGCCGTCGCGCAGCGCATGATCCTCTCCGCCCGCCGCATATTTGTAACCGGCGCAGGTCGCAGCGGATTGTCTCTGAGAATGGCCGCCATGCGTCTCATGCACCTCGGCCTCACCGTGCATGTCGCAGGCGAGATCACCGCTCCGGCCATCGCTCAGGGCGACCTCCTCATCGTCGCCTCGGGCTCCGGCACCACCGCCGGCGCGGTCCACGCCGCCGAGGTCGCGCGCAAGGCCGGCGCCGACGTCCTCGCGCTCACCACCGCGCCCGAGTCCAAGCTCGGCGTCCTCGCGCAAGGCCTCGTCGTCATCCCCGCCGCCACCAAGCAGGATCACGGTGGCACCAAGCTCCGAGCAGTACGCCGGCGCGCTCTTCGAGCAAAGCGTCCTCCTGCTCACCGACGCCATGTTCCAAAGCATGTGGCGCGAGCGCGGCGAAAGCGCCGAGCAGCTCTGGAAGCGCCACGCCAACCTCGAGTAACGCCTCGACACGGCACCAGGATCTCTTTGCCAGACCATCGGCAAACAGTTACGTCAGCCGCGTCTTCAACGGCTGACCTTTGTCAGCAATCAGAACCCAGCACCAAAACGGAGAACACCATGAAGCTGCAAGTTGCCATCGATCTTCTTTCCACCGCCGACGCTCTCACCCTGCTCACCAAGGTCGCCGAGTACGTCGACGTCATCGAGCTCGGCACCCCGCTGATCAAGCAGCAGGGCCTCAGCGTCGTCACCAACGTGAAGGCTGCCTACCCCAACAAGCTCGTCTTCGCCGACATGAAGACCATGGACGCCGGTGAGCTCGAAGCCGACCTCGCCTTCAAGGCAGGCGCCGACATCATGACCGTTCTCGCCTCGGCCGCCGACAGCACCATCGCGGGCGCCGTCAAGGCTGGCAAGGCGCACAACAAGGCCGTCGTGGCCGACATGATCGGCGTTGCCGACAAGGTCACCCGTCTCAAGGAGCTGAAGGCCCTCGGCGTCAGCTGGGTTGAGCTGCACGCTGGCCTCGACGAGCAGGCGCAGGCTGGCTACACCATCGAGACCCTCCTCGAGGCTGGCCGCACCGCCGACGTCGCCTTCTCGGTTGCCGGTGGCATCAACCTCGACCGCATCGGTGCTGTTGAAGCCGCCGGCGCGACCATCGCCGTTGCCGGCGCCGCCATCTACGGCGCTGCCTGCCCTGCCACCGCCGCCAAGGCTCTTCGCGAGAAGATCCAGAAGCTCGGCTAAGCACGCCGCAACAGCATCCAGTTTTGGGTGGAGGAGGCAGAGCACCATGCTCTGCCTCCTTTTTATGTTTCTGCCGTTGTCCTGACTGCGGTCGTCCTCCACCTACCAAATGGGTGCCCCATCCTCGACGCCTTTCATCGTGCGGCAGGGTGGTATCGAGCGCAGCGAGACCGCCGTTGTTTGTTTCTGCTGTCATCCTGAGCGCAGCGAAGGACCCCGTCCGCACCACCTACCGCCGTCGCGCACTCCCCACGCCGCCGCGCTCCCCACCGAGCGCAACGCCGCAGCGCCTACTCCCCCTTCAAATACGCCTGCGAGTTCAGCAGCGGCCGTTCCATGCTCCGCACCCACTCCGTCATCCCCGCGCCGCTCTTACCGTTCGCCAGCTCCTTGCCGAACTCCCCGCGCATGTTCTGCATCTTCGCCTCGAGATCGTCCAGCGCGCTCAGCAGCACCGCCTCCGGCGTCATCGGCAGCTTCGGCGAGCCGAACTCATACCGCCCGTGGTGGCTCAGGATCATATGCTCCACCAGCACCCGCAGCTTCTCCGGGAACCCCGCCAGCGTCAGCACCTTCTCCCGCAGCATCCCCTGCGCAATCGAGATGTGCCCGATCATCTGCCCCTCGATCGTGTACGAGAAGCTGTTCTTCCACGCCAGCTCGCGCGTCTTGCCAATGTCATGCAGGATCGCTCCCGTCACCAGCAGGTCCGGCATCGACCTCGGGATAAAACGGAGCCGTCGCCAGGCACACCCGCACCAGCAGCAACACATGCTCCAGCAGCCCGCCCAGCCACGCATGATGCAGCATCTTCGCCGCCGGAGCCTGACGAAACGCCGCCCCAATCTCCGCGTCGTCCAGGAACGAAAACACCAGCCGCTTCAGATCCTCATTGCGGAACGCCGTCACATACCCGCGCAGCTCCGCCCACATCTCGTCCACGTCGAACCGCGTCGCCGGCAGGTAATCCGCCGGGTCGATCTCCGACTCCGCCGCGAACCGCAGCTTCTGCAGCGTGATCTGATACTTCCCCTGGTACTTCGAGATCTGCCCCTGCGCCTTCACATAGCAGCCCTCGCCGCAGCTCGCCAGCGCCTCCGCGAACTCATCCCACATCCGCGCCTCGAGCGAGCCCGTCTTATCGCTCAGCGTCAGCGCCAGATACTGCCCACCCTGCTTGCGCTCCCGCACCTGCATCGACGACAGCGCAAAGTACGAGGTCACAAACTCATTGTCGAACTTCACCGCATCCGCAACATAAAACTCTTTCATAGATCTCCAGCATACCCGCGCCAGCCGGCGCATAAAAGCACAACGCGAGAGCCGAAGCCCTCGCGTTGCGGTGTTCCCTTGCTCTGCCCGATAAGGCCTAAGCCGAAGGCGGAGCCGGATTGGGGTTGGTCGTCGCCGGCGGTGCCGCTGGAGCAGGCGTCGTCGCCGGAGCAGGAGCAGGCGCAGGAGCCGCCGGCTTGTTCGCGTCCGCCGGGTGATACGGCGTCGCATACGTGCCATCCGGATTCTTCGGCGGAATCGGGCTCGGCTTCCTTCGGCTTCGGCTGCAACCGTTCCTTCGCCTCGCCCTTCACGTGCTTCTTCTTTGTCTTCTTGGCCGTGTCGCCGTTCAGGCCCAGCGGAGCCGCCTGAACCTGCTGCGTCGCCTTCTCGTCGGCGGTCATCGCCGTCGGAGTCGCCAGCACCTTATCGGTCGCCTTGTCCTTCTTCGCCTTCACCTTCCTGGCCTTCACCACCTCCGCCCGAGCCGCATAGCGCGTCTTCGGTCGCCGGCGCCGCCTTCGGTGCCATCGGATCCGCCGCGTTCGCGTCCTCGCCCACCGTCAGCGGATTCTCGTCGGTCGTCGTTCCCGGTGCCAGCGTCGCTCCGCTTCCAGCCGCCTGCGCCGAGCCCGCACCGCGGTCCGTGCCCGTCGAAGCCGTCATCGGTCCCAGCGGCAGCGTCTGCTCCGGAGCCTGGCCATAGCGAATCTTCTCGCGCTTCACCTTCTTCGGCTTGCCGTTCTTATCCAGCTTGATCTCCGCAGGCTTCGCCATCGACCGCCGGCGCAGGCGCCGCCGCCGTCACCACTGCGCCGCGATTGAACCGGCTCTTCTTCTTCGCCGCCTTCTTCTCCTTCTTCGAGAGCGGAGCGCTATACGCCGTAAAGGCGAACTGGCTTGCTCTGCTTCGCGGCTGCGCGCCCGAGTCCACAAACCCCGGCTTGATGTCGATGTACGCCTCTTCGCGCAGCTTGGTCAGATACGCGCGCAGCGCCGGCTGCATCTGCGCCGTGTACATCGCCTCTTCGATCTGCGGCTCGATCGCCTTCAGCGGCGGAATGCCCGCCTCATCGTGCTCGGTAACCTGCAGAATCACAAATCCCTGACGCGTCCGGATGGGAGCCGTGAACTGTCCCGCCTTCAGCCCGAAGGTCTGATCCTCCAGCAGCTTCGCCAGCCCGCCGCGCTTGAACGTTCCCAGATCGCCGCCCTGCGCCGCCGTCGGTCCACCCGAAACCTGCTTCGCCAGCTCGTCGAACTTGTCGCCCGCCTGCAGCTGCTTCTCGATCCCGTTGGCCTTCTCCTGCGCCTGCGCCACCACCGCGTCGCTCGCGTCCGCCGGCGTCGGCACCAGGATCTCGCTCAGCCGAATCTGCTCCGGCTGCGCGTACTCCTGCTTATGCGCCTCGTAGTACGCCTGCTCCTGCGCCGGCGTCATCTGCAGATGGCGTCCCACCTCATCCCGCACCACCTCCTGCGAGATCAGGCTGTTCCGGATATTCGCCTTGAAGTCCTCAAACGACACGCCCTGCTCCTGCGCCGCCTTCTGCAGGTCCTCCATCGTATCCAGGTGGTTCTGTTTGCGGATATCGTCCAGCCGGTGAATCACCTCGGCATCGACGTTGATGCTCAGCTGTTTGCCCCGCGACAGCAGCAGCTGCTGGTCGATCAGGTCGCGCAGCAGATCCTTCTGCCGCGTCCGCCATCTGCGCCGGCGTCGCGCCCGCCTGCTGCCCATCCTGCTGCAGCTGCTGTTCCGCGCGCTCCAGATCGCTGCGGCTGATGATCTGATCGTTCACCCGCGCGATCACATCCTCCACCACCACGCCGTTCGGCGTAATCGCGGGGGAGGCAGGCAGCACCAGCTGGGGAGCCGGTTCGTTGATCGGGCTCTGATACTGCGACTGCGCCACCGCAAACGGTGCCACAGAGAGCAGCACCGCACCCGTCAGGACCGCAAACCTCACTCCCAAGCCACGACCGCGGCCACATTCACGCTCCGCCATCCTCTGCAACTCTCTTGAAGTCATCTTTACCTGCAAACTCTTCCCGGCGAGAACGCCAAACACCCGTTTCCCCCGCTACCTTGGCACCTTCCAGCGTGTCCTTCTCCCCTGCATCACAACCGAGGATTAGACGCGGCGAACGCCGATGGTATTCGGTGCCTCTCATTCTAACTGCCTCTCCCGTCAACGCGCGAATCTTCTCCACCGCCCCCTGCTTTCCCTCCCAATCCTCGCTCCCGCTCCAGCCCGGACGGCCTCTTCCTTGATTCCATTCCCTCATCCATGCCCCCTCCCGCCGCGCCCAAGCTCACCCCAGAGTGCTATACTCCGTCCAACGCAGGTCTGGCAGATTGCCGCATTTTCCTGCCCATCGCGTCGTTTTTTTGAGGTTACTCACGCACATGGCACCCCGCACCCGCCGCGCCCTTCTGTCCGTCTCTCTCTTCCTCGGCACCTGCGCCGGGCTCGGCACCCTGATCAACGCCAAGGTCGCCGCCCAGTCCGCCTCCGACGAGTCCACGCTGCGCGATTCGCTGCGCTCCTTCACCAGCGTCTACTCCATCGTCGAACAGAACTACGCCGAGCCCCTCGACACCGACAAGACCGACAAGGCCATCTACGACGGCGCCATCCCGGGCATGCTCCACACCCTCGATCCGCACTCCAACTTCTTCGATCCAAAGGCCTTCGCCCAGATGCGCGAGGACCAGCACGGCCGCTACTACGGCGTCGGCATGCGCATCCAGCCGCAGCCCGACAAGAACGGCAAGACCAAGATCGTCGTCGTCGCCCCCATGGAGGGCACCCCCTCCTATAAAGCAGGCATCCGCCCCGGCGACACCATCCTCTTCATCGACGGCAAGTCCGCCGACGGCATGGACTCCGCCGCCGTCGCCGGCCAGCTCAAAGGCCCCAAGGGCACCCACGTCTCCGTCACCATGGGCCGCGAGGGCTCCAAAAACCTCACCTTCGACCTCGTCCGTGACGACATCCCCAACCCCTCGGTCGATCTCGCCTTCATGATCCGCCCCGGCGTCGGCTACATCCACGTCACCAGCTTCATCGAGACCACCAGCCACGAGGTGGGTGACGCCATCGAGGATCTCGACAAGAACAACGATCTCCACGGCCTCGTCATCGACCTCCGCGGCAACCCCGGCGGCCTCATGATCGAAGCCGTCAACATGTGCGACAAGTTCCTGCAGAAGGGACAGATCGTCGTCTCCCAGCGTGGCCGCGCCTTCCCCGACCAGGTCTACCGCGCCACCCACGGCGAGCAGGGCCCCAAGTACCCCATCGTCGTCCTGGTCAACCGCAACACGGCCTCAGCCGCTGAGATCGTCTCCGGCGCCCTGCAGGATCACGACCGCGCCCTCATCGCCGGCGAGACCACCTTCGGCAAGGGCCTCGTCCAGACCGTCTTCCAGATCTCCGAGAACACCGGCCTCGCCCTGACGACCTACCACTACTACACCCCGTCCGGCCGCCTCATCCAGCGCAACTACGACAACGTCTCGCTCTACGACTACTACTACGTCCGCGACGACGCCAAGAAGGCCGACAAGTCCAACCTCGAGGTCAAGCTCACCGACTCCGGGCGCACCGTCTACGGCGGCGGCGGCATCACCCCCGACGAGAAGATCGCGCCCTACGAGTCCAACGGCTTCCAGAACAGCCTCTACCAGCACTACGCCTTCTTCGACTTCAGCAAGCACTACCTCGCCAGCCACACCGTCACCAAGGACTTCGTGGTCGACGACGCCATCCTGCAGCAGTTCAAGGACTTCCTCAAGGCCAACCAGATCGACTACACCGACGCCGACATCACCGGCGTCCAGGACTGGCTCAAGGCCAACATCAAGAGCCGAGCTCTTCACCTCGCAGTTTGGCCAGATGGAGGGCATGAAGATCCGTGCCGACTGGGATCCTCAGGTTGCCAAGGCCATCACCTTCCTGCCCGAGGCCCAGACGCTGGCCGACCGCACCAGCACGCCGTCGAAGCTGGCCAGCATCTCCCACTAACCTGCAGTCGCACACAAACAGGAAAGGGCCGAAGCATCTCGCTTCGGCCCTTTTCTTTTGCGCCTTGAACTTTAGCTGTCGAACCGCCGCATCACCCTGCGGAATCGCATCGTCTCGCGAGCGAACGCCAAGTCGTACAGCTGGCAGGAGCGATCTGACGCCCTCTTGTGCTTCGTGGACCCTAATTGGACCCTAGTTTTTCGGGAATACGCGCTAAGTGATTGATTCTTGGAGCGGGAGACCGGGATCGAACCGGCGACATTCAGCTTGGGAAGCTGACGTTCTGCCACTGAACTACTCCCGCTCGCGTACGTCGCAGCGTTGCCTCATTATAGCGTTATCCCTCCTTGAATCGCATAGACTTTTCCACCCGCACGTGACGTCGTCCCGTGTTTGTCGGCAGTCATCCTGAGCGCAGCGAAGGATCCCGATACCTTGCCGCCACCGCCCGCAACCGCTCGCACCTTTCTCCCGGAACCACCGCTCGCCGCCTGCTCTCCCTGCCTTTCCTGTCAAGCCCCCGAACCACCCCGAAAGCGCACGAAACCCCAACAAAGACGCACCATTCAGTACCCAAAGAAATGTGCCGAAAGGGTCCACCCAACTTGATACACTGGAAGTACAAAGAAAAAATCAAAGAGATCAAAGCGCAAAGCCCGATTGTCCAAGACAATCGACGCTAACTCGCTTGTTTGCAATATTTTAGCCGCAACCCTTTTAGAATGACGATTTTGCGCGGAGCCACCACTCCCGCAAACGGCAGAAAACAAACAAGTTGCGCCCAAGATAGGGGAGGGGGGACCCCCCTCCGCATCGGAAAACGCCCTAAGCCGTAACCGGTGTCCCCGCCAGTCCCAGCGTCTCGGCCTGTTCCTGCAGCGCCTTCAGGCAGTTTTCGATGTGTTCCTCGACCGTCAGGCCCAGCAGCGCCGCGCCGTCGGTGATGTCCTCGCGCTTCACCGCGCGGGCGAACGCCTTGTCCTTCATCTTCTTCTTCACGCCCGCCACCTCGACCTCATGGATCGACTTCGAGGGCTTCACATACGCGCAGGCGGTCAGGAAGCCGGCCAGTTCGTCGCAGGCAAACAGCGCCTTGTCCAGGTGCGACTCCCGCGGCGTGCCCGAGTAATCGGCGTGCGCCAGGATCGCGTGCAGCACCGTCTCCGGCCATCCCAGCTCGCGCAGGTGCGCCACGCCGACGAACGGGTGCTCCTCGAGCGAGGGATGACGGTCGTAGTCCATGTCATGCAGCAGCCCGGCGACGGCATACAGCTCGACGAAGCGCTCCGCCTCGGCGCCCGCCAGCTGCAGCCGTTCGGCCTCGAGCACCCCGTACGCCCGCGTGCAGGTCTCCACCGCCAGGCCATGCCGCATCAGCGACGCCGATGCTGTCCACTCCTGCAGGAGTTGCCAGGCGTGCTCGCGATTGTGGAAGGATTCGGAATTTTGATTTCGCCATCGGTTTACTCTCTTGGTTCCTTCCTGGTTTCTGCCCTCTTTCTGATAATTATCAACTCGTTTCCTCTTGACTCCAAAGTAACCCGGTGTCAACTCTAGGCACATCACAGTCTGTGTTATCAGACATGTGCTGAGGTCCTTGCTCTGGATCCTCCCGCAACGCACAATATGGCAACCATGATGGCGCCTGTCGAGCAACGCGAGGTCGTGCGTTGCGATCACTGCAGTCTGGTGCAATTTCGCACCTCCAGCGCAATGCTGCCGCCGCTGCCGCAAAGGCCTCGAGGTCGAAGCCCCCGCGCCGGCGCCGAAGCCCTTGGCTCTCGTCGCCAAGGACGAGTCCCCCGTCAAAGGTCTGCAAGTCTCCGCTGCGGTGCGCGAGCTGCGTCACGTGCGCAACCTCTCGCAGCGCCAGCTGGCCGCGCGCATGAACGTTCCGCGCACCTACATCTCCAAGATCGAGAACGGCAAAGCGATGCCGACGCTCTCCTCGCTCGACCGTCTTGCGCGCGCCCTCAGGTCGACATCTCCACCCTGCTGCGCGACGCCTCGACGCGCCAGCGCGATGAGGCGAACGTCCTGATGGCGGATCCGTTCCTGGCCGAGATCGCGCAGCTACACCGCGCAGCTGGACACCCTGCAGCGCTCGATCTTCCTCAACCATGTGCGGGAATTGGCGGCGGGACACCGTCGCACAGCCTGACGCCTCCGCAGCGCACGAGATCAGCAACCCGCTCAACGAACTTCAGTCACGTTCGTGCGGCTCTCTCGCCGGAGGCCGCGAAGTCGGCTTCATTGCGTCGCCCGAAGCGGTGTGCTAGCGTCAATGATTGCGAGGTCGCATTGCGCGCATTCAACTCCAGCCGCGTTCACCAGCTTTCCCCTGAGGAGCTGTCAGTCTTCCGGCAGCTCGATCCAGCCAAGATTCCGCAACACGTCGCCATCATCATGGACGGCAACGGTCGTTGGGCGGGAAAACGGACCCTGAAACGCTTCCTGGGGCATCAGCAAGGCGCCGAATCGGTCCAGTTCGTGGTCGAGACGGCGTCGCGGATCGATCTTCCGTGGCTGACGCTCTACGCCTTTTCCCTAGAGAACAACCTGCGTCGTCCGAAGTCCGAGGTCAACTTCCTGATGAAGCTCCTCAAGAGCTATCTCGTCGGGAACGTGAAGCGGATGAACGAGAACAACGTCCGCATGGCCTACATCGGCCGCACCGCGGAGCTGCCAGCCGAGGTGCAGGAGACGATGCAATGGGCCTCGGAAGCCACGGCGAAGAACACCGGAACAACGCTGACTCTGGCGCTGAACTACGGCGCGCGCACCGAGATCGTCGATGCCATGCGCATCGCGATGCGCGAAGCCATCGCAGCCTCCCGCGGCGACTTCGGCAAGCTGCAGGAGCTGGTCGCAGGGCCTCGAAGAGAGCGACGTCAGCCAGCGGCTCTACACCGCAGGCATGCCCGATCCCGATCTGGTCATCCGCACCAGCGGCGAGCAGCGCATCTCCAACTTCCTGCTCTGGCAGATCGCCTACGCCGAGATCTTCGTCACCGATCGCCTCTGGCCCGACTTCCGCGGCGTCCATCTGCTGGAGGCCATCGCCGACTTCCAGCGCCGCGAGCGCCGCTACGGCGGTCTCGGCGACAGCTTCACCGACGAGGACATCGAAGGCGTGCGCGCCGAGGCAGAGCTCGCTCGCAGCTAGCGTTCCACCCAAAGGCGTTGTGCACTCCACGAACGGCATACGAAACGTCCACCGGACGCTTTCGTATGCCTGTTCGCGCTGAGGCTCTCCAGTTGCGCCGGAGTCGCTTCTTTGCCCGGCGTCCATTTATCTTTGGGAAGACCGATGAAACGTATTCTTACTGCCGTTGTACTGATCGCTGTAGTGTTTGCCGTCGTTTTCCTGGGGCAATTGTGGATGGTTGCGGTGCTTGCGGCGCTGATCGCGGAGCTCGCGGCATTCGAGTATGGGCAACTGGCCAAAGCTTCCGGCATCAACATCCCGATCTGGTGGACGATTCCGGCAGTGGCAATGATCTTCGTCGCCGCGTTCGCGTGGCCAGGCGATACGCAGCTCCCGTTGCTGACCGCCCTGGGCTTCCTCCTCTTCGGACTCAACGGCTTCCTGCGGCCCTTGAAGCAGGTGCTGCCTGAGACCGCCGCAGGCCTCTTCGGATTGGCCTACATCGCCTATCCGCTGTCGCTGCTGCCGCAGATCTGGAGCCGTGACGACGGCAAGCCGCTGCTGCTCTTCCTGATGGTCTGCGTCTGGGCCGGAGACATCGCGGCGCTGTATGTCGGCAAGAACTTCGGGCAAGCGCAAACTGGCCCCGCGTCTCAGCCCCGGCAAGACCTGGGAGGGCGCGATCGCGAGCCTGCTGGGCAGCATGCTCGCCGGCGCGTGCGGTGTTCTGGATCGGGGATCTGCTGTCGGCGCGCGGCAACATGGTGCTCCACATCGAGGAGCCGCTCTGGCAGGTACTGCTTCTGGCAGTCGTCCTGAATGCGGCAGCGCAGGTTGGCGATCTGCTGGAATCAGCCATCAAGCGCGGCGCCAACGTCAAGGACTCCGGCACGATGCTTCCTGGCCACGGCGGAATCCTCGACCGCATCGATGCCCTGCTGTTGGCCGCTCCGGTGCTTTGGTACTGCCTTCTGCTCAAGGACTGGCTGCACGTCGGGCGGTTTTAGGCCCTTGAATGCGGAGCTTCCGGCGAGCAGCCGTCCGGAAGCTCCTGCACTCACTGCACGGAATCTGAGAAGATAGAGATCGTGAAGAAGATCGCTATTTTGGGTTCAACCGGCTCGATCGGCACCAGCACGCTCTCGATCGTGGAACAGTTCTCCGACCGCTATGAGGTGGTCTCGCTCGCTGCTGGCCAGAACATCGACTGCCACGTTCGAGCAGTGCGTCCGCTGGCGCCCGAAGCTGGTCTCGATGGCCACCGAGCAGTTGGCGAGCGAGTTGCAGCAACGGCTGAACGCCGCTGGCATCGCTCCGGGGGCGATTGAGGTTGTCTGGGGATCGGCTGGCAGCGTGAAGGCAGCGACGCTTCCTGAGGTCGACTTCGTCGTGTCGGCGATCGTGGGCGTTGCCGGACTCGAGGCGACTTACGCGGCAGCCTGCGCGGGCAAAGACATCGGCCTGGCCAACAAGGAGAGCATGGTTGCCGCCGGAGAGCTGGTGATCGAGGCGGTGCGGAAGAGCGGTTCGGCTCTGCTGCCGATCGACTCCGAGCACAACGCCGTGCATCAGTGCATGCGCGGCGGAACGGCGAACGAGGTCAAGCAGATCTGGCTGACCGCTTCGGGCGGCCCGTTCCGCAGCACGCCGAAGGTCGACTTTGCCACCATCACGCCGGCGCAGGCGCTGAAGCACCCGACCTGGGTGATGGGACAGCGCATCACGATCGACTCGGCGACCATGATGAATAAGGGCTTCGAGGTGATCGAGGCGTGTCGGCTGTTCAACCTGCCCGCGTCGAAGGTTCGGGTTACGGTGCATCCGCAGTCGACGGTTCACTCGCTGGTGGAGTATGTGGACGGAAGCATCCTGGCGCAGCTCTCGGTGACCGACATGCGGCTTCCGATCCTCTATGCGCTGGCCTATCCGGAGCGCGTGGAATCGGATCTGACGTTTGACCTCGAGAAGCTGAGCTACCTGAACTTCTCTCCGCCGGACTTCGACCGCTTCCCTTGCCTGCGGCTCGCGTACGAAGCGGCCGAAGCGGGCGGAACGGCCGGTGTCGCGCTCAACGCCGCCGACGAGATTGCAGTGGCGGCGTTTCTCGCTGGAGAAATCCCGTTTATGGGCATTCCGCGTACAATCGAACAGGTTCTCGCCGCAACGCCAGTGACGCATCCATCGTCCATACAAGAGGTCCTGGCGGCAGATGAAGCGGCACGAATCCTGGCGCGCGAGGTCATCGCACAAGGCGTCGTAGCGCGCGTCTAACACGCATAGCGTTTACTCTCTGTAGCTTCAGTACAAGGATCCCTCTCACTTTATGGTCACAGTCGTTGAACTCCTCATCGTCCTCGGCATCATGGTTCTGGTGCACGAGTTCGGGCACTTCGCCGTAGCAAAGCTGTGCGGCGTACGAGTAGAGACGTTTGCGATCGGCTTTGGCAAACGGATTGTCGGCTTCCGCAAGGGAGAGACCGAATACCAGCTCAACATCCTGCCGCTTGGCGGATACGTGAAGATGTCCGGCGAGATGCCGGGCGAAACGCCGGATCCGAACCGCGAGCAGGATCCGGGCGACTTCGGCGCGCATCCGCGCTGGCAGCGGATGCTGATCGCGCTGGCTGGTCCGGTCGCGAACGTCATCCTGTCGCTGGCGCTGATCACAGCGGTGTCGATGTTCCACCACGAGGTGGACGTTTACCTGTCGGGCGCTGCGACCAGCGACTACACGCTGCGCAACTCCTCGGCGGCGAAGACGGGAATCCAGCCGGGCGACCTGATCGTGCAGTATGCCGATGCGACGAATCCGGATTGGAACACGATCGCGTACAAGTCGCTGCTGAACATGAAGGCGACGATTCCGTTTGCCTACATGCACGATGGACATCGCGTCGACACGACGATCCGCGTGACGGCGAGCGATGCGGATGCCTCCGCGGGCGACATTCTGAGCCTGCTGCGGCATATCGGACTGGTTCCGCAGTTCCAGAACATGCCGGTGAAGGTGGTCGAGGTCGAGGCGAAGATGCCTGCGGCTGCTGCGGGCTTGAAGCCGGGCGACGAGATTACGACCATCGACAATCTGGCTGTGCACAGCGTTCCGGCGCTGCTTGCCTACATGCAGGATCAGGCGGGCAAACCGGCGGTGCTGAACGTCGTGCGCGACGGACAGAACCTGAAGCTGCCGGTGACGCCGCAGGCGATGCCGAATCTGGATGGCAGCGAAGGCTACAAGCTGGGCTTTATGCCGCTTGCGCCTCCGATGCACATCGAGCGGCTGCCGCTGAACCGCGCGTTTGCCGAGTCCTACGACGAGAACCTGAAGAGCGCTCTGATGATCCGCGACGTGCTGAAGGGCATGATCGAGCGGCGGGTTTCGCCGCGGTCGCTGCAGGGACCGATCGGCATTGGACAGCAGGTCGGCATCGCGGCGCGCGATGGCATCTGGACGCTGATGCAGCTGATGGCGATGATCAGCATCAACCTGGCGATCTTCAACCTGCTGCCGATTCCGATCCTCGATGGTGGAATGATCCTGTTCCTGCTGATCGAGACGGTGATGCGGCGCGATATGAACCAGCGGCTGAAGGAACGCGTCTATCAGGTCGCGTTTGTGTGTCTGCTGGTCGTCTTCGTGATGGTGATCTTCAATGACATGTCGCGGTTGCCGCTGTTCAGCCATATGAAGCCGTAACGCTTACAAACGAGCAAAACAAAAAGGCGCCGCGAAGAATCTTCGCGGCGCCCTTTGTTTTGTCTGGGGCTGCAGCAATGCTCGTACGGCAAGGACAGAAACGATCCTTCGGGATGACAACCGAAACGTGACAGTGATACGGACTAGAGGCCGGGGTCGGCGGCTTCGAGTTCGGCGGTGACCTCGGCGGCGGCGGCGCGGGCCTCGTCCTCGCGGTCGGGAGGGAAGCTGATGGCGCCGACGCGGGCGTGTCCGCCGCCTCCGTACCGCTCGCAGATGGCGGCGAGGTTGACCAGCTTGTCGGCGGGCACCGGGGTCCACGGGTTCGTGCCGACCGAGACCTTGGTGCGGAAGCTGGACTTGCTGAGGCCGACGACGTAGGTGCCGCGGGGGTGCAGGTAGTAGGGGATGAACTTGCTGTAGCCCTCGGTGGGCTGGTCGGTGATGTCGAAGGTGATGGTGCCGCGGGTGAGGGTGGAGCGGTCGCGGATGAGGTCGATGGCGGCGCGGTGGCGGGCGAGCAGCGGCTCGACGAGCGCGGCGACGAAGGGCTGGTCGAGCACCTGCTGCAGCGGCATCTCGGTGAGCAGCGGGATCATGCGCGGGATGAGGGTGGGGTCGCTGGAGCTCTCGATGACCATGGTGAGGCGCATGGCGGGCGCTTCCATCTCGACGGCGGACTGGGCGCTCTCGTACTTGGCGCCGTCGACGATGTTGGCCCAGTGGATGAGCTCGGCGAAGCGGGAGGTGTCGTAGCCGAACTTCGTCTGCGCGATGTGGGCGATGAAGCCGGTGCAGGAGACGTAGTTGGGGTCGTAGAAGTGGCGGAGGGCCTGGGTGCCGTCGGCCTGACCGGCCTCGAAGTGCTGCTGGTCTTCGGGGGTGAGGAAGGCGCTGAGGTGGTGGTCGAACCACCAGGTGACGCGGGGCGAGGGCGAGTACTTGAAGTCGACGATGGCGTTCTCGTCGCCGGTGAAGTCGCTGGCGTCGAAGAGGCCGCCGGCGCGGTGCATGAGGCCCTGATAGGAGTAGGCGCTGGCGGTGCCGATCACGTCGCGGTGGAAGCGGGTGAAGAGGGAGGCGGAGCAGGCGCCGTCGAAGCAGTTGTTGTGGTAGAGAATGCGGCAGTTCAAGCTGGGTCTCCCTTTTCGGTACGTCAAACGCGAAGTTTTCGGGGAGGGGGTCCCCCCTCCCCCTATCTTGGAAGCAAGTGCTTTTGTTTCTTTTAGTTAGAGAGCATACGCGACGGCAAAATCGTCATTCTAAAGCGGTTACGGCTAAAATCTTCCATCCAAAGGCTTTAGAGGATGCGGAGGAATGCGGTCGCTTCTCTTTCCCTCTATTTCTATTAGAACAGATCGAGGGGAGTGAATCGGCACATTTATTTGCTTTGTTTTGTTTGAGTTAGACGGATTTGGGCTTGACAGGAAAAGAGCAGGGATCGGGCAATGCGGCTCTCCGGGGAACAAATGTCTGCGTATCCCCGTATCTCAAGCAGGAATAGCCGTGCGTATTCTAGGAAGTTAGTTGTCGGATGAGGTGATGGGGTGAAGGAACAGCAGTTGCGTGCGAAGGGAATCGAACCTGCGCATGCGGGGCCTATGGAGCGGATGGAGACGGAGTTGTTTGCGCAGGGGACGGAGCCGCCGTCGCTGCTGCGGGAGGTATTCGTTGGGCCGGATGGGCTGCGGCCGGGGTGGGGGATCCTGCTGTATGCCGTGCTGTTCTATGCGCTGGTGCAGATCTCGTTCTACGCGGCCGGGCAGATGCACCTGTTGCATCATCCGGGGAACGGATCGGGAGCACAGGGCAGCTCGCAAACGCCGCAGTACCTGCTGACGACCGAGGCGCTGATGGCCTTCAGCACGCTGGCGGCGACGTGGGTGATGGGGAGGATCGAGCGGCGTCCGTTCGGGAGCTATGGCTTCGGGGGAGGGCGAAAGGCCGCCTTCTTTACGACGGGATTTTTGTGGGGAGCCGGCTTTCTGGCGCTGCTGGTGGGAGCGCTTTGGAAGGCGGGATGGCTGGCCTTCGACGGGCGGCTGCTGTTTGGCGCGGATGTGGTGCGGTACGGGCTGGTGTGGCTGGCGGGATTTGTGCTGGTCGGGGTGTTCGAGGAGTCGCTGATGCGGGGATACCTGCAGATCACGCTGGCGCGGGGGTTGGCGAGCCTGTATGCGATGGCGTTCCGGGCGAACGCCTGCGGCGCGGGCGAAGGCGGTGGGGTTCTGGACGGCGGCGGTGCTGGTCTCGTTCCTGTTTGGGGCGAGCCATGGGAGTAATCCGGGGGAGTCGCCGCTGGGGTTGGTGTCGGCGGGGCTGATCGGGATGGTGTTCTGCCTGACGCTGTGGCGGACGGGATCGCTGTGGTGGGCGCTGGGGTTCCATGCGGCGTGGGACTGGGCGCAGTCGTTTGTGTTCGGCGTGGCCGATAGCGGGACGATGGTGCAGTTCCACCTGCTGGGGACGCACCCGCTGGGCAAGGTGCTGCTGAGCGGCGGAGCGACGGGGCCGGAGGGCAGCGAGCTGATTCTGGGGGTGATGGTGCTGATGACGGGCGTGGTGGTTTGGACGCTGCCGGTGGCGCGAGGGCGGGGAGATGCGTTGCCTGCGACCAGAATGGAACGCTCGGTGTAGACGGCTGTGGAAGGCTGCGGGCAGGGCTGGAAGGTGGATTTAGACTGGGCAGAATATGAATCCGTCTGAACTTCCTCCAGCCCCACACGACACCAACCCCAAGCCCGACGCGGTCGCGCCGTCCCCTCTTCCACGGAAGAGGGTTGGGTTGCACCGGGAGGATCGGGCTGCCGGTGGGGGATTCGAGAGCGGACGCGGCGGTGGGGGTAGACGGGGAGTTCGGCGGCTGCTGCGCGGGTTGATGGTGGGGCTTCCGCTGCTGGTGGTGCTGGCGGCGGCGGGGTTCTTTGGCGGGCGCGTGCTGGATGCAGCGGGCGCTGCGGGAGAGCCTGCCGGTGGTGGATGGGCGGCTGACGGTGTCGGGGCTGAGCGCTCCGGTGACGGTGCTGCGGGATGAGCATGGGGTGCCGCATCTGCGGGCGGGGTCGATGGACGACCTGGTGTTTGCGCAAGGATATGTAACCGCTGAAGATCGGCTGTGGCAGATGGACGCGCTGCGGCGGCATGCGGCGGGCGAGTTGGCCGAGATTCTGGGCAAGAGCATGATCGAGCACGATCGGGCGCAGCGGTATCTGCAGATACGGGCGGCGGCGGATCGGGCGTTGACCGCTGCTGCCGGCCGACGAGCGGCATTGGCTGGATGTGTACGCCAATGGGGTGAATGCGGCGATGGCGGCGATGGAGGGTCCGGGCGGGCATCTGCCGCTGGAGTTCCGGCTGCTGCGGTATGAGCCGAAGCCGTGGACGGTGCGGGACTCGCTGCTGGTGGGGCTGGCGATGATGCAGGACCTGTCGACGTCGTTTCCGGAGAAGCTGGATCGCGAGGCGCTGACGTCGCGGCTGGCGCCGGAGATGGTGGCGGATCTGTATCCGGTGGGGTCGTGGCGGGACCATCCGCCGACGCAGCCGGTGGTGGACCTGACGGCGCCACGGGTGATCGAGGATGTGCCGCTCGATGAGTCGCAGACGGGGGCGGTGCGGCGGCCTGCGGCTCCTGAGACAGCTCCGGAGGCGGCTCCGGTGGAGGCTGCGGCCGGTGCGGGCTGCGGGGCCGGATCTGCTGACGCGGGAGCGGGTGGAGGGTCTGCTCGCGGCGCGGCGGTCGCTGGCGCTGATGACGGCGCAGTGGCTGTGCGAAGGGTGCCTGGCGGGATCGAATGGATGGGCGGTGGCGGGAAGCAGGACGCGGTCGGGCAAACCGATGCTGTCGAGCGATATGCACCTGCGGCATGGGGTGCCGGGGATCTGGTATGAGGCGGATCTGGAGGCGCCGATGGCGGGGGCTGCGGGGACGTTTCATGTGGCGGGGGTGACGCTGCCGGGGACGCCGTTCGTCATCGTGGGGCATAACCAGCATGTGGCGTGGGGGTTCACGAACCTGTTCGCGGATGTGCAGGATGTGTACATCGAGCAGACGCGGGGGACGGGCGATGGCGAGGAGTTTCAGGGCAGCGATGGGCAGTGGCATCCGGTGCTGCACCGGCGGGAGGTGATCCGGGTGCATGACGGGCTGGATGTGACGCTGGATGTGACGGAGACCCATGCATGGCGGGGCGGAGACGCCGATCATCTCCGGGCCGGACAGGATCTATCCCAAGGAGAAGCGGGCGCTGGCGGTGCGGTGGACGATCTATGATCCGGCGACGGTGCGGGCGCCGTTCTTCGCGGTGAATGCGGCGACGGACTGGACGAGCATGCTGGCGGCGATCCAGAACTTCGATGGGCCGTCGCAGAACATGATGTATGCCGATGACCAGGGGCATATCGGGTACCACGCGGTGGGGAAGATTCCGGTGCGGGGGGTGGCCCCGGCGGAGTCGCTGGCGGCGGCGCAGGCGGTGGTGGCGAGCAGCCAGGCGGCGGCGACGGGTGCTCCGACGGCGGCCGAGGCGGCGGTGCCGGGGCCGCTGCAGGGGGTGGTGCCGGGGCCGAAGGCGACGTGGACGGCGTTGAGCCCGGTGCCGACCGATGGGCGCGACCCGAAGCAGGAGTGGACGGGGTATATCCCGTTCGACCAGCTGCCGCAGGTGTTCGATCCGGCGGATGGGGTGGTGGCGACGGCGAATGCGCGGATTACGCCGGATGAGTATCCGTACCCGGTGACGCTGGACTGGTCGGATCCGTACCGGCAGGAGCGGATCTGGAAGGTGCTGCACGCGAAGCAGGACATGGTTCCGGCGGATATGCTGGCGCTGCAGACGGATGTGTACTCGGATCTGGACCGGGTGGTGGCGGAGCGGCTGGCGTATGCGATCGACCATGCGGCGGCGGCGGGGCATGGTGCGGATGGGAAGGACAGCGACGGGCACCTGAGCGGCAAGCAGCGGCGGCTGCGGCAGGCGGCCGACCTGATGCGCCGGTGGGATGGAACGGTGAAGGCGGACGCGGCGGCTCCGGCGATTGTGGATGCGGCGCGGGCGGCGCTGTGGCCGATGATTCTGACGCCGCAGCTGGGGCGGGACGGGATCCGATGCGGGCTCGGCGCTGGCGCTCTACAACTGGGGCTCGAAGGCGTATGCGGAGGAGCAGATCATCGTCAATCAGCCGGGACGGTGGCTGCCGGCGAGGTATGCCGAACTGGAATGAGCTGCTGGCGGCGGCGGTGGAGACGGGGATGGAGGAGGCGCACGCTCCGGGAGCGAATCTGAGCCGGTGGCAGTATGGGCAGGAGCATCCGGTGGAGGTCGAGCACCCGATCTTTGGGCAGTCGCCGCTGCTGGAGAGGATGATCGGGATGCGGACGGGGACGGGCGTGCTGCCGCAGAGCGGGGATGGATCGACGGTGAAGCAGGTGGGGCGGACGTTTGGGCCGTCGGAGCGGCTGACGGTGGACTTTGGGGATCTGGATCGCTCGACGCTGAATGTGGTGCTGGGAGAGTCGATGGATCCGGCGAGCCCGTGGTTCATGGATCAGTGGAAGGCGTGGTACGCGGGGACGACCTTCGCGATGCCGTTCTCGGATGCGGCGGCGGATGGGGCGGCGAAACACAGCTTGATGCTGGTGCCGCGGTAGGGGCTTGCCGGGGGACTTCCCTCTCCCCAGACTGAAGTCCTAAAGTCTAGAGGACAGGCGGGTTAAGTCCAAACGAAGTATCCCCTCATCGGTAGGGGTGTCTCCCTGTGGGTTGAGAAGGATCTGGTACCTCGCGGATGCCGACTTTAGCAGGCCTGCTTGCGGGATGCCAGAAGAATGCGAGGGCTTGTTGGGTACTTTTGGGGGATCGATCTGGGGGAGAGAAGCAGATCCCCTGCGGGGAGGACAACCCAAAAGAAATCGGGCAATGGCAACGACAGAGGCACGAAGGCAACGGCAGGAGCCGTGGGTTAGGCTGTAGGGATGCGTCGTGACGCTCGCTTCCCTGCTCTTTTTGCTGGCCGCTTCCCTGCCCTGCGATCGGTTCCGTTGAGTTTGTTTTTGCTGCCGCTGGCGGCGTTGGTGGTGGTGCTGCCGCTGATGGTGGGGGGTGCTCGTGCGGGCATGACTTCGACTTTCACCTGGTGAGCTGGTTCGAGGCGGCGGCGCAGTTTCGCGCGGGACGCTGCTGCCGCACTGGGCGTTCTCGCCGGGGTGGAATGCGGGGGAGCCGCGGTTTGTGTTCTATCCGCCGCTGTCGTGGGTGCTGGGGGCGCTGCTGGGGATGGTGCTGCCGTGGGCGGCGGTGCCGGTGGCGTATACGTGGATCGCGCTGACGGCGGCGGGGTGGGGGATGTATCGGCTGGGGCGGGTGGTGGCGGGAGAGGGCGCAGCGCTGCTGGCAGCGATGGTGTATGTCGCGAATCCGTACATGATGTTTACCGCGTATGAGCGGACGGCGTATGCGGAGCTGCTGGCGGCGGCGTGGATTCCGCTGCTGCTGGCGGCGGGGTTGCGGGCGCGGGTGACGTGTGGTGGGGATCGCGTTGCCGGTGGCGCTGCTGTGGCTGACGAACGCTCCGGCGGCGGTGATGGGATGCTATGCGCTGGGGCTGGTGGGGGTGATTCGGCTGGTGCTGGCGTGGCGGCGGGATAGTCGCGGTGCGGTGCTGGGGTTGGCGTGGCGGATGGCGGCGGGCGTGGGGCTGGGGCTGGGGCTGGCGGCGTTTTATGTGGTGCCGGCGGCGTATGAGCGGCGGTGGGTGGAGATCGCCATGGTGATGGTGGAGGGGATGCGGTACGGGGATAACTTCCTGTTTCACCATACGGCTGATCCCGCTGCATGATAGGTGCTGCGGACGGCTTCGTGGATTGCGGTGGGGATGCTGGCGGCAACGGCGGTGGTGTTGGCGGCAGGGAGCGGAAGGGCAGGGATCAGGGAACAGGGTAGTCAGGGATCAGGAAAGGCGGTCTCGCTGCGCTCGATGCCCACCTTAGCGGCGATGAGACCGCCGCGAAGGTGGGGCACCCGGGGTCTTGGTGGAGAGCCCATGTCTCAGGCGAGGATGGGTGGGTGCTTGCGGTGGTGGCGGGGATGGTGGGGTGCTGCTGACGCCGGTGAGTGCGGGGGTGTGGCGGGTGGCGCCGGAGCTCGCGTTTCTGCAGTTTCCGTGGCGGCTGCTGGCGGTGCTGGCGGCGGTGCTGGGAGCGGGGATCGCTTTGGTCGCGGGGCGGATGCGGCGGGGGTGGGCCGCGGTGCTGGGGTTGGTGCTGGTGGCGGCGCTGAGCTGGCCGGTGGTGCGGGTATTTCGGCAGGAGTGCGATCCCGAGGATACGGTGCAGGCGCGGCTGGCGGTGTTTCAGGCGAAGGCGGGGACCGATCCGACCGATGAGTACACACCGCAAGAACGACGATAACGATGTGCTGCGGCAGGATGATCCGCCGTTCTGGCTGGCGGCGGATGGGGATGCGGCGGCGCCGGAGGGGATAGCGGCCGGGGCCGGTGGCGCGGCGGTTTACGGTGACAGCGCCGAAGGCCGAGATGCTGGTCTTGAATCTGCGGGCGTATCCGGCTTGGCGGGTGCGGGTGAATGGGGTGCTGGTGCGGCCGCTTGGGGAGCGCGCGGATGGGTTGCTGGCGGTGGCGGTGCCGACGGGACGGGATACGGTCGAGATAGAGTGGCGGGCGACGAGGGATGAGGTCGTGGGGTGGGGGATCAGTGGGGTGGCGGTGGTGGTCGTTGTGGGAGTGGGGTGGAGAAGGCGGTCGGTGGGTGCTTGTAGTTCCGGTGCAGTAGGGGCGCCGGGAGAGTCTGGGAAACGGTCTCGCTGTGCTCGATACCCCACTCTCCACCCCGTCGGGACAAAAGCGCCCGCTGGAGACCCCGGCCTGCCGCACGATAAAACCGTGCGTCGAGGATGGGGCACCCGGTTCTTCTCGGATGGGAACGATCGCGACTGCGGTGAGGAGCGCGGTCGGTTATGATCGATGGTTGATGACTTCTACCGTAAAAAACTTGTTGCAGATGGGCGCCGGGTTGACCGATGCGGCGCTGGAACGGCTGCTGCCTGGGCCTGAGACCTTCCTCACTCGATTCACCGCGCGATGCGGCACAGCACCTTTGCGGGCGGAAAGCGGCTGCGGCCGATTCTCTGCATGGAGGCGGCGCGGGTGACGGCGGGCGGCGGGATGAGCTGCCTGAGGGCGTGGCGGATCTGGGCGCGGCGATCGAGATGCTGCATACCTACTCGCTGATCCATGACGATCTGCCGGCGCTCGATAACGACGACCTGCGGCGCGGACAGCCGACCTGCCATGTGGCGTTCGGCGAGGCGACGGCGATTCTGGCAGGCGATGCGCTGCAGACGCTGGCGTTCCAGACGATGGCGAAGCTGCCGACACCGGCGACGACGACGGTGCGGATTCTGCGGGAGATCTCGGATGCGGTGGGAACCGGCGTGGGCCGGGTGGGCGCGATCGAGACGGGACTGGCGCCGGGGATGATCGGCGGCCAGGTGATGGATATCGAGGGCGAGCAGCAGAAGCCGACGGCGGAGATCGTCGAGGCGATCCATCGCGCAAAGACCGGAGCGCTGATCACGGTGAGCATTGTGGCCGGCGGGCTGTATGGGGCAGCGGCTGCGGGCTCGACTCAACGAGGACACGATTGAGCGGCTGCGGCGGTTTGGCGAGCGCGCGGGTCTGGCGTTCCAGATCGTCGATGATGTGCTGGATATGACCGAGGACTCGGCGCAGCTGGGCAAGACGGCGGGCAAGGATACGGCGAGCGATAAGGCGACGTGGCCGGCGGTGTTCGGCATTGAGCGCTCGCAGGCAGGACGCGCAGCAGCTGATCGCGGATGCGTTTGCCGAGCTGGAGCCGCTGGGCGCGGCGGCGGATGGGCTGAAGGCCGTGGCGCAGTATCTGGTCGAACGGAAGAACTAAGCCTTCTGTTTCGTTCGCAGTTCGCGGCAAAAGACGAAGGCTTATACAGGGCTCTCTCCACTACGCGGCGGACGATGTTGCTGTCCGCCGCTTCGGTCGAGATGAGGTCACTTATTTCTTACTCTATTTTTCCTCATGGGGCATATTACACCTCGTCGATGGGCATGGTTTCGGAGCAGGATGACAGGCATTGACGGAAGACCAGGTGCGGGAGGCGCTGCGGGACTGCTATGACCCGGAGGTGCCGTGCAATATCGTCGATCTGGGGCTGGTGTACGGGGTGGCGGTGACGCCGGACCTGGAGGCTCCGGGGGCGGGGATTGTGGGGGTTCCGCCGCGGCATCGGGTGCGGGTGGAGCTGACGCTGACCTCGAAGGGATGCCCGGCGCATGAGCGGATCATCGCGCAGATCGAGGGCCGGCTGAGCGCGTTCGAGACGATCAGCGGGACGACGGTGGAGCTGGTGTGGGAGCCGGCGTGGAGCCCGGCGCGGATCAGCGCCGAGGGCCGCAAGATGCTTGGGATCGACTGATGGCGAGACGGAAGGGCGCGGCGCCGCCGGTGCATCCGTTCGATGCCGCGCATGGCGTGGAGACGGGCGGGTTGATTCCCGCGGGCGACCTGGTGACGGGGCATAGCAGCGATGCGCATGTGACCGCGTACTACGGCGTGGCGCCGTCGATTCTGCGTGGGCTGGTGGAGCTTTGGGCGGAGTCTGCTGCGAACCATGGGCCGGCGCCGGAGCGGGGGCGGTACAGCTTTGTCGATATCGGCGCGGGCAAGGGCCGGGCGATGCTGGTGGCGAGCGAGCTGGGATTCCGGCAGGTGATCGGGGTGGAGCTGAACCCGGAGATGGCGGATATCGCGGAACGGAATGTCGAGCAGTGGACGAGCGGCCGGGCGGGGGATGAGACGGCGGGGCCGGTCTCGCCGGTGCGCGTGGTGGAGATGGATGCGCTGGAGTTCGAGTTTCCGGCGGGGCCGTGCGTGGCGTTTCTGTTTCATCCGTTCGAGGCGCCGCTGCTGAAGCGGTTGCTGCGGCGGATGGAGACGCAGTTTGCCAAGCGGCCGGGGACGCTCGACGTGCTGTATGTGAATGCGGAGTGCGCGGCGGTGTTCGACGCGAACCCGGCGTTCGAGCGGCTGTGGTTCGGGAAGGTGGCGATGTCGCCGGAGGACCATGCGGCGGATCTGGCGGAGATCGCGCAGCAGAAGGAGTATGGCTCGACCGGGGATGAGGAGTGTGGGATCTACCGGTATGTGGGGCGCGGAACGAAGTAGTCAGCCGGCTGCGCTGCGTTTGCCGGTTGCGCCAAAAGCAAAGACAAATACAGGGATCTCTCCACTTCGCAGCGGAGATGCAGATGTCCGCCCTTCGGTCGAGATGACATTTCTCATCATGGGTCGAGGAAACAGCCCATGAGAGCGCTACCAGGTGCGGGTGAGGAAGAGACGCTCGTCGCCGCCGAGGTTTTCGATGGCGACCTCGCCGGTGGCGCGGGCGACGACGCTGGGGAACTTTTCGCCCCACTCGACGAGGACGAGAGGCGTCGGGGGCGTCGATCATCTCTTCGAGGCCGAGGGTGGCGAGCTCGCGCTCGGTCTCGAGGCGGTAGAGGTCGAGGTGGTAGACGCGGACCTTGGTGCCCTGGTACTCGTGGACGAGGGTGAAGGTGGGGCTGGTGACCTCCTCGGGATCGGCGGCGTCGAGGGTGGCGGCGATGCCTTTGACGAGGGTGGTCTTCCCTGCCCCGAGGTCGCCGCGGAGGATGACCAGGCGCGGGGTGGGCATGAGGGTTTCGGCGATGCGCTCGGCGATGGCGAGGGTTCCGGCGACGGAGCGGGTCTTGAAGCGGCGTTCGATCATGCGTTCGTTCCTGTTTCTTTCTACGTTCTTGCGGGGGGTTGAGGGCGGTGAGCCAGGTCAGGCCGTGATGCCGAGTGCGTTGGTCCGGTAGCGGAAGGCGTCGGAGAGGTGGGCGAGGGTGTCGGTGGCGAGGAGGGTGTGCTCGTCGAGGGCGCGGACGGCGAAGTCGGCGGCGAGGCCGTGGAGGTAGACGGCGGTCTCGACGGCGCGGGCGACGTCGTTCGGGAACTGGGCGAGCATGGCGGCGACGATGCCGGTGAGGATGTCTCCGCTGCCGCCCTTGGCGAGGGCGGGGTTGCCGCTGGTGTTGACGGCGACGCGGCCGTCGGGATGGGCGACGAGGGTGCGCCAGCCCTTGAGGACGAGGGTGAGCTTGTGCTCGGTGGCGAAGGTGCGGGCGAGGTGGAGGCGGTCGGCTTCGACCTCTTTTACGGTGCTGCCGAGGAGGCGGGCCATCTCGCCGGGGTGGGGGGTGAGGACGAGGGTGCGGTTGGCGCCGTTGAGCTGGCCGGCGCGGACGCCTGGGTCGAAGGCGTTGAGGGCGTCGGCGTCGAGGACCAGCGGGAGGTCGGTCTCGGCGACGAGGCGGCGGGCGAAGGCGGAGGCCTCGCCCTTGGTGGAGAGGCCGGGGCCGACGGCGAGGACGCTGATGCGCTTGGACTTGAGCAGCGCGGGGAGACGGTCGGGAGCGAGGTTGGCGAGGGCGACGGCGCCCTCGGGGCCCTGGGTGAGCGGGGCGAGCATGAGCTCGGGGGCGATGGCGGCGACGAGGTTCAGGATGCTGTCGGGGACGGCGGCGGTGACCAGGCCGGCGCCGGTGCGGAGGGCGGCGAGCGAGGCCATGGACGGGGCTCCGGCGGTGCCGTAGGAGCCGCCGAGGACCAGGACGTGGCCGAACTTGCCCTTGTTGGCGTTGATGTCGCGGGGGGCCTCGGCGATGGTCTTGGAGGCGCCGGTCCAGGTGAGGTTGGTCGAGGAGACGACGGCCTTGGGCGGGGAGCCGATGCCGGCGACGACGATGGGGCCGAAGGGCTGGCGCGGGGTGAGGTGGCCGAAGACGTGGGCCAGCTTGGGCGCGGTGAAGGTGACGACGGCGTTGGCGGGGAAGGCGTCGGGAGCGGTCTGGGCGGTGGAGTCGGCGTCCCAGCCGGTGGGGAGGTCGACGGCGACGATGGGGGTCGTCGGGAGGGCGTTGAGGCGGTCGCGGAGGGCGGCGGCGAGGCCGCGCAGGGGCGGCTTGAAGCCGGTGCCGAGGACGGCGTCGAGGATGAGGTCGAAGGTGGGGAGGGCCGAGGGCGTCGAGGGCGGCCTCGTCGGTGACGGTGCGGAGCTCGGCGGACGGTGCGGCTTGAGGCGGTGGAGCGCGGCGGCGGCCTCGCCCTTGAGGTCGGTCTCCTGGCCGAGGAGGGCGACGGTGACCTGGCGGCCGAGGCTCGGCGAGGATGCGGGCGGCGACCAGGCCGTCGCCGCCGTTGTTGCCCTTGCCGCAGAGGACGAGGATGCGGGCGGCCTGCTGGGATATTGGCGGGCGGAGAACTGGGCGACGGCGGTGCCGGCGTTCTCCATCAGGGTGGCGATGGAGATGCTGAAGGCTTGCGCAGGTGCGGCGGTCGGTCTCGGCCATGTCGGCCGCGGTGAGAATCTGCATGGTCATTCCCCTGATTCCAGAGTCATTGGTCCCCGTGGATGGGTCAAGGAGTAAGGGATTGGCGAGTTGGGGGGTTGCCGGGGAGAAGAGCTGGGTGGAAGGCGCAGAGGCGTAGGTCGGTGCGAACGGTACGAGGATCCTTCGCTGCGCTCAGGATGACGGCAAGAACAAGCAACGGAAAGCAAAGAGGTCGCTCCACTGCGCGCAGACGATGAAGCCGTCCACACGCGGTCGAGATGACGACGTTCGTGCGCCGAAGGCTACGTCAGCAGCGGGAGAGACATCGGCTAAGCAGAAACCCCATGTCTCAGAGGCGAGACATGGGGTTCCTGGGTGTGGCGGACGGAGCGGTTACTTGGTGCCGGTGAGGCTGCGGTGCTCGCTTCGATGGCGGTGGGGGCCTTGGGCTGGAAGTAGTTGCGGTCCCAGAGGGCGCGGTAGAAATGGCCGGTGAGCTCGGCGGCCTTGGGGCCGAAGGTGGGGCGGCCGCCCTCGAGGAAGAAGACCGTGACGATGCGGCCGTTGGGGGTGTTGGAGTAGGAGCCGAACCAGCCGTAGCGGGTGCCGTTGTTCGAGCAGGTGCCGGTCTTGCCCATGACCGGGAACTCGTTGAAGTTGGCTGCGCAGGGAGCGGGCGGTGCCGAAGGAGGCGTTGACGGCGCCGGCCATGCCGGGGAGGATCTCGGGGATGATGGGGGCGATGTCGAGGATGCGCTTGACCTTGGGCTCGAAGTCGGCGATCTCCTGCGGGGTCTGGGGGTGCTGCAGGTAGTAGAGGGTGCCGCCGTTGGCGATGGCGGCGACCAGAGCGCCGAGCTGCAGCGGGGTCACGGAGACGCTCTCGCCGAAGGAGCACATGCGGCCGACGCCGCCCTGGGCGGCGGGAAGTTCGTGGTCGGGATACTTGCCGAGCTGCTCGCCCTGGATGTTGTAGCCGGCGAGCTCGCCGAGGCCGAACTGTTGGCGTAGTGCTTGACGCGCTCGAAGCCGAGGGTGCGGCCGAGCTCCTCGAAGTAGGGATTGACGGACCTGGCCAGGGCGTAGGTCATGTCGACCTTGTAGCCGCCGCCGAGGTTGACCGGGGTGTCGCGCTTGACGATGCCCTCGTCGAGGGCGGCCAGGGCGACGGAGAGCTTGATGGTGGAGCAGGGCTCGGCGCCGGGCGAGAGGGCGAGCTTCTGGTTGACCATGGCGAGGATGCGGCCGCTGTTGGGGTCGATCGCGAGGGCGGTGCCGTTCATGTTGCCGAGGGCGTCGATGAGCGAGGCGCGGACGATCGGATCTTCGCCGTCGCTGACGTCGCCGAGGGTGAGGTTGTCGACCTCGGCGAAGGAGCTGGCGGTGAAGCGCTCGCCGTAGCGGGCGGAGGTGCGGCGCACGGCGAGGACGGTGTGGCGGCCGTGGTGCGGGGACTTGAGGTCGCGGACCAGGCTGGCGTGGGCGGAGGCAGCGGTGGCGGTGGCGCGATGGTGGGCGCGGTGATGATGGACCGGGGGCGCTTATGCAGCGCCGTGGTGCGCGTGGCCGCCGTCGCGTCCAGGGCGGTGAGCGCCGAGAGCAGAAGAGATGCCGCAAGATGCCTAAGTGTTGCCCTTCATAGCCCGATGACCTTCTCGCGTGAGATGCACGAATCCGACCCGCCCTCCAGTAGGCACGCGTTCATGCCAGAGTTTCCGCCCAAAACGTTCAGAGAGAGGATCCAATCTTAATACTACCGTCCGCAAAACGGTAATTGGGGAGCTGATCGGACGAAAAGTGCTGCAAGGTTGTGCCCCGGAGTTGCCGTCTGTATCGCCCCGAGGCGGGCTGACAGCCTTCGGCTACGCAGGCACGGCATTCGGACGGCGGCTGAACCGGGGTTCAGGAAGGCAGAACCCCGGCGGCGCGGCGAGCGAGACGCAGGGCGTTAGTGGCCGCGGCGCAGGAACGCCGGGATATCCAGTTCATCGGTCTCGCCGGTCTCCGCGTGAGCGGTCGCTCAGGCCGGCGAAGGAGGGAACGCGCGCGGGGGCTTCCATCTGGGGATGCTCCAGCTCGAGGATGCGGGTCTCGCCGTACTGCGGCCGGCTGGAGGATGGTGTCGTAGCGCAACGGCTGCTCCTGCGCCGAGGAGCGGGCGCGAGCGGGGACGGCGTATAGCTGGAGGCGAGGGGCGACCCGGGTTCGGGCTGCGCGTCGGAGACGCGGGAGCGCTGCGGGAGGCCGGCGCGGAAGAACTCGTCGTCGAAGATGGAGGCGGGGACGGGGACGAGTTCCGGGCTGTTGGCGGAGCGCTGAGGCGCTGGCTCGGCGCGACGGGCTCGGGGCTGAGCCCAGCGGATTCGGGCTGGGCGTCGGACTGCTGCGTGCTCGGAGGCCGCGGGGCTCGAGCGGGAACGCCGAGGCGGGCTCCGCGGAGTCTCGAGCGCCGCGGAGCCGGGCAGCCGGGGGGACGGTCGGACCGGAGACGGGGCGAGCGGCTCGACCGCAGCGGACCGGGAGGCGGATGGCGGGGCAGCTTCGAGCTGGATGGAGATCGGCGGCTGCACGGGCACGGCGTGAGCCGGCGCGGGCCTTCGGAGCGATGGGGCGGAGCCGGGGGCCGCAGCGCGCCGCGGGACGCGGCTGCCGAGCGCTGGATGGGCACGTCGTCGTAGTCGAAGCGGCGGGTGGGCAGGTTGGCCTCGGCGAGCATGCGCTCGCGGCGCTCGGGCTGCTCCTGCTTGAAGCCGGTGGCGATGACGGTGATCTTGACCTCGTCGCCCATGCGCTCGTCGAGCACCGCGCCGAAGATGATGTTGGCGTCCTCGTGGGCGGCGTTCTGGATGATGGTGGAGGCCTCGTTGACCTCGGTGAGCTTGAGCGAGCTGGAGCCGGTGATGTTGATGAGGATGCCGCGCGCGCCGTCGATGGCGCCGGCCTCGAGCAGCGGCGAGGCCATGGCGGCGATGGCCGCGTCGACGGCGCGGTTGGAGCCGGAGCGCGTCGCGGTGCCCATGACGGCGTAGCCCATGCCGGCCATGGTGGTCTTGACGTCGGCGAAGTCGCGGTTGATGACGCCGGGGATGGTGATGATGTCGGAGATGCCCTGCACGCCCTGGCGCAGCACGTCGTCGGCGATGCGGAAGCTCTCGAAGAAGCCGGCGTCCTTGGCGACGGCGAGCAGCTTCTCGTTGGGGATGACGATGAGGGTGTCGACCGACTCGAGCAGCTCCTGCATGCCGCGCTCGGCCTGCATCATGCGGCGCTTGCCTTCAAAGCCGAACGGACGGGTGACGACGGCGACGGTGAGCGCGCCCATCTCGCTGGCCAAGCGACGCGATGACCGGAGCGGCTCCGGTGCCGGTGCCGCCGCCGAGACCGGCGGTGACGAAGACCATGTCCGCGCCTTCGAGGGCCTCGATGATCTTGTCGGAGTCTTCGAGCGCGGCGCGGCGGCCGACGTCGGGGTTCGCGCCGGCGCCGAGGCCGCTGGTGAGCTTGACGCCGAGCTGCAGCTTGACCGGCGCGTTCGAGGTCTGGAGCGCCTGCACGTCGGTGTTGGCGACGATGAACTCGACCCCTTCGACGCCCGCGGCGATCATGCGGTTGACGGCGTTGTTGCCGCCGCCGCCGACGCCGATCACCTTGATGCGAGCGCCGTGTGGCGATGTCCTCCTGATAGTGGATGCGGATGGGTTCGGCGTTCTGATCCGACTGGATTCGGACTCGGATTGCTGTCCTGGGGGTTCGACACGGGGATACTCCTTTATTTGACGTTCATTCTGACACTGCATCGGCAGTGGGGAAACAGGATTCAAGCATGGAACCAGCGGTGATGTACACAAACTCGTGCAAATACGGGACAGGAGAGCTTTCTTGAGGCCAGAGGTTGCGCATCGGTGCAGCGGCCTCGAAGACTCAGAAGCTGCCGGCGAAGATGGCCTTCAACTTGGCGCGCAGGCCCTGCTCTTCGCTGGCGCGGCGGACCTGGGTGCGATGGGTGTAGAGCAGCATGCCGATGGCGGTGGCGAACTCGGGCCGGGCCAGTTCGGCGGGCATGCGCGAGAGCGGCACGGGCGAGCCGATGCGGGCGGAGACGCGCAGCAGGCTCTCGCAGTTGTCGATGCAGCCCGAGCGAGTTGGGCGCCGCCGCCGGTGAGCACGCAGCCGGCGCCGAGGGCTTCGAGCACGCCGCCCTGGCGGAGATTGTCGCGCAGCATGGTGAAGAGCTCGCGGGCGCGGGGCTCGAGGATCTCGGCGAGGAAGCGCTGGCGGACGAGGCGGGCGGGGTAGCCGCCGCGAGGATGGCGAGGTTGCCGCCGATCTCGATCTCGTTGAGCTGGGGCACGGCGGTGACGACGCAGTTGCCGTAGAGCTGCTTGAGCTGCTCGGCCTCTTCGACGGTGACGTGGAGGCCGACGGCGAGATCGTTGGTGAAGTGATCGCCGCCGATGGGGAGCACGGCGGTGTGGGCGATGGAGCCCTCGAAGTAGACGGCGAGCTCGGTGGTGCTGGCGCCGATGTCGGCGAGGCAGACGCCGAGCTCGCGCTCGTCGGCGGAGAGGACGGCCTCGGCGGAGGCGATGCCCTCGAAGACGGTGTCGGTGACCTCGAGGCCGGCGCGGTTGGCGCAGGTGACGACGCTTTGCGCGACGCCGCCGGAGCAGGTGGAGAGGTGCAGGTTCACCTCGAGCTTGTTGCCGACCATGCCGATGGGGTCGTGGATGCCGGCCTGATCGTCGAGGATGAACTCCTGCGGGAGCAGGTGGAGGACCTCGCGGTCGGGCGGGAGGGCGACGGAGCGGGCGCGGTCGACGCAGGCGCGGACCTCTTCGCGGGTGATCTCGCGCATGCGGTTGCCCATGCTGATGCCGCCGCGGCTGTTGACGCCGCGGACGTGGGTTCCGCCGATGCCGACGACGGCGGTCTCGATGCCGGCCTTGGCGGCGCGCTCGGCGGTGAGGGCGGCTTTATTGATGGCTTCGGCGGCGGGGCCGAGCTCGGAGATGAGGCCTTTGCGCATGCCGCGCGAGGGCTCGATGCCGTGGCCACGGTAGCGCAGGACGCCATCGTGGAGTTCGGCGACGAGGACGATGCTCTTGGAGCTGCCCGCATCGAGGACGGTGATCAGGTTTTCTGGTTTCTGGTTCAATGGGACGCCTGCTGCGCCGGGTGGGGGCTCCCGGCTTGACCGTGGTTGCTGGATTTCTGGCTACGGGGTTCGCGGTAGCGACAGTATGCGACGCGGGGCGGTGGGATGCCAGCTGGAAGTGGGCTTCGCGGGCGCTTTCTTGAGGGACTTCGCGCCCGGTTTGGGCTTGGCCGGCGGATTTGCGCCGGCTTGGTCGCGGGGCTCGGGCTTGGCCGGAGGAGCGGTGGCGTCGCCGGTGGTCGGGGCGGTGGGCGCCGGGCTGCATCTCGAGGACGACCTGGCGCTCGTAGCGCATGTCGACGGAGGCGAGCTTGGGGTACTGGGTGCGCCACTCGGGGAGGAGCTGCTGGAAGCGCTGGTAGCGGGCGAGGAAGTCGGTGTCGCCGAAGTGCACGAGGATGTCGGCCCAGCCCTCGGGGATGAGGGCTTTGACGTCCTCGGGATCGGAGAGGTCGATCTCGCTGAGCTTGGCGGAGATCTTTTCGCCGGTGCTGTCGAGGCTGGTGGTGAAGCGGGTGTAGAGCTGCATGCGGGCGGCGCGGGTCGAGAGCGGATCGCTGGCGTTGATGCCGGTGATGACCGGGAAGGAGTACTGCGGGTCGCCGGCGACGTTGGGCGGCATGTCGAGCAGGACGCCGGAGGCATCGACCAGGCCGATCTGGGTGCCCTGGCGGACGAAGGCGACCGGGGTGCGCTCGGTGATCTCGATGCGGAGGCGGTCGGGGAGCAGGCGCATGACGGTGGCGCGCTGCACCCAGGGAAGCGCTTCGAGCTGGCGGCGGCGGTCGGCGAGCGAGACCCGGAAGATGTTGCGCTCGAGGTCGTCGCCGAAGATGTCGAGCAGCTGCTCGCGGGTGATGTGGGTGTTGCCGACGATCTCGATGGAGGCGGTGGACGGGAGGAGGAAGCGCTCGTCGTGCAGGAAGAAGTTGCGGGCGAACAGGAGCGCGGCGGCGATGCCGCCGAGGAAGGCGAGCAGGAGGACGCCGCCAAAGATGCGTCCCCAGAGGGTGCGGGGGATGCGGACGAGGCCGCCGCGGAGACGCAGGCGGACGCCGCCGGCGCGGCGGGAGGGGTAGAAGTCCTCGTCGTCGGAGTGGACGGCGAGCGGGGGGCGGAGTAGGCGGAGTTCTCGTCGAAATCGCGCTGCTGCTTTTCCGGGCGCGCCGCGGCGTTCGCCCGCTGGGCGCGGCGCCGGGGAGCGGGAGAGGATGCGCGTTCCGGGGCGTGGGTCTCCTCCGGCTCGTCGATCATGGCCGTACCGCGCTCCGAAAATAGGTCGTCTGATCGCAAGCCCGAGCAAGGCCGCGAAGAATCGCCATCCTGACTATATCGCTTCCTTCGCCTAAGTTTCGGTGGGAAATCGGGGGAGTACCTGGGCGAGAACTCATTCGAGGAGGTTCAGGCCTTCGTCGCGGGCCTACGGGGAAGCTTTTATAATAAATTTTTTTTTTTTAAAAAAAAAAAAAAAAAAGTTTGAAACGGAGTTCGCCACCATCCGTTGACAAGTGTTAGGCTACAGGCTACAGTCGTTTCGATGAAGATCCGGAACTTCGTTCATAAAGGCCTAAAGAAGCTCTACGCCGAAGACAGTGCGAAAGGCGTTCCCCCCGATACGGTGGACAAGCTCCGCAAGATGTTTGCGTTTCTTGACGAGATGGACGATCCAGAAGAATTACGGGCTCTCCCCTCATGGAAGGCGTTCATATTTGACGGGCGATCGCAAAGGAACATGGAGCCTGAGCGTCACCCGAAATCGACGCCTAACGTTTCGTATCGATATCGCCGAACGCGAAATTTGCGACCTGAATTTGGAAGATTACCACTAGCGGCGAAAGTGAGAAGGACAAGACAATCATGCCCATGAAGAACCCGCCCCATCCCGGCGCATTTTATTCGGACCGAGATCATTGAACCCACAGGCCTGTCCGTTACGGCAGCGGCCGCAGCGCTCGGCATGTCTCCCGTCCCACTTTGTCCAGCCTGCTCAACAGCAAAGCCGATCTCTCCGGAGACATGGCACTCCGTCTCGAAAAGGCCTTTGGCGTGAAGATGGACACGCTAATGCGGATGCAGTCTTCTTACGACATTGCCGAGACCCGCAAACGCGAGAAGCTCATCCATGTGCGACGCGTCGGCGCTCGTTGCTCACCGTCAATCCCTAGACCGAAGGGCTTTTCGTCGCCCGATTTTTCTCTACCCAGCGATCAGATGGGTTTGGGGGCGAGGGCTTCGAGGATGAGGGGGGCGGCATGGGAGACGCTGCCGGCGCCGAGGGTGAGGATGGCGTCGCCGGAGCGGGCCTCGCGGGCGAGGGCCTGGACGGCGTGGGGGACGGTGGGGGCGTAGTCGACCTGGGACGGGACCGGAGCCGGGGTTCGCCTGGCGGATGGCGGCGGCGAGGGTGGGGGCGTCGATGCCGGGGATGGGCTCCTCGCTGGCGGCGTAGATGTCGAGCAGGTGGACGGTGTCGGCGTCGGTGAAGGCGGTGGCGAACTCGGCCATGAGGTCGCGGGTGCGGGTGTAGCGGTGGGGCTGGAAGAGGACGTGGACGCGGGTGTAGCCGCAGTCGCGGGCGGCGCGGAGGGTGGCGAGGATCTCGGTGGGGTGGTGGCCGTAGTCGTCGATGACGGTGATGCCGGCGACCTCGCCCTTGACCTGGAAGCGGCGGTCGACGCCGCGGAAGGTCTCGAGGCCGGCGGCGATCTGGTCGGGCGAGACGCCGAGCTGGACGCCGATGGCGACGGCGGCGGTGGCGTTGAGGACGTTGTGGCGGCCGGGGACGTGGAGGTGGAAGGGTCCGAGCAGCAGGCCGCGGTAGTTGACGTGGAAGCTGGAGTGGCAGTGCGGCTGCTTGGGCAGCATCTCCAGGCGGAAGTCGGCGCCGGCGCTCTCGCCGTAGGTGTAGACCTTGCGGCGGACGCGGGGCAGCAGCGCGGCGAGCAGCGGGTTGTCGAGGCAGGCGGTGGTGGCGCCGTAGAAGGGGACGCCGTCCATGAACTGGAGGAAGGCGCTCTCGACGTCGGCCAGGTCGCGGTAGCAGTCCATGTGCTCGCGGTCGAGGTTGGTGACGACGCCGAGGATGGGCGAGAGCTTGAGGAAGGAGCGGTCGCTCTCGTCGGCCTCGGCGACGAGATACTGCGAGGTGCCGAGGCGGGCGTTGGAGCCCATGAAGTCGACGCGGCCGCCGACGACGACGGTGGGGTCGAGGTTGCCGCCGGTGGCCGAGGACGGCGGCGATCATGGAGGTGGTGGTGGTCTTGCCGTGCATGCCGGCGACGGCGATGCCGTACTTGAGGCGCATGAGCTCGGCGAGCATCTCGGCGCGCTGGATGACGGGGATCTTGCGGGCGCGGGCCTCGAGCGACCTCGGGATTGGTGGGCGAGACGGCGGAGCTGGTGACGACGACGTCGGAGGCGGCGGCGTTGGCCGCGGCGTGGCCCTCGAAGATGTGGGCGCCGAGCGCGGCGAGGCGGTCGGTGATGGGGGTGCGGCGCAGGTCGGAGCCGGAGACGGCGTAGCCCATGGTGAGCAGGATCTCGGCGATGCCGCTCATGCCGATGCCGCCGATGCCAATGAAGTGAATGCGATGCGAGGGCGCGAAGAGAAAGTGGCCGGGGACGAACATATTTTCGTGATTCCTTCCGAGATGGGCGGAGTTTCGCGAAGACGTGGCCGCTTCCTTGCTCCAGATTTCAATGTATCAGCCGGTTGGAGCCCTCCCCGGTGGAAGTCCTAAAGTCTAGGATTCAGGGGAGATAAGTCCAAATGAAGTCCGACCTGATTTTGGACCTCTGGGGGCTGCCTGGAAGCGAGAGGGGATTTTGGGGTGGGGTTTGTCAAGTGGGGACTGCCCAAGGTCGGACGCTCCGTTCGATCTCGGCGAACGGAGGTACGGTTTACTGGCCGGTCTACACGGCCAGCACAGGCGAGACTTTCGGCAAGTTGCCGAAAAGCCGACTCCCTTACAGGAACTTCATTAGCTGAAGACCGCACCGTATTTAAGGCCTCGCGACTATGGCCGCCAGTTCGCGCATCGATTCCGCGCCCTGAGCCTGTCTACATCAGGAAGCACCACGTCGACATCGAGGCCGTAGCCATCAACGGACCGATTGTCTCCGTAGGGATCGCTTCTGCCTAGCGCGATGCGGTAATGCAGCGCACTGTGCGGTAGCACCGAATAGCCAGGTTGGATCATCTGACATACCCCATAGGTATTTGCTCCCACGATAAGCGTCTCGGAGAGCGAAGCCAACTCTTCCGTCATCCACTCGCAATCGGAGCTGCAGCGCGAATTCACCAGCGCAATAATGCGCATGTCGCTTGGCTGCGGCTCGAAGTGGTGCTGCAGGTAAGTCCATCTTGACTGCGTCGTATCCACACTTCGCGGGCAGCCGGGAGGATACGGCATGGCCATTCTATTCAGCAGCCCCTGCATTTGTCCCTTATCGGTGGGATCGGGATAGCCCCACTTGAGAGCAGCGTACAGGCAGGACGAATTGATCTGCGAGCCGATGCTATCGATGTGAACCATCCGGCTCTGGTCGATCCACCCCTTGAGCACATCGAGTCCATAGATCTGCCTCGCCTCCGACGTTATTGCGCAGGTCTACGATCAGCACACGGTCCGAGGGTTCGCGCTGCGCCCAGCCTTCGCGCGAAAGGCCCTCGTAATTGGCCGAATTGAAGGTTGGAAGCCGCGCATACACGACGCCATCGCCGATTCGCTCTATCCTTGGCCGGTCGTGATCCAGTGCCTCCGTCCACAGTTGGCGGAGTATCGAGGTCAGTTTACCCCACCGCTCGCTCTCCTATTGGCTGCAGACTCAATCCAGTCTCCGCCGCATCGCACTGCTTGCGGAACTCCACGAGAGCTTGGGACGGCTATGTAGCTCGCATCCGTGAAAAACTTTGCCCCACTCGTCCATTGTTTCGCTATGCGCACGTGCTGTGCCTGCATCGTTGGCATCGATGGAAAAGTTTCCTTCGCTGCTGCGAATCTCCGTACAAGCAGCGACAGGTGCACGAGCAAGCACAGCTGTTTGCGAACCGTCAGACGTCCCGCGGCTCGAGCGGGATCTGCGTGTGGTTGTCGCGTTGAAATGCCAGGAGCTGATCCACGGGCGCGAACGCCTCGTCCAGTGAAATCTCTGAGTTGCCCCTCGGCCGCGAGTCGGCTTCGCCAATCCTCAAACCAGCGGTCCCAATTCCAACCTCGCGCTACGGCACTATCCCAGCCTCCGTAGGCGCGGGTCATCACTGGCTGAAGTACATCCAGGTCAGCCAGGAGAAGATCGGCGCGAACGTGACGGGAACCAAGGAGGGCCTTCATTCCCGGCTCCGCCCAGGTTGAAGGAATCAGGAGCGAATGCGAAGTCCAAGGCACCTGGAACCGATGTTCCTTCAGAAAGCTACCGTCTCGGAGGAGCAGCCCCATCTGCTTCGAGACGCGCGTCCTCGGCTTTCACTTCCGTCATCGTACGAAGGTGTGCACCGGCGATGGACGATGGGCGATCCACTCGGCCATCCCAACTAAAGCTAGCAACGTTGCGGCTCCAAGCGCGGCACTCCACCGGAAAATGGAACCCGAAGATTCCGCCTTGATTTCTGGAATGATGCTAGCAATACAGAAAGGCCTCCGTAGTCTCAATTTCAACGGCAATGATATCTCTGGGGCACCGGGACATTGAACGGAAGAGAGAAAGCGGTCTCTCTGGCGCTCCAGATCCACACATCACGAGAGACAAAGGCGCGATGCAAGACTCGGTCGACCTGCGCCGAACCTGGCGAAAAGCCGACTCCTGAGCTTCACAGGACGGAATGCCGCCGCAGCGTTTAAAGCATGGCGAACCCTATCCAAGGGGAAAGTGCTCTAGTTCTCGGTAGGGGTTTCCTCGATGTGGTCGATGACCAGGACGGGGTAGGGGCGCTTGGTCTTTTCCAGTTTCAGGCCTAGCTGTTTGTTGACGGCGTCGAAGACGGAGAGGGCGCCGTTGGGGTCGGAGCTGTTGGGCGGCGTCGCCGACGGTGGGAAGGATCTTATCGGCGGAGCTGAAGCTGAGGGTGAAGTCGTAGGAGCCCTTGAGGCCGGTGCCGTCGACGACGGTGTTGTAGATGTAGCCGTTGGCTACGTGCTGGAGCTCGTCGCCGATCTGGGCGATGGTCATATTCTGGCAGGTGAGGAGGCGGTTGAGGACGGGACTGGCGATGCGGGGGTCTTTGCCGTCGGGGCCGGGGCCCTCCTTGCATTTGGTGCGCTCGGTGGGGTCGGGGTGGGCTTGAGTTTGGGCTTGGCCGCTACGAGGGTGTAGGCGGTGACGGGGCGGTCCTCCATGTGCCACTTCATCTGAAAGCGTTCGGTGATCATGGCGCGGAGCATGTTGCGGAGGTCTTCGTAGTTGATGAGGTTGCCGGAGGAGAACTTGTCGACGCGAACGTTGGCTCCGGCCTTGGCGAGGATGTCGAACTTGGTGGTGTCGAGCCACTTGGGGGCGTTGGCGATGCTCTCTTTGTTGTTCGGATTGAGGTCCCAGCCGAAGGTGATGAGAAACATGAGGGGGATGGCGCGGGTCTCGATCTGGTCGCCGGTGATGCGGCCGTACCCCTCTCGTCGGGGGCGCTGGGTTTGATGACGGCGACCTCGAAGGGGGCCGCGGGCGGCTCGGGAAGGGCTTCGGCGATATTGGCGGCGTTGGGGGTGGGAGTTTCGTCGACGCTCGCAACCTGGAAGACGGGGCGAGGCGCGGTTTTGAGTTCCAGCTTGAGGCCTAGTTGCTTTTCTACGGCGGCGAAGATGGAGATGCCGTCGGCACCCTGCTTTTCAAGCTGGCCGCGACCGGTCCACTTGATGGTGAAGTCCCAGGCTCCGGCAAGGTTGGTTTCGTCAACAACAGGTTGATCGAGATATCCGCCGGCGAAGTTATGGAGGGTGTCGGCGAGAGCGGCCATGGTGAGGTTCTTGCAGTTGACGGTGATATAGGACGGAGCGCCGGGGGGAGGGTTTTGCGGCGGAGGAACAGGGATGCAGGAGCCTTCGCCGGTGCCTTCCGACTCGGTCATCTTCGGCTTTCCGGGGCCGGCGGAGAGGATGTAGGTTGGCATGGGAGCGGTGCCGGTCTTGACGACGAGGTGGAAACGGTCGGCGAGGAGGGCGCGAAGCATGAGCTTGACGTCGTCCGTGGTGGTCTTGGGAGGGACTTTGGCGCGGATGTCGTAGCGATCGCGCTCGAGCCAGGTGGGGCCTCCCTGCACGTTGGCTGCATCGACTCCGTAGGCGGTGGCGATGAGATCGACCATGGTGGCCTGGGTGAGGAAGTAGCGGTCGCCCTGGATGGAGTTGCCGTGCATGAAGGGGTTGGACGTGAACGGGCTGGCGTGGACGTCGGCGATGACGAAGGATTTGGAGACGGCGGGGGTCTGGGCGCAGTCGAGCGAGACGGAGAGAAGCGCGAAGAGGGCGAGGGCTGCTCGCATGGGAACCTCGGAGACACAACGCAGATGGAATGCTGAATGCTAGAGACGTTAACGCGGAAGTGGAGGTGAGGTTATCAAAATCGCAAAATATTCGGAATGACTTCTTAGGGGAGAGGCAACTTCGCGCGACAGGCCGTTTGGGAATCGTCGTTCCAAGCCGGGATGGGCTTCGACTGCTATCGGAAAACCCCACGTCGCACAGGCGAGACGTGGGGCACCCGGTGGTCGGAATAGGTTAGTTGGTGGGGGTGAAGTCGCGGATGGCGTCGACCTGCTTCTGGTCGAGGTGGGTGAGGAGGTCGACCATGAGATCGACCATGCGGTCGAAGTCGTGGCGGTTGACGATGCCGTTGTGGGCGTGGGTGTAGCGGACGGGAACGACGAAGTTGAGGGTGGGCGTGCCGCCGTTCGACTCCTGCATCTCGGCGGAGTCGTCGCCGTAGCCCTGGACGAGGTCGAGCTGGAGCGGGATGTTGTTGGCCGCGGCCTGCTGGCGGACGAAGGTGACGAGCTTGCGGTTGGGAAGGGCGCTGGAGTCGTAGAGGAAGATGCCGGGGCCGGCGCCGAGGTGGGCCTGGGTCTCTTCGGGATGGCCGGTGTAGCCGTCGTTGGCGATGCCGCCCTCGATGGCGAGGCCGAGGTCGGGCTTGACGACCTGGGCGGCGGTGCGGGCTCCGCGGAGACCGATCTCCTCCTGCGTGGTGGCGACGAAGAAGAGCTGGTTGGCGTGGGGCAGGGTGGCGGTGCGGCGCATGGCTTCGAGGACGACGGCGCAGCCGATGCGGTCATCCCAGGCCTTGCCGAGGTAGTTGTCGGTGCCGTTGAGGACGAGGAAGGGCGAGTCGGGGACGACCGGGTCGCCGGGCTCGATGCCCATGGCGGCGGCGGCCTGCGCGTCCTTGGCGCCGATGTCGAGGAACATGCTGTCGCGGGAGAAGACGTGGGTGCGCTCGTCGGCGGGGACGACGTGGATGTCGCGGATGCCGGTGACGGCGTGGATGGGGCCCTTGGAGCCGAGGATGATCCAACGCTGGTCGACGAGGGCCTGATCGAGCCAGCCGCCGAGCATCTGCATGGTGAGCAGGCCGTCGGGGGCGATGCGGCGGACCATGCCGCCGAGCTCGTCCATGTGGGCGTCGATCATGATGCGGGGGCCGGTGGTTCCCTGCTGGGCGATGACGGAGCCCATGCCGTCGTACTGGATGGAGGAGGCGAAGGGCTTCATCTCGGCGACCATGATGGCGCGGACGGGATCCTCGGCGCCGGGAGGGCCGGGAGCGTCGGAGAGGCGCTGGAGCAGGGTGAGGGTGCGGTCGGGGGTCTGCTGGGCGGAGGAGGTTGGGGCCGGGGACAAGGCGAACAACAGGAGGGGCAGAAAGGCTCTCAAGTGTTTCACGGGAATGTAGGGCATAGAGGGAAGCTACACGAAGATCGAGAGGAGACGAAGCGGAATCGAAAGGAACCTGTTACCCGAGGAGTTACAGATTGGGTGTACACGCGAGAGCTAGGAAGGCGGTCTCGCTGGGGCTCAAGGCCCACGTCTCAGAGGCGAGACGTGGGGCACCCGGATCGAGGAAGGGCTGGTTATCGATCAGGGCTGGCCGACGGTGGTGGTGGTGGGAACGTTGGAGCTGATGTGGCGCAGGAGGAACTCGCGGAGCAGGTTGTCGGCGGCGTGACCGGCGAGGTGGAGGAAGCCGTTGCCGACCGTGAGGCCGACGCCGCGATCGTCGGCGGGATGGTAGGCGTTGGAGATGGCGGCAGAGGCGAAGCTGCCGAGGATGTAGGAGTAGCTCGGGCTGCGTCCGGCCGTTGTCGCCGCGGGTGCAGACGGTGAACTTGAGGGCATAGAGGAGGCGCTCGCGGACGGTGCCGGAGCCTTTGTAGAAGTAGCGGGGATCCTGGTGCAGGAGCGAGGGCAGGGCGGCGTTGCCGAGCAGGCGGGCGATGAAGTCGTCGGCGTATTCGGCGCCGTAGCGTTTGGCGTAGCCCTCGGCTCCCTGACCGTAGCCGGGATAGATGTTTTTGGCCTGCTCGACGCCGGCGATGAAGCCGGTGGTGACGTAGTCGATGGGGGCGGTGACGGTGCGCAGGGCGAGGATGTACTTCTGCTTGCTGCTGAGCGGCGCGGCGTTCCAGATGTAGCTGCTGTAGAAGTTGGGGAAGACGCCGAGCGCGTACTGGTGCAGCTCCGCATGGAGCTGCGCGGCGGCGACCTGGGACTGGGTGGCGGTGACGCTGATGTCGGCGCTGGTGCTGGCCAGAGACAGGACGATGTTGGGAAGCTGGCGCTGCTCGCCGGCGCGGAGCGGGATCTTGGGCGAGACGAAGGCGCCCAGGTGCGCGGTGGCGAGGATGGTGACCTGGAAGACTCCGGCGTGGAGGTCGCGGAAGATGAAGGCGCCGGATTTGTCCGCGGTTTCGGTGCGCGCGGGGGAGCCATCGGCAGCGGTAGGGTGATGTGAGCGCCGGAGACGGCGGCCCCGGTGGGGTCGACGACGATGCCGGAGAGGCTGGCGGTGCCTTGATGGTCGGCGTCGGCGGGGGCTGCGGGAGGACTGGAAGCCGGGGGCGTCGGGGAGCTCGGCGGCGGCGACGGTGTTCTGGGCGGCGAGCGGGTGCGGGAGCAGGGCGACGAGAAGCAGTGATGCCAGAAGTGCGGCGCGAGCGAGCGTCGAATGTGGTGGCGGGGCGTCACGTCACAGATTAGATGCAGCGATCCTCCTCATCCTTCGGCATTTTCCGAGGAAGAGCCGTTCGTGATGGCTGGAGACGGACGGCCTGATTCTGGCTGAGCGGCGAATGTGCGGACCACAATGAGCAACGTGGGAGGGCTGCGGGCTGTGCTATATCTTCGGGATGCGATTTCAATTTTTCGGCCCTTCCCTTCTGGGGGGACTGGTGAGTGCGGCGGCGCTGTCTGTGCGCCTGCGCTTCGCCGGTCTCCGCGCAGCAAACGACGCAGACGCTGCTGGCTACACCTTCGACGGTCGCCTGGGGATACTACTCGGCGCATGCCAAGCCGGCGTTGACGGTGAAGTCCGGCGATACGGTGGTGATGCAGACGCTTTCGACCTGTGGGCCGGAGGAGCGGCTGGAGGCGGGCGGCGTGAAGCCGGCGGATATTCCCGAGGACGTGCGCGAGATCTATAGCAAGGTGCCGGCGTCGGAGCGTGGGCCGGGTGGACATATCCTGACCGGGCCGGTGGCGATTGAGGGCGCGGAGCCGGGCGATGTGCTCGAGGTGAAGATCCAGAAGATTGCGATCGATGTGCCGTGGGCGTGCAATGGGTTTGGGCCGGGGCGGGGATTTCTGCCGAACGACTTTCCGTATGGGCGGATGAAGATCATTCCGCTGGATCGGGAGAAGATGACGGCGGAGTTTGCGCCGGGGGTGACGATTCCGCTGCATCCGTTCTTCGGCAGCATGGGGCTGGCGCCGCCGGAGGGCGCGGGCAAGTACAACTCGGCTCCGCCGTGGATGCATGCGGGGAACATCGACAACAAGGAGATGGTGGCGGGGACGACCTGTTTATCCCGGTGAACGCGAAGGGCGCGCTGTTCGAGGCGGGCGATGGGCATGCCGGCCAGGGCAACGGCGAGGTGGACATCACGGCGCTCGAGACGCAGCTGACGGGGACGTTCCAGTTTGTGCTGCATAAGGGATCGCTGAACGATCCGCATCGGCTGGTGTGGCCGCGGGGAGAGACGCCGACCGACTACATCGCGATGGGCTTCAGCGAGGACCTGAAGACGGCGACGGAGATGGCGGTGCGGAATATGATCACGTTTCTGAGCGAGCAGAATCCGGATCACCCGCTGCTGTCGCGGGAGGATGCGTATGCGCTGATCTCGACGGCGTGCGATGTGGACATCACGCAGCTGGTGGATACCAACATGGGCGTGCATGTGATGTGCCCGAAGGCGCTGTTCAAGAAGTAGGTCTGTTGGGAGGAACGCCCATCTTCGTCGCGCGTGCGGCGGGGTGGGCGTTTTTGTTTTGGCTTTTTTGAGGGGCGAGGAAGGCGGTCTCGCTGCGCTCGATGCCCCACCCTAGCGACGATGAAACCGTCGCGAAGATGGGGCACCCGGTTTGTAGCCGGTTCTGCGTTGGGGCTAGCGGGCGAGGGTGAGGACCATCTGGGCGATGGTCTGGACGGCGGCGGGGTGGGCGAGGGTGCGGGCCTGCGTGCCCATGCTCGCGAGGGTTTCGGGGGCGAGGAGCAGCGAGCGCAGGGTGTCGAGCAGGCGCTGCGCGTGGAGGTCCGACTCGACGATCATCTGGGCGGCGTGGGCGGCGACGAAGACCTCGGCGTTCTTGCGCTGGTGGTCGTCGGTGGCGGCGGCGAAGGGGACGAGCAGCGAGGGCTTGCCGGCGGCGGCGAGCTCGGCCATGGTGCTGGCGCCGGAGCGGCAGAGGATGAGGTCGGCCTCGTTGAAGCGGGCGGGCATGTCGTCGAGGTAGGCGCTGACCTGCCAGCGGGACTCGTCGGCGCCGGTCTCGAGGTAGGCCTGGCGGGTGGCGGCCTCGGCGCGCGGGCCGGACTGGTGCAGGACGGTGAGACCGGGGGTGTCGCGCAGCAGGGGGAAGAGGAGCTGCGGCATGATCTCGTTGAGGATGCGGGCGCCCTGGCTGCCGCCGAAGACGAGCAGGCGCTTGGGGCTCTTGCCCATTTGTTTCGAGGGGAGTAGAAAGAAGTCGCTGCGGACGGGGATGCCGGTGACCTGCGCGTTGCGGAAGTAGCTGCGGGTGGCCTCGAAGTTGACGGCGGCGGCCGAGACGTAGCGGCCGACGAGGCGGTTGGCGAGCCCGGGGGCGGCGTTGGGCTCGAAGGCGAGCGTGGGGATGCGGAGCAGAAGCGCGGCCATCATCGCGGGGCCGGAGGCGTAGCCGCCGACGCCGACGACGACGTGGGGCTTGTAGGCGCGGAGCAGCGCGAGGCAGCGCAGGATGCCGCGGGGCAGGTCGGTGAGGGTGCGGGCGCGGGTGAGCAGGCTGACGTTCTTGAGCTGGCCGACGTGGATGAGCTCGAGGGGAAAGCCGGCCTCGGGGACGAGGCGGGTCTCGAGGCCGCGGGCGGTGCCGACGAACTTGACCTCGGCGTGGTGGGCGTCGCGGAGCTCGCGGGCGATGGCGAGCGCGGGGATGACGTGGCCGCCGGTGCCGCCGCCGGCGATCAGAATGCGGAGTTTGCTGGTTGCCAAAATCTACCTCGGCTTGGGGTGGTTGGTTGCGGGGATGCGCTGCTCCTTACCCATTGTGCAACGAAGGAGAGCGAAGAGAGCATTGGTCGAAAGGTGCGAGCCAATAATGCGCTGTGTCCTGTTCCCTGATCCCTGAGCCCTGTTCCCTGCCCTTAGTCGATGTCCCGGGTGATGTTGAGGAGGACGCCCATGCTGGCCAGCGTGACGAAGAGCGAGGTGCCGCCGAAGGAGATGAAGGGCAGCGTGATGCCCTTGGTCGGCAGCAGCGCGACGACGACGCTCATGTTGAAGAAGGCCTGGATGAGGACCGCACTGGTGAGGCCGAAGGCGATGAAGCGGGCGAAGGGGTCGGTGGAGAGATAGGCCGCGCGCAGGCCGCGATAGGCGAAGACGACGAAGAGGCTGATCAGGCAGCAGCGCGCCGATCAGGCCGAGCTCCTCGCAGACGTTGGCGAAGATGAAGTCGGTGTGGGGCTCGGGGAGGTAGAAGAGCTTCTGGCGGCCCTCCATCAGGCCGAGGCCGCGCACGCCGCCGGTGCCGACGGCGATCAGCGATTGCAGGATGTGGAAGCCGGTGCCGCGCGGATCGGCGTCGGGGTTGAGGAAGACGCGCATGCGCGCCAGTCGCCAGGGCACGAAGAAGAGCATGTAGCCGAGCACGGGCAGCGCGGCACAGCAGGCCGAGGCCGATGTAGCGCATCGACATGCCGGCCAGATAGAGCATGACCAGCGTGACGCCGGCGCAGACGAGGGCGGTGCCGAGGTCGGGCTCCTTGAGAATGAGCGCGAGCAGAAGCAGCGGCGGGGCCACGGCACGGGCGATGGTGTTGCGGTAGTCGTCCATCTTATGCAGGCGGGTCTGCAGGAAGTAGGCGAGGAAGAGGATGACGACGGGCGTCGCCAGCTCCGAGGGCTGGAAGGTGCCTAAGCCGCCGATGTGGAACCAGCGATGGGTATGGTGCGAGGAGGGCGCGACGAAGACGCCGACCAGCAGCAGGGTGGTGAGTCCGACGGCGGGGAAGACGACGCGCGGCGTGTTGTAGTGGCGGTAGTCGACCTGCATGAAGATCAGCAGGGCGAGCAGGCCGAGACCTCCCCAGAGCGCCTGGGTGAGGATGAAGTGGTAGGGGGTGCCGTACTGCGCCTTGGCCATGACGGCGGAGGCGGAGAAGACGGTGGTCAGGCCGAAGAGGACCAGCAGCAGCACGGTCCCGAAGAGCCATTTGTCGACGCCTACGCGTTTGGCCATGTTTCCTTTTCTTCCTTGCGCTTCTTTCCGGTGCGGAAGAAGGCGTACCTCAGGGGCGAAAGCCCCCTACCCTTTGGATCGCTGAGATGCCAGGGCTAGAGCCCTGGCCCACCCCAGATGCAAAACAACCGCGTTGGACAGACCTAAGAGACGACGAGCGCTCAGGCCGGGAGCTGCATGACGCACTCGCGGAAGACCTGGCCGCGGTGCTCGTAGTTCTCGAACTGATCGAAGCTGGAACAGGCCGGCGCGAGGAGAACGACGTCGCCCGTGGTGGCCTCCTTGGCGGCCTGGGCCACGGCCTGGTCGAGCGTCCCCGCTGCAACCATCTTCACCATTCCGTGCAGCTGGCGCTCGATCTTTTCGGCCGCCGAACCAATCGTGTAAACAGCCTTGACCCGATTGAGCGAGAGCGGCGCGAGCTGGGTGTAGTCGGAGTTCTTGTCCTTGCCGCCGAGGATGAGGTGGATGTTGCCGGGGAAGGAGGCGAGGGCCTTGAGCGTGGCGTCGACGTTGGTGGCCTTGGAGTCGTTGTAGAAGTCGACGCCGCGGACGGCGCGGACGAACTCGAGGCGGTGCTCGACGGCCTTGAAGGCGGCGACGGTGGCGCGGATGCTCTCGGCGGAGATGCCGCTGAGGCGGGCGGCGGCGACGGCGGCGAGGACGTTCTCGACGTTGTGGATGCCCTTGAGCTTGATCTCGGAGACGGGCAGGATGGGCTCGGTGGCGCCGCCCTCGCGGGCGATCCAGCAGACGACGCCGTCGCGGACGAAGGCTCCCTGGCGGACGATCTTGGTCGCGGAGAACCAGTAGATCGTGGGCTTGGAGGTGGCGTTGGCGTGGGCGGAGCACATCTGCGTGGTGAGGTCGTCGGCGTTGAGGATGAGGGCGTCGCTGGGGGTCTGGCGGGCGAAGATCTTTTCCTTCGCGGCGACGTAGTTCTCGAAGCTGCCGTGGCGATCGAGGTGGTCGGGCGTGATGTTGAGGATGACCGCGATGCGGGGGTGGAACTGGTCGACCGTCTCGAGCTGGAAGCTGGAGACCTCGAGGACGTTGACGGTCTCGGGGGTGCTGTGCGGGATGAGGTCGATGACGGGCAGGCCGATGTTGCCGCCGACCTGGGTGGGGCGATGGGCGTCGGCGAAGATCTTGCCGATGAGGGTGGTGGTGGTGGTCTTGCCGTTGGCGCCGGTGATGGCGATCAGGTCGCCCTTGAGGAAGCGGCTGGCGAGCTCGAGCTCGCCGATGACGGGCATGCCGAAGCGGAGGACCTGGGCGACCTCGGGGGTGTCGAGCGGGACGCCGGGCGAGACGACGATGAGGTCCTGGCGGCGGAAGGTGAGCAGGCCGTGACCGCCGGCCTCGACCATGATGCCGGCGTCGAGCAGGGCGGGGATCTCCTCGGCGAGGGCGATGGCCGAGCGGGTGTCGGAGACGGTGACGCGGGCGCCGAGGCCGCGCAGAAACATGGCGGCGGAGAGGCCGGATTTGCCCAGGCCTACGACCAGGACACGCTTGTTCTTCAATTCCATAGATTTGAATTTACAGGCAGCGAGCGCTTCGCTTCCAAGACAGGGCGTGGTTTTGCTGGGGAGCGAGCGGATCAGGCGGGTCTGTTCTTCTTCAGGTGATCGATGTCGGCGCCATGTTCGCCGAGAATCCGGTAAAACATCGAGAGATCGGCCTGCATGCGGTCGAGACGGGCGGAAAGCTCGGATTGCATGCGGTCGAGGCGGCCGTGAGTCGATTGCCACGGTCGATACGACCGTCGAACCTTCATGCGGCCTCCAGCTTGTCGAGGCCGCGCTGATTCAGCAGGATTCCAAAGAGAATCGCCAAGACGGGGATTCCGACGGTCAGCGCATCGTGCATCGGCGAGCACCTCTTACGGAGGATTGTAGACCAGCGGAGCAAAGACGTAACCAGCAGGCGCATCGGCAACGATGAGATACGGCTCTCCAGCTGGGCTTCGATTCTGTTCGTTCGCGGTGTGTCGCCGTCCGTCGGCTTCAGATGATCGATGTCGGCCCAGCACGCCGAGGTCCGGTAGAACATCGACAAATCGGCCTGTATGCGGTCGAGACGACTTCAAGCCCTCATCGGCCTCGATCCGCGCCTCCAGCCTATCGAGGCCGCGCTGATTGAGCAGGATTCCAAAGAGAATCACAAAGAGCAGGGATCCCGATTGTCAGCGCATCGTGCATCGTGAGCACCTCTTACGGACGATTGTAGACCGAGAATGCAACTCTAGCGCAGCTTCAGGGTCGTCAGTGCCAACAGGGCGAAGATGAGGGCGAGGATCCAGAAGCGGGCGATGACCTTCGACTCCGACCAGCCGAGCAGCTCGAAGTGGTGGTGCAGCGGGGCCATCTTGAAGATGCGCTTGCCCTTGCGCAGCTTGTAGCTGCCGACCTGCAGGACGACGCTCATGCCTTCGAGGATGAAGACGCCGCCGATGAAGGGCAACAGCAGCTCCTGCTTGATGACGACGGCGACGGTGCCGATCGCTCCGCCCAGAGCCGAGCGAGCCGACGTCGCCCATGAAGATCTCCGCCGGGTGGGCGTTGTACCAAAGGAAGCCGATGCTGGCGCCGACCATGGAGCCGCAGAAGATCGTCAGCTCGCTGACCAGCGGCATGCGCTGCAGCTCCAGGTAGTCGGAGAAGACGACGTGGCCGCTGACGTAGGTGAGCATGGTGAGCGCGACGGCGGCGACGATGGTGCAGCCGATGGCCAGGCCGTCGAGGCCGTCGGTGAGATTGACCGCGTTGCTGGCGCCGGCGATGACGATCATCACGAAGACGACGAAGGGCAGGAAGGCCAGCCAGTGCAGGTGCGGGATGTGGCCGAGCCAGTTCCAGACGAGGTCGGGACGGAGGTGCTTGGCGAAGGGAACGACCAGGCGGGTGGAGTAGTTGCCGTGGCCTTCGAGGTTCAGCAGGGTGATGGCGACGGCGGCGCTGACGAGGAGCTGCAGGCCGAGCTTCTGGCGCGCGGTGAGGCCCTGGTTGGTGCGATGGACGACCTTGATGTAGTCGTCCACGAAGCCGATGGCGCCGAAGGCGACGGTGGAGAGCGTGACCACCCAGACGAAGGGGTTCGAGAGATCGGACCAGAGCAGCGTCGGCACCAGGATCGAGATGCAGATGAGCACGCCGCCCATGGTGGGCGTGCCGCTCTTCTTCTGGTGCGACTGCGGGCCCTCGTTGCGGATGTACTGGCCGATCTGGAACTCGCGGAGGCGGTTAATGACGAAGGGGCCGATCAGCAGGCCGATCAGCAGCGCCGTCAGCGAGGCGAAGACCGTGCGGAAGGTCAGGTAGTGGAAGATCGCGAAAGAGTCGGAAGTAGGGAAACAGCTTTTGGTAGAGCAGCCAATAGAGCAATTCGAACCCGCCCCTCAGGTTGGAGCGATCGCCCGGCCCCGAGGCTGCGGGACGATGCGCGTCGTGACCTCGGTGAAGATGTGCGCCCTGCCGATGCCGCGAGACACGAGCTGGGGTCGCATTCCTATCTTATACAGCGCGAGCGGAGAGGAAAAGCCCGCAGTGGTTGGCGCTCTGGAGACCCATGTCCCAAATGCGAGACATGCGGCACTCCGGTTCGGCCGGCGGAATCAGGGGGCGAGGAGATGGCGTGAGGGCGCGCTCCAGACGGACGCCGCGGGAGGCTTTGAAGAGCACGGCGTCGCCCGTCGCGCAGGTTCGAGCGCAGCCAGGCGCCCGCCTCCTCGGTGGTTGCGAAAGAAGATCGCCTCGACGCCTGCGGTGCTGGCGGCGGCGACGAGGACCTCGGCCAGGCCGCGCACGCCGACGACCAGATCGACGCCCGCTCGGCCATGCGGCGGCCGCAGGCGGCGTGCAGCTCCTCGCCGGCGGGGCCGAGCTCGAGCATCTCGCCGGCGACGACGACGCGGCGCTCGGCAGGGGTGGCGCGGCAGCGCGTCGACCATGGCGTCGAGGGCGCGGGGATTGGAGTTGTAGCAGTCGTTGATGATCTTTGCGCCGTGCCACTCGATCAGCTCGCCGCGCCGGTCGCTGGGGCGCAGGTTCGCGAGCGCGCTGGCGCACTCGGCGAGCGACATGCCGCACTTGAGGCCGACGGCGATGGCCGCCAGCGCGTTCGAGACGTTGTGCCGGCCGGGAAGCTGGAGGCGGATCTCGGAGCGTTCGCCGCCGGCGAGCGCGGTGAAGAGGATGCCCTCGAAGCCGTAGTCGACGATCTCCTCGGCGCGGACGTGCGCGCTCCAGTCGGTGCCGTAGAAGACGTTGCGCTCGCCCAGGCCGCGGCCGAAGGCGGCGACGTAGGGATCGTCGGCGTTGAGGAAGGCGAGGCCATCTTCGGGGAGCGCGGCGATCAGCTCGTACTTGGCGCGCGCGATGCCGGCGATGCCGTCGGGAAAGTGCTCGAGGTGCACGGGAGCGACGTTCGAGACGACGCCCCAGTTGGGCTCGGCGATCGGCGCAGAGCGCGGCGATCTCGCCGGCGTGGTTCATGCCCATCTCGATCACCGCGACGTCGTGCTCGGGCTCGAGCTTGAGCAGCTGCAGCGGCAGGCCGAAGTGGTTGTTGAGATTGCCCTCGGACTTGAGCACGTGGAAGCGGGCGTCGAGCACCTGCGCGACCGCCTCCTTGGTGGTCGTCTTGCCGGCCGAGCCGGTGACGCGCGACGACGCGCTTGCCCCACTGGCGGCGCACCGCGAGGGCCAGACGCTGCAGCGCGTCGAGCACGGGGTCGGAGGAGCCTTCGGAGGTTTGCGGGACGCGGAGCAGCTTGCCGGGATCGACGCGCTCGGGCTCGTCGGGCGCGAGCCAGTCCATGCTGACGACGGCGGCGACGGCGCCGTTGGCGAGCGCGGCTTCGACATAGTCATGGCCGTCGACGCGCTCGCCCTTCACGGCGAAGAAGAGCTCGCCGGCGCTGATGGTGCGGGAGTCGATGGAGTAGCCGAGCGCCTCGGCGGAGGTAGTGAAATCCCCTTCGGCGTGAATCAGGTCGGCGATCTGTCCTAACGTCAACTTCACTGCTCACCTCGTCTGTTCTGCAACCGTGTGCGTTACAGTTTCTTGACTATATCGGCAGCAACCGCCACATCGTCGAATGGCATGGTTCCCGATGGCGAGAATCTGGATCTTTTCGTGGCCCTTGCCGGCGAGCAGAACGATGTCTCCGGGCTGCGCGGAGTGGATGGCGAGCGCGATGGCGGCGCGGCGGTCGGGTTCGACGAGGCAGCGCGTGCCGGTCGGCTTCGACGCCGGCGAAGTGCCTCGTCGAGGATGGTCGCGGGATCTTCCGTGCGCGGATTGTCGCTGGTGAGGATGACGAGGTCGCTGCCCTCGCCGGCGGCGCGGCCCATCTTGGGGCGCTTGGTGCGGTCGCGATCGCCGCCGCAGCCGAAGAGGGTGATGACGCGGCCCGGCGTGTTGCCCGGACCAGTGGCGGTTACAAGTTCGCGGGCCAGCGCGATCAGATTGCGCAGGGCGTCGTCGGTGTGGGCGTAGTCGACGACGACGGTGACGCCGTTGCCGGAGGGCACGACCTGGAAGCGGCCGGGCACCTGCGGCCCCTGCGCGGCTCCGGCGGCGATCTGCTTCGAGCGTGAGGCCGCGCGCCCAGGCCGCGGCGCTGGCGGCGAGCAGGTTGTAGACGTTCACGCGGCCAGTGAGCGAGGAGCGCATGTCGATCGCGCCGGCGGGCGTGGTCATGCGGAAGCGCGTCTCGCCGGCGCGCATCGTGATGTCGGTGGCGCGGAAGCTTGCGCCTTCTCCGAGGCCGTAGGTGAAGACCTGCGAGTGCGTGGCGGAGGCGGCGATGCGCTGCGCCGTAAGGGTCGTCGGCATTCACGATGGCGACGCGCGGCGGCGGCGCGCCGACGCCTTCGAAGAGCCGGCGCTTGGCGGCGAAGTACGCCTCCATCGTGCCGTGATAGTCGAGGTGATCCTGCGTGAGATTGGTGAAGATGGCGACATCGACGGGCAGGCTCCAGACACGCTCCTGCTCGAGCGCGTGCGAGGACATCTCCATCACCGCCTCGGTGGCGCCGGCGCGCGACGCCGTCGGCGAAGACCTCGAGCACGTCGCGCGACTCCGGCGTGGTGTGCGGCGAGGGACGGACCTCGTTGCCGACGTGGTACTCGATGGTGCCGAGCAGCACGCAGGTGCGGTCCACGCTGCGCAGCAGCGCTTCGAGCAGGAAGGCTGTCGTCGTCTTGCCGTTGGTGCCGGTGACGCCGGTGAGCGCGAGGTGGCGCTCGGGATGGCCGAGGATCGCGGCGCTTGCGAGGGCGAGCGCGCGGCGGCCGCGCTCGACCAGAGCCGCAGGGATGGTCCGGGTGCTGCGTCGCGAGCAGATCGAAGGCCTCGCGCGAGTCGGTGACGATGGCGGCGGCTCCACGCTCGAGCGCGGCATCGATGTAGCGATTGCCGTCGGTCGACTCGCCGCGCATGGCGACGAAGAGATCGCCGGGTTGCACCTGCCGCGAATCGTAGGCGACGCCGGTGAGGGGGACGGGATTGCCGCGCTGGGCTACGGCATCGACCGCTGCGAACGCCTTACTCGAATCCATAGTCCATCATTTTATTGCAGTGGTGCAATTCGTTCCTGCAACGCGAGAACGGTTAGCGGCTGAAGCGGACGGCGATCTGGGTTCCGGCGGGCACCATGGTTCCGGCTGCGGGCACCTGCTCGCGGGCGAGGCCGCTGCCGACCGGCTCGACACGCAGGCCGAGCTTGCCCGCCTGCTCGATGACCGTGCGCAGCGGTGCGCCTTCGAAGGAGGGCACGGCGACGCGAACGCGCGAGTCGACGACGACCGCGCCGTTGCTGCGCGTCGCGATGGTGGGGTCGATCGCAGGAGCGTGCAGTGCGGCGTTGGCGCTGGCGTCGCTGGACATGGTCGAACTGGTGCCGCCCTGGGCACGGAAGGCGGCCAGGACCTTCGCCGGCAGAAGATCGAGAATCTCGCTCTTGACTGGACTCTTCGCGGAGTTGTGCGGCGGGCTGGTTGCCGCGATCTCCGCGTGCGCCGGAGTTGGCGGTGCGGGAGGCGGCGGCGTGCCGCCCTCGACGCTGCTGGTCGCGGCCGGAGGATCGGTGGAGTGGTCGGGATTGCGCAGCGGATCGTCGGCGGGAAGATTGTTCACGTCGGCGAACATGGCCTCAAGATCGGCGGTCGTTGTCGCTCGGCGAGTCGTCGAAGACGTTGTCGCTCTGGCTGGCGGCGACGAGCTCCTTCGGGCTCTTCAGCGGCTGATCGTGCGGCACGCCGAGATACTCGAGGACCTCCTGCGCCACCTGCGCGAAGACCGGCGCGCTGACCGTGCCGCCGTACCCGTTGCCCACGGTCGGCGTGTCGATGACCACCGCGACGGCGATCGCGGGATTGCTGACCGGCGCGAAGCCGGCGAAGCTGGCGACCAGCTTGGTGTGCGAATAGGTGTGCGTGGCAGGATCAATCTTCTGCGCCGTGCCGGTCTTGCCGGCGGAGCTGTAGCCGTTGAGGGCCGCCGCCTTGCCGGTGCCCTCGATGACGATGCCCTGCATCATGCTGCGCATCTTGGCCGAGGTGAGCTCCGAGATGACGCGGTGCGCGCCGTCGGGCAGCGTGGCGGGAAGCTGGTTCTCCGGATGGAAGGCCGCCGGCTGCAGGCGCGGGTCGCCCTTCATCTCGTCGGTCGATTGCAGCAGGATGTGCGGCGGCATGTAGACGCCGCCGTTGGCAATTGTGCTGACCATGGTTACGAGTTGGATCGGCGTCACGCCGACCTCCTGGCCGATGGCCATCGACAGGATGCTGGTCGCGCCCCACTTCTTCGGCGAGCGCAGCAGGCCGCGCGTCTCGCTGGGCAGCTCGATGCCGGTGCGCTCGCCGAAGCCGAAGCTGCGCATGTACTCGTAGAACTTCTGGTTGCCCAGCTTGAGCGCCATCTTGGCCGCGCCCACGTCGCTCGAGTGCTCGAGCGCATACTGCACGGTGACGCGGCCGAAGTGGTCGCTCTTGTCATCGTGCAGCGTGCGGCCGTACATGGTCATCGCGCCGCCCTGGCAGTCGACGATGTCGGTGGGCTGCACGCCCGCGGCGTCGAGCGCAGCCGAGTAGGTGACCAGCTTGAAGGTCGAGCCGGGCTCGTAGACGTCGCTGACCGCGAGGTTGGTGAGCGAGCCGGGTTGCATGTGGCGCGAGTCGTTGGGATTGAAGCGCGGGGCGATGGCGAGCGCGAGGATCTGGCCGGTGTGCGGATCCTGCACGACGACGGTGCCGTGCAGCGCCTTGACCTTCTCCATCTGCGCGTCGAGCGCGCGCTCGGCCATGTACTGGATGTTGGCGTCGATGCTGAGGACGAGGTTTTCGCCCGGCTGGGGCTGGCTCTCCTCGCTGCCGAGGACGTGGCGCTTGGCGTCGAGCTGGGTCAGCTCGTGGCCGGGCTCGCCGTGCATGTCGTCGTCGAACTCGCGCTCCAGGCCGCCCAGGCCGGTGTCGTCGGTGCCGACGTAGCCCAGCACCTGCGCGGCGAGATCGTTGTTCGGATAGAAGCGCTTGAACTCCTTCTGGAAGTAGATGCCGCGCAGGTTCAGCTCGTGCACGCGCTGCGCGGTGTCGGGATCGAGCCGGCGCGCGACCCAGGCGAAGTTGCGGGAGTCGTTGAAGCGGGCGAGGATCTGCTGCGGCGAGGTGAAGTTATCCTGCGGATCGGTGTGGACGATCTTGGCCAGCAGCGCGGCGTCGTCGGCACGGTTCTCGCCGAGCTCCGAGGGCACGGCGTAGACCGAGTCGACCAGCACGGTCATGCCGAGCTCGCGCAGATTGCGGTCGTAGAGCACGCCGCGGCGGGGAGCGACCTCGAAGGTGCGCTGCTGCTGGCGCGCCGCGCGCTCGACGAAGTCCTGATGGCGAACCACCTGGAGCCAGAAGAGACGGAAGGCGATGGCCAGAGTCCAGCCAGATGAAAAAGAGCGCCACATAGGCAAACCTGACCCTCCGGATGGGAGCGATCAAGGTCTGTCGCGGCGCTGTCTGCCGCGGTGCTGTGTGCCGTGGCGCTCGATTCATCGTGGTCTCAACTTCTGGGAGGGTCGCTCCGCGCGCCGCTCCCAGGAACGAGCGCGCGGAGGTCTGCTAGTAAACGGGCAGAGCAGGTGCGGTTGCCTGAGCCATGACCGGAGCGTTCGGATCACCCGTCGGCGCGGACCACCTGTCCGGGCTCGGGCGTATCGAGGCCGAGCTGGCGGGCGATGCGATCGATGCGGCCGGGATCGGTCAACTGGGCTTCGGTCAGGCGCAGCTGGCGGTTCTGCTCGCGGAGCTGCTCGACCTGCGCCTTCTGGCTCTCGACCTGATAGCCGATCTCGATGGAGGAGAAGTGCTGCCAGACATAGACCATCACCAGCACGAAGAGCACGCCCATGACACCGGTGAAGGTGCGCATCTCGCGCTGCCGCTCGGGATCGTCGGCCTTGACGATGCGGCTGTTGTCGATGTGCTTGGTGAAGAAGACCTCGGGCGTGGGGCCGCGGCGGCCGCGCAGCTGCGCTTCGAAGAGAGCGCGGTTGCGCTCCGCTACGGACAGCGTGCGGCCGCGCGGTGCACGCGGTGCTTGCCGTGTCCCCAGGACTTCCATCGTCCGCCATTGCCGTCGTCATCGTCGCCATGTTCGTCTCCCCTGCCCTGCGTCACGTCCAGACTCTGCCTGGATCAAACCTTTCGTTCTACTTCCTATCGGCATCTCCCGCCTGTTGTCGAGCGACGCTCCGGGCGTTACTCAAGCAGAAAGGGATTGTTTCGTTCAAGGTGTCTTTCGCCTGAACGCTAACCTTCTTCTGCCTGCATTCCTCTCCGGGCGGAGCTTCTCTGCCGCTCGGAGCTTTGCACTGCGGCTGCGCGGATTGCGCAGCTCTTCCTGCTCGGAGGCCACGACCGGCTTCTTGGTCAGGACCTCGTACACCTTGTCCCGCGCAGGCATCGCGGAACGCATCTTTGACCAGCCGGTCTTCGAGAGAATGGAAGCTGATCAACACCAGCCTTCCACCCGGCTTGAGGAGAGTCGGCGCGCTCTTGAGCAGCGACTGAATCTCTCCCAACTCGTTATTCACGCGAATTCGAAGTGCCTGAAAGGTGCGTGTCGCGGGATGAATCTTGTCGCCTTTCATTGATGGGGCCGCGGCCGCTACGATCTGCGCTAGTTCCGCTGTGGTCGTAATCGGCCGGGCCCGCACAATGGCTCTGGCGATTCTCCGCGATCTCCTTTCCTCTCCGAATTCGTAAATCAGGTCGGCGAGCTCGTTTTCGTCTTCCTGATTTACCACTTGCTCGGCCGTCTCCCCGGAGCGCGTGTCCATGCGCATATCCAGGGGTCCATCGGACCGAAAACTGAATCCTCTGTGCGCCTCGTCCAACTGCAGGCTGCTGACGCCGAAGTCGGCGAGCAGGCCGTCGAGGCTGTTGGGCGCGATGGCGTCGGCGGCTTCGGAGAAAGCGCGCGGCTCGAAGGTCACCTGCGGCATCTCGCTGCCCAGCTCGGCGGCGACCTCTTCCAACCTTGCCTTGGCCTTGGCCATCGCCTCCGGATCGCGATCGAAGCAGATCAATCTGCCCGTTCGGGCCAAGCCTCCGGGCGATCGCCGAGGAGTGCCCGGCAAGGCCAAGGGTGGCATCGACGATGACGCCACCGGGGCGCACGTTGAGGTACTGCAAACTCTCATCTAAAAGAACCGGCACATGCTGCGGTCTATTCATTTCCTACCGCCTTTGTGCTCCCCCTTGGGGGCTCATGCTGCTTACAATCCAAACTCTGAAAGCACCCTCTGCTCCTCGTCGGTCAACGGAGTCAGCTGCGCCTTGAAACTCTCGTGATTCAAAACTTCCAGGTACGTCTGCTTGCCAAAGACCACCACCTCGGCCGTAACCTTGGCGGTTTCCCGCAACAACTGCGGCAACAAGAGCCTTCCCTGCGCATCCATATCCGCCATCTGCCCGTAGTAGCTGGTGATGTCGAGAAACTTCTGCTTGGCCGGATTCATCGAGGGGATCTGCGCCAGCTTCTCCTCGATCTTTTCCCACTCCTTCAGTGGGTAAATCTCCGCCCGTTTGCCGTCCTTACTGGTGATGTAAAAGTGATTTCCGTAGATCTCATCGACTCTGCCTTTGAACTCAGCCGGGATCTTCAACCGGCCTTTCTCATCGACGCGAGCTGGATGGTTTCCGCGGAACATACCGAACCCTCGAGAGCTGGAAGTCAGGAAAGCAGAGCTGGGATTAGCACACAATTCCTCTTGAGTGTATCCCATTTGCTCCACTTTTTACCACTTCACTCCACAATGTTTGATTGCGCAGCCCATTTCTGTAAAGAACTAAATTCGATGGTTTGCGTGAAATTAATTACATCGAATGTGGAAACTCGCCTAATAGCGCCATAGGCAAACAAGCCCACTAGATACAGTGTTAACTAAATTGAGTCTCGCGGTAACCTGCCGCATTTCCCGCTTGCGCGAGAGTCATGCGCTCTGATAGCGAATAAAAAGCGAATATCGGCAAAAGCCTACAGAATCGCCTGCGTCCCTACTCCCGCGAACTCCGGCCGCGCGAGAAGGTTCCCTTGCGCCGCAGCAGCCAGACCAGATACCAAAGCACGGCGAGATTGATGCACAAAGATGCCCACGCGGATGTAGCTGGGGTGCGGCGATCAACTCGAAGAGCTCCCAGGGAACGAAGGAGATCGTCAGGATCAACGTCAGGTACTCGGCCCAGGTGCGCTCGAGCAGCAGGCCGATGCCTTCGGTCAGGGCGAGCGCGGAGTAGGCGAAGGTGGCGATGCCGATCTCCCGCAGCCGGGGCGGGCCGATCAGATCGACCTTGTCCAGCACCAGACTCACCGCCCTGCTTTCGGGATCGAAACGCAGCGCATGCGCCAGCTGCAGCACCGCGTCCCCGAGATCCTTGTGCAGGAAGTGAATCGCTCCCACGCCGATGCAGAAGAAGAAGGCCGACTTGGCCAGCTTGAAGATGGCGATGGTCAACAGTCCACGATCGTGCACTCCGCCAGCGCCGACCTTCTGCGAGGTGGCCTCCGCCAGAGCGTGCGAGGAAGGATGAGAGGAGTTCGGCATGGGCACTGACCTTAGTTGACGGGGTGCTCGGGGAATTGTCAACGGCAGGACAGCGGAGGCGCGGGCGAGCGGCAGCAAACGACAGCGATGCGTTCGGTCCGCAGGCGACACTCTGCGATGGAAACGAGCATCAAGGGCAGCCCGCTGCGGGCAGCCCTTGTGGAGGAGAGAAGAACGGAGCTAGCGCTTGGCCAACATCTGCTCGGTCATGCGCGTGAGGTAGGGCTTGGCCTTGGCGAAGGCCGCCTCGGCGGTGAGACCGTACTTTTCGCGCAGCTGCTCGACCTTGCCGTGCTCGATGAACTCGTCCGGCCAGCCGATGCGCAGCACCGGCACCGAGAGCTCCAGTTCGCTGGCAGTCTCGAGCACCGCGGAGCCGAAGCCACCCGCGAGGACGTGATCCTCGAGCGTGATCGAGCAGACCGGCGCGGCGGCCGAACTGGTCGACGCAGGCGCGATCGATCGGCTTGGCGAAGCGCGGATTGATGACGGCGACCGAGAGCCCTTCGCGCTCGATCATGCCGGCGAGACGCATCGCCTCGGGCAGCATCGCACCCAGGCCGAAGATGGCAACGTCGCTGCCGTTCGTCTGCCCATTGCTCCGCTATCGCCGGTGTAGACCACCTCGGCCTTGCCGATCTCGAGCGCCACGGGCTGCTCCTTCACGGCGACTCCCGGCCCGGTGCCGCGCGGATAGCGGATCGCCGCCGGGCCGTCGTGCAGCATGCGCGGTGTACATCATGTCCTGCAGCTCGTCCTCATCCTTGGGCACCATGTGGATGATGTTGGGAATGCCGCGCAGATAGCTGATGTCGAAGAGGCCGTGATGCGTCGGGCCGTCGTCGCCGCTGAGGCCGCCGCGATCCATGCAGAAGACCACCGGCAGATTCTGCAGGCAGACGTCGTGCACGATCTGATCGAAGGCGCGCTGCAGGAAGGTCGAGTAGATCGCGCAGAACGGCTTGTAGCCCTTGGTCGCCATGCCGGCGGCGAAGAGGACCGCGTGCTCCTCGGCGATGCCGACGTCGAAGTAGCGCGTCGGGATGCACGGGGCGGAAGAGATCGAGCGCGGTGCCGTTGGGCATCGCCGCGGTGATCGCGACGACCTTGTCGTTCGCGGTCGGCGAGCTTGGTCAGGCTCTCGGCGAAGATCTCCGAGTAGGTCTTCTGGCCGGCGGGCTTGGTCTCGCCGGTCATGGCGTCGTAGGGCCCGAGGCCGTGGAACTTCTTCTGCTTTTCGAGCGCCGGCTGGAAGCCGCGTCCCTTCTGCGTGATCGCGTGCAGCACGACGGGCTTGTTCTGCTGCTTGAGGAACTTGAAGGTCTCGATCAGGTTGGGCAGATTGTGCCCGTCGATGGGACCGTAGTAGCTGAGGCCGAACTCCTCGAAGAGCATGCCGGGGCCGATCAGGCCCTTGGCGGCCTCTTCGGCCTTGCGCGCGAGATGCGCGGCGGTCTTGCCGCCGAAGCGCTCGATCAGGCCGGTGGCGCGGTCGTGCAGGCCGACGATGGTCGGGTTGGTGACGAGCTTGTGCAGATACTCGGCGATGGCGCCGACGTTCTTGTCGATCGACCACTCGTTGTCGTTCAGCACGACGATCAGCCGCTTGGTCTGCGAGGCGATGTTGTTCAGCGCCTCGAACGAGATGCCGTTGGTGAAGGCGGCATCGCCGGCCAGCGCGACGATGTGTTCCGTGCCGCCCGACATATCGCGCGCCACCGCCATGCCCAGCGCCGCGCTGAGCGCGGTGCCCGCGTGGCCGGCGCCGAAGCTGTCGTGCTCGCTCTCGGTGCGCAGCATGAAGCCGTTGAGCCCGCCGGGCTGGCGAATGGTGTGGAAGCGATCTTCGCGGCCGGTCAGCAGCTTGTGCACGTAGGCCTGGTGGCTCACGTCGAAGACGAAGCTGTCCTGCGGCGTATCGAAGACGTAGTGCATGGCGATGGTCAGCTCGACCACGCCGAGATTCGGACCGATGTGGCCGCCGGTCTTTGAGACCCCAATGATGAGCCGTTCCCGAATCTCCGCGGCCAGCGTCTCCAGTTTTGCCAGGGATAGCTTCTTTACATCTGCGGGAGATTTGATGGTTTCAAGAATATTGCTCATTTCGTACCAGTCTGCCTCGAGTTCGCCAACGCGCTGTAGCCACTTGAAGCCTCAAGGACGCGCGAGCTGAAGCGCGACGGCCGAGGCGTGGGGGTAGCAAAACGCACGCCAGCCATAGAACCCTAGTATACCAATTTATTAACAATTCAAACGAGATGGCGCGGCCTGACCGGAGCTGCACCGGTGTGTACTGTCCCGGACAATGCCGCCTGCCGAGCTCGCTACTCCGCCATTCCCTCGAGCACCGCCGCGGAGGCTGGTTCGGTGTCAAACTGGCCCTCCCACTTGGCGATGACGGCGCTGGCCAGGCAGTTGCCGACCACGTTGATCATGGTGCGGGCCATGTCCAGCAGCGCGTCGATGCCGAGGATGACGAAGATCGGCTCGGTCGGCAGCCGGAAGGTGGCGGCGGTCGCCAGCAGCACCACCAGCACGGCGCGCGGAACCCCGGCGACGCCCTTGCTGGTCAGGATCAGCGTCCCCATCATCAGCAACTGCAGCCCCCACGTCATGTGGATGCCGGCCGCCTGCGCGACGAAGATGCTGGCGATGGCGAGGTAGAGCGTCGACCCATCGAGATTGAAGCTGTAGCCCGCGGGAATGACGAAGGAGACGATGCGGCGCGGCACGCCGAGGGCCTCCATCGCCTCCATCGCGCGGGGCAGCGCGGCCTCGCTGGTGGAGGTGGCGAAGGCGATGGTTGCGGGCTCGGCGACCGCGACCAGGAAGCGCTTCACCGGCACGCGGAACAGCAGCGCCGCAGGCAGCAGCACCAGCACCGCGAAGGCCGCGAGCGCGGCGTAGAAGGTCAGCAGCAGCTTGCCGAGGTTGACCAGCACGCCCGCGCCCATGTGGCCGACGGTGAAGGCCATCGCCGCGCCCACGCCCAGCGGCGCGAAGTACATCACGACGTTGGTGAAGCGGAACATCACCTCGCTGAGGCTCTCGGTGAGGCGCACCACCGGCGCGCGCTTGGCCTCGCTCATGGTCGCGAGCGCGATGCCGAAGAAGACGGCGAAGACCGCGACCTGGAGGATCTGGCCCTCGGCGATGGACTTGGCGATGTTCTCCGGGAAGATGTGCAGCAGGAAGTCGTCCCAGTGCATGGGAGCGGCGGCGGCGACCGGCTGTGCGAGCGCGGCGGCGGGCAGTTGCAGGCCGACGCCGGCCTTGCTGATGTTGATCGCGACCAGGCCGATGCCCAGCGCGAGCGTCGTCACCACCTCGAAGTAGATGAGGCTCTTGATGCCCATGCGGCCGACGCTCTTCAGGTCGCCGTGGCCGGCGATGCCGGTGATCAGCGTCACCAGAACCAGCGGGCGCGACGATGGTCTTGATCAGGCGCAGGAAGATGTCGCTGAAGACGCGCAGGCTGATCGCGAAGGCCGGCGCATCGATGCCGAGCTCGGTTCCCGCCACCATCGCGACGAAGATCCAGGGGGTGACCGAGCGGCGGCGCCACGCGAAGACGCTCAGCAGCAGGACGGCGAGCCAGCGCAGGCCTTCGGCCACATGCCACAGCGACGGCTCCGGTGCCGGCGACGCGCAGCGTCACCCCAGCCAGCAGCAGGAGGAGCGCCGGTGCGATCAGTTGAAGATCGCGGCGTTGCATCGGGATCGGTCCTGCGGTGCGTGCGATGGGGGATGGCGGGACGTCGTGGCTTGTGGGTCTTGAGCTGCGGCATAGTGGCTTCTGCGCAGCATATCAGTTGCAGCGCTGCGGAATCGGGCCCAACGCGCTCCGACCGCGCCCTGCGCGGCGGCTTGATCCCTCCCGAAGCCATGCCTGATAGCATCTCCGCATGCGTTCTTTTGCTGCTCTCGTTGCGCTGGCCTGCGCGGTCTCGACGTGCTCCCTGACAGGCTCAGAGGATGCCGCCGATGCGCGGCGCAGACCGATCCCAGACCGCTCCCGGCCGCAGACCCGCAGACCTCCGGACAGACGCCCGACCCCGGCACCGCCAACCTCGGCTTCGGCCTCGGACTCGGTTGTTCGCAGCCGGCCATCAATCCCCTGACGCAGCCCACCCTGACGCCCGGGCATGATCCACCTGATGGAGTTGGAGACCCAGTTCGCCGCGGCCGTCGCGGCGGGCGGCGGCAAGGCCTTCGCCAGCTGGTTCGCGGAGGAGGGAGTGACCCTCGCCAACGGCCGGCCGCCCGTGATCGGCAAAGAGGCCATCGCCGCCCAGGCGCAGTGGGATCCCAAGGACTACCAGCTGACCTGGACGGCGGAGGGAGCCCAGATGGGGCCGTCGAACGACATGGGCTTCACCTGGGGGCATTACGACGGGACCGGCAAGGACGCCCACGGCCAGCCCGTCACCCACTCCGGCCGCTACATGACGGTCTGGAAGAAGATGCCGGATGGATCGTGGAAGGTCGTGCTCGACGCGAGCGCGGACGAGCCACCCGATCCCGGAAGCTGCTGCGCCCTGCCTAAACCATAGAAAACAAGTACCTTGAAATAGTCGCGCTCGATGCGCGGCAGCGGCCTAGGGCTCGCCATCTGCCGCCGCATCCTCACGCGCTGACTCTACTCGTCGCTCTCGCGCAGCTTCGCGATCACGCCGAAGTCCTCGAGCGTCGTGGTGTCGCCCTTCACCTCACCGGTCGCCGCGAGCTCGCGCAGCAGACGCCGCATGATCTTGCCGCTGCGCGTCTTGGGCAGCGCATCGGTGAAGCGCAGATCGTCGGGCCGCGCGAGCGCGCCGATCTCCTTGGCGACCCACTTGCGCAGCTCCTGCCGCAGCTCTTCGCTGGCCGCATGGCCGTGCTCGAGCGTGACGAACGCCGCGATCGCCTGCCCCTTCATCTCATCCGGCCGGCCCACCACCGCCGCCTCGGCGACCTTCGGGTGCGCCACCAGCGCCGACTCGACCTCCATCGTGCCCAGCCGATGCCCGCTGACGTTGATCACATCGTCCACGCGGCCCATCAGCCAGAAGTAGCCGTCCTGGTCGCGACGCGCGCCGTCGCCGGTGAAGTAGCTGCCGGGAATCTCGCTGAAGTAGGCCTGCTCGTAGCGTTCGCGGATCGCCGTAGATCGTCCGCGCCATCGACGGCCACGGCTTGCGGATCACCAGCAGCCCGCCCTGCCCATCGGGAACCGGCTCGCCTTCCTTTGTGACCACCTCCGGCACAATCCCGAAGAACGGCCGCGTCGCCGAGCCCGGCTTCGCCGCCACCGCGCCCGGAATCGGCGCAATCATGATGGCTCCCGTCTCGGTCTGCCACCAGGTGTCGACGATCGGGCAGCGCTCCTTGCCGATCTCGCGGTGATACCACATCCACGCCTCGGGATTGATCGGCTCGCCGACCGTTCCCAGCAGCCGCAGCGAGGCCAGCGAGTGCTTCTGCAGCCACTCGTCGCCCCACTTGATGAAGGCGCGAATCGCCGTCGGCGCGGTGTAAAAGATGCTCACCTTGTGGTCGTCGATGATCTTCCAGAAGCGGTCGTTCTGCGGGAAGTTCGGCGCGCCCTCGTACATCAGCACCGTCGCGCCGTTCTGCAGCGGGCCGTACACCACGTAGGAGTGGCCGGTGACCCAGCCGATGTCGGCGGTGCACCAGTAGACGTCGTCCTCGCGCAGATCGAAGATGTACTTCGTCGTCAGATACGTTCCCACCGAGTAGCCGCCGGTCGTATGCACCAGCCCCTTCGGCTTGCCCGTCGTGCCCGACGTATACAGGATGTACAGCGGATCCTCGGCGTCCATCCACTCCGCCGGGCACTCGCTTCCGGCAAACTTCTCCAGCTCCTCGTGCCAGCCAGTGGTCGCGCGTCGGGCTGCATCGCCACCTCGCTGCCCGCTGCGCTTGTAGACCACAACCTTCTGCACCGACGGGCACTTCGCCAGCGCCTCGTCCACGATGGCCTTCAGGCGAATCTCGCTGCCGCGCCGATACGACGTGTCCTGCGTGATGACCGCCGTGCACTCCGCATCGTTGATGCGATCGACCAGCGCCTGCGCGGCGAATCCGCCGAAGATCACCGAGTGCACCGCGCCGATGCGCGCACAGGCGAGCAGCGCAATCGCCAGCTCCGGGACACATGCCCATGTAGATCGCGACGCGGTCGCCCTTGCGCACGCCGAGCGTCTGCTTCAACACATTCGCGAACGCCTGCACCTGCGCGTGCAGCTCGCCGTAGGTCAGCCGCCGGACCTCGCCCGGCTCGCCCTCCCACAGCAGCGCGACCTTGTCCCTACGCGCGCCGAGCGCGTGCCGGTCGACGCAGTTGTGCGAGAGATTCAGCTTGCCGTCGACGAACCACTGCGCCCGCGATCCCTCGCCCACCAGCACCTTCGTCCACGGCGCGAACCACTCCAGCTCGCCGGCCGCCTCGCCCCAGAACCCCTCGGGATCCTCCACGCTGCGCCGGTAGAGCGCCTCATACTGCTCCAGCCCCTGAACATGAGCCTTCGCCACAAACTCCGCTGAAGGAGGAAATACACGGTTCTCCCGCAGACTCGACTCCAAATTCGTACCTTCTTCCACCGCGTGGACTCCTCCGTCATGGCCTACAAAAGAAAAAGGTACGCGAAGCCCCCGCATGAGGCAACCAAGGAAAAAGATCCGCCCCGGTGGTAAAGCCGGGGCGGATCGCAGGAAAAACGTTGTTCTTGATCTAAGGAAAGCAGTTAGGCGTGCGTCTCGATACGGCTCGCGACGCGTTGCGGCGGACGCACCAGCAACGGCAGCAGCACCGAGACCGCCATCACCCCGGCGATCACATGCAGCGCGCTGACGTAGCTTCCGCTGCTCTGGCGCAGATGCGCGATCAACTGCGCCCCGAAGATGCTCGCCACACCCCACGCCGTCAGGATCAGGCCGTAGATCGACCCCACATGCAGCGGACCGAAGTAGTCGGCCGCAAACGCCGGCATGGTTCCGAAGCCGCCGCCGTAGCACATCAGGATCAGGAAGGTGACCACGCCGATGCTCATCACCGTATGCAGGCCGGGGTACAGCCAGAACAGTCCCACCTGCACCAGGAACATCACCGTGAAGGTCATGCGCCGGCCCAGGGTATCGGAGGCCCAGGCCCAGAAGACCCGGCCGACCGCGTTGCCCATGCTCACGACGCCCACCATCCCCGCCGCCACCAGCGCCGAGACCTTGGCGAACTCCTGGAAGATCGGCGACTCCTGCGAGATGATCGAGATGCCCGCCGAGGTGTTCAGAAACAGCAGCAGCCAGAGCGCCCACCACTGCCAGGTCCGCAGCGCCTGCCCCAGGGTCAGGCTCACGGTGCCGTGCTGCTCCATCTGCTGCGGCGTCGGCGTCCACCCCTCCGGGCGCCAGCCCTCGGGAGGATTCTGCATGAAGAGGCTCGTCATGACCGTGATCACCAGGAACACGCCCCCCAGCCAGGCAAAGGTCTCGAGCACGCCCACCCGCTGGATCAGCCGCGTCGCCAGCGGCGCGGTCACCAGCGCACCGGAGCCGAAGCCGCCCACGACGATGCCGGTGATCAGACCCCGGCGATCCGGGAACCAGCGCACCAGCGTGGCGATCGGAGAGATATTGGCAAACCCGACCCCGATGCCGCCCATCACGCCGTAGCTCAGGTACAGCCACCACAGGCCGTGATAGGAGAAGCTGGCCAGATACAGGCCGCCGCCGTAGAGCACGCTTCCCGTCAGCGCCACCACCCGCGGCCCCACCCGCTTCAACCACAGGCCGCCGGTGAACGAGGCCAGCCCCGCCAGCAGAATGGCGATCGGAAAGGTCAGCGTGACCTGCGAGATGCTCCAATGAAACTGCTTTGTGAGCGGAAGCCGGAAGACGCTCCAGGCATACACGGCGCCGATCGCCATCTGCAGCAGCACTCCCGCGCAGGCGATCCCCCACCGATTTACGTTTTTCATCAACTCTCCTGTCCCAACCTGAATCGCGTCGGATACCTCTCGACGCAACATAAACCGCTGCGAAAGCGTAACAAAAGCTCTAAGATTCCGTTCCGCGCTGAAAGGACTCGGGTTTTCCACCGCCCTCAGGGAACAAACCGGAACAACCGAATGCTTCCCGGAGGATTCGTGCAAACGCAGAAACGCCCGGAGACGCTCTCTGCATGGGCAGAAGAGCATCTCCGGGCGGGTTGTACTGCGGTTTGTGGAGCGCTTACTTGGTCGCCAGAACCGGCTTCGACTTCGTCTGCGGCGCACGCACCAGCAGCGGCAGCACGCGTCGAGACCGCCATGATGCCGGCGAGCACGTGCAGACCGCTGGTGTAGTTGCCGCTCACCTGCCGCATGTGCGCGATCAGCAGCGGACCGAAGGCGCTGGCAAAGCCCCACGCCGTCAGCATCAGGCCATAGATCGAACCCACGTTCGCCGCGCCGAAGTAGTCGGCCGCGAACGCCGGCATCGTGCCGAAGCCGCCGCCGTAGCACATCAGGACGAGGAAGCAGAGCCCGGTCACGATGCCGAACCCGTGCATGCTGGGCAGGATCCAGAACAGCCCGACCTGCAGCAGGAACATGATCACGAAGGCGCCACGCCGGCCCACAACGTCAGAGACCGAGGCCCAGAAGACGCGGCCAAGCGCATTGCCGATGGCCACGATGCCGACCATGCCCGCCGCTCCGATCGCCGTCGTCCGCGCCAGCTCCATGAACATCGGAGCCTCCTGCGAGATGATCGAGATACCCGCGCAGGTGTTCAGGAACAGCAGCAGCCAAAGAGCCCACCACTGCCAGGTCGCCAGCGCCTGTCCCAGGGTGTAGGACGCGGCAGCGCCGCTCTTGCCCGTCGTCTGCGGAGGCGTCCAGCCCTCAGGCAGCCATCCATCGGGCGGGTTCTGCATGAACAGGCCCGTAATCACCGTGATCGAGCCAAAGACGATGCCGAGAATGGCAAAGGTCTTCGAGATGCCGACCGTCTGGATCAGGTGCGTCGCCAGCGGTGCGGTAATCAGCGCGCCGACGCCAAAGCCGCCGACCGCGATACCGGTCATCAGACCGCGACGGTCCGGGAACCACTTCACCAGCACGTAGATCGGAATGATGTAGGCAAGGCCAAGTCCGATTCCACCGATCACGCCGTAGCTCAGATACAGCCACCACAGGCCAATGCTCGCAAAGCTGGTCAGAAACAGGCCCAGACCGTACAGCACGCCGCCGGTCACCGCAACCACGCGCGGTCCCACCTTCTTCGACCACAGACCGCCGAAGAACGCCGAAAAGCCGAGCATCATAATCGCAATCGTGAAGGTCAGCGTCACCTGCGAGATATTCCAGTGATACTGCTTCGCGAGCGGAACACGGAACACGCTCCAGGCGTACACGGCCCCTAAGGCAACCTGCATCAGGATTCCAGCAATGGCAATCCACCAACGATTCAACTTACTCATCTTCCCTCCCGGGGTAGGCAAAACCTTACTCTGGTGTAGCGGCTACACAGAACTACGTTGCACTGCATTTGGCTCCATCGGCGTGCAGGCTCGATCTCTCGAGCGAAAAACGCCGATCTTGCTGGAAGCGCACGTACTTCCGCCATTCACAACCGCTCCGGGCGGAATCGTTCGCAACTCTTGGACTATATCTAGGATAGAACGATCGCTCCAAGCCTACCAACGATAATCGGCCATAGCCCTCTAGATAGAGCGATCGTAGCCGAGGCCAACCGTCCGATAATCGACCAACTGGCCGAACTTCGCCGCCCTCATTCCAGGTCCATTCCGGGAGCGCCGACGCACCTCTCTCTTGCCTTTTCCGGTCCAGACCGCAGCAGGCGCGGTACACTCCAAGACGCAATGAACTCCCTCTGGCCCACGCTCATCGGCCTCTTTCTGGGCTTCGCCTTCGGGGTCGGCTGCGCCCTCGCGGTGATGTACTCCATCTATATGGGCGGCTATCGGGCCGCGGTACGGGACGCGCAGCTCCCCACACCGCCGCAGCGTTATCGGGAGGCAGTGCAGCGCCTAAATCCTAAGAGATGCTTAGGAGAAGCGGCCGCGGCAGGATCCGCCTCCCAAGGGCTCCAGAAAAATCGGAAGGGTCTGTGGATAGCCCCGGCGCATGACCGGGGAGGGGAAAGCCTTTGTCGTCAATCACCCTCAAGAATTATTCGAAAATACACCGGAGCCAGCGAAGCAAAGCCTACCGCCCCTTGGGATGATGCATCTGAGAGAATTAACATCATTCTTGGTCGCGTTTGGTCCAAGATCTGCAACGAAAGTGCGAGCAAGTACGCTTCCTGGGTCGTCAGGCAATCTGCTGGGCATGCAAAAATGATCGCAGTCGGTGTCGCGCTGCGGTTTGGCAACTGTTCTCAAGGCGGATAGGGAGCAAGTGTTCACGGGTGCCCAGCTCGGTGCGCTAGGTGCGCTCCATAGCAGATCCCGGTGTCTCAGCAGCAGTCTTTGCATCCAGCACGGGGCTCGCAACCGGATCCGGATGTCTTGGTGTCGCTCCCTCTCGGGGTGACCTGCGAAACCGGCGGCTTGGTCACCCCGAAGCCGCCACTCGAGGTCAGCTCACGACCGCAACCTAACCCTCCCGCCGCTGGTCTTCGTCGGGTCTTCAAGGATTCCACAGACATATGGCAAAGTTACTCAAGCCGCTCCAGTACGACACATCCCGTCCTCCGGTCGACGTGCGCTTCAAAGATTTCGGCGTGCTCGATGCCGGAAGACAGAGCAAGCTCTCGGTAGCCACGGCCATCGTCCTGAATACGCTTGCGCTGGCGTTCGTCATCGCGCTCGGCTATGCCGCCAAGAGGACGATCGAGGAGACCCACCAGCTGACCATCCTGACGGCGCCGGTGCTGCTGAAGCCCGCCCCGCTGCCCAAGCCGCTGCCCCGTCCCCCCCTGCCCAAGCCGCCCGTGGTCAAGGTCGATCCCCCCAAGATCAAGCTGCCCGAGAGCAAGCTGCCCGACCCACCCAAGCCCACCCCGGTGAAGATGGCCGAACCCACCCCGGTGGTGGCTCCCGCGGCTCCGAAGCGGGTCGTCGCTCCGGCCGCGCCCAAGGTCGGTGAGCCTCGCCCACCCGATGCCCGCCTCGGTCGTCAATAACTCGCCGCACCCCACCGCCGTCGCGCTCGGCCGTCCCGATAACCCGATCGCTCCCTCCAACCGCCCGGCGACCAACGCCATCAACCTGGGCCAGCGCGGCATGCCCGGCATGCCGGCGGAGAACTCCGGCACCGGTCCCCGGGCCACGCAGGTCACCCTCGGCTCCGGCAGCCCGGGCAGCCAGGCCACCAGCGGCTATAACGGTGTCCGCGCCGTCCAGGGCATTCCGCACGGCGTACCCGGCGGCACCGGCCCCAACACCGCCACCGGCCGCACGCCCGGACAGGTCAACCTCGGCCAGAGCGTGCAGCCCGCCCCAACCCACGCCTCCCTGCCCACCACCAACGCCCAGAGCGCTCCCAAGGTGCTCTTCAAGCCCACCCCGGTCTATACCGCCGAGGCCACCGCGCTGCACCTCAGCGGTGAGGTCGCCGTCCGCATCCGCGTCTCCGCCACCGGGTCGTCACCGTTCTCGGCATCACCTCGCCGCTCGGCCATGGGCTCGATCAATCCGCCGAGCGCGCCGTTCAGGGCACTCGCTTCTCGCCCGCGCTCGACGCCACCGGCCGCCCGGTGGACTGGGAGGGCGTGGTTCGAGTTAATTTCCAACTCGCCGGATAAATATCTGTACCGAACCGGGTGGATGCACTAGCATCGGTACACCACATCGGTCATCACGCAGGCAACCAAGAACGTTGTCACAGGAGCACGAATCATGATCTTCCGGAAGCACATTGTCGCGGGAACGCTGTTGGCCTTCGCCATCTCCCTCTCGTTGCCTGCTCACGCCAGCATCTTTGGAGGCAAGAAGAACCCGCCCACGCAGCCCGGGCAGGAAATTGACCCCCGCGCAGAGCGCCTTGATCGACAAGGCGGTCCTGCGCGAGCGCGAGGTCATCCGCGTCGTCAAGGAGCGCGCTCCGCTGGTCGAGACCTACATCCAGAACATGCGCCCCGACCCGGTCCTGCTCCAGGTGCCGGAGTCCGACCAGCACTTCCTCGCCCGCGTCGACTTCGGCAAGGTCATCAACGATGCCGCCTACCAGGAGAATCCCGCCAAGGCGGAGAACAACGGCAAGATGGGCATGTTCAAGCACTCGCTCAGCGCCGTCACCGGCCTCGGCGACAGCCTCCACCTGCAGTTCCACGAGTCCGGCTTCGTCCAGATGCTGCTGATGGACTCGACCAGCTTCAACCGCCAGACCTATAACTTCACCTTCGTCCGCAACGACTTTCTCGGCTCCATCCCCACCGCCGTCTTCGACGTCACCCCCATCGGCGGCCGCAGCATCATCCCCGGCAACGACAAGAAGCTGGGCCGCTTCTTCGGCCGCATCTGGGTCGAGACCCAGAACGGCAACGTCGTCCGCTTCAACGGCGACTTCGCCGGCAGCGAGAAGGGCTATCGCGAGTTCTATCACTTCGACAGCTGGCGCACCAACGTCCAGGACGATCTCTGGCTCCCGACCTCCTTCTACGTCGAGGAGAGCGACCCCAGAAGCGTCACCAGCACCCTGAAGTTCAAGGCCATCAACCACATCTGGGGCTACGCCCTGAAGGTTCCCGACCAAGGAGGCCGAGAACACCTCGCTTGAGGTCGAGGGCGCCACCGACGTCAGCAACGACGCGCAGGATGTCAGCGCGCTCGGCGCCCAGCGCGCCTGGGTGCAGCAGGCCGAGGATAACGTCATCGAGCGCTTCTACCAGGCCGGTCTGCTCGACGCGCCCAGCGACTTCGACAAGACCCTCGAGGCCCTCGCCGGCAACATCCTCGCCTACAACAACATCACCGTCTCGCGGCCCATCCGCGTGCGGACGCTGCTGACCGAGCCGCTCGAGTCGCTCGCCGTCGGCAACACCATCATCCTCTCCAAGAGCCTCATCGACACCACCGCCGTCGTCACCCAGGACGGCGCCCAGCAGATGGGCAACCTCAACGCCATCCTCGCCTTCCAGATCGCCCACATCCTGCTCGGTCATCGCCTCGACACCAAGTACGCCTTCAACGACCGCATGCTCTTCCCCGACACCTCCGCCTTCAAGCGCATCCCCATGCACCACACCGACGCCGACAACGCCGCCGCCGCCAAGAAGGCGATGGAGCTGCTGAGCGCCAAGGAGCTGGTGGACGGACAGAAGTACTTCGGTCTCTACCTCGAGCAGCTGCACGCCCGCACCGCCGCGCTCAAGGCGCTCAACGAGCCCATGCTCGGCGACGGCCTGGTCAAGCCCGGAACCGATACCTTCTGGATGCAGGCCATGGTCGCCAAGGGCGAAAAGCTGGACATGAACGACCTCAAGCAGCAGGCCGCCATGCCGCTCTCGAGCTTCCTCCGCTTCGATCCCTGGACCGATCAGGTGGTCACCATGCACACCTCCTTCGAGCCCATCCTCAGCTCCGCCGACAAGATGCCGTTCGAGGTTGCGCCGGTCTACCTGAAGCTGGCCTACTACAAGGCCCCGCAGCCCGCCGCGGCTCCGGCTGCGGCTGCCCCGGGGCCACCACCGGCACCGCCAATCCTCCGGCCGACGCGGGCCAGCCGGCGCCCACCGACAACACCGCCCAGCCCGCGCCGCGGCGGCTCCCGTCGCTCCGGCGGCCAACCCACCGCAGGCGCAGTAGCCTTCTCAGAAGAGCTAAGGATGCGCAGGTTACCCCGTGACCTGCGTATCCTTAGCTCAATGTTTTAGCCCGATGCTTTGAATGTCTGTACTTTGTCACCCCGCCGCATGCATTCGCTCCACCTAGTCGTCCCAGGCCTCGCAGAGTCTGCCGCACATCGCTGACGACCAGAGTGATCTAAGCCCGCCCCTCGGCCCCCGGACTACGCCTCACGGAGAATGTTCATGCTCAAAAAGTACGCCTTGCTTCTCTGTCTCGCCGCCAGTACCGTCCCCGCCCTGCACGGCCAAGCCACTCCCACCGCCTCCAAGGTCTTCGATATCCAGGCCGGCGGCAGCATCGTCGGAGCGCTCTCGGACTACTAACTCCTTCAAGTTTCTCGGCTACGGCATCTACTCCACCATCGACTTTATGCCCCACGTCGGCCTGATGTTGAACTTCAATCAGACCTATGCCCGGTCGCCGAAGACCGAGTATGAGCGCACCTACGAGATCGGCGGCCGCTACGTGATCCACCACGGCCGGCTGGATCCCTATGCCAAGGGCATGTACGGTCGCGGCGTCTTCAACTTCCCGCCCTACCCGAACAACCCGACCGGACCGGCCTCGGCGAACCTCGCCTACAACCTGTTCGCGATCGGCGGCGGCGTGGACTTCCGCCTCAAGTCCTATCTGAACCTGCGCGGCGACTACGAGTGGCAGAAGTGGCTCGGCGGCGGCCAGGTTCTGCTGCCCAACGGGATTACCCCGCAGCTCTTCACCCTCGGCGTGGCCTACCACTTCCGCTAGCTCCCCGGGGCTCGACTGTCGGCGAAGCAGCAAGCACAAAGAAAGCCCCGGCCATTGCCGGGGCTTTCTTGTTGCCGCATTCAGGAGTTGCAGCGAGGTTAGAAGTGGTACGCGACGCCGAGGGCAACCTGCGAGTTGACGCGATAGCGGTTGACCGAGAAGTCGGTGATGCCGTAGTTCGGCGTCTTGCCGAGGAAGCCGCGGTACTCGGCGCGGATGTCGAAGCTCGGGCTCAGCTCGTACGCCACACCGGCACCGAAGATGCCGCCGATCGTGGTCGACCGCTTGGTGTCGAGGATGTTCGACTGATAGTCGTGGATCGGCGAGTAGAACATCACGCCCGGACCGGCTTCCACGAACGGGTTATAGCGCTTGAAGGTCTCGTTGAAGACGTACGCCGCGCTGATCTCCTGGTCGCGGGAGTGCACCTGGTTGTTCAACGTTCCCGGAACCACGTAGTTCGGCGTGTTCTGGGTAAACCCGTAGTTCACCTCAAGACCGCTGCGCGGCGTCAGCAGGTAGCGATAGCTGACCAGAGAGCCCAGCGAAGGGTTGGTGGTGGTGTAGGTTCCGGTCGCTCCATGAACCTCTGGGATAAAGGTTCCGGTCGCACTGATACTGACATCCTGTCGGCTCTCTTGCCCAAAAGCGGTAATTGCGGACAGAAGCAAGGCAACCATCAACATCGTCTTCTTCATTCTTCGTCAAACCCCTTAACATTCGCGAGACGATGTCCCCGTCCGCCTGCAATGCTCTTGTCCGTGGCAGATCCGACCCGCGGACTAAGTCGCTGTGCCAATTGTACCCGCATCAGAGACATCGGCGACCGGGAAAGCGCCGGAGCCGGGCCGGGGTGCATACTTCCCCAACCCCCTCCGGTTCATTCCGCACGCCGTGCTCGCTTCGGTTCCGCTGGCTTCCTCATAGACGAAGAAGACGCGGATCGGGAAGCAAGCCAGCCTGCCTCCTTCACTCCGCGTCTCTGTCCGGGCAGACCTCGATCACGAGAGACTCTCTTCTATGGATATGAAGTAGTCCGGCAGCATCCCTCAGCTACTGCTGTGGAGGCGGAGGCGGTGTCTGGTCGTCCTGTCCGCCGTTCATCCCACCCCGGTGCTGGCCCATGTGCTGCTTCTCCTGCGCCAGCATGGCGTCGTACTTCGGCTGCTGATCGCTGGTCAGCAGCGAGCGGATCTGGGTCTGCGAGTCGCGTGTGAATCTGCATCATCTGCTGCCGCTTATCCGCCTGCGGCGTCTCGGTGTCCTGGCGCAGCGCGGTCATCTTCGTCATCTGGTTCTGCAGGATCGGCTTGACCTGCGCCACCTGGTCCGGCGTGAGCGAGAGCGCCTTGGTCAGGTGCTGCACCTGATGATCGACCATCTGGGCCGGGGTCGGGCGTCCGCCCGGCTGCCCCATCTCTCCCTGCTGCGGGGGCACGCTCGCATCCTGCGCCAACATCGGAACCGTTCCCACAGCTGCCAGACACAGCGCCAGCATCGCGCCGCGCACTCCCAACCCTGCCATCGCCGACATGCGGCTCGTGATCGTGTTCATCGCGTATCTCCTCAATCCTTTGGGTAGCCCGCCACGAAGATCATCTCCCGACGGGTTCGTGCTGGCAGTACAGACGCGAACTGCGGCGCAAACGTTCCGCGCCCAAGGCAAAATGTTGGACACGCGCCGGTGCGCGGCCGGAGAAAGACCGACCGCTGTCCAGATTGGCCACACAATGCGCCAGCTTCACGACGTCCGTTCCGCCACAAAACTGTACGGATCGCCCTGCGCCGCGGCGTACGCCTCGACCACCCGCAGGAACGCAAGTGCGGCATGGGAAAGACTTGCCTGCTTGCGATAGACCAGCCGCAGCTTGCGCTCGATCTGCAACTCCTTCACCCGCACCCGCACCAACGATCCCCGCTCCAACTCCGTGCGCAGCGTCAATCCCGGCACCAGAGCGACGCCATTGCCCATCTCGACGAACCGTTTGATCGCGTCGAGCGACGGCAGCTCCACCCCCATCTGCAATGGAGTCTTATACTTACGAAACGTCTGAATGACCTTTTGCCGCTGCGGCGAAAGAATATTGTGGGCGACGAAGTTCTGCGTCCCCAGCTGCCGAATCGTCACCTCGCCGGCCTTCGCGAACGGATGCGACGGGTTCACCACCAGCATCAACTCATCGCGATACACCACCGTCGATTGCACCTGCGCGTCGTCCGGCCGAAACGACAGCACCCCGATCTCGACCGAGTGCATCAGCACGTCGTCCGCGATGCGGCTCGCCAGTGAGCGCTGCACCGCCACCTTGATGCGCGGATTCTGGCGACGAAAGGCATCCAGCAGCGGCAACAGATACAGGCAGGTGTACTCGTTGGCGGCGAGGTTCAGTTTGCCGCGGTGCAGCTCGCGCAGCTCGGTCAGCGCGCTCGCGGCCTCCGTCCGCAGATTGAGCAGCTTCGCCGCATACTCGCGGAGCACCCCGCCTGCATCGGTCAGCGTGCCGTCGCGCGAGGAGCGTTCGAAGAGCACCTCGCCCAGTTCGCCTTCGAGCTTGGCGATCGCCTGACTCACCGCCGGCTGGGTTCGATGCAGCCGCGCCGCGGCGCGCGAAAAGCTGCGCTCCTCCGCCACCGCCAGAAATGTTTCAAGCTGGAACAGGTCCACTCGGTCTCTCTCCTCTGCCGATATAAAATTCAATACGCTGATTAGATTTTGTGATGCAAGCAAAGATGATCATAAGCCTGGGTTATGCTTAGGTCCAGCAAATCGAGCGCTTCTCGAGAGGCCCTGTTCCTATGCCTGAATCCAATCAAATCGTCTTCTTCGACACCACCCTCCGCGACGGCGAGCAGTCGCCCGGCTGCACCATGCACCATGCGGAAAAGCTGCGCTTCGCCCATCAGCTCGCCGCAGCTCGGCGTGGACATCATCGAAGCCGGCTTCCCCATCGCCTCCACCGGCGACTTCGAGTCGGTCCGCGCCATTGCCGCCTCCGTGAAGGGGGTGCGCATCGCCGCGCTGGCCCGCGCCAAAACGATCGACATCGAGACCGCGGCGCGGGCCGTCGAACCGGCCCAGCGCAACCGCATCCATACCTTTCTCTCCTCCTCCGACATTCATCTCGAGCACCAGATGAAGATGTCCCGCGCCGAGGCGCTCGATCTGGCGGCGGAGTCGGTCCGGCTGGCGCGCAGCTTCGTCGACGACGTCGAGTTCTCGCCCATGGACGCCACCCGCACCGATCCCGACTTCCTGGTGCAGATGATCACCGTGGCGGTGCAGGCCGGGGCGACGACCATCAACATCCCGGACACGGTCGGCTACGTCACCCCCTCGGAGTACGCCGCGCATCTTCCGCATGGTGCGCGAGCGCGTGCCCGGCATCGTCGGCACCGACGGCAAGTGCAATGTGATCCTCTCCACCCACTGCCACGACGATCTCGGCCTCGCCGTCGCGAACACGCTGGCCGGTATCGAAGGCGGCGCGCGCCAGGTCGAGGTTGCGCGTCAACGGCATCGGCGAGCGCGCGGGCAATGCGGCTCTGGAGGAGGTGGCAGCGGCGCTTCTGGTGCGTCACGATGCACTTCCCTACACCTCGAATCTCGTCAACACCCAGCTTTACCCCACCAGCGCGCTGCTGTCGGAGATCCTCAATCTCAAGGTCTCGCCGAACAAGGCTGTCGTCGGCAAGAACGCCTTCGCGCACGAGAGCGGCATCCATCAGCACGGCGTGCTGGCCAACCCGCTGACCTACGAGATCATGACCCCGGCCTCCGTGGGAGTCACCGCCAACAGCATCGTTCTGGGCAAGCATTCCGGCCGCCGCGCCCTGGAGCACCGCCTCGCCGAGCTTGGCTACTCCGCTCTCCAAGCAGGCGCTCGACGAGGCCTATGCCCGCTTCACCGAACTCGCCGATCGCAGGAAGTCGATCTACGATGAGGACCTGATTGGCCTGCTGCAGCCGGAGAAGACCGCTTCGGCGCTTGCCTAAAGCTTCGCATTTGTATCACTCTTGTAGCGCTTAAAGCACGAACTTCCGCAGCGCCATCGAAGTCCAGAAACGAACGGGGCTTCATCCCCTGAGGAATACACTCCATGCGTCTCAAGATTGCAGTCCTGGCCGGCGACGGCATCGGCCCCGAAGTTACCCAGGAAGCCACCAACATCCTTCGCGCGGTCGCCGAGTTCGGCGGCCACGATTTCAGCTTCGTGCCGCTGTCGATCGGTGGCGTCGCGATCACCGAGACCGGATCGCCGCTTGCCGACCGCGACCATCGACGGCGCGCTCGAGGCCGACGCCGTCCTGCTGGGTGCCGTGGGCGACAACAAGTTCAACGGCCTGACGCCGGACAAGCGCCCGGAGGCCGGCCTGCTGCAGCTTCGCCAGACGCTCGGCGGATTCGCCAACCTGCGCCCCTCCTATGCGTGGAAGGCGCTGGCGGCAAGCTCTCCGCTGCGTCCCGAGGTCACCGAGGGCGTCGACATGCTGTTCGTTCGCGAGCTGCTCGGCGGCCTCTACTTCGGCGCGCCGCGCTGGTGGAATCGCGAGACCGACGAGGCGATCAACACCATGCGCTACACACGGGCCGAGGTCGCGCGCGTCGCACGTGTCGCCTTTGAACTCGCCGGCAAGCGCCGCAAGAAGGTCACCAGCGTCGATAAGGCCAATGTGCTCGAGGTCTCGCAGCTCTGGCGCGCCACGGTGACCGAGGTCGCGAAGGACTATCCCGAGATCACCGTCGAGCACCAGTTCGTCGACTCCATGGCCATGCACATCATGAACACGCCGCGGAACTACGACGTCGTGCTCACCGAGAATCTCTTCGGCGACATTCTCTCCGACGAGGCCGGCGTGATCACCGGATCGCTGGGCATGCTGCCCTCGGCCACCATCGGCGGCAACGGTCAATCTGTATGAGCCGGTGCATGGCTCGGCGCCGGACATCGCGGGCCAGGGCAAGGCCAATCCCCTGGGCGCGATCCTCACCGCCGCCATGATCCTGCGCCACAGCGCCGGGCTTGAGCAGGACGCGGCCGCCATCGAGGCCGCCGTCAGCAAGGTGCTCGACGCCGGCTATCGCACCGCCGATATTGCCCGCGGCCAGGCCGCCGGCCAGACGCCGGTCACCACGCAGGAGATGGGCAAGCTCGTCCACCAGGCGCTGGCACAGTCCATCGACCAACGGCAGGCGATGCACGCCGTCTAAACATTGGCAGGGCTTGATGCGTGCGGCTGTCTTTCTACGCTTCTCCCCTTGCGGCGGAAGGAGACAAACGGCAGCCGCCGCATTCGCTTGATCCCACACCATGAGACACGAACTCCAATTCGCGGCACTTCTCTTGACTGGAATCTTCACCGCCGGCGCGATCGCGCCGGTGCGGCTCGAGGCGCAGATCTACACCCAGCCGCAGTCGGCGCCGCCCGAACCGCCGCGAGCGAAGCCCGGGAAGCGGCCGCGCTCCAATGTCGAGTGGCTCTGGCAGTACTCGCCTTCGCAGCGGCAGCCGAATGGCAGCGAGAACGCCCTGATCCAGGATCCGCGCTTTCTTCCCTTCCTCCAGGAAAACCTCACCGCGCCGCAGTCCTTCTGGGGCGTCGCGGGGACGAAGTACAAGCCGCTCGCCGACACCGCCTACGACTTCCTTTCGGTCCCCGGCAAGGTGCTCGCCGACGACAACCGCTATCTCTCGATCACCGGCTGCGTCTTCCACTTCTGCCCCTCGCGCGGGCTGCTCTGGGTCGACCTCAACCAGGCGCCGAAGAACGCCACCGGTCCCGAGCATCTGGTCGTCTTCGCCGCCATCGACTGGATCCGCGAGAGCAAGGCCAGCACGGAGCCCGGCGCCGAGTACACGCTCTGGGTCTTCCCCAACCAGGCCTTCGGCCTCAACCCGGGCGATGCCCATCCCATTCCGTCGGCGCTGGTCCGCAGCATCGCGCGCTGGACGCAAGGAGCCGCTCGCCGGCTCCGGCCTCGTCGAAAACATCACCCACGCCATCGTCGTCGATCCCGACGGCACGCCGCACCAGGTGCCTCTTGCAACCCTCGGCGTTACAACATCCAACCAGCAGGAACCAGCAACGCCTGCCGCAGAAAAACCCTGAACGGACAAGATTATGACCGCGACGCAAACCACCAACTCGACCCCCCGCACCCTGTTTGAAAAAGTCTGGCAGCAGCACCTCGTCGCTGCTCCCGCGGGCGAGCCTTCGCTCCTCTATATCGATCTCCATCTGGTCCATGAGGTCACCAGCCCGCAGGCCTTCGACGGTCTGCGCATGGCCGGCCGCAAGCTGCGCCGCCCCGATCGCACCGTCGCGACCGTCGACCACAATGTGCCGACCTCGAGCATCGAAGATCGCCTGCACATCGTCGATCAGATCTCGTCCAAGCAGATCGAGGCCCTGCGCAAGAACTGCGCAGAGTTCGGCGTGGAGCTCTTCGACGTGCAGTCGCCCAACCAGGGCATCGTGCACATCATCGGGCCGGAGCTCGGCCTCACCAAGCCGGGCATGACCATCGTCTGCGGCGACTCGCACACCAGCACCCACGGCGCCTTCGGAGCTCTGGCCTTCGGCATCGGCACCAGCGAGGTCGAGCACGTGATGGCCACGCAGACGCTGCCGCAGAACAAGCCCACAGACCTTCCGCATCAACGTCGAAGGCGAGCTGCCCACCGGCGTCACCGCCAAGGACATCGTGCTGCACATCATCGGCGAGATCGGCACGGCAGGAGCGACGGGGTACGTCGTCGAGTACGCCGGCTCGGCCATCCGCGCGCTCTCGATGGAAGGCCGCATGACCATCTGCAACATGAGCATCGAGGCGGGAGCCCGCGCCGGCATGATCGCGCCCGACGCCACGACCTTCGCCTATCTCAAGGGCCGCACCTGCTCGCCCGCGGGCTTCGCGTGGGATCAGGCGGTCGCCCACTGGTCGCAGCTTGTAACCGACGAAGGAGCAATCTTCGATCGCGAGCTCACGCTCGACGCCGCCGCGATCACGCCCACCGTCAGCTGGGGCACCTCGCCCGGCATGGTCACCGGCGTCAAGAGCACGGTTCCCCTGCCCGATCCCAACGCCAGCGAGGCCGACCGCAAGAACTTCGAGCGCGCGCTCGAGTACATGGACCTCAAGCCCGGCACGCCGATCGAGGAGATCAAGATCGACGCCGTCTTCCTCGGCTCCTGCACCAATGCACGCATCGAGGATCTGCGCGCCGCAGCCTCGATCGTGCGCGGCCATCACATCGCCACGACGGTGCGCGCGATGGTCGTTCCCGGCTCGCAGGCGGTCAAGCGTCAGGCCGAGGAAGAGGGCCTCGACGCCATCTTCAAGAGCGCCGGCTTCGAGTGGCGCGAGCCCGGCTGCAGCATGTGCCTCGGGATGAACCCCGACATCCTCTCGCCCGGCGAGCGCTGCGCCAGCACCAGCAACCGCAACTTCGAAGGCCGCCAGGGACGCGGTGGACGCACGCACCTCGTCATCCCCGCAGATGGCCGCCGCCGCCGCGATCACCGGCCACTTCACCGACATCCGCAACTGGGAGTTCAAGCGATGATCGAGACACCAAGGATCACGAAGACCGCCGAGCAGAAGGTCGCCTTCATTCACGTGGTCGTGCCGCGCGCGGAGATCCGCTCCGCCATGGACTCCGGCACGGCCGAGCTTACGCGGTCCTCAAGGCGCAGAACATCGCGCCCACCGGTCCTTGGTTTACGCACCATCTGCAGCGCCCCATCGAGACCTTCGACTTCGAGTTGTGCTTTCCCATCGACACGCCGGTCACGCCCACCGGCCGCGTCATCAACGGCACCATCGCCGCCCGCACCGTCGCCCAGACCATCTACCACGGCGGCTACGACGGCCTGCCCGGCGCCTGGGGCGAGTTCCACCAGTGGATCGACGCGAACGGCTATGTCTCCGCCCCCGACCTGCTCGAGACCTACGTCGTCAACCCCAATTCCAGCCCGAACTCCAGCCGACTGGCGCACCCGGCTGGAACGCCCTCTCCTGATCTGAGCGCTGCTTGATCGCCGCCGCTCCCAATCTTCAGTCTCTGCTCTAAAGGAATCTTATGATCGCCATCAACGTCCTCACCTCCATCGCCGCACCGCTCGATATCTCGAATATCGATACCGACCAGATCATCCCGAAGCAGTTCCTCAAGCGCATCGAGCGCACCGGCTACGGCGAGTTCCTCTTCTTCGACTGGCGCCGCATCCAGGACGGTCCCAAGCACCGGCCAGGAGAACCCCGACTTCGTGCTCAACGACCCGCGCTACAAGGGCGCGAAGATCCTGCTCGCGGGCAAGAACTTCGGCTGCGGCAGCTCGCGCGAGCACGCCGCGTGGGCGCTCTCGGACTTCGGCTTCCTGGCCGTCATCGCGCCCAGCTTCGCCGACATCTTCTTCTCGAACGCGGGCAAGAACGGCATGATTCTGGTGCGTCTGTCGGAGGCCGACGTCGACCTGCTCACCCGCCGCAGCGCGGCCGATCCGAGCCACCAGATCACCATCAACCTCGAAGAGCAGACCGTCACCGACGATCAGGGCTTCAGCGCCAGCTTCGAGATCGATGCGTTCCGCAAGTACTGCCTGCTGAATGGGCTCGATGACATCGGCCTCACCCTGCGCCACGCCTCCGAACTCGATGCCTACGAGTCCAAGCACGACGCAGAGTTCTGGCTGAAGCCGCGCAGCATCACCGCCGCATAGCCTTCGTCTTGAGTTTCAAATCGCACTGCACCTTCAACCTGGAATGCCTGAGTACGGAGACACAGTGAGCAACGAGATCAATCCGAAGAAGTACAGCATCCCTCTCACCGAAGGCCCCTCGCGCGCCGCCGCGCGCTCCTACCTGCGCGGCGTCGGCTTCTCCAAGGAAGATCTGCACAAGCCCATCATCGGCGTCGCCAACACCTGGACCGAGATCGGCCCCTGCAACTTCCATCTGCGCGAGGTCGCCGCAGCCGTGAAGCAAGGCATCCGCGACGCCGGCGGCACGCCGATGGAGTTCAACACGGTTACAATCTCGGACGGCATCACCATGGGCACCGAGGGCATGAAGGCCAGCCTGATCTCGCGCGAGGTCATCGCCGACTCCATCGAGCTCGTCGCCCGCGGCAACCTCTTCGACGGCATCGTCTGCATCGCCGGCTGCGACAAGAACATGCCCGGCACCATCATGGCGATGGCGCGGCTCGACATCCCCGGCATCATGCTCTACGGCGGCTCGCATCGCGCCCGGCCAGCTGAAGCAGCCCGACGGCACCACCAAGGACATCACCATCCTGAACGTCTTCGAGGGCATGGGCTCGCACGCCGCCGGCAAGATCAACGACGATCAGCTCGAAGCGCTCGAGGCCGCAGCCTGTCCCGGCCCCGGAGCCTGCGGCGGCCAGTTCACCGCCAACACCATGGCGATGGCCGGCGAGTTCCTCGGCATCTCGCCCTTCAACCTCACCGGCGTGCCCGCGATGTCGGCCGAGAAGGCATCGGCCAGCCGCGAGGCCGGCCGCATGATCATGGACCTCTGCAAGCAACGACGTGCGCCCCTCGAAGATCCTCACGCGCCAGGCGCTCGAGAACGCCATCACCGCGGTCTGCGCCTCGGGCGGCAGCACCAACGCGGTGCTGCACCTGATCGCCATCGCCAACGAGCTCGGCATCGCGCTCTCGATGGACGACTTCGACCGCATCAGCGAGAACACGCCCTTCATCTGCGATCTCTCGCCCGGCGGCAAGTACGTCGCGAAGGACTATCAGGATGCGGGCGGCTCGCGCGTGCTCGCCAAGCGCCTCATCGAGAAGGGCCTGCTCGTCGGCGACGCGCCGACCGTCTCCGGCCGCACGCTCGCCGAAGAGGCCGCGCTCGCGGTCGAGACGCCGAACCAGCCGGTCATCCGCACCTGGGACAATCCGCTCAAGCCCACCGGCGGCCTGGTCATCATGAAGGGCAACCTCGCCCCCGAGGGCGCGGTCATCAAGGTCGCCGGCCACGAGCGCCTCTTCCACCAGGGCCCGGCGCGCGTCTTCGACTCCGAGGACGCCTGCCACGCCGCCGTCGAGGCCGGCAAGATCAATCCCTCGGACGTGCTCGTCATCCGCTACGAAGGCCCGCGCGGCGGCCCCGGCATGCGCGAGATGCTCGCCGTCACCGCCGCCATCAAGGGCATTCCCGAGCTGTCGGAGACCGTCGCGCTGCTCACCGACGGCCGCTTCAGCGGCGCGACCCGCGGCCTGATGGCCGGCCACGTCGCTCCCGAGGCGCAGCTCGGCGGCCCCATCGCCGCCGTCCGCGAAGGCGACACCATCACCTTCGACATCCCCAACCGCGAGCTCCGCCTCGAGGTCCCCGCCGAGGAGATCGCCAAGCGCCTCGCAGACTGGAAGGCCCCGGAACCGCGCTACAAGCGCGGCGTCTTCGCCAAGTACGCCAACTCCGTCTCGCAGCGCCAGCGAAGGAGCCGTCACCACCTAACGCTCATTGCTGATCCAGGATCGTAGCACTTGCTTCTGTGGATGCCCGGGCTAATGACCCGGGCATCCAGCATCGATATAAGCCGGGCTTTAGCCCCTGAGGTACTCACCATGCCGAAGACGAATCCGACGAACCCGCACCCACCCCAACTCACCGGCGCCGAGATCCTCTGGGCCACCCTCACCGGCGAGGGCGTCACCACCGTCTTCGGCTATCCCGGCGGCGCCATCCTGCCCATCTACGACGCGCTGCGCAAGTTCCCCATCCACCACATTCTCGTGCGCCACGAGCAGGGCGCCTCGCACATGGCCGACGGCTACGCGCGCGCCTCGGGCAGGGTCGGCGTCTGCATGGCCACCAGCGGCCCCGGCGCGACGAACCTCGTCACCGGCATCGCCACCGCCATGCTGGACTCCATCCCGATCGTCTGCATCACCGGCCAGGTGTCGTCCAAGGTCCTCGGCAGCGACGCGTTTCAAGAGGTCGACATCACCGGCATCACGCTGCCGATCACCAAGCACAACTTCCTGGTGACCCGCGCCGAAGACATCGCGCCCACCGTGCGCAAGGCCTTCCAGATCGCGCTCTCCGGCCGCCCCGGCCCGGTGCTGGTCGACATCACCAAGGACGCGCAGCAGGCCTCCGCCGCCTTCGACTTCGACGCCGCCGCGCCCGCGCCCTTCCGCCCGCACCCCATGCTCCGCGCCACCTCGACCAGCTTCGAGGACGCCGTCGCGCTCATTCGCGCCGCGAAGAAGCCGGTCATCCTCGCCGGCCACGGCATCACCCAGGCCGACAACCGCCGCGGCGCCGAGGCCGAGGTGCATCGCCTTCGCCGAATCGCAGGGCATCCCCGTCGCGAGCACGCTGCTCGGCCTCGGCAGCTTCCCCGCCGCGCACCCCTTGTCGCTCGGCATGATGGGCATGCACGGCGAGTCGTGGGTCAACAACGCCATCCAGCAGGCCGACCTGCTCATCGCGCTCGGCATGCGCTTCGACGACCGCGTCACCGGCAACCTCGCCCACTACGCGCCCAACGCGAAGAAGATCCACGTCGAGATCGATCCCTCCGAGATCAACAAGAACGTCAAGGTCGACGTCGCGCTCATCGGCGATCTCAAGCAGACCCTGCAGACGCTCCAGCCGCTGCTCGCGAGCAACGCCCCGGCAAGTCCCAGCACCGGCGAGTGGCTGCGCGAGATCACGCAGTCGAAGGGCACCGCCGCCGTCCGCGACATCATCAACCTTCCCGACAACGGCCATCTCTACGCGGCGCACGTCATCCACGACATCTGGCGCGAGGCGGTCGCCGCAGGCCGCGAAAAAGAAACCATCATCGTTACCGATGTGGGCCAGCACCAGATGTGGGAGGCGCAGTACTTCAAGCACGAGGCTCCGCGCTCGCTCGTCACCTCGGGCGGCCTCGGCACCATGGGCTTCGCGCTGCCCGCGGCCATCGGCGCGAAGGTCGCCTGTCCCGAGAAGGACGTCTGGGTGATCGCCGGCGACGGCGGCTTCCAGATGACCGCCTCCGAGCTCTCCACCATCCGCAGGAGGGCCTCGCGATCAACATCGCCGTCATCAACAATGGCTTCCTCGGCATGGTCCGCCAGTGGCAGGAGGCCTTCTACGACAAGAACTACTCGGCCAGCCCCATCCTCTCCCGGACTTTGTCAAGCTCGCCGACGCCCACGGCATCGCCGGCGCTCATGTCCGCGAGCGCAAGAACGTAACGCCGACGGTCACACAAGCGCGCACCAGCGGCAAGCCCTTCCTGATCAACTTCCAGGTGGAAAAGGAAGACGGCGTTTATCCCATGATCGCGCCCGGCGCGGCGCTCCACGAGATGGTTCGCCGTCCGGTCCACGATCCCCTGCTCGAAACCGCGGAGGACGAATAGATGCCGACGCAACGAACTCAGCTTCCAGCACGCGTCGCTCGCGGCGATCGCCCAATCGGCAGACGCGACGATCCTGTCGTTCGAGAACGTCTATGCCGACGGGATGCTGCGATCCGCCGAGGTGAAGCTACTCGGCGTCACCGAGATCCTTTGCGACGACCACGCGATCGAGAAGCTTGAACTCCTGGAGGACGATGGAGAGGTGCTCGAGTTCTCTGAGGAAGCAGGCGCCCTCTCCATGACCGTCGCCTGGGTGAACTTCAAGGACGACACCGAGACCGAGCACGCCTATCGCATCGCGTGCCGATCGATCGACGACCACGATCGGAGCCATCTCGCCCGATAGCCCCATCGGCAACTAGGAGAATCATGCTGCAGCGCTTCGAAGCGATTGTTCCTGACAAACCCGGCATTCTCTCTGGGCGCGGCTCGCTGGCAGTCTCCGCGTTGGCTGCGGCGCTGCTCGTGGCCGGCTGCAAATCGACGCCTCCGCAAAACGCGGCCGTCGCCACGCCGCACCCGCAAGCGGCGCAGTATCCGGCGCGTCCCACCGTTGCCGCCGCCTGCGTTCAAGGTCTTCCATCACGACGCCAGTACGCATCACGCTGGTGACGAAGGAAGACGCCACCGACGACGAGATCGAAAGCCTCATCTGGGAGCTGCGCGACGCGGCGCACGCGCACACCTTCGACAAGCTCAAGATCAGCCAGAAGCTCGTTGACGATCGCGACCACAAGATCTGGTTCCACATCTATCGCGGCTCGAAGTGCGCCAGTGAGAAGTACGCCAGCGGTCCACCGCCCGTGCGGCGGCAGCTATCATGCGGCCGGCGATTACACCTTCGGGAGCTACAGCAGTCCCGAGGCCGACAACGGCGCCCTGCTCCACGGCGAGGATCACGAGGTGGAACTCTGGGACCCCGATGCGCCGTACCACAGCTCCTAGCTCTGCTTGGCCTCGAGCGAACAGCTAAAGGCTAGAAGCCAAGAGCTCCAACGACCAAGGACAAGCGAGAACGGACAACTCAATGCTCCACACCTTCGTAGCTCTAGTCAGTGACAAACCCGGCGTCCTCACGCGCGTCGCCTCGCTCTTCCGCCGCCTCAACATCAACATCGTCTCGCTCACGGTGGGCGAGTCGGAGCGCGCCGACGTCTCGCGCATGACCATCGTCTGCGAGGCGCCCGAGCATGCGGCGCACCGCATCAAGGCATCGCTCTACAAGCTCGAGATCACCGTCGACGTCGACGAGGTCGGCCGCAGCGAGGCCGTCATCCGCGAGCTCTGCCTGATCAAGGTCGCCGCCGGCCCGTCGCACCCGCTCGGGCAGAACTCGCGCTCGCAGATCTTCGAGCTCGCCAACGTCTTCCGCGCCCGCGTCGTCGATCTCGCGCCCGAGTCCATCATGCTCGAGATGACCGGCAGCTCGCTCGAAGATCGAGGGCCTCATCCAGGTCATCACCGAGAGCGGCTACACCATCCTTGAGGTCTCGCGCACCGGCCGCATGGCCATGCGGCGCGGCCAGCACACCAGCCGCGTGCTCAAGGCGCTCGGGACGCCCGAACGGCAGCCCCGTCGCATCGGATCTCGCCCAAGCTTGCCATTGCGGAGATCATCCCCAACGAATTTGCCGACCTCCACGAAGAGGAAGAAGAGTAACCGAACTGGTCACAAACCTCTTCCGTCACCAACGTTGCTAAACTTTCACAACCACCCAATCAAATAAAGGAACGAACACAATCATGGCAAAGGCATACCACGACGCAGACGCAGACCTCTCCCTCATCCAGGCGAAGAAGGTCGCCATCATCGGCTACGGCTCGCAGGGCCACGCCCACGCGCTCAACCTCAAGGACTCCGGCGTCGACGTCCGCGTCGGCCTGCGCCCCGACTCGCCCAACGCCGAGCGCGCCCGCAAGGCCGGCCTCGAGGTCGGCACCGTCGCCGAGGTCTCGAAGTGGGCCGACGTCATCATGAACCTGACGCCCGACCAGACCGCCGCCAAGGTCTACCACGCCGAGATCGAGCCCAACATGAAGCCCAACGCGACGCTGATGTTCGCGCACGGCTTCAACATCCGCTTCCGCACCATCACGCCGCCCGCCGGCGTCGATGTCTCGCTGGTTGCGCCCAAGGCTCCCGGCCATCGCGTCCGCGAGGTCTTCACCGAAGGCGGCGGCGTCCCCGGCCTGGTGGCGGTCGAGCAGGATGCCAGCGGCAACGCGCTCGCGCTCGCGCTCTCCTACGCCAAGGGCATCGGCTGCACCCGCGCCGGCGTGCTCGAAACCACCTTCACCGAGGAGACCGAGACCGACCTCTTCGGCGAGCAGGCCGTTCTCTGCGGCGGCACCAGCGCGCTGGTCAAGGCGGGCTTTGAGACCCTGGTCGAGGCCGGCTACCAGCCCGAGCTCGCCTACTTCGAGGTGCTGCACGAGCTCAAGCTGATCGTCGACCTGATGTATCGCGGCGGCCTCGAGTACATGCGCCACTCCATCTCCGACACCGCCGAGTGGGGCGACTACGTCGCCGGCCCGCGCATCGTCACCCCCGAGGTGAAGGACGCGATGAAGGGTCTGCTCAACGACATCCAGGACGGCAGCTTCGCCAAGAAGTTCATCGCGGAGAACGAGACCGGCCGCCACGAGTTCACCCGCATCCGCAAGCAGGAGGCCGCGCACCAGATCGAAAAGGTCGGCGCCGAGCTGCGCAAGTCCATGCCCTTCCTCGATCCGGTCAAGGTCGAGAACGGCGCGGTCGTCAAAGCTTAACCAATCGCAAAGGCAGCAATGACCGAAAAGTAAATTGCGGCCGGGCGTGCGTGGGAGCATGATAGAAGTATGTCTTCGACCGTTGCCACCCACGCCCCCGCCGAGCCGTTCCGGATTCCTTCGGCGCCCGCCGAACCGACTCCGATCCCCCAGATCGTGGAGGCGCTGCGGACCATCGGGCCGCTCGACGGCCTGAGCGACTCGGAGTACGAGTGGATCGCCCGCCACGGCAGCGAACGCACCGGCGACAGCGGCGCCATCATCTTTCGCGAAGGCGAGCCCGTCTTCAACCTGACCTTCATCCTCAAGGGCGAGATCCACGTCCGCCGCCGCCACGTCGGCCCGATGGCGATCTTCATCGGCCGCGCCGGCCAGATGACGGGAAAGCTTCCCTACTCCCGCATGAAGGGCTATGGCGGCGACGGGTATACCAACGGCCCCATCTGGGTCCTCGACCTTCACGAGAGCCACTTTGCCGAGATGCTGCAGGCGATTCCCTCGATGGGGCAGCGCTGCGTCACGGTTCTGCTCGATCGCGTGCGCGAGGTGACGCGCATGGAGCAGCAGGCGGAGAAGCTCGCCGCGCTGGGCAAGCTGGCTGCGAATCTCGCGCACGAGCTCAACAATCCCGCCTCGGCCGCGCAGCGCTCCGCCGCCGGCCTCTTCTCCGAGCTCCGCGACTACGGCAACCACAAGTATCGTCTGGGCAGCCTGTGCCTCTCCAAGGAGGAGTCCGCCGGGTACATGACCTGGATCGAGCGCGCTCGCCGCGAGATGGGCGGTCCCGCCAGCACCGAGCGTTCGGGCGAGGTCACGCTCGCCGTGGCCGACCAGCGAGGACGCCGTGCTGCGTTGGCTCGAGGCCCATCAGGTCCCCGAGCCGTGGAAGATCGCTCCCGCGCTTGCCGAGGTCCGGCTGAGCCTGTCGACGCTGGACGATCTCGCCGCGGTGCTCGCACCCCAGACGCTTCCCGTGGCTCTGGCCACCGTCGCCAGCAGCCTGCGCGCCGAGCGCATGGCGGAGACGGTCGTCGACTCCACCGTCCGCATCTTCGACCTGATCAGCGCGATCAAGGACTACTCCTACATGGACCAGGCGCCGATTCAGGAGGTCGATCTCGCCGAGTCGCTCGACAAGACCCTGCTGATGTTCCAGTCGCGCCTGCAGAACGTCACCGTCAAACGCGACTTCGAGGACGGCCTGTGCCACATCAGCGCCTACGGCAGCGAACTCAACCAGGTTTGGACCGTGCTCATTGAAAATGCGCTCGACGCCATCGACACCGAACAGCGTCCCGGCATTCTGCAACTCAAAACCAGGCTCTCCGGTCAGATCGCGCTGGTCGAGATCTGGGACAACGGCCCCGGCATTGAGCCCGGCCTGCAGTCCCGCATCTTTGAACCGTTTTTCACCACAAAGGCGCCCGGCCATGGCCTTGGGCTTGGCCTCGATACCGCCCAGCGCATCGTCAGCAAGCACTCCGGCTACATCACGGTGCAGTCCAAGCCGAGCGAGACCTGCTTTCAGGTACGCCTGCCCCTCAGCCAGGGGCAGGCGTACTAAGCCAAATCTACTGAGTTACTTCCACCCCACGCCAGAAGGCGATGTGGTGCTTCACATTCCGGGCAGCCGGCTTGGGATCCGGGTAGTACCAGGCCGCGTCGGGATTCTCCTGCCCGTCGACCAGCAGGCTGAAGTAACGTGCCTGGCCCTTCCAGGGGCAGCTTGAGGTCGTCGAACTCGGCCGCAGGTACTCCCGCTTTACCGTCTCTTCCGGAAAGTAAACATTTCCCTCGACCACCTCGTAGGTTTCACTCTCCGCGAGAGTGTGGCCGTTCCATACTGCCTTCGCCATGTCAACGCACCTGCAGCCTTTTCAATAAGTTACGGCGACCGCGACCAGCTTGCGGCACTCGCCGCCGGGATTCTGGACCCCGATGCCAATAGCGCATTTGTAACAGAACGGAGGGCTTAACGGAAGCAGGCGAGGGTCCACGACCCTCGCCTGTACATCTTTCGTCACGTCTTCCGGTAACGCCTTAGGCCAGGCTCTCCACCAGCGGCCGCGTCTTCTCCGGGTCCGGGCGATCGGTGCGACGACCGCTGCCGGTCCCGCCACCTGGGTCTCGTAGCTGCACGGCGGAGTCGTCGGAGCCTCCTCCTTCGCGCCCTTCTTCGCCCGCCGCTTCGGCAACGCCTCCTGGTTGTTCGGACACACCAGGAACGTCCCCTTATCGTTCACCACCTCAAGCAGATAGGCGCTGTCGCACTGCGGGCAGGTCTGGTTCACCAGCTTGAGATTGCTGGCGAAGTCGCACTTCGGATAGTTCACGCAGCCATAGAACACATCGCCGCGCTTGGTCTTCCGCACCGCGAGATCGCCGCCATCCTTCGGGCACTTGACGTCGAGCAGATCCTGCTTGACGTACTTGCACTTCGGATAACCGCTGCAGGCGATGAACTCGCCGTACTGGCCATCCCGCTGCAGCAGCGGCTTGCCGCACTTCGGGCACCCCTCTTCGAGCTGCACCGGCGGCTTGGTCTGCACCTTCTGCGTCAGCTTACGGATGGTCTTGCAGGGCGGATCCTCGTTGTACCCCGGGCAGGCCATGAACGGCCCCCACGGCCCGTTGCGCAACACCATCACGCGGCCGCAGTTATCGCAGAACTCCTCCTCGGGAACGTCGTCCGCCCCGGGAGCGCTCAGGTCCGGCTTGGCGGCGAAGTTCTCCTTGGTGAAGTCGCAGCTTACCGGCTCGACGACGATCTTCTTGCCCTTGCCCTGCGCCTCATTGACGGCCGCGGCCAGCTCCTTCGCGTCCGCAACCTGCTTGGCGAAGTCGGTCACATCCTCGGTGACCGCCTTGACCTCCATCGGGAAACTGGAAGGCGGTCGTGATCTTCTTGGTCACCGCCTTGGGGTCCTTCTTCCACGGCCCGGCGGCGACCGTCATCGGCTTCGCCTTCGAGAAGGCGCTGCAGGCGTAGAAGCTGCCGAACTTGCCCCACTTCAGGATCAGCGTGCTCCCGCACTTGTCGCAGATCTCGTTGGTGGCCTGCTCCATGCGCTTGATGTCTTCCATGTTCTTGCCCGCGAAGATCAGCTCCTTCTCGAAGTGATCGTAGAAGCCGTTCAGCAGGTCGGTCCACCGCTCTTGACCGTCTTCGACCGCGTCCAGCTCGCCCTCGAGGCGAGCCGTGTACTGCGCGTCGAAGATGTACGGGAAGTTCTTCACCAGCAGGCCGGTCACCACGGTTCCGATCTCGGTGGGCACGAACTTCGCCCCGATCTTCTTCACGTAGTCGCGGTCCTGAATGGTGTTAATGATGGACGCGTAGGTCGAGGGCCGGCCGATTCCGCGCTCCTCCAGGATCTTCACCAGCGACGCCTCGTTGTAGCGCGGCGGCGGCTCGGTGAACTTCTGCTCGGGCTCCAGCTTCTCGAGCTTGAGCGCCTGGCCTTCGGTCAACTCCGGCAGCCGGCGCTCCTCTTCCGACGCAGAACCGGCGTTCCCGCTGGCGTCCGAACCGTCGCCCGCCGCCTGCTCCACGGCCTCGCGCGCCAGCTTCTCCGCCTCGGCCTGTTCGGCCTTGCCCGCCTTGTCCTTCGCCGCGGCCCGCGCCTTCTTGTCCTCTTCCTCGAACTTCAGGAAGCCTTCGAACTTCAGCACGCTTCCGCTCACCCGGAAGTCATAGGTGTTCTTCGCCTTCGCCGCCACGTCCACGGTGGTCTGGTCGAAGACCGCCGGGGTCATCTGGCTGGACACAAAGCGCTGCCAGATCAGGCGATACAGCCGGAACTGCTCATCCGACAGATAGCGGCGGATCGACTCCGGCGTGAACCGCACATTGGTCGGCCGGATGGCCTCGTGCGCGTCCTGCGCCTGGACCTGCTTCTTGCCGACGTACTCGTTCGGCTTGGCCGGCAGATACGCCGCGCCCAGCTTGCCGATGTACTCCCGCGCGTCCGCGATCGCATCCGGCGAGACACGCGTCGAGTCGGTACGCATGTAGGTGATCAGACCGACCGTGCCCTCGCTGCCGATCTCAACGCCTTCATACAGCCGCTGCGCCACGCCCATCGTGCGGCGCACATTGAAGCCCAGACGGCTGGAGGCATCCTGCTGCAGCTTGCTGGTCGTAAACGGAGCCTGCGGATTCCGCCGCCGCTCCTTCTTCTCGATGCCACGCACCCACCAGGTCGCACCGCTCTCAAGCTGCGCCAGCACCTCGTCGATCGCCTCCTGGTCCGGCAGCGCGTTCGAAAGGAACTGCTCCTTGCCTTCCTTGTCGAGGCCGTTCGCGACCCGCAGCGGCTTGCCCTCGATGCCGACCAGGCGCGCCGTAAAGTCCTGCCCGCCCTTGCCGGGATCGAGCACCGCGTCGAGCGTCCAGTACTCCACCGGCTCGAACTCGTTGATCTCGCCCTCGCGCTCGACGATCATCCGCAGCGCCACCGTCTGCACACGGCCGGCCGACAGTCCGCGCCGCACCTTGTCCCACAGCAGCGGCGACACCTGATACCCCACCAGGCGATCCAGCACGCGGCGTGTCTGCTGCGCGTCCACCAGATCCTCGTTGACATCGCGAGCGTGCTCGAAGGCGGCCTTCACCGCCTTCTGCGTGATCTCGTTGAAGGTGACCCGGCGAATCTTCGACTTGTCCTTCATCACCGGCAGCAGCTGCATCGACAGATGCGCCGCGATCGCCTCACCCTCGCGATCCGGGTCGGGCGCCAGGTAGACCATGTCCGCCTTGGAGGCCAGCTTCTTCAGCCGGTCCACGATCTTTTCCTTGCCCGGAGACACAATCAGCGTCGGCGCAAACGTCCGCTTCTCCAGCTCCACGCCGATGTCGTTCTTCGGAAGGTCCATGATGTGGCCAATCGAGGCCTCCACCACATACTCCGAGCCGAGATATTTATTGATCGTCTTCGCCTTGGCCGGCGATTCCACGATCACAAGTGATTTCCCCATTCGTTCCCTTCTCTACCCCAAAAACACCATCAGACCCGTCGTCCGGCACGACCGCCTAAAAACTTACCGATTCCATGCGAACCTAACACGCTTCGCCGTGCGCGTCATCTCGGAGCTTCTCCAAGACGACCTTCGTCCATAGCCACAACAGACGTTTCCTGGAACAAAAAGTTACGTTTTCCACAGTAGAATCATCTCGCATCCAGCTGCCGCCACCCGGCTAATCACTAGAAACAACGGACGTAATTCTTGCCCGGCAACTGCTTCACCCGACCGGCGAGCTCCAATTCGAACAGCGCCGCAAAGATCTCCGGCGACGCCAACTCCCCTTCCAGCCCCTCGATCAGGGCATCGAGCTGCATCGCCTCATCGTGCCGCAGCCGCCCCATGACCGCCTGCTCATGCCGGGGAAGAGCTGCTCGCCCTCGCCTGTCTCGTGGAATAAGGATGCAATACCGGAGACCTTCGATTCAAGTCCCCCCGCTCACCCCCACTCCGCGCCAGCGTCTCCAGCTCCTCCTCCAACTCCAGCCGGGTGTGCGTCGGCAGATCCTCCCAGATATCCTCCCAGGTCGCCGTCAGCTTCGCTCCCTGCTTGATTAGCGTGTTCGGTCCCCAGGCATTCTTGTTGGTCACATTGCCGGGAACCGCGAACACATCGCGCCCCTGCTCGAGCGCGCAGCGCGCCGTGATCCGCGTGCCGCTGTACTCGCCCGCCTCGATCACCAGCACGCCCACGCTCATGCCGCTCAGGATGCGGTTGCGGATGGGAAAGTTCTGCGGCGCGGGAAACGTCCCCAGCGGATACTCGCTCACGATGGCTCCGCCGCTGCCCACAATCTCCTCGGCAAGCCGCTTGTTCTCCTTGGGATAGATGACATCGATGCCCGTCCCCCACACCGCCACCGTCCTTCCTCCAGCCTGAAGCGCCGCCTTGTGCGCCGCCGTATCCACGCCGCGCGCCATGCCGCTCAGGATCACCATCCTCCGGTTCGCCAGGTCGCGCGACAGCACCTCGGCCATGCCCACCCCGTACGGCGTCGGCTGCCGCGTGCCGACGACCGCGATCCCCGGCCGCGCCAGCAGCGTCCGATCGCCGCGAATCCACAGCACCGCCGGGGGATCGAAGATCTCCAGCAGCCGCTCCGGATACGCCGCGTCCTCCCGCGTGAGGATGCTCCCGCCCGCCTGCTCGACCCGGCTCGATCTCCTCCTCGGCCGCTGCGCGCGCCCGCCCATCGCCCACAAACTGCGCCGACGTGGCCGGCATCCCGAGCGCCTCCAGCTCGGTCAGGGAGGCGTCGAACAGCCGCTCCGCCGCTCCCAGACCTGCGACCGCCCTGGCGCAGCGCGTCGGCCCCATGCCCGGCGTCAGCGTCAGCGCCAGCCATGCCAGCCGCGCCAGATCGAGTTCCGCCGCCGTTCGCTCCACCGAGTTGTGCACGCGTCGCCTCCACCCGCAGCGAACGCACCGGAGCGCCGCCGCGCTGGAATCCTGCAGAGCCCAAATTCACCGGATGACGGCAGAGCCTACCCAAGCCCAAACCGCCTGTCAAGCCCGGTCGCACCCACCGGGCTCCGAGCGCACGCATTCGCGTCGCCCGGCTCTCCGAAACACGAGATCACGCCACTACTGACGCGCTGCGCCTTCCGTGGCGGCGTAGGAGTTCACTCCGCTGGTATCGCATTGGCGGTGCTGCAGGAACGGAATCGTATCGGTCGCGCGCAGTGCCTTCGAAAAGAAGTAGCCCTGCATCGTCCGGCACTTGATCTCCTCGAGGAACACCGCCTGCCTCGAGGTCTCCACGCCCTCCGCGATCACCTCCAGGCCGAGCGTATGCGCCATCGAGATCACCGCCTCGACGATCGGCCGCGTGCCCTCCGCCTCCATGATCTTTTCGACGAACGAGCGGTCGATCTTCAAGACATCGATCGGCAGTTGATGCAGGTAGCTCAGCGACGAGTACCCGGTGCCAAAGTCGTCGATCGCAATCCGAATCCCGAGCTGATTGAGGTAGCGCAGCTGCCGCGAGGACTCCACGAAGTCCCGCATGACCACGCTCTCCGTCAGCTCCAGTTCCAGCAGCTTCGGATCCAGCCCGGTCTTCTTGAGGATGGCGCCCACGCTCTCGGCAAAGTCCTTGCGGGCAAACTGCAGCGCCGAGATATTGACCGCGATCGGCAGCGCCGCCAGCCCCATGCCCTGCCACTCCATGCTCTGGCGGCAGACGCGTTCGAGCACCCAGGAGCCCAGCGGAATAATCAGCCCCGTCTCCTCGGCGATGGGAATGAACTTCGACGGCGGCACCACCCCAAGGCGCGGGATGCCGGAAGCGCAGCAGCGCCTCCAAGCCGACGATCGAGCCATCCGGCCGGCACTGCGGCTGGTAGTCGATCTCGAATCCATCGCGTCTGCAGCGCGCGCGACAGCTCCTCTTTCAGGTCGCGCACCTCCGCCGCTCCGAGCCCGATCACCGGCGAGAACGAGCGCGTTCCCACATGCTCGTTCTTCGCCTGATACATCGCCATGTCCGCGTTCTGCTTCAACTGCTCGGCGGTCTCGCCATCCTCGGGGAACATGGAGATGCCGATGCTGATCGCGATGTTCAGATCGACCTGATCGAACGCCAGCGGCTGGGTCACGATCTGGTGCAGCTCCGCAGCGGTCTGCTCGGCGGAGGCATGGTTCTGCACGCCGCTGAGAATGACCATGAACTCGTCGCCGCCCATGCGCGCCACGGTGTCGGTGGAGCGCAGACGCTTCGAGAGACGCGCCGCCGTCTCCTGCAGCACCAGATCGCCGAGCGGATGTCCGTGGGTGTCGTTGACATGCTTGAAGTCGTCGAGATCGATCCAAAGCACCGCGACCTGGCTGCCCTCGCGCTTGGCCTGTGCGATCGCAATCTCCAGCCGTTCCTCGCCCAGTCGCCGATTCGGCAGCCCTGTGAGCACGTCGTGATACGCGTACAGCAGCAGCTGCTGGTGCAGACGCTGATGCTCGCAGACCAGCGCCGCCATCGAGCACACCATATCCAGCAGTTCGAGATCGCGCGGCGTTGGCAAAGCACGCAGCCGCGAATAGATCGTCATGACGCCGATCGCGCCGCCCCCCGGCGCAAAGAACGGCACCGCCCAGACAGAACAGATCCCATTCGCCGCCAGCAGTTGACGCCAGGGGGTACGCTGCTGGCTCGTATCTTCGATCATGTAGGCTTGGCCCTGCTGCAGCGCAGCCGCCTCGGGAGCATCTGGAAAGTCCGCTTTGATCCGATGCAGATGGTCCATCAACATCTCGGGCACACCCACCGCGCCGCGCAGCAGCAGGGCATCGCCATCGAGTTGATGCAGCGCCGCACTCCACACCGAGCGCTGCTCGGTGACCGTCGCCACCAGCACCTTGACGGTCGCATGCAACGACTCATTCTTGGCCAGCATCTCGAGCACGCGGTTGCGTCCGCGGTTGAGCAACTCGGCGCGATGGCGCTCCTCAATCTCTTCGCGCAGCTCCGCCGTGCGCTCCCGAATCGTCTGTTCGAGCCCATGCGTCTTCTGCCGCAGGCCCATCTCGACCTCGTACAGAGCCGCCTCGCGCCGCTCAAACTGCCTTCCCAGCCGATACCGGCCCAGCGCGATCATCAACACAGGAAGAAAGACCACGTCGCCGAGAAGAAGCCTCCAGCGTACATACTCGCCTGCGGCAGACGACGCACCGTCCCGCATCCGCAAGGAGAGGAAGATGCTGCACGACGCAAGCACCAGGCAGAGAACCAAACCGGGTACATACCAGCGATCACGCATCTGCGAAGGTCGTCGAAAACGATTCGATTCAAAAAAAGCTGTCATGGGGAGTCTCGTCCCATTCTCCACACCTGACGTGAAATGTCCATCAATCCTCTGTTGTCAGAATCGGGACACCTGTTGTCAGAATCGGGACACACCCACAACTATCGCGAGGACGCCGCAGCTCCTTCATCCTCAGCCCAATAGCTACTCCGCGAAGTTACAATATATTCGGGATTGTCCTTCATGCGGAGACCGAGAGCGTGCAGTCCCGGATGCGGCGACTGCGGCGTGAAGCTCAACACATAACGATTGGGAATGTGATTGGAGAGTGCGATCAACGCACGATCCAGGCCGCGTGTGTCCTTGAAGGAAAAGTACTCCCCGCCCGAGAGCTGCGCGACCGTCTCCGGAACATTCTTCCGCAGCCCGTTCCTGCCCGCCACCAACGCCAGATTCGCCAGACGCAGCGGAGGCAACAACACCCCGGCGCAGTTCCAGGCCTGCTTCAACGTGCTGTCCCCCGGCTGCGGATCCTTGTCCGGATCCTTCGCCATGCAGCCGCCCGCCGGCCCAGGATTCGGAGCCTCCGACGCAATCATTCCGCCGCGACTCTTGCTTCATCTCGTCCTTGGAGCTGGAGAACGCGATGCTGTAGATCGAGGTGTTGGTGTCGCTCAGCACCCGGAGCGCGTCCGCGATCTTGATGTGGCTGCCCTGATCCACCGTCTCCGAGAGCAGCAGAATCGCGCGCCGATAGTTCGGCGGCTGCTTGCGCAGCATATCGACCGCGTAGCCCAGCGCATCGAGAGTCGCCGCACCATTATTGCCCGGCTCAAGCTGATTCAGCGTCGTCTGCACCAGATCGAAGTCGTGGTTGAAGTTCTGCACCAGCTCGGGCTCGCTGTCGAAGCTCACCACCGCGACCCGGTGCCGCACATTCCCCACCATGGATTCGAGCAGCGTGCCGAGGTCGTGGTAGGCGTCCAGATAGCGAGCCCCGTCCCCGCCCGTCTCCACCACGATGACCAACGCCAACGGCTGGCTGCCCGAGTCCTCTTCGAGGCGCACCTTCTGCTCCACGCCATCGTCGGTTACCACGAAGCTGTCGGCGGTCAGCGTGAAGACGGGATCGCCCTTCTTCGTCTTCACCAGCGCCGGAACCAGCACCAGCGTCGATCCCGTGCGCAGGACGGTGTTGCTCCCGCCCGTCGCGGCTGCGCCTGCGCCGGTGTTTCGTCGAGATCAAAGTCGGAGGCGCTCTTGGCCGGTGCGCTCGAAGACTTGGGCGGCTGCGACGAAGACTGCGGAGCCTGCGCCTGCGCCACCGGCAATCCCAACAGTGCCATGGCTCCCAACCATCGGAGCCCTCGGATTAAATGATGTGGTCGAATCATCCTCTACCCGCCCCCAGTCTACCGCTCTCGCTTCTCCCGCGCACCCTGCTGAGACAACTGCCCCCTACTCACTCCGCCGCAGCCTCCTCCTCGCAGCGGCGACACTCCATCCAGCGGCCCAGCCACTCCGCCCGGCCCGCCTCCGTCCGCACCCACTCCCGCACCGTCCACGGCGGATCGTCGCGAACGTGCCGCCCATGCCCACACGACAGCCGCGCCACCCAGTGCCCTTCCTCGTCCCGGTAGAACCCCACGATCGCCCGCTGCATCGATCCGCCTCCGATCCCATCCAATAAGCTAATCTGTGATGCTGAACTCCTGTCCCCTGCGTGTAGCTGCCATCGACTTTCTCAATCCCGCCCCGCTGATGTGGGACTTTGAGCACCCTCCTCTCGCCACCGAACTCGCCCGGCACTACCAACTCACCTACACGCAGCCCTCCGCGTGCGCCGCCAGCCTGCTGAGTGGCCGCGCGGACCTCGGCCTGATCCCGATCGCCGCGCTCACCCCTGACCTCGCCATCGTCCCGGGCTGCGTGATCGCCTCGCGCGACGAGGTCCGCTCCATCCAGCTCATCGTGAAGTAACAAACAGCCAAAGACGCGGCGCTCCGATCGACGACGCCCTGCGCGCGGTCCGCAGCATCGCCGCCGACACCGCATCGCGCAGCTCGCTTGCCTACACCCAGGTCCTCTTCCGCAAGTTCCTCGGCGCCCAGCCCAGCTTCCTGCCCGCGCCCGCCGACCCCGTCGCCATGCTCCGCTCCGCCGACGCCGCACTGCTCATCGGCGATCCCGCGCTGCTCGCCCTCGAGGCCCGCGACCAGATCGAGCAGCAGATCGGCCCCTGCCTCTGGATCGACATCGCCCAGCGAGTGGCACACCCGCACCGGCCTGCCCTGGGTCGCCGCCGTCTGGGCCGTCCGTCCCGAGTCCCTGACAGCAGAGACGCTGTCCCCCGCCCGGCTCATCGAAGACCTCAACCGCTCCCGCGACCACGGCCTCGCCCACATCGACGATCTGGTCCGGGAGTGGACCCCTCGCATCGACCTCGCGCCCGCCGCCATCCACAGCTATCTCACCGAAAACATTCACTACACGCTCGATCCCGCCTGCATGGAAGCGCTCCAGCTCTTCCGCCGCTACGCCGCCGAGGTCGACGCTCTTCCGCCGCTTCCTGTCCCGCGGTTTCTGTAAGGCGACCAGAAAGCTGCTCAATCTTCTGTTTGGACGCGACTTGTTCGCTCCGCCACGCGTCCAAACAGGAAGATGCCCATGCCAGGATTCCAATCCGCCGCGGCCGCGTCTCCAAAGCAAGCCTCTTCCCTGCTGCTCAACCTGCTTGCGACGACACCCCGTCACGCACACAAGTTCCTTCCTCTGCTGGTCTCCTTCGGCGTCTTCGGCATCTTCCTGGTCTCGGTCGTGGACTCCTCCTTCGTCCCACTCCCGGTCCCCGGCGTCACCGACATCCTGATCGTCCTGTTCGCGGCGCGGAAGACCAACTGGCTGCTGCTGGTCGCGCTTGCCACCGCCGGCTCCGCGCTGGGCGGCTATCTCAGCTACCAGGTCGGTCAGGCCGGAGGCATGGCCTTCCTCGAGCGGCACGTCCCGCCCCGCATCTTCAAGCGCGTCTGCACCTGGATGCAGACCCACGCCATCCTTGCCGTCGCCCTGCCCGCGCTGCTGCCGCCGCCGATGCCGCTCAGCCCCTTTGTGCTCGCGGCCGGCGTGCTCAAGATGTCGCGCACCAAGTTCCTCACCACCTTCACCCTCAGCCGCGCCTTGCGGCACTGCATCGCCGCCGGACTCGGCATCTACTACGGCAGGCATGTCCTGCGCCTGTGGAACGCCTTCTCCGACAAGTGGGCGACCACCATCCTGAGCGTCGTCTGGAGCGGCATTGTCCTCGGTTGCGCCATCGCCTTCTGGAAGCTCTACAAGACCTCGCGCAGCGTCGGCATCGGCTCCACCGGCGTGACGCAGAACCCCAAGGTCACCTCCTGAGCGAGCGTCGGCTCGGTTAGAGCGCCGACACCTTCGCCCGTGGTGTGAACCTCCGCTTGTAGTAGCCGGTGGTCAGGATAATCGCGGGAACCCCCACCATCGTCGGCCACAGCCAAAGAAAGATGCTGCGTCCAAAGATCTGCGGCAGCGTCGTGACGGAGAACGCCGTCCACGCAGCGATGTAGCTCGCGATCATGTTGCCCAGATGGGTGTACCACCAGAACATCTTCTCCTTGGGCTTGTGAACGAACTTCCAGAGCTCTCCCACCGCCAGCCGCATGCCGAGAATGCCGAACAGGATCGCCACGATGCCCATATGCTGCACCGCCGCGGGCTTGAACACCGCCAACCCCGCCAGCGCCGCGCTCGAGCAGAACGTGAACACCCCAGCCGCCCAGTCGATCGGCTGCGCGCTCCCGCCCCGAGCCAGATCCTTCAGCTTGGTTGCGCGGTATCCCGACCACGCCGCATAAAAGCTGAAGATCGCCACCAGCGCCAGGAACAACACCGGCCGATAGAGCGCCATCGGCAGCGCAGTGCAGGCCACCACGCCCATCGCCCACAGATAGACCATGCCCCAGCGCCGGTGCGCCTTTCCACCCTTGGCCGTGGCCAGCGCCACCGGAGCCAGCAGGAACGAGGTCGCCCCGGCTGCGATATGAACGCTCAGAAAGGCCCTCATCCACAATGGATCATGCGTCATAGCTGGCCTCCGTCTTAGAGACTCGACAACAGCACTACGCAGTTCCTCCCGCTCTCGTTCCAACAGAGTGCGCCCTATCGCGCGAAAGTTCCATCATTTTCTGGGCGAAACGAAGCATATGTTACGCAATCGAAAACAGGCGAGACCAGATCGTCCTGGTCTCGCCTGTTCCCTGCTTGTTTCCTGAAAAGCTACTCCCAGCGCAGCAGCGTCGTGCCTACCGTGTAGCCGCCGCCGAACGAGGCCAGCAGCACGGTCGCGCCCTTCTGCAACCGTCCCTGCTCGAGCGCCGTATGCATCGCCAGCGGGATCGTCGCCGCCGTCGTATTGCCGTACTCGCCGATGTTGATGACGATCTTCTCCTCCGGCATGCCCAGCCGCTCCGCCGTCGCCTGGATGATGCGCTGGTTCGCCTGGTGCGGGATGAACAGGTCGATCTCCGCCGGCGTCAGTCCATTGCGCTCGAGCAGCGCTCCGCTCAGCTCCGCCATCTTGCGCACCGCGACCTTGAACACCGCGCCGCCGTCCTGATGCACGAAGTGCATCTTCGCCGCCACCGTCTCCGCCGTCGAAGGATGCAGGCTTCCGCCGCCCGGCATATACAGCGACGAGGCGCCCGAGCCGTCGATCTCGTGGATGAAGTCCACCAGTCCGACCTCGCCCTCCTCCGCCGCCTCCAGCAGCACAGCGCCCGCGCCGTCGCCAAACAGAATGCAGGTCGAGCGGTCGGTGTAGTCCAGGATCGAGCTCATCACGTCGGCGCCGATCACCATCACCTTCTTGTGGACGCCCGACTCCACCAGCTTCGCGCCCGTCTGCAGCGCGTACAGAAACCCCGAGCAGGCCGCCGAGATATCGAAGCCCCACGCGCCGGTCGCGCCGATCTTCTCCTGCACCAGGCAGGCGGTCGCCGGGAAGAACATATCCGGCGTCACCGTCGCGACCAGGATGGCCTCGACCTCGGTCGCCGCAATCCCACGCTTCTCCAGGCAGCACTGCGCCGCCTTGGCCGCCAGATCGCTCGTCGCCACGCCCTTGTCCACAATGTGCCGCTGGCGAATGCCGGTGCGCTCGACGATCCACTGATCGTTGGTCGTCACCATCTTCTCGAGATCGGCATTGGTCAACAACTGCGGCGGAACATACACCCCGACCGAACTAATCTTTGCCCGCACCGATACGCGCGGTTTCAACGTCAAACTCAATCCATCACCTCATGAACCTACAAGGACAGAATACAAAACCCATGCTATCTGAATAAAAATTCAGGCACGTTCTTGTCCCTGTAAAAACCGTGCTCACTGCCCCGCCGCCCAGGCCATTCCGTCCGACAGGCTGCCCGTCTTGATCAGCCGCGCGACCTTCCACTCCGTCAGATCGATCTCCGCCACCTGGCCGGTCTCGTCGCACGAGACATACGCCCGCTGCCCATCCGGCCGCATCAGCACCGCCTGCGGCGCCGCCGGAACATCGATCGTCCGCGCCACCTGCATCGTCTTCAGATCGATCACCGCCAGCTTGTTCGCGCCCGCCAGCGTCACCACCAGCCAGCGCCCATCGAGCGTCGGCGTGCTGCCAAATCCGATCGACGGCAGCGGAATCCACCGCGCCACCTTGTTGGTCGCCGTATCGATCACAATCATCTGCGGCTTGGTCTGGTCCGCCGTAAACACCCAGCGGTCGTCGCGCGAGATCGAGATGCGCTGCGCGTTCTCCGAGACCGGAATGATCGCCAGCGTCTTCCGGTTCTCGAGATCCAGCACCGACACCGTCCCCGGCCCGACGTTCGACGTATAGCCGCGCCTGCCGTCGTGCGAGATCGCCAGCATGTGCGACTCCGCCTGCCCGGTCGGCACCGTTCCCACCACCTGCAGCGTCTTCGGATCGACGATGGTCACCGCGTGCTCCAGCTCCGTCGTCACATACAGCAGCCCATCGCGCGGCCCGACGGTGACGAAGTGCGGCCGCACGCCCTTGCCGAAGTCGACACTGCCCACCAGCTTGTGCGCCGCGACGTCGATCACCATCAGCTTGCGGCCATCGGTCCCCGGCCGCCCCACGCCGGAGTCGCCATAGATCGGCACATACGCAAACCGCCCATCGGGCGACGCCGCGACCTCATGGCCGGTCTCACCCTCCACCGGCACCGACGCCACCTGCTCCCCGGTCGCGGGATCGACGATCCCCAGACTCTCACTGCCCTTTTCCACCACCAACAGCATGCTTGCGTGAACCCCTTTCGCCGCCGATACCGGCGACATCGCCAGAGACAACCCCACCAACGCCAACGCTATGCGATAGGACATGCGCTCCCCCGATCGCCACCCACTATACACAACGCATAGCAAGACATGGCACTTATCCGGAGCATCCGAGCACGAAAGCGCCCGAACCAGATTTCAAATTGTGAGGGGGGAGAGAGGAGATTTAGCGCCGGGCGACCTACTGCGCCCATACTTGCCCGTTACCGTTGCTTCCTTCCGGACCTGGCGGGGTTGGCGGGATTACGTCGCGTAGGACCCGGCACTCGCTAAGTCTACCATCGCAAGGACGTTACAAACCGGCGCTCTGTGCCGCATCCTCAAGCAACGCGCCATACGCGCTATGCTAGCCGCATGCCCCGAGTGCCATGGCATCCACCCGCCTGGAGATCGGGCCAAGGGGGCGCGGCGGCAATGGCGACCAGGAGAAAATCCACGACCATTCGAACCGCAAGGCGTCTCATGCGGCATGCTCTCACGCTCCTCGGACAAGCAAAAGAGGCTGTTCCCCGATCCCGCGCGATTCGATCCCATCCTGCGCTCCGCGAAATCCACAGAAACTGCTAAACTAGGAGGCTGTGACTCCTCCAGAAATGCTCGCAGCCCAGCCCACCGAAACCACCACCTCCACCCGCCCCAAGGTAGGCTTCGTCTCGCTCGGCTGCCCCAAGAACCTCGTCGACTCCGAGGTCATGATGGGCCTGCTCCACCACAACGGCGCCGAGCTCACCCCGCCGCCGAGGACGCCGAGATCCTGGTCGTCAACACCTGCAGCTTCATCGACTCGGCCAAGCAGGAGTCGGTCAACACCATCCTCGAGATGGCGCGGCACAAGGTCGCGGCCGGCGGCAAGGCCCGCCGCCTCATCGTGGCCGGCTGCCTGGTCGAGCGCTACCGCGACGAGATCCAGAAGAACATTCCCGAGGTCGACGCCGTCGTCGGCACCGGCGAGCTCGAGGCGATCCTCGCCGCCGCTGGCCTTCACGCCCTCCGGCCACGCGAACAACTCGCCCTTCAACATCCTCCCGCAGGGCGCAGCACGCCGTCTCAGGATCTCATCAGCCGCGCGCCCTCGGCCGTGCATCAGCACTCGCACCCGACGAGGTCGGCGCGCAGATTCTCGCCGAGACTGCAGCCGAGGCCACGACGTCGCGCCCCGAAGGCGACGCCCGCGAGCAGTCCGGCCGCTTCTCGCGCGCAGCACTGGGACGGCGCCACCGCCGCGCTGCCCGAGTATCTCTACTCCGACGAGACGCCGCGCATCCTGACCACGCCGCGCGCCTCGGCCTACATCAAGATCGCCGAGGGCTGCGATCACCCCTGCAGCTTCTGCATCATCCCGCAGCTGCGCGGCAAGTTCCGCTCGCGGCGCATGTCGTCGATCGTCGCCGAGGCGGAGAACCTCATCGCGCAGGGCGTGCGCGAGATCACGCTCATCGGCCAGGACACCACCTGCTACGGCGAAGACCTCGGCCTGCAAGGACGGCCTCGCGCAGCTGCTCGAAGCGCTCGCCGTGCTGCCCGGGCTGCGCTGGCTGCGCTTCCTCTACACCTATCCGAACAAGGTCACCACGCGCCTGCTCGAGACGATGGCGAAGTCACGACACCATCGCGAAGTACCTCGACGTGCCGCTGCAGCACGCCAGCCCAGCGGTGCTCAAGCGCATGAAGCGCGGCGGCAACGCCGCAGATCTTCCTGCGACCTGATCGACAAGGCGCGCAGCATCGTGCCCGGACGTCGTGCTGCGCACCAGCTTCATCGTCGGCTTCCCGGGCGAGACCGACGCCGACTTCAAGGAGCTCGCGACTTCGTCGAAGGCCGCAAAGATCGACTGGCTGGGCGTCTTCACCTACTCCGACGAAGAGGGCGCGGCCGCCTTCAACCTCGACGCGGAGCTGAAGGTCCCCAAGCGCACCATCGAGAGCCCGCCGCCGCAAGCTGATGAAGCTGCAGCAGAAGATCAGCACGCGAGCGAAGAGCAGCCTGGGTCGGCCGCGAGATCGACCTGCTGGTCGAAGGCGAGTCGGAGGAGACCGAGCTGCTCTGGCAGGGCCGCACGCCGCTGCACGCGCCCGAGATCGACGGCAAGGTGCTGATCAACGACTTCGGCCCGCACGAGGCGCTGGTCCCCGGCACCTTCTACCGCGCCGAGATCACCGAGTCGCACGACTACGACGTCGTCGCCCGCATCCTCG
>CAVWJY010000004.1:0-84312 GCA_963755245.1 uncultured Acidobacteriaceae bacterium | reverse complement strand
GTAATCCGAGGAATACCCCCAGCTCCCTCGACCTGCCGAAGCCACGCCCATTACGGAATCGTGGCTTCGCTTTGAGGTCTGCCTGCTTGCCTCAGGAGTTCCTGAGCAACGCAGGTTGATGTAGGATGGTATGACCGCGACGACCGCGACTCTCCAGCACCGGCACACCGCACACGGCATTCAGCCGGTGACGTGTCCTGCCTGCGCCCTGAAATCGATTTCGGTCATTGCCTCGCCCATGCCGGTGCGTGGCGCTCCGTAGTCTTCAGACAACTCCTCTGAGATACGAAGCCGCCACAGCGAAAGCTCTGGCGGCTTTTTCCTTTTTGCCGCCCGCCAGCCAACCGTCCAAGGAATCCTCCATGCACTGGACTTATCAGATTACCGCCGCCTCCAAACCCCGCGTCCTGCCGCACCTCGTCCAACTTTTTGCGGAACAATCGCTCGCCATCCGCGCGCTCGATGTCGCCCTTCTTCATCAGAGCGCAAAGATCACCATCACCGTCGCGGCGGACGCCGAGTTGGCCCACCGCCTAAAGGCCAAGCTCGGCGACCAGGCCGACGTGCGGCAGGTGGAGTTGACCGCCGGGCAGGCGCCGACCGCCGCCAAGACGCAGCGCCAACGCACCCGTACGCCCACAAACGCATCCATTCTTTAGAATGGAGATAGCCATGTCGACCCCTCCCAAAGCTCTCTTCTGCCCGACCTGCCGCAAGGTCGTCCTCGCCACCGATGCGGACTTCCCCTTCTGCTCGGACCGCTGCCGCATCCTCGATCTCGGCAAGTGGGCCTCGGGCGACTACAAGATCAGCTCGCCGATCCAGGACCCCGATCTGCTCGAGGAGCTCGCCCGCTCCAACGCCCAGCGCCACCCCAGCGGCAACGACGAGTAGCAGTGACCTCCCCCTCCCCTGACTTGAAGTCCTAAAGTCTTCCATTCAGGCGGGTTAAGTCCAAACTGAAGTCCAATTTGCACCAGTTTCGGTCCAACTTTCGCGCAAAGTATAGATTCGAGGCCGGTTAGCCTCGCAGGGGGATGGGACTTTTTTTCCGCGTGGGCGCTGGGCGAGAGCAGCAAAGATACACTCGGGAACAGTACGAATTTATGGCAAACTCCACGATTCAGATCCATCCTCCATCGAAAAAGAAGACCCTCTGGGCCTGGGCGGTCGGCACCTTCTTCGGCGCCGGCCTGCTGAAGCCCGGTCCGGGAACCTACGGCAGCGCCGCCGCGCTGCTGCTCTGGTACGCCGCCGCGCACCTCTTGCAGCCGACGTCCGCTGGCGCTTGACGCTCGGCACCGCCGATCGCCGCCCTCGTCGCGACGCTCATCGGCATTCCGGCGGCGACCCTGGTTGCGCACGAGTCCGGCCGCGAAGACCCCGGCCATGTGGTGATCGATGAGGTCGCCGGGACAGTTGATCGCGCTGATCGGGCTCTCCCCGACGTGGCAGCATGCGGCGCTGGGACTCGTGCTCTTTCGCTTTTTTGACATTCTGAAGCCGCCGCCGGTGCGCCAGTTTGAGCAGCTCCCGAGGGAACCGGCATCATGATGGACGATGTGGCCGCCGGACTACTCGCCCTGGGCGTGCGGGCAGCTGATCGTGCGTTTTATTTAGGGCCGGTATCGGCGATCCTGACAGTGCTGAGGACGGAAGCGAGCATCCTGCGACAGCGAAATCGGGGTCCTCTCTGCTGCAGCGATGCAGACTGGCCTCGAGGATGGGCACGATCCGTCGCTTGATTCCAGGTGGCATTCTCGCTTTTCGGGTTCCGGGGAGTCGGCCGGGAGCGGGCGCATCCGCTGGCGGGCACCCACCATCTATACTTGAGTGATGGCGAACTCCCTCCCGACGACGTTAGGCGCACTGCGCGCCAGTGAATACACCCCAGCCCGTCTCGCCCGGTCCGTGAAGGACGAGCTCCGCGACAACCTGATCGCCAAGCTGCGCGACGGAGCGGGCAAGAATGGCCAGCCTCTGTTTCCCGGCATCGTCGGCTATGAGGACACCGTCGTTCCGCAGATCGTCAATGCGCTGCTCTCGAAGCACAACTTCATCCTGCTGGGCCTGCGCGGTCAGGCGAAGAGCCGCATTCTGCGCGCGCTGACGACGCTGCTCGACGCGCATTGCCCGTATGTGGCCGGCTCCGAGCTGCGCGACAATCCCTACGCTCCGCTGTCGAAGTTCTCGCGCGATCTGATCGCGAAGATGGGCGACGACACCCCGATTGCGTGGATGACGCCGGACGATCGCTACGTCGAGAAGCTGGCGACGCCGGACGTGACCGTGGCCGACCTGGTCGGCGACGTCGACCCGATCAAGGCGGCGCGTTCGAACCAGGATCTGGGCTCCGAGCTGACCATGCACTACGGCCTGCTGCCCCGCGCCAACCGCGGCATCTTCTGCATCAACGAGGTGCCCGACCTCGCCGGCAAGATTCAGGTCGCCCTGTTCAACATCATGCAGGAGGGCGATGTGCAGATTAAGGGCTACCCGGTGCGGCTGGCGCTGGATGTGGCCATCGTCTTCTCGGCGAATCCCGAGGACTACACGGCGCGCGGCAAGATCGTGACGCCGCTGAAGGACCGCATCGGCTCGGAGATTCGCACGCACTACCCGGAGAGCATCAACGAGGGCATCGCGATCACCGAGCAGGAGGCGTGGACCAAGCGCGGCATGGCAACTGGTCTGAAGATCGAGATTCCGACCTACATTCGCCAGATCGTGGAGCAGATTGCGTTTACGGCGCGCGAGGACAAGAAGGTCGACAAGCGCTCGGGCGTCTCGCAGCGGCTGCCGATCAGCACGATGGAGCTGGTGGTCTCGAACGCCGAGCGGCGGGCGCTGATTCATGGCGAGAGCGTTGCGGTGCCGCGTGTCGGCGATATCTATACCGCGCTGCCGGGCATCTCGGGCAAGATCGAGCTGGAGTACGAGGGCGAGATGCGCGGCGCCGATACGGTGATCCGCGAGATCATTCGTGGCTCCGTCGCGACGATCTTCGACGAGTACTTTGCCGGCACGAACACGCAGCAGATCGAGCAGTGGTTCAACCTGGGCGGCACGGTGCAGCTGACCGATGAGTTCTCCTCGGCGACCTCGCAGAAGGAGCTGGAGCAGATTCAGGGGCTGTTCGAGAAGCTGACGCCGCTCGCGATCAACGGCAAGTCGAAGCCGGAGATTGCGGTGTCGGCCGCGGAGTTCCTGCTCGAGGGCATGTACGCGCACAAGCGCATCAGCCGCAGCGAGGAGCGCAGCTTTACGGCCGCCGAGAAGAAGCAGCGCAACGAGGCCGCCGCGAACTACGGCGAAAAGGTGCGGGAGCGCGAGATCGACCGCGACGAGTACAAGAACCGCACCCGCAGAGGCTTCAACTAAGGCAGGGACCGATGAAGCGCATTCGCTATACCAAATTTACGGGCGATCTCTCCTCCTCGTTTGGGCTTGAGGATCTGATGCAGGCGCTGTCGGACTTCCTGCTGGACTCGGGCTTCAACGATCCTTACTCGCAGTTTCAGGAGTTCAACGACCAGACGCTGGAGAACCTGCGCGAGGCGATCAAGCAGGCGCTCGAGTCGGGCGAGCTGTTTGATGAAGAGTCGCAGGAGAAGTTCGACCAGCTCAACGCCGATCAGGTGGAGGAGCTGGTCGACCAGATCATCCAGAAGATGCAGGAGCAGAACTTCATCAACGCCGAGATGCCGGATCAGGGCCAAGGGCGAGACAGGGCGACGGCAACGGCGAGGCGCGCTTCGAGGTGACCGACAAGGGCATGGACTTCCTGGGCTACAAGGCGCTGCGCGAGCTGCTGGGGCCGCTGGGCAAGTCCAACCTGGGCCGGCACGACACGCGGCATGAGGCCGCGGGCGTTGAGACCAACGGCAGCTCCAAGCTGTATGAGTTTGGCGACACGCTGAACCTCGACATTACGGCGACGCTCTCGAGCGTGTTTGCGCGCGAGGGGCTGGCGACGGCGATCGAGGGCGAGGAGCGCGTGCCGCTGAATATCGAGTACTCGGATATTCATGTGCACCAGTCGGACTACCAGTCGTCGTGCGCGACGGTGGTGCTGCTGGACTGCTCGCACTCGATGATTCTGTATGGCGAGGACCGGTTTACGCCGGCCAAGCGCGTGGCGATGGCGCTGTCGCATCTGATCCGCACGCAGTTTCCGGGCGACACGCTGAATCTGGTGCTGTTTCACGACACGGCGGAGGAGATTCCGGTGTCGCAGCTTTCGCGCGTCAAGGTGGGGCCGCACTACACCAATACGCGCGAAGGGCTGCGGCTGGCGCAGCGGATTCTGGCGCGGCAGAACAAGGACATGAAGCAGATCGTGATGATCACCGACGGCAAGCCCAGCGCGCTGACGCTGCCCGACGGACGGATCTACAAGAACGCCTTCGGGCTCGATCCGCTGGTGATCGCGGAGACGCTGGAGGAGGTCTCGCGCTGCAAGCGGTCGCAGCATCATGATCAATACGTTTATGCTGGCGCAGGACTTCTCGCTGGTGCAGTTTGTGCAGCAGGTGAGCGCGATGTGCCGCGGCAAGGCGTACTTCACCAGTCCCGCAAACCTGGGCAACTACCTGCTGATGGACTTCATGTCGCGGCGGATGAAGACGGTTCACTAACGACTCCAGAAACAGGCTCTGACAGTGGCGTCCCCGTCGTTCTTCGCGCTATACTTGCGCCGAACGACGGGGAGACGCCCATGCTCCTGATCGATAATCCGGCTCGCCATGCCTCGATCACCCGTCATGACGGGATCGCGCTCAAGCCCGAAGAGCGCTTCCGGATGCGGGTTCTCCGCTCGACCTCTCCCAGCAGCATCCGGCCCAATCTCTTCTCCGGCGACTAGCGCCCGCACTGCCCTCTCAGCCCATCGTCCGGCTGCGCTGCGCCTCTCACGAGGCGGGCAGACGCGTCCTTCGCGAGACGACGAGACGCGAGATTGCCCGGAATCGACAAGTCGATAGGAGAGCTCGCCATGATCCCTCTGACGCAGGAATTGAAACGCATCGCCACTCCCGAGGCGCTCGCCCGCTTTGGCCCGAAGCTCACCGGCACGCTGCCCGGGCCGCGTGCGCGCAAGATTCTGGCCGAGGACGAGCGCCTGCTCTCGCCCAGCTACACGCGGAGCTATCCGCTGGTGGTGAAACGCGGTTGGGGCTGCCGCATCGAGGATGTCGACGGCAACGAGTTCCTCGACTTCACGGCGGGCATCGCGGTGGCCTCGACGGGACACTGTCACCCGGAGGTGGTCGCGGCGGTTCAGGAGCAGGCGGCGCAGCTGATCCATATGTCCGGCACGGACTTCTACTACGAGCTGATGCCGCAGCTGGCGCAACGGCTCTCGGCGATCGCTCCGATGGCTGGGCCGCATCGCTTCTACTACGGGAACTCGGGCGCGGAGGCGGTGGAGTGCGCGATCAAGCTGGCGCGATACCATACCGGGCGGCAGAACATCATCAGCTTCTTCGGCAGCTTCCACGGACGGACGATGGGCGCGCTCTCGCTGACGGCCTCGAAGCCGCAGCAGAGGCGGCGTTTTGGGCCCTTCGCTGCCGGGCGTGACCCATGTGCGGTATCCCCGCGTGTACCGGGAGACGGACGGCAGCTCGAAGGCCGCGGAGGCCCTGGGTTTGGCGTGTGCGCGCTTTCTCGAAGACACGCTGTTCAAGACCACGCTGCCGCCGGAGGAGGTCGCTGCGATCTTCGTCGAGCCGATTCAGGGCGAGGGTGGATACATCGTTCCGCCGAGCATCTTTTTGCAGGAGCTGCGGCATATTTGTGACCGCCACGGCATCCTGCTGGTCGCGGACGAGGTGCAGTCGGGGGCTGGGCGAACCGGGCGGTGGTGGGCCATCGAGCATGCGGGCGTCGAGCCGGACATCGTCTGCATGGCCAAGGGGATCGCGTCGGGCATGCCGCTGGGCGTTTGCATGGCGAAGGCGAAGCTGATGGACTGGGTTCCGGGCTCGCACGCCAGCACCTTCGGCGGCAATCCGCTGGCTCTGGCGGCGGCGCTCGCGACGCTGGAGGTGATCGAGCGGGAGGGCATGAGGAACGCCGCAACCGTTGGCGCAGCGGCACTGGCGCGGCTGGAGGCGTGGGTTTCCGAGCACCCGATCGTGGGCGATGTGCGCGGTCGAGGCCTGATGATCGGCGTGGAGATTGTGGCGGACAAGCACGCGAAGACGCCTGCGGGTGCGCTGCGCAATCGCATCGTCGAGCTGGCGTTCGAGCGCGGCCTGCTGCTGCTGGGCTGTGGGGAGTCGACCATACGGATCTGTCCGCCGCTGATCGTCACGCAGGAGGAGACGGACATTGCGTTCGATATTCTCGAGGAGTGCATCGTCGTTGCCGAGCGGCAACCGAAATCGAGAGTTTGAGAGGGAGCCATCCATGAATACGAATCAGGCGGTACTGCAGCAGACGCTGGACAGCCTTGTCGGCGAGGAGCGTAGGGAGCGCCTCGTTTCGCGTGCTCTCCATCCCGGCCGGACTGCTGGAGGAGAGTGGCGAGCGGATCTCGCGGGCGGGGATCGCGCAGGCGTTGAACATGATGCTGTTCGAGGACCTGCTGGAGCGGGTTCCGGACGCGAAGCGCTACGCCGAGGACCGGCTGCGCGCGGGGACGAAGATCCTGCACGATCATGGCGCCGTGCGCACCGTCGCGCTCGCCGGCATGGGGTCGCTGCCGGCGGGCGAGGAGGCGATCACGCGGATTCTGCGGCCGCTGGGATACAGCCGGAACGGGGTGTATCCGCTCGAGCGGCTGAAGATGACGGGGAGATCGTACGCGCAGGCGGAGTATCCCGAGGAGCTGGCGCAGTTTTTTATTAGCGAACTGCATCCGGATCGCTTCTCGGCGGAGTTCCAGGAGGCGGTTGGGCGGGTCACCGCGAGCTCTGTCGATCCTCTGACGCGAGCGGGCGAATGCTCTTTTGCAGGAGCTCGATGCGGAACGGTCGCTCGCCGTGGACGAGGCGGTGGAGCTGCTGCCGGTGCTGGCCGGATGCTTCCGCCGCCAGCACGCGGAACCGGCGCTTGCGGACTACGAGATTCTGCTGGGCGAGTCGCCGGAGATGGCCTGGATTGCGACCGAGGGCAATGCGTTCAACCATGCGACGGATCGTGTCGCGGATGTGGACCAGTTGGCCGCCGAGCAGAAGCAGCTGGGGCGCGCGATGAAGGCCAGCGTCGAGACCTCGCAGTCGGGGAGGGTGCGGCAGACGGCGTTTCTCGCGGCGCGGGTGCAGCGGCGCTTTCGCGCGGAGGATGGCAGCCTGATCGAGAAAGAGGTGCCGGGATCGTTCTATGAGTTCATTACGCGGCTGCCGCTGCCGGCGGAGGATGGCAAGGCTGCGCTCGACCTGAGCTTTGACAGCTCGAACGCGCAGGCGATCTTCAAAATGACGGCAAATGCGGGAAGATGACGGCAAACGCGGCAAGATGACGGCAAACGCCGCGTCGTGAGGGTGGTCGCGTGAGGCCGTTGCTGCGATGATGGTAGGCAAATGACCTCAGAATCGCCTTTCGTCCTTCTTCCCAGCTCGCATGCGCGGGCGCATGAGGAGTTCCCCGGTGCGCGGGAGCTGGAAGCTGAGCTGCGCCGCAGGGTGCGCGGAGAGGTCCGCTTCGATGCGGCCTCGCGCGCGCTGTATGCGACCGATGCGTCGAACTACCGGCACATCCCGATCGGGCTGGTGATTCCGGTCGATGAGGACGATGTTGTTGCTGCGGTTGCGGTTTGCCGCAGCTTTGGGGCGCCGATTCTGTCGCGCGGGGCGGGAACGTCGCTCGCGGGGCAGGGGTGCAATGCGGCGGTCATTCTCGATTTTTCGAAGTACATGCACCGCATCGGCGAGGTCGATCCGGTGGCGCAGACGGTGCACGTGCAGCCGGGGGCGGTGCTCGACCGCGTGCGCGAGGCGGCGGAGGAGTTTCACCTCACCTTTGCGCCGGATCCGGCGACGCATAGCCGATGCACGCTGGGCGGCATGATCGGGAATAACTCCTGCGGCGTGCATGCGCTGATGGGCGGGAAGACGGTCGACAATATCGTGTCGCTGGACGTGCTGCTGTATGACGGGACGCGGATGCGCGTGGGCGCGACGAGCGAGGCGGAGCTCGAGGCGCGGATCGCGGCGGGGGGCCGGGTCGGGGAGATCTATGCGGGGCTCAAACAGCTCCGCGATGCTCATTCCGAGCAGGTGAGGAGCGGGTTTCCGCAGATCCCCAGACGGGTGTCGGGGTTCAATCTGGACGAGCTGCTGCCGGAGAATAACTTCCATGTTGCCCGCGCTTTAGTGGGGAGCGAGGGGACCTGCGCGATCGTGCTGGGAGCGACGCTGCGGCTGGTGCGCAGCCCCAAGTACCGGACGCTGGTGGGGGTGGGCTTTGCGGACATCTTTGTGGCGGCGGACGCGGTGCCGGAGCTGCTGACGGCATCCGCTGATCGGGCTGGAGGGGATCGACCACTATCTGCTGGAGGCGCTGCGGCGGAAGCAGAAGTCGCTGGACGATCTGGACCTGCTGCCGCCTGGGAATGGCTTTCTGCTGGCCGAGTTTGGCGGCGACGATCAGGCGAGCGCCGATGCGCAAGCGCTTCATTTTGCGGGGTTTCTGGGAGGACTGCGACCTGCTCCGACGGCGCGGATCTACACCGGCGCGGAGGCGGCGCGGGTGTGGCACATTCGCGAGTCCGGGCTGGGGGCGACGGCGTTCGTTCCGGGCAAGGGTACGGGATGGGAGGGGTGGGAGGACGCGGCCGTGGAGCCGGCTCAGCTGGGCTCGTATCTGCGTGCAATCAGTGGGCTGATGAAGGAGTTCGGATACCACAGCCCGATGTACGGCCACTTTGGACAGGGGTGCGTGCATATGCGGCACAACTTCGATCTGGAGAGCGCGGCGGGGATTCGGGCGTTCCGCGAGTTTGTGGACCGGGCGGCGGAGATTACGCTGGCGCATGGCGGGTCGCTCTCGGGCGAGCATGGGGATGGGCAGGCGCGCGGGGCGCTTCTGCCGAAGATGTTTTCGCCGGAGCTGATGGAGGCGTTTCGCTCGTTCAAGCGACTGTGGGATCCGGATAACCGACTGAATCCAGGCAAGTTGATCGATGCGCATGAGCCGCATGAGGACCTTCGGCTGGGCGCGGATTACAAGCCCTGGCAGCCGAAGACGCACTTCGCGTTTGCGGAGGACAAGGGGTCGTTTGCCTCGGCCGCGCTGCGCTGCGTGGGGGTGGGGGCGTGCCGGAAGCAGGATGCGGGGACGATGTGTCCGAGCTTTATGGCGACGGGCGAGGAGCTGCATTCGACGCGGGGACGGGCGCATCTGCTGTGGGAGCTGATGCAGGGCGAGGTGCTGCCGGATGGGTGGAAGAACGAGCAGGTGAAGGAGTCGCTGGACCTGTGTTTGAGCTGCAAGGCGTGCAAGAGCGAGTGCCCGGTGTCGGTGGATATGGCCACGTACAAGGCGGAGTTTCTGGCGCATCACTATGAAAACAAAGCGCGACCGCTGAGCCATTATGCCTTTGGGAGGATCGACCGGTGGGCGCGGCTGGCGTCGCTGGCGCCGGGGGTGGCGAACTGGGTGGGCGCGGCTCCGGGGTTGAGCGGGGTGATCAAGGCGGCGCTGCATATTGCTCCGGAACGGCGGTTGCCGCGGTTTGCGCGGGCGTTTACGCGGCGGCGGAGGCCGGCGGTGGAGGCGAATCCTGGGGGGCGGGAGGTGTTTCTTTGGGCCGATACGTTCAACAACTACCTCCATCCGGGGGTGTTGGAGGCGGCGCATAAGGTGCTGATTGCAAGAGGGTTTCGGGTCACGGTGACGAAGCGGCATATGTGCTGCGGAAGGCCGCTGTATGACTTTGGCATGCTGGATGTGGCGAAGCGGTATCTGCGGACGGTGCTGGATGCGCTGGAGCCGCAGTTGGCGGCGGGAGTGCCGATTGTGGTGCTGGAGCCGAGCTGCGCGAGTGTGTTTCGGGATGAGCTGACGAACCTGCTTCCGGACGATCCGAGGGCTTTGAAGCTGCGGGATAACACGTTTCTTATCAGTGAGTTTCTGGTGAAGTTTGCGCCCGGGTACAGGCCGCCGAAGGTGGACGGGAGGATCGTCGTGCATGGGCACTGCCACCACAAGGCGACGATGGGCATGCAGGACGAGATGACGCTGCTGCGAGCGACGGGAGCGCAGGTCGAGCTGCTCGATTCGGGGTGCTGCGGGATGGCGGGGCCGTTCGGCTTCGAGAAGGATAAGTTCTCTGTTTCGCAGACGTTAGCGGAGCGGGTGTTGCTTCCGGCGGTGCGTTCGCAGAGGGGAAAATACGCTGATTGTCAGCGATGGATTCAGTTGCTCGGAGCAGATTACGCAGAATACGGACGCTCGGCCGCTGCATCTGGCGGAGGTGCTGGCGCGCGGGCTTTGAGGGTTCTTTGGGGCGGTAGAAGGTGGCGAATTGTGTGGCTAAGGTGGACAGGAGCGGCACAGGGACTCGGCGGTTGGGGTGAGCCTTCGGGACATCGGGGAGGTAGTGTTCTGCTGGCTTGCGAGTACACCCTCCATCGCGGATCCTCTCCACTGCGCGAGCGGACGGTGGGACTGTCCCTGCTTCGGTCGATGATGACGTTTTCCTGTGGAGTCGAGATGACGTTTCCGATTGAAGTCGAGATGACTTGAGAGGCTGTGCGGCGAGGGTGACCGGCTGGGACACAGCGAGGCAACCCGCGCTCTCCCCTCTCTATCCGATATGTATCCCAACTGTGCACGATGGAGTGCGGTGGGCGGCCATCCTCCCCTGCTTGCGGAATGCGTTTCGGGCCTCGATCGAAGCGATGAACCGTCCTAGCTGCGACTGCGATTGCGACCGATGCGCTCTGCGTCGACTGCGACATCGCGTGCTGCACTGGAAGCTGTCGATTAGCGGCTCGTCGCTTGCGCCTGTCTGGGACTGCGCGATGTGTGCGACCGAACGTTCGTCGACGTGCGGCGTGCGGTTTGCGAGCGGTACAGAAAAGAACGCGAGGACGACGAGAGGACACCGAGATGATTCCCCTAGCCAATGGATCGAGGAAGGGATCGAAACAAGTTCTGATTACGGGTGGGGCGGGTTTTATCGGCTCTCACCTTGCGGGTGCGCTGCTGGCGGCAGGGCATCGGGTGCGAGTGCTCGACGACCTGTCGGCGCAGCCGCGAGCGAACGGGCGGCTGGCGGGCGCGGTCGAGGTGGTGAAGGGAGACGTTCGCGATGCGCACTGCGTGGGGCAGGCGCTGCGCGATGTGGCGGTGGTGTTTCATCTGGCGGCGACGGCGAGCGGGAGCAGCGCGACGGATGCGATCAGCCGGTCTGCGATCAGCCGGGCGATGAGCGTGAATACGCAGGGGACGGCGGAGCTGCTGCAGGCGATGCTGGACAACAAGGTGAGGCCGGAGAAGCTGATTGTGGCCTCGTCGATGTCGCAGTACGGCGAGGGGCAGTATGTGTGTTCGGTGTGCAGCCGGCGGGCGTGTCCGCGGATGCGGCCGCTGGCGCAGATGGAGCAGGGGCGCTGGGAGGTGCATTGCGCGGACTGTGGCGGCGTGCTGCTGGCGCGGCCGACGGCGGAGAACAAGCAGGCGGAGGTGCCGTCGATCTATGCGCTGTCGAAGCAGACGCAGGAGGAGCTGTGTCTGCTCTTCGGGCGCATCCATGGGGTCGCGGTGACGGCGCTGCGGCTGTTCAATGTGTATGGGACGGGGCAGTCGATGGCGGATCCGCAGAGCGGGGTGGCGACGCTGTTTGCGGCGCGGCTGCTGCAGCAGGAGGCTCCGCTGCTGTTTGAGGATGGGGAGCAGCGGCGCGACTTTGTGCATGTGAACGATGTGGTGCAGGCGAATCTGCTGGCGATGGAGCAGTCGGCGGCGAACGGCGAGGTGATCAACGTGGGCTATGGCGTGCCGATCCGCATGCGGCGGGTGGCGGAGCTGCTGGCCACGGCGCTCGAGCGGGAGATCGAGCCGGTGGTGACGAAGCGGTTTCGCGTGGGAGATATACGGCACTGCTATGCGGACCTGACGAAGGCACATAAGCTGCTGGGATACGAACCCCGCGTGACGCATGAGCAGGGACTGCGTGAGCTGGCGCAATGGATGGCGGAGGAGCAGAGCAGAGAGCGGGCGAAGGAAAGAAGCGAGGGAATCGGATGACGCAGCCTGTAATCCGGCAGTCGATATCACTGCCCTACTAAACGTGCGTGTGGCTCTGGGAGTTAGGCCGGAAGGCAAGTACAAATACAGGGGTCTCTCCACTGCGCAGCGGACGATGGGACCGTCCGCAGCTTCGGTCGAGATGACGTACTTTTTTTCTGGGTTGACGAGGCTGCTTCAGCGACGCCGAATGCCCTCTACATCCATCGATTGAGGTAACTCATCGGCAAGCGCAACTTACTCGCATTTCTGGCTGCTACTTACCTTTGGCGCATACGGCTGTACTGCGAGAGTACAGCCGTATGCGCCGTGGAGTTAGTTCGATCCTGCGTGCGTCTTGGGGAAGAAGCGGATTTGCAGGCTGGTGGTGAAGTCGGACTTCGCGCCTCCGAGGAGGGGAAAGTTATAGTGCTCGTACTGGCCCAGGCCGGTGAATTCGATGTCCTGGACGCAGCAGCCAGGTTACATTTCCGGAGATATCGTTTTGGTTGCCGCCTCCGAGAAGCGATGGGTCCGAGGTGACCTCGCGATAGGTGATGGTTGCTTTATTGCGCGCCGAGAACCAGTAGGTGCTGGAGGCCTGTCCGCCGATGCCCTGCCTGCCGACCCAGCTGCCGATGATCTGGCCGTAGTTGGTGTATCCCTGCGGATAGTGGGCGTTGGAGTAGAAGTATCCCTGATAGGGAAGCTTGGGTAGGTTGGTATAGGCGGCCTCCAGGCGGAGATCCATCTTCTTCAACTTAGGCAGCTGGGGCAGATAGATGCCGGGATCCCAGGCATAGCGCGCCACGAACTTACCCTGCAGCGGATCGTCCCAGGCCATGCCCTCGGCGTACACGACGACCTTGTTGCGCAGACCGGGGAGATGGTAGTTGAGGTTGATCTCGGTGACCCGCTTGCCGGGATCGACCGCCTGCGCGTTGCCGGTGGTGGAGAGGCTATGAATAAAGGTCCCGAAGGTCAGTGGACGGCCGTAACCGGCGAAGATGGTGGTGTGCGCCAGGCCGATCTCGAAGTTTTCGGTCGGCTTGATGGTGGCAGCGACGGCCCAGATGAAAGGGCGCGGGATTCAACGCCTGATTGGGGCTGCCGTAGAGGGTGAAGGTGGGCCCGAGTCCGACGTAATGGATGCCGCCCTCGCGGGCGAGGAAGGCGTCGAGATGCACGGGGCCGAGCAGGCTGAAGACGCCCGGCATCTTGATGGGCTTGACGCGATCGAGGCGCAGCATGGGCATGGCCTCGGAGTTGTTGGAGAGGATCAACGAGGTGCTTCTGTCCGGTCCCCACCAGAGGGCCTGCTGGCCGAAGCTGAGCTGCCAGTTGCGCAGGTTGAGGGCGGCGTAGGCCTCGATGGTGCGCACGCGGCTGGTGGTTCCGGCGCGGAGATTCCAGCCGTAGGGGAGGCCGTTGTAGGCGGCGATGGCCTGCTGCGCGGCCTCGCTGTAGGCGGGGATGGCGGAGGCGTATTGATACTCGCCGCGGAGGTAGACGGAGAAGGGGCCGTCCTCGGCGCGTCCGGAGAGGCCGGTGATGGAGTTTGCGCCCTGGCCGTAGGGACGGCCGATAGTCGTCGACGATGGTCTGGCCGAAGTTGTAGCCGTCGCGCAGCGGGGTTCCGGCGATATCGGTGAAGCGCTCGTAGGCGCTCTCGGCCTGGGCTCCGACGTTGTGATGGACGCCGTCGATGAGGTTGGTCTCGTGGGCGAACTCCTGATCGAGGGCGGCGAGCAGAGGGCGCGGTGGTGGAGTCGCCCTGATCGTCGATGATGTCGTGCGCCTCGGCCAGCAGACGGGCACACTCGAGGCGCGTCCAGGGACGAATAATCGCGGTGCTGGTGGGCAGGTAGCCGAGCGCGGCGAGACGATCGAGAGCGTCGTAGATCCAGCTGTCGAGCGGCACATAGTCAGAGCCCATGAAGGCGGTCCGCGAGGAGTTCTCGCGGGCGCCGTCGGCGTCGAAGACGGTGGGGAGTCCGATTCTCCAGTCCTCGGGTGGGTTCGTGGTGGCGGTCGCGGGGGCGTCCGGGGGTTCGAGGCGCGCGATGCGGTTCGGCAGGACGGGCGGCTGGTCTCGAAGCTGTTGGGGAAGGGATTTGGGGTGCCGCGATCCGCTCCAAGTTGTAGCTGCGGCACGGTTGAGGGCTTCTCGGCGACTGCTGCGGTTTCGCTCTGCGCCCGCCCGGCGGAGGTCACTCCGGCGGTCACTCCTGCGATCAATCCAGCTACGATCCAACTACGCACACGTGCTCCATGAAAAAGAGGGATACCAGGGATAAATAAGGAACTGAGTCTAAAGGACTTCGCCGGATAGACAGAAAAGAGAGATGTGGCTCTGGGTTAATCCTAGCAAAGAGAGATCGCACGACGCGGCGGGCGTATCCTGCAGGGCTTTGCTGACAGTGCCGCGAATGTGGCTTCGCGGCACTGCATTCGCGGCGGGGATGCTGCAGCGTGGAAGCTATTGCGGCAGCGGCTGCAGTTCGACGGTGCGGCCAGTTTGCGCCGACTGGCGCGCGGCATCGAGGATCTGCATCACGACCATGTTGGTGTCGAGGGCGGAGAGGTCGCCGGTAGGCTGGATCTCGCCGCGGAGGACTGCGGCGAGGTAGTCGAGGGCGGTCTGACGCTGCCGTGGGCAGCGGGGCGCGGGGATGAGGGTCTCGGCTCTCCTGGCCGTGGTAGCGGACGCGGAGGTGATCGAGCGCGACGGTGATGGCGTAGCCGTTCGTGCCGTAGACCTCCATGTCCTTGCGGCCGAAGCTCCAGTCCCAGGAGGGCATGAGGACGGCCTGGGCGTTGGGGTAGCGGAGGATGACGGTGGCGTCGTCGTCGACGTGGGGGTAGGTGGCGGGCTTGTTGGTCTGGGCGACGGCGGTGACGCTGAGCGGGGCATGGCCGTGCATGAGGACGGTCATCAGATCGGCGCCGTAGCAGCCGAAGTCGAAGAGCGCGCCGGCACCGTTTTTGGCCGGGTCGGTGAGCCAGGAGAGGAACTCGGGGCCGACGCCGATCTCTTTGGGGCCTTCGTGGCCGTCGTGGACGACGACCTTGCGGATCTCGCCGAGCTTGCCGTACTGGACCTCGTCGAAGACCTCCTGGTTGCTGGAGTACCAGGTGGTCTCGTAGTTGACGAGCACCTGGACGTGGTGCTCGCGGGCGGCGGCGCGGATGGCGAGGGCGTCGCTGAGGGTGGTGGCGAGGGGCTTTTCGACCATGGAGGAGACGCCGTGGCGAGCGGCGGCCTCGATGACCTTGCGGTGGTCGGCGATGTCGGTGTAGACGAGGACGGCGTCGGGATGCTGCTGGTCGAGCATGCGCTCGAGGTCGGAGTAGAAGAGACCGGAGTCGAGGTGGTAGCGGACGGTGTAGCGCTGGACGAGGGCCTGGTCGGACTCGACGACGGCGACGAGCTGGACGTTGGGGTTTTGGGCGAGAGGCCCGAAGAGGCCGCGGGCGTGATCGTGGACCAGACCGACGACGGCGACGCGAATGGGCTTGGCGGATTTATCCGTTATGGGTTTATCTGCGGCGTGGAGCGTTGCGGGTGGGAGGACCAGGGCGCAAAGGGCTGCGGCGGAACAGAGAAGTACGTGAAGCTTCTTCAGCATGAGGGTTCCTCTCCGTGAGCGGGCATTCTGGTAGAAGACGGCCGATGATTCCTGATTCGTTTGCGACATCGTAAAGCAAGGCGCTTGCCGTCAGCCAGTGGGGATCGCGGAAGAGAGGAAAGGTGCGGAAAGAAACGATTGTGCAGAAATGTGAGCTTTCTGCCGCAGATGGGGCTTGGTTGGATTTTGAGGGCAGGTGGGAGAGAGAGAAATACAGGGGTCTCTCCACTGCGCTGCGAACGATGAAGCTGTTCGCTGCTCCGGTCGAGATGACGTAGCTTGTGGGTAGGGCGTGGTTTGTGGGCGGGATGTAGCGTTGTGCGTGCGACGTAGCTTGTGTCGGGATGTAGGTGGTAGTTAGGGGATCGTTGATAACGATCCCCTAACTGCATTTGTCACTGTACTTCTGTCGCTGTAGGTTGGGCGTCGCGGCGGCTTAGTTCGCTGTGCCGGTCAGGCGGCGGTACTCGAGCAGCATGCTCACTCTCCAGCGGAGAATCATGCCGAAGGCCAGGACAAAGAAGAGCCCGGCGGTCTGCTGGATCGACATAAGCGTGTCGAGATAGCTGTGGGCGAGGATGCGGATGATACCCAGAGCAATGATCACGACAAAGAAGCTGGCGGAACGGTGCATCATCACCGTGTCGCCGTGCAGCGCCAAACGCGAGGTGCGCACCAGCGGATAGGCGAGGAGGACGGCGCCCAGCAGAAACGCTGCCGTGGCCCACTCCAGGGGAACGCGAAAGGCGGGGACGACAAACATACTGAAGCCGGTCGCCATACCTAAGGGCGGAATTACGATCTTGCGCAGCGTGACCGCCGTTCGCCCTTCTCGAATTCGCCACGCCAGGACGACAAGAAAGCCCAGGACTGCGCTTGCTACCGACATCGATCGAAGAGAAACCATGTATAGGAATGCTACCTTAGCCGATGCCCGATCCCCAACCCGGCGAGTTGAAGCTGCGCGAGATAGTTCGCGGACAAGGCTGGCGGCGAACTTATGCCGTAACATTTCGCGGGCAGAGTTTCGAAGGACGGCAGACAAACATCGTGTATCTTCCTCGATATCCCGAAATATCTTTTTGATGTGCCCGTGTAACTTGACCCAGCCCATTCGAGGTGTCGCGTTATGATTCCCGCTTCCGAGGCCGTTCCTGCGCATCCAATTTCGGTGATGCCATCGACGAACCATCTCTTCTCGCCACTCAAGCTACGTAGTCTTACGCTTCCGCACCGGATCGCCGTCTCGCCGATGTGCGAGTACTCCTCGAACGATGGGTTCGCCAATGAATGGCACTTAGTCCATCTTGGCAGCCGGGCGATCGGGGGAGCGGCGCTGGTGCTCACCGAGGCCATTGCGGTCAGTCCGGAGGGGCGCATTACGCCGCAGGATCTGGGGATCTACAAGGACGAGCATATTCCCGAACTCAGGCGAATTACGCGCTTTCTGCATGAGCACGGCGCTTATGCCGGGACGCAGCTGGCGCACGCCGGCCGCAAGGCAAGTATGGCGGTGCCGTGGGAGAAGACACGGTGGATTCCGGCGGCGGAAGGCGGCTGGCAACCGGTGGCTCCGTCGGCGATCGCCTTTGATGCGCCGTATGGGGTTCCCGTTGCGCTTGACCGCGCTGGCATGGATAAGATCGTCGCGGACTTTATCGCGGCGACGCGGCGCGCGGCGGAGGCGGGATTCGATCTGGTGGAGGTACACGGCGCGCATGGGTATCTGCTGCATGAGTTTCTGTCGCCACTTTCGAATCAGCGCACGGATGAGTACGGCGGCAGCTTTGAAAACCGCGTTCGCTTCCCGCTGGAGGTGGTGCGAGCGGTGCGTGCAGCGTGGCCTGAACACCTTCCTATCTTTGTGCGTATCTCGGCGACGGACTGGGCGCCGGAGTCGCTGGGAGCGGCGTGGGACCTATCCCAGTCGGTCGAGTTTGCGCGGCTGCTGAAGAACGAGGGGGTCGATCTGATCGATGTGTCGACGGGAGGCAATCATCCGGCGCAGCAGATTCCGGTAGGCGCAGGCTACCAGGTGCGCCATGCCGAGATCATCCGCAGGGAGGCCGGGCTTCCTACCGCAGCGGTCGGCATGATTACCGAGCCGTCGCAGGCGGATCAGATTGTTCGCTCCGGTCAGGCCGATCTTGTGCTGCTGGCACGCGAACTGCTGCGTAATCCGTATTGGCCATTGCATGCGGCGGAGGCACTGCAGCAGCCGATCACGTGGCCGGTTCAGTATGTTCGCGCGGCGCACAGAAACCCCGCAGCACGGCAACCTGTCACGACACCAATCGAGTGATATCTCGCGCTTATTGGTGCACGTTATCGATATCGTTCTCTTGTCTTATTATTTTCAGTGTTGCGTGAATACGAGAGGAAGATACTTTAGTTATTCGATCCCCAATTGCATTATTTCTTTAGCAAGATAGCAATCTTCAGCTAATGTACTTACAGGCCACCCTTATAAAGGTGGCCTAATTCATTTAGAATTCAAGATAGGAGGAAACATTGAACACAGCGAACATCATTGCTCAGATTGACGCGGAGATTTTGAAGTTACAAGAGGCGAAGGCTCTCTTGACTAGCGTGGCGACGAAAAAAGGACCTGGACGGCCGAAGGCGATTGTAAGTGCGGCGGCGAGCAAGGCAAAAGCCGGCGAAGCGTGTTCTGAGCCCCGAAGCGAAGGCCAGGATTGCAGCTGCTCAGCAGGCTCGTTGGGCGAAGGTGAGAAAGGCCGCGAAGAAGGCTGCCAAGACCGCAGCCACCGCTTAGAGTCCAGGCACGGCTCGGGTGCTTGCTCCTGAGCGTGCAAGATATACCGTGCGCCTCGCGGCGAGATCAATCTCGCCCATCGTACTACTGATGGGCGACCTGTTGGATCGGCTTAGTAAGACGGTGGCTATCCGGCTATAGACGATAGGGCTACTGGATAAGTTGCAGTAGTCTACGGGGAACCGTGGCGGCTCCCCTGCATTGGGCCTGGTATAGAGTTGGGATCGAATAAGGCCCTGTGCGCACTGCTCTGCAGACCCTCCTCTCTGCGGAAAAGATCAGGTTCACGGAATAGATCAGGCGACTGCGTCTGCAAGCGTCGGCCTCCTACTTATGGAGGCTGCGCTTGCAGGCGTAGTCGAAGCACGCTGCGACCGGGTGTGTCGAGAATGCAGTTATTTGCGCAGAAGTTTTGGAGAAGGATCCATGCCGTTGCGATTTGCCAGTAGAGTTCAGAAGGTGCAGTCCTCCGCAATTCGGGATCTGCTGCGTCATGGAGCGGACCCCAGCATCATCTCCTTTGGCGGTGGCTACCCCGATCCCAGCCTCTTTCCGGCCGCACAAGCTGCGGACGCTGTACGACACGCTGCTCTCGCAGCAGGCTGCGCGGGCGCTGCAGTACACGGTGTCGGATGGAATCCCGGCGTTGCGGGCGCAGATCGCGCAGCGCATGATCGAGGACGGCACGCCGTGCAGTGTGGACGATGTGCTGGTGCTGCAAGGAGCGCAGCAGGGGCTCGATCTGGTCGCCAAGATGATGCTGGAGGCCGGGGATACGGTCATCGTGGAAGACCCTACCTTTCTTGGCGCAACCATCGCCTTCAACGTCTTCGAGCCCACCTATGCCACGGTGCGCATGGACGAGGAGGGGATGGACATGGATCATCTGGAGGAGGTGCTGCGGACAAGCCCTCGCGCGAAGATGATCTATACGGTTCCGGACTTCCAGAATCCGACCGGCGTGACGATGAGCCTGGCGCGGCGTCGGAGGCTGATGGAGCTTGCCAATCAGTACGACATTCTGGTGCTTGAGGATTCGCCGTATCGCGCGCTGCGCTTTGAGGGAGATCACATCCCGACGCTGAAGAGTCTCGATACCGAGGGCCGCGTGGTGTATCTCGGCAGCTTTTCGAAGATTCTGGCTCCCGGTCTGCGGCTGGGCTGGGCGGTCGCGAGCGGCGAGGTGCTGGCGAAGCTCGGCCGGCTGAAGCTCGCCGCCGATACGCAGTGCAGCACGCTGAATATGATGGCGGCATCGCTGTTTCTCGATAGCTACTCGGTCAACGATCATATTGCGGAGGTCTGCGCCGCGTATAAGAGCAAGCGCCAGCGGATGTTCGAGGTGCTGGAGTCGGCGTTTCCGAAGTGCATTCAGTACACGCGGCCGGACGGCGGGTTGTTTACCTGGCTCTCGTTTCCGGAGGGCTTCGATACCGCGAAGTTTATGCTGGAGCACGCGCTGCCGGAGGCCAAGGTCGTGTATGTTCCGGGTGCGCCGTTCTTTGCCGGAGAAGCTGAGACCAATCATGCTCGGTTCAACTTTTCGGCGCTTCCTGAAGAGCAACTGACGGCGGGCATGGAACGGCTTGGGAAGCTGCTGCAGCAGCGGATGGGCTAAGTCGGGATAGGTTAGTTCGCTAAGTGGAATAAGTCGAATCCGTTAAGAGAGCCACGGGTGGGTGTCACATAGATGACATTCACCCGTGGCTCTTTTAGTTCGTTCGGGTTAGACGAATCGATATATTGCGCCCTTCATTTATTGCAGACGGTGAGTAGCGCGCGGGCATTTCGAACAAGAGCGAAATACAGGGATCTCTCCACTGCGCAGCGGACGATGGGACTGTCCGCTGCTTCGGTCGAGATGACGTGGTTCTTACTTGGACAAAGGACTTAGTGATCGACCTGCGGGTGTCTTGCAGCTCGGAGGCGCGCAGGCCGGAATGGTAGTTGAAGACCAGCAGCGTGAGGATTCCGAAGACCATGGCGAGTAAGGCGATGGCGGCTCCGTAGGGCGGCTCTTCGGTGAGAGAAAAACGAATCAGGATGACGGCGATGACAAAGGCGGCGTTGCGGAAGACCATCTCGTAACGGCCGGAGATCACGAGCGACAGGATCAGAATCAGAACGTCGGTGAAGATCATGACGGTGAAGAGATCGTTATAGAAGAAGTTCGATCGCCTCGACGGCGAGGAGCTGCGTGGTCGAGGCGGCGGTCCAGAGCTGCGCGACGAAGCCGCCAAGATGGTAGATCGCCAGCGACAGCAGAAGCGCGGTGAGGCCGACGGCAACGACCTTCTTCTGCGCGATGAACTTGTTCTGGCCGGCGACGAGCGCAGGCGTTGCCGGCATGCGTACCTGACGCTGGGCTACCTGGCGAAAGACGGTGGTCAGGAAAAACATGAAGAGACCGGCGATCATGTCGAAGAGGAAGGGCAGGGCCAGGTGGGGGTTGCCCTGGATCCAGTTGGGCTCGTGGGCCTTTGCGATGTCCTTGAAGACATCGCGGAGGAAGATCAGGGAGACGATCTCGAACTGGTTGGCGATGGAGCGGGTCGTCGAGGCGGGCATGGCCGCGATCAGGGTCACGACCTCGTAGAAGAGGATGCAGCTGAAGGGGGTGGAGATCGCCGAGAGGTAGCTGTCGCCCACCACCGACGCGAGCAGAGGCGGCCGCCCAAGCATGTGCGAGAGGAAGATGAGCGCGAGGTGGAGGGAGAATCCTGCGATGCTTATCTTGACGACCAGCCGCTTGAGGATGCTCTTGTTCTTGTCCGAGAAGCAGAAGTCGTGAACGCGAATCAGCGCCGCCCAGAGGTTTGCGAAGCGCCCCGGATCGGCTCCGAAATCAGCTCCGGTCGGTCTCGTGGAGGTAACGGTCCCAGTGCCCTGTCGTTCCAAACGCTCTCCTTCCAGCAACCGCCACGGGATGCAAGCCGGCGGCGCTGCTATGACTGTAGCGCACGGGGCGAAACACGGGACAGCCAGCGCGGCGAGCGCCCTCCATCGCCGGAGCGGCGGAGTTGCGGCTTGGCGGGACGTGCGGAACAGTGGCACAATGGACAGGTTGCGGCATGACTGAAGCAGAGGGGAAGAAGAGCCGAACGGCCTCTACCTTATAATCAGGAAGTTGCACCCACGCGAAAGTGGCGAAATTGGCAGACGCACCAGACTTAGGATCTGGCGGAGCAATCCGTGGGGGTTCAAGTCCCCCCTTTCGCACCATCTTTATTGAACTTCACCGCAACCTCTGAGACCTCGAAACGACCCGATGAGCCAAACTACGCCTCCCACGATCCCGATCAGACTGCGGCAAAGACCGCTCAGCCCGAAATCAAGGTCACCCGCACCCCCGACTACCGCAGCAGCTACGCCAACAGCGTGCAGGTGCGGATGAGCGTCTGGGACTTCTCGCTGGTCTTCGGCACCATGCACCAGGACACGGCCGAGCAGCTCGACGTCGAGAACTTCCAGAACATCTATGTGAGCCCGCAGCAGGCCAAGGCGCTGTTCAACCTGCTCGGCCACAACCTGGCCCAGTACGAACAGACCTTCGGCACGATCGCGCTCGAGCCCAAGCTGCCTCAGAGCGGCGGCCCCGTTAACTAACGCGTGCCCCCTCGCTTCGCACCAGACATGCAACACCGATGCATCGAAAGGAGTCCCCCCGGCTGCTGCTGTGGGGACTCTTTCCTGTTTTCTTTCTCGCTGTCTTTCTCTCGCATTGGACGCTGCTGCGCCTGCCCTACTTCTGGGATGAGGCCGGCTACTACATTCCGGCGGCGTATCGACTTCTTCCGCACCGGCACGCTGATCCCGCATTCGACGGTGACGAACGCGCACCCGCCGCTGCCCTCGCTGCTGCTGAGCGGATGGTGGCGGATCTTCGGCTTCCACATCTTCGCCACACGCACGCTGGTCTGCCTGGTGAGCGCCTCGGCGCTGCTGGCGGTCTTCCGCCTCGTCCGCACCCTGCTCGATACACGCGCCGCCTGCGTGACGACGCTGCTCACCGCGCTGTACCCCATCTGGTTCGCGCAGAGCACCCTGGCCCACGCCGATATCTTCGCCGCCGCGTTTACGCTGTGGGCGCTCAGCTTCTATCTGCAGCCCGCTGCGAGTGCCCAGCTCGGTCAGACGCGCCGCCAGATCGCTGCTGCTGCGCTCTTTTCGCTCGCCGCGCTGGCCAAAGAGACCGCCATCGTTACGCCGGCGGCTCTGGCCGCCTGGGAGTTTTTTCTTCTTCTGCGCGATCGCCAGTCAGCCGGGCTTGCGCCGTGCGCACCTCGGCTGGAGCGCCGCGCTCGCCGCGCCCATCGCGCCGCTCATCGGCTGGTACGCCTACCACCGCGCCCGCACCGGCTTCATCTTCGGCAACCCCGAGTTCCTGCGCTACAACGCGACGGCCAACTTCGGCGCGCAGCGCATCCTGGTCTGCCTCTGGCATCGCCTGATCCACCTGACGCTGCACATGGACATGTTCGTGCCCACGCTGTGCACGCTGGCGATCCTGCTGGTTCCGGCGATCCCTGGGCGCCCGCGGCTGACGCGGCCCATGCTCGCGGCGATCGCGGTGATTCTGCTGGCCAATACCGTCGCGTTCTCGGTGCTCGGCGGAGCTCTGCTGACGCGCTACCTGCTGCCGATGTACCCGCTGGTGCTGCTGCTCTGCGTCGCCGAGTGGCAGAGCCGGCTGCGGCCGGCGGTGGCCGCTGCGACTCGCTGGGCTCAGCGCCGTCGCGTTCCTCTCCGCGCTGTGGATCAATCCGCCGTACGCCTTCGCGCCCGAGGACAACCTGACCTACCGCGACATGATCGTGCTGCATCAGCGCGCCATTGAGATTCTGGAGCAGCACTATCCGCAGGCGACCGTGCTCACGGCGTGGCCTGCGACCTCGGAGCTGTCGCGGCCGGAGCTTGGCTACACCAGCCAGCCCTTCCAGGTGGCTCCCATCACCAACTTCTCCTTTGAGCAGATCGAGAAGGCCGCCACCGAGCCCGGCGACTACGACACCGCGCTGCTGTTCTCGACCAAGTGGGCGCCGCCGCCGGGCAGGATCGACCTTGGCCGCGCCCACCAGCCGGACAGACATCAAGTACTTCGACTTCCATCTCGACCTGCGCCCGGCCGCGGCCGCCGCGCTGCTGCACGGCGACGTCGTCTGGCAGGCCTCGAGCAAGGGCGAGTGGGTCGCCATCCTGCGCTTCCCGCGCGTCGTGGATGCCAAAGTCGATCCAAGAGTGGCGGCTCCGTATCCGGTCGCAGCCTCGATTTCGGGCCGCGACTCGCGATAAACTCGATCTCGACATGCTCCCATTGCAGCTCGCGAAAGTGCTCGTCACTGGAGCATCCGGTACCCTCGGCTACAACATCGTCCATCTGCTCGCGGTCACGCATCCGCGCACACGGATCGTGCTGCTGATGCGTACGCCGGATGCGGCGCTCTTCGCCAACTGCCCCAATGTCGAGATTCGCCAAGTCGACATGTTCGACAAGGCGAGGCTGCGGCAGTCCGTGCTCGAGATTCAGCCGGACGCCATCATTCACTGCGCGGCCAGCGGCGTGCGGCCGTCGAAGATCGGCTGGTTCGACCTGATCGACCTCAATGTCGAGTCCACGAATCAGCTCTTTCAGGCGTCGTGCGAGGTGGAGGCCTGCCACTTCATCCACATCAGCACCGGGCTGGTGTATCGCGCGCAGCCGCACCCCTGCCACGAGGACGACCCCATCGACACGCTGCATCCGTACGGGGCCAGCAAGGCCGCCGCCGACTGCCTGCTGCGCGCAGGCGCCGACCGCCTGAACCGCCCTCTGACGGTGGTGCGGCCGTTCTCCTTTACCGGCGTGCACGACGGCGGCGACCGGCTGTTTCCCTCGCTGCTGCGCGCGGCGCGGAACCGCACCCCGCTGAAGATGTCGCTGGGAACGCAGCTGCGCGACTTCTGCGCGGTGCAGGATGTCGCGGAGTTTCTGCGGCTGCTGCTGGACCGGCAGCGATGCGCCGAGGCGCAGCGTCTTCAACCTGGGCAGCGGGCAGTCGCTCGCGCTGCGGGCGATCGTCGAGACGGTCTGCGAGGAGCTGGAGCTCGACGTGGAGATTCAGCTGGGCGAGCTTCCGTTTCATCCCCACGAGCCGCTGCATCTGGTTGCCGATATCGACCGGGCGCAGGAGCTTGGCTGGCAGCCGCGCACCAACCTTGCCTACGCCGTCTGGCAGCTGGCGCGGTCGCAATATCCTGATCTTGCTGTACGGGAGCCCAAACAATTTCGATGACTTCGATGACGGCCTGCACTGCAACCCAATCGCCCGAAGCCCGTTGCACGATGTGCAGCTGAGCATCGTCATTCCCTGCTATCTCGAGGCCGAGAGCCTGCGCACGCTGCTGCCCGCGATCAAGGATGGCGCGGCTGCGCTGACGGCGGACTACGAGATCCTGATCGTCGACACCGAGAGGCCGATGGACGACACCGCTGCGCTGTGCAAGCTGCATGGCGTTCGCCATATCCACCGCAGCGGCGGCAACCAGTACGGCGACGCCGTCCGCACCGGCATTCGCGAGGCGCGCGGGAGGTACATTCTCTCGATGGACGCCGATGGCTCGCACGATCCCCGCTTCTTCCCTGCGATGTGGAGCAAGCGGGAGGACTTCGACATCGTCATCGGATCGCGCTACATGGCCGGCGGCCAGACGGAAAATCCGGCGATCCTGATCTGGATGTCGTACGTGGTGAACCTCACCTTCCGGCTGGTCTTCCGCATCCACGCGAAGGACGTCACGAACAGCCTGCGGCTCTACCGCGCCGAGGTGCTGCGCCCGCTGACGCTCGAGTCCGGCGACTTCGATATCCTCGAAGAGATTTTGATCAAGGCGATCACGAAGAATCCCGCGCTGCGCATCGGCGAGGTGCCGATCACCTTCGGCCGCCGCAAGGCCGGGGAGAGCAAGCGGAAGCTGGTGCAGTTCGCCTTCGGCTTCCTGAAGACGCTGCAGAAGCTGCGGAAGTTCCAACAGGCCGCGCGGCGCGAGGCCCAGACCGCGGTCGCAAGTCCAGACCGCTCAGCAAGATGGAGACAAAATGAACGCTCTCATCACCGGCGGATGTGGTTTCGTCGGCAGCAATCTCGCGGCCTATCTGCTGGAGCAGGGCCACAGCGTCACGGTCTTCGATAACCTCGCCCGCCACGGCGCCTCGGCGAACCTCGCGTGGCTGCGGTCTCTCGGTGCCGGTCAGCTTTCTTCATGGCGACGTCCGCAACCTCTCCGACGTGGACGCCGCCATTCGCTCGCTCAAGCCTGACGTGATCTTCCACCTCGCCGGACAGGTCGCCATGACGACCTCCATGCAGAACCCGCGCGGCGACTTCGAGATCAACGTGCTCGGGTCGATCAACGTGCTCGAGGCCGTGCGGCAGCACTGCCCCAAGACCGCCGTCATCTATGCCTCGAGCAACAAGGTCTACGGGAACCTGGGCCACCTCGATCTGGTGGAGGCTCCGACCCGCTACCAGCCGCGCGTGGCGCAGCAGGGCGTGGACGAGAGCGTCGCGATTGAGTTCCATACGCCCTACGGCTGCTCCAAGGGCGCCGCCGACCAGTACATGCTCGACTACGCGCGCGGCTTCGGGCTCAACACGGTCGTCTTCCGGCACTCGACCATCTACGGCGGGCGGCAGTTCGCCACCTACGATCAGGGCTGGGTGGGCTGGTTCTGCCGGCAGGCGCTGGAGGTGAAGGCCAATGCGGCGCGCGAGCCCTTCACCATCTCCGGCGACGGCAAGCAGGTCCGCGACCTGCTCCACGTCTCCGACGCCGTGCGCTGCTACGTCGCGGCGTTCGAGCACATCGAGGAGGCGCGCGGCGAGGCCTTCAACATCGGCGGCGGCATGGAGAACAGCATGTCGCTGCTTGAGCTGTTCCAGCTGCTGGAGCGGAAGCTCGGCGTCGAGCTCAGCTATCGCCAGCTGCCCTGGCGGCAGAGCGACCAGAAGTTCTTCGTCGCCGACAATGGCAAGGCGCGGAGGCTGCTCGCTGGTCGCCGCAGACGACCAAGGACCAAGGCATCGAGAGCGTGCTGGCGTGGGAGAGTGAGGCGCAGTTGCTCTCCTGAGCGCGATCCCTCAACCGATCCATAGAGCAAGGGCAAAATACAGGGGTCTCTCCACTGCGCGACGGACGATGAGACTGTCCGTCGCTTCGGTCGAGATGACGTTTTTCTTCTGCGCGGTTTCTGCTGGGTGCCTTCGGGAATGGCCAGCGCCGAGGTGCCCGCGCCCCGCGCCAAACAGCCCACTCTGCAAAGCACTATACTCAACCCTGTGCCCGGAATGACCCATTTGCGCTCGTTTCTGCGTCCCTGCCTCTTCGTTTGCCTGCTGGGGGTGGCCACGTTCGTCCCGCCCCGCCCGCCGCCCAGACCGCGGCCGCCGACGCGGACGCGATCCCCGGCCGGCTCGTGCTCGTGCTGCCCTTCGAGAACCGCTCCGGGCAGGCGAACCTGAACTGGATCGGCGATAGCTTCCCCGACACGCTGAATCAGCGCCTGAACTCCGCCGGGCTTCCTCACCATCGCGCGGGACGACCGCCAGTACGCGCTCGACCACCTCGGTCTGCCGATCGACTTCCGGCCCTCGCGCGCGACGACGATCCGCATCGCCCAGACGCTCGATGCCAACTACGTCATCGTCGGCAACTACTCGATTGAGAACGGGCGCATCGCGGTGCAGGCGCGGGTGCTCGAGGTGAACGCGCTGCGGCTTTCCACGCCGCGTCGAGGGTTCGAGCGAGCTGGCGGGGCTGTTCGATATCGAGAACGCCATCGCCTGGAAGGTCGCCAACCAGATCGACCCGCACTTCCCTGTCGCCGAGCAGACCTTTCTTTCGGCCTCGGGCGGCGTCGGGCTGAGCGCCTTCGAGAACTACATTCGCGGGACGGATGCGACCAGTTCGGAGGAGCGCATCAAGCGGCTGCAGACCGCCGTCAGCGAGGCTCCGAACTACTCCGCTGCGCTGCTCGCGCTGGGCAAGGCGCTCTACAGCGCGCATCAGTATGATCAGGCGGCGGCGACGCTGGCGAAGGTTCCGACCAACGACCGGCTCGCGCTCGAGGCCAGCTTCTATCGCGGGCTCGCCCGCTTCAATACCGCCAAGTACGCCGAGGCCGAGGCGGCCTTCGCCTTCGTCGCCACGCGGCTTCCGCTTCCCGAGGTGGTCAATAATCAGGCCGTCGCCTCCAGCCGCCAGGGCAAGGACGCCGTCGCGCTGTTCCAGCGCGCGATCACCGCGGACCCGAACGACGCCGACTACCACTACAACCTCGCGGTCGCGCTGCTCCACCGCGGCGATGCTCCGGGGGCGCTGAAGGAGCTCGACACCACGCTGAAGCTGCGGCCTACGGACGACGAGGCCATGGAGCTGCACGGTCGGGTTGCCCCGGCGCTGAAGCTCACCGGCACGCCGCTGACCAGCGCGATCACCGCAGAGGGCTTCCAGCCCACCGAGCGCATCCGCCGCTCCTACTCGGAGGCCTCCTTCCGGCAGGCCGCCTTCCAGCTCGACGAGATCCGCGCCCTGCGCATGGCCACCCTGCCGCCGGCCGAGCAGGCCACGCAGTACAGCCAGCTGGGCCGCGAGTATCTTGGCCAGGGGCTGATTCCTGAGGCCGAGCGCGAGTTTCAGGCCGCGCTCGCCGCCGACCCCAACAGCGCCGCCGCCCATGCCGGCATCGCCCAGGTGCGCGAGCAGTCGGGCGGCACCGATCAGGCTCGCGCCGAGGCGCACCACTCGATCGAACTGCACCCCAACGCGGACGCCTGGATGGTGCTCGCCCGGCTGGATCTGGGCGCCAACAACCTTCCCGCCGCCGACGACGACGTGCGCAACGCGCTCGCGCTCGACGCCAAGAACGGGGCCGCACTGGGCATGCGCGAGGCGCTGCGGGCCCGCGGCCAGAGCCTGCCATGACGAGGAATGCTCACCTCCGGCGGCTCGTCTCTGCGCGGTCGCTTCGCTGCCGCAGAGCCGGGGTGAGATGTGGAGTATTCGCGCACGGCTGCTGCTGATTCTTCTGCTGCTCTGCGTCTGCGCTCCGGCTCTCCGCGCCCAGACGCCGACGGTCCTCAAGCTCACGCTGCACGACACCATCCAGCCCATCACTGCGGGCTACGTCGAGCGTGGCCTGACCGCCGCCGCCGACCAGCACGCGGACGCCGTGCTGATCTCGCTGGGCACCCCCGGCGGTCTGCTCTCCTCCACGCGCTCGATCGTCAGCGCCATCGAGCACTCCCCGGTGCCGGTCGTCGTGTACATCTCGCCGGCGGGCAGCCGGGCGGGATCGGCGGGGTTCTTCCTGCTCGAGGCCGCCGACGTCGCCGCCATGGCCCCCGGCACCAACGCCGGGGCGGCGCACCCGGTCCTCGAGGGCGATCCGACCGGCCACGCCATCGACCCCACGCTGAAACAGAAGATCGAAAACGACACCGCGGCCTTCCTCCGCTCCTACGTGACCCGGCGCAACCGCAACGCCGCCGCCGCCGAGGACGCGGTGCGCAACTCGAAGTCCTACAGCGACACCGAGGCGCTCAACCTCAACCTGATCGACACCATTGCGACGGACGACCGCGCGCTGCTGGCGGCGCTCGACGGCAGGACCATCCATCGGCTGGACGGCAGCGCCATCACGCTGCACCTGAAGGACGCCCGCATCGTCCCGCTGCCGCCGTCGCTGCGCGAGCGGCTGCTGACGCATCTCGCCGAGCCCGACCTCGCCGTGCTGCTGCTGGTGCTGGGCGCGCTGCTGATCTACCTGGAGTTCAACGTGCCGGGCACGATCGTGCCGGGAGCGCTGGGCACGCTGCTGCTGCTGCTGGGCGCGTTCGGGCTCGATCTGCTGCCCATCCGCCTGACGGCGGTCGCGCTGATCCTGGTTGCGCTGCTGCTGATGGTGCTCGAGGCCAAGTACCCCAGCCACGGCGTGCTGGGCTTTACCGGCATCGGCTGCCTCGTCTTCGGGCTCGCCACGCTGGTCAATGGCCCCATCGCCGAGCATGCGCGTGCATACTCGCCACGGCGCTCGCCGCCGGGCTCAGCTTCGGCGCGATCACGCTCTTTCTCGCCTGGATCGCGCTGAAGGCGCGGCGCAACAAGATTCTGACCGGGCCCGACGCCATGCTGGGCAACCTTGCCGTCGCCGTCACGCCGCTGGCTCCCTGCGGGCGAGGTCGAGATTCGCGGGGAGCTGTGGCACGCCACGCTGGAGGACCCGCTCGGCTCGCTGCCTGCCGGAGCGCGGGTCATCGTCCAACGCTTTGAGCAGGACGACGCTCTGCTGTTGATCGTCGCCCCCGACCAGCTCAATTCCGGTCAGGATGTAGCGCGAGCCCAACTCGACACCACCCGAAAAATCACGCCCGGAGTAGACTTGATGCGAGCATTAGAAGTCATGCTGTAAAACTGGTATTCTCCATGCCGATTCCTCTGCTTGTCGCCATCGCGATTCTCGCGCTCTACATCGTCAACTCCATCAAGATCCTCAAGGAGTACGAGCGCGCCGTCGTCTTCCGCCTGGGCCGCGTCCGCGAGACGGCCAAAGGCCCGGGCGTCATCCTCATCTTCCGGCCGCTCGACCAGATCGTCCGCGTCAGCCTGCGGCAGGAGGCGATGGAGGTCCCGGCGCAGGACGTCATCACGCGCGACAACGTCACGCTGAAGGTCAACGCGGTCATCACGCTGCGCGTGCTCGATCCGACGAAGGCCGTCATCCAGGTGGCCAACTACATCTACCAGACCTCGCAGTTCGCCCAGACCACGCTGCGCTCGGTGCTGGGCGAGGTCGAGCTCGACGACGTGCTGGCCCACCGCGAACAGCTCAATCTGCGCATCCAGAGCATCATCGACGGGCATACGTCGCCGTTTGGGGTGAAGGTGGTTTCGGTCGAGGTCAAGCAGGTCGACCTGCCCGAGTCCATGCTGCGCGCCATGGCCAAGCAGGCCGAGGCCGAGCGCGAACGCCGCGCCAAGATCATCCACGCCGAGGGCGAGTTCAACGCCGCCCAGAAGCTGGTCGATGCCGCCACCCTGATGGCCACACAGCCCATGACCCTCCAGCTGCGCTACCTCCAGACGCTGACCGAGATCGGCGTCGAGAAGAACACGACCATCGTCTTCCCGCTGCCGCTGGAGCTGATGAACTTCTTCAACCAGAGCCTTTCCAAAATTTCCCCGCCGGAGAAAAAAGACTGACCGTGAACACCCTCGGCAATCGCGACCGCGACCTCGACGACTACAACTACGACCGGCACAACCAGACGGAGGATCGCGAGATCTCGCTCGGCACCGGCACCATCCTCGGCATCTTCTTTGCCCTCGCTGTGGTCTGCGCCGTCTTCTTCGGCTTCGGCTATGCGATGGGGCGGAAGTCCGCGGCGGCGACGCCCGCCGCTCGCCGCGGCGGCGAGCGACTCCTCGCCGGCCGGCTCCAGCCTCGCGAAGCCGCACTCCGGCAGCCTCTTCCAGAGCAGCGCCCAAACGCAGCCGGCTCCGACTGCACCGGCACCGGACACCGCTGACACCGCTGTTGGCTCCGATCCGTCGGTCTCGTCGGCTCCTGCGCTCCGGCATCGTCGGCTTCGTCCGACAACGCGCCGGCCAGCAAGGCCGCCGACACGCCTGCTCCCGTCCAGCAGTCCCAGCAGGCCGCCGTTCAGGATGCCGGCCGCGATGCCGTCCGCGAGCGGCCAGCGTGCCGTCGCCGCGCCCGCAGCCCCGCGCGCGGCCGCGAAATCCGGCCGCGCGCGACGCCGGCGCCCGCCGTACCGCTGCCCGCCATCTCCAACGCCGGCACCGCCATGGTGCAGGTCGCCGCCGTCTCCCACCAGGAGGACGCCGACCTGCTGCTCGCTGCGCTGAAAAAGCGCGGCTACCCGGTCTTCGTCCGGCAGGAGCCGACGGACCACCTGCTGCATATCCAGGTCGGCCCCTTCGCCACCCGCAAGGACGCCGAGGCCATGCGGCAGCGGCTCGAAACCGACGGCTATAACGCCATCCTCAAATAGCAGCGTTCTGCGCATGCAAAACGGCCCCCATATCTCGGGTGAGATATGGGGGCCGTTTTTCATGCCGGAACTAGATTCCGACTCGCTGTTCCCTGCTCTCGCGGCCGCATCTCCTCGGGGAGCGCTGCTGCGATCGCCGTCCGCACCGCCGCCATCAGCTCCTCGCGGCTCGCATAGGCCGTCGGATCGATCGGCGGCAGCATCTGCACGCGCGCAATTCCCGGCGTGATCGCCGCGCTTCCCTTGTGCATCATCCGCTCGGTGCCGGAGATGGCGACCGGAATGATCGGCGCGCGGGTTCCCTCGGCCAGAAAGAACGGCCCCTTCTTGAAGGCAGCCAGCCGGCCATCCTTCGAGCGCGTTCCCTCCGGGAAGACCAGCATGTGCAGGCCGCTGCGCAGCGCATCGGCCGCGGCGTCGACGCTGGCCTTGGCCGCCTCCACCTTGTGGCCGCGGTCCACGGGGACGAACTTCGCCATCCCCATCGCCGTGCCCAGAATGGGAATCTTCATCAGCTCGCGCTTGAGCAGCACCGAGCTGCGCCCGGGAATCACCGGCATCAGCACCGGCGGATCCAGGTTCGAGACGTGGTTGGCCATGAAGATGCAGCTGCGGCCCGCCGGAACATGCTCGAGCCCGGTCACCACGACGCGAATGCCGCCGGCGCGCAGGCCCAGACGGACGATCCCCATCGCGATCCGGTACAGCAGGTTGATGTCCCGGATCAGAAACGAGTAGGGAACCCCAAGGATCCCAGCCACGGACCCCAGCGTGACGTACACAAACACCAGCTTGAAGGTGGAAAACATACCGTGATTCAGAATACAGGGATCAGGGCTTAGGGATCAGGGATCAGGAGTGTCAAAAGGGCGAAATACAGGGGTCTCTCCGCTGCGCGAGGGACGGTGAGACTGTCCCTCGCTTCGGTCGAGATGACGTTTCTTGTTTTATGGTCTCAGCGCGCGAGGGCTGCCGGCAGCTTCTCGTAGATGCCGCCGAAGCCGCCGTTCGAGAGAATCGCCACGACGTCGCCGGCGGCGACCTCGGGCGCCAGCGCGGCCACGATGGCGTCGGCGTCGGCGTGCACCGCCGCCGGAACGCCGCGCGCTACGAGCGCCTTGGCGATCGCGCTCCGGATGCAGCCGCTCGGCGGCCGGGATGTGCTCGGGATTGAAGATCGCGGCCAGAATCGACGCGGTCCGCCAGGCCGAGGCTCTCGACCAGAGCGTCGGCGAAGACGTTGCGGCGCAGCGTGTTCGAGCGCGGCTCGAGCACCGCCCAGAGGCGTCGGCCGGGGTAGGCGGTGCGCAGCGCCCGCAGCGTCTCGCGGATGGCGGTGGGGTGGTGGGCGAAGTCGTCGATGATGGTCACGCCGGCGACCTCGGCCCGCACCTCGAGCCGCCGCTTCACGCTGCGGAAGGTCGCCAGCGCCTCGACGATCGCGGCCACGGGGACGCCCTGCGCCGGCAGCGAGCGCCGCCGCCGCCGTCGCGTTGAGCGCGTTGTGCTCGCCCGCCATGCGGCAGGCGCAGCTCGGCGAAGAACTCGCTCGTTCGCGGTCGAGCGCCCAGTGGGTCGACGCCGTCGGCGTGCCGCATGCCCGCGATCCGCCAGTAGGAATCGGGCGCGAAGCCGTAGCGCTCGACCGTGCAGAAGGCCTTCGCCACGCACTCGCTGACGTTCTCGCTGGCGTCGAAGGCGACCAGACGGCCGCGGCCGGGGATCAGGTTCACCAGCCGCTTGAAGGCGGTCTTCACCGCCGCGAGATCGGCGTAGATGTCGGCGTGATCGAACTCGACGTGGGTCAGGATCGCGGCGTCGGGAAAGTAGTGCAGGAACTTCGGCCCCTTGTCGAAGAAGGCGGTGTCGTACTCGTCGCCCTCGAGCAGGAACGGCTGGCGGAAGGCCTGCGCCGTTCGATCGGCAGAGGCCGCACCATGAAGCTGGTGCCGAAGTTCTCCGCCACGCCGCCGATGAGGAACGACGGCGCGAAACGCGCTGTCGGTCCGCGACGCGACCTCGTAGATCCAGGCCAGCATGCTGGTCGTCGTGGTCTTGCCGTGGGTTCCGGCGACCACCAGCGACTCGCGCCCGACGAGGAACTCGTCGTGCAGCAGCGCCGCCATCGAGCAGAACGGAATGCGCGTGTTCAGCACATGCTCCAGCTCCACGTTGCCGCGCGAGATGGCGTTGCCGACCACGACGAGATCGGGAACCGGGTCGAGATTGGCCGCCTGATAGGGCTCGAAGATGGGGATCCTGAGCGCGGCCAGCTGGTCGCTCATCGGCGGATACGCCGCCGCATCCGAGCCGGTAACGCGATGCCCCTGCTGTTGCAGCATGCCGGCCAGCGAGGCCATCGCCGTGCCGCAGATGCCGATAAGATGGATGTGCTTGGAAGTACCTGTGAACTCTCGCATGTCGCCTGAGTTACAGGTTAGTCTCTTACCGCCGCTTCGAGGAAGTGCAGCTGCGGATTCTCCGCATCGCTCAGGTCCAGCCGTACGCGCACGCCGAGCGGCAGCGTGACGTTCGGCGTGCTGACATGGCCGCTGCGCAGCCCGATCGCGATCGGTCCGGCGAAGTCGCGCAGCGCGTGCAGGATCGCGCGCTCCAGCAGCGCGCTCTCCTCCGCGCTGACGCACTGCTGCATGTCGCCGAAGACGATGCCTTGCGACGCCCTCGAGCATGCCCGGCATAGCGCAGATGCAGCAGCATGCGATCCCACTGGTACGGCTTGACGCCGATGTCCTCGAGGAACAGGACGCCCTGCGCCGAGCGCGGCGCATAGGGCGTGCCCAGCGCCTCGGCATAGATCGCCAGACAGCCGCCATCGAATACGCCTTCCGCAACGCCCGCGACGCAGCACGCGCAGACCGTCCGCAGCGCCCAGCGACCAGGGCTCGCCTCCGCCAAGCGCGTGGTTCCAACTGGCCAGATCGACGCCGTCTTCGACGCGCTCGCCACGCCCGAAGTCCGCCGCGCACATCGGCCCGTAGAAGCTAACCAGGTTCGCTCGCTCGCGCAGCCAGCAGTGCAGCGAGGTGTGATCGCTGTAGCCGATGAACGGCTTCGGATTGGCGCGAATCAGCTCCGACATCGAGATGCGGCAGCAGCTCCGCCGAGCCCCAGCCGCCGCGCGTGCAGATGATCCCGTCGATCGCCGGATCGGCGAACGCGGCGTGCAGATCCGCGAGCCGCTGCTCCAGCGTTCCCGCGTAGTAGAGCGGTCCGCGATCGAGCGCATGCTCGCCCAGAACCGTCTCGTAGCCCAGCTGCTCGAGCCGCGCGATGCCCTGCTGCACCAGCTCCGGCTTCGGCGTGCTCGCCGGCGAGAGCACCGCCAGCGTCGCTCCCGGACGCAGCGCCTTCGGCCGCAGATATCCTGTCGCGCTCAAACGCCCAGCGCCTCGCCGGTGCAGATGATCTCGGCCCAGCCGGTCAGCTGCATCACCGCGTCGTTCGCCGGCCAGACCGTGCGCTGCGCTCCGCCCTGCGCGATCGCGTTCAGCTCGCGGTTCACGCCGCGCAGCACCATCGCCGCAGCCGAGGACGCGCAGGTTCCCGTGCCCGACGAGGTCGTCGGGCCGCAGCCGCGCTCGTAGATGCGGAAGGCGATCTCGTCCGTGCGAGAGCACGCGCACAAACTCGACGTTGGTGCCGTGCGGAAACAGCGGGCTGGTGCTGATCTTTTCGCCCAGCGCCTGCCAGGTCAGGCCATGCGTGCTGAAGTCCTCCGCGTCGACGAAGACCACGAAGTGCGGATTGCCCACGTTCACCATCGCGCCCTCGACGTTGCCCACCTCCGGCACCACGATGGTCCGCGGCATCACCCGCGGCACGCCCATGTCGCTCTCGATGCGATACTGCGGCTCCGCATCCTCGATGACGGCGCAGGTGCGCGGTCCGCCGTGGGTGCCCAGCACGACCTTGGTCAGGCCTTCGCTCATCGCCAGCCACGCAGCGACGCAGCGCGTTCCGTTGCCCGAGAGCTCGGCCTCGCTGCCATCGGCGTTGAAGAGGCGGAGAAAGAAGGTCCCGTCCTTCTTCCACTCGACGAACTCGATGCCGTCGGCGCCGATGCTGGTATTGCGCGAGCAGAGCTTGCGCGCCAGCTCCGCGTGCTTTCCCTTGGCCAGGGCCTCATCAAGGATCAGGAAGTCATTGCCGCACGCATGTGCCTTCACAAAGGAAATCATTCGACGTACTCTTCCTCCTCATCGCGAAAGGCGATGGGTATGGCTGCGATCGTAGTAGCAACGATCGCAGAGACCTGCGACCTACGGTCGCGCCCCAGTGTGGCACGATTCCATAGCGATCGGACTTGTAGATGCGCGCACAGGGCTGACCGGTCGTGCAGAGCACCGTCAGTTCCGTCAGGCCCTCCGGATGCGCGGCGACCGCCTTGGCCACGGGATCGCCGGCGATGGCGACGACGTACAGCGCCTTCTCCGCAGGCGCGGCCAGTGCGGCCTCCCAGCTGTCGCGGTCGCCTTCGTTCAGCGTCTGCTTGAGCGGAATGCCGGCCTGCTGCAGCGCGCCGATGTGGTCGGAGTTGAACATCAGGATCGGCGCGCCGGCCGGATAGGATTCGAGCTGACGCGCAATCGCGGACTCGAAGGGAACGCGCGTCGTCGCGTTGACGATGGCCTCCTTCAAGACCAGCGGCGTGGAGTAGATCATCGCGAAGCTGTTGGCGAGGACCAGCAGCAGCACGAGGGGATTCATCAACGGCACCGTACGCGGCCAGGACTTGGCCCAGACTCGCTCCAGCGCTGCGATCGCGAGGAAGGCGAACAGCGCCAGCGCGGGCAGCATCTCCATGCCGTAGCGCGAGTTGTAGTAGGAGTGCGGATAGAGCTGCGGAATGAAGATCGGCACCGATCCGTAGGAGACCGAATAGAGGTAGAACGGCAAGCGGCAGCCAGAGCAGGATCGCCGCGCGATGCGCGCCGACGAAGCTGCGCCGGATCGTCATGATACAGGCCGCAGAGCGCCGCAGCCATCAGCGCAAAGCCTGTCTCCCAGGCCGCCGCATCGACCTGCGCGGTGCGCGTGTAGAAGATCAGCGCCCAGCCGAGATTGTGCCAGCCGCGATAGTGCGCAGCCCCGGGAGGCGTGGTCTTCTTCTCAATCGCCGCAGCCGAGTAAGGGCCGCGCATGAAGTCGAGCGGATCATGGAAGAAGTGCTGGTTGTAGGCGAGCCAGAGCAGCGGTCCGGCGATCGTGATGCACGGTGAAGAGCGCGAAGGCAGGCAGCGAGCGCGGCGCGCTGCTTCTTGTCGCGCAGCACCTGCCATGCGAGCACGCACCAGATCGCCGCACCCAAAACCCAGCCGTCGTAGCGCGTGAAGACGGCGGCGAAGATCAGCAGACCGATGCAGGACGAGCCTTCCGCCAGCGGCCTGCGTCATGCCCGAGCGCAGGGCATCGACGCACTCCAGCGGTCAGCAGCGTGAGCCAGACGAGCAGCGCGAGAAACAGCGGCTCGGTCATCGCCGTGCGTCGAGAGATACAGCAGGTTCGGATTCAGCGCGTAGAACGCAGCCGCCACGATCGCCCAGCGCGGAACCAGCAGCCGCCGCGCCAGACGATAGAAGCCCGCGACCCCGGCGACATAGCAGAGCAGCGAAGGCCACGCTCCCGCAAGGCCGTCCTGCCACCATGCCATCTTCTGCACGAAGGGCAGCATCAGCAGATGCGGCAGCGGCAGCCACACGCCGCCCAGCTGCGACAGCCCGGGATTGCGCGAGTCGAGGATGCGGCGCGCATTGCCGAGATGCGCGACCGCATCGCCATACAGCAACATGTAACCGCGCGAGTAGCAGAGCAGAAGCGCGACGAACGCCAGTAGAACCGCAATCATCGCGATGGGGAGAGTCTCCTGACGCGTCGCGGCGCGAACCTCGTCAGGATTGTCTTCGACCGGCTTTTGCAGCGACCGTGCTCCGCCGTGCCACCTGCCTGCTTCGCCTTGCCAACCTACGCCTCCTTGTGGTCCAGGTGCAGAGATCTCGCGGAACAGCTTGAAGCGCGCTTCGATCTCCTCCCGCGTCACCGCCTGCAGGCGTTCGGTGCCAAAGCGCTCCACCGCGAACGAGCCCATCACGCCGCCATAGAACATGGCCGTGCGGAAGGCCGCCGGCGTCAGCTCCTTCTGCGATGCGAGGTAGCCGTAGAAGCCACCGGCGAAGGAATCGCCCGCGCCGGTGGGATCGACGACCTCGGCGAGCGGCAGCGCCGGCGCGCGGAAGGGCCGCGGCGTTGCCGTTCGTTCCGTTCGCGGGGAACGAGCGGTCGCTGAAGAACGCCGTCGCGCCGTACTCGCCGTGCTTGACGACCAGCGAGCGCGGGCCCATCGCCATGACCTTCTCGGCCGCACGCACGGTGTTCTGCTCGCCGGCCAGCATGCGCGACCTCGCCATCGTTGATCAGCAGCGCATCGAGCTCGCGCAGCACCACCGCGAGGTTGGCGGCGTGGTCGGCGATCCAGTAGTTCATCGTGTCGCCGCACACCATCTTCACCTGCGGCATCTGGCTGCGCACGCGCGCCTGCAGCACGGGATCGATGTTCGCGAGGAAGAGAAACTCGCTGTCGGCGTAGGCCTCGGGGATCTTCGGCTCGAACGTCGGCGAAGACGTTGAGATCGGTGCCCAGCGTCTTCGCCTCGTTCAGATTTCCCGTGTAGGCGCCGGTCCAGTGGAAGCTCAGGCCGGGAGCGTGCTCGATGCCGCGCGTATCGATGCCGCGGTTGGTGAAGACGGCCTCGTGCTCCGCCGTGAAGTCTTCGCCCACCACGGCGATGACGCGGACGTCGGTGAAGTAGCTTGCGGCCAGCGCGAAGTGCGTCGCCGCGCCGCCCAGAATGTGATCGACCTTGCCATGCGGCGTCTCGATCGAATCGAACGCGACAGAACCGACAACCAGAATGGACATGAAACTCGCTTTCCTGATCTAAAGATCAATTGGAACAGTTACTCGTTACGAATGCTGCGGGCCTAGAGATACTTGTCGAGCAGAAGCGCGAGCTTCTGGCGCGTCGCATCGGGAATCGCCTTGCGGTCGGTGAGAATGGCGTACTTCAGCGCGCTGGTGCAGGCGCAGGTGCGCTCCGCGGGCATGCCGCTGACGGCGGCCTTGACGACCTTCGCGGCGTTCTCCGCATTCTGGTGCAGCACGGCGACGATCTGATCGACGGTGACGTCATCGTGGCCTTCGCGCCAGCAGTCGTAGTCGGTCACCATGGCGACGGTCGCGTAGCAGATCTCCGCCTCGCGGGCCAGCTTCGCCTCCTGCAGATTGGTCATGCCGATGACGTCCGCGCCCCAGCTGCGATAGAGGTTCGACTCGGCGCGGGTCGAGAACTGCGGGCCTTCCATGCAGACGTAGGTGCCGCCGCGCTTGCCCACGACGCCGACCTCTTTGCAGGCGGCCTCAAAGACTCCGCTGACCGTTCCGCAGACCGGATCGCCAAAGCCAACGTGGCCGACGATGCCCTCGCCGAAGAAGGTCGAGACGCGCGCGAAGGTGCGGTCGATGAACTGATCGGGGATGACGAAGTCGGTCGGCTTGTGCTCTTCCTTCAGCGATCCGACCGCCGAGATGGAGAGAATGCGCTCGATGCCGAGCATCTTCATCGCGTAGATATTGGCGCGGAAGTTCAACTCGCTGGGGAGGATGCGGTGGCCGCGTCCGTGACGCGCCAGGAAGGCTACCTTGCGGCCTTCCAGATCGCCCAGAACAAACGCATCCGACGGGTCGCCGAACGGAGTCTCCACGCGCTCTTCGCGTACATTCGTCAGTCCGGGCATGGAGTACAGCCCGCTTCCACCAATAATTCCGATCTCTGCCTTCTGCAATGAACCTGCTCCTTACACCGGATCGATGCCGGTCTTGAATATAGTGACTGAATCGCTGGCAATCCCAGCGCACTCGAAAAAGCTATCGCCGCTCCAAAGTATATCGTCCCGCGGCCGTCGGGCTCGGCGTGCCTTCACCATCCCGAAGGAGGACAGGTAGCGCGACAGCGAGAGTGTCAGCTCGCCGTCTGCGGCTGCGACTGCGCGCTGCGCGAAGACGCAACCTGGAGCGGTCCCTCGGGCTGCGCGCTGACGATGCTGTCGCGCAACTTGCGCGCCAGCGGCAGGGCAAATCCCTCGGCGATGAACACGCCGCGGCCGTTGATCGACAGCAGCACGTCGCCCTCGCTGGTGCTGTACACCTGCTCCTTCTCGTCCGCCTCATCCTGCTTGCGGCGCACCACGCCGGAGTACTTGCGCGGCAGCTGCGCGGCATAGACGCGCAGGAAGGTGCGCGCCGAATCCGGGTTCGCCCAGCGCGAGTAGTAGATCAGCCCCAGCGAGGCCGGTGGACTGCTTCTCCGCCGCGGTCGCGGCCTTGCGCTGCGCCGCATAGTAGATGCCGCCCTTCCACTCCGGCGCGAGCGCGGTGGCGATCTGCTCGCCCGCCGAAGAGCTCGAGCAGGATGCGCACGTCCAGCTCGCCCATCACGCCGATGTCGTACGGCGTGTAGTCCGCGTCGAGCAGCGGATGGATGTCGGGCATGTGCAGCACCGGCACCGGGGTATGCGCCAGATAGGCGTCGGGATGGATGATCTCGAAGCTCGAGGTGGGCGGATGCGCCAGCACCCCGGCGAAGGCCGCCTCGCGTCCGGCCTTGACCAGCACCGACTGCTCGAAGCTCAGGCCATCGCCGTAGGGAAACAGCAGCGACTCCTGCAGCAGCAGCGGCGCACGCGCCAGCACCGGCGAGCCGCTGGTATCGCTGGTCATATCCTTCAGCTTGTCGCCCAGCTCGGGAGCATCGGCCAGCGTCTTGCCGGTCGAGCGCAGCGAGTAGTCCACATAGACCACCATCGCCTGGCCTTCGGTCACCGCCTCGCGCGCGGTATCGCCTTCGTCGACCTGCAGGTGCTCGTTGTCCTCACTCACATTCTTGCGGAACGCCCTTCTTCTCGACGTCCGACCACTTGTCCAGATCCACCTTCTGGTCCTGCAGGGCGTGGGTCAGCTCATGGGCCAGCACCGGCTTCTGCTCCTCGGGCTCGATCCAGTCCAGCATGTTCACGGTCTTCGTCTTGTCGTCGTAGAAGCCGGCGATCTGCTCGGTCAGCAGCTTGACCAGGAACGGCCGCAGGCTGAAAGTCGCGGTCCAGCAGGCCGAACTTCTTCAGCACCAGCTCGGAGCGCTCCATGCGCTTGGTGCTCTCGTCGTCGTCGAACTTCTTCAGCAGGAACTTCGTCACCTGATCGCGCGAGATCAGCTTTCGCTTCACGGTGTGCGTGATCGGCAGCTTGGAGTCGGTGCTGGCGAAGTGGAGGATGTCATCGACGGATCGGAACAACTCCTTTGCCTGCGCGGGCGTGATGTGCGTCCCGGTGGCCGCATCCGCGCCCGAGGCGGCGGCGCGGTGTCCTGTGCGTGCGCGGTCCAGCCTCCCACGGCGAGGCCAACCGACAACAGCACCCCCGCTGCGCCTCTGCGACCTCCGCGCCACCTCGACCCTGTCATATGCCTCCGCCGATCTCCATCCAGATCGTTATAATCAGTGTACGCAGAGTACTCCGCGTATGTCCGCGCCGCTCGGCTCGATCGTGTTCGCATTCCTGAATCGAACTTTTTGACTTCATGACACCCATTCCTACCTCCGTACCTCCCGCAGCCTCGAGCACGACCGCCGCGCCTCTGCAGGCTCTGCTCACCGGCACCGCCTTCGCCCCCCTCGACCAGACCGGATGGATCAAGATCACCGGCGACGACCGGGTGCGCTGGCTCAATGGAATGACGACGAACTCCATCCAGCAGCTGCAGCCGGGCCAGGGGAACTATAACTTCCTGCTCAGCGCGCAGGGCCGCATCCAGGGCGATGCCTACGCCTTCGCTCTCGCCGACCAGCTTCTGCTTGAGACCGACCGCGCCCATATCCCTGCCCTGATCGAGCTGCTCGACCGCTTCATCATCATGGATGATGTTGTGCTGGAAGACGTCAGCGGCGAACGTCACGGTCTGCTCTGCGCCGGTCCCACCGCCGCCGCGACGCTCGCGAGCCTGGGCATCGACGCCGCCGGGCTGGAGCCGCTCGCGCTGCGCTCCGTCAGCTGGAAGGGATCTGCGGTCACCCTGCTCAGCGCCTACAGCCCGCTGGTGCCGCGCTTCGAGCTGTGGACGGAGGATGCTGCCGCCGCGCAGGCTCTCGGCGAGGCCCTGGCCGCCGCCGCAGCGGTGCCGGTCGACGCCGACACGCTCGAGCAGCTCCGCCTTCTCGAAGGCACCCCGCGCTATGGGGTCGATATTCGCGAGCGCGAGCTGCCGCAGGAGACCGAACAGACGCGCGCGCTGCACTTTGCCAAGGGCTGCTACCTCGGCCAGGAGATCGTCGAGCGCATTCGCTCGCGCGGCAACGTGCATCGCACCTTCCACGCCTTCCGGCTCACCGGCGAGCTTGCGACGCGCCGGCACCGCGCTTGAGGCCGAAGGCAAGCCGGTGGGCGAGATCACCAGCGCCCGCACCATTCCGCTGGCCACCGGCTCCGTCCAGCTGGCCCTCGGGTATGTCCGGCGCGAGGCACTCGAGCGCGGCCTTGCGCTTGACTACCCCGGCGGCGAGGCCACGCCCATCACCGTCCCGTTTCCGCGAAGCCGACGTCCACAGGTGAGCTGCCTGACGGGCTCACGGAGTGGCTGAAACCCGCTCCACTTCTGGCATTCTGATCTCTTGGGCTAAGATCTCACGTACGGCCCGTTCCCTATTCCATCGCTTTCTGAAAGAGTGTTTCCTATGGCCGAAAAAACCATTCCCTTCGTCGTAACCGATCGCCGCAAGTTCAACCTCGACGGCGAGCCCCGCCAGGAGTCCCAGGAGAGCCGGGAGGAGCGCGCAGCGCCGAGGAACGCGAAGCGCCAGCAGGAGCGCCAGCAGGCGCAGCGACGCCCGCGAGCCGCGCCCATCAGGCCGCCGCCGCGCCCGAACCCCCGTCGCCGCCACCGAGCCCGAGATGCCGCCGCCGCCCACCGACGAGCAGATGGAGCAGTCCAAGCTCGCCTATCGACGCCACCGCCGAACGCCTCGACCTCGCCATCCGCGCCGCCAATCCCGGCATGGAGCACGCGCCCGAGATGAGCTTCGAGCGCCTCGTCCAGTCCGTCTATATGACCGCCATCATGCAGCTTGGGCGGCGCCACGCCCGAGGGCCAGAACCCGCAGGTCGACCTGATGGGCGCGCGCCAGAGCATCGACATGCTCACCATCGTCGCCGAAAAGACCAAGGGAAACCTGAGCTGCGAGCGAGTCGCGCGCTGATCGACAGCGCGCTGTTCGAGCTGCGCCTCGGGCTTCCTCGAGATCACCCAGGCGCTGGCCCGCTCCTCGGCCGCCAAGAACCCGCCGCCCGGCGCGCCGGGAGCTCCGTCGCCGCGCCCGGCTTCGGCCCCAGCATCGTCCGGTAGTTCGCAGTCCCGGTAAGTTCAGCCTCCCGGGTTCACCGCTCCGCTCGTCCGTCCGGTAACCCGCTCGGCCTCTTGCACGACAGACCGCCAACGCATGCTCGCGACCCTTACCTTCCTCGGCACCGGCACCTCGATGGGCGTCCCAACCATCGGGTGCCCGTGCGCCGTCTGCGTCTCCGCGGTCTCGCCCACCGGCGATCCGCGCAACCGCCGCACACGCCCCTCGGTGCGCATCGACTACGACGGCCACACCGTCGTCATCGACACCGGCCCGGACTTCCATGCGCAGGCCATCCGCGAAGATCTGCGCCGCGTCGATGCCGTCCTCTACACCCACGGCCACGCCGACCACATCCTCGGGCATGGACGACCTGCGCCCGCTCAGCTTCGGCGTCAACGGCGGCGCTGCCGCTCTACGCCGACGACGCCACCGCCTCCGCCATCGAGCGCATCTTCTCCTACACCTTCCATCCGGTGAACCGCTACGCCACCAGCGCGCGCGTGCAGATGCACCGCCTCGACGAGACGCCGGGCGCCGGCGTCGATCTCTTCGGCGCCTGCTTTCGCCGCATCCCCGTGCTGCACGGCAAGCAGCGGATCAGCGCCTTCCGCTTCGGCGCGCCGCCTATCTCACCGACACCAGCGCGATCCCCGAGGAGAGCGTTCCGCTGCTCCAGGATCTCGACCTGCTCATCCTCGACGCCCTGCGCCGCGAGCCGCACCCGACCCACTCCCATCTCGAGAACTCCATCCGGCTGGTCGAGCAGCTCAAGCCCCGGCGAGCCCTCTTCACCCACATGAGCCACGACCTCGACCACGGCCCCACCAACGCCGCGCTGCCGCCGCACATCCAGCTCGCCTACGACGGCCTGCAGGTCGAGTTCGAGATCACGGAACCAGTATCCGGAAACAAGTACAGCCGCATGAAGATCTATCGCCATCTCTCCGAGCTTCCCACCGCCGTTCGGCCCCGTCGTCGCGACCATCGGCAACTTCGACGGCGTGCATCGCGGCCACCGCTGGGTGATCGCCGAGGTCATCGCCCGCGCCAAGGCGCTCGGCGTCGGCTCGCTCGCCATCACCTTCGATCCCCACCCGGCGCGCGTCCTGCGCCCGCAGCTGGCGTCAGCCGCTGATCACGCCGCTGCCGCGAGAAGCTGCGCCTGCTCGCCGCCACCGGCATCGACGCCACGCTGGTGCTGCCCTTTGACGAGCGTTTCTCGCGCCTCACCGCGCGCGAGTTTGCCGATCAGGTGCTGCACCAGGCCGTCCACGCCATCGAGGTCCACGAGGGCGAGAACTTCCGCTTCGGCTACCAGGCCGAGGCCGGCATCGATGGCCTCGAACAGCTCGGCCGCGAGCTCGGATTCGCGGTGCGCGTCTACACCCCGCGCAGCCTGCGCGGGCATGTCGTCTCCTCCAGCCGCATCCGCCACTGCATCACCAGCGGCGACGTCCGCAGCGCCCGCACCCTGCTCGGCCGCCCCTTCACGATCCTCAGCACGCCGGCCTCGGGCCGCGGCTACGGCACGCGCTACACCGTGCCCACCATCAACCTCGCGCCGTATCCTGAGCTGCTGCCGGCGCACGGCGTCTACATCACCACGCTGACCGTCGGCGACGGCGACGCGGCCGAGACCTTCGAGGCGGTGACCAATGTCGGCAATCGCCCGACCTTCGGCGAGGACTCCTTCACCGTCGAGTCGCACCTGCTCAACTTCCATCCGATCGAACTGACGGAGGAGACGCCGCTCGAACTCGCGTTTCTGCACCGTCTTCGGCCCGAGATGCGCTGGCCCAACCCCGAGGCGCTGCGCGAGCAGATCGGCCGCGACGTCCAGCGCGCCCGCCGCTACTTCAATTTGTGCCGGTTACTGACCGCGAAGACCGCGAAACTCCCGGCCGCACCGGCACGATAGCCGCGCGAGACGCCGACACTCCGGAGGGTGCCTGCGGAGCCGGCTTCGGAGCCGACAGGTGCCGGCGTACCCTTCGCAGGATTCAGCGGGGGATTCTTCGCGGGATTCGTCACAGCTTCGTCGGAGCGTCGGCGTTCTGCTGCGGAACCGCCGCCGGACGCGGCTGCGGATGGGGCTTTGCACCGGCCTCGGAGGCCGCCGCCATCGCCGGAGCATCCAGCGCCTTCTTCGGAGCCCCGGCCGTCGCGAAGGTCTCGTTCGGCTTGTTCGCGATCGCCGCGCGCATGAAGTCCATCCACATCGGCAGCGCCGCCCGCGCGCCCGTCTCCTTGTCGCCCAGCGACTGCCGGTCGTCGAAGCCGATCCACGTCCCGCAGGTCACCGACGGCGAGAAGCCGAGGAACCACGCGTCGGTGAAGTTGTTCGTCGTTCCCGTCTTGCCGCCGAGCGGATGGTGCAGCTGCGACGCCGTCGCGCCGGTGCCGCCCGACACCACCGCCTGCAGCAGCTGCATCATCGTCCGCGCCGTGTCGACCGAGATCACCTCGGTCACCGCCGCCGGCGGCGTCGTCCAGCGGCATGCCATCCGACTGCGTCACGCGCCGGATGTAGTGCGGCTCGATGCGGATGCCGTCGTTGGGAAAGACGCTGTAGGCTCCCACCTGCTCGGCCAGCGTGATGTCCGCCGCGCCGATCGCGACCGGCAGAAAGGCGGGAATGTCGCTGGTGACGCCGAAGCGGTGCGCGGTGGCGATCACCTTGCGAATGCCCACCCGGTCCGCCAGCTTCAGCGCGGGAATGTTGCGCGACTCGGCGAAGGCGTTCTCGAGCGTCATCGCGCCCTTGTAGTCGGCCTCGTAGTTGTGCGGGGTATACGGCCCGCTCGGGGTCGAAAAGGTCGTCGGGCCATCGACGATGATGTCCGAGGGCTTGGCGCCCGCCTCGATCGCCGTCGTGTACACGTACGGCTTGAACGAGGAGCCCGACCTGCCGCTCCGACTGCGTGGCGCGGTTGAACTGCGAGAGGGCGAAGTCCCTGCCGCCCACCATCGCCACCACCTCGCCGGTGGAGTTGTCGACGGCCATCATCGACGCCTGCACGCCCGAGTCCTGCTCGAGCGAGGCATGCATCGTGCCATCGCCCTGCTCGCCCGCGATCTTCACGTAGACCAGATCGCCGTTGCGCAGGAAGCTGTCCGCCGTGGGGAACTCGGTCCACGCCCAGTCCTTCGTGCGTCAGCACCGCGCGGTGGTCGCCGATCTTCAGCGTCACGCGCGACGGCGTCACGCTCGGTGACCAGCGCGTGGAAGTAGCTTCCGGGAACCACCGGCTGGGTCCAGTCGGGATGCCGGTAGATCGTCGCGTCGAGGCCGGCCAGTACGACATTCTGCAGATTGCCCTTCCAGCCGTGGCGCCGCTCGTACGCCGCCGTGCCGTCGAGCACCGCCTGGTTGGCGACGCGCTGCAGATCGAGATCGAGCGTCGTGTCCACGCGCAGCCCCGCGCCGTGGACCGCCTCCGACGCCGTACTCCTTCTCAAGCTGGCGACGGACCTCTTCGACGAAGTACGGCGCCTCGCTGTTCGGCCGGAGCCTCGATATGCAGCCCCAGCGGGGCCGCCTCGGCGGCGGCGGCCTGCGCCTCGGTGATCTTGCGGTCGTGCAGCATCTCCGACAGGACCAGATTGCGGCGGCGCAGCGCGCGATCCGGATTGCGCAGCGGCGAGTAGTACTCCGGCCCCTTGGGCAGCGCGGCCAGCAGCGCCGCCTCGGGCAGCGTCAGCTCCTTCACATGCTTGTTGAAGTAGAACTCCGCCCCGGCCTCGAAGCCGTAGGTTCCGTGGCCGAGGTAGATCTGGTTCGCATAGAGCGCGAAGATCTGGTCCTTGGTAAACCGGCGCTCGATCTGCATCGAGAGGAAGATCTCCTGGAACTTGCGGCCGTAGGTCTTCTCCGACGAGAGGAAGAGATTGCGCGCCAGCTGCATGGTCAGCGTGGAGGCGCCCTGCGACTTGCCCTGCGCATGCAGGTCGCGGTACGCCGCGCCCACCGCGCGGAAGAGATTCACGCCCCAGTTGCTCTCGAAGCTCTTGTCTTCGATGGAGATGATGGCCTCGCGCAGCACCGGCGGGAAGTCCGTATAGGGCACCACGACCCGGCGCTCCAGCGCGAACGAGCCGAAGATCCGGCCGTGGATGTCGTAGAGCTCGGTCGTCGTCTCGGGACGGTATCGGACCAGGTCGTCCATCTGCGGCAGGTCGACCGAGTAGACCAGCATCAGGCCGCACATGACGCCAAACAGCGAGGAGAGCCCCAGCAGCACATAGAACGTGACTCGCGCCACCCGCCGGCGCCGCTGGGTCTCCGGCTCGGCCACACCAGACCGTCCGACCGATCCGCGGCAGCCCCACGGCCAGGTTGCGGATCCCGCCTCAGGCTTGCCGTCCACGTCGGGTCGGTCTTGGTGTTGCGCTTGATGACAATCTTTGGCACGGCAATTTCACGATAGCACGCAGCCACTGGGCAAAATTTTCCCAGTGCCTTGCGAGGCGACCCCTGCGTCGCATAAGGAATTTCTAGGACGGAACAAGCAAAAGCCCCAGCTCTCAGGAGAGAACCGGGGCCATGTCCAGCAAAGCGAGATCGAAGCTACGCCGCTTTGCTCTTCAGCAGATCCAATGCCTTGTTCAGCTGGTCATCGACCGTCGCCGTCGGCTTCTTCAGCGGCGCGGTGGTTCCCTGCGCCGTTCCCGGCCCCAGCTGCTCCACCGGAGCCTCCTCCTCATCGGGCACCGCCGAGGCCACCAGAACGCCCGGCGTCACGCCGTCATCCTGCAGCTTCTTGCCCGAAGGCGACTCGTACTTCGCCACCGACAGGATCAGCGCCGCGCCATCGGGAAGCTCGAAGGTCTTCTGCTGCGCGCCCTCGCCGAAGGTGTGCTCGCCGACCAGGTCGGCGCGCTTGTCGTCGAGCAGCGCCCCGGCCACCAGCTCCGCCGGACCCGCCGTTCCATGATTCACCAGCACCACCATCGGCGCGGTCGGGACGATGGCCTTCGACGGATCGGCGGTGAAGGTCTGCTTCTCGAAGCGCTGGCCTTCCAGGGTGCCGATGGTTCCGGTCTTGAGGAAGAAGTTCGCCAGCCGGGTCGCCTCGGCCATATCGCCCGCGGCCACGTCGCGCAGATCCAGCAGAACCTTCTTGTTGCCGGCGTGGGACATGCCCTTCAGCTTGGTCTCGATCTGCTGCACGTGCTCGTGGTCCAGAATCTCGGGCTTCAGATAGAGGATGCTCGAGCCGTCATACATGGTGTCCTGCACCGCGGGAACCGGCGCCGCCGTGCGCGTCATCACCAGCTTCTCCGGCTCGGCGCGGCGCGGACGCACCACCGACACGGTCACCTCGGTGCCGGGCTGCCCTTCCAGCATCAGCTGGATCATCGCCAGCGAGATGTTGCGCGTGTCCTGTCCGTTGATCGCCTCGAGGATGTCGCCATCGACCAGGCTCGCCTTGTCCGCCGGACCACCCGGGACCACCGACACCACGGTCGCGTAGCCATAGCGCTTGGAGACATTCATCCCCACCTGCGCCTTGCCGGCGCGGTTGGTGTCGGCCTTGTACACCTTGTAGTCTTCGGGCGTCAGGTAGCTCGAGTCCGCATCGAGCGACTCCGCCAGGCCGCGCAGCGCGCCGTTGGTCACCGTGCCGATGTTGGGATCGGTTACATAATCGCTCTGGATGTGCTGCAGCACCTCGCTGTACACATTGATCTGCCGATATGCCCCGTCCTGATCCGCCGACGCCGCACGGACCCCGCTCGAGTTGACCCCGAGAAAGATCATCAAGACGAGGGCGACGGAGACGGCAAGTAAAACGATCTTTGAACTCTTCGGCATAGGTCGGAATCTTCTCCAGAGCGCCGGTGCGGACTCGACTCGCACCACGCAACGCTCATTTTCAGTTAACGCGTTCAGTTAGACGCGGGCTCGCCAATCCCGGTAGCGCCTGGCCGCAGCCGAGGCAAAGCAGGGATTGCCTGAATCATACTCTCGAATCTGTGGGAAATGAAAGGAAGCGCGAGAAGCGCATGGTGGCGGTGGACAGAATCGAACATTGGGTTCGACGCTCCACGCTGACATCCGCAACCTAGTCGAGCGCATCTCCCCCAAATAATCCTGCGCGCAACATCCATCCAGATGCTGGGCCGTAATCAATCCAACTAGGAGAGTCCCGACAGACCCCTTCCTCCACAGAGACTAAGAACAGATGACCCTCCTGGAATCGAACGAGGAGACGCAAAGCGATGAATACATCAAACGAAATCGAAGTCATCCACTCGGCCGAAGACAACCAGTCAGGGTCTTCCAGACGGTCGTTCCTCAAAGGTTCCGCGATTGCCGGGGCCGCAACCCTCGCCACTCTGGGCGGACTCACCTCCGTAGGCTCGGCAGAGCAGCCGCAGGAGGACTCGGACAGCCTGCAGTGGGAACACGATCATCTCAAGAAGGGTGATCGCGACATCCTCGTCGCCGCAGAGGTCGCCGAGGCTCTCGCCGTCACCACGTACTCCAATATCATCAACATAGCTCCCGTTCTTCCAGCAGATCCCATCCGATGATCAGGGCTACCTGAGCGCCGCCCTCCAGGAGGAGATGTCCCACTACCTTCTTGAGCAGTCGGTCACCGACCAGTCCACACCCTTCACCCAATTCTTCTATCCACCCAAGATGTTCTCCGACGCCCAGACCACGCTCAACGTTCTGGTCACCCTGGAGGACGCATTCATCGCGGCCTATCTTGTCGGCGTGCGTAACTTCAGCACCCGCAATCTGCGCGTCACCGCCGCACGCATCATGGGCATCGAGAGCGATCACCGTACCCTCGCACGGGTCGTGGGTCCTGACGTGACCGCGGCGTTTGGCGGTCCGATTAGCGCCATAACCGGCATCCAGGGAGTCTCTGAGAGTGTCGCCCCTCCAAACAACAACGGCTACGAAAGAACGTTGTGTTGGACGTCGATCAACCAGGCGCTGGCCGCACTCCAACCCTTTGTGGACTTCAACGCTGCCACGGCCGCAGGCTTCAACACGTCGCAAGCCTTTCCGTTCGAACCCTTCACCCCGACTCTCCCCTCTTCGCTTGGGGCGTTCGTCTCCTTCAGCGGCTGCTGAGAATCACGAACAGGTGTGGTGGACTCCAAGGCCAGTCGAAGGTTTGAATTCGGTCATCATGGTGTGCCCGCCCTCGTCAGTTGGCGAGGGCTTTCTTTTACCGCAGAAGGGTCATTCGAGACACGACGGCTTTGTACGTTGTACGGATTCTGGACGTGGATTGACGCCCATTATGTCTATTTTTCTGGATAGTTTGCTTGGTGGCGGTGGACAGAATCGAACTGTCGACCTACGGGTTATGAGTCCGTCGCTCTAACCATCTGAGCTACACCGCCCGGTGTGGGTGACTGTCTACGCCTCAGGAAGGGCTCCCGAGGCAGGAAGCAAACGCTCCCTTACAGCCAAGTCCAATGATACTTGATTCTTCGCCTCGGGTAAACGCCCCCCTGTGCATTCTCGATCACACGCTGCTTCCCTGCCGCTCTTCGCTTGCTCGCGCTGCCTGCGCAGGGCATGATGGAAGCTGCCCGACTCTATGGATCCCATCACGACCTCCGCCGCGCACGCGGCTCCCCGCTCCCGAGAACCACGCTGGCCCGCCATGGTCGCGCTGCTTGCCGTCGGCGGCCTGCACTTCGCCCTTCCCGAGAATCTCTCGGTCGGCCCCAACTGGCTGCTGATCACCGTCGTCGGCATCCTGATGATCCCCACCGTCTGGTCCCACTACACCGACAACCAGGGCCTCAACCGGATCTTCGGCCATCTCCTCACCGGCATCGTCACCCTGGACATGAGCTGGTCGCTCTACCTGCTCGTCGACGCGCTGCCCTCGCACACGGAGAGCCCGCACGACCTGCTGCGCTCGGCCGGCGCGCTGTGGCTGACCAACATCCTCGTCTTCGCGTCCTGGTACTGGCGGCTCGACGCCGGCGGCCCCCACGCCCGCGAGCTGCGCGGCGCCCAGACCGACGGCGCCTTCCTCTTTCCGCAGATGACCCTCGACCCCGCCAGCCGGCGCGAGATGGGCGAGGCCTGCTGGACGCCCGGCTTCATCGACTACCTCTTCCTCGCCTTCAACACCAGCACCGCCTTCTCCCCCACCGACTGCCCCGTGCTGTCGCGCTGGGCCAAGTCGCTGATGATGATCCAGTCCCTGATCTCCTTCGCCACCGTCGTGCTGCTCGCCGCCCGCGCCGTCAATATTCTGTAACGGAAGCTGAATCACATGCCCGACACAACGATCAAAACCCTCGGCGTCATCCCCGCCCGTCTCGCCTCCACCCGCCTGCCGCGCAAGATCCTGCGCGAGATCGCCGGCCGCCCCATGCTCGCCTGGGTGTACGAGGCCGCCCGCGCCTGCCCCCAGCTCGACCACGTCGTCGTCGCCACCGACGCCGAGGAGATCGCCGCGCTCTGCCGCGCCAACGGCTGGCCCGTCGAGCTCACCTCGCCCGAGCTCCCGAGCGGCACCGACCGCGTCCACGCCATCGCCCAGCGCATTCCTTACCGGGGTGCGAGATTTACGTCAACATCCAGGGCGACGAGCCGATGCTCCAGCCCGAGCACCTCACCGCGCTGCTGGCGCCGTTCTCTGCTGCCCATGTCGATGTCACCACGCTGAAGGTGCGCTGCACCGCGGAGAACATCGCCAACCCCAACGCGGTCAAGGTGGTCACCGCCGCCGATGGCCGCGCCCTCTACTTCTCCCGCGCCACCATCCCCTACGACCGCGACGCCAGCCATCCCGACTACTGGAAGCACATCGGGCTCTACGCCTATCGCCGCGACGCGCTCCACCGCTTCGCCGAGCTCCCACCGAGCCCGCTCGAACGCACCGAGCGCCTCGAGCAGCTGCGCCTGCTCGAAAACGGCTTCAACCTCTACGTCTCCCCCACCGAGCACGACACCATCGGCGTCGACACCGAAGAGGATCTTCACCGCGTCGAAGCCCTCCTTCAGCAATTGAAGATCCAGATGAGCCACCGAGACTAGGGATATACTGATCCCAGGAGAGTCCGGCCATGATCGCACCCCGCGCCATCGCAGATATTCTCGGCCTCCAGAATGAGGTTCAGACGATGGCCGAGCTGGACGACGCCATCGCCCGCGGCCTCTCCAAGCAGTCGGTCGTCCGCGTCGTCTCCCGCATCGCCCTGAACCTCAAAGACGCCCGCACGATCCGCGATCAGGTCGTCCCCTCCGCCACCTGGAAGCGCACCAAGGGCCGCATCTCGCTCCACGCCAGCGAGCGTACCGAGCGCCTCGCCCGCGTGCTCGCCGCCGCCGAGTACGCCTGGGACGACCCCGAGCAGGCCCGCGCATGGATGAATCAGCCGCACCCCGAGCTGCAAGGCCGCACCCCGCTCGCCGCCGCCAAGACCGAACTCGGCGCCCGCTCCGTCGAAGCCATCCTCGACAAGCTCTTCTACGGCCTGCCTGCGCTAAATGATCGCCTTCCGCATCGCGGACCGCCGCCACCCCATCTTCGATCCCACCGGCGCCTTCCTCTTGGAGGCCGCTGGAACTCCCCCGGCAAGCGCGTGATCTACGCCGCCCAGACCTACGCCGGGGCGCTCGCTCGAGGTCCTGGTCCACGCCAACCTCGGCGTCGTTCCGAAGACCCACGCCGCCATCGAGATCCACATCCCCGACGATCTGCCGCGCGAAGCCCTCGCCAGCCACGATCTTGAAGGCTGGGCCAACGAAGATCTCGTCGCCAGCCGCCGCTTCGGGGATCGATGGCTCGAGGAGCGACGCTCCGCCGTCCTGCTCGTCCCCAGCGTCGTGCTTCAGGGCCGGGAGGTCAACGTGCTGCTCAACCCCGACCACCCGGACTTCCCACGCGATCCGTGCCACCGCGCCCGAGCCCGTCGCGTGGGACGCAAGGCTCTTCGCCCGCCCTCGCTAAAGCTCTAGACTTCGCCCACCGGCACAAACTCCAGCTCCAGCGAGTTCGCCTTCGCCGTAACCGTCAACGCCTCGAGCGAGGGCACCACCCAGGTGCACGCTGTCAGCTCCTCGACCGCGATGCGTGCCCAGCACGCCCAGCACCGGAGATCCCGCTGCCGCGCCCGCCTGCGCTCCACTCGGAGCATCCTCCACCACGACGCAGTCGATCGGCCGATACCCCAGCAGCTCCGCGCCGCGCCGGTATGGCTCCGGATCCGGCTTGCCGCGCTCGACCATATCGGCCGAGATAATCCGCGACGGCACCGGCAGCCCCGCCACCTTCAGCCGTCCCAGCAGCAGCCGCTGCGTGGCCGAGGTCACGATCGCCCAGCGCTCCGGCGGAATCGACTCGAGCAGCGCCCGCACTCCGGGCAGCACCGTCAGGTCGTCGGTGTCCTCAATCTCCATGTCCTCGATCACGCGCAGCCCTTCGAGCACTCCGGCCTCGTCCAGATCCGGCCGCAGCGAGCGAATAATCTCGATCGCGCGCATGCCATGGGGAACCTCGAACTGCTCGGCATTCGGCACGTCGTACCTCGCCGCCCAACGCCGCCAGCACCGCACCACCGAGCCGATGGAGCTGATCAGCACCCCATCCATATCGAACAAAATACCCTTCGTCTCTACCTTCACCGAACCCCCACGTGAATCTCCACCGGCTTGCCTCCGCCATAGCGGTCGTAGTCCGCCTGGTACCTGCGCTCGAGCGGCGTCGCCCAAATCTCCGCCCAGGTCTCAAACACCCCGTGCGGCATCTCTCCCTGCGGCTGATAGACGGCGAATCGCCCCGCCTCGATGACGACCTTCCGCATCCCCTCGGGAACCGCCGCATCCGGCTCGACCGCGCAGCCGACCACCGCCGTAAAGGGCTGCGTGTAGTCGCCTGCGTACTCGCAGTAGACGCCGTACGCCGCGTCACTGATGCGTCCCGGGATGGCGTTGCCGTCGCCCATCGCATGAAACCTGCGCCACAGATCGCCGATCTTCTGGGGCTCCGCATTCGACACCCGATCGCTGATCCCGACGATCGTCAGACGTTCCTCATCCCGCAGTTCGTAGCTCGTCGTCATGATCGCTATCCCTCCAGATTGTTAGCCTTCGAGCACAAATTTCTTTGCGGCGTCGAGGACGCGGTTCACCGACTCCACCGAGCAGCTTTCGCAGTAGACGCGCAGCAGCGGCTCGGTGCCGGAGGCGCGCAGCAGCAGCCAGGTCTCGGCGGCGTTCGGCTTGCCCGCGCAGGCCGGGTTCTCCAGGAAGAACTTGATGCCGTCCAGCGTCTCCACGCGCAGCACCTTCATCCCGGCGAACGTGCTCGCCCGCCTGGATGGCACGCGGCGCGCGCAATCGCCGACTGCTTCAGCCGGTCGTCGATGTGCATGTCGATGCGGCCATACTGGTGCTCGCCGAACTCCGCCTGCAGCGCCGCGACCAGCTCGCCCAGCGTCTTGCCTCTCGTCGGCCATCACTTGCGCCAGCAGCAGCGAGTTCAGCAGGCCGTCGCGCTCCGGCAGATGCCGGCTGATGCCGACGCCGCCCGACTCCTCGCCGCCGATCAGGATCTCCTTTTCGAGCATCAGGTCGCAGACATACTTGAAGCCGATGCCGTGCTCATGCAGCGTGCGCCCGTGCTTGGCCGCGATGCGGTCCAGCATCTTGGTGGTGTTGAAGGCGCGCGTCACATCGCCCGGCCAGCCCTTGCGCTCGAGCAGCCACTGCAGCAGGATGGCGAAGATCTTGTGCGCGTCGACCACGTTGCCGTGCTCATCGACCGCGCCGATGCGGTCCGCATCGCCGTCGGTGATCAAGCCCGGCGTCGCACTTCTCCGCGACCACGCGCTGCTGCGTCGCCGCGATATGCGGCAGGATCGGCTCCGGATTGATGCCCGGAAACGCGGGTTGATCTCGCTGCGCATCTCGACAAACGGCACGCCGGCGCGCGCGAAGATGCCCGCGATCACGCCGCGCCCGGCGCCGTACATGCAGTCGATCAGGAACTTGTAACCGGAGCTGCGAATCGCCTCGAGGTCCACGAACCGCGCGATCGCGGCGATGTAGTCGGGGTTGAAGTCGACGGCTTCGATCGTGCGCCGGCGCCTCGGCCGCGGGCAGCGGCTTGTCCAGATACTTCTCAATCGCCGCCATGATCGACGGGCTTGCCCGAGCCGCCGTAGCTGGCCTTGTACTTCACGCCGTTCCACTCGCGCGGGATTGTGGCTCGAAGTGATCATCACGCCGCCCGCCGCGCCGCGCTCGCGCACCGCATAGGAGAGCGCCGGCGTCGGCGTGATCTCCGCGGCCAGCAGCACCGGAATGCCCGCCGCGGCCAGCACCTCGGCCACCACCTGCGCAAAGGACCGCGAGCCGAAGCGCGTGTCATACCCGATGCAGACGCCGCGCGCCGCGTCCTCGTGCGCCAGCACGTAGTGCGCGATCGCTCGCGCCGCCACGCGCACATTGGCATAGGTAAAGTCGTCGGCGATGATGCCGCGCCAGCCGTCGGTGCCGAACTTCACCACACTTTTGATCTCGCTCATACCCGTCTTCATCTCAGCTCATAGCTGCTAGATCAGCTCTTCCTGTCCGGTCTCCGACAGCGTCTTGACCACCTTGCCGATATCCTGCGACCGCGCCGCGCGTCGTGATCAGCAGCGCGTCGTCGGTCTCGACCACCACCAGATCGTCGACGCCGACCAGCACCACCATCTTGCCCGGCGCATAGACATAGTTGCCGCGCGACTCGATCACCACATCGCTGCGCGCTGTCGATCACATTCGCATCGGTGCGCCCGGAGAACTCCGGCCGCGTCGCCTGATGCTCATGCAGCGACGCCCACGAGCCCAGATCGTTCCAGCCAAAGTCCGCCGGCAGGCAGTAGATCTCGCTGGCCAGCTCGCCCTTGGCCGAGCGCGGCTCCAGCACCGCATAGTCGATCGAGATGTTCTGGCACTGCGGATACACCTCGGCGAAGACCGCCTCGAACTCCGGCGTGCCGTAGGCCGCCGCGATCTTCTCCAGATGCGGCGCGATCGCCGGGCAGTGCTCGCGGATCGCATCGGCCAGCGTCCGCGCGCTCCAGATGAAGATGCCGCTGTTCCACGCGTAGTTCCCCGAGCGCACAAACTCCTCGGCGCGCTCCGGGTCCGGCTTCTCCGTGAACCGCTTCACGCGGCGCACGCGCAGCCCTTCGCAGCCCTCGAGTCGACGCCGCCAGCGCGCATCGACGAAGCGGCCCTGCTCGATGTAACCGTATCCGGTCTCTGCTCGCGTCGGCGAGACGCCCAGCACGACGATCTTCGGGCCGCTCGCGGCCAGCGCCACCGCTGCCCGAATCACCTCGCCGAAGCGCGAGCCGTTCTTCACCACGTGGTCCGCGGGAAAGATCCCGATCACCGTCTCCGGCGACCGCTTCTCCAGCAGAAACGCCGCCAGCGCGCACGCCGGAGCCGTGTTCCGCGCCGCCGGCTCGCTGAGAATATGATCCCGCGCCACGCTCGGCAGCTGCTCGCCGATCACCGCGTCGAGCAGCTCGTTGGTGATCACCCAGATGTCCTCGGGGTTCGCCAGCGGCAGCAGACGATCCACCGTCTGCTGGATCATCGTCTGCTCGCCATCGAGCGCCAACACCTGCTTGGCGCGGTTCCGCCGGCTCCGCGGCCAAAAACGCGTCCCGCTGCCGCCCGCCAAAATCACCGGCGCAAACGGCGTCGCAGACTGCTTCGTTGCTTCCGGCATAACCCTCGATCAAGCGTAGATGTTGCAGTCGTCCGGGCCGGGATCGTTCCGCTGCTTGCGCTGCTCCACCGACCCGGCCCGTGACACTTCCGTCCGACGCTGAGCCGCTTAGCTCAGCTTCGCGAAGTACTCCCGCATCCGCTTCACGCCTTCGTCGATCACATCGTGCGAGACCGCGTACGACAGACGAATGTGCTCCGTGGTGCCAAACGCCTCGCCCGGAACCACCACCACATGCGCCTCGCTCAGCAGCTTCGCCGCCAGATCGGTCGCCGAGGTGATTCCGCCCTTGCCGATAAATTGCTTCACATTCGGGTACACATAGAACGCGCCCTGCGGCACCGTGCAGGTCAGCCCGGGAATCGTCTTGAAGCCCTGCGAGCACGCGGTCGCGCAGCTTGATGTAGTCGGCGCGCATCTCCGCCACGCACTCCTGCGATCCGATGCACCGCGGCGATCGACGCGCGTCTGCACCATGCTCGCCGTGTTCGACGTGCTCTGCGACTGCAGCTTGCTCATCGCCGCGATCACCGCCTTCGGTCCCAGCGCAAAGCCCGCGCGCCAGCCGGTCATCGCGTAGGTCTTCGACAGCGATCCCAGCACGATCACATGCTCCTTGCAGTCGGTGAACGAGCCGCCGCTCACAATCTGCCCGGTGTAGTTCAGATAGACATAGCACTCGTCGAGCAGCACGAAGATGCCCGTGCTTGTGCGCCAGCCGAACGATCGCCTCGAGATCCTCCGGCGCGACCACCGCGCCCGAGGGATTCGACGGCGTATTCAGGATGATCACCTTGGTCTTCGGCGTAATCGCCGCCTCGATCATCTGCGCGGTGATGCGGAAGTTCTCCTCCTCGCGGCTGACCACGGGAACCACCACGCCGCCCGCGTACTGGATGATGTCCTTGAAGGAGACCCAGAACGGCACCGGCAGAATCACCTCGTCGCCGTGATCGACCAGCACCTGGATCGCGTTGAACAGCGCCAGCTTGCCGCCGGTCGTGAAGACGCACTCCTCGGGCGTGTAGTTGGTGCCAAAGTCCGCCGCGTGGCGCTCCACAATCGCCCGCCGCACCTCCGGCGTTCCGGCCACCGCCGTATAGCGGGTGATGTTCTTCTCGATCGCCTCGATCGCGGCGTCCTTGATGTGCCGCGGCGTCGCAAAATGCGGCTCGCCCGCCCCGAAGTCCGCCAGATCGATCCCTTCGGACTTCAACTTCAGGGCAGCTGCGGTAATGGCCATGGTGGCCGACACTTCGATGCGGCCGATCCGGTCCGCAAACACTTTGGTGGCAGTGGCTGTGCTCATGCCCCTAGTCTTTCAGATTTGGCCCGGGAGATAAAGCCGTTCCTCGTCCGCCTTGGCTCCGAGGCTACAAGAATCTACCGCCGCTTCCGCAGCACCCAGGTCGTCATGCAGCGATAGTCCTGCACGATGGTCGTCTTCAGCGGATCCACCATCACGCCGCCCAGCTCTCCGGGTGAGCCCCAGCAGCGTCTCCTCATCCACCAGGAACCACTCCGATCCGTCGCCGATCCGGTAGATGTTCTCGCGCAGCCGCTCGAACTCCATCCCGATCCGCGATCCCAGCCGGCAGAACAGCAGCCCGCCCGGCCGCAGCACCCGCCACAGCTCCTCCACCATCGCCAGGAACTGCTCCTGATCCCGCGCAAAGTGCAGCACCGAGTTGCAGATCACCACATCCGCGAAGTCGTCCGGAAACTCCATCCGCTCGATCGCGCCCACGCGGAAGTTCTCCGCCGGCAGCCCCGGCGCCAGCTGTGCCGCCAACTGGCGCACATGCTCGACGCCCTCGGGTTCGCGTCCACCGCGAACACCTCGCAGCCCGCGCGCAGCAGATACACCAGATTCCGCCCATACCCGCAGCCGGCGTCGAGCACCCGCATCCCCGGCGCGATGTTCCCACGCAGAATCTGATCGAAGACATAGATATCGATCTGCCCAAACTGTTCCTGAATGCTCAGGCCCGACCGCTCCCGCGTCCTCCATCAGGCCTGCACCGGAGCCTTCGCCCGCAGCCGCTCCATCACCAGCGGCGGCACCAGCTCCGACACATCCCCACCCAGCCGGTACACGCCCTTGATCAGCCGCGAGCTCACATAGGTGTACTTCTCCGCCGGCATCATGAACAGGGTCTCCAGCTCCGGATCGAGCTTGCGGTTCATCATCGCCATCTGGATCTCGTACTCGTAGTCGGAGATGGCGCGGATGCCGCGCAGCACCGCCTTGGCCCCCTGCTGCCGGGCGCAGTCCACCAACAGCCCATTGAATGTGATCACCGACACGTTGCCAAACTGCCGCGTCGCCTCGAAGATCATCTCCTCGCGCTCCGGCACCGTGAACAGGGGCGTTCCCTTCTCGCTGTTTCTCAGAATCGCCACCACCAGCTCATCGACGATCTTCGCGCCCCGCGCAATCAGGTCGAGATGCCCATTGGTCAGCGGATCGAACGTACCGGGATAGATTGCCTTGACCGTATGCATGCACTGAAAAGCATACCGCGCTTTGCCAGCCGGCAAACGCCGGCAAAATAAACTCCCCGTCTTGTAGTCTTCCTACCGCCCCACCCGTCTGTCTGTAATAGCAGAGGATACGATGCTCGAACAGACCCTCCATCCCGCCAGCATCAGCCATTCCAGCGCCTCCGAGGCCTCCTCGCCGTTCGACGCGCCGGTCTCCACGCCCTTCGACGATCTCGAGTCCATCGTCGCCCTCTACGAGCCCCGCATCTTCCGCTTCCTGCTCTCCTCGCTGCGCGATCGCGACCTCGCCCTCTCCCTCACCCAGGACACCTTCCTGCGCGCCTGGACCGCCCGCGCCAGCTTCCGCGGCGACTCCTCGATCAACACCTGGCTGATGCGCATCGCGCTCAATCTGCTGCGCGATCACACCCGCACCAACCGCTTCCGTTTCTGGAAGAAGGCCGCCGCCACCGCCGTCGATGTCGCCGACGTCGCCACCCATCTTCCGCAACCGGGCAGCTCCGCCGAGGCCCGCCTGATCGCCAGCGAACAGCTCGCCCTCATCTGGGACACCGTCGCCGAGCTCTCCAGCCGCCAGCGCGAGATCTTCCTGCTCCGCTTCGTCGAAGGCCTCGAGATTCCCGACATCGCCGCCGTTACCGGACTGCCCGTCAGCACCGTCAAAAGCCACCTCTACCGCGCGCTCGGCACCATCCGGACCCGCCACAGCGGAACCGCCGGATCCTCGCATCCGGGGAGCGCAAAGGAATAACCATGACCTTCCACCTCACACACGAACAGCTCTGCGACCACCTCCTCGAGATCACCCCGGTGGCCGACCCCATCCCGGGCGGCAAGACCCGAACCACGACCTCCGGCTTCCACGTCGTGGAAGATCATCTCCGCGCCTGCCCACTCTGCGCCGCCGAGCTTCGTTCGCTCGAGACCTCGCTGAGCAACTTTCAGGCCGCCACCACCAGCTTCGCCAACCAGGAGCTCTCGCTGCTCCGGTCGCTCTACCCCAACCGGGTGAACCTCCGCTCGATCACCTCGGCGGCTCCGCGCCCGGCCATCCATCTCTATCAAAAGCCGTTCGTCTGGGCCATCGCCGCCGGTCTGGTGGTCGCGGCCAGCGTCGGAACCCTCGTTCCGCGCGGCCTGCACCAGCAGCCTGCGCTGCACGCTCGCCAGCGCGGTCGTGGCGGCGATCCACCCGGACGCAGCCGCCCCGGAGTCCGACCAGGCGCTGCTCGAAGAGGTCGACGACGATCTCTCGTCCAACGTCCCCTCGGCCATGGAGCCCCTGTCCGATCCAATCTCCTCCTCATCCGCGGCCGCGACAGCCACGCCCCAGGATGAGTCCTCTGCCCCGATCTCGTCCCAAGGCACCGCAAGGAAGATTACCCATGAATAAGAAAAGCATCGCTTCCCTCGCACTCCTGCTTGGCCTCACCGCCTCCGTCTCCACTGCCTCGGCACAACAGCCAGGCCCCAACCCCGGCCCCGGCTTCGGCCAGCCCTTCGGCGACCACCGCGAGATGGGCTCCGGTGAGGAAGGCGGCGGCATGCGTGGCGGCTTCCGTGGCCTGCCCCGCGGCCTGTGGTGGAAGAACCCCGCAGTCGTCCAGCAGATCGCCATCACCCCCGAGCAGCAGAAGAAGATGGACGACATCCTGCAGCAGAGCCGCCTCCAGCTGATCGATCTCAAGGCCAACGTCGAGCGCCAGGAGGTCCTGCTCCGGCCGATGCTCGACGCCAACCCGCCCGACACCGCGCAGGTGCTCGCGCAGGTCGATAAGCTCGCCCAGGCGCGCGCCGACCTGGAAAAAGCCAACGCCCGCATGCTGCTCGGCATCCGCACCGTCCTCACCCCCGAGCAGTGGACCAAGCTGCAGGCCCACCGTGCGGAGGCGCACATGCGCATGGACGGCGCCAACGGATTCCGCGGCCGCCACGATGGCCAGGGCGGTCAGGGCGGACGCGATGGCCAGGGTGGCCCCGGCGAACACCGTTCGCCAGCCGCTCCCGGCAACCCGCCGCCTCCGCCTCCGCCGCCCGCCGAATAATCCCCTGAAAACATAACGGCGCCCCGAACGATCTCTCGTCCGGGGCGCCGTTTTCTTTCTTGTCGCGAAGAACCCGCAGCCTCAGGGCCGGATGAAGGTCCCTTGCTGCAGATCGCTCATCGCCTGCCGCAGCTCCGCCTGCGTGTTCATCACGATCGGTCCGTGCCACGCCACCGGCTCCTCGATCGGCCGGCCCGAGACCAGCAGGAAGCGAATCCCCTCCGGCCCCGCCTGCACCACGATCTCGTCGCCCCGGTCGAACAGCACCAGCGAGTGGTTGCCGATGTCGTACACCGGCTCGGCGTGGGGGTTCGTCGCCGCCTCGGTCAGCACCGCCTGCGGCGCCGACGCATCGCGGAAGGTCCCGGCCCCGGCGAAGACATACGCAAACGCGTTCCGCGTAATGTCCACCTTCAGCCGCTTCCGCCGGCCCGGCGCCACCGACACATCCACATAATGCGGATCCGCCGCCACGCCGTCCACCGGCCCCTTCTTGCCCCAGAACTCGCCCGAGATCACCCGCACATGCGTGCCGTCATCGTCGGTCACCTCCGGGATCGCGCTCGCCGGAATGTCCTGGTAGCGCGGCGCGGTCATCTTCAGCGACGCGGGCAGGTTCGCCCACAGCTGGAAGCCGTGCATTCTTCCCTGCGCGTCGCCCTTCGGCATCTCCTGGTGCAGAATCCCACGACCCGCCGTCATCCACTGCACGTCGCCGGCGGTCATGCTGCCCCGGTTGCCCAGGCTGTCGCCATGCTCCACCGACCCCGCCAGCACGTACGTGATCGTCTCGATCCCCCGGTGCGGATGCCACGGGAAACCCGCCAGATAGTCCTGCGGACGGTTGTTGCGAAAATCATCGAGCAGCAGGAACGGATCGAACTCCTTGGTCTTCCCGAAGCCGAAGGCGCGCTCCAGCTTCACGCCCGCGCCTTCCAGCGTGGGTTGAGTATGAATAACTTCCTTGATCGCACGAAGTGACATTGCGTTTCCTCCCTCTGCGCCGCCAGAACACGCTTGTGCTCTGTGTCCCGGCGGCGAATCCCTGCAACTTCCGACCCGAGCCCGATCTCCAACCAGAGCCGCTTAGGCCTGCTTCACAAACTGCAGGTCCAGAGTGATGCTGATCTCCTCGCCCACCATCAATCCGCCGGTCTCGAGCGCCGCGTTCCAGGTCAGCCCGAACTCCTTGCGGTTGATCTTCGTCGTCGCCGACACGCCGATGCGCGTGTCGCCCCACGGATCCTTCGCCGCCGCGCGTCGGTCCCTCCACCGCAAACGCTACGCTGCGGGTGACACCCTTGATCGTCAGGTCGCCCGTGACCACCAGCTCCCCATCCGACTTCAGCGCGATGTGCGTCGACTTCAGGCTCATCGTCGGAAACTGCTCGGCGTCGAAGAAGTCCGCACCCTTCAGATGGGCATCGCGGCCCTCGTCCCGGGTGTGGATCGACGCAATCTCGATCGCGGCCTCCACGCTCGACTGCGTCAGATCCGTCTCATGCAGCGACAGCGTGCCGGTCACGCCGGTGAACTGGCCCTTCACGTTGGAGATCATCATGTGCTTGACCTTGAACTCGACAACCGAGTGAGTCGAATCGATGTTCCAGGTGGTGATGGCGGGGGTGGCAACTGTGCTCATGGTGGTGTTTCCTCTCAGGATGGTTTGGGTCGTACCGTTTGAGTGATTTGATTCGTTGCAATGACATTCGTTGCAACAACTATATGGCGAAAAAATTTACTCCGGAGCCTGACGCGCCAGACGCAGCAGATCCGTCAGCACCTGCAACCGTTCGATCCCAAGATGCCCCAGCCGCTCGCGATGCGCCGCACGCACCGGTTCATCCAGCCGCGCCAGCGTCTCCAGCCCCTCCGGCGTAATCCGCGTCCAGACCGTCCGCCGATCCTTGCTCTCCCGGCAGCGCGAGATCAGCTCCCGCTTCTCCAGCCGGTCCAGCAGCCGCGTAATATCCGAGTCCCGCGTCACCATGCGGTTGCCGATCTCCCCGCACGGCAGCCCCTCCGGCGCGCCGCGCAGAATCCGCAGCACGTTGTACTGCGTCGAGGAGAGATCCTCGGTCTTCAGCACCTGCGCAAAGCGATGCGACAGAGCCTCCATCGTCCGCATCATCTCGAGATACATCACCTCCTCCGGGCAGGATCCCGGCTTTGGCTTCAACTCGATCTGTGCGGCAGCTTCCATACCCCAACAATACTCGTTCAAACAACTATTGTCAACACGAATTCTTTCATACGAATCGCTTACATCGAGTCTATCCTTCGTGACCAGCCGAAACAGGTTTTGGGCGCTGGGCATCCTCCGTTGAAATGGCTAAGTCGAAGAGTCTGTCCCGACGGTGATCTCCCCGTCCCGAAGCACCATGAACTCACGCCTGCCGACTGCGCAGGTTCCCGCTCCCGTTGTTCCCTACAGCGGCGGGCTTACTGCGCTCCTTACCGCTTGAAAGCTCCTGGCATGTGTCCGATGTCCGTGCATCTCACGTGAACTTCAAACTGGAGGTCTTTCATGACAAGCAAAACCCTGGCTTCGAGCTGCACGCGTTCTCTCACTGTGTTTGTTGGTTTCAGGCACCTGTGCTTTGGCCCAGGAGCACAGGCCCATGCAATTCAGCGGCCTGTTCAACGATTACTCACCCCTCAGTACGACCGTCAAAGGCGGCCCATGGGAGATGCATGGTCAATGGTCGATGGACCTCCACCCGGAACGGGCACCGCAGACTTCTACGCGGATATGACGATGTCCGGCTTCGGGACAACCTCAGCGGGCGCTCTCGATCCGACGCAGCCCCTTGTGAACCCTCACACCCATCACATCCGGTTGACCAACGTCAGCGATCACCTGGGACATGATCGGCTGCCCCACCTATCTCCCCCCTGTCCACCATCACGGGCTTTCAGTTGAACGGCACAGTCAGCCTGTTCACGGGGAATGGAAGCATCCCCCCCTTCGAGCCGCGATCCGCCGTCCTCGTCCCTACAGGTCTGTGTCGTCGGAGGCAACGATGTCCAGTACTCGTCCCGAACTCGAACATTACGCTCGTCTTCAGGGGACCTGCGACGACACACTTCGGGACGCAGGCTATCCATGGCGTCGTGCTAAAGCGCCAGAGAAAAGGGCAACAGTAGAGAAAGAGGCCCACCCCAAACGTCATTTGGGAGTGAGCCAAACGAGAAAACCCCTGTCCGCGATAGATGAGCCGGGGTTTTCTATCTGCCAACAGAAAAACCTACTTCTTGCTCTTGACCACCTCGGCCGCGATCGCCGCGCCGTTCGCCGGAGCCGCCGGAACATCCGCCACCGGTCCGCCGCCGATGCCCAGCTTCTTCCGCACCTCGCCGTCGATGCGCCCGAAGACGTCCCGGTTCTCCTTCAGGAAGTTCCGCACATTCTCGCGTCCCTGGCCGATGCGCTCGCCCTGGAAGCTGTACCACGCGCCGCTCTTGTCCACGATGTTGTGCAGCACCGCCAGATCCAGGCAGTCGCCCTCGCGCGAGATGCCCTCGCCGTACAGAATGTCGAACTCGGCGTCGCGGAACGGAGCCGCCACCTTGTTCTTCACGATCTTCACCTTGGTCCGCGAGCCGACCACGACGTCGCCTTCCTTCACCGCGCCGATGCGGCGGATGTCGATACGCATCGAGGAGTAGAACTTCAGCGCGCGGCCGCCGGTCGTCGTCTCCGGGTTGCCGAACATCACGCCGATCTTCTCGCGAATCTGGTTGATAAAGATCAGGCAGGTGCGCGACTTCGACACCGTACCGGTCAGCTTGCGCAGCGCCTGGCTCATCAGCCGCGCCTGCAGGCCCATGTGCGAGTCGCCCATCTCGCCGTCGAGTTCGGCCTTCGGCACCAGCGCCGCCACCGAGTCGACCACCAGCACGTCGATCGCGTTCGAGCGCACCAGCGCCTCCACGATCTCCAGCGCCTGCTCGCCGTAGTCCGGCTGCGAGATCAGCAGGTTGTCGATGTCCACGCCCAGCTTCTTCGCATACGCCGGATCGAGCGCGTGCTCGGCGTCCACAAACGCCGCCAGACCGCCCGCCTTCTGCGCCTCGGCGATGATCTGCAGCGTGATCGTCGTCTTACCCGACGACTCCGGTCCGAAGATCTCGATCACGCGTCCCCGCGGAACGCCGCCCACTCCGAGCGCGGCGTCGAACGAGATCGATCCGGTCGAGATCACCGAGATCGGAACGATCGCCTCCTTCGACCCCGAGCCGCATCACCGACCCTTTGCCAAACTGCTTCTCAAGTGCCGAAAGGGCTGTCTCTATCGCCTTGCCACGCTCATCTGCCACGCTGTATTTCTCCTAAATTTGGAACGTCACCGGATTCTAGCACCATTGTAGAAACAGGCAAAGAAAAAGCGAAGCAGAAACCTCCAAGCCTGCCCCCAAACCGTCACCAGAGCCCGCTCCCACCATCTTCTCGCATGATCCGACCTTAAGCTAACCGGAGCCGATAACCCCCGTCCAATCAGCAATCGACAGCAAATGCGGCTTCCATGATCGCCGCGCAAGGGCCCGTTTTTACCAGCGCTCCCCCAGTGAGGACAGAGGACGCGATATCCCGTACGTAGAGGAGATTCGCCCTGGTTACCATCCGAGAACATCCGCATCAACGTAAATTCTTTTCCGGCTCCGTAAAACCATCCATCGCCTTGGCCACCGCAGACGTTCCTGTTTGCCTTGGGAAGCCTGTCGGCCTGCAGCACAATCCAGCAGCAGCTCCCTCATTGCAGCTGACGTCCCGCACGCGCCACGGCGTCGCCCACACGAACAGCAAATGCGGCTCCACGATCGCCGCGCAAGGGCCCGTTTTTACCAGCGCTCCCCAGTGAGGACAGAGGACGCGATATCCCCGTACGCAGAGGAGATTCGCCCTGGTTATCAACGAAATCACCGGATCACCGCGTTTTTCCGGCTCCGTAAAACCTCCATCGCCTTGACCGCCGCTGCGGTCCTGTTTGCCTTGGGAAGCCTATCCGCCGCCGCACAATCCAGCAGTCAGCTCCCTCGTTGCAGCGACCCCGGCAACCGATCCGGCAACCGCCAATGCGTCGCCCCTGCGGACAACCCGGCCCGTCGGTCCGTCCGCTCCTCGCAAACACCGCGCCCGGCAGACCGACGTCTCCCTCGGCGTCTCCGCGCAGCTCACCGCGACCCGAACCGTCCCGACGGCTCCCTTTGGGACCTTCTTATACGAAACCACGCAAGGCGCCGCACCCTCGCCCTCGCTCCTCGTCACCTTTCACCAACAGTACCGCGCGTGGCTGGGATACAACATCAACACCGGATACGCCCGGCCGACCTTGAACTACACACCAGGGCCGAGCATCCTCTCGCTCGGCACCGGCCGGTACGAGCTCAGTGGCTCCTACGTCGCCAAAACTCCGCTCGCCGGAAAAAGCCTCCAGGCCTTCTTCCAGGGCGGCGGCGGCATGCTCAGCTTCGTTCCCACCGAAAGCTCCATCCCGTATATCCCCGACCCAAGCTACAGCACTCCGGTCTTTCGCGAGTTTCGCGCCGCCGCTCTGTTCGGCGCAGGCGTCGACTACCGCCTCAACCCGTACCTCAGCCTGCGCGCCGAGTACCGCGGCCTCTTCTACAAGAGCCCGGATCTGCTCCACGAGGAGTCACCCGGCACCAAACTCTTCACCGTCACCAGCGAACCCACGCTCAGCCTGACCTACCGCTTCGGCGCCTCAAAACAACGCCAGACGCAGTAGCACAACCGTCGGCCGCAGCCGTCTCAACTCGAGACCTGCGGCCGCTATCGCCCGATTTTCCCGGCTTTTCTGCGCGAAAGCCTCCGAATTTGCGAAGAAATAACGGCTTTCGCGAGGCTCTTCGTCGGCTATCGCCTACAGGCAGCGAATTCCCTGCTCTACGCTTAAAGCAGTAGCTCGTCCCTCCCAAAGGACGAGGTTGGAGGTCTTTCCAGAATGTCCCGGTTCCCCATTCGCACCATTGCCGATGCACCCGACGCGACCAAGGCGTCGTTGACGGCAGTGGAGAAAAAAGTTGGCTTCGTGCCCAATCTGCTGCGCCTTCTCGCCAACGCCCCCGTGGCCTTGGAGGCCTATATGAGCCTCTCGGCGCTCACCTCCCGCGGCTCGCTCACGCTCGCCCAGCGCGAGGTCATCCAACTCGCCGCCTCCGCCACCAACGAGTGCGAGTTCTGCGTCGCCGGACACACCGCCATCGCCTACGGCGCTGGCCTCCAGGAGCCAACGGTGGAGGCTCTCCGCTCCTCCCAGCCGCTCCCGGACCCGCAGCTCGACGCCGTGGCCCAGTTCACACGAGCCGTGATCGCCTCCCGCGGGCACGTCGAAGACAGCGATCTGGAGGCCTTCCGTGCCGCTGGCTTCGACGATGCCGCCGCGCTCGAGGTCGTTCTCGGCGTGAGCTTCGCGACCCTCTGCAACTTCACCAACAACATGGGCCAGCCACCGCTCAACGAGCAGTGGGAGAAGCATCGCTGGACCAAACCAGAGAGCGTCTCGGCATGAGTACGTCTCGCCAGCCAGCGAAGCAACACTCCTCCGGGCCGCTTCGCCGGCTCGGCGGCATCGATCCCAACTCAAGACCGACGATCATGCTGACCACGCACGCCCTGATCCAGCTGTTCCCTGCCCTACCTACCGCTTCAGCAGATCGATGGGCTGATTTATATCCTCGATGCGGAACAGCCCCGCCAGCCCCGGATGCCGCTTCGCCACCGCCTGGTACATCTCCCACGCCACGCGCCGGTAGCTGAAGTGTCCCGCCACCCCCGACCGCAGCTCCGAGATATACAGCGCCTCGGCAAAGTCCATCTTGAACATCGACCGGCAGCGCGTTCCCAGCGGCAGGCAGTACTGCGCCGACTGCTCCGCCTCCGGCTCGCCCGACGCCGCAAGCGCACGATAGGACGCAAACGCCGCGTCCATCGCCGCCGTGTACGCCGCCTCGAGCCCGGCCTCGGCCAGCGTCGGCTGCCCCGGACACTCCGGCATCTCGTAACCGTGCGCGTCCGTAAAGCCCTGCAGCAGCTGCACGCAGCGCCGATGCCGGTGCATGTCGCGGAAGCCGCCAATGTCCATCAGAATGTCGAAGCGGAAGCCCTGCCCCGCGTGGAAGCTGCGCAGCAGCTCGTCGTGCCGCCCGCGCTCGGCGCCCAGCCCGATCAGCTCCAGCCGTCGCGCCTCGCTCAGCGCCGCAACCTCCCGCCGCAGCTGCCGGTAGGAGAAGTGGCAGTGCGGATAGAGCAGCGACGTCGCCAGCTCCACCTCGAGCGGCTCGTTCGTCGTCCAGCAGATCGACCACCGGCGCCGGCTCGATCGCCTGCCCCGCCATCAACTCCGCCGCCGCAGCCGTCAGCTGTCCACGACTAGCCAGACAAATATTCAGAAGCTACCGCGTATTTCACCAGCGTCGGAGCCGTATTCACCGGCCGCAGCAGCAGCTCTTCCATCCGCTCGCCACACACCGCGTCGACCGACGCAACCTCCTGCTGCAGCACCCGCGCCGCGTCCGCCTGCACATTCCAGGCCGGTTCCGTCGCCGCGACGCGCAGCCGCTCGCCCAGATCGCGAATCTCCGCAAACTCGCTCGTCAGCAGCCGCGAGACCTGCGTCTCCAGCGTCCGCGCATTCACAATCTGCCCCAGCGACGTATTCGTCGCCAGCGGCAGCAGATACCGCGCCACGTCGAACGCCCGCGCCTTCAGCGTGCGCTCATAGGCATCCGGCTTCATCGACTCCGGCTGCGCGATCGCGCCCTTCAGCGCCTCGAGCATCCCTGCGCCGATGCCGTCGTACGCGTGGAACATCGCCTCCACGCCCGCCGTGAACGTCTTCGTCGCCGCGCCCAGCGCGGGCGTAAACCATCCCGAGCGGCGAAAGTTCTGGTAGCGCGTCGAGCGCTCCTGCCCATCCCAGCGCTGCTCATCGACCAGCGCAATCGCCGCCAGCAGACTCAGCCGCTCGATGGCAAACGGAATGTGCGCCAGGTCGGCGATCGACCGGTGGCCATACTGGAAGTAGAACGTGTTCAGAAACTGCTCCGCGCGCTGCGAGCTGATCTCCGCCAGCGACTCGCGCATGGTCAGCGCCGAGCGCGAGTACTTCGCCATCGCGTACGCCAGCACCTCCGGATCGGCCCCGTGGATGGCATAGACCTCGGTCTCGCTCCGCGGCGTCAGGTCGGGAACTGGATTCGGTTTAGGGTCTCGCATCGAGCCCATCGGCGGGGTAACATGGTCTGGCATAGTCGTGAACAGAATACGTCATCGGCCTGCCCGGCATCTGTGCATCGAGCGCGCATCCCTCCCGTCATGACCCGCACTTTTCCAGATCCCGCGAGGCCTTCGCCCGCTCCCTCGTCCGGGACGGCTCCGTATAATTTTCACAAGAGCACCAAAGCACTCGAATTGGAGATCATGAGCACACTCGCAGGTCGCATCGCACTCGTCACCGGAGCCTCCCAGGGCATCGGCAAAGCCGCCGCCCTCCGCCTCGCGCAGGCTGGAGCCTCCATCGCCCTCGCCGCCAGAAACGAAGAGAAGCTCGCCGAGGTCGCCGCCGAGATTACCGCCGCCGGCGGCACCGCCCATGTCTTCCCCCTCGACCTCGCCAGCGAAGAGTCCATCAAGGCCTGCGGCAAAGCCGTCATCGCCCACTTCGGACAGATCGACATCCTGGTCAACAACGGCGGCATCACCCGCGATACCCTCTCCATGCGCATGAAGCGCAAGGACTGGGACGACGTCCTCTCCACCAACCTGACCGGCGCCTTCCTGATGACCCAGGCCGTGATGCCCTCCATGCTCAAGACCCGCTGGGGCCGCATCATCAACATCAGCTCGGTGGTGGGCGAGACCGGACAGGCCGGACAGGTCAACTACGCCGCCTCCAAGGCCGGCCTCATCGGCATGACCAAGGCGCTGGCCCGCGAGCTCGCCAGCCGGACCGTCACCGTGAATGCGATCGCCCCGGGCTTCATCGAGACCGCCATGACCGGCATCCTCACCGACGAGCAGCGCACCGCCATGATGAGCGTCATCCCGCTGCAGCGCGCCGGCACCGAGCAGGACATCGCCGGCGCCATCGCCTTCCTCGCCTCCGAAGACGCCGCCTACATCACCGGCCATACGCTGGACGTCAACGGCGGCATGTACATGGGCTAACACCGAACCGGCGCCCGGTAATCGAACAATCTCAGGGCATCCGTCGGGATCAAAAACAGGGGTGGAGCGGCCGGAAGAAGGCGCGCTCCACCCCTGTTTTTCATCGTGCGCAGTCCTCTTTCGGGTCCTTCTGTAGCGGCTGCCAGGAAAAATTCAAGAGCCTCCAGCGATCTTGTTTCTTCGCGAACCTCTGGTGGTACAGTCAGATACCCGCAAAAAGAAAGCCGCATAAATCCGTTGACCATCGCCGTGTCAGGTGTTTACCTTGTGGCTAATGACCGACATGCATACCATGACGCCGAGCCTGGGCTCTGAACCATCGACTCCCCTTTCGATCTCGATGAACATCGGAACCACCATCCGCGATTACCGCCTGCAGAAGGGTATGTCCCAGGGAGATATCGAGAAGCGCACCGGCCTTCTGCGCTGCTATCTCTCCCGCGTCGAGAACGGCCACACCGTCCCCTCGCTGGAAACCCTGCAGAAGATCGCCCGCGCCCTGGACCTCCAGCTCTCCCAGTTCTTCGCCGAAGAGGCCGTTGGCAAGGAGATGTCCCCGCTCCGCCTCAGCGAGGAGGAGATCCGCTTTCTTACCCAGATCCAGCGCTACTCCGCGAATCTCAGCGAAAGTGATCGCCGGCTGCTGCTCGCCATGGTGCGCAAGTTCGCCACCACCGCGATGGCCTAAGGGAGTATCGCCGGATGACAGACTGCATGGTGCTGCGTGAATAGATCGCAGCACCACGCAGTCTGTGCTCTTGAGATGCTTCCGGCGTGATGGCTAGAAGCTGTAGCGGAGACCGGCTTCAATGCGGCGGCCATTGTCCGCGGCATAGGGGACGCCGAAGAGCGGCGAGCCGAGGACGCCGCCGACCGCAGTGACGTTGGTGTGGTTGAGGACGTTCGAAGAACGTACATTTACGGTTACAACCTGCTGATGTTCGGCCTTGGCGTTGCGGGTGAGGGTGAAGGCGCGCTGCAGGTTGGTGTCGAGGTAGTAGGTCCAGGGCATGACGCCCTTGTTGCGTGGGAAGACGCCGGTGCCGCCGCTGGCGACGAGCAGTCCGTAGGGCGTCGCGATGGCGCCGGGAGTGCCGGGCGTGGCGTACTGCGGGCGGTCGTTGAAGTCGCCGTCGCCGTTGTTGTCGAAGCCGGTGGTGATGTTGTAGTGAGCGTCGCCGCTGCCGTGGAAGTCGCCGCTGAGCTGGATCTTTCTGGGCAAGGTGAGGGTTGCGTTGCCGAAGATCTGCCATGCGCCTTGGCCGGTGCGATGGGCGAACTCGCCGGCGTCGGTGGAGGAGCTTTGCGGGGTGGAGAATTCGTTGTCGTCGGTGTCGTCGACGAGTTGAATACGAACGCCGCCGAAGAAGAGTTGCACATGCTTGATGGTGTGCTGCTCGATGCCCAGGAATGTGACATTCACGCTGCCCTGACCGCTGTTCTGCATCTGCAGGATGTCGAGGTTGGCGGGGCCGGGGCGGGGGCCGGTGGGTTCACCGTTCAAGGGTGAGTTGATGTTCTCGGTTCGGCCGTAGTTCCAGATGCGGCCGATGTAGTAGTCGGCGGAGAGGTTCCAGCCGTGCGGCAGGGAGCGGGTTCCGCCGATGTTCTCCGCAGCCCCAGGTGAGGTTGCTGAGATGCGGCGAGAACTGCGCGCATGCTGTGGATGGGAGTCGCGTTGAGGAAGGGGTTGCCGTAGATGGGGTTGTAGACGGTGCTGGTGATGCGGGCGATGCCGTCTTCGCGACGGACCTCGGCCTCGTCGCCTTCGCCATAGCGGCCGGAGAACATGCCGGCGTGGGCGTGGAGGGTCCATGTGCCCTTCTTGGTGGGGGACCAGACGATGCCGACGCGCGGCGTCATGGAGTCGAGCACAGTGGGCTGGTTCTGGATGAAGTAGCGCACGCCGGCGGCGATGTGGACGTTGTGGCCGACGTTCCAATCGTCCTGCACGAAGAGGGCGTCCTGGAACTGGGTGAAGTCGACGGTGGGCGAGCCGGCGACGTTGCTGAAGGCGGTGGGGGTTCCGCCGGCGAGGTTGAGCAGGGCGCGGCGATACTGCTCGACGCCGGTGATGGTCTCGGTCTGGCCGGGGATGGGGTTGTTGCCGGCGTCGAGCACGGGCGCGGTGCCGCCGCCGAAGGTATAGGTGCCGTTGAAGTTGGTGGTGAGCTGCTGGTGCTCGTTGTAGAGCATGAACTGCGTGCCGAACTTGAGGGTGTGTTTCTTGGTGGTGAGGATGGCGTCGTCGTCGGCTTCGAGGTTGAGCTCGTGAAGCTGCTGCGGGCCGATGTTGGCGCCGCCGTCGGTGAAGGCGCCGGCGACCTGTAGCTGAGGCGCGGTGGAGACGGGGAGATCGTCCTCGCCGTCCCAGCGCAGGCTCAGGCGGGCCTCGTGCATGAGGTGGGCGGAGACGGTGGTGACGTCGCTGAAGCGGAGCATGTGCTCGTACTTCTCGCTGTCGTAGCCGGTGGCGGCGAGGGAGCTGCCGCCGACGCCGACGTTCTCGAGATGATTGACGTTGGCGCTGTAGCTGACGAGGAAGGTGTTCTTGGGGCTGAGTTGCCAGTCGACGCGCGCGGTGCCGAGCCAGAGGCGCTGCGGGGTGGCGACGTTGGCGACCGTGGCGACGGAGTTGCCGTTGCTGTCGAGGGTGATGGCGTTGACGACGGCGAAGTTGTCGATGCTGCGATGCTCGAGGGTGAGGGAGAAGTCGCTGCCGGTCTTGCGGATGGGGCCGGTGAGCTCGAAGCCGTAGCGCTGCTTGCCGATGGCGGCCTTGTTGGCGGAGAAGGGATCGCGCGCGTTCTCCCACGGGCTGCCGTTGGTGAGGAAGAGGGCGCCATGGTAGGCGGGCTGGCCGGGCTTGGTGTAGACCTCGACGCGGCCGCCGCCGAAGGGAGGCTCGCGATACTGCGCGGAGAACTGGTCCGGGTTGACCTGGATGTAGGCGATGGAGCTCTTGGGCGGAAGCGCGCTGCTGCCCTGGAAGCCGTCGACGGCGATGGTGGCGTTGCTGGGGTTGCCCCCGGCGGCTGCGGCTAACTGCTGGAGTTCGCGGAGAAGATCGTCGGGGTCGTCGGCGAGCGCCTGCAGGCGGCTGCCGGAGATGGTCTGCGAAGGGCCACTGGTCGCGGTGCTCGCGCCTCTCGTTGCTATTTACGTCGACCTGCGTTTCGACGGTCTCGGGCTGCAGCGTGAGATCCAACTGCGCCGCGTGGGGGCCGTGAGCGAGAGATCGCGAGGCGTGAAGCCCTGGGCAGACACCGAAAGGTGGTGCGGGCCGGGGTCGACACAGCGAAAGACAAAGGTGCCATCGGAGCCGCTGGCTTCGCTCTGGTCTGCGTCCAGCGTCAGTGTGGCGCCGGGAATGAGGGCACGCGTCGTGTCGCGCACCACGCCGGTAAGGGATGTGCCGTGGCAGGCGGTCTGGGCGAAGGCGTGCGGGAGCGCGCACGCCGCAAGGGTTGCGGCGGTGGCAACAAACTTTTTCATGCGACCTCATTTTTTGGACAAGCCGGGGTTTCTCTGCGGCCAAGCCAGAGGCAGCAGCGAGCGGGCACCGGGCGAGTCAGAGTGCGTGATTCTTTCAAGCATCTCTACGCTGCTACCGGCGCCGCAGTTCCCTGAGAAGGCAAAGAAGTTGTGGATGGATTGAAGAACGACGCCAACGCGAAGAGCGTTGCGGGGTGCGGGAGGGCCGATGAAGCCTGTCGATATGTCGGCCACGAACAGCCGCGCATCCTTAGGTCTCTCGCAAAACATCGCATGACGAACGTTACCTGTGCCCCCTGCTGTTGTAGCAGGGGATCTCCCGGTCTATCAGCACCAGCCCCTCCTGCTCTAACAGCACCTGTAGCTGACATAGCCTACGGTGACGCCACGTCTACAGGGATATCGCGCCGCATTCATGAACATCCGGCCGACTGCGAGTCAAGCAACTCCGGCCGATCGTTCCGCACATTGCCCACGGAGCGGTTCACGCGTCGTCGCTTCGACATCCATAATCTCCATCGCTGCGCGCTGCGGATCAGCAGAACCGAGCGCACAGCGGCTCCCTTTTTCTTTGTCCTTGACAGCCTTCCTTCTCCTCCCTAGACTCCACCCACTTCAGAAATCAACTTACGCGGCTCAATCGAGCAGGTGCCTCACGCCAGCACTGGCTCGAAGCCGAACCGAAGCAGAGGAGACTTTCGGCATGTTTGGTTCTGTTCAAAAATGGTTCCGCCACCGGCACAAACCGTTTGTGCCCGCCTTTTATCTCATCCTCACCGTCCTCCTCTTGACCGTCCCCCACCTCCAGGCGCAAACCGTCGCCACCTACGACTTCGAGGACGGCACCACGCAAGGATGGAGCTCCTTCAACGGCGCCACCACGCCGGTCAACACCACCGCCGCCGCGTACAGCGGCTCGCACAGCCTGCTCACGACCACCTCGTCCAGTGGCTCCGGCGGGCCCTCGATCGCGCTCAACAGCGTCCTCCAGCCCGGGGCGAAATACACCATTACCGGCTACGTCATGCTGACGCCGGGCGAAAGCGCCACCAACGCCAACTTCACCATCAAGCGCAGCGATCCCAGCTGCTCCGGCGGCACCTGCTATGACACCATCGGCACCTATCAGGTTCCCGTCTCCGACTCCGGATGGGTCCAGATCGGCGGAACCTACACCGCCAGCACCACGGAGACCGGCCTGACCCTCTACGCCCAGTTTGTCGGCGCCACCAGCGCTCAGTCCTTCTATCTGGATGACGTGGTCATCACCGAAACCGCGCCGCCGCCGGGCGGCACACCGATCGCGCCCTACAACTTCCCGATGGCGGCCTCGACGGCTGGACGCCCTTCGGCTCCGCTACGCTCACCAACACGACGCCTCCGCTCGCTCGATCCCACCGGCAACACCCACAGCCTGCTGGTCACCAATCGCACGGCCGCATACATGGGACCCAGCCTCAATCTGCTTGAGCGTCAACAACGTCGTGGCCGGCGCAACCTATCAGGTTACCGCCTATGTCCTGCTAGCCGCCCCCGACAGCAGCAACCCCACCGCGACCCTCTCCACCAAGATCAGCCGACTGCGCCAACCACTCCGGCGCTCTACGGCAATCTCGCGACCTCCGCGGTCCGCTCTCGAGCACCGTCTGGACCAAGGTCCAGGGCACCTTCAGCTTCAGCGATCTGCCCGGCCCGCCGCCAGCCTGACTGCTTTACATGCAGTCCAGCAGCGCGACGGACTCCTTCTACATCAGCGATGTCATCATCGGCGAACTCGCCGCCGCCCCGCTCAGTCCCAGCCAGCAGGACAACACCGGCATCACCAGCACCTTCGAAGATGGCGGCCTCGATGGCTGGACCTCGCGCACCGGCATCCTCCACCCTCACCAACACCACCGCCGCCGCGCACAGCGGAACGCACAGCCTGCTGACCACCGGTCGCTCGCCAACTACGACGGTCCGCAGATCAGCGTCAGCAACAAGATGTACACCGGCTCGGTGTACAACATCAGCGCCTGGGTCAGGCTTCTGCCCACCGACGGCTCCAGCCATGTCATCAACATCAGCCTGCAAACCACGCTCGACGGCAACGCCAGTTATCCGAGCGTGACCCCCTACCCGGGCATTACCGTGCCGGCCGACGGCGCACTGGCATCAGATCAACGTCATCGGCTACACCATGGCCAACAGCTACGACACCGGCCAGGCCTCCCTCTACTTCCAGACCGTCCCCGCTTCAGGCAACGATCTGGTCTCGTTCTACCTCGATGACTTCCAGCTCACCTACGTTGCGCCGCCTACCATTCAAACCAACATTCCCTCCATCTATCAAGACCTGTCGCAGAACTTCCCCGTCGGCGCGGCCATCGACCTCTACCGATCTCTCCGGCCCGCACGAGCAACTGCTGACCACGCACTTCAACAGCATCACCTCCGGCAACGACTTCAAGTGGAGTTCGGTCGAGCCAGCCTCGGCACCTTCACCTACGCCAACGCCGACAGCCGAGGTCGGTCTCGCCCTCTGCCACAACCTGCGCGTCCGCGGCCATAACCTGGTGTGGGCGACCGGCAGTCAGACTGCCTCCTATGCCTTCGGCGACGGGACCAACTCCGCCGCCAACCAGGCTGTGGTCACCACCAATATTCAGGAACACATCCAGAACGAGGTCCAACACTTCGGCACCCACGTCTACGCCTGGGATGTCGTCAACGAACCCTCGATGCCACCCAGTCCGACTGCCTCGCGCACGGGCCGTTTTACAACGTCCTCGGCAAGAGCTACATCGACATCGCCTTTGAAGCCGCCCGCAAGTACGCCCCGGCGGGCACCAAGCTATTCCTCAACGAGTACAGCACCACCGATCCGGCCAAGCTGGCCTGCCTCATCCGCGTAGTACGCGACCTGCGCGACCGTGGCATTCCTATCGACGGCATCGGGCACGAGTACATAACTCCATCAACTACCCCGGCCCTGCGGCCATGAAACAAGCCTTCGACACCGTGGCCGATCAGTTGCCCGGCATCGAGCAGCAGGTCACCGAACTCGACCTGAGCGTCTACAACGGTGGGGACGACACCTCCAACTACGGCAACAACATTCCCGCCTCCGTCCTCGCCGAACAGGGCTGGCTCTATAAGCAGTACTTCGACCTGTTCCGCGAAGAGAAGAACCATATCTCCGCCGTCACCATCTGGGGCATGGCGGATGACGATACCTGGCTCGACAGCTTCCCCGTCGCGCGCACCGACTACCCGCTTCCGTTCGACATGAAACTGCAGGCCAAACCCGCCTACTGGGGCATCATCGATCCCACGCATCTGCCTGGCTATGGGCTCTCCTTCGCCCTCTCCAGCAAGCCCACCGATCACGATGCCCGCATCTGGACCATCACCGCCACCAACGGGGATGTCGGCCCGGCCTACGACACGCTGATCAATGGCTTCACCGTGCACCAGATCAAGGGACGGCCCTGCACTCCCACCATCACCACTCCGGGCAGTTTCCCGATCTCGCTCGGCGACATTGCCACGAGTGGTTCGGCCAGCGCATCCTTCACCGTCGACTTCCACGGCTGCGAGCCCTTCGCACGCTTCGCGCTCAGCGTTCCGTGGAGTTCGGCTACCTACGATACCGGAACCTTCGTCGACCAACAGGAGTTCCATCCGTCCACCCCCTGGAATGACAGGGACGGCAAGAACGAAAGGGGCGATCGTCAGGATCACGGCAATAAAATAGATAATCCTCAAGCCGGCCCACTGCCGAGGCCCGTGCCCCAACACGGGCCTCATTCTTTGCTTCCCATCAGGCTGCGCGTCCAATCGGGTCACCGCCTGTGTTCCACCGTAACGCATGGGGAACAGAATGGTTCCCGTGCGATTTGGCAGCCGCGCGCAGGCGCACACAGAAACGCATGTCCGTGGTGACTTGGAAGTCTGAAAGGAGGAGATAAAGCTCTATGACGCACGTGTGACGTACGGAGCTTTTCGGATTCCACTAAGTTGTTGATTTGATGGTGGGCGCAGCAGGATTCGAACCTACGACTTCCACCGTGTGAAGGTGGCACTCTACCGCTGAGTTATGCGCCCTGCCTTAATTCGCCTGCGGGAGCAGGAGGAGCCAGGTTGGCTCGGAAGGACTTCCTAAGCATACCAGAGACTGAAGCAGATTGAAAACCCTGAAGATACCGGCACCTCGCCAGAAGGTCGCCGGGCATCGCCGAAGCGGGTATCCGAACCGGTGTGGCCGGCCAGAAGTCGGCCAAGTACAATCAGGGGGCGTGCATGCCAGCCCCTCCTTCTCAACCCGGTCCGCCCCGCGCTCAACCCGGTTCGCCCCAGCGGCGATGTTCCAGGATTTCCGCCGGATGCAGAAGATCGCGAGCAAAATCAGACGGCCGCGCAACCTGACGCAAAAGATCGGGTTACAGAGGACATGGCGACGCTCGCGATCCACAACCCGAAGCTCTATGACGAGGCCGACACGGAGACTACGCCACGCATGAGCGGCGACTTCGCGGGGATGGAAGACGCCGAGGTCATGCTCGCCCTGAGCGCCGGCAACATGGCGGCCTTCGACGTGCTCGTGCAGAAGTACCGCAAGCCGATCATCCACTTCATGTTCCGCATGGTGCACAATGAGGCCGTCGCGGAGGAGCTGGCGCAGGAGGTCTTCCTCCGCGTCTACCGGTCGCGGGCCACCTACCGCGCCGAGGCCCGCTTCAGCACCTGGCTCTACCGGATCGCGACCAACCTGGGCGTAAACCACGCCCGCGACACACGCCACGAGCGCAGCGCCCCAACCGTCTATCTGGACGAGCCCGATACCGACACCGGGACCACGCCCGATGTCGCCGACCAGACGCCGAGCGCCGAAGCCAGCCTGCTCCGCCGGGAACGCATGGCGGCCATCCGCGAGCATGTGATGGCCCTGCCCGAGCGGCAGCGCATGGCGGTCTTGATGCATAAGTACGAGGGAATGGACTATAAGCAGATCGGCGAGGTGCTGAAGCTGAGCGAGTCCGCCACCAAGTCGCTGCTGTTCCGGGCCTACCAGACCTTGCGGGAGAAGTTGAAGAGCTTTGCCTAACCGCCCGGCAGACCCGGAGCCGGGGCGTTTTGGAGATAATAACGATCGGGGATGGAACGACGATCTCGCCGAGACGAGATTGGATTGACGAAAGATCAGGAGCACTTTATGAACTGCACAACCTGCAAGGCCGAACTGCCGGAGCTCTTGTTGGACCCCAGCGCGAATGCCGCCTCGAAGACGCATCTGCAGCTGCGCGCGCACCTGGCGGCCTGTGCGGAGTGCAGCGCGGAGTTTGCCGCGCTGCAGCGGACCTTTGACCTGCTCGATGCCTGGCAGGCGCCGGAGCCCTCGGCCTACTTCGACCAGAAGCTGGCGGTCCTGCTGCGTGAGGAGCAGGCCAAGCCCGCGGCGGGCTGGCTGGAACGCATGCGCGAGCGGCTGCTGTTCAACACCGGCCGGCAGTTCCGGCCGATGCTCGCCGGCGCCCTGGGTCTGGTGCTGGTGCTGGGCGGCGGCACCTTCGCCGGAATCACGGAGTTCTCGCAGTCCTCCCATCCGGCTGAGGCTACGGCTTCGGCGACGGTGGACGATCTACAGATTCTGGATAGAAACGAGCAAGCCATCCAGCAGATGGACCAGTTGCTGCAGGATGACGACTCAAACGACAGCACTGCGGCTCCGGCACAGCCGGCAAGCTAGCACTCCGCTTGGCAATTTTGGTTGGATGATTCCGTTACAAGCGCTTCCCTGTTGTCCTTGTTGCACTTTCCGTTCTCTGCGCAAGACCTTTTCCGTAGCGGTTCGTTCCGTTCGTCTTGCTTCTTCAGGTTCTCAAATACCGGTTCCACAGGCTTGCCCTTGGGATCGAAGAAATCACATGCGCACGCTGCTTACATTCCGTCTGCCACCAACACTCCTGGGCGCGGCTCTGGCTCTTGGCCTGCTGTCGCCACGGCCGTGCGCCCTGGCGGCACAGCATATGAGCCATGGTGGCGGCTTCCACGGACAGATACAGACGGGAATGGCGCAGCAGGGCCGCGGAAACCGCGGCGGCACGCCAGGACGGAGGACAGCAGCGCGAGCATCTCAATCAGTGGATGGAGCGGCATCGCGACCTGAGCCCCCAGCAGCAGCAGCGGGCGCTGGAGCTGGAACCGGGATTCCAGCGGCTGCCTCCGGACACCCAGCAGCGCATGCGGCAGACCCTCTCCCAGCTGAACTCGATGCCGCGCGCAGCAGCGCTCGCACATGCTGCAGGGCGTGGAGCATATGGAGCAGCTCTCGCCGCCGCAGCGCGAGCAGGTACGCGGAGCGATGGCCCAGTTAGGCCGTCTTCAGCCGGACCGCCGCCGTGTCGTCGGCCGCGCCTTTCGCGATCTGCGCACCATGCCTCCGGCGCAGCGGCAGGCCACGCTTGACTCCTACCCGTTTCGCCGCCAGTTCACCGCCGAGGAGTGGGGAACGCTCAACGGACTGATGGCGGTCGAGCCGCTGCTGCCGCCGCCACCGCGCTAGAAGCGCGGCTCAGACGGTTCCGCAGTGCAGCCGGACAGCAGAAGCAAACCGCGCTCCAGAGGTCTACTCTCGAGCGCGGTTTGCTTTTAGTTCTGAATTAGTTCTTGAAGAAGTTCTTCGCCAAAAAGAGGACATTCGCCGGGCGTTCGGCAAGCCGGCGCATGAAGTAGGGGTACCACTCCGCGCCGAAGGGAATGTAGACGCGAACGCCGTATCCCTGCGCGGCAAGCTTGCGCTGCAGATCGCGGCGGACCCCGTAGAGCATCTGGAACTCGAAGCTGGACTTCGCAATGCCGTGCTGCGCGACGAAGCGCGTCATCTGCTCGATGATGGCCTCGTCATGGGTCGCGATGCCGCAGAAGACGGGCCGGCCCAGCTGCGGGATTGATGTAGCTGACCATGCGCTGCATCAGCTTGACGTAGTTGGCGTCCACGTCGGCCTTGCTGGGGAACGCGTGCTCCGGGCCTTCCTTGTACGCTCCCTTGCACAGCCGTATGCGGATTCCCTGCTGCAGCAGGCGCTCGGTGTCGGCCTCGGTCCGGTAGAGATAGGCCTGCAGCACGGCGCCGACGCAGCCGAACAGCCCCGGCCGCGCATGCAGCCGTTCGACCATCTGCAGCGTCGCCTCGGTCAGCGGCGTGCCCTCCATGTCGATGCGGACGAAGGACTTCGCCTGGGCCGCGTGCTCCACCATCTCGGTGAGGATCTCTTCGGCGAGCGCGGGCGAGAAGTCCATGCCCATCTGGGTAAGCTTCACGCTGACGTTGGCATTCAGCTTGCGCGTCTCGATGGCGTCGAGCAGCTCGTGATAGATCGCCGCCGAGGCGTGGGCCTGGCTGGCGTCGGTGACGCTTTCCCCCAGCGCGTCGAGCGAGACCGCGATGCCCTCGCGATTCATCTCCTCTGCGGCGGCCAGCGCCTCCTCGACGGTCATCCCCGCAACGAAGCGGCTGGAGAGCTTACGACCTACGGTGGAGCGCTCCGAAAAAGCACGAAGCTCCCTGTTTTGCGACATGGCAATGAAGAACGAACGCAGCACGTACCCGGACCCCTGTTATTTCGATTGAGCTATTACTTTTCAGTGTACTTGGTGCAGGAGGAACAGCGCCGGTCCGGAGCGCGCGCCAGGAGCGAAGCCGGAGCGCTTACTGACCGGCCTCGCCGACCTTGGCGATCTGCTGGACCTGCGGCTTCACCGGCGGGGTGACCATATCGCTGGTGTCCTTGAGCGCGGCGATGTCCTCGTCGTAGCGGCCGAACAGCGAGTTGTAGCGGATGTAGGCCATCTCTTCGAGCATCTTCAGCCCATCCTTGAGGTAGCTGATGCGGCTGCGCTCGTCGTGGCCCCAGGTGACCGGAACCTCGCGAATGGAGTAGCGCAGCTTGCGCGCGATGAACAGGATCTCGGGATCGAAGCCCCAGCGCTCGATGCGCTGCAGCCGGAAGATCACCTGCGCGGCGGGGCGGCGGAAGGCCTTGAAGCCGCACTGCGTGTCCTTGAAGGGCAGCCCCATCACCGTGCGCGTGATCCAGTTGAAGCAGCGGCCGAAGAACTGGCGATAGAGCGGCTGTTGGATCGTCTGGCGCGTGCGATCCATCCAGCGCGAGCCGATGGCGACATCCGCGCCGGCCGCGATCGCCGCGATCAGCCGCTCGGCCTCTTCCATCGGCGCCGAGAGATCGGCGTCGGTGAACATCACAATCTCGCCGGCGGCCTGCAGCAGGCCATTGCGAACCGAGTACCCTTTGCCGCGATTGCCTGGATTCTGCACAAGATGCAGCCGCGGAAAGACCTTCATCCAGCGCACCACGATCTCCGGCGTCCCGTCGCGGGAGCCGTCGTCCACCACCAGAACCTCGGCATCCCAACCTTCCGCTTCGATACAGGTCATCACCCGGTCTAGCGTCTGTTCAATGCGGGCGCTCTCGTTGTACGCCGGAATTACGATGCTCAAATACGGATGTCCCATGCGACTTGCCAAACCCTTCCGAAGAACCTTGTCACGGGATTGCTACAGGCCTGGGTCCACCCGCTTCGCTGTTCATGATACTGCACCCATTAGTAACTCTACCAGCGCTTGGGCCGCAATCTCAGACATCATTACAAATTCGTTACAGAAGTTATGCTTGCGATCGCCTCCGCAGACCCTCCGGGAGCCCTCCCACGCCGGCGCGAATCCGAAGCCCGGACCGCCTGCTACACTCCATTGCATGACGGCCGACTACAGTAACCCGACGCCTCCTCCGCCTCCGCCGCAGCGTCCCGCCCCCTACGCTCCTGCCTATGGGCCGCCGTATGGAATGCCGCCCCGGCCACGGCGTTCGGCATGGTTCTACATTGCGGTCATCGGCGGATCCTTTGCGGTGATCGCGCTGATCTTCTGCGCCCTGATCTGGGGCGTGCAGCGCTCGATCAACGACGGCGACGGCCTGATTGGAACCAACGAGATCGGCGTCATCGACGTCTCGGGCGTCATCCTCGACGCCGACAAGCTCGACACCCAGCTGCGCAAGTTTGGCGACGACGACTCCATCAAGGCGATCATCCTGCACATCAACTCGCCCGGCGGCGGCGCCGCGGCCTCGCAGGAGATCTACCACGAGGTCCTGCGCGTCCGCCAGGAGAAGCACAAGAAGGTCATCGCCTCGATCGAGTCCGTCGGAGCCTCCGGCGCCTATTACATCGCCAGCGCCTGCGACAAGATCTACGCCAACGATGCCTCCGTCGTCGGCTCCATCGGCGTCATCATGGAGTGGACCAACTACGGCGAGCTCTACCGCTGGGCCAAGCTCAAAAGCGTGGTGATCCATGCCGGCGAGCTGAAGGACGCCGGCGACCCCACCCACGACGTCACCCCGCAGGAACAGGCCTACTTCCAATCCCTCGTCGACAACATGTACGGCCAGTTCATCCACGACGTCGCCACCGGCCGCCATACCACCGACGACAAGATCAAGCCGCTGGCCACCGGTCAGGTCTGGACCGGCCAGCAGTCCCTGCCGCTGGGCCTGATCGACAAGGTCGGCGGCTTCCGCGTGGCGCTGATGGATACGGCCAAGAGCGTCGGCATCAGCGGCGAGCCCACGATCGTGCGCCCGGCGAGCGACAAGCGCGGCCTGCTCAGCATCCTGACCAGCAACGGCGAGGACCTGTTCCCCAACCCCAGCCAGCTGCTCAATCACGCCCCCGGCTTTTATTTCATGTGGAAGTAGCCAGGTCCGGGTTGCCTGGATTGTCGGCGATAGCCTACAATCCAGGCAACCCGAATCGAACCTGACCCACGCGAGATACCCAAAGGTGTCTTTTCGGCGGCGTATTTCTTTCCACTTAGCCTCTATTGACGCCGTATCCCATCTACAATCAGCGTATCGGCTGCACGCCCTACGAGCGCTCTCAACCGCTCGATCCCCCGATCAGGAGTTTTCATCGATGACCAAAGCTGACCTCGTCGACAAAGTGACAGCGCTCGGCGACCTTACCCGTCGCGACGGTGAAATCATCGTCGATACACTGTTTGAATCCGTCATCGGAGCCCTCAAGTCAGGGGACAAAATCGAGATTCGCGGCTTCGGAAGCTTCCGCACCCGGCAGCGCAACGCGCGCATCGGGCGCAATCCCAAGACCGGGGACAAGGTGGACGTGCCGGCCAAGCGGGTTCCCTTCTTCAAACCCTCCAAGGAGCTGCGCGATTCGGTCAACCCCGATGGCGTGAAGTC
>CAVWJY010000003.1:0-143545 GCA_963755245.1 uncultured Acidobacteriaceae bacterium | reverse complement strand
GCGGCGGGCTTGTCGCGTCCAGCACTGCGGCCGTGCAGATGACTCGCGCTGATACGGCCGCGACGGGGTCCCGCAGCGTGAGGAACACCGTGCCGCCGCGCCGGTTCAGCTCGGCAATCTGGCCCTCGATCCAGACCTTGCCAAGGCGGCTGATCCACTCGCCGACGAGCCGCAGAACCGTCCGGACCGGAACGGGCGACTGCTCGGATGTCTCTAGCGGCACTGCGCATCAGGCGGAGGACGCAGGCGTTCACCAGCAGACCGGGCGGTCACGACTGTGCTTCGAGCTTCTCGATGCGGCGCTCGAACATGCCGAGTACCTCCGGCCGCTCGGCGTTGCGGGCCTCGTACTCCGCGAGGATGCGCAGCTGACTGACCGACAGGCCGCGCAGTCGAGCGCGGATCGAGGCAAGCGGCAGGTCGTCATAGCGGGGCAGCGGAAGCGCCGCCTCCTGGGCGATCGGCTTGGCTGCTGCTGGCGGCGGCTGGCTCGACTCGGCCGCCGCGGTAAGGGACTGTCCGGCTGCGGTGCCTCGGGCCTCGTCCTCGTCGCCGAGATCCTCCGAGGACAGCAGCCGGACGTTCCCGGTCTGGTCAAGGGAGCGCCACCGGGACGCCGCCGGGGGCGGAGCGGACCGCTGCTGCCGCCTGGCTGCGGGTCGCTGCCGTTCCGCGGAAGCCCGGCCGTCTGACTGGCTGGAGCTGGCCTGCGGCCGGTCCGCTGCCATCACTATCTTCCCGATCCCTGCGAATACGGCCCGGAGTGCCAGCGTCGGTCCTCGTCTCACCTGATCAGGGACCTGCGGGATGCCCATGTGACGATCGTTCTCCCTCGACTGACCGCAGCCCGGCTGTCGTCGGCTCGAACGCCGGGGGAAGGCCGCTGGGCTGGGCGAAGCGCCGTTCTCAGATTATTGTCGCTGGCCCGGCGGCAGTCGGAGGCCAGGAGCCGGCAATTCGCTCGGATCACGGCCGGAGCGCCGCAGACCTGGCCCTGCCTCCGTCAGGACCGGCGTCTGGATACACGCCAGGGGCGATCACCTAAACTAGGGCTATGTCTGCCCAGATGCGCCGAGTGCTGCTCGCCAGGCCCCGTGGCTACTGCGCCGGCGTTGACCGGGCCGTGCAGACCGTCGAGGTGGCGCTGGAGCGCTACGGCGCGCCGGTCTACGTCCGTAAGCAAATCGTGCATAACACCCATGTGGTGAAGACGCTTGAGGAGCGCGGCGCGATCTTCGTCGAGGAGACTGAGTCCGTGCCCGAGGGCTCCGTCGTGGTGTTCTCCGCGCACGGCGTGTCTCCGGAAGTGCGCGAGGAAGCCAGGGAACGAGGCCTGCGGACCATCGACGCGACCTGCCCGCTCGTCACGAAGGTCCATAACGAGGCCCGCCGGTTCGCGGCCCAGGACTACGACATCCTGCTGATCGGCCACGAGGGCCATGAAGAGGTTGTCGGCACGACCGGTGAGGCACCGGCGAACATCCACCTGGTCGACGGGCCCGCGGGCAGCGACTCGGTTCAGGTGCGGGACCCGTCGAAGGTCGCGTGGCTGTCGCAGACCACACTCTCAGTTGACGAGACCACCGAGACCGTGGCGGCGCTGCGGACACGGTTCCCGCAGCTGCTCGACCCGCCGAGCGACGACATCTGCTACGCCACCCAGAACCGGCAGGTCGCCGTGAAGCAGATCGCGGGCGAGTCAGACCTGGTCATCGTCGTCGGCTCGGTGAACTCCTCGAATTCCGTCCGCCTGGTCGAGGTCGCCAGGGACGCCGGCGCTCGCGCCGCCTACCTGGTCGATGACGCCTCGGGCTTTGACGTGGGGTGGCTGGACGGAGTCACCACCGTCGGCGTCACGAGCGGCGCCTCGGTCCCGGAGGACCTGGTCGACGGAGTTCTGGCGCTGCTGGCCGCGAACGGCTTCGGTGACGTCGAGGAAGTCGAGGCCGTGCATGAGCGCATGGTGTTCGGCCTGCCGCGGGAGCTGCGCAAGCCGGCCGGCGGCACGTCCTGATCCCGTAGTTCAGCCCTGGTCCCGCGGTACCGCCGGATGACCTAGGGGCGCAGCGTGTGATGGCCGCGCAGGCCTGACTCGCCGCGCCGTCCCCGATCCGCGGTGCCGCCTGGCTCCGGCCGCGCGCCCGCTCCGGCGCGCAGGCGAGCTGCGCCTGGCCCGGCGCGCAGGTCGCGAACGCACTGCGGCAGGCCGCGGGTCATAGCCACGGCAACACAGGCGGCCGTGCCCGCGAACAGCCATGGCGCCGCGTCAGCGAGGGTCAGGCCCGTGCCCTCCAGCACTGACAGGACCGAACCGTGGCTGGTATTGCCCTGCGCGGTGACCGCCTGCGTGATGACATCAGCGAGCAGAAATACCGCCGGGGCGGAAAGCACGATCCTGAGCTGAGCCTCGCGGCGCGCATAGACCGGCGTCAGCACGCACCCCGCGCAGTAGCCGAGACCGGCCAGCACGTCGACCTCACGCCAGGCCGCGAGCAGGCACGCGGCCAGTACCAGGACGAACATGCCGAGCAGCGCGCCGCGCGCCGTGAGGTGGGAGCGAAAGCTGGCGCGCGCCGGCTCCGCCCCGGTCCGCGCCCGAGCAGGCCGCGGCCGCCAGGCGGCCGCAGGCTGCCAGACCATATCCGGCTCCCGCTCCGGGTCGGCCTGCCAGCCGGCACCGGGATCCGGGGTCGTGCCCGGCTGCCAGTCGCCACCCGGCTGCCAGTCAGTGTCGGGGTGCGCGACACCGCGCGCGCTCACAGCCGGATACCCGGCGCTCAGGCGGATGAGTCGGGTGATCCTCCCGGTGATCCGGTTCTGCATCACTGCTCCCCGTAGGTCGCGCCGAGGGCCGGGTTCGCGTTGCCGCCCATCGGTCAGCCTGCGGCGCTGACGGGGCGTCCGGTCCCGAAGAGCTGCTGCTGACTCACCGCGTCCCTGGCCTTCACCGGTCCGGACACGAGCTCCGGTCCTGCCTCGACGATGAGCTCGGGCGCGGACAGCGACCGGACCGTCTCGTCGACGGGCCGCAGCTGCTCGAGCTCGCCCTCGACGACGCCGAGCTCGTTCAGCTTGCGCGCGCTCACGAGCACGCGGCTCTCCAGCGAGCCGACCGTCCTGTTGTAGGTCGACACCGCGTTCGTCAGGGCCTTCCCGAGGCCGTCGACATGCTTGCCCAGGCTGGCGATCCGGTCGTAGAGCTCGCGCCCGAGATCGAAGACGGCCCGCGCGTTGTCCGAGAGCGCCGCCTGCTGCCAGGCGTACTGCGCGGTCCGCAGCATCGTCACCAGCGTCGTCGGCGTCGCTATGTGCACCTTGCTGGCCATGGCGTGCTCGAGCAGGGCGGGGTCGTGCTCCAGCGCGGGAGCCAGGAACGCCTCGCCGGGAATGAAGAGCACGACGAACTCGGGGGACGGGCTCAGCGCGGTCCAGTACGCCTTGGCGGCCAGCCGGTCGACGTGCTCGCGGAGGTGCCGGGCGTGCGCCCGCAGCCGGGCCTCGCGGACATCCTCGTCCGAGGTCTCGGCCGCTTCCAGGTACGCGGCCAGTGACACCTTCGAGTCGACCACGATGTTCTTGCCGCCCGCCAGCCTGATCACCATGTCGGGCCGGAGCGCGCCGTCGGACGTCGAGACGCCGACCTGCTCCTCGAAGTCGCACCTGCTGGCCATCCCGGCAAGCTCGACCACGCGCCGCAGCTGCATCTCGCCCCAGCGCCCGCGTGCTTCCGGCCGCCGCAGGGCTGTCACCAGCGACTGGGTCTGGGTGCGCAGCTGATCCGAGCTCTGCCGCGCGATCGCCACCTGCTCGGCGAGCGCTGCATGCGAGGACCGGCGGGCCGCCTCACTCTCGCGCAGCTGGCTCTCCACCCGGGCCAGGGTGTCGCGCAGCGGCTGGACCAGCTGCTCGACCGCTACTTTCCGGGTGTCAAGGTCGCCCGCCGCCTTGACGTTGGCGGCGCTGAGCCTGCCCTCGGCCATCGTCAGGAAGGTCTGGGCGCTGCGATCGAGGGCCTGCGCGGACAGTTCCTGGAACCGGTCCGCGAGCTGGCCGTCGATCAGGGCCTCCCGCTTCTCGGCGGCAGCTTCCATCAGGGCAGCTCGCTGGTCCGCGGCCCGCGCCCTCTCCTCGGCGGCCCTGGCCTGACCAGTCAGGTCGGCGGCGAGCCCGGCCAGCCGTCCGCGCGACAGCAGGTAGCCGATGACGGCACCGAGAGCGGCACCCAGCAGGAGGCCGATGAGCAGCGAAATCGCGTTCATATCTTGCATGCTTGCAGCCGCTGGCGACAGTTCCAGGGTCCGACACGCCCGGCCGGGATCGGCAGTTTCGTCCGGCGGGGCCCTGACCAGCCTCGTTCTGCCGCCACTGGCGCGCGGCCGGGCGGACGGCTCGGCGCGTTCCCGCTGGCACTTAGAATTTGCAGGTGAGCCTGTCCATTGGCATCGTCGGCCTGCCCAACGTCGGTAAGTCCACCCTGTTCAACGCGCTGACCCGAGCGAGTGCGCTGGCGTCCAACTACCCGTTCGCCACCATCGAGCCGAACGTCGGGATTGTTGGCATTCCGGACGCCCGGCTGGACGCGCTCGCCGGGCTGTACGACTCGGCGAAGATCGTCCCGGCCACTGTCAGGTTTGTGGATATCGCCGGGCTGGTTCGCGGCGCGTCGGCCGGTCAGGGGCTCGGGAACCAGTTCCTGTCGCACATCCGCGAGACCGACGCGATCTGTCAGGTTGTCCGCGTTTTCACCGATCCGGACGTTAGTCACGTAGACGGCGACGTGTCGCCCGAGCGCGACATCGAGACAATCGCAACCGAGCTGATGCTGGCTGACCTGCAGACGCTGGAGAAGGCGGCGCCGCGGCTGGCCAAGGAGGCCAAGTTCGCCCGGGACCCGGATCGCGTCAGGGTCGCGGACGCGGCCGCGAAGGCACAGCAGTTGCTCGACGGCGGGACGACGCTGTTCGCCGGCGCCGCGGCCGCCGGGATCGACCTCGCCGACCTGCGCGAACTGCAGCTGCTGACTGCCAAGCCGTTCCTGTACGTGTTCAACGAGGACGACGCGGAGCTCGCCGACGACGGGCTGCGGAAGAAGCTCGCCGAGCTGGTCGCCCCGGCCGAGTCGATCTTCCTCGACGCCAAGACCGAGGCCGAGCTGGCGGAGCTCGAGCCCGACGAGGCCGCGGAGATGCTCACCGAGCTCGGTCTCGGCGAGCCCGGCCTGGCCCAGCTGGCGCGGGCCGGATTCGCCGCGCTGAAGCTGTCCACGTTCCTCACCGCGGGGCCGAAGGAATCACGGGCCTGGACGATCCCGGTCGGCGCCACCGCGCCCGCGGCCGCAGGCGTGATTCACAGCGACTTCCAGCGCGGATTCATCAAGGCCGAGATCGTGTCGTTCGACGATCATCCTGCGTTCTTCCCAAAGGGCAAGCCCTGAACTGCATGGGAATGCGGCACAGAGGCATCCCGCCGCTCATCTCCAGCGTAGTAGTGCAACTGAACTTCCTGCTCCTGAGATGAGAATCCAAGCTGGATTCTGATCTCAGGAGTCCCACATTGACAAACAATGCAGAAGAACACAGCCTTCCACCGGCAAGCCGGTGGACTTTGATGCGTGCCCTTGCGGACTTCGTCCTGGAAGAAGTCGCCGTTCATGGGGGGCCTATGGGACGCATGCCCTTCGTAGAAAACGAAGTGATCGACAAGTTGGACCCCGTTCGGTATAACGGCCTCCTCCCCGTAAGGTCGCAGATTCTCGAAACGCTCGAGCAGAAGAGTGACACTGAACTCCGCGCATATCTCCGAGATGCCCAGAGTGGTCGGTACAGCCGCACAGGCCATTGGCGCAACGTCGACGCTGCCGAACCTGAGAACTCAGGGGATGGAGTTGATCACGGCTGAAGCCCGGTCGTGATCAACTCGACTATGGTGGCCCTGCTACACAGCCGGTTCTGGCCCTCGTGCCAGGTCGGTAGACCTTACCAGACTGCGATCATGACCTGCTGCGCGTATCCTCCGCGTCCAGGTCGAGGTTGCTGGGTCGGGACTGGCCCAGCAGTTGGCGTAGGCGGTGTCATTTAGTTGATGCCATGCCTGGACATCGCAGGCGAAGGTCCCGATGTCCCGTAGTTGTCTTATGACGTGACTGTGATGTCTGCATGTTCGCGTTTCGTGTGGTTTTGGGGAGAGAGATCTTGCGAGGTCTTATGGCTGCCGGTACCCTTTCTCCATATGTCCGAACAAGAGGGAATTGAACTCATATCGATCGACGCGAAGACGTTTCAACCTCAGCTCATGGCCCTAGCTGAAAACTTAGCGCAGAAGGTCTATCGGGAACTACCTCTCCGGAGGCTTAATCCTCCCTATCTTGCGGAGGACCTTTTCGTTCTGCTTCGACAAGCCTGCGCCACGACGGATCTGTTCTTCTATATGCATGCTGACGAACGTCGGGATAGCGACGTGTACTGGCGTAAGAAGTACACCTTCGCAATGGCTCCCCTCGTCCGAACGGTGATCGACAATCTCTATACCGTCACCCGTCTTCTTCAATATCCCGGAACGCAGGGCGAGATCTTTCGCGCCTATGGCTTCAAGCAGGCCTATAAGGCCCTCGAGCGTGATGAGGCACGTTATCGCGACAAGTCCGAGTGGAAGAATCCTCTTCAGGAAAGACGCGCCTCTCTCGAGTCAGCTGAAAAGCGTTTCGCAATCGACCGTCAGAAGGCGAATAAATGGAACACACTCGGAACGTACTCAAAACAGCCCAGACCAGGAGGGACAAGGACGGATCACCAGAAGTTCATCGAGACCTTTACCTATGGATCGTGGTCAGAGTACTCAGAACTATCACACGGAGGATTCGAGGGGCTTCTACGTGTTGCTCCCTTCTTCATGAGCGATACGGGGGGGATGGAGATGCCTACAGCCCTAGAAACCCACTACCCAAAAGTGATGACCTATCACGTGATGAAGGTAGCGACACTACTCCTGTGCATCCTTACCGAGCTCCAGGTCTACTTCCGCTTCGATGATCCCCAAATCGATATGATGCTGGGGTACCTCTGGGAGAGCATGTCAGGAGCCTACGAGACTAAAGAGTTGTACGACGGGCGCTATCGGAAGCTCATGGCGGACAGTGGGCTGGCCACCGGCTTGCTGCTCCCGAAGGAAGGATAAGCGCGGTCGCTCAGGAGGGCCGTGGTGCGGTCGGGACGGATGTATATTGGGGCCTCAGCGCGGCGCGGCGCGGCGGGCCGTCCGTATCTGTCTCTTGTCTGTTGTCTGCGGGATTCTGTGTGGTGTTACGGATTCATCGGACTACGGGGTTTGGTCGTTGCTTGTTCTTCGGGGCTGTGAGCGAGCAGCTCGGGTAGGGAAGCGGAGCGACTGAACCGAGATGATCGCGGGAACTGACTCGGATGTAAGGTCGGATGGCGTAAGTCGCGAAAGCGACGTAGCTGTCTGACCTGGGTGTACAGGTATGATCTCGGCGGTTGTTGTAGTTGTCTTGGCTCTAAGAGAACCCGAAGGGTGAATCCTCCTCCTCGTTGCTTGCTTAGGGAGGAGAGAGGAGGAGGAGCGCTTACGCGCGAGTTCTCCTCTCTTTTACTTCTTCATTTTCATTACTTAAAGATTAACTACTTCGTATGCACTGGCTGCATGGGTACCCCTGCAAAGAGTGCATAGGTGCCCATGCAGCCAGTGCAGGGGTGACAGGGATACCCATGCACCTACTGCATAGGTATCCCTGTAACCAGTGCATAGGTTGGCCGTGCCAATCGCACAGACTGTAGCTATCTCAAGAGAGGATTCCGTAGGCGACATGCTCACCAGTCCCAAGTAAAGTTGCGCGGAATCTGTATCCATTGCTAACCAAATCCGTCTAAGTATGTAGAACCCACATCACCAGAGAGGAGCACAGAATGAGCATCAAGTCCGCGATAACGCCTACAGCCCGCCTCACTCTAGGCCACCTCCGGTATGTAGGATTTCCCCGGAATGTCCCTGAGATTGCTACTGCTATCGATGCTTCACCCCGTACCGTCCGCGTGACCGTGAACAAGCTGGTTCGCGACAAGATCCTTGAACGTACCCTCATCCATCACACTGCCTACTTCCGCCTGCCTGATTCCTCCCGCTCCTCCGCTGCACCTGATCTGAATCCTGCTACAGGATCAATCCCCCCTCTAGCGATATCCCTCGCCTGACGTAGCGCCACCATAGCCATACCGAGCATGCCCAGGAGAGATCCTGGCCCCGCGTGTGTTCCAACTTGCGTTCCTACGCATGAACGCACTACAGCATCCCGCGCTTGGGTGCGGGAAAAAATCGCATATCCATATTGAGGGAAACGACAAGAAAACGCGTATTAGTAGACAGGAGATAGATAGATGCACCCCAATCCGAAGTTGTCCGCGACTGAGCGCATGGTCCTCCTCGCCCTGGTTATCAAACCCGACACCACCCTCACAGAGATCATGCAGACGTCTAGGTCACGATCCGCTCGGCAGATCATCACAAGCATCCGGACCCTGGTAATGGCTGACCTGATCGAGGTCTCAACCCTGGGCTCATCCCCCGCCGAGAACCGTTACCGCACCACACAGCTCTACCACCGGTAGCCCCGCACATATCACGCGTCCCCGACTCCTCCACCCAGGACCCCCCAAAGACACTCCTCCTGCTGGAGGATCAGGACAACCTCGCCCCAAGGACAGAACCGTGACTTACTGCAACCACATCCGAATGCATCAAGCCCGAGACCTAAGAGAGACCATGCTGGTCGACGGGTTTAGCCGTGCCGACTACTACATCTTGCAGGCGATCGCGGCGAGGGTTGCGAAAGCAGATGAGCCAGCACAACGCGGTGGTCTGCCGACCATCAAGGACACGTGTTTCCCGTCTTACAAGAGGATCAGCGAAGACTCCTGTTACGGGGTGCGCCATGTGGCCGAGAGTATCGCTCGCCTAACCGGGACGGAAACGAACAACCCCACTGGGAAGCCGTACCTGACCATCGAGAAGTGTCCGGTTTCCCAGGTCAACAGGTATCGGATCAACGTCCCCCTCTTCGACATGATGTCGAAGAAGGATGCGGATCACTCCGAGCCCGTCGCCGTGACCGACGCTGACGATATCGACCTCGACGTACCTACTCCACACCGTGTGTTCTTGCCCGTTGATGACTCAGACCCAGCCAACCGCCTCGCCCGTAAGTACTGGGACAAGCTCTCGAACAACCCGATCTGGGGGAACTCGGGAAGCGCCTGGGAGGATCAGTTCCGGAAGAAGCTCGAGACCCACACCTATGAACAACTCTCCTCATTCATCGAGTGGGGATTCGCGGACCAGTTCTGGGCAGAGAAGGCCCGGTCGGCTAAGCACGGACAGGACAAGGTCCCGTACCTCCTCAAAAAGGATACCGCCTTTCAGAAGTTCCTAGAGACGCTCAAGCGCAAGCCCGCCTCGAGTGTCTCCTCAACCACAACCCACCGAGACACGGCAGCCCGACTCGGCAGCCGACGTTTCTAGGAGACGCACATGACTCAACATTTCTGGGCTCTTGAGGACATCTACCTCAACCCAACCCCTTATCACTCTCTATCCCCACTGACAGACGCAGTTCGGAATAGGTCGACTGACCTGACAGCTAAGTTCGTCGAGGCGTGCCGAAGCGAGACCTCGTGGAGTCCGATCCCGCTACCGACGATAGCTGATGATGAGCAAGAGGCGGTTGGGACGCTCACGATGATCTGCCCCGTATGCCGAGGTGCTGGTCACGCGGCACAGCAACTGCGCGGTGATAACACCGGGGCGCTGGTGTCGTGGTGGGTCGATTGCACATGCACTCCCCTGCGTCGTTACTGGGCGCAATGGAGCAAGGTTCCAATCAAGTTCCGTACAGCGCGTCTGGGCAACCTAACTCCGCATGACGACAGCTATGCGTCGATCGAACGCCAGTCGACCGTGATCTCCAAGATCAAGGCGCATCCAGGCTCCAGCTATCTATTCTGCGGAGACGCAGGGACAGGCAAGACCCACTACACGACGTCACTCTACCAAGAGGCTCTTCAGCAGTGGGCAACCAACCCGTTAGCTGTTCATGGCCGGGCAGTGTGGATGGTGCGGGCCGGATCTCTCCTAGAGTCGGCTTCCATGCACGCAGCTGATATCGAGAAGCCATTTCCAGAGGTCACCCCCGAGGCCATCCGCTTCATCGCCGAGAAGGGGCTCAGGCCGTGTCTGTTTGTGGATGAAGTGGAAAAGTGGAAACCCACAGACTTCAAACTTGATTACTTCTCCCGGCTAATAGACGCCGTGTACGTCGCCGAAGGCCAGCTGGTCCTGAACTCTAACCTATGCCCCGCTGACCTAGCAGCTAAGTGGGGCCCCGAGTATGGGGAGTCAACTCTCCGCCGAGTGATAGCCCCCAGGTCCGGATTCTTAGTTGAACTCGAAAACAAGCAAAACCAGAAAGAGGCCCAATGATGTACGAGAAAGAGATTGACTCCCGCCCCTACTTCCAGATCCTCCACGGGTTCTTCCGTGAGGACGGATCTGATGCCGAGATCGAACGCACGAAACTTGTGATGGGGTGGATGCTCCGTAGCAGGATGATCCTGGACCGCGTATTCAACGCGGTCGAGATGAACATGGTCGGCTACGTCTGGGATCACTGGACGAAGTACGACCAGTGCCCTACCCGCAAGACGGTTGAGGTCCTGGTTGAGGCGGACATCCGCCCCCGGCCACTCCTGGATCTTCTCAAGGAGTACGACAATCACGAGCCCGACCTCATCAAGGTGACGCACGCCGACATGGACGCCTTCCTGTCGCAGCGGGTTCGTGAGTATGAAGAGTCGAAGCTGATCAACATCCTCACGAATGCTCGCGAGATCGCCACTGTCGGGGTGAACAATCCCGCTAAGGGGAAGAACCAGCTCCCGGATGAGATGAAGGGTGCGCGGGACGCCATCAACTACCTCGTAACGAGGGTCCAACAGGGGATCCTGATCGATGATGAGAAGCCCGAGGGTGGGTTGATCGGAGATAACGTTTGGCAGGCAGAAGTCGCGTACAAGCAGGCCAAGGCGGACCGACTTTCCGGGAGACTCACAATCCCCACGGGAATCGACCTGCTGGACACCCATCTCCAGGGGGGATTGCGTCGAAAGGAACTCAACGGGATCCTCGGGTACAGCGGACAGCGCAAGACCGCTCTACTCCGATCCATAGCCTACAGCGCCGCTTCCTCCGGCTTCCGCGTGCTCCATATCCCGCTTGAGAGCTCTTTCATGGAGGAGGTCAATGCATACACGGTGATGCACGCGCACCGCTCAACTCCTCCTCGAGTATCTCCATCTCCGGAGTCCGGTGCGGAGACCTGACCCTGCAGCAGGAAGAAGAGTTGTGGGTCTCGACCACCGAGGACCTTGGAAGAGCCTAGGCACCAAGCTGACCGTGCGGGACGCCGGGAAGGATCGCACATGGACTAGCGTAAAGACCATAATCCAGGAGGAGTGCAGGACCGTCCCGGTAGATCTCGTTGTGATCGACTACTTGTCCCTCCTCAATGATCCTCAGGCCAGAGATGCGGTTCAGGCGATGACACGGATGATCCAGGACGCCAAGCAGTTGGCGATGCGTGCGAACGATGGGCAGGGGCTTTGCTTCCTGACTCCGGTGCAGGGCAATAGGGGCGGTTACGCGGCGGCGCAGGCAAACGATGGGGCCTGGGACACGAGCGGGATCCACCAGTATTCGGAGCTGGACAAGTCCCTGGACAACTGCTTGTACGTCTTCACCACCGACGACATCAGCCGCGAGGGCCAGGCTGAAATCGGGTCCTGTAAGGCCCGCAACGGGGAGAACATGCCCGCAACCTTCGTCAGGGTCAATAAGCTGGCGGGAATGGTCTCGAGCTCCGCCGGGAGCAAGGGCCTGGAGCTTTGGGCTCAGACTCGGGCACCGGTTAGGGACATCGCCGAGATGTTCGGTTACATGGATCCGATGTAGGCGATACCCGCCCCGGCGACATGCGGGGGCGGGAACCGGTTCGAAGCAGTATCGAGGTCCCCCTGACTCGGTGACTGGAGCACGAACCCGAAGGTGCGGTTCTGTTTGGTCAGGATCAGGAACCCAGCAGGCCTACGCCAAGACCAGCGCCCTATGCCGCCCAACACTGAACAAGTTCGGTTGACCTCATGCTTCAGGCTGCACGGGCTTCCTTTTGAGATCCCGCCGGTTCACTGGGGTTCATCGGCCCGACAAGTGACCCAAATGTGACCCAGTGATTGGTCCGCGGTTTCGGGAAATCCTGCTGAATCACTACCGCCCGCGTGTTTACAGTGAGTGGGGTGGTGGCCCGGGCAGGAGTCCAACCTGCGACCTTCGCGTTAGGAGTGCGCTGCTCTATGCAACTGAGCTACCGGGCCTTGCCTAAGTGTATCGCGGGTAACGCGATGGTAAACTGGGGGTGGAGAATTTATGCCTCAGATACAGCGTCGACGTGCGGTTTCGGTGAACATTGGTGGCGGTTCGCGTCGGGTCCGACGCTCCGGTGGTGGTGCAGTCGATGACCAACACCGACACGGCCGACGTTGAATCGCACCGTCCAGCAGATTGCGGCGCTGGCACGGGCCGGGTCGGAGCTGGTCCGGGTCACGGTGAACAACGAAGACGGCGGCCAAGGCCGTGCCGTACATCGTCGAGGGGTCTGGCCAAAGGGCTGGGAGACGCCGATTATCGGCGACTTCCACTACAACGGCCACCTGCTGCTGAAGCAAGTACCCGGAAGCGGCGCGGGCGCTGGCGAAGTACCGCATCAATCCGGGCAACTGCTCGATCGGGCGCAAGGACGACGACAACTTCCGCACCATGGTCGAGGTGCGCGGTCGAAGCACCAGAAGCCGGTGCGGATCGGCGTGAACTGGGGGTCGCTGGACCAGGCGCTGCTGACCAAGATGATGGACGAAACATCAAGCTGGCCGATCCGCTGCCCGCGCGCGACGTGATGATGGAGGCGATGGTGGTGTCGGCGCTGGACAACGCCGCCGCGGCCGAGCGGTACGGGCTGCGCCGCGACCAGATCATTCTGTCGGCGCAAGGTGTCGCGGCGTGCGCGACCTGATCGATGTGTATACGGAGCTGGCTGCGCGGTGCGACTATGCGCTGCACCTGGGGCTGACCGAAGCCGGCATGGGCATGAAGGGCCTGGTGGCTTCGACGGCCGGACTGGCGCCGCTGCTGCTGGCAGGCATCGGCGACACGATTCGCGTGAGCCTGACGCCGAAGCCGGGCGGCGACCGCACGAAGAGGTGCGTTGCGGCCAGCAGATTCTGCAGTCGCTGGGCATTCGCAGCTTTATGCCGCAGGTGACGAGCTGCCCCGGATGCGGACGCACGACGAGCACCTACTTCCAGGAGCTGGCCGAGCAGATCCAGAGCTATCTGGTGGCGCAGATGCCGGAGTGGAGCAAGCAGTACGCCGGGCGTGGAGGAGCTGAAGCTGGCGGTGATGGGCTGCGTGGTGAATGGGCCGGGCGAGTCGAAGCACGCCAACATCGGCATCTCGCTGCCGGGGACGTTTGAGGAGCCCAAGGCGCCGGTGTATGTGGACGGCAAGCTTTACACCACGCTGAAGGGCGACCGATCGTCGAGGAGTTTCAGGTGATCCTGGACGAGTACGTTGAGAGGCGCTACGGCAAGGTCCTGGTAGAGGCGTAGGCCTTTTCGGCCGCTCTGTCGCTCCGAGGACTTGTTCGTCCCTTGCTGGGGCGAGCATTTGCCGGTCTGCCAGACCCGGTCCCTCCCATGAGCAACGCTGCACACCTCCCCTTGGGGGTATCCCCCCCGGGGGGGATACCCATTGTTAAGTGATTCGTTTTCAAAGATCTATCAAAACACGGTGCTGCAAAATATTCATTCTGTGTGACTTGCAGGCAAATATTAGATTCTGAACGAGTTACCCTAGCCATCTCTTCCACCCGAAGGGAGGGCTTTCTTTTTGAGTTTCGGAATTATAGCGCGGAAGACGCCGCAGGGTGTATTTTTATTTCCGATCCAGTTTTCCATCGAGCGTGCTGAGCAGCTTCGGTGCGTGTGTGCGGCTTCCGGAGCGACTCGGCGTAGGCCTTTTTCCTTCAGGGAGATGGAATTAGGCGTTTGAAGGCCATGGAAAAACAGTCGGAAGAGGGCAGAAGATCGTAATTTTTCACAAGCCACGGTGCGCCGCGCGGGGCGACACTTGAAAAGGAATGTTGTCGCATTGCGCCGATATGCCGATATAGGCATATACCGATATATAGGTGCGAAGATTTTGTTGTTTTACCAACGGCCGCTTCGATAAACGCCGCCTGATCGCGGATATCGGACGTAAACGGTAGGGAAGAGGTACAGATGAGCGTAGCAGAGATGACTCAGGTAGAAAAGGTTCGCCTGGCAGCCGACCAGACGCAGGTGGAGATTTCGATCGATGGGGCAAAGGTTGCCGCGGCGGAAGGGGAACTGCTGGTTGAGGCGATCCTGCGGGAGAAGGACATCCCGCATATCTGCTATCACTCGCCGCTGATGGGGCCGATCCAGACCTGCGACACCTGTATGGTCGAGGTGGATGGCAAGCTCGTTCGCTCCTGCGGCACCAAGGTGTGCTCGGAGATGAAGGTGGTGACGGACTCCAAGAAGGCGCAGGATGCGCGCGCGGAGGCCTACGATACGATTCTGGGCAATCACCTGCTGTACTGCACGGTCTGCGATAACAACAACGAAGACTGCCGCATGCACAATACGGCGATGGCGTTGAAGATCGAGCACCAGGAGACTCCCTTCACGCCGAAGCCGTACGAAGTGGATATGTCCAACCCCTTCTACCGCTATGACCCGAGCCAGTGCATTCTGTGCGGCCAGTGCGTGCAGGCCTGCCAGACGGTGCAGGTGAATGAGACGCTGTCGATCAACTGGGAGCTGGATCGTCCGCGCGTGATGTGGGATGGCGGCATGCAGATTGCGGGTTCGAGCTGCGTCTCCTGCGGTCACTGCGTGACGGTGTGCCCGTGCAATGCGCTGATGGAGAAGTCGATGCTGGGCGAGGCGGGCTACATGAGCGCCATGCCGAAGAAGGCCCTGGACAAGATGATCGACGTGATCAAGCAGATCGAGCCGGAGCTGGGCTATGGCTCGATCATGCAGGTCTCCAACACCGAGGCGCACATGCGCGAGGAGCGCATCAAGAAGACCAAGACCACCTGCACCTACTGCTCTGTGGGCTGCAGCTATGACGTGTGGACGAAGGGCCGCAAGATCCTGAAGATCGAGCCGAAGCACGGCGTGGTCAACGAGATCTCCACCTGCGTCAAGGGCAAGTTCGGATGGGACTTCGTGAACCACGAGGATCGTCTGCAGCGGCCGCTGATCCGCGAGGGCGATAGCTTCCGTGAGACCAGCTGGGAAGAGGCGCTGACCTTTGTCGCCGACAAGATGCGCACGATCAAGGAGGAGTCGGGTCCGGATGCGATCGGCGTGGTGGCTTCGTCGAAGTTCCCGAACGAAGAGGTCTACCTGATGAACAAGTTCGCCCGGGCTGTTATCGGGACGAACAACATGGATAACTGCTCGCGCTACTGCCAGTCGCCTGCGACCATCGGCCTCTTCCGTACGGTCGGTTACGGTGGCGACTCCGGTTCGATCGAAGACATCGGCAAGTCCGAGCTCGTGGTGATCGTGGGCGCCAACAGCGCCGAGGCTCACCCGGTGCTCGCGACCCGCGTCAAGCGCGCGCAGAAGCTCTTCGGTCAGAAGCTGATCGTCGCCGATCCGCGTGAGAACGAGATGGCGCGTCGTGCCAACCTGCACTTCCGTCCGCGTCCCGGCACCGATCTGGTGTGGCTGTCGGCGATGAGCCGTTACATGTTCGACAACGGCCATGCCAAGATGGACTTCATCGAGAAGTGGGTCAACAAGTCCGATGAGTACCGCGCGAGCCTCGAGCCGTTCACGATGGAGTATGCGGCGGAGATCTGCGAGGTTCCGCTGGAGACGCTGCACCAGATCGCCGAGATGATGGTCAAGGCCGACACCATGTGCATCCTCTTTGCCATGGGCGTCACCCAGCACATTGCGGCGTCGGACACCTCGACGGCGATCTCCAACCTGCTGCTGACCACTGGGAACTACATGCGTCCGGGCTGCGGCGCGTATCCGCTGCGCGGTCACAACAACGTGCAGGGCGCCGGCGATATGGGCGCGATGCCGAATAACTTCCCCGGCTACCAGCCCGTTGCCGATCCGGAGGTCCGCGCGAAGTTCGAGCGGATCTGGGGTGTTCCTCTCTCGGCCACGCCGGGTCTGGATAACATCTACATGATCCAGGCTGCCGTTGAGGGCAAGCTGCGGGCCATGTACATCGCCGGCGAGGATCTGATCAACGCCGATGCGAACTCCAACCATGTCGCGGAGGCCTTCGGTAAGCTGGATCTGCTGGTGGTGCAGGATGTCTTCTTCTCCGAGACCTGCCGCTATGCCGACGTGATTCTTCCCTGCGGCTCCGGCCCTGGAGAAGGATGGAACCTTCACCAACACCGAGCGCCGCATTCAGCGTCTGTACCAGGCGCTGCCGGAGCTGGGCGAGAGCCGTGCCGACTGGAAGATCACGCAGGATCTTGCCAACCTCCTGGGAGCGAACTGGAACTACACGCATCCCTCCGAGATCATGGATGAGATCGCGAAGGTGAGCCCGCTGCACGCCGGCGTGAACTACGAGCGTCTGGAGGGCTACAAGAGCCTGCAGTGGCCGGTCGCCGAGGATGGCACGGATCAGCCGATTCTGTACCTCGAGGGCTTCCCCTTCCCCGACAACAAGGCACGCTTCTTCCCGCTCGAATTCAATGCGCCGAAGGAGGAGCCGGATGCAGAGTATGATCTGTTCCTGAACAACGGTCGTCTTCTCGAGCACTTCCACGAGGGCAACATGACCGACCGTGTCGCGGGCATCAACCATCTCACGCCGGAGCGCTTCCTGGAGGTCTCTCCGGAGCTGGCTGCGGAGCGTGGCATCGAGTCCGGTCGCTGGGCTCGCGTGACCAGCCGCTACGGAACGTTGAAGATCAAGCTGCTGGTAACCGACCGCGTGAAGGGCAATCAGGTCTACCTGCCGCAGTACTCGCGTGAGGAACCGATCAACGTGCTGACTGGTTCGAATCACGATCCGGTCACCCACACTCCGGCGTACAAGGAGACGGCGGTGAAGCTGGAGCTGCTGAAGGAGAAGGGCACCAACCCGCTCATGCCGCACAACCCGCGCTTTGCCGGCAAGCCGACGCCGCAGATGGGCGTTGAGGTGGAGCGCAAGTGGGCGCGGAAGGACTACCGCATGCCGGGTACTCCGAAGCTCGTTCAAATCCAGTAGCACAGCGAAGAAAGGTGTCACCATGGCAGTTGCAGTTGATTTCAGAGGGTATACACCGGCCGATGCGCGCATCGACCTGATCAAGAAGCTCGAGAGTGCTCCGAAGGAGCACGCCGAGGCGATCCTGCAGGCGTATGAGCTGCTGCAGCAGCTCCATGAGAAGGGCATTCTGGAGCTGCTCACCGGCGTCCTGACGGGCGGTGAGGCGGTGCTCAATCACGTCGTGGGCTTGATCAGCTCGCCGACGGCGATTACCGCCACGCGGCTGGGTCTGATGATGGTCAACATGTTGGGCTCGATCGATCCGGACAAGATCAGCACGGCACTGGCGGCGGGCAGCAAGGAGCCGCCGTCGCTGCTGGCGATGGGCAAGCAGGCGACCTCGAAGGAGGCTCGCGCGGCGATGGCGGTCGGGCTGGGTCTGCTGACCGCGTTTGGCGAGGCTCTGGAGAAGTCAAAGGCTGCGAAGCACGAGTAGCCTTTGACTTAGAGCTGCCGTCTGTATTGGCCGGGAGTGACGCCCAAGTGTCTGCGGAAGGTAGTGGTGAACTGGCTCTGGTCGGGAAAACCGCATTTATGCGCGATCTCGATCAGAGACAGTTTGGAATATGTAAGCAATTCCTTTGCATATTCCACCCGCTGCTGCAGGACGTACTTGTGAGGCGTCATCCCGGTCGATTGCTGAAAGAGAGAGATGAAGTAATTCGGGCTGATCACCGCGATCTTGGCAAGATCCTCGAGGGATAGTTGCTGATCCAGATTGTCCTGAATGTACTTGCGGACCTTGCGTTCGCGAGAGGGTCCGAGTCCACCGCGATAGACGGTGGCGCCGTTCGGCTTGGAGCTATAGGTCCGGACGAGGTGAGTTGCGGTCAGCGTCGCCACTGACTTGGTAAACAGTTCGCTGATCGGGCCAAATTGCAGCTCTCGGTAGAGCTCTTTGCCCATCTCGACAAGGAACGGATCTCGCACCAGCAAGGATGGCGCCAGCCTCGAGGAGACTTTGTCGGGCACGTTCTCCATCGTGGATTCGAAGAACTGATCGTTGAGATAGATGTGGAGCAGCGGAGCGCGGCGGTTCCAATGAATGGTGTGTTCGATTCCGGGAGGAACGACCCAGACCATATCGCCATTCATCTCTCTGGCACCCGATCGTCCGGCTGTCGCCTGCCATTCGGCTCGAACGTAGGCAGGGTTGGATGCGATCGTGATCTGCGTGCAGTCGTGGCTGTGCTTGCTCCATAGGGAGCGCTCCTGCTCGGCCGAATAAATGCTGTAGCCGGCGTATTCCTGCCAGATGTGGTTGGGAGGAGGAGAAGGTTCTAGACCAATCAAAAATTGTTTCGAGCTGTCCATGCGAGAATACCCGCCCGCGCTATCTGCTGAGCAGATGCAGTGGAGTCCTTAAATTATTATAATTCATAGTCCTGAGCTACCTTGGGCATTGGCGAGTGGCAGCTTCTCGGATCAGGGCGTCTCCGGCCAGGAGTGGCGTGGATAGCGTCGCATCAGTTCGCGACGGACCTGTGGGTAAAGGCGATCCCAGAAGCCGGACAGGTCGGTGGTGGTTTGGACGGCGCGGTGATTGGGGGCCAGGAGATGGGCGACGATGGGGGTTCGGTCCGCTCCGAGGCGCGGCGTGTCGCGCATGCCGAAGAAGTCCTGGAGGCGAGAGGCGATCCATGGCGGTTTGCCCTGCTCGTAGTGGATCTTGGTCTGGCGGCCGCTGTGGAGACGGACGCTGACGGGAGCGAGCTCCTGGAGGCGACGGGCGTCGACTGACTGCTCGAGGAGCGGGAGCAAGGACGACGATGCGGCGGACTTGAGGTCGGTGAAGCTGCGCATTCCCAGACACAACTGGCGAAGGACTTGGGGAAGGTCTGGCTGGGTGAGGCCGGCGAAGGCGACGCGGGCCAGGAACTGCTGGAGGGCTTCGGCGTCGACGAAGCGCTCGATGCCGGCTTCGAGCGCCTTCTGGGCGAGCAGGTCGGCTGCGGCTTCGGGATCGGGAGAGCTGTCGCGGGACTCCTGGATGACGAGATCGTCGTAGAGCAGGGCGCTGACGGCCTCGACCCGCTCGGCGGTGCGATTCCAGGTGAGGTTGGATTGCTCGCGGACGCGGTCGGGGAAGAGGTCGATGAGCCATTCGGGCTCGATGCGGGAGGTCATGCGGATGAGCGGAAGCGGCTTCTCCTTGCGGTCCTCGGCGTCGATGGCCACCATGAACTCGTAGGTTGGCGGTTCGCCGGCGATCTCGGCGGAGACGCCGTTGGCGAGCAGGACCTGATTGCCGGCGCGGCGGCGCGCGACGCGGTCGGGAAAGCCGGTGAGGATGGAGAGGAGCAGCGCTTCGTCGTCGTGCGTGGTCTGCTTCGGTGGGCGAGCGATGCGGCGGAGCTGCTGGATGTGCTGGAGAGCGCGTGGATCCGGCGGCGCATCGAGCGCGGCGAGCAGGTCGTTGTGGGGGCTGCGTGCGCCGGAGCCGAGCAGAGCGGCGGCGATGCAGCCGCTTTCGCCTACGTTGCGCGCGAGGGACTCGAGGAGGATGCGTGCGAGGCGCGGAGGCAAGGGATAGCGCGCGAGCTGCTGGGCTTTGGCTGCGGTGGCTCCGAGACGGTCGAGGAGGGCTTCGGCGGTCTGGACGGCTGCTGCGGGCGGAGCGTCGAGCCAGTCGAGATGGTCGAAGTGCGGGATCGACATCGCGCGGAGCGAGAGACCGAGTTGGGAGAGGTCGCTGCGCAGGATCTCGGGTGTGTCGTGCTCGGCGCGGAGAGCGTAATCTTCCTCGGCGAAGAGGCGTAGAACGCGGCCGGAAGCGGTTCGTCCGGCGCGACCGGCGCGCTGCTTCGCGCTGGCCTGGCTGATGCGGCCGATGTGGAGCGTCGGCAAACCGGTCCAAGGCGAGTAGGTGGCGAAGCGCGCGAGGCCGCTGTCGATGACCGCGGTGACGCCTTCGACGGTGACCGAACTCTCGGCGACGTTTGTGGCGAGGATCAGCTTGGGCTGACTGCTGGGCGCGACGGCGCGGTCTTGCTCGGCGGGCGAGAGATCGCCGTGAAGGGGAAGGATGAGAAGGCCGAAGCGCTGGGCGAGCGGCTCGCACTCGCGCTGCGCGCGGCGGATCTCGGCTGCTCCGGGAAGGAAGACGAGTGTGTGTTGCGGTTGGATCTCGCTCTGTGGGGCTTTCTGCTGCTCTGCTGCTGCTGCTCGCGGAGGAGCAGCTCGACGGCGTTGCGGACCTGCGTGTGCAGCGGATCGGGCGAGTAGGGAAGATGCTTGACGGAGAGCGGAAAGACGCGGCCTTCGGAGCGCAGGATCGGGCAATCGCCGAGGTAACGCGCGACCGGAGCGGCGTCGAGCGTCGCGGACATGACGATGAGGCGCAGATCGGGGCGCGTTTGCTGCAGGCGCTTGAGCAGCGCGAGGGCGAAGTCGCTCTCGAGGTGACGCTCGTGGAACTCGTCGAGGACGATCGCGTCGACGCCTTTGAGGGTTGGATCGCTGAGCAGGCGGCGCGTGAAGACGCCGTCGGTGACGAAGCGCAGGCGCGTGCGCGGACCGATCGCCTCCTCGAAGCGGACCTGATAGCCGACGGTTTCGCCGACCTGTTCGTTGAGCTCCCAGGCGACGCGGCGAGCCGCTAAACGAGCGGCGATGCGGCGCGGTTCGAGGACGATGATCTCGCCGCGAACCAGCTCGAGCAGCGCGGGCGGAACGCGCGTCGTCTTGCCTGCGCCTGGAGCGGCTTCGAGGACAAGGTTGGGACGCTCGGCGAGGGACGCGAGGATCGACGGCAGAAGCGCGTCGACGGGAAGAGAAGGTTTACGATTCACCAATTTCCATCGAAACACGCGGCTTTGCGCGCGTCAATTTTTGAAACGGGTTGACGATGGGGCGGCCGGGGTTAGGGGAGGGCGCGCAGCTGGAGGCAGGCGCGTGTCAAGTCGGCGGGCTTCTTGCCGAAGCAGAAGCGGAGGAGATGCTCGCCGCGGCCGGGGCGGAAGAAGGCGGAGCCGGCGACGGCGGCGACGCCGGTGGCCTGGAGCAGGGCGCGGGCCTTTTCGCGGGCGGTTGCGCCGGGGATGCGGGTGGCGTCGGCGAGGACGTAGTAGGCGCCGGAGGGGATGGAGGGCGGAAGGCCGGCGTCGGTGAGGGCCTGGCAGAGCTCGTCGCGCTTGGCCTGGTAGTCGGAGGAGAGCTGGTGGTAGAAGCCGGCGTCGGTGAGCTGGCGCAGGCCGGCGGCGGCTCCGTGCTGGAACGGGGCGGGCGCGCAGACGTAGGTGAGGTCGTGGAAGTAGCCGATGGCGGCGATCCACTGCGGTGCGGCGGCGAGGTAGCCGATGCGCCAGCCGGTGATGCTGAAGGTCTTGGAGAGGCCGGAGATGGTGATGGTGCGGTCGGCCATGCCGGGCAGGGTGGCGAGGCGAGATGTGGCGGTTGCCGTCGTAGAGGAAGTACTCGTAGATCTCGTCGGTGAGGACGAAGAGGTCGTGCTCGAGGGCGAGGGCGGCGATGGCCTCGGTCTCGGCGCGGGTGAAGACCTTGCCGGAGGGATTGGAGGGCGTGTTGAGGATGATGGCGCGGGTGCGCGGGGTGATGGCGGCGCGCAGGGCGTCGAGGTCGAGGGCCCAGTCGGGCGCGGCGAGCGGGACGAAGACGGGCTGCATGCGCAGCGAGATCAGGGTGCTGACGTGGTAGCCGTAGAAGGGCTCGAAGAGGAGGACCTCGTCGCCGGGATTGAGGAGGGCGAGCAGCGAGGCGTAGAGCGCGCCGGTGGCGCCGCTGGTGACGAGGACCTGGGTTGCGGGATCGACGGTGAGGCCGTTGTAGCGCTGGAGCTTGTCGGCGATGGCCTCGCGCAGCGGAGCGATGCCGTCGAGGCGGGTGTAGATGTTGTGGCCGCTGTGGATGGCTTCGATGGCGCCTTCGGCGACGAGCGTTGGGCAGATCGGTGTCGCAGACGCCCTGCGCGAGGTTGATGCCGCCGACGGCGTCGCAGAGGACGGACATGGCGCGAATCTCGGACTGGATGACCGAGGGAGCGATTTCACTGAGTTGCAGTCGCGAGCTGGCTACCGGCATAGGATCTCCTCAAAAGGTACGGCTGGTGGCGTCGTGCTTTCCCCAGTGGGTCCGTTCAGCGAGGTGATGCGGCGAGCCAGTTTTCTTGTTGCGTTGCAAAAGGGGACCCTCCCCCTCCCCTTATCTTGGAAGCAAGTGGAATGGAATCAGTGGCTTGGAGGTGATTGTCGCCGCTAAAATACTTCATTCCAGATGGGTTACAGCTAAAATCTTCAATCTAAAGGAGATGGCTGCCTATGAAGGCGAGGCGAATCGTCCCTTAGGTTGTGGATTCTAGCATGACGCAATTTTGATCGCACCAACTTTATTTGCTGTGGCGCGCGAGCAAAAATACAGGGTCTCTCCACTTCGCAGCGGACGATAGGGCCGTCCGCTGCTTCGGTCGAGATGACGTTTCTATGGATGAATCGGTAGCCCGTCGGGCGAAGCGCAGACTCTGGCGTGCGCACGGATACTCGCGCTCTGGTGCGATTGAGCCGCCGATCCGTCTGTTTTGCTCGGGGTGGGTTACGGTGTGGCGCGGATTCGCTTGCGGTCTTCGAGGTTGTTCTTGGCGATGTTCGCGTGAATGAAGCGCAGGCCAACGATCCAGGAGACGGCGAACAGCGTGGGCAGTAGAACGGCCAGAAGAATGACTAGCATTTACGAATTCCTCCTCGTACCCTTGTGCGGCTATCGCACACTGTCGGCGCGACGGTCAATCTATATATCCACGGGGATGTGAATTGTCAAGCAGATTCATGGTGCTGTAATGCTTTGTTTCCTTTAGCAAATCGTTCGTTTGTGATTAAGAATGCGGCGGGCGTGCGGGGAGTGGGCTCCGCGGGGTTGGCGCGGTGCGGAACCGACGCGGTGGGAGGCGGCTCGGCATCCTACAGCGCAGTGGGTGGGCGGGCAGAGGAGTGGCGGGCGCCATGATCTTTGAGGACCGCGCGGACGCTGGACGGAGGCTCGCGGAGCGGCTGCAGGAGTTCGCCGATCGCAGGGATGGGATCGTGCTGGGGATTCCGCGGGGTGGGGTGGTGGTGGCGTTTGCGATCGCGACGGCGTTGCATCTGGCGCTGGATGTTTTGTTGTCGCGCAAACTGGGGGTGCCGGGGCAGGAGGAGCTGGCGTTCGGGGCGGTGGCGGCGGGGGATGGACGCTTTCTGGATGAGCGGCTGATCCGGTTTGAGGGGATCTCGGAGGAGCAGATTGAACGCATTACGGCGGAGGTGCGGGAGGTGCTGCAGCGACGGGCGGTGCAGTATCGGGGGGAGCGGCCGCCGCCGAAGCTCGAAGGGCAGACGGTGCTGCTGGTGGATGACGGCATCGCGACGGGGGCGAGCGTGTATGCGGCGATCCGGGCGCTGCGGGAGATGAGGCCGGCGGCGCTGGTGCTGGCGGTGCCGGTGGCTCCGGCGTCGGCGTGCGCGTGGCTGCGGCGGGAGGTGGAGCAGCTGGTTTGTCTGTATGCGCCGGCGGAGTTCTATGCCGTGGGGCAGTTCTATGGGAACTTTGCGCAGGTGGAGGACGCGGAGGTGGTGGAGTTGTTGCGGCGGGCGAGGGTGGAGGGGTGAGGTGAAGACCGCGCGTGGATGAGGCACCCGGAACAGCAGATCCCCTTCGGGGATGCACCAAAAGGGCAGCGGCAAGGGCAAAGGCGAAATACAGGGGTCTCTCCACTGCGCGGCGGACGGTGAGGCTGTCCGCCGCTTCGGTCGAGATGACGTTTTTCCTCGGTGGGTTGCGGTGGGTTGCGGTGAGTTACTGGTGGAGGGGTTCGCCGTGGATGGGCTTGTTGGCGAGGAAGGCGGCGATGTTTTCGTTGAGGAACTTCTCGTCGGCGGGGCTGGCGCCGGCGCCGGCGGGATGGCCCCAGAGCGAGGGGATCGGCAGCAGGGTGCAGTGGGGGATGAAGGGCGCTTCGAAGCGGGCGTCGGTGACGGGGAAGTAGAGGTCCGTCGCCGAGGGCATGTAGAGGAGCGGGGCTTTGATGGAGGCGAGGGCCTGCTTCTCGTCGCCGTGGAAGCCGGGGGTGGCGCCGACGTCCTGCTTCTCCCAGGTGTGCATCTGGAGGATCAGGTCGTTGGCGTCGGCGTTGTCGATGAAGTGGAGGCGGTAGTTTTCGAGGACCTGCTGGAAGGTGGTTCCGGGCTTCTCCTCGGTGCGCCAGAGCTCCTGACGCCACCACTCCTGGGAGTAGAGCCAGGCGGTCCAGATGAGGTTGAAGGCCTGGATGCCCTTTTCGGGCTGGGCGGTGTAGTCGCCGTGGTTGAAGGTGGGGTCGGACTGGATGGCGTTGATCTGGCTTTCGAGGCGGACGATGCCGTGGCCGTAGGTCTTGGCGGTGCCGGAGGTGGCGACGATGCGATCCATGAAGTCGGGGTAGGAGACGCCCCACTGGAAGGCCTGCTGCGCGCCCATGGAGAAGCCGATGACGGCCTGGAGGTGCTGGACGTGGAGCTCCTGGGTGAGGAGCTGGTGGACGGCCTCGACGTTGTCGCGGATGGTCATGACGGGGAAGCGGGGGCCGTGGAAGGGCTCGGGGGTGTTGCTGGGCGAGGAGGAGCGGCCGTTGCCGAAGAGCTCGGTGGCGATGAGGAACTGCTTGTCGGGATCGAGCGCCTTGCCGGGGCCGATGAGCCACTCGTAACCGTGCATCTCGGCCATGTAGTGGGAGGGGAGAAGCACGGCGTTGCTGCCGTCGGCGTTGAGATGGCCGTAGGTGCCGTAGACGATCTTGGCCTCGGGGAGGACGACGCCGCTTTCGGTGTGGAAGTTATGGATGATGAAGGAGTGTTGGGTCTCGACGGGCTTGGTCTGGGCCTGGCTGTGGGCGGAGGCAGCGAGGGAGGTGAGGGCGAGCAGGGTTGCGGCGAAGAGCTTCATCGTATTGGGTTCTCCAGTGGTGCGTGGTGCGGGGTAGAAGGCAAAAGCAACGGCAAAGACAGAAGCAGATCCCCTTCGGGGATGACAACCAAAAGGGCAACTGCAACTGCAAGGCGTGGCAAGGTTAGGGCAGCGCGGGGAAGAGGGGTGGGTCTTTGCGCTGCTGGGTGGTTTGTTCGAAGTCGTAGGCGTAGCGGATCAGGGTGGATTCGCTGAAGGTGGGGCCGAGGAAGGTGAGGCCCGCGGGCAGGGTGCCGTGGGTGAAGCCCATGGGCACGGTGATCGCGGGGAAGCCGGTCTGGGGCGAGAGGACCTGGCTGTTGTCGCCGGCGGGGCTCTGCATGTCGCCGACCTTGCGGGGGGCGTTGCTCCAGGTGGGGTAGACGATGGCGTCGAGGTGATCCTTCGCCATGGCGGCGAGGAGGGCGTTGCGGAAGGTGATCTTGGCGGGGTCGTGGTAGACGTCGAGGCAGGGGGAGCGGCGGTCGTCGGGCTTTGGGCGGAGCGATGGCGCCGTTGATCTCGTCGGCGATGTAGGGCAGGTAGAGGCCGGAGGCCACGATGGACTTCAGGTCGTGGTAGGGCGCGTTGGGGTGCTGGGCGAGGTAGGTGTTGAGGTCGGCTTCGAAGTCGCCGCACCAGAGGTCCTTCTCGAGGGCTTCGTAGTTGGGGATGGTGAAGGGATCGACGAGGATGGCGCCCTCCTGCTGGAGGGCCTTGAGCGCCTGCTCGGTGACGGCCTTGATCTCGGGATCGGTGTCGGCGGTGTCGAAGTACTGGCGGAAGACGCCGATGCGGGCGCCGCGGAGGCCGTGGCGATCGAGGAAGTGGGTGTAGTCGACGGCGGGGCGGTTGGCCGAGAGCGCGGTGACGGGATCGGCGGGGTCGGGGCCGGCGAGGACGGTGAGCAGCGTGGCGGCGTCGGCGACGGAGCGCGCGATGGGGCCGCCGACGTCGTTGTTGGCGAAGAGCGGGATGATGCCGGCGCGGCTGGTGAGGCCGATGGTGGGACGGATGCCGACGAGGTCGTTGTGCGACGAGGGGCCGCGGATGGAGTTGCCGGTGTCGGTGCCGAGGCCGGACTCGCCGAGGTTGGCGGCGACGGCGGCGGCGGTGCCTCCGCTGGAGCCGGCGGGGACGCGGGTGAGGTCGTAGGGGTTGCGGGTGATGCCGGCGATGGAGCTGGCGGTGAGGTAGGGGCTGAAGGCCCACTCGGCCATGTTGGTCTTGGCGAGGAGGATGGCTCCGGCGGCGCGGAGGCGCGCGACCATGGTGGCGTCGTGCTCGGGAAGGAAGCCCTTCATGGCGAGCGAGCCGCCGGTGGTTTGCAGGCCCTTGGTGTCGTAGTTGTCCTTGATGAGGACGGCGATGCCGCCGAGCGGCGGGAGCTTGTGGGTGCGGGCGAGGTTGCGGTCGCAGGCGTCGGCCTCGGCGAGGGCGTCGGGGTTGAGGGTGACGATGGAGTTCAGGGCGAGGCCGCCCATTGGTTGGAATGGGCTTCTGGTCGTAGGCCTGGATGCGGGCGAGGTAGCTCTCGACGACGGCGCGACAGGTGGTGCGGCCTTCGAGCAGCGCGGCCTGGGTCTCGGCGATGGTGGTGCCGACGGGGTTGAAGGGCTTGGCGTGGGTTTGGGCGTGCGCGAACGCAGAGACGGCGAGGACAAGCAGGCAGAGAGTCCGAAGGGTCCGTGTCATGAGGGTCTGAGATTGATAGTACAAGCATCAGACCGGAGCACAAATGGGCTTCGACTTCTTGGCTGCGATGGTTTCGGCTCGAAGCGTAGGAGATGCGCGTGCGATGGGAGAGCGGCCGAAGTTAGTTTGGGCGGGTTTGCGGGACGTCGGGTTGCAGCTGTGGCGAGCCGACTGTCTTTTGCAGTTGGTACTGCTGGATCTTGTAGAGCAGGCCGCGATAGCTGATCTTGAGGTTGGCGGCGGCGTGGCGGCGGTTCCACCCGGTCTGGTCGAGGGCGTTCTGGATGAGGCGGCTCTCGGTTTGATCTTTGTGGTTGCGAACGATGCTGCGCATGCCGTCGATTTGTAACTCGTCTTGTAGCTCGTTGCTGCGTCTGCCGCGGGTTGTTGCGCGGGAGTAAGGGGAGCGCATCTTTGTCAGGAGATCGGCGAGGACGGCGTTCTGATCCTGCAGGATGAGGATGCGCATGACGAAGTTTGAGAGTTCGCGCAGATTGCCGGGCCAGTCGTACTCCTGCATCGAGGTTAGGAGCTGCGGGGTGAGGGCGGGAGGTTGCTGGTGGAGGGTTGCGGCTTGCCGCTGCGAGCATCTCCTGCGACAAGGAAGGGAATCTCCTCGCGGCGTTCGCGCAAGGGAGGGATGACGATGGTGAAGGCGCTGATGCGGTAGTAGAGATCTTCGCGGAAGGAGTGCCGGGCAATCGCCTCCTCGATATTGATGTTGGTCGCGGCGACGACGCGGACGTCGACCTCGGGAGACATCGCGCGAGCCGAGGCGGGAGAAGCAACCATCCTGGAGAACATGTAACAGTTTGGCTTGCATGGGAGCGCTCATCTCGCCGATCTCGTCGAGCAGCAGGGTGCCGTGGTTGGCCATCTCGAAGCGGCCGGGCTTGGCTTTGACGGCTCCGGTGAAGGCTCCTGCCTCGTAGCCGAAGAGCTCGCTTTCGAGAAGCTCGGAGGGAAGGGCGGCGCAGTTGAGGCTGATGTAACTTTGCTGCGCGCGGGTGGAGTGCTTGTGCAGCAGGCTGGCGACGATGTCCTTGCCGACGCCGCTTTCGCCGAGCAGAAGAACGGGGACATCGACGGGAGCGAGAAGGCGGAGGGTGGCGTAGATCTTCTTCATCGCCGAGGAGGCAGCGAGGAAGTAGCGGCCTTGGGGGAGCTCTTCGAGGTAGGGCAGGCTGGGCGTGTCGGGAGTGTTGCGGGCGGAGGCTGGTGGCGGAGCGGGGTGCAGGCTGCCGACGATCTGGTCGAGGTCGTGGCGCTGGAGCGGCTTGTGGAGGAAGTTGCGGATGCCAAGCCGTGCGGCGTCGGCGCGCCAGAGGTCGATCCCGAGCGGGGCAAGCATCCATAGGCTGGCGCTGCCGCAGGCTTTCGCGAGGGCTTCGAGTGAGGCGAGTGTGCAGAGCGGCTGGGGCGCGGTATCGAAGATCACTCGGTCGTAGTGGATGTGCCTTGTGGAGGCAGGCGAGAGCGGCTTCCGGATCTGCCACGAGGGTGAGGTGGTGTCCTTCGGCTTGCAGGACGGCGGTCAGTGCGGCAACGTGCGCGTCAGAGGAGACGACAAGAATGCGCAGAAGTTGAAACATCGCAACCATCCTCGCGAGCGTTGATGCGCGGGGCACCAAGTTGCCTTCGCTTCTACCCATGAGCGACGGCGTACGAGAAGGAAAGACAGTTCCAGGAGACGTACATCAGTGCTCTTCGAGCCGCAGCGGCTCTGCAGATGCACTGAAAATGGTCAGAGAGCGATTGAGTGCCGTGATGGTATTTGCGGGGGCCTGGAAGAACGTTGAGTAGGATATTACGCCGCTTTCGTGGTGCTGGGCGCAAACGTAGTCGAGCGCCGATATGTTTCGTCGGCGAGGTGGTGTTCGGCGATTTTGTGGGGGGTCGCTGCGGTAGGAGGACGTGTGCGCTCGAGCTTTCTGTGCGAGCAAATTACAGGGCTCTCCGCTGCGCAGCGGACGATGGTGCTGTCCGCTGCTTCGGTCGAGATGACGTTTCCTTATGGTTGGTCGAGATGCTTCGGATGTAGCGAGATCGCGCTGGGATGATGGGCGCTGGTTGCTTATGCGGAGCGAGGGAGAAGGTAGCAGAGCGAATCGATCTCCCGTTCGCGCTGCTGGTCCACGTACCAATCCACCGTGGCGCGGAGGCCGTCGTGGAAGGATTCGATGGGAGACGTAGCCCAGAGCAACGCGCGCCTTGGTGATATTGGCCTGGGAGTGTTCGATGTCGCCGGTGCGCATGGGCAGGTGCCGTGGAGGCGAGGAGAAGTGGAGCAGGCCGGCGAGCGCTGCGTAGAGAGCGTTCAGGGTCTGGCTCTTTCCTGTGCCGATGTTGAAGGTCTCGCCGCAGATGTCCGCGGCCGGGGGCGGTGCAGGCGAGCAGATTGGCGGCGACGACGTTGCCGATGGGGGTGAAATCGCGGCTTTGCTTGCCGGTTCCGTAGATGGTGGGAACGGTTCCGGAGAGCATGTCGGCGATGAAGCGTGCGATGACGCCGGAGTAGGGAGAGTCGGCGCTCTGTTTGGGGCCGAAGACGTTGAAGTAGCGGAGGCAGATGCCTTCGAGGCCATAGACGTGCCAGAAGCTTTTGACGTACTGCTCGGCGGCGAGCTTTTGCACGGCGTAGGGGGAGATCGGTCCGGGCAGCATGAGTTCGTGCTTGGGCTGGGTTGGCTCGTCGCCGTAGGCGGAGGACGAGGCGGCGTAGACGACGCGCGAGACGCCGGCGTCGCGGGCGGCGATGAGGACGCTCAAGGTGCCGTTGACGTTGGCGATGTGGCTGCCGATGGGGTCGTTGATCGAGCGTGGGACGGACGCAATTGCGGCCTGGTGGAGGACGAAGTCCACGTGGGAGCAGAAGGCGCGAAGGTGGTCTGTGTCGTTGATGTCCATCTCGCGGAAGTCGATGTAGTTGCGGATCGGATCGAGGTTGCGGAGGTCGCCGCAACTCAGATTGTCGACGCCACGTACATCATGTCCAAGGCTGACTAACTCGTGGGCGAGAGAGGAACCGATGAAGCCAGCAATGCCGGTGATCAGGTAACGAGCCATATATCGCTCCAGTGGGCAGGGATTGTCGCGCAGTCGGGAGCGAAGGCATGTGGGGGGCCAGAAGTTGGTGCTTTCCGTGAGGGGCGGTATTGATCTTCTAAGTGGTGTCGATGCAGGGGGATCGAGAGAGGCTGCACAATGCCGCCGGGGCAAGATGTTGCACGGGGGATGTGCAACATCTTGCAACGTGAGCGGCAAGGGCTTGCATAGTGCGTGGTCGCGACTAGCTGAAGAGGAACTCCTTGGTGCGGAGCTCCTTGACGGTGTCGCGGAGCTTGGCGGCCTTCTCGAACTCGAACTTCTTGGCGGCCTCGCGCATGTCGGATTCGAGCTTGCCGATGTAGGTGTCGAGCTCGTCCTGGGTGGCGAAGTCGGGCATGCCTTCGGCCTCGTCGGTGAGATCGGCGTACTCGGCTTTGAGGATGCCGGCGAGACCCATCTCGAGCGGGCGGTTGATGCTGGCCGGGGTGATGCCGTTGGCCTCGTTGTAGGCGACCTGCTTCTCGCGGCGGCGATCGGTCTCGCCGATGGCGCGCTGCATGGAGTCGGTCATCTTGTCGGCGTAGAGGATGGCGCGGCCTTCGAGGTGACGGGCGGCGCGGCCGATGGTCTGGATGAGCGAGCCTTGGGAGCGGAGGAAGCCTTCCTTGTCGGCGTCGAGGATGGCGACGAGCGAGACCTCGGGGAGGTCGAGGCCCTCGCGGAGGAGGTTGATGCCGATGAGGACGTCGTACTCGCCCTTGCGCAGGTCGCGGAGGAGGCGGATGCGCTCGAGGGTTTCGATCTCGGAGTGCATGTAGCGGCAGCGGACGCCGACCTCGGAGTAGTAGCTGGCGAGGTCCTCGGACATGCGCTTGGTGAGGGTGGTGACGAGGACGCGCTGTTGCTTTTTGACGCGGTCGCGGATCTCGGCGAGGAGGTCGTCGATCTGGCCCTTGATGGGGCGGATCTCGACGATGGGGTCGATGAGGCCGGTGGGGCGGATGATCTGCTCGACGACGACGCCGGCGGCTTTGGTGAGCTCGTAGGGGCCGGGCGTGGCGGAGACGTAGACGATCTGGCCGGTGCGGGACTCGAACTCGTCGAACTTGAGGGGGCGGTTGTCCATCGCGGAGGGAAGGCGGAAGCCGTAGTCGACGAGGTTCTGCTTGCGGGAGCGGTCGCCGTGCCACATGCCGTGGAGCTGCGGGACGGTGACGTGCGACTCGTCGATGAAGAGGAGGAAGTCCTTGGGGAAGTAGTCGAAGAGCGTTGGTGGCGGTTCGCCGGGAAGACGGCCGGAGAAGTGGCGGGAGTAGTTCTCGATGCCGTGGCAGTAGCCGACGGACTTGATCATCTCGAGGTCGAAGCGGGTGCGCTGGTGGATGCGCTGGGACTCGACGAGGCGGCCCTGGCCCTCGAGCTCCTTCTCCCACCACTCCATCTCGGTGAGGATGGAGTCGACGGCGGCGGACTTGCGCTCGGGTTGGACGACGTAGTGCGACTTCGGGTAGATGGGGAGGCGCGAGTACTTCTGGCGGACGGTGCCGAAGAGGGGATCGATCTGGGAGAGCGTGTCGATCTCGTCGCCGAAGAGCTCGATGCGGTAGGCGTTCTCGTCGTAGGTGGGGTAGACCTCGATGATGTCGCCGCGGACGCGGAAGGTGCCGCGCTTGAAGTCGACGTCGTTGCGCTCGTAGAGGATCTCGACCAGGCGGCGGGTGATGTCTTCGCGCTTGAGCTGCTGGCCCTTTTCGAGGAGCAGCAGCATGCCGTAGTACGCTTCGGGCGAGCCGAGACCGTAGATGCAGGAGACCGAGGAGACGATGATGCAGTCGCGGCGCTCGAAGAGGCTGCGGGTGGCGGAGAGGCGAAGCTTGTCGAGCTCCTCGTTGATGGTGGCCTCTTTTTCGATGAAGAGGTCGCCGGCGGGGATGTAGGCCTCGGGCTGGTAGTAGTCGTAGTAGGAGACGAAGTACTCGACGGCGTTGTTGGGGAAGAAGTTTTTGAACTCGTGGTAGAGCTGGGCGGCGAGGGTCTTGTTGTGGGCAAGGATGAGGGCGGGGCGGTCGAGCTCCTCGATGATCTTGGCCATGGTGAAGGTCTTGCCGGAGCCGGTGACGCCGAGCAGCACCTGATCCTTCTCGCCTGCGTGGATGCCGGCGACCAGTTCGCCGATGGCGCGGGGTTGATCGCCTTGCGGCTTGTAGGCGGTGGTGAGCTGGAAGTCCATCCTTGTAGGATAAAGCAGGGCTTAGGGATCAGGGATCAGGGATCAAAGGACCAGGACTTAGGGATTGTACGGAGGATTGGATGGCAGAGCTTTGGTTGATTCGGCACGGAGAGACGGAGTGGAGTTTGAGTGGGGCGCACACCAGCCGCACGGATATCGCGCTGACCGAGCATGGACGCAAACGGGCTGAGGAGCTGCGGGAGTTCCTGAACGGAAGGAAGTTCGCGGCGGTGTTGACCAGCCCCATGCAGCGGGCGCGGGAGACCTGCGCGATCGCTGGATACGGCGACGTGGCGGTGGTCGAGGACGGGCTGAAGGAATGGGACTACGGCATCTATGAGGGCAAGACGACGAAGGAGATTCGTCTTGAGCATGCCGGGATGGTCGGTGTGGAAGGACGAGATCGTCGGCGGCGAGACGGTGGAGCATGCGGGCGAGCGCGCGGATGCGGTGATCGCAAAGGCGCTGGCGGCGGCGGGGGAGACAGGCAGCGTGGCGCTGTTCGCGCATGCGCACATCCTGCGGATTCTGGCGGCGCGGTGGATTGGGCTGCCGGCGACGGGAGGCAGCCTGCTGACGCTGGGGACCGGGTCGGTGAGCGTGCTCGGGTTCGAACGCGAGACGCGGGTGATTCAGAGCTGGAACCGTGGGTTCGAGGGGTAGGTTTTGGGTTGGTTTGAAAGGCCAAAGAGCCCCGGATAACTCCGGGGCTCTTTGCTTTGCTGCGTTCGTTTGGGGCGGGTGGTCGGTTAACCGGGTAGCTGTTTCGATTGATGTGGTTGCAGGGAAAGAGGCTGGATGTTTGGGCTGAAAGGTCCGATCGGCATCGGTGGTGCCGAGGGTATCGGGATCTCTTCGCTGCGCTCAGGATGACGGCAAACAACAGACAACTGCAATCGAGATGACGGCAGCTTGTGGGAAACGCGTCTGGTTAGCTGTTTGATGCTGTTGCTCAGAGGGAGATCTTCGGCGGTGTTAGGCGGGGTGGGCGTCCATGAGGAGGTAGTCGCCGGAGATGTTGGGGGTGTAGCCGGCCTGGCGGATCAGGGTGGCGAGCTGGGCGTAGTGGCGGATGCCGTGCAACATGGCGTGGAAGAACAGGGTGCGGCGGGAGGAACGGCGACGGCCAGCGGTGAGGGTGGTGAACTCGAACTGCTCGGTCCAGTCGATGGCGGGATCGGTCAGCAGCGAGCGCAGGAGGGCGAGGGTGCGGTTGTGGGAGCTGAGGAACTCGTCGGGGGTGAGGCCGGGGATGGCGGCGTAGTCGTCGATGGGCTGGCCGGCGAGACGCTGGGCGTGGCGGAGCTGGGCGGCGACGATGTGCTGGAGGAAGTGGGCTACCGTGCCGGCGTCGTGGATGTCGCAGGGGAGCGCGAGCGCGGCGGGGTTGGCGGAGAAGAAGGCGTGCCAGCGTTGGGCGGTGGTGTCGTTCCAGGCGATGAGCTCTTCGGCGGTGAGGGCGGGGATGGTGTTCATGGCCTCTTCACTGTAATGCATGTGGGGCGGGTCGAGCTTGCTTCGCACTCTGGTGGGCGGTGTGACGGGGACGAGACCGCGAATGGGCCTGAATACAGGGGTCTCTCCACTGCGCTGCGAACGATGGTGCTGTTCGCAGCTTCGGTCGAGATGACGTTTGTTTTATTTGTTCCCGAGAAGAGGTTCATTGGGGTGGATGTTTCTTTTGTTCGCCCGTTCGCCGCCGGTGTTCCAGGGGAGGCAGGTTAGGAGAGGTAGTCCTTGAGCCAGGGGTCGGTGGAGGTGGACGAGCTCTTCGGTGGTGCCGTCGAAGACGATCTTGCCCTCGTTGAGGACGAGGAATTTGGTGTTGGGATCGATGCCGTCGTTGGGGATGCGCTCCATCTGGCCGTGGCGGGGTTGTAGTGGTTCATGGCGAGGGTGAAGGCGTCCTGGAGGCGGTGGGTGATGAGCAGGGAGGTGGTGTGGGAGACGTCGCGCTGCTTGATGACGAGCTCGATGATGGTGGTGGAGGTGATGGGGTCGAGGCCGCCGGTGGGGGAGTCGTAGAGGATGAGGTCGGGTTTGGTGATGATGGCGCGGGCGATGGAGACGCGGCGGCGCATGCCTCCGGAGAGCTCGGAGGGGAACTTGTCGATGGCCTGCTCGAGCTCGACGAACTTGAGGACCTCGACGACGCGGGCGTGGGCCTCCTCTTCGGGGACGTGCTCTTCGTGGAGGCGGTAGGCGACGTTGTCCTCGACGGAGAGGGAGTCGAAGAGGGCGGACTCCTGGAAGACCATGCCGATGCGGGCGCGGAAGTGGTAGAGGTCGCGCTCGCGCATGGGGGTGATCTCGCTGGCCGAAGACGTTGATGGTGCCGGAGTCGGGGCGGAGCAGGCCGTTGGCGAGCTTCATGAGGACGGATTTGCCGCAGCCGGCGGGGCCGAGGATGATGCGGGTCTCGCCGGGGTCGACGGTGAAGGAGATGTTTTCGAGGACGGGCTTGACGTCGAAGGTGATGGAGACGTTGTCGAAGACGACGACGGGGTCGGTGTCCGGGCGGTGCGTGGGGCGGATTCCGGGGCGACCGCGGCGGGGGTGGGCATGGGCGTCATTTGCGGCGTCATCATTGGCCGAAGATGACGATCATGGCGCGGCTGACGATGAAGTCGACCACGATGATGAGGACGGAGGAGACGACGACGGCCTGGGTGGTGGAGCGGCCGACGCCCTGGGTTCCGCCGTTGGTGTTGAGGCCGTAGTAGCAGCCGACGGTGGCGATGATGAAGCCGGAGAAGAGGGGCTTGGTGAGGCCCTGGACGATGTCTGCCGTAGATGGAGGCGAGCGGTAGGAGGTGTGGAAGTAGGAGTGGGCGTTGAGGCCGAGCGAGGAGACGCAGACGAGGGCGCCGCCGGCGATGCCGAAGGCGTCGGCGATGATGGTGAGGAAGAAGAGCATGAAGACGGTGGCGACGAGACGCGGGGTGACGAGCTTGCGGATGGGATCGGTGCCGAGGGCGCGCATGGCGTCGATCTGCTCGGTGACCTTCATGGAGCCGAGCTCGGAGGCCATGCCGGAGGCGTTGCGGCCGGAGACCATGAGGCCGGTGAGGACGGGGCCGAGCTCCTGACCATGGAGAGGGCGACGAGGTTGCCGGTCATGCTGACGGCGCCGAACTCCTGCGAGCGCGGTGGCGGACTGCAGGGCGAGCACGCAGCCGGTGAAGAAGCCGGTGAGGATGACGATGGGCATGGAGCCGACGCCGATGGAGTCCATCTGGGTGAAGATGTCGGCCCAGTAGAGGGGCCGGGTGAAGAGGTTCGCGACGGCGCGGCCGGTCAGGAGGGAGTACTCCTGCACAGTGGCGACCCGTTCTCTTGAGGAAGACCTCTGGCGAGACGAAGGGCATAGTTATTGGCTCACTCTATCAGATGCGGGTGAAGCGCCGAGGACTTCAGCGATGGGAAGAGATCTTTGGGAGGGGCAACAATGCGAAAATAGGAGGGATGATTTCACCTGTTCAAGCGATGGACGAAGGCCGCAAGAGCTCCCCGAGCAGATGCACGGACGGATGAGAGCGGCGGTGCTGTATGGCAAGGAAGACCTGCGGCTGGAAGCAGGTTGCGGTTCCGACGGCGGGACCGGGCGAGCTGGTGCTGCGGGTGGGCGCGGCGCTGACCTGCGGGACGGACCTGAAGGTGTATCGGCGGGGGTATCACGCGATGATGCTGAAGCCGCCGATTCCGTTTGGGCATGAGCTGGCGGGGACGGTGGTGGAGGTGGGCGCGGGGGTGACGAAGTTTCGCGGCTGGGCGACCGGGTGGTGCCGTTGAACTCGGCGCCGTGCGATGCGTGTTTCTTCTGCAAGCGCGGGCAGCAGAATCTTTGCGAGGATCTGCTGTTCAACAATGGGGCGTATGCGGAGTATCTGAAGGTTCCGGCGCGGATTGTGGAGAAGAATACGCTGCCGATTCCGGATGGGGTGCCGTTTGAGCATGCGGCGCTGACGGAGCCGCTGGCGTGCGTGGTGCGCGGGCTGGAGGAGACGGCGGCGCGCGCGGGCGACACCATGGTGGTGATTGGGCGCGGGGCCGATTGGGCTGATGTTTATGCATGTGGCGCAGCTGAGCGGGGTGCGGGTGATTGCGGTGGTGAAGCGCGACGACCAGGTGGCGACGGCGAAGATCTTTGGGGCGGAGCAGGTGGTGCGGACGGAGGACTACGCGAGCGATGCGGAGATGATTGCGGCGGCGCGGGCGCTGACTCCGGAGGGGCGTGGGGCGGATGTGGTGATTGAGGCGGTGGCGACTCCGATGACGTGGGAGTGGGCGGTGGAGATGGTGCGCAAGGGCGGGGCGGTGAACTTCTTTGGCGGGCCGCCGACGGGGACGAAGGTGGGGCTCGATACGAATCGGCTGCACTATGGGGACATTACGCTGAAGGCGAGCTTCCATCACACGCCGGCGACCTGCCGGACGGCGTTTGGGCTGGTTACGAGCGGGCGCTTCAAGTGCGCGGAGTATATTACCGGGACGGGTTGCACTTCCCGAGGTGCCGGAGCTGTTTCATGCGGATGATGACGCGCGCGCAGAAGCCGGGAGCGCTGGAGATCAAGACGGCGGTGTTTCCGGATGGGGGTGCCGCGATGAGCGCTGCGACGCGTGCTGAGGCGGAATCTGACGGGAGCGCCGGCGGAGTATCTGGTGCCGGCGGAGCGGCCTTCGCTGGCGGAGGCGCAGGCGTGGTGCCAGAACCTGGCGACGACGCACTATGAGAACTTCCATGTGGCGACGTTCTTTTTGCCGAAGCGGTTGCGGCCGCACTTCGAGAGCTATCTATGCGTACTGCCGGGTGTCGGATGATCTGGGCGATGAGGTTGCGGATACGGAGACGGCGCTGCGGCTGCTGAATGGCGTGGGGGGCGATGCTGGATGAGTGCTATGACGCGCCGGAGCGGTCGAGGCATCCGGTGTTTGTGGCGCTGCGGGAGACGATTGTGGCGTGTGAGCTGCCGCGGCAGCTGTTTCATGATCTGCTGGCGGCGTTCAAGCTGGACCAGACGAAGACGCGGTATGCGATCGATGGGAGGAGCTGGAGGAGTACTCGCACTACTCGGCGAACCCGGTGGGGCGGCTGGTGCTTTGGGTCTGCGGGTATCGCGAGGAGGAGCGTGGCGCTGCTGTCGGACAAGGTGTGTACGGCGCTGCAGCTGGCGAACTTCTGGCAGGATGTGGTGGAGGACTGCGGAGCGCGGGCGGCGGTATCTGCCGGCGGAGTCGCTGGCGCGGTTTGGCGTGACCGATGAGCAGATGGCGGGGCGGCGTGTTCGACGCCGGAGTTTCGCGCGATGATGGAGGATCTGGTGGCGCGAGACGCGGGCGATGCTGCGCGAGGGCGGGGCGATCTGCGAGCATGGTGGATCGGGAGCTGGCGGTGACGCTGGAGCTGTTTGCAAGGGCGGCGAGGCGATTCTGGATGGGATTGAGGCGCAGGGGTTACGATACGTGATGCGCGGCGGCCGGTGGTTTCGAAGGCGAAGAAGGTGCGGCTGCTGGTGGGGGCGGTGTGGGGCAAGATCGTAGGAGGCTTGTGGGCTCGGGGCGTCGGCAAGAACGGGAGCGGGGAAGTGACGGCTGAAGATTTGAACGGTGCGTATGACCTCTGCCGCCGCATTGCCAAGCGCGAGGCGAAGAATTTTTACTATGCGTTTCGCGTGCTGCCGCAGGCATAAGAGCGATGCGATGTGCGCGATCTATGCGTTCATGCGGCGGGCCGATGACATCTCGGACGACGAGACGATGACGATTGCGCAGCGGCGCGAGGTGATGGCAGTCGTGGCTGGATGGCGTGGCGGCGGTCGGCGGTGGAGCCGTCGTCGCGATGCGGTGTTTGTTGCGGTGCGGGATACGCAGCGGAGGTTCGAGATCTCGGATGAGCTGCTGGAGCAGCTGGTGCAGGGAACGACGATGGACCTCGAGGATTCGCTGCCGGGGGTGGTGACGGTGGCTGTGCGGGCACGGGCGAACCGCGGACGTTACAAATTTACGATCGCTTTGAGGATCTTTATCGGTACTGCTACCTGGTGGCTTCGGTGGTGGGGCTGGTGTGCATTCGCATCTTTGGGTATAGCGATGCGCGGGCCGAGGTGCTGGCGGAGGAGACGGGGATTGCGTTCCAGCTGACGAATATTCTGCGCGATGTGAAGGAGGATGCGGAGCGCGGGCGGGTTTATCTGCCGCTTGAGGATCTGGCGCGGACGAAGGTCGAGGTGGAGCAGTTGATGCGGACGGCGGAGGGCAGGCTCGAGCCGAAGACGGTGAAGGCGCTGCTGGCGCTGGAAGGCGAGCGGGCGAGCGAGTTTTATCGCGCGGCGGAGAAGCTGATCCCGCTGCTCGACCAGGATAGCCAGGCGGCGATGTGGGTGCTGGTGACGATCTATCGCGGGCTGCTGGAGCGGATCGAGGCGAAGGGCTTCGATGTGTTCACGCGAGCGGGTGAGCGTGCCGACGGCGGGGAAGTTGTTGATTCTGGCGCAGGGGCTGGGCAAGGCTGTGCTGGCATCGGGTGACGGCATGAGTCCGCGGCGCACAGCGATGTGATCGTGGTGGGGGCGGGGGCGGCGGGGCTGGCGGCGGCGGTGGCGCTGGCGCGGGACGGCAAGCGAGGTGACGCTGCTGGAGCGCAGGCCGTATGTGGGCGGAAGGGCGTACTCCTATGAGCATCCGGCGCTGGAGGAGGTGGTGGACTCGCAGCATGTGCTGCTGGGGTGCTGCACGAATCTGATCGAGCTCTGCGAGCAGGCGGGGAGCGCGGACAAGATCCGGTGGTATGACGAGCAGACGTTTCTGACGCCGGATGGCGGGGTGAGCACGATCGCGACCGAGCGGGCTGCCGGCGCCGTTGCACTTTGGGCCGAGCTTTGTGGGGCTGCGATGCTGAGCCTGAAGGACAAGCTGGGGATGGCGCGCGGGCTGATGGAGTTCTTTCGCGGGTATCCGGCGACGGATGAGGAGAGCGTCGCGCAGTGGCTCAAGCGGACGGGGCAGACGGAGCGGTCGATCCGGCACTTCTGGAGCCCGATCATCATGGCGACGCTGAACGACGGGCCGGAGCATTGCTCGACGAAGTATGCGGGGAAGGTCTTCCATGAGCTGTTTGTGAAGTCTTCGACGGGCGGGCGGCTGGGGATTCCGACGGTGCCGCTGAGCGAGTTCTATGCGAGCATGGCGCGGCTGCTCGAGGCGAGCGGCGGGACGGTGCAGCTGCGGGCGAGCGTGGAGGCCATCGCGCAGGAGCCGGATGGGCGCTGGCGGGTGACCGCGTCGGCCGCCGAGAGCAAGACGGAGTACACGGCGGATGCGGTGATTCTGGCGCTGCCGTTTGAGCAGACGCGGCGGTTGCTGCCGGGGCTGCCGGTGCAGGACGCGGGCGGGGAGTCGGCGCTGGCGGGGAAGATCGAGCGGTTTGTGCACTCGCCGTTTACTTCGATTCTGCTGTGGTACGACCGGCAGATCACGGATCTGGACCATGCGTGGCTGCTGGATACGACGATCGAGTGGTTCTTTCACAAGTCGAGGATTCGCGGCTATGCGCCGGAACAGGGCAGCTATGTGGAGGTGGTGATCGCGGGATCGAAGGCGCAGCTGGGGATGACGCGCGAGGAGATTCTGGCGCCGGCGCTCGAGGAGTTGGCTCGCTTCTTTCCGGAGGTGAAGCGGGCGAAGCTGCTGAAGAGCGGGATTCTGAAGGAGGCGCGGGCGACGTTCTCGGTGACGCCGGGGCTGGATCGGTATCGGCCGGCGCAGCGGACGGAGTGGCCGGGGCTGTATCTGGCGGGGGACTGGACCGCGACGGAGTGGCCGTCGACGATGGAGGGCGCGGTGCGGAGTGGGCGGCTGGCGGCGGGGGCGGTGGTGGGCGAGCCGCAGCGGTTTATGGCGAAGGAGCTGGCGGCGAGTGGGTTGATGCCGCTGCTGGTGGGGTAAGCGGGGACTCGTTGGGTACCCCCTCCCCTCCCTGTGGAGGTCCTAAAGTCTAGATGATAAAGGGCTTATGTCTAAAGTCTAGATGATGCATGGCTTAGCGGCAAAGTCTAGAAAGTAAAGGGCTTGCTTCGCACGCGACTGTGGCTGCCCTCGACCGGTTCAGTTGAGAAAGAGCGTTGGCGCGTAGCCGGCTCTCTTAATTTTACGAGCTGTGTCAAGGGGTGCTCGCTGGCCCCAGTGGTCGGAGTGGAAGGGCTTGCCTGGGGTTCTCGGGCGGATGGGTGGCGACGTGGCGGTGGGGGCCGTCTCCGGGAGCTTCGTACGCTCGCTGATGTAGGCACGGAGAGCCGTGTGGCCGGAGATGCCGATGATCATCGGAGTGAGTAGTGTCCCAACGATGAGGAGTGGGTGCGTCTCGCAGAGGCAGGCGGTCGCGGAGAGACGGTCGAAAACTCCATTCAAGCGCAGCGAAGATGCGAGAAGCAGGACGAGCGACCCAAACCCGATGCAGGCGAGGATCGTCTTGGCGCGGTTGAGCTTGGCTAGTAACGGAGAGTCGGGGGCGAGGGGGATGGGGACGCGGGCGGGATGGATGTCGCGAAGGTAAGCGAAGACAGTGCTGATGAGGACAGGAACGGCAAAGAAGGGAAGCTGCCAAAGCAGGTGACGGAACTTTGGAAGTCAGCCCTTCGATGGTCGCCGCGATTGCCAAAATAGCAAGGACGCCGAGGTTCTTGCGCAGGTGAAGATACTGGGCGCGAAGGTGGGGCGTCCGTCGCTGCGGGGATGCCGGTGGTGAGAGCCGTCTGGGTTGCCATGGCCACCTCGAGATGGAAGGCCAGTCTAGCATGGCATTTTTCAGCTGTGACGAGTTTTTTCTTCGGGAGGGTAAGGCGGGTCGAGCCAAAGCGGTTTCTGGCGAAGGAGTTGGCGAGTGGGTTGATGTCGCTGCTGGGGCGGTAAGTGGGACTTTCGGAAGGCGGTCGTTTGCTTGCGCAACGATACCCCACCCTGCCGCACGATGAAGCTGTGCGTCGAGGATGGGGCACCCGGTCTTGCCGGGTCGAGAGAAGAGATACAGGGTTCGGGTTACTTCGAGAGGAGGAAGACGCCGATGCAGACGAAGATGGCGGCGAGCCAGCGGCGGCGGTCGACGTTCTCTTTGAGGAAGAGCTTGGCGGCGAAGGCGTTGCCGATGTAGGTGATGGCGGCGCTGGCGGGGGCGGCGAGCGAGACGTCGACGACGCTGAGGGTGAAGAGCAGGCTGAAGAAGCTGACGGCCATGGAGCCGACACCGAGCAGAAACATGGGGCTGCCGACGACGGCCTTGATGGCGCCGGGGAGGCCGGAGTGGGCGCGGATCTCGTCGAGGTCGCCGATGCGGCGCATGGCGCCGGCGGTGAGGATGTCGCCGGCGACGGCGGTGATGGCGACGGTGCTGATGGTGGCCCAGGTTTCGAAGATGCTGACGGTGGTCATCGCTGCTCCTCCTGCTCTGCTCGATGAGAGAGTGCGGCTGCGGGGGCCGGGTGCTCGGTGAGGGAGGGACCGTGGGCGACGAAGCCGACGCCGCAGACGATCAGGACGATGCCCAGCCAGCGGTAGAGGGAGATGGTCTCGTGCAGCCAGAAGCGGGAGAGCAGGGCGACGACGACGTAGCCGAAGGCGGTGGAGGGCAGGACGAAGGTGAGGTCCGCCCAGCTGAGCGCGGTGAGATAGCTGCTGAAGAAGCCGATCAGGAGGACGATGCCGGAGATGACCCAGGGGTTCTTGAGCGCGACGAGCAGCATGCCGAGATGATGCAGGGAGACGGGGCCGACCTGGGCCATGCCGTGCGAGAGCAGCGTGTCGCCGACCGAGGCGGTGAGCATGACGGCGAGCAGGATCAGGTAGCGCTGCGGGGTGAGTGTGTGCTTCATACGGTTCTCAAATGGTTGGAGCGAAGGTAAAGCAGACAGGAGAAGACGACAAATACAGGGGTCCCTCCACTGCGCAGCGAACGAGCAGGCTGTCCGCTGCTTCGGTGGGATGACATCCATCATTGGGAATGGTCGATCATACGAGCATGCGCTAGACGCAGCGGAGATCAGAAAGTGCCTGTTGGAATCGAAAGGGAGCGGAAAGAGAAAGGCGGTCAGCAGTGACGCTGACCGCCCCAGTACGTGCGAGCGCCTGGTTAGGCGCCGATGCCGACCGACTCGGCCCTTGGCGGCGTTCTCCTGCTTCTTCAGCTTGGAGGCCTTGTTGCGCTGCGCGCGCAGCTTCATGAAGGCCTTGGCCTCGACGTAGAGACGGGGCACGTCGCGGTTGACGATGGCCTTCCAGACCACGCGGAAGGCAGCCTTGGGACGGAAGTAGTACTCGTCGTAGAACTTGTGCACCATCTCCATGACGTACTCGGTGGGCAGGCCGGGGTACTCGATGTGCGCCATCTGGTGGCCGCCGCCGTCCTCCATCTTTTCGTTGGTGATGAAGTTGTTGCGCTGGGCGTAGTCGTAGAACTCGGTGCCCGGGTAGGCGTGGGCGACGGAGACCTGGATGGTCTCGCAGTCGAGGGTCTTGGCGAAGTCGATGGTGTTGCGGATGGACTGCTTGGTCTCGCCGGGGAGGCCGAGGATGAAGTCGGCGTGGATGATGAGGCCGAGATCGTGGCAGTCCTTGACGAAGTCGCGGGCACGCTCGATGGTGGCGCCCTTCTTGATGTTCTTGAGGATCTGCGGGTCGCCGGACTCGAAGCCGACGATGAGCAGGCGGCAGCCGGCTTCCTTCATGGCCTTGAGGGTGTCGCGGTCGGTGGTGACGCGCGAGGTGCAGGACCAGGTGATGCCGAGGGGCTTCAGCTTGGCGCAGAGCTCGATGGTGCGGGCCTTCTGGATGTTGAAGGTGTCGTCATCGAAGAAGAACTCCTTGACGTGGGGGAAGTTCTCCTTGGCCCACTTCATCTCGGCGGCGACGTCGTCCGCTCGAGCGCTTGCGCCAGGCGTGGCCGGAGAGGGTCTGGGGCCAGAGGCAGAAGGTGCACTGCGCCGGGCAGCCGCGGGTGGAGTAGAGCGAGATGTAGGGGTGCAGCAGGAAGGGGACGTTGTACTTGGTGACGTCCATGTCCCGCTTGTAGATCTTGGTCGCCCAGGGCATGGCGTCGAGGTCTTCGACCTGCGGGCGGTCCGGGGTGTGCTGGATGACGCCGTTCTCGTCCTTGTAGCTGATGCCGAGGATCTCGTTGAGCGGCTTGTAGTTCGCGAACTCGACGACGGAGAAGTCGAACTCGCGGCGGCAGACGAAGTCGAGGACGTTGCACTCGTTGAGGGCGCGGTCGGGGTCGGTGGTGACGGGCGGTCCGACGAACGCGATCTTGATGGTGGGGTTCGCCTTTTTGATCGCCTGGGCGAGGGCGTGGTCACCCGACCAGCCTACGGTCGAGGTAAAGAGGACCAGGAACTCGTAGCTCTTCGCCATCTCGATGGTCTCTTCGGCGCTGACGTGGTGGGGCGGCGCATCGAGGAGCTTGGAGCCCTCGAGCATGCCTGCCGGGTAGGCCAGCCATACCGGATACCAATACGATTCGATCTCGCGGGTAGCAGGCCAGCGGGAGCTGGCGCCACCGTCAAAGTTTTCGAAGGAGGGCGGATTCAGAAACAGTGTCTTTAGGGGCTTCATCGCTGTGGTCAAGTTTATCACCGGGGTCTGACTTAATTGATGGAGATCAGGGCTGATGCGGCTGAGTCGGCGGATTTGGCGTGGGCGTGGAGATCTGCATCTTTGGTGGGATGAGATCGTCCGAGGTGGGCGGCGCGCCATCGGCGGCGGCTGCGGATTGGAGCCAGGCCTCGAGTTGACCGGTCTGGCGGAGCAGGCTGAGCTGGGCGTCGCGAAGCTGGAAGGTGGCGTCGAGCAGGTCGATGAAGCGCTGGCGCTCCTGGATGCGGGCGTTCGCTTCGTCCTTGGGGGTGATGGGGGTGCTGTTGCTGGGCGTGGCCTTGAGCTGGACGAGGATGACGTCGAGCTGCTCCTGGGCCATGTCGCGGTCGAGGGAGGCGAGCTCTTCGCGGGCGGCGAGTTCGGCGGTGCTGTGCTCGAGCTTGATGGCGGCCCTCGAGCTCCTGGTCGCGGGCGAACTGGGCCTCCTGCTGGGCGTGGACGGCGTCGGCCATGCTTTCGCGCGCCTTGGCCTTGTGGCCGGCGTCGAACATGGGAATGGTGATCTGCAGGCCGAAGCCGACGGCGTTCTCTTCGAGATTGCGGACCGTCGGGTAGTAGACGACGTACTGGTTGTTGAAGGTGCTGAAGCGGGCGTACTCGGCGCCGAAGCTGATCTGCGGCCGCCAGGTGTAGCGGGCGTCGCCGAAGGCCTGCTGGAGCTTCTGCTGGGCGGTGGCGAAGGCGGCCTGGACGGCGGGGGTGTCGGGAAGCTCTCCGGGAGCTGGGGCGGCGGTCTTGGGGGACGACGGCAGGGAATGCTGCTGGGAACGGTTGCGATGCGAATGCCGGCGAGGCCGGTGATGCGGCCGAGATGCTCCTCGTAGGTGGCGATGGAGTCGTCTAACTGCAGCATCTGCAGGTGGATCTGGACGGTGGTGCGGCGCGCCTTGGTGTACTCCATCGGGGTATCTTGGCCGGCGTCGAGGCGGGTCTTGACGATGGTCTCGAGGCGTGCGGCGTAGCTCTTCTTCCTGCTGCCATGGCGGCGCGCTGCCTGCTGGGCGTGGTCGAGCTGGAAGTAGGTGGAGATGGCGTCCTGGGCGACCTGTTCGCGGGCGTCCTTCAAGGCGAGGCCGCTGGCGCGCAGGCCGTCTTCGGCGGCGCGGATGTAGTCCTTCTGCGAGTAGCTGAAGACGAGGGACTGCGAGGCGAAGCTGAAGACGGTGGGGGGCGACAGCGGGAATCCGTAGGCGTATCCGCCGGCGCCGCTGGAGGCGGTGACGGTGGGGATGTAGACGTCGTGGGTTTCGGCGAGGGCGGCGCGTGCCTTGTCGACGTCGGCCTGCGCCATCTTGACGCGGGGGCTGTTGCCGAGCGCGAGGTCGATGGCGGAGGTGAAGGAGATCTGGGCGCGCGCGGGCGCGGCTGCGAGGAGCAGCGCGGCGAAGGCGCCGAAGATGGCGTGAGGCCGAAACGAGACATACGTGCTGACCGACCTGTTCTCTTCTCGAAGATGACCATGATAGTGGCGGAGTTCAAAGCTTTTCGAGCGCCTTCTTCGCTTCAGGGTACTGGGAGGCGAGGGCCAGGGCGGCGTTGTATTCGCGGCGGGCGCCAGCCTTGTCGCCGTCGTTTGCCAGCAGCTTGCCGAGCTGGACGTGGACGCGGAATGCGGGGGCGTTCTCGGACTTGGCGGGCGAGGCGAGGTATTCGCGCAGGAGCTGCTCGGCGAGCTGGGGCGTCGCGGTGGGCTGCGATGAGGATGCTGGCGGCGTCGACGAGGGCGTCGTCGTGCGCCTGATCGGCGCGGATGGCCTGCTGGAGGACGGTCTCGGCCTCGTCGAAGCGCTGGTGCTGCTGGTAGAAGTGGCCGAGGTCGATGTAGGTATCGGGGGTTTTGGCGGCGTCGATGGCCTTTTTGTACTCGGCCTCGGCGGTGGCGGTGTCGCCTTTCTTGTCGGCGATCATGGCGAGCAGCTTGTGGCCAGAGGCGGCGGAGAGCTGCTCGAGGTGGGGGTCGAGGGCCTTCGGCTTTGTCGAGGCCGCCGCCGACGGCGCTGGGGGCGAGGACGTAGAAGGTGCCGAGGTCGAGGAGCGCGTCGAGGTTGTTGGGGCTCAGGCGGGTGGACTGTTCGAAGGCCGCACGGACGCGGCGGGCCAGGGAGAAGGCGGAGATCAGATTGGCGCGGGCGGCCTGCTGGCCGTAGGCGCGGCCGAGCCAGAGCTGGTTGTCGCTGTCGTTGGGAGCGATGGCGACGGCGGCCTCGCACTCGTGGACGGCCTCATCGAGGAGATCCTGCGCGTAGTAGACGCGGCAGAGGAGCTGATGGGCGGTGGCGTTTCTGCGGGTCGGCGGAGAGGGTGGTGCGGAGCAGGGAGGCGGCCTCGTCGGCGCGTCCTGCCTGGATGGCTGCGTCTGCCGGGGCGCTGTCGGCGCGGAGATCGGGCGGCGGACAGCGGCACCAGCAGACAGCGGGAGGAGGCAGAGCGTAGACGACGCTCCACCTGCCTCGGAGAACGGAAGTAGCCAGAGATGCTCATTCGACGGGTTTGATGGCCAGGCCGTTGGTCAGGTCGGTGTTGTTCAGCGGCGTTCAGTGCGACGATGTCCTTGGCGGTGAGACCGGAGGTGATCTCGGCGCGGGTGAGGTTGACGACGCCCGACCTGGACCGGGGTGCGGACGAGGCGGTTGTTCACGACACGGAAGACGTAGCTCTGGGGGCCGTCGGTGTGCAGGGCCTCGCGGGGAACGCTGAGGACGTTGTCGTCTTCGCGGGTGGTGACGGTGACGATGACGTTGGTGTTGGGCAGGAGATCGCCCTTGGCGTCGTCGACGGTGATGATGCACTCGCCGACGTTGCGGGTGCCGTAGGTGATGACGGTGGTGGGGGTGCGGTAGATGTGGCCGTGCCAGGTCTTGCCGGGTTTTGCGTCCCAGGTGATCCTGACGGGCTGGCCGTTGGCGAGGTTGCCGATCTCGGGCTCGTCGAAGTAGGCGCGGACGCGGACGCGGTTGAGATCGGCGACGTCGACGAGATCCTCGCCGGCGTTGACGTAGTCGTACTCGGAGACGGGGACGGAGTAGACGGTTCCGGCGATGGTGGAGCGGATGTTGGCGCCGGCGTAGTTGGTGAGGGCGGCGGCGTGCTGGGCCTGGGCGTCGGCGAGCTGCTGCTTGGCGCGGGCCAGCTCGTTGGCGCTGAAGCGGCCGCTGGCGCGGGCCTGGAGGGCGGCGAGGGAGGCGTTCGAGGTGGTGAGCCGCTGCTGGGCGGAGTTGACCTCGCTGGCGGAGGCTGCGCCCTTCTGCTGGAGCTGCTGGAGGGCGGCGAGATCCTTGGCGGCCTGTTGCTGGTCGAGCTCGGCCTTGTGCAGGTCGCTGGCCATGCCGAGGCGCTCGTCCTGCGAGCCGTTCTGCTGGATGGTGTCGAGGCCGACCTGAGCGCTGCTGATGGAGAGCTGGGAGCTGGCGATCTGCTCCTCGATCTGGCTGTCGGCCATTTTGACGAGCAGGGTGCCGGGCTTCACCTGATCGCCGACTTCGACGTAGAGCTTGGCGACCTCGCCCGGAGCGGCGGCGTGGGCCTGAAACTCCTGGATCGGCTCCACCTTGCCGTTGGTGGAGACCTGGCGCAGCAGATTCTGGTAGGAGGGCTGTGCGACACGGACCTGAATGCGCTCGCGCGTGAGGAAGCGAATCCCGACGAACAGGAGCACAAGAATGAGGAGACCCGCACCCCACACTAAGACCGGATTAGTACGTTTGACTTCTAATGTCGGCATCGTTACGAACTCTCAGTATATGACGTTGATGGGAAAGGGAACGACCCAAGTTTTGTTTTGTGGGATGGCAGAGGAACGGCCGGTGGCCGGAGCGGCTCTGCTACTGGAGCGTGCCGGCGACGACCATGGCCTGGAGGGTGACCTGGTCGCGGAAGCGGTTGCGGGTCAATTTATAGGCGATGTTGAGTTGATCTCCGACGGCGGGGAAGCGGTCGAGGGCGGACTCGATGTCGAACCAGATGGCGGGGAGCAGGAGGTCCTCGCGTTGCAGGCGGAGGCGGCCGTGGCGGCCGTTGGTGAGCGGATCGGCGGCGGCGACGCGGAAGGTGCCGGAGTAGACGGGCTGCTCGAAGCCGCGGCCGAAGGGGCCGACGGCGTCGAGGGCGGCGAGGGAGTCGCAGGTGTGGGCGGCGGCGTCGAGTTCGCCGTCGATGAAGATGGTGGGTTGGGTGGGGGGCGCGCCGGTGGTTTGGGCGGCGACGGCGGCGGCGAAGGCCTGGCGGAAGTGGTCGATGTCGGCGATGCGGATGCTGGCTCCGGCGGCGGCTTGATGGCCTCCGTGGGCGACGAGCAGATCGGGATGGGTGGTGGCGACGTGTTGCAGGGCGCGTTGGACGTCGACGCCGGGGACGGAGCGGAAGGAGCCGCTGGCGAGGCCTTCGGGGACGGGGGCGGCGGTGGCGCGGGCTCCCTGGCCCTTGGGGGCGAAGATGGCGCAGGGCTTGCCGAAGGCCTCGACGACGCGGCTGGCGGTGATGCCGTGGACGCCGGAGTGGCCGTCCTCGAGGATAGAGGACGATGGCGGGGCCGTCGACGACGGCGGCCTGGGGGAAGGCCTGCTGGCGGAGGCGGAGCTCGATGGCCTTGCGCTCGGTGTTTTCGCGCTGGAGCTCGGCCCAGTGCGCGGCGGCCTCGGTGTCGGTCTTGGCGATGAGGAAGAGGAAGCCGGTCTCGGCCCAGTCGAGACGGCCGGCGGCGGCGATGGCGGGGACCATGCGGAAGGCGATGGTCTCGGCGTCGATGTCGCCGTTCTGCTCGGCGGCGAAGACGCGCCAGCAGGGGCGGGCGCCGGAGCGGAGGAGGTCCAGGCCGCGGCGGATGAAGGCGCGGTTGGTGAAGCTGGCGCTGGGCGAGAGCGAGACGCAGTCGGCGATGGTGGCGACGGCGACGTAGTCGAGAAGGCGGGTGAGGGCGGGGAGCTGGGCGAAGACGCCGGCTTCGAGCAGGGCGGTGCGGACCTTCGCCATGACGAGGAAGGCGACGCCGGCGCCGCAGACGTTGCGGTCGTAGTCGGCGTCGAGGCGCGAGGGGTTGACGACGGCGTAGGCGGAGGCGGGTGGGCCGGAGTGGGGGATGACGTGGTGGTCGGTGACGACGACGTCGATGCCCTTGGCGGTGAGGACGGCGATGCGGGCCTCGTCGCTGCTGCCCTTGTCGGCGGAGATGACGAGGGTGGCGCCGAAGTCCTCGATGCGGGCGACGACGGGCTCGCTGATGCCGTAGCCCTCGGTGAGGCGATGGCTGGTGATGACGGTGAGGAGCTCGGCGGGGACGGCGAAGTGGTCGACGAGGGCGGTCCAGAGGACGGCGGAGGAGGCGGTGCCGTCCATGTCGTGGTCGCAGGCGAGGGCGATGCGCTCGCGGGAGACGATGGCGCGGACGATGCGTTCGACGGCGCGGTCGATGGAGGGGATGGCGCTGGGGTCGGCGATGGCGGAGAGCTTGGGAGCGACGAGGGATTGCCAGTCGATGAAGTGGTCGAGGCGGCGGCCGAGGAAGTCGGCGATGTGCGGCGAGGCGCCGGCGGCGAGGTAGGCGTCGCGCACGGAGGAGTTGCAGGGCCTTTCGGCGAAGACCTTGGAGGGAAGCTTGAATTGCACTGTTGGATGTCACGGGGCCGCGCATGCGGAGGCACGGCTGCGCGATGGCTGCGGCGTGCCTTCCTTGGATCGGCCATGTTTAAACGATAGCAAAGGAAACGGTGATCTTCTTCGCGGGAGGTTGGCGCGGATGAGGAAAGGAACCGCCTGCAGGACCGGGAGGTCGGGTGCAGGCGGTGCTCTTTATGGTCGGGTTGCTTGAGGCGACCGGAGTACTTTTGTGACTATTCGTCTTCGTCGCGGTCGTCGACGACGATGCCGCCGAGATCGGTGACGGTCTCGAGCAGCTCCTGGAAGCGGTCGTACCACTCGGTGGAGGTTTCGAAGAGGAACATGACGCCCTGGTGGGCGAAGCCGAGCTGGAGGTAGCCGGTCTTGCCGACGTGGTTGACGAGGTACTCGGCGTCCTCGATCTCCGGGGCGTCGTCGTCGGGGTAGGCCTGGTCGCGGAGCTGTTCGAGCAGGATGGCGACGTCGGCTTTTTCGAGCACCACCTCGCTCATGGTGACGAAGGGGCAGTTGGCGGCCTTCGCGTGTTCGACGAAGTCCTTCCAGCCATCGGGATTGTCCTCTTCAAACAGGACGTGGGCACTTCTTCGGCGACGTAGCCGTTGAGGCGGCGCATGCCATGACCGGCGATAAACGCGATCATGTCGTCTTTAAGCGAGATAAGATTATCGGATTGCATCAAGACAGTATTGTCGCAGAAACGGGGAAGCGGTGCATTCCGAATCAGTTCTGATTGCCTCGGGAGATGGCATGGTGTATTCTCAGAAAAAGCGATGATTTTCTCTAAAGATTATGTAGGGTATCTGGCACGCCAGACGGTAAAGCATCTGGAGGCCGCCAAGATGATTCAGACCGCGAAGCCGGCCGTGCTGAACGAACGAGTGGCCAGCGCGATGGTCGATGAGTTGTCTCTTGAAGACCGGATCAATGATGAGGTTCGCGTGATTCTGGAGGCCTTCCAGGAGGACATGCGGAAGACCGGCGCGAGCTATCCGGAGATGTTCAAAAAGGTGAAGAACGAGCTGGCCCGCAAATATAAGGCGGTGCTGTGAGAATCTCGCGCGACAAGTTGAATAAGCTGGCCCATACGGTGGCCGATACGCTGGCGGAGATTCCGGAGTGCGACTTTCTGGAGGATCGCAATACGATCCGGCAGGAGGCGCGGAAGGCGCTGGAGAAGCTGCTGCTGGAAGAGACGAAGCTGGATGCGGCGGCGCGGCAGAAGATCGCTTCGCAGCGGAAGATCATCGTCGAAGGTAGCCAGGAGTGGGATATCCTCTACCGCAAGTACTATAATGATGAAGTCAAGAAGCTTGGGCTGTAGGGTTTCTGCAGGCTTTGCTTTCAGGTTCTGCATCTAGATAAATGCCGAGTTTTCCGCAGCTTGGAGCTTGGCAGACGAAGCGAGAAACCTGATATAGTTAAAACATTGCAGCGGGGAGTTGAAGTAAGGCTCCTGAAGTTTGGCGTCATGGTGTAACTGGTTAACACGCCGCCCTCTCAAGGCGGAGAGTACGGGTTCGATCCCCGTTGACGCTACCAATCTTGCTGCTGCTAAACCCTCCGTTGCTCAGTGTTTGGCGCCATGGTGTAACTGGTTAACACGCGGCCCTTTCAAGGCTGAGAGTACGGGTTCGATCCCCGTTGGCGCTACCAACCTCTTGCTTGCGGTATCAGCTTCATTTCGTGTTTGGCGTCATGGTGTAACTGGTTAACACGCCGCCCTCTCAAGGCGGAGAGTACGGGTTCGATCCCCGTTGACGCTACCAAAATCAATCCTTACAAGATATCGTGTGCGATAGCCGGGAACTGAACGAGTTCCTTGTGCGCCATTTCGTGCGTCTTTGCAAAGCCAGCCATGAGGGCTGGTTTTGCAGCGTGCGAGGGAATCTAACTTCGCAGCCGGAGCAGAGGTGGGAACGCACGTGGGCAGATGGTGCCGCACGTGCGCTTTGCTGTGGGTTTAGCGCGAGGCGGGAGACGGAAGTGCGGTGAGTACGTTCTGCTCGAGCGCGATGCGGTGGTCGGAGTAGGAGTGGTCGGTGGCCATGTGTGTCGCGGAGACAGCATGCGCTCCGAGCTTATGGAGAGCCTCGACGAGGGCGTCGCAGGGCGGAGCAAAGCCATCGTCCGAGGTGATGATGGTCACGGGACGGTCGGCTAACTTCGGCGCAAGACCGGCGAAGTTCCAGGCGGCGGCGTTGGCGGTCACCTCGTTCGCAAGGCTCTCGGGGGTGGTGCCGGCGAGTGGGGCCATGCCCTCTTCGCCGAGTCTCTCCGGCGATCACCTTGGTGACGCGAGGCCGCTTTTCGGCGGGAGCTGCGAGGAGCTGAGTGATGCCGAAGTCGGCGGCGGAGAGGGTGACGACGCCGCGAATGGTGGGGTCTGCGGCGGCGATCTCGAGGGCGATGAGGCCACCCATGCTGTGGCCGACGAGAACGATCTGCTTCGGGTCGACGCGGAGCTTGGTTGCATTCGCGGGATCGCGCAGGTAGGCGATGGCGGAGGCGGCGTCTTCGATGCAGTGAGTGAGGGAGAAGTCTCCGGGCGATCCCCAGGAGCCGCGATAGTCGAAGTAGAGTACGTTCCAACCGGCGGCGTAAGGTCTGGGCGAGATCGAGGTTCTTTCGTTGCCGGGGAAGCCATGCAGGAGGACGACCGTGGGATGCAGCCCGAAGCAGCAGCAATGTAAACGTATGCGTTGAGCGCTGCCCCGTGGCTGGGAAGCTGGAAGGAGTCCATGGGGCGGGAGAGCGGATCCGGCGGGACGTCCCCTGTTCTGATTCTGGCGTGCAAGGGATGCGGATTGCGAGCCCAGAGCACAGGGCTACCGAGCTGGCCTAAGGTAGGATCTGCGGATGGACGGAGGGGAAATCCCACCTTTCAGGGGATTCCGCGAGGTGGTTCCATTTGGCTGGGCGGCGGCGAGTTCTGGGATGTGTGCCGTGCAGGGATGCTGAGCGAGGCGTGGGGCATGGCGGTTGCGGCGATATACTGGGCGGGTGAGCAAAACGTTTTATATCGAAACATTCGGCTGCCAGATGAACGCCCATGACAGCGAAAAAGTCATTGGGACGCTGGAGCAGCAGGGCTATGCCCAGGTGCAGGATGAGGCCGAGGCCGGTCTGATTCTGTACAACACCTGCTCGATCCGCGACAAGGCGGAGCAGAAGGTCTTCCACCGGCTGAACGAGTACAAGCGGATGCAGGGCGAGGGCAAGAGGTTCGCCGTGCTGGGGTGCGTGGCGCAGCAGGAGGGCGAGAAGATCTTCGAGAAGGCGCCGTATGTGTCGATCGTCTCGGGGTCGGCGTCGTACCGGAACCTGCCGCAGATGCTGGAGCGGCTGGAGGCGGGGGAGTCGCGGATTACCGGGCTGGACGACCGGCAGACGGAGGAGACCTTCGAGACGGAGTTTACGTCGCGGTCGAATCCGCATCGCGGGTACATCACCATCATTGAGGGCTGCGACAAGTTCTGCGCGTACTGCGTGGTGCCGTATACGCGGGGCAAGGAGCGCGTCGCGGACCTCGGAGTCGGTGCTGGCCGAGGCGCGGCGGATGGCGGATTCGGGGTACACGGAGATTCAGCTGCTGGGGCAGAATGTGAACTCGTACCACGATCCGCATGGGCAAGATGAGCTTTGCGGAGCTGCTGGCGGCGGTGGGACAGGTGGCCGGGATTCGGCGGGTGCGGTTTACGACCTCGCATCCGCGGCATTTTACGAAGGATATTGTCGAGGCGATGGATGCGGTGCCGACGCTGTGCGATCACGTGCATCTGCCGGTGCAGAGCGGGTCGAGCGCGATTTTGAAGGCGATGAACCGCGAGTACACGCGGGAGTGGTATCTGGAGCGGATCTGCGTGGATCAAGGCGGCGAAGCGGCCGATCAGCATGACGACCGACATTATTGTGGGGTTTCCGGGCGAGACGGAGGCGGACTTCGAGGATACGGCGACGCTGCTGGACGCGGTGGGGTATGACGCGATCTTCGCGTTCAAGTACTCGCCGCGGCCGAATACGCCGGCGATCACGATGGCGGACTCGATCCCGGATGAGGTGAAGGCGGAGCGGCTGCAGCGGCTGCTGGACCGGCAGCGGGAGTTGCAACGCATCAGCTACGAACGGCATCTGGGAGAGGTGATGGAGGTGATGGTCGAGGGCCATAACCGTCAGCGCGGGCAGGTGATCGGGCGCAGCTCGCAGAATAAGACGGTGAACTTCACGACCACGCAGCCGATTCTGCCGGCACCGGGCGCCTACCTGCCGGTGCGGATTACGCAGACGTTCCCGAACAGTCTGGTAGGGGAGGCGATGTGATGGCCACGCATACGAGTCGACGCTTGAGGTTGAGCAGGAGATCGAGATGCAGATCCGCGGTCTGATGATGGACCCGGTGACGAATATGCCGATCGTGGTGCTGAAGGATCTGCGCAGCGACATGGTGCTGCCGATCTGGGTGGGGATCTTCGAGGCGAACGCGATTGCGCTGGAGCTGGATAAGACGACGACGCCGCGGCCGATGACGCATGACCTGCTGCGGAATGTGGCGCGCGGGCTGAATGCGGTGGTGAAGAAGGTGGTGGTGTCGGAGCTGAAGGACGACACCTTCTACGCGGTGATCTGGATGGAGCAGCAGGGCGAGACGGTGACGCTGGACGCGCGGCCGTCGGATGCGATTGCGCTGGCGCTGCGCTGGGACTGCCCGATCTACGTGCACCGCGATGTGCTGGCGAACTCGCGGGTGGCGGCGAACGGGACGCAGAACATCAATCCGGATGAGCTGCGGAAGTGGCTGGAGAATCTAAACGACGACGAGATGGGCCGCTATAAGATGTAACCGATTTCCCAGAAACAGTAGCTCGTCGAGAGAACGGAGTTATGGGCACATGCCTTTGAAGCCGGTGCCTCTAAAGAAGATCGTGCGGACCGTTCCGCTGGCGAAGGTTCTGGCTCTCGGCGGCTCAGCGCCGGGAGCTGCCTCGCTGTGTGTTGATTCTGGAGTACCTACTCCCGCTGGGGTGTTGCGTTCATCTGACCCCTCTCTATGAGGCGATCCGACGGTCCCGGCCGGAGGTGACCCTGGTGGTTGCGACGCGTGGCCTGGGGGCGGCTTTTTTGCGTCATAATCCTGATCTCGACCATCTGATTGAGACGCGCTGATCCGTTGCAGGGCGCGTGGCGGCTTGCTGGCGACCTGCGTGGAGCCTGACTGCGGAGCTTGCCGCGACGTGGGCCTGCGACCCGACTGCGTGCTGACCGGGTCAATCGGACCAGCGGAGCAGGATCGCACTGCTGGGTTTGTTGAGTTGCGGGGGGTGGCGGGGCGGCTTCACGCAGACCCCCGGGCTCTATCATCGTCCGTTGTCTGCGGGGAGCGATCTGAGCCTTATCGACAATAATCTGCGGCTGACGGGCTGGTCGGTTGCGAGGAGGAGCATCGCGAGCCGCGGGTGTACTTCTCGCGAGGAGGATGTTGCCCGGGCGCGGGCGATGGTCGAGACGCTCCGGTGCCTGTTTGCGGAGAGAAGCGGGAGGGAAGGCCGCTGCTCGTGTTGGTGACGCAGAATAGCGGAGGGCAGAGGACGGGCTGGCATCCCGAGCGCTTCGTCGAGGTGATCCGGTTTGCGGCGATGTCGCTGGGCTTCGCGATCGCGTAGTGGGGACGGCGGCGGAGGCGGGAGCGATTGAGAGGCTGCGGGAGCAGGCGGGGCATTTGTGGCAGTTCGCTTGCGGGGTGTACCTCGGCGACGTCGCTGGCGGCGCTGCTGGCGCTGAGCGACTTTGTGATCTCGCTCGATACCGGGACGATGCATGTGGGGCGAGCGGTGGGGGTGCCGATGGTGGTGCTTGGCCCTCGTGGCAGAGGCCGTTGGAGTGGCTTCCGCTGGGGCTTCCGCAGGTGCGGATCTGCCGGGGCGAGGATCGCGAGGACATCCCGGAGGACTATCAATTGGATGAGATCAGCGCCGCGCAGGTGATCGCCGCGCTGCGGGAGTTGATGGCTGCTTATCCAGCCTCGGAGGATGCCCGGGAGAGTCGCGTGAAGCGGAGTCTCTCGGGCATCGACCATGGGAATCGAGCGGCGGCAGATCTGGCAGGATCTAGCGCTGAGCAGCGCTGTCGAGGTAGGTGAAGAACTCGGGGAAGGAGATGGCGGCGGCCTCGGCGCCGTGGATCTCGGTCTCGCCGGAGGCACGGAGGGCGGCGATGGAGAAGGCCATGGCGATGCGGTGGTCGGAGCCGGAGTCGATCTGGGCGCCGTGGAGCTGCTGGTTGCCGGGGACGTCCATGCCGTCCTCGTGCTCGGTGACCTCGGCGCCCATGGCCTTGAGGTTCTGGACGACGAGGGCGATGCGGTCGGACTCCTTGACGCGGAGCTCCTTGGCGTCGCGGATGCGGATGCCGTCGCGGGTGTAGGGGGCGATGGCGGCGAGGACGGGGAGCTCGTCGATGAGCTGGGCGGAGAGCGCGCCGGAGATGTCGGCGCCCTTGAGGCCGCCGGGCGCGACGTTGACCTGGATGGTGCCGATCATCTCGCCGTGGTGCTCTTCGACGGTGAGGACGCGGAACTTGGCGCCGAGCAGGGTGAGGACGTCGAGCAGCGCGGTGCGGGTGGGGTTCATGCCGAGCGAGTCGAGGACGAGGTTGGAGTCGGGGAAGAGCAGCGCGGCGCGAGAGGAAGAAGGCGGCGGAGGAGAGGTCGCCGGGAACGGTGGCGTCGATGGCGCGGAGCTTCTGTCCGCCGGCGATGCTGAGGCGGTTCGTCGGTGCGGTCGAGGGTGGCTCCGAAGGCGCGGAGGGCGTGCTCGGAGTGGTCGCGGGTGCGGACGGACTCGCTGAGGCTGGTGGTGCCCTGGGCCTGGAGGCCGGCGAAGAGGACGGCGGTTTTGACCTGCGCGGAGGGGATGGGGGTGTCGAAGTCGATGGCCTGCAGCGGACCGCCGTGGATGGTGATGGGGGCGTGGCCGTCGATCAGGTCCATGCGGGCGCCCATCTGGGCGAGCGGCTTGCGGATGCGCTCCATGGGGCGCAGGGTGAGGGAGTGGTCGCCGATCAGGGTGAAGGTGTGCGGGTGCGGCGCGATGAGGCCGGAGAGCATGCGCATGGTCGAGCCGGAGTTGCCGCAGTCGAGCGGGCCGGCGGGCTGACGGAAGGCGCCGGCGGTGCCGGTGATCTCGATGACCTGGGAGCGGCCTTCGCCGGTGCGGGTCACGGTCGCGCCGAGGGCCTCCATGCAGCCGAGGGTCGAGTGCGGGTCGGCGCCGGTGGAGAAGTTGGTGAGGCGGGTTGTGCCCTCGGCCAAACCGGCCAGCATGGCGTAACGGTGAGAGATGGACTTGTCGCCGGGAACAACGAGAGAGCCCTGCACGCTACGGGCGGGTCGTACGATTTGGGTGGACATTCTGCAACCATTTTAGCCAAAGCCGCGGAGTGGCCGAGGAGTGCTGCATAGACTTGGCTGTCAGGGGAGTTCGCTGAGGGAAAGGGACGGCGCAAAAATAGTTTCGCCATTTCCTCGCACTTCGCTTTTCATTCGCTACAATCGCGGTATGGCGATCACGCGGCGGCAAAAAGAGGTAATGGACTTTCTCTCGGCTTTCACGCAGAAGAACGGCTACTCGCCGTCGTATGAGGAGATCGCGGCAGGGTTGGGCGTCAACTCGCTGGCGACGGTCCATAAGCATGTCACGAATCTGCAGAACAAAGGGCTGCTGCAGCGGGCGCATAATCGCAGCCGCTCGATCGATGTGTTGCCGGTCCGCGCGGGCAAGAAGGGATCGGATCGGGTTCCGTTGATGGGGCGCATCGCGGCGGGGCGGCCGGTGGAGGCGATCGAGACGGCGGAGAGTATCTCGTTGGGGGAGATCATCGGCAACCGCGAGGTCTTTGCGCTGGAGGTGCGGGGCGACTCGATGCGGGATGAACATATCGTCTCGGGCGATTACGTGCTGGTGGAGAGAACGCGCACGGCGCGGGAGGGCGAGATTATCGTGGCTCTGATCGACGGCTCCGAGGCGACCTTGAAGCGGTTCTATCGCGAGGGAAATGTGATTCGGCTGCAGCCCTCGAACACGGAGATGTCGCCCATCTATGCGCCGGCTGCGAGTGTGAATATCCAGGGCAAGGTGCTTGGGGTTTTGCGCAAGTATGCCTGAGTGAAGGTCGCGGTGGTTGTTGGTTGAGTCGCACGAAGGTGTGGTGTAAGGTGATCCTTCCTGGAGGTGCGTATCCTTTCTCGACGCTCGATCTTGCTCCGTTCGGTGTTTCTTTTTCTTGGTCTCGCGAGTGCGCTTCCAGCCGCTCCTGTTTTCTCGCAGGCTCTCTCGCACGTGAGTCCGGGGCCTCTGGGCATCTTTGAAGGGCAGACCGATGTCGGCAGCGTGACGCCTGCGGGCTCTGTCCGTTACGACCGCGCCAAAGATCGCTATACGATCACCTCCTCGGGGGCCAATATCTGGTCTAAGGCGGATGGCTTCCACTTCGTTTGGAAGAGGATCTCCGGCGATGCGTCGTTGACCGCGGAGATCGAGTTTCCGGTCGCAACCGCAGGTGCGAGTCCCGAATCGCAAGGCGGTGCTGATGTTTCGCCAGAGCCTCGATCCGGCCGGTGGGTATGCGGATGTTGCGCAGCATGGGGCGGGATTGACGGCACTGCAGTACCGGCTCGCATCGGGTGCGACGACCCAGGATATCGAGTTGGAGATTCCTTCGCCGGGGAGGGTTCGCCTGGAGAAGCGCGGGGATACGTTCACTCTGTTCGTCGCCAAGGGCGGAGAGAGTTGGCAGCAGGTGGGGGCGTCGATCAAGCTGCATCTCGATGGGCCGTTCTACGCTGGGCTGGGTGTCTGTGCGCACAACCCGAAGGCGGTGGAGACGGCTGTCTTCTCGCATGTGGAACTGAAGCCGCTGGAGCCGGTGGTTGCGACGAACCCGTCGCCGCGTGTGCTCTACAGTACGCTGCAGACCATTGCGACCGATGAGAACGCACGCCGGGCAACGGTGATCTACAGCGCGCAGGGGCGCTTCGAGGCTCCCAACTGGACGCGGGATGGCAAGGGCCTGCTGTTCGATCAGGATGGCAAGATCATGCAGGTTCCGGTGGCGGGAGGAGCGCCGCAGCCCTTGGAGATTGGCGCTGCGACGCGCTGCAATGGCAGCCACGGCCTTTCTCCGGATGGAAGATGGCTGGCGATTACGTGCAGCATGCCGGGGATGCCGGAGTCGCGGGTCTATGTTGTTCCCGCGGGTGGAGGGACGCCGCGGCTGGTGACGGAGCATCCTGCCTCGTACTTCCATAGCTGGTCGGCGGATGGGAAGACGATCGTGTTCACGCGGCCGGATCATGGCTCGGGCAATATCTTTGCGATCTCGGCGGAGGGTGGCGAGGAGCGAGCGCTGACGACCGGCGATGGAATCAGCGACGATCCGGACTGTTCTCCGGATGGAAGATACATCTACTTCAACTCGGATCGCAGCGGCAGCGAGCAGATATGGCGGATGCGCCCCGATGGGAGTGGGCCGGAGCAACTTACCTTCGATGAGCGATCGAACTGGACGCCGCATGTCGCGCCGGATGGGAGATCGCTTGTGTTCCTGAGTTATCCGAGCGGGACGACTGGCCATCCGGTGAACCGGGATATCGAGCTGCGCATTCTGTCGCTGGAGGATCGGAAGGTGAGAACGCTGGTGAATCTGGTGGGAGGCTCGGGGACGATCAATGTTCCTTCGTGGGCCCCGGACAGTGAACACTTCGCGTTTGTCAGCTATCAACTGCTTCCCGCAGAGGAGAACGGGAGCAGCGAGTAGGGCGGTGCTTCGGTGCGAAGGACTGTTACGGGTTCTCTATCTGGCAAGGTCATTGTGGTGTGCGAGGAGAGTATTTGTTCCCCCCTCGCACACCGTGAAACTACACCAGGCCGCCCATCAAGGGATCGGTGAAGCTGGAACGTCCAGCCTCGACGCGACCCGCAAAGCGTGCCTCCGCGGTGGAGCCCTCCGTCTGCACGGTGAAGTCGTACCAGCCGTGGGTCTTGTCCAGCGGCAGGGTGATGGAGCCCTCATGCGACGCGGCAACCAACTTGCTCTGGCATGCCGGTCTTGTACGAGTTATCCTTCACCACGACCTTGAGCGCTCCCGCAGTGGTGTTGCGAAGCACCACCTGCATGTTCCCGGTCGCCTGCGTGCCGCGCCGTTCGTACGAGGTTTTCACCTCAAGAGCAGGTACGTGCGCATCGCCCGAGAAGGAGCGGTAGAAGCCGTTCGGTCCATGCACGTCGATGGAGTAGTGCCCGTCTGCAAACAGCGACAGCGGAAACTCCTCATGCAACGTGTCGCCAGCCTTGACGGCGTAGCTCGCGGAGACCATCGCCCCTGCGCCCGTCCGCAGGTACACGTTGAACGGTGCACCGGCGGAGCGACTGCCGTGAATCTCATTGCCAGCCTTCATGCTGAGCTTGAACGTGGTGCGATCCGCGCTCAGTCCGCCCTCGGCGTAGAGTTCATACGGAAGCGCGCACGCTGGCCGAATGCCCGGTTCCTGGTGCGGCATCGACTCGGCGTTGGGCAGATTGTGGTTGATCGCTTCGATCTCCGCAGGCGTCAGCGCCTTGAAGTTCGCCGGCACCTCCTTGAAGCGAGCCTGCTGGATGCTGACGACGAACTTGTCGCGATCCAGATAGTCGAGCTTCGGCTCCTTGGCATCGTGCGGCCGGAAGCAGGAGGTCAGGTCGCCGGAGATGGCGCGACGCCACGCGCTGATGTTCTCCTCACGTCACCGTCTTGCCGTACTTCTTCTGCACGAAGTCCTCGAGGAACATCAGCGTCGAGGTGTGGTCGAAGACCTGCGAGTTCACCCAGCCGCCGCGGCTCCACGGAGAGGCGACGATGGTCGGGATGCGGAAGCCCATGCCGATGGGGCCGGAGCGTGCCTCCTTCTCGGGAACGCCCTGATCCAGCTCGTCCTGCGCCGAGGTGTACTCGAGGCCGGTGTCGATGCCGGCCGAAGCCTTGCCCGTGCTGGGGCGCTTGGGATCGGCGGCGACGAACGAGGGCGCGTGATCGAAGTAGCCGTCGTTCTCGTCGTAGGTGAGGATGAAGATGGTCTTCTTCCAGACCTCGGGATTCTTGGTCAGGATGTCCATCACCTCGGAGACGTACCACGCTCCGTACCACGGCGAGGTGGGATGATCCGAGAAGTGCTCCGGCGCGCTCAGCCATGAGACCGTCGGCAGCTTGCCCTCGTCCACATCCTTGCGGAACTGGTGCAGGATGTCTCCCTTGGGCACCTTCATCTGCTGCTGCTTGCCGCCATCGTCAAACGTGATGGTGTCGAGCGTGCGGTAGTGGGGATCGCCCGCGTTGGTCACAAAGGCGGCATCGTGCAGCTCGCGCTGTTGCGGGGTGAGCTGCTTGTAGCGTGCCTCGCCGCTGTTCGCGAGCGCTGCCGTCAGCTTTGCGAGGTGCTCCTGCTCGCTTGCCAGCTTCGTGCGCAGCTGCGCCAGCGTGTCGGGCTCGGAGGCCTCGGAGAGCGCACCTTCGGTCTTCGCGATCTGGGCGTTGAGCGAGGTGATCTGCTGCTGCAGCGCAAGCACGGCGCCGGAGTAGGCCTCGACGTTATAGGCGGCGAAGTTCTCGAGCAGGTTGCAGCCGAAGTTCGCGAGCCAGGCCTCCTCTTCCTTGTTGAAGCCGCCGGTGGTGGTCAGCTCGTTCTGGTAGAACTTCCACTTGATCCCCGCCTCCTGCAGGCGCTCCGGATAGGTCTTCCAGGTCATGCCGCCGGCGAGGATCTCGTTGTTGCGCATGTAGACCTTGGAGTCGGCGCGCTGCTGATCGCGAACGGTTCCCGTCCAGAAGGTGCTGCGATTGGGGGTGGTGCTGGTCATCACCGAGCAGTAGCTCTGGTCGCACACGGTGAAGGCGTCGGCCAGCGCGTAGTAGAAGGGCAGGTCCTCGCGGGTGTAATGCCCCATGGTCAAGGGGAGCGGCGCGTACTCGGGGGAGTAGGAGCGCTTGGCCTCCAGCCAGCCGTTGTGCTGGCCGCCGTTCCAGGCGTCGACCTGGCTGTGGCGGCTGTGCGGAACCGAGCCCATCCAGGTGATTCGGGTGTCCCGGATGTCCAGCCGCCAGGGAGCGTAGGAGGTGCCCGCCGCATCGGTCTGCACAAAGACGGAGTTGCCGTTGGCCAGACGCAGCGCGCGGGGATCGTTGAAGCCGCGAACTCCCTGCAACATGCCCAGGGCGTGGTCGAAGGAACGATTCTCCTGCATCAGGATGACGATGTGCTCCGCATCCATATAGGTGGAGCCCGGCGCCGGCTCGATCGCAAACGCCCGTTGAATGGAATCCGGAATGAACCCGGACGTACCCGCTGCACCCGATAACATCGCTGCAACTTTAAGAAAATCCCGTCTTGAGTGCCGTACCATCCCTCCATCTTTTCATGAGACTGGAATGATTTGGATGAACGCAAATCCACAAGAGGGCAGACAGGAGGCGGGATCGAGCTCGGGTAGGGATCACGGTGCACGCAATGCCTAGCTAAGGGGTAAAAGGAAAACCCCACGATCTTCATCGTGGGGTTCTGTGGGTCTTAGTAACTTTTCCCGGAGTTCCTAATTGCCACCTAGGTCCTGTACTACTTATTGGTTGCGGGGGCAGGATTTGAACCTGCGACCTTTGGGTTATGAGCCCAACGAGCTACCGGGCTGCTCCACCCCGCATCCCAATTATAGGATGAACGGCGACCTCACGTCAAGGATAAAAAGGAAAACCCCACGGTTGCCGTGGGGTTTGTGGTGTTTTAGTAACTTTTCCCGGAGTTTCTAATTGCCACCTAAGTCCTTTACTGCTCAATGGTTGCGGGGGTAGGATTTGAACCTACGACCTTTGGGTTATGAGCCCAACGAGCTACCGGGCTGCTCCACCCCGCATTGCTAAGATAGGATGAATCGCGACCCTACAGTCAAGGAGGGGCTGTGGGAGACTGGGTACGTTATTCGCTGAACGGCTGTTGGGGCAATGTCGCGGAACTTTTTTCTCAAAACTCGCGTCTGCTAGAGTGACGCAAGTTTGCGCAAGACAGGTGGAGGGTTTGATGTTCGAATAACTTTGCAAGACATTCTGGTTCAGCGATTTTGCTGGCTGGTGCGATGAGCCTTGGAAGTGTCGCGGTGGCGCAGCAGAAGCTGCCCGATGCGCAGGTGGAGGCGAATGTGCTGAAGGCGTTTGCCGGCGCACCGCAGCTGGCCAACCAAGCCATCACCGCAACTACGGTGGACGGCGTGGTGACGCTGACCGGCTTCGCGCAGGACGAGGCGTCGCGGACGTTGGCCGAGACGCTGGCGTCGAAGGCGCTCGGGGTGCAAAAGGTTGTCGACCAGCTCGCGTTGGGTGCGGGTGCGCCGCCGGATGAGGGACAGGCCGCAGGGACAGCTGCAGTCGGATGGGACGATGGCGCCGCCGCCGCAGGCTGGGCAGCCGGGAGGCTATCCGGCTCCGCCGCCGCAGCAGGGAGCGGGTGCGCCGCCGCAGTATCCGCAGCCGTATAACGGGGCGCCGCCGCAGCAGGGCTATGCGCAGGCGCCGCAGGGACATGCGCCTTACGGATCCCAGGTTGCCGGGCAGTCGGTCACGATTCCTCCGGGAGCTTTGGTGCGGGTGAGCATCATTGAAGGCCTGGATACCAAGCACACGAAGGCGGGAGCGATCTTCGACGGGATTGTGCTGAATGACATCTCGGCCGATGGCGCGGTGGCGATTCCGCGCGGCGCGACGGTGCAGGGACGGGTGGTGGAATCGAAGAACTCCGGTCCGCTGGGTGGCCATGGCGACCTGACGCTGGAGTTGACGCAGGTGAATCTGGCGGGCCGGGTGTATCCGATCGTGTCGGATACGTGGTCGAGCACGGGCCGGGATAAGACGGGGCAGACGGTGGGCAACGCGGTCGGCATGGGCGCATTTGGCGCTCTGATCGGCGCGGTGGCGGGCGGCGGCGCGGGCGCGGCGATCGGCGCTGCGGCCGGTGGAGCTGCCGGTCTGGGAGCTTCGGCGGCGACGGGCGGAGCGCGGGTCGTCATCCCCTCCGAGGCGATCCTGCCCTTCCACCTGACGCAGCCGGCGCCGGTGCAGACGGTCTCGCGAGGCGGAGATGGTTCGGTTGGGGCTCAATGCGCAGCATCTGCAGCGCCGGGTGCCTCCGCCTCCGCCGCCGGGCTACTATCCTCCTCCGTATCCGCCGTACGCGTACTAAGTGCATTGGAGGAACCGTTGGTGTATGGAAAAGCCGAACCCTTCTCGGGTTCGGCTTTTTCTTTGTTTTCGATGGTGCGCGAGATCGAGCGACTTGTGCTAGATGTCAAGACAAGGGTTGGAGTGCACGTCAGGCGTTCTTGATTGAGTAGTCGGTTACGCGGTTAATCGGTGGAGTGCGGTTCGTGGGCTGAAAGATGCCAGACAGTATGGGTGGTTGGGCGGTATCGGGATCCTTCGCTGCGCTCAGGATGACGGCAAAAACAAACAACGGCAAAAGCAAAGACAAAATGCAGGAACAGCAGGGACACAAGCGCTAAATACAGGGGTCTCTCCGCTGCGCGGCGGACGATGATGCTGTCCGCCGCTTCGGTCGAGATGACGCTGAGCCTTTTTACTGTGGTGAGCAGCGATCTGGTGCGTGCTCTGGAGCTACCCAGACGACGCCGAGAGCGTGGAGGCTGATCTCGTCGGCAAGGCTCAGCATGTTGGAGTCGGAGAGCACCTGAAAGGCGTAGTGGACGTTCTCGCTCTGGGTGGTGCACCACGATTCACAACGGATGACCCCGTCACAGTGCAGGCAGGCGGAGTCTGCGGTGTAGCGATTGCTGTGGCGGAGAGGTGGTTCGCTTTGCGTCGGCATGGTTACTCCTGCGTACGTAGAGACGTTAGCTGGAAGCGGGGAACGGCGGTCGTCTGTCGTTCCCGCCGAGGACGCGGCGGTGGAGAGGCTGGAAGATCCGCTCCATCGCTGCGTCGGGTTGGGAGGGCTCCTGATCTTGCTGGGCTTCCAGTATGTTTGAGACGGTAGCATGCAGAATTAAGGGAAACAATTATGTGCTCGTATAGGGTGGGGACGGGGTTCTGGATGAAGCTTTGGCGGCTTGGGGAACATCCAAAACAGAAGCCATGAATAATTCTGTCCTGCCCTCCCAGAGCGATGTGCTGCTGGATAATCCCATCTGGAACTCCCTGACTACCCATCACTGCCATCTCGCCGTTGGAGCGGAGGTCGGGCGTGGCCTGGCGCGTCGCTATCCGAGCGAGATCGGTCCGCTCTCCGCTTTGCAGGAGACGACGCCGGAGGCCTATGCGGAGCTGGCGGCAAGTGTGCCGGAGGGCGATTGCGCCATTTTGTTCTTTGATCGATGTCCCGGAGCTTCCTGCGGGCTGGCAGCTGCTGCGCGAGGGAACCCTGGTGCAGATGGTCTGCCCTGCGGCTCCGGAGGAGCCTGCGCTGGCGGGGGAGATTGTGGCGATGAAGGAGGAGGATTATCCGGATCTGGTGGAGCTGACGGCGCTCGCGGAGCCGGGTCCGTTCCGGGAGCAGACGGCGACGCTGGGCGGTTTTATGGGGATTCGCGTGGATGGCCGGCTGGCGGCGATGGCGGGCCAGCGGATGTCGCTGGATGGCTTTGCGGAGGTCAGCGCGGTGTGTACGCATCCGGAGTTTCGCGGCCGGGGATTTGCCCAGGCGGTGGTGGCCGCGGTGGCACGCAATATTCATGCGGCGGGCCGGGTGCCGTTTCTGACCGCGTTCGAGGCCAATACGGCAGCGATTCGGGTGTATGAACAGGTGGGCTTCGTGGCGCGGCGGCGGTTCGAGCTGGCGGTGGTGAGGCCGGGAGCTGCGGCTCGCGCGTGAGCGAGCTCGGATTAGAGAGTGCGGTGAGGCGACGGCAAGAACGGCGGCGACCTCTGGGCTGAAAGGTGCCAGCGGTATGGGTGGGATGGACGGTCTCGGGGTCCTTCGCTGCGCTCAGGATGACAGCAAGAACAAACAACGGCAAAAACAGCAACGGCAAAGACGCAACAGATACAGGGGTCTCTCCACTGCGCGGCGGACGAGTGATGCCGTCCGCCGCTTCGGTCGAGATGACGTGCTCTTTCTGATCGAAGCTGTCACGTGGGGTGCGCGGTGGCGGGGAGAAGTTGCTGTTTTTGGGGGATTTGGCGAAGAGGAATGAATTCGGCGGCGCACTGATTTATACTTGCTGCTTGCCCTGCAACCGGCGGGATGCGCTGCCTTGAAAGCGCATTTCGACGCGCAAAATCCCGGGCACGCGCCAGTCTGAAGAGTCTGGGACGCGCGAAGTGAAGGTCGTCAGTCAAGCATGATTCGCATTCTGCAGCAGGACAATAAAGCCACCAAGATCATCTTTGCCGTCATCATTGGAGCCGCCTGTCTTTCGATGGTGGCGTACCTGATTCCGGGAATCGGGGATAACGCAGGCGCCGCAAACGCCTCCGGGGTGTATGCGACGGTGCGGGATCCGGGCGTGTTGGGACGGTTTACGGCGGAGCCGACGTCGATCTCGACGCAGGAGGTGACGCAGATGGCGCAGATGCAGCTGCAGCGCCAGAAGCTGCCGGACTTTCTGCTGCCGTACATGATGACCCGCGCGGGCCAGATCATGGTGCAGCAGGCGATTTTGAAGCATGAGGCCGACCGCAATCACCTGCAGGTGAGCGATGACGATCTGCGCCGCGAGCTGCGGACGGGCCAGTTCGGCGCAGTACCTGTTTCCGAACGGGAAGTACATCGGCGATGACGCCTATATCAACTTTGTCCAGACCTACTTCCAGCTGAGCCGCGCGGAGTTCGAGACGCGGGTGAAGGAGGATATGGAGCTGAACCGGCTGCAGGCGCTGATTACGGGCGGCGTGACGGTCTCGGATGAGGCGGTGCGCGAGGCGTACCGGACGCAGGGCACGAAGGTGAAGTTCGACTACGCGGTGGTCTCGGGCGAGGATCTGCGCAAGACGATCAACCCGACGGACGCGGAGCTGCAGGACTTCTTCAAGAAGAACGCGGCGAAGTATGCGACGGCGATTCCGGAGACGCGGAAGATTGAGTATGTGGCGTTCGACGCGTCGAACCTGCCGGGCGGCAAGCCGGCGGTGAGCGATGCCGATATTCAGGCGTACTACACGCAGCACCAGGATCAGTACCAGGTGAAGGAGCAGGTGAAGACGCGGCACATCCTGATCGCGGTGCCGGCGGGCGCGGATGCGAAGACCGATGCGGCGGCCAAGGCCAAGGCGCAGGGGATTCTGAACCAGATCAAGGCGTGGCGCGAACTTTGCCGATCTGGCGAAGGCGAACTCGGATGACCCGGGCAGCAAGACCCAGGGCGGCGAGCTGCCGATGATTCCGACGGCGGGTCTCGATCCGGCGTATGCGAAGGCGGCGATGGCGCTGAACCCGGGGCAGACCTCGGACCTGGTGCGGTCGCAGTTTGGCTACCACATCATCCAGACCGAGCAGAAGGACGCGGCGCATGTGCAGGCGCTGGCCGAGGTGAAGAGCGCGATCGTGCCGATCGCTGGAGCAGCAGAAGGCGGGCGCGGCGGAGCAGAGCTTCGCGGCACAGCTGGCGACGCGAGGCGAAGACGCAGGGTCTGGACAAGACGGCGGCGGCGCATGGGCTGAAGGCGGTGACGACGGACTATATGGCCAAGGACGGCGTGATCGCCGGGCTGGCGGATGCCTCGACGCTGCTGACGCAGGCGTTTACGGCGGCGAAGGGCGCGGCTCCGGCGAGCGTTTCGACGGGCGACGGCTATGCGATCTTCCAGGTGCAGGATGTGAAGCGCGGCGCATGCTCCGGAGTTTGCGGCGTACAAGTCGCATATGCTGGATGACTATCGCGAGCAGAAGCTGCCGCAGCTGATGACCGAGCAGACTGACCAAGCTGGACGACCGGGCGAAGGTGCTGAACGACCTGAAGAAGGCGGCGGCGGAGATGAACATTCCGGTGAAGTCGAGCGACCTGGTGGGACGCGATGGCCAGGTGCCGGATGTGGGCGCGATGAGCGGGCGCGGCTTCGGTGGCGTTCACGCTGCCGAAGGGCGCGATCTCGGCGCCGATGAATGCTGGGCAGGCGGGCGTGGTGCTGTCGGTGACGGACAAGCAGGAGCCGACGGCGGACGACATTGCCAAGCACATGGACCAGACGCGCGAGCAGTTGCTGGCGCAGCAGCAGGACGAGATCTTCCGCGTGTACATCGGAACGCTGATGGACACGTACCAGAAGAAGGGCGGCGATCCGGTACTCGCAGAAGCAGCCGGCTCCGGGCTCGTCGCCGTTCGGCGGGTAGGCTTCGCTGGGCTGATTTCGTAGTTGCAAGAAGAGTAAGGCAAAGGGCCTGTTCGCCGCGAGGGATTGCGGTGGACAGGCCCTTCGCTATTGGGTCGGCGTTGCTAGTCGTGCACTTTGCAGTGAGGAAGCCAGTGTGCATCTGACAGTGGACGGTGATGTAATGCGAGTTGCATCCGAGATCGCAGAAGTTGGGAGAGGGAATGAATCAGGAGCGGCTTTCTGGAGTTCTGCTGCATGTGACGTCACTGCCGTCGTATGGGGGGATCGGGGATTTTGGACCGGCGGCGTATGGGTTCGTCGACTTTCTGGCGGCGTCGAAGCAGCGGCTGTGGCAGGTGCTGCCGCTGAGTCCGACGGGGTATGGGAGCTCGCCGTACTCGGCGCTGTCGGCGTTTGCGGGCAATCCGCTGCTGATCAGCCTGGAGCGGCTGGTGGAGGATGGGTGGATCGCGGAGGAGCGGATCGCGGGGCTGCCGGGGCATGATGGGCCGGTGGACTTCGAGGCGGTGTATCGGAGAAGATGCCGCTGATCGAGGAGGCGGCGGGGAACTTTCTGGATCGCGCGGACGACGAGCGACGCGGGCGCGGTTTCAGCACTTCTGCGATGACAATGCGTACTGGCTGACGGACTATGCGATGTTCAGCGTGCTGCGGCAGCAGCATGGGTATGCGAGCTGGAACGAGTGGCCGACCGAGCAGGCGCAGCGCAAGCACGATGCGCTGGCGGCGGTGCTGAACGAGCATGCGCGGGAGCTGGCGATCGAGCAGGCGATCCAGTTCTTCTTCGCCGAGCAGTGGGCGGCGCTGCGGGCGTACTGCAAGGAGCGCGACATTCGGGTGATGGGCGATGTCGCGATCTTTGTGAACTACGACAGCGCGGATGTGTGGACGCATCCGGAGATCTTCGAGCTGGATGAGGAGCGGGCGCCGATCCGGGTGTCGGGCGTGCCGCCGGATTATTTTTCGAGCACGGGGCAGCGGTGGGGCAATCCGCTGTACAAGTGGGGCGTGCTGCAGGAGCGGGGATTCGACTGGTGGGTGTCGCGGATTCGGCGGACGCTGGCGCTGTATGACATCGATCCGGCTGGACCACTTCCGCGGGTTCGAGGCGTACTGGTCGATTGCGGCGGAGGATGAGACGGCGGAGCACGGGCAGTGGGTGAAGGCGCCGGGGTATGAGCTGTTTCAAGCGGCTGAAGGAGGTGTTTGGCGAGCTGCCGTTTGTGGCCGAGGACCTGGGCGTGATCACGCATGAGGTGGACGAGCTGCGCGAGCACTTCGGGATGCCGGGGATGCGGATTCTGCAGTTCGGGTTCAGCGACCGGGGGGCGCATATTTATCTGCCGCACCGATTTGTACCCAATACGGTGGTGTATACGGGGACGCACGACAACAACACCACGCTGGGCTGGTGGCGGGACGACGCGACCGAGGCCGAGCGGCGCGCATGTGCAGAGCTACCTGCAGCCGATTCGAGCATGAGGGCGAGATTGTGTGGGCGATGATCCGGGCGGCGGCGCGGTCGGTGGCGAACCTGTGCATCTTTCCGCTGCAGGATGTGCTGCATCTGGGCAGCGAGGGGCGGATGAATACGCCGTCGGCGGCGGACGGGGAACTGGACGTGGCGGTATCGGCCGGACGCGCTGCATCCGGACTTTGCGACGCAGTTGGCGGCGCTGATGGAGATGACGCGATCGCGATGGGTACGTGGCTGCCGAAGGCAGGGCGAGGACGCCGGCAAGCCGGTCGAAGAGGCGGCGGAGCGAATGGCGGCGCGGGTTGGAGCTTGGGGCGCGGGTGTAGAGTCGTGCGTGTGCGGTTTGGGATCGCCATGCGGCATACAGAGACAGCACACACGCACACAGGATTTAGACTGAGAGCGAGCAGTTATTTGAATCTTCAGGAGCAAGCATGCCACTTTCCGGCGAAGCCATCCGCACTATGAACTATGTCGACGATATCTCGGTCACGCTTCGGCGCATCCTGGCGGTGCTGCCGTCGCTGACCGAGGAGGAGCGCAAGCGCGTCTCCGACCACATCAAGCAGGCTGAGCCGAGCTACGAGTCGGTGATTACGGCGGTGGCGGGCAAGAAGTAATGCAGGCGGCCGAGCCTGTTCCGGCGGCGATGGCGCGGGTTGCGATCATTGGCGCGGGACAGGCGGGGCGGCGGTTTGCGCTGCGGTGCGCGCGGGCGGGCTTTCGCGTGGTGCTCGAGGACGTGATGCCGGCGAACCTGCGGCGGGCACAGGCGGAGTTTGCCGACCTGAGCGTGGGTGCGGGCGGCCAGCTGGAGTTCGCGCTGACGGTCGAGGACGCGGTGCGCGATGCCGAGATCGTGATCGACTTCGTGCCGGATGAGCTGGAGTCGAAGCTGGAGATCTTTTGCCTGATCGACCGCATGGCGCCGCCGCGGACGATTCTGTGTACGCCGACCGAGGCGTTGAGCATTACGGATCTGGCTTCGTGTACGTATCGCGCGGAGCGGTGTTTTGGGGTGCGTGGGGATCTGAATGCGGTGGAGGGGCCGCTGCGACTGCTGCATCCGGAGGCGGCGGATGCGGAGGTGGTGGCGTGGACGGAGGGGTTCTTCGCGGCGCTGGGGTGGGCGGTTGGGGTGGAGCTGGACCCGGATGTGCCGATGTTGGTGAAGAACGCGATCGGGTGAGTTTGGCGGTTCTGCGCGGTGCGTGAAGCTCGTGAGACGGACATCTGGGCTGAAGCAGCTTCGGTGAGGTGACGGGATCGGGTCTTCGCTGCGCTCAGGATGACGGCAAAAAGCTTACAACAGCAGCAAAATGATTGAAAGAAATATCGGCTGGGAACCTGGTTCGTCTAATGTGCGTATTGAGCAGAGAACGGATTGGACCGGGGCTGACCGATGCGCGCTTTACTCGACATCTTCGTGCAGGTGTTTCAGGCGATCTGGGCGAATAAGCTGCGATCGTTTTTGACCATGTTCGGCATTGCGTGGGGCGTGGCCTCGCTGCTGCTGCTGGTGGGGCTGGGGGAGGGCTTTCGCTCGGGGAACAAGCGCGGGCTGGCGGAGTTTGGCACCGACGTCATCATGATGTGGGGCGGGACGATCCCCGCGCTGCCGCAGCAGCACCAGGGGATGACGCCGTACTTCCTGACGACTGGGCGACGCGGATGCGGTGCGCCACGCGCCGCATGTGAAGATGGCGACGGCGTTGATCACTCGCGAGGACATCAAGGAGGTCAGCGAGTTTTCGAGCTCGGGTGGAGCGATCTGGGGCGTGGAGCAGAACTTCCCGGAGGTGCGCAATCTGCCGATCGCGCAGGGACGCTTTCTCGATGCGCAGGATGTGGCCGAGCATCGGCTGGTGGTGATCCTGGGAGAGAAGAACAATCGGCTGCTGTTTCCGGGACGGCCGTCGGTGGGGTCGTTTGTGACGCTGAATGGGTATCGCTTTCAGGTGATCGGGGTGGCGAAACATATTGGGCGCGGCGATGACGATGGGGATAATCAGAAGCTGTACATTCCGCTGTCGACGATGATGGAGTTCTTTCCGATCAAGGGGGAGAACGTTCCCAAGGACGCGATTACCTCGATTCAATATCAGCCGGTGAGCGAGAGCGAGAACGAGGACGCCAAGGCCGAGGTGCATCGCATCGTGGGCGGGCGGCATGGCTTCGATGCCAACCTGAAGGACGCGTTCGAGGAGTGGGACACGATCAAGTCGAGCCGCATGGTGGGGCTGATCTTTACCGCGATGGATGTGTTTCTGGGCGGCGTCGGGGTGGTGACGCTGATGCTGGGCGCGGTGGGGATCGTGAACATCATGCTGGTGACGGTGAGCGAGCGGACCAAGGAGATCGGGCTGCGGAAGGCGCTGGGCGCGACCAATCGCAGCATCATGATGCAGTTTTTTCTGGAGGGAGTGCTGCTGACGGGGCTGAGCGGGCTGATTGGGATTGGCGGGGCGAGCGGGCTGATGGTGGCGCTGGGAGCGATGATGGTCGGGCAGCCAGATGGGCTTCGATCCGCCGCGGCTGGTGCCGTGGTCGGCGGCGCTGGCGTTTGGGAGTCTTTCGCTGTGCGGCGTGATTGCGGGGATCTATCCGGCACGGCGAGCGGCGATGCTGGAGCCGGTGGAAGCGTTGAGGAAGGAATAAACGCGATGTTCAGCATGACGAAAGACATCTTTGGCCAGGCGATGGAGGCGATGCGCTTCAATGGGCGGCGCACGGTGATCACGGTGATCGGCATGGCGTGGGGGATCGCCACGGTGGTGCTGCTGCTGGCGTTCGGCTCGGGCTTTGGGAGGGCGATCGAGGCCATCTTCGCGCAGTGGGGAACGAATATGATCGGCGTGTTTCCGGGCACGACGAGCGAGCAGGCGGGAGGATCGCGGGCCGGGGTGAAGGTGCGGCTGACGCAGGACGATGTCGAGCGCATTCAGCAGACGGTGCCGGGGATCCTGCGCACGTCGCCGATTATGTTCAAGAACAAGACGACGGTGGCGAACGACCTGCACACGTATACGTGGGAGGTGGATGGGATTACGCCGTCGCTGCAATCGATCCAGCGGATGGACCCGTCGGTGGGGCGGGGCATCACGGAGGAGGATATGGCGGAGCGGCGGCATGTGGCGCTGATCGGCTCGGAGGCGAAGACGAAGCTGTTCTCGGGGCTGTATCCGATCGGGCAGACGATCCGGCTGGATGGGATCTCGTTCGAGGTGGTGGGCGTGATCCAGGCGAAGATGCAGGAGGGCGACGAGCAACGTCAACCGCATCATCGATGTTCCGTTTACGACGATGAGCGACCTGAAGGATACGACGTATCTGGACGGCATCTGGATGAGCTACAAGGGCGACTTTAGCGAGGTGGAGCACGCGCTGCGGAACTCGCTGGCGGCGGCGCATGGCTATCGGCCGACGGATAAGAACGCGGTGTATGTGGCGAACATCATGAAGCAGCTGGCAGCGTTTCGCGTGGTGACGATCGGGCTGCAGGCGCTGCTGCTGTTTATCGGCGCGCTGACGCTGGGGATCGCGGGTATTGGGCTGATGAACATCATGCTGGTGAGCGTGCAGCAGCGGACGCGGGAGATCGGCGTGGAGAAGGCGCTGGGCGCGCGGAAGCGGCATATTCTGTTTCAGTTTCTGGCCGAGGCGCTGGTGATTTCGAGCATCGGCGGCGTGGGTGGGATTGCGCTGGCGTACGCCGTAAGCAAGATCGTGGGGAGCATCACGCTGTATAGCGCGATTGCGACCGGGGGAGAGGCGGCGGATATCCATCTGCTGATCTCGCCGGCGAGTGTGCTGATGGCGACGGGAATCCTGGTGGTGGTGGGCACGGTGAGTGGGATGATTCCGGCGCTGCAGGCGGCGAATCTGGACCCGATCGAGGCGCTGCGGTACGAGTAGGCGGGGCGGTGACTACGCCGTAGGCGAGCCCGGGGTGGGGTGCTCGTGCCGATCTTCTTCCAGATCTTCAAAGCATTGATGCGGCTGTGTTTGATGGCCCTCCGCGCCCGCAGCGAGGAGGCGTCACGCCGAACGCGCCTCGGTGCGGGCGAGGGGGACACCGGCTGGGTTCCATTCTGGAAGGCGGCGACCATGGAGGTAATCAGGGGATGAGCTCCCTAGCCGGGGGCAGGCACCTGCGCAGCCGATGGGTGGAGGTAGATGGGCGGTGTTGAGTGCGGACGGCAGGTGATGTTTGTGGGGTGAATGTAAGGGAAGGGCGCCATTCAAAGCCGCATGGGGGCGTAGTTGCGGCAGGGTGAAGGGGTATGCGGGGGAAATGCCACGGAACTAGTGCAGCTTGCTGGGGCTGTGGAAAAAAAGCTTGACTAATGGCGGGTGTCGGGCCAACAATCCCCCTACAGAGCACGTACAACTTTGGTAATCAGAGGGTAGAGATAGCCCGCGCAAGTTTCGTTTTTCGCTCTACCTTAACCCTATTGATTCGCTAATCACGGAGGGTCGGAATGTCACAGTACAAAGGCAGCGTGAAGTGGTTTAACAACGCAAAAGGCTATGGTTTTCTGGGACGTGAGGGAGGCAACGACGTCTTTGTGCACTATAGCTCGATCCAACTCGATGGCTACAAGTCCCTCAAAGAGGGCGAGCTTGTCGAGTTTGATGTTATCCAAGGAGTAAAGGGGCCCCAGGCCGATAAAGTGATTCGGGTCTCTAACGCCGCGTAGTTTCTGCACCATTCTCCCAGGCCCTGTTCAGGACACGTGGATAGCCTTGGGCCAAGGCTATCCACTGATAATTCATTAGGTTCGAAGGAGTGGGTATGGCAGAATCTCAGAACAAGTGATCTGTCCGCGCGTCAGCAGGCGATTCGACGTCCGGTCCGCGCCTCGCGACTGGAGTTGGAGATTGAGTCGCTGCATCGGCTGATGCGGGGTCTTTCGAAGGATCTGTGCGAACGCTTGAAGGACACGGTGGAGGCGGCGTGCGAGCTGTGCGACGCCGATTGTGCGGGGATCACGCTGGCGGATCGGCTTGCAGGATGGCAGCGAGTTGCTGCGGTGGATCGCGGCGGCGGGAGCGATGCGCGAGGTGGTGGGGCAGACCATGTCGCTGGATCGGAATCTGAAGCAGCTGATGAAGGAGTTGAAGCCGCGGCTGATCTGCCGGCCGCATCGGCTGTTTCCGCATATTGCGGAGTCGTGGGATATCGCGGAGGCGCTGCTGATTCCGTGGGCGGGGGAGAAGACCGCGGGCATTCTGTGGGTGTTGACGCGGAGCGATGCGAAGCGGCTGGATGCGGAGGACGTGCGCATGCTGAAGAGTCTGGCGGCGTTTGCCGACTCGGCGATTGCCAAGGACGCGGTGGAGAGCTGCCGCCTGGATCAAGAGCGTGTGGGGGCCGCGGCGAAGGTGGCGAATGAGTTGGCGCATGCGGTGAACAATCCGCTGCAGGCGCTGACCAATGCGCTGTACCTGATGGACGCCGGGCCGGGAGAGCATCTGCAGGACGCGCGGGCGCAGTTGCAACGCATCAATTCGCTGGTGCGGGTGATCTTGAATTCGAACGCCAAGCCGTTCAAGGACTGAGCGTCGCGCCGGTATCGAGGCACCGAGGCTGGCAAGGAAGCAGAGATGGTGCGTCGGCTGTGATGGCCATCACTTACACGGGATCTGCCGCGCAGCCATGATGAACGTGGAGGTTCTTCATGTTCGTCATGCCCCGGATTTTGGCCAAGAAGAAGCAGGCGTGCTCGGCGCGCCAACAGGACGCGTCGGCTTGCAACTGCGCGGGACGCTGCACCGGGTATGCCAGCCGTGTGAACTGTCCGCCGCTGATCGTGCTGGCGGTGCTGGCGACGCAGGCTGCGGTCACGCTGTCGAAGGCGGTGTAGCGCGTGCGGAGTGTCAGGGGTGCGCGTCGGCGATCCGCATCTTTGAGAGATCTGAAGACAGGTCAGCGGCTGCTGACCAGCATGAGGCCGTCGGGAGTGATGTGGCAGGGCTGTTGCGCGGAGGCGTGCCAGCTGGAGCCGTCGGCGTAGTCGATCGCGTCGAGATCGATGCGGCTGACGGAGGTGAAGGCGTCGAGGGTGAGGTCGGCGGAGGTGTTGGCGTTGGGGATCGAGCGTCAGATCGAGATGGACGGTCCGGCGTGATGCCGTCCGGCGAGGCGGTGGCGGATTGGGTGGCGGGCGTCATGCGGAGGCTGGCGGTGAGGCCGTGGGCGGTGAGGGTGACGCCGACGACGCAGTCTCTGGGCATGCGGTTGGTGAAGGTATGTGGAGCTGCTGGGCGATGCCGGTTGGGCCGTGATGCGCAGAGCCGTGGGCGACGAGGAGGCCGCTGCCGGTGCCGCGCTGCGCGCGCAGGTCGACGGGACAGCCGGGCTGCATGGTGTAGAGCGACCAGAGCCAGGATGGATGGCGCGGCGCGTGGAGGCAGCCGGTGAGTGTGGCGCGCTGCGGGTGCGGAGCTGGCGGCGGTCTGGGCGAGCGGCCGATGAAGGCGACGAGAGCGGCGGCGAGCGAGAGGACGTGGCGAGGGTTCATGGCGGACTCCGGCGGAAACCTGACGCACGCGGGAGGATACACGACGCAGGCTGACGACGCAATCCTGTATGCGCGGGATTGGGGAGCGTTGAGCTGCTGGACGGTCGTCGAACTAGTTCTCCTGGCGGGGGCGCTCGTAGGGCTTTTGCATGAGGGCGCGGGCCTCGTTGACGGCGCCCTGGGTGTTGTCGTTGGTCTGGACGGCGAGGCGGTACTCCTGCACGGCGCGGTCGCGCTGGCCGGTGACGTCGTAGATGCGGCCGATCTGGATGTGGCTCCAGACCTCGACCCACTTGGGGTCGCCGTCGCCGCGGAGGGCGTCGCGGAAGCTGTTGGCGGCGGACTGGTAGTTGCGCTGGGTGAAGAAGATCTCGCCGATGCGGTAGGCGGCCAGCGAGCTGTTCTTGTTGACGTCGAGCGCCTTCTGGTACTCGGCGAGGGCGGCGATGAGGTCGCCCTGGGCGGCCTGCTGCTGGCCGCGCAGGACGGCGACGCGGACGGCGAGGTCGGGCGTGCTCTTGAGCACCCAGTTGTCGGGATCGATGGTGATGCGGCGCGGGCGGCCGAAGGTTTCGACGGAGAACTGGGAGTCGGTGCCGGAGACGTCGACGCGGCGGATCTCGGTCTTGCCGTCGGTCTCGATGCGCAGCTCGACCGGCATGCGGAAGAGATCGAGGTCCTGGTCGATGGAGCCGATGGTGCGGAAGCCCTTGTTGTTGCCGAGGCGGAAGACGGTGTACTTGTTGGTGAACTGGGGCGCGCCGGTGCCGTCGAGCCACTGGGCGAAGAAGGCCTGGAGCTGCTGGTTGGACTGGGCCTCGGCGACGGTCTCGACGTTGGCGCTGCGCACGGACTTATCCGTGTATTGCGAGAGCAGGCCGCGCAGGAACTTGAGGAAGACGTCGTCGCCCATCTCCCAGCGGAGCATGTGGAAGACCATGGCGCCCTTCTCGAGGGTCATGGACTGGAACTGCGGGGAGAAGGGATCGAGGCGGCCGAGGGTGGTGAGCGGCTCGGTGTCGTAGGCGAGGGCGCCGGCGGAGATGTCGGTGACGGCGGTCTGGAAGGCGGTCTTGCCGGAGGCCTGTTCGACGTACATCAGCTCGGAGTAGCGGCTCATGCCGTTGGTGATCCAGGCGTCGTTGAGGGTGGCGGGCGAGATCTCGGAGCCCCACCACTGGTGGGAGATGGTGTTGGCGAGCAGGCGGTGGGAGTTGCGGTCGCCGATGCGATTGCCGGCGATGGCGGCGATCTCCGGGGCCCAGGCGGCGGCGACGGCGTCGTCGGGGATCTCGACGATATTGAGGCGGCCGGACTCGGGCTGGCCGAAGACGGAGCTGAAGTACTCGAACTGCTCGGCGGCGGTCTGGGCGTAGGCGGTGGCGTTGTCCTTGTGCTTTTCGGTGACGAAGATGCGGACGTTGGGGATGCCGGGAGCGGCGATGGGCGGCAGGAACTTGCCGGCGATGATGGTGCCGGGAAAGCCGGGCTTGGTCCAGTTGAAGCTGTACTCGGTGATGTTGTTGGGCAGGCTCTTGGGGGTGGCGGTGTCGCCGCCGGAGCCGATGACGCGCTCGTCGGAGGGAACGCGGATGTGCATCTCGGCGGTGAAGCGGTCGGTGAAGAGGCCGGTCATGGGGAACCAGCGGCCGGGATAGAGCAGGATGGAGATGGGGTCGGCGATGGCGGCGAACTTGATGCCCTCGACGGGGCTGGTGTCGGTGCCGGTGAGGACGCCGTTGTAGTCGAAGGTGAGGGTGGTGCTGGCGCCCTTGGCGAGCGGCGCGGCGAGCGGAATGCGCACGGTGGAGTTGGTCGTCAGGCGCTCGGGCGAGAGGGTGTGCTGCTGCGCGTCGACGAGGCTGGTGATCTGGAGGCCGTTGTTCAGCTCGAGGGTGACGGTGCTGAGGTCCTCAAGCGCGGTGATCGAGACGGTGACGTGCGCGGTGAGCTTGTTCGCGGCGGGGTCGAGGTCGGCGTTGATGACGTAGCCGGTGACCTGCATGAGCTGTCGGATGGGCGCGGCGAGCGCGGCGATGCGGGAGAAACGACAGGGCGAGGAGAGCGAAAGCTGCCAGGGAGAATCGGGATCCGCGGAGAGAGGTGACCATAGGGGCAGTAATCCTTTATGGCGAACACTGCGGCCAATGTATCAGACGCTCTTGGATAGACGATCGGAGGATGCAAAGGGATGGCTCCGATCGGGTTCGGAATCAGGACTGCTGCGGGGACTGGCTCCAGGAGCTGCAGGACGATCTGGGCGGCGCGGGCGATGGGGTCGGCGGCGGGATCGGGGATGAGCTGGCGGCGGACCTCGGCGAGGTCGGCGATCTGGCGGGCGCGGGTGGGGGTGTCTTCGAGCAGGGGCGCCAGGGCCGCGGCGAGGGCGTCGGGGTTGAAGTTCTCCTGGAGCAGCTCGGGGACGATGCGGCGGCCGGCGATGAGGTTCACCATCGCGATGGGGAGGTTGCCGTGGTCGTCCTCCTGGGAGGGGATCTCGGGGGGGTACTGGACGAGGCGCTTGGCGAGGGCGAAGGTGAGGGGGGACACCCGGTAGACGACGACGAAGGGGTTGCCGATGACCGCGGCCTGGACGGTGGCGGTGCCGCTGGCGACGATGGAGGCGCGGGCGTGGTGGAGGGCCTCGCGGGCGTCGGGGACGAGGTGGAGGTAGGGGAGTGGGGTGGTGGGCGAGGCCTGGCCGGGCTCGAAGGTGATCCAGCCGGAGACGAACTCGCGGAGGCGCTCGGGGTCGATGGTGTTGGCGACGGGGAGGATGTACTCGCAGTCGCGCGGGGTGGAGGCGGGCCATCTCGACCATGGTGGGGAGGTTGGCGGTGAGCTCGCGCCAGCGGCTGCCGGGGAGGAGCGCGATCCAGGGCTTGGCGGGATCGAGGTGGTGCTGGGCGGCGTAGGCCTCGCGGGTGCTGGTGGGGAGCGGGAGGTAGGCCAGGGGATGGCCGAGGAACTCGGCGTCGACGTTGCGGGCGCGGTAGAAGGCGGCCTCGAAGGGGAAGATGACCAGCATGCGGGTGACGCGCTGCTGCACCCAGCGCAGACGGCGGCGCTTCCAGGCCCAGAGCTGCGGGCTGACCAGGTAGACGACCGGGATGCCGAGGCGCTTGCAGTGGGCGGCGAGGCGGAGGTTGACGTCGGGGAAGTCGATGAGGATGGCGATGGCGGGGCGCTCGCGCTCGAGGGCGGCGACGAGCTTGCGGTACTGGGCGTAGATGTAGGGCGCGTGGCGGAGGACCTCGGTGATGCCCATGTGGGCGACGTCCTCGGCGCGGACGACGCGGCGCTGGCCGGCGCGCTCCATCTCCAGGCCGCCGAGGCCGAAGAAGCTGGCTGCGGGAAGCTGGGACTTCAGGGATTCGATGAGCTGGGCGCCGTAGTGATCGCCGCTGGCCTCGCCGGCGGAGAGGAAGATGCGTGGATTTTTGCTGGCAGCGACTGCGGCGATGGTGGTATCCCCCCTCCCCCATGAAGTACCCAAAGTCTTCAGAGACAGGGGAGATAAGTCCAAACAAAGTCTGGTACAAGTTTGGGCAAGGCGAAGGCCCGGCGGGTGGCCGGGCCTGTCGGATGCCTCATTTATAGTAGCTCGCGTGTCAAGTTTCGGGGTCGCGTGCGGAGGGGGAGAGCGCGATGGCGGGGAGTCGGGCGAAGCGGTTTCAGGCGGTGCTGGAGAAGGGCGACCGGGCGCTGGGGTGGACGATTGCGCGGGTGCCGTTCGTGCCGGCGGAGGTTTGGACGGAGAGGGTGCGGCTGCGGGTGAAGGGCGAGGTGAATGGATTTGCGTTTCGGACGTCGCTGTTTCCCGATCCGGCGAATCCTGGCCGCTTCGTCTTGCTGGTGAGCCGGGCGATGCAGGAGGGAGCCGGAGTGGGGCTGGGCGGGACGGCGGAGTTTCGGCTGGAGGCGGATCTGGAGCCGCGGGAGGCGGAGCTGCCGGATGAGCTGGCGGTGCTGCTGGATGAGGAGGCGGGGCTGCGGGAGTGGTACGGCGGGCTCAGCGAGGCCATGCGGCGGGAGATTGGCAAGTGGGTGGCGGGGGTGAAGAGCGACGCCGCCCGGATGCGGCGGGCGGAGCAGATGGCCGAGCGGCTGCTGGCGGCGATGGAGGCCGAGGTGGAGCTGCCGCCGGTGATCGAGGCGGCGTTTCGGCTGCGGCCGAAGGCTCGGGCGGGGTGGGCGAGGATGACGGCGACGCAGCGGCGCAGGGAGCTGCTGGGGGTGTTCTACTACCAGACGCCGGAGGCGCGGCAGAGGCGGGTGGAGAAGCTGTGCGCGGTGGCGGAGACGCACTGAGGCTTACAATTGCCGGAAGAGGTGGGCATGTCCGATATCGTTGCGAGTTTGCGGCAGGTGATTCAGGATTTGGTCGCGCCGGATCTGAAGTCGCATACGGCGAAGCTCGAGGCGCTGCAGAAGCAGGCAGACGTTCAGTACGACTCGATCATGAACGACGCGGGATGCGGTTCGGGCGGAGATGCGGTCGGAGTTCGCGGCTCTGAGTGGAGTAATCAGGCGGAGGTCTTTCGGCAGATGACTGCCGCTGAGTGAGCGGGTTGCGGCGCTGGAATCGCAGCTGAAGTCAGAGAGTCGACTGGCCGAAGGCGAGTAGCTGAGTACCGGTTATTTGGTTCCGCGGGCGACCGGATCGTGGTCCGTGCATCCGGGCGTTCGTGCAAAGGGAAGCAGGAGTGCAGGAGTCCGCTGGCAGATGACGGTACGACGACGGCAGGCGGTCGAGATGCGGGCTTCGCGGACGGGCGGAGGCCTTGCGGTGGGCGGGAGTCGAGGTTTAGCAGCGTTGAGATTCGCCTAACCGCTGATAGTTCGATTAGGCGAATCTCCGATTATTTGGTTAGGCGAGTTGTCAGGTAGTCGGTGAGCAGGTCGGCGATGAGCTGGCTGAAGTCGCGGTCGGCGTCCTCCTGGATCAGCTTGACCTTGGCTTCGTTGTGGAGCTTTTTGGGGATGTAGACGCCCACCTGGACGTAGTCGGGAGCGGCGCGCTTGCCTTGCTGGCGGCGGGTGGGGGCTGCTCTTCTCGGCCGGGGTGGCGGCGTGGATCTGCGCGACGGGTGCCTGACCGCTGGCGGCGATGAGGGAACGGAACTGGTTGGGCTTGGTGGTCAATGGCGCTTCCTTTCTGTGGGGAACCGGTGGTTCGATGTCGATTCGATTAGTCGATTGATCGGATAAGTCGAATTGTTAGACGGGCTGGGTGACCAGGGCTTCGATCTCGTCGCCGACGTCGCGGTACTCGGGGGAGTAGACGGTCTCGCCGTCGAGGATGCAGCGCTGGAAGTTGACCATGCGGGGGATCTGGGCCTGGAAGAGGGGCAGGCCGGCTTCGAGCAGGGCCTCGCGGGCCTTGCTGCCGTCCTTGTTGGGGCGGGGTGGGACGATGGTGAGCAGGACGCGGAAGCGATCGTTGCCGAGGCCGCGGAGGGCCTTGACGGTGGCGAGCAGGGCGTCGACCGAGAGCGGGTCGGGGGTGCAGGGAAGGACGAGCAGGTGGCAGCCGGTGGCGATCTCGCGCAGGTCCTCGGGGTCGGGCCGGGCCTTGGTGTCGATGACGATGTGCTCGTAGTGGCGGGCGTGCATGGCGGCCTGGGCCTCGCTGACGACGGTGAAGGGAAGCTTTCCTTCGGAGGCCCAGCGGGTGACGCTGCGGTTGGGGTCGCCGTCGACGAGGAGGGTCTTTGCGGACTTTGCGAGATGAGCAGCCAGATGGACGGCGGAGGTGCTTTTGCCGACTCCGCCTTTGAAGGAGGCCATGGTGATGATCATGGGGCGATGATACGGAATAGCCGGCGGTTCGGTTAGCCGGATAGTCACTTAGGCATCCGATCGGTTAACTGATGTTGTTGGAGAGTACGAGAGTGTGTTTTCTAGCGGACGTGTGAGCGGAGACGCCATCCTACAGCTTGAATTGCGCCGGCTACCGGCCGCAGAGCGAGGAGGAGGCGAACATGGGGGTAGTGCAGCGATACGTTGGGTGGGGACGCTGGGCGGTGCAGCAGAAGGGGGTGTTTGGCGCGGCGGGGATGGTTGTGGGGCGGCTGCGCGGCCGGCGTTCGACGCCGCACACGGTGCACCCGTTCGATCTTGAGCATGGACTTGAGACCAGCGGCGTGGTGCATGGCGGTCGGCTTGCGCCGGGGCATCGGAATGCGGCGTTCTCGACGGCTTACCTGGGCGTGCCGCCGTCGCGGATGCGGGGGATTCTCGATCGCTGGAGGGCCACTCCGGGAGTTGAGCAGACCGAGAGGTGTGCGTTCGTCGATGTGGGATGCGGCAAGGGGCGGGCGTTGCTGCTGGGGGCCGAGCTGCCGTTTCGCGAGGCGATGGGGGTGGAGTTCGATGCTGGGCTGGCTGCGGTGGCAAGGCGGAATGTGGAGCGCTGGAGTGCCGCGGGCCGGCCGCGGTGTCCGCTGCGGGTGGTGCATGGCGACGCTACGGAGGTCGCGCTGCCGGAGGGGCCGCTGGTGGCCTACCTGTTCAATCCGTTTCAGGCCCCGGTGCTGCGGCGGGTGCTGGATCGACTGCAACGGCGGCGGTCGGCGGTGGACGTGCTTTATCTCTATCCCAAGGAGGAGGCGGTGTTCGCCGAGTTTCCGGCGTTCGAGCTGCTGTGGCGAGAGGGCATCGGGCTGGCGGCGGAGGATGTCGGTGCGGATGGGACGCCGGGGGAGGCGGACCCGTGCTGCGCGTATCGGCTGCGGTATTAGGTGCTTCGTCCGTAGGAACGGAGCATGCTTCTCGTGCTGTCTGAGCTATCTGCATCAAACCGTCCAGAACTGGAGAGCGCAAGTTGTTCTTGGGAGGTTTATGCGAAAATCCGAAGTGCTTCGCGCTTGGGGTACCATTCTTTCCGGCCGAGCCCCCTCGCTTTCCATCGAAATTACCAAGGAGTGCCCGCTGCAGCTGCCCCGGCTGCTACGCATTCGATGTGGGGCATCTTGGCGGCACCACGCAACTCCGACAGCTTTCTGACTTCAAGGGAGACGAGTTGGTGGCAAAGGTTCTCGCCGTCATCGACGAGCGCAGACCGCTTCATGTGTCTCTCGTCGGCGGGGATCCGCTCGTACGGTATCGCGAGCTCGAATTGCTGCTGCCGCAGATGGAAGGCCGCGGAGTTCACACACAGATTGTAACCAGCGCGTTCCGTGTCATTCCGAGCGCTTGGAACCGGTTCCAGAAGCTGAATGTAGTTGTGTCGGTCGATGGTCTGAAAGCAGGAACACGACGAACGACGCAAACCTGCGACCTACGAGCGCATTCTGAAGAACATTGCAGGTGCGAAGGTTAGCATTCATTGCACCATCACCTCACAGATCGCCGCGCGGCCAGGCTACCTCGATGAATTTCTTGGATTCTGGAGTGGTCGCCCGGAGATTGAGAAGGTGTGGTTCAGTATCTTCACGCCACAGATCGGAGCGACGGATGCCGAGATACTGACCCCTGCGCAGCGCGTTGCTGTCATTGCGGACCTGAAGCTTCTACGGAGAAAGTATCCCGCGCTGGATATGCCCGACTCCGTCATCACGGAACTTGCAAACCCGCCTAAAAACCCGGACGAGTGCATTTTTGCGCGCACGACCGAGACACTATCCGCCGATCTGACGACGCAAATCACTCCCTGCCAGTTCGGGGGAAGCCCTGATTGTGAACAGTGCGGTTGCCTTGCATCGATGGGACTGGCGGCGGTTGGGCACTATAAGGTGTGCGGGCCCCTCACTGCCGGCCGATATCTTCTTCGCCTCTGATCGGGTCGGAAAGAGCTGGCGCAGGCTGCAGCGCGCTTTCTCCCCAAGCCGATTATTCCTAGTAAATCAAGCCCATTCAAAATACTCTGACTCGAAAAGAAGTTAGTCTCTCCTACATCTCCGCCCACTGCCGCAGCAGGTTGTGATAAACCCCGGTCAACTGCACCGCCGTCTCCTTCACCTCCGGCGCTGCGTCGCTGTCACTGTCGCCAGCCGCTGAATCGCCGTATCCAGATCGAACAGCAGCGTCCGCTGCGCATCCTCCCGCATCATGCTCTGTATCCAGAAGAAGCGACTCACCCGCGCCCCGCGCGTCACCGGCTCACACGATGCAGACTCGTCGCCGGATACAGCACCATATGTCCCGCCGGCAGCTTCACGCTATGCGTCCCGTAGCATCCTCGACGACCAGCTCGCCGCCGTCATACTCCTCCGGCGCGGTCAGAAACAGCGTCGCCGAAAGATCCGTGCGAATCCTCTGCCCGGTCGTCGCCAGCTGCCGGATCGCCGTATCCACATGCGTGCCGAACGTCTGCCCGCCGCATAGCTGTTGAACATCGGCGGAAACACCCGCAGCGGCAGCGCCGCCGACATGAACAGCGGCGACCGCGCCAGCCCGCTCAGCACCATCTCGCCCAGCGCCACCGCCACCGGACTGCCCTCCGGAATCTGCATGTTCCGCTTCACCTCCTGCGCCTGGTATCCCGCCGTCACGCGTCCATCCACCCACTCCGCCGCCAGCCAGCTTCTGCGCGCGCCTGCTGCCACCTGCTCCGCCGTCAATACATTCGGAATCGTAATCAGCATCGTCTCTTTGCTCACTACGTCGAGATACTCGACGCTTGCAGACTCGTTAGAACTTGAAATTGACGCCAATCAGCGCACTCAATCCCGCTCCCGGAATCAGATGGCTCGGATGCGGCAGATCGATGTAGAACCGGTTCAGCAGGTTGTAGACATTCGCCTGCAGCTCGAGCCGGTCCGTCATCGGCCGCTTCACCATCGCGTTGAAGACCCAGTATCCCGGCACCTGCTTCATCGCCGTCGAAAGCACCTGGTAGCACGTGCGCCGCAGTCGCGCCGCAAGGCGCGTGCCACGCAAAGGTCTGTCGCCGGCCCGTAGCGTCAGTCGGCACATACGGCACCGTCGAGCTCGCCGTCCGGCTCGCCACATAGTTGCCGCCCAAGCCCGCGTTCAACCGCGCGGCAAGCTGTGCGTCACGAAGAAATTGAACGTCTGCTTCGGCACATTCGCCAGCGGATATCCAACCGAGGTCGGATAGAACTGCGAGACGATCACCGCGCTGTCCAGGTACGCATATCCAGCACCAGGTCCGTGCCCTCGGCAGCCTTCCCACCGCGCTCGAACTGCACGCCCTTCACCAGCTGGTTGCCGGCCTTCACAATGATGTTCGAGTTGGTCGGGTTGGTCTCGCGCGCATTGTCCTTCTCGGTGCGGAAGCACGCGCCCTCCATCAGCAGCCGCTCGTCAGGAAGCTCTACTTCGCGCCCACCTCGTAGGTCTCGTTCTCCTCTGGCGGCAGATGCTGCTGCCAGCGCACGCTCAGGCTCAGCGACTCCGCCGAAGGATTGAAGCTCGTCCCATAGTCGAAGTACACGCTGCCATGGCTGTTCGGCTTGTAGACAAACGCCGCGCGATAGCGTCGGCTGCTGCATCGACCTGGCGATGCGGAGCGAATGGCCGCCGTCACCGTTCCGCCCGCAGGACGGAGTCGGCAGAGTACAGGTTGTAGATCGTGTCGAAGTAGTCCCAGCGCACGCCGCCGCTCAGCTCGAAGAGCCGCCCAAGTGGATCGTGTCCACGAAGTACAGCCCACGCTGTTCGACTTCGTATGCGCGATCGACGTGATATATCCCGTCCGGCAGAACACGTCCGCGGCGTTCGGATTGCAGCAGGTTCGTCGAAGGCACGGTATTGATGCTTGTTGATCGTGTAGCTGGTCCGGATCGGGTTCGAGATCTCCTGCCCGCCCTCCACGCCGCCGACAAAGTTATTGCTGAATGCCCAGCACCTTGAAGTCGCAGCGTGACCTCGGTCTGGTCCCACAGATCGCCTTCCACGCTCTTGATCTGGATCTGATTGCGGTTCACCGCGATCTGCTCGCCGGATCGTCGCCGGCGTATATGGGCACGGCAGCTCGTATTGTACCGCGCTAGGTCGGCAGCGCCGCGACATATCCGCCCACCGGCACGCTCACCGCGGCATTCGAGCAGATCTGCGGCTCGGTAATCTGCGCCTGCCGCGGATAGTTCGCCCACCGCGCAATGCTGTGCAGATCGACATTGCGGCGTGAAGTCGTGATCCAGCTTGCGCGGTCAGGATGTCGTCGTTCGTCTCGCAGATAGTTCTGCATCCGGAAAGCCATAGTAGTTATGCCGGATCGGCCCCGGAGCGAGCTTGTTGAAGAACCACGGCAGCCCATAGTCCGGCGTGTCGTTCTCCGTCAGGTGGAAGTAGCTGACGTCAGCCGTGTCGGCGAGTTCATGCCCAACTCCAGCGAAGGCGCAATGCCAAACCGCCGGTTCTCCGCGTACGGCCGCCCCGCAACCCCGCCTTCGGTCGCCATCACATTCAGCGCGGAATGCCGTGCCGCTCGCCACATCCGGCAGCGGCTCGTTGATGTCCGCCGTGACCCGCCGCGTCAGGTCCGTGCCAAACTGCGTCTGCACATTCACAAACTTGCTGCGCCTGCGGAACCTTGCTCTCCTGGTTGATCACGCCGCCCGTCGAGCCGCGCCCAAACTGCACGCCCGCCGGCCCCTCCAGCACCTCCACCTGTCATAGTTGAAGCTGTCGCGGTAGTAGCTGCCGAAGTCGCGAATCCCATCCAGGAAAATATCGTTGCGCGCCGTAAAGCCGCGGATCGTCAGGTTGTCGCCCTGCGCGCCAGCCTCACCCGCCGCCATGCTGATGCCCGGAACATTGCGCAGCGCATCCCGAGGGTATGGTTTGCCTGCTCCTTGAGCACAAACTGCGGCACCACCGACACCGTCTGCGGCGTATCGATCAGCGGCTCGGTGAACTTCGTCATCGAAACCCATCTGGCAGCGTCGTGGTCACATTGACCGTCTCCGTACTGCCGACTCCCACCACCATCGTCGCTCGCATCCTGCAGCGTGTAGCTTCAGCCCCGTCCCCTCAAGCAGCATTCGCAATCCCTCCTCCTCCGGATGGAGCCCCGTCACACCCTTCGTCTGAAAGTTCGCCAAGGCTCCAGCGGGCAAGGTAGTCGTCACCTTCAACCCCGTCGTCCGTTCATACTCCGCGATCGCCGCATCCAGCGGCCCGGCGCCGATGTTGAAGCGCTTCACCGGCAAGGTCCCTGCGGAACACGCTGTTCCGGCCGCGTCCGCGCCGCCATCCCTCGTGACGGCTGCGATCGCCAGTCTGCTTGACCCCACCAATGCTGTAGCCGCCAGTGTTCCGATTGCCAGCCAGTCCTATCTGCCAAACGTCCCCATCTTCTCTGCGTTCTTCATCGTGTTTCCCCTCCGAAAAAACCCGTTGTTGCAGATTGGTGATCGCGTCCTGCAGGCAGAAAATCAGTGCATAGCCTGGAAGGTCCGCTACATCTTGTTGTTGTTGCTCAAACTGCCTTCAGGCTGGCAGACTCGTTGCCCCGGAATGTCCTCTGGCGCCAGGCGAGGAGGCGGCGGATGCTAAGAGAAAATCCTGTCCAGATGAGCAGGAACAGGGCCACGACCGACAGCAGCGCGACCAGTTGTCCCGGCACCCCGAAGAGCTCCCCGCTATGCAGGAAGCGGACATTGAGGCGCCATTGCCTCCCCTTTGAAAGGGCGCTGAACGGCTCCCAGCGAGGACCTTCCCTTTGCGGGACAAGGTGAGGAGATTGCGAGCGCGCGGTTGATTGTCCAGTCGGTCGTCGATCGTAAAGTTGACGGCTTTGTCCGACTCCTTCGGAAGACGAACCGTCAGGATCTTCCAGTTGGGGTCCTGCGCCTTTGCGATGGGAAGCAGGGAATCGAGAGCGGAGAGGTCGTTCGCGGGCGCTTCGGCAACGTGCTCCTCGGCGACCTTCGGAACGGGCGATCCAGCGGCCCGATAGAGCAGGCTGTTCGCCCATCCGTAGCCCATGATCGTTCCCGAAAGCGAGATCGCAAGCAACGGAATCGAGAACCACAGACCCGCGATGTGGTGGAGGTTCCAGTCGCGCGCGCGTCCCTTCAAGCCGGTGCGGACCGAGCTGACCGCACGAAGGTTCGTGGCTTTCCACGGCGGGGAATCCACAGAATGAGGCCACTCAGGATGAGAAAGGCGAAGAGCAGGTTGGCCGCATTCTTGAACGCACGCAGGGACTCGTGTCGCGCGCCTGCGAAGGCGACCCAGCGATGAAGGTCCTTCACGTGAGAGAAGAAGCGCCCGCACCCGGCTTGGACCGGGTTCGAGGAGCGTACCCGTGCAGGGGTCGATGAGGTAAACGGTATCGTTGCTCACCGTGTACAAGGCCGGAGAGTGGGCGTCGGCGTAGATCGTCAGACTGGTCGCCGGTTTCGCCGTCTCCTGGCGCGCCTTCTCCGCGAGAGAAGCAAACGACACGCAGGCCGAAGACGGGGTTGCTACCGCCAGAGAACGCTCCGACCAGCTCGTGATCTGCGATTGAACGGACATCAGTGCGCCCGTAACCGCGAGGAAGAGCATCACGAGCCCAACCGTCATGCCAACGCTCAGATGACACCAGAACAGCAATCGCCGCAGGCTCACAGGCCGCCTTTCTGGAGCGTCTGCGAGTGGCAAACGCTCTCATCGAGGGGGGAAGCACTCTGAATTTGAAGGGCGTCGAACATTCCAAATCAAATATACGACAGATTTGGTCCTATAGGACTGAATTGGTCGTATATTGGCGCGGAAATTCTCTGGAGGCACCGATGACTATGTACGGTAGCGAGAAGAAACCGTCGCGAATGAGCTACTTCTTCCGGTTTTATTCGCCCGCGCTGCGGTGGGGTTGACGGCGGGGATGGGTGGGGGTGTACCTTTGTTCTATGTTGATCGCTGCTCTTCGCTGTTGTCGCTTCCGCATGCAGTAGCTGCGATGCGCGGTTGTCTGTGACCGAGCGAATCGAGCGCGATCTACTTCTTCCCCTAGCAATTTCTTTTTGAGCGGCCGGTGCGCGTGGTTTGTCTGCGCGTGGTCTCGCTTCTTCTACATGTGTTGTCCGATCAACCTGTCGCGGGGTTCCGCGAGACTGGAGATGCAACGATGAGCAATACCGTTCTGGATGAGGTTTTGGCGGCGAATGCGGAGTATGTGGCTGCGTTTGGGGATAAGGGTGGGCTGGCGTTGCCGCCGGCGCGGCGGTTCGCGGTGTTGACGTGCATGGACGCGCGGCTGGATCCGGCGAAGTTCGCGGGACTGGCGGAGGGCGATGCCCATGTGATCCGCAATGCGGGCGGGAGGGCGAGCGACGATGCCATCCGGTCGCTGGTGATCAGCTACAAGCTGCTGGGGACGCGGGAGTTCTTCGTGATCCATCACACGGACTGCGGGATGGAGTTCTTTACCAATGACGTGATGCGCGGGCTGCTGGCGAACAGTCTGGAGACGGCGGAGCTGACGGGCGAAGGGTTCCGCGATGTGGGCAAAGGGCCGGGATCGCGGGCGGGGGAGTTCGTCGAGTGGCTGACGATTGCGGACCAGCAGCAGGCGGTGATCGACGATGTGCTGCGGATTCGCACGCACCCGCTGGTGCCGGCGTCGATTCCGGTCTATGGGTACATCTATGACGTGAAGACGGGAAGGCTGCTGGAGGTCGAGGGCGCGGCGGAGGCGGGAAAGGCGCGGTAGTAGCTCCGTCTGTGGATTGCTCCCTCGCATCTGTTCTGTTTGTGTACAGGATGCGAGGGAGACCTCACGTTAGGACGCCTTTGCCCGAGCGGCCTCTGCCTTCGTCTTGAGAATCTGCACCTTGGCCTTGGCCTGACGCTCTGCGGCCGTGCGTCTGTCTTTGGCCTTTTGCAGCTGGGTTTGTATCTTGGAGTCGAGTTGGTTGATCTTCTCCTGCAGCTTTGACTTCCGGTCGGCGCTCGCCTTCGCGTGCTCTGCCTTCATTTGTGCGAGGTCGGCTTTGAGGGCGGCGGCGTGCTCATCGTCGAGGGTCTGCTCGACCTCCGCGAGAGAGCGGCGAAAGACGTTTCCGCCGAGCGCCTCCATGCGCGTGTCGACCGGTGTGGTCCAGTCCTCTTCGATCTCGGCGACCAGGGCCACCTTGTTCGGCCCCAACTGTTTGCTGACATCCTCAATGAAGTCATCGTCGACACGGGCGTTGCTCAGGTCGTAGACGCTTCCGACGAGCGCCCCTGTGGTCGCACCCACGGCAACACCCACGGGGCCGCCGAGTAAGCCGACGAGGCTTCCGACCGCAGTATTGGCCAAGGTGCCGAGCGGTCCGCTGTCATCGCCCTGCTTGATGGTTGCTTTGCCATCGGCTTGCTTGGCAAGCACGGCATAGGAGTAGGCGCTGATGCTGCCCTCCGCGTCCAGTTGCAGAAGAGCCTTTTTGCCTTCATAGGCCTTCGCTTCGTTGTCAAACACCACGACCAGCATCCGATCCATAAGCCGTCTCCTATTCAGGCCTGAACGCGCTTTTCACCTGTGAGCCTTTTGGAGGGTTTCCTTCCGAGGGAGGTTGCTTGCGGGGGGCGCAGGGAGCTGGCTGATTCAAGCAGTTCCAGGTGGATTGTGGCCATACTGAAATTGGTTTCTCTCCAGTCAGCAGAGGTAAAACAACGGCAGAAGCAGATCCCCTTCGGGGATGACAGCCAGAGAGACAAGGGCAAAAGCAAGGACAAAGGCTATCAGCGGAGAGTGAGCTGAGCTGGCCGGCCTCAGACAGAGGCCGGGGTGGGCACCGTGGGGAGGGCTGGGAGTTCCTGGTCGCGGTACTGGAGCTGGTAGAGCTTGTAGTAGAGGCCGCGTTCGGCGAGGAGCTGCTGGTGGGTGCCGCGCTCGCGCAGGGTGCCCTTGTGCATGACCAGGATGGTGTCCGCCGACTGGATGGTCGAGAGGCGGTGGGCGATCAGGACGCTGGTGCGGCCGGTGATCATGCGGGCGAGGGCGAGGCGGACGCGCTGCTCGGTGTCGGTGTCGACCGAGCTGGTGGCCTCGTCGAGGATGAGGATGCCGGGGGCGTGGGCGAGCGCGCGGGCGAAGCTGATGAGCTGCTTCTGGCCGGTGGAGAGGGTGGCGCCGCGCTCCTTGACCGGCTCCTGGAAGCCGTTGGGGAGGGTGCGGATGAAGTCGCCGACGTTGACCTCGTCGGCGGCGTTCTCGACGGCTTCGTCGGTGATCCAGCTGGTGCCGAGGCGGATGTTGTCGGTGATGGTGCCGGTGAAGAGGAAGGGATCCTGCAGGACGACGCCGAAGCGCTGGCGGAGGGACTTGAGGTTCTGCTTGCGGACGTCGACGCCATCGACCAGGACTGCGCCGTGCTGGACGTCGTAGAAGCGCATCATCAGGGCGGTGATGGTGGTCTTGCCGGCGCCGGTGTGGCCGACGATGGCGGCGGTCTCGCCGGGCTCGACGGTGAAGCTGACGCCGCGGAGGATCCACTCGATGTCGTGGTCGAGGGTGTCGTCGTGGGCCAGCGTGGGGTTGTCGGCCTGGGCGGCGAGGGCCTTTTGCTGCGCTTCGGTGAGGGTCTGGTAGGTGAACCAGACGTTGCGGAACTCGATGCGGCCGGACTTGGTGGTGGCGATGGGGCGGGCGGGCGAGAGGATCTCGGGCTCGGAGTCGAGCAGCTTGAAGACGCGCTCGCTGGCGGCCATCGCGGCTTGCAGGATGTTGTACTTCTCGCTGAGGTCCTGGATCGGGCGGAAGAAGCGCTGCGCGTACTGCATGAACGCGATGAGGATGCCGAGGGTGACCGCGCCGTGCAGGACGCTGAAGCCGCCGCGCCAGATCACCAAGGCGATGGCGGTGGAGCTGAGGAGTTCGACCGCCGGGTAGTACCAGGCGTAGGCGAAGATGGCGTCGGTCCAGGCGGCCATGTGATGGCGGTTGACCTCTTCGAACTCGTCGAAGGCGCGGCGCTCGCGGTTGAAGAGCTGGACGACGGCCATGCCGCTGACGTGCTCCTGCGTGAAGGCATTGATCTTGGCGACGTTGGTGCGGATGCGGCGGTAGCTCTCGCGGACCAGCTTGCGGAAGATCTTGGTGAGGAAGAGGATGGCCGGGATGACGGCGAGGGTGAGCAGGGCCAGCGGCCAGCTCATGCGCAGCATGATGATGACGATGAAGGCGAGGACGAAGATGTCCTCGAAGATGGCGAGGACGCCGGAGGTGAACATCTCGTTGAGGGCGTCGACGTCGGAGGTGACGCGGGTGACGAGGCGGCCAACGGGGTTCTTGTCGAAGAAGACGGGGCTCATGCGCTGGAGGTGGCGGAAGATCTGGCTGCGGAGATCGAACATGATCTTCTGGCCGGTCCACTGCATGAGGTAGGTCTGGAGGAACTCGAGGGCGTAGCTGAGCGAGAGCGCGGAGAGATAGAGGCCGGCGAGCTCGGAGATGCCGGTCATGGGCGTGCGGCTGAGATGGCGGGCGAGCCAGGAGAGCTTCTCGGGCGGCAGGCCGGTCATATAGGTGTCGACGGCGACCTTGGTGAGGTAGGGGCCGAGGACGTCGGCGCCGGCCTTGAGGATGGTGGCGAGCGCGGAGATGCCGGTTTGCAGCTTGTAGGGCTTCAGATAACTGAGCAGACGGCGCATCAGGCGCGAGTCGTAGGCCTTGCCGACGACCTCGTCGTCGTGGGGGTTGGCGGCGGGCTGCTTCTTCTTCGACTTCTTGGTTTCTTGACCGGTCTGGTCCGGCTTGGAGGCTTTGTCTGGCATCGGATAGGTTTCCCTATTCTAGATGCTTGCGGGCGGCTGGGGATTCCGATGCAGTGGGAGGGCGGAGACGGGCTGCGCGTGGCTGCGATGTGGTGGCGGCGTGAAAGAATTGATGGCTGAGGGAGTTTGGGGATGGAGCAGTCGCTGGGAGTCTACATTTCGGTGCCGTTTTGCAAGGCGAAGTGCACGTTTTGCAACTTCGCTTCGGGGGCGTTCGCGCTGGAGCGGCTGGATGGGTATGTGGACCGGCTGTGCGGGGAGATTCGCTCGGCGCGGGCGGATGCGGCGGCCTTGGGAGCGCAGGTGCCGGACGCTGTGGACAGCGTTTACTTTGGGGGCGGGACGCCGAGTCTGCTGACGGCGGCGCAGCTGGAGCGGATCTTTGGGGCGCTGCGGGGGGAGTTTGCGGTTGCGCCGGATGCCGAGGTGACGCTCGAGTGCGCGCCGGGGCAGGTGACGGCGGAGACGCTCGAGGCGGGGCTGCGGCTGGGCGTGAATCGGGTGAGCTTCGGGGTGCAGTCGTTTGTGGATGCGGAGACCGCTGCGGTGGGGCGGATGCATACGGCGGCGATGTGTACCGACGAGATCGCCCGGATGCGGGCGGCGGGGGTGACGGAGATCAGCGTGGATCTGATCGCGGGGCTGCCAGGCAGACGGCGGAGAGCTGGGAGCGGTCGCTGGCGGTGCTGCTGGAGACCGGGGTGCCGCACGCCAGCGTGTACATGCTCGAGGTGGACGATGAGTCGCGGCTGGGCAAGGAGCTGATCAAGGGCGGGCCGCGGTATGGGGCGACGGCGGTTCCGAGCGATGAGGCGATGACGGAGTTCTATGCGCGGGCATGTGCGGCGTTCGAGGCCGACGGGCTGCGGCAGTACGAGATCTCGAACTTTGCGCGGGTGGGGCATGGCTCGCGGCATAACGTGAAGTATTGGCAGCGGGCGCCGTACCTGGGGTTTGGGCTGGATGCGTCTTCGATGCTGCGGCGTGGGGTGGGTTCCAGTGCGGTTCGGTTTACGACGCCGGATGGGTTGGAGGCGTATCTCGAGGGCGGGGAGCGCGAGGTGACCGAGGTGGATGACGAGGCGGCGTTCGAGGAGGCGCTGTTTCTCGGGCTGCGGATGAATGTGGGGGTGTCGCTGGAGGAGCTCGAGGCGGAGTTTGGGACGGCTCGCGTGGAGGCGGTGACGCCGGTGGTGCGGGAGATGGTCGCGGGGGGATTGCTCGTGCTGGAGGGGCAGCGGGTGAGGCTGTCGGAGCGGGGGCGGATGGTCTCGAACGAGGTGTTTGCGGAGCTGCTGGGGGCGGTGGAGGCGTAGTTCTTTCCCGCTTTTCCGTTGATGGGGCTCGCGGCATGCGGGATGCGTGTAGTGCCGGGGCCTTCGTTGCGCCTAGGAGGACGGCAGAGACAAGCAACGGCAAGAACGGAAGCAGATCCCCTTCCGGGATGGCAAGCAAAAAAGCAACGGCAGAGGCGAGTCCAAGCAACCGCGATGCATGGCAGGCTTTCAGTTTGCGGGGCGGATGACGGATGATGGTGGAAGGTTCTTTTCATCACAAGCAGTTAAGGAGCACGGCGTTGAGTGAGTTATTGACGGATGAATTGATCGATCTGCGGAGCGATACGGTAACGCGGCCTACGGCGGCGATGCGGGCGGCGATGGCGGCGGCCGAGGTGGGCGACGATGTGTACGGGGAAGATCCGACCGTAAACAAGCTGGAGGCGCGCGCGGCTGAGATCTTCGGGCGCGAGGCGGCGATCTTCGTGCCGACCGGCACCATGGGCAATGTGATCGCGATGCGGTTACATACCCAGCATGGGCAGGAGGTCATCTGCGAGTCGCGGGCGCATGTGCTGGACTGGGAGATGGCGATGATGTCGGCGTTTGCGGGCTGCCAGGCACGCACCGTGGCGGCTGAGCGCGGCATCCTGACCTGGGCGCACATCAAGCCGGCGATCGCGCCGAAGATCTACTATCGCGCGCAGGCCGGGCTGATCTCGCTCGAGAACACGCACAATATGGCGGGCGGAACGGTGACTCCGCTGGCGGTGTTCGAGGAGATCTGGGCGGGTGCGAAGGAGGCCGGTCTGCCGGTGCATCTGGACGGCGCGCGGGTGTTCAATGCGGCGACGGCGCTGGGGATCTCGGTGAAGGAGCTGACGCGCGGCTTCGATACGGTGATGTTCTGCCTGTCGAAGGGGCTGGGCGCGCCGGTGGGCTCGATGCTGGTGGGCAGCCGGGAGAACATCGACCGGGCGCGGAGCTTCCGCAAGGCGCTGGGCGGCGGCATGCGGCAGGCGGGCGTGCTGGCGGCGGCGGGGTTGATCGCGCTGGAGGAGGGTCCGGCGCTGCTGGCCGAGGACCATCGCAATGCGCGGGTGCTGGCGGATGCGGTTGCAGCCGAGGAGAAGCTGGAGATCGATCTCGGGGCGGTGCAGACCAACATCGTCATCTTTACGCTGAAGAACGGCGGCAACGCGGCTGCGCTGACGGCGGCGTTGAAGGCCAAGGGCGTGCTGTCGAGCGCGATCGGACCGCATACGGTGCGGTTTGTGACGCATCGGGATGTGGACCGGGCGGCGTGCGAGCGCGCGGCGGCCATCCTGCACGAGGAGCTGCAGGCCCTGTAGGCGAGTTGGTGCAAGCAGGTCGTATGGGTCCCCATGTCTCTGATTCGGAGGCATGGGGATTTTTCTTTTTCCGGTGCGATGGGCTGGTCGAGGCGGGTGGTTTTGTGCGGCGGAGGGCTTCTTTTTCGGTTGGCGGAGGTCGGCAGGGGATCGATAAGATGATCAGGGGGTTACAGTAACGATTCATCGTCTGTTTGCACTTCGCGGAAAGGAGTACGCTAAGCTGATCGCGGTGCACTGAATACGAGAGGTTTCCGATTTGAATCAGACCATCTTTGTGCTGGAAGATGAGGCCGATATCTCCAGGCTTGTGCAGTATCACCTTGAAAGCGCAGGGTTTGCCGTGAAGCCGTACATGGCAACCAACCAGATTGTGGCGGATGCGGAACGGCAGCCGCCGGCGTTGTTCCTTCTGGACATCATGGTTCCGGGCGGGGATGGGTTGGATCTGTGCCGGCGGTTGCGGCAGAATCCGAACCTGAGTTCGGTGCCAATTATCTTCCTGACGGCGCGGGCGGCAGAGAACGACCGCGTGCAAGGGTTGGAGTTGGGCGCGGACGATTACATCACCAAGCCGTTTGGAACGCGCGAGCTGGTGGCGCGGGTGAAGGCGGTGCTGCGGCGGTTTGAGCGGCCGACGGTGCCCTCGGTGCTGAAGTTCGAGGCGATCGAGATCGACGCGAGCGCGATGCAGCTGCGGGTGAATGGCGAGCTGGTGACGACGACGGCGACGGAGTTTCGCCTGCTCGACTACCTGGCGCGGCATCCTGGGCGGGTGTTCAGCCGCGATCACCTGCTGGACGCGGTCTGGGGCGATGCCCGCTTCGTGACCCCGCGGTCGGTGGACGTGTACGTCCGGCGCATCCGGGAGAAGATCGAAGAGGATGCGGAGACACCGCGCTATTTGAAGACGATGCGTGGCGCAGGCTATCGCTTTGAGATTCCCAAGGGGAATGGAGCCTAGCGCGCGGCGAGCAGGAATGAAGTTGGGGAAGAGATAGATGGTTGTGCGTCGAGGTCCGTCGCAGCTGCTGGCGATTTTTGTAGGGATGGTGTTGATTGCTTCGGCGGTCGCGGGGATGACGAGTTGTCGATCCTCGCGACCACTGGAGCGCCTGGGGCTGCGGGGCGTTTCTGTCTGCGCTGTTTGCGGGGCTGCTGCATTGGCGGTTGCAACGGCAGGCGGGAAGGCTGGAGAGTGCGATCCGGGCGCTTCCGGATCCGACGCCGACCGATACGGCGACGTTTCTCGATGAGTTCGAGGATCTGTTTTACGTGCTGCGGGGGACGTCGCAGCGGCTGCAGCAGGAGTTTGCGACGGCGCGGGAGTCGCGGCTGCAGTTGGAGGCGCTGCTCGACAGCATGCAGGACGCCGTGGTCGCGGTGGACGCCGCGGGGCGGATCCAGTGGACCAATCAGCGGATGCAGCGGCTGCTGCCGGGCTTCGGATTGGGCTCGTCGGTGAGCAGCCCGGTGCGGGTGGGACATGCGCTGGTGCAGACGATTCGCGATCCGGAGGTGCTGGAGTGCGTGCGCTCGGCGCTGGACAACCGCCTGGTGTGCGAGCGGCGGTCGACGACGCTGGTGGCGGGCAGGATCTTCGAGATCAATGCCTCGCCGATGCCGGCGGGCGGCGCGGTGGCGGTGCTGCACGATATTACGCGGATCGAAGAGGTGGAACGGACGCAGCGGGACTTTGTGGCCAATGTGTCGCACGAACTGCGGACGCCGCTGACCTCGATCATGGGGTATGTGGAGACGCTGCTGGATCATGAGCAGTCGTTGAGCCCGATGGGGCATGAGTTTCTTTCGACGATTTTGAAGAATGCGACGCGGATGAATCGGCTGACCGAGGACCTGCTGGTGATGGCGCGGGTGGAGTCGGCGGAGGAGGAGTTGCGCCCGCTGCCGCTGCCGGCGGACTCGCTGGTGCGGGATGCGGTGCAGGCGATGGCCGGTCTGGTGCAGGATTCGGAGGCGGTGGTCGAGGTGGGCGAGGTGACCAGCCGGGAGGTGTTCGCCGACCATGACGCGGTGATGCAGGTGCTGAGCAACCTGATCGAGAATGGGGTGAAGTATGGCCGGACGCGGGAGAATCCCCACGCCCGGGTGGTGGTGAGCGCGCGGGAGCTGCCGGCAGCGGCGGGCGGTGCGGTGGAGGCGGTCGAGTTTCGCGTGCGGGACTTCGGGCAGGGGATCGGGTCGGAGCATATTGGGCGGATCTTCGAGCGCTTTTACCGGGTGGACAAGGCGCGCTCGCGGGAGTCCGGGGGGACCGGGCTGGGGCTGGCGATTGCGCTGCATATGGTGCAGGCGCAGGGCGGCACGATTCGAGCGGAGAGCGAGCTGAATCGGGGCAGTACGTTCATCTTTAGCCTGCCCGGTGGCAAAAAGATAAGGATGTCAGGAGACTTTAGCGGCGATTTCTCAGGGATGTAACCATTTTGTAACATTCGCCCGGCAGACTGGTAGGGTGCGTCGAAAATCAGGCGCCGAAAATTTCCGAGGGTGACTACGTGAGATTGAACCTACTGGCAGCAGCAGGACTTTTGGCCTTGACCGCAACGGCGGCAATCGCCCAGAACATCAACGGAGCGGGCGCGACGTTCCCGTATCCGATCTACTCCCGCTGGTTCAGCGAGTACAGCCAGGTGCATCCTGAGGTGAAGATCAACTACCAGTCGATCGGTTCGGGCGGCGGCATCCGCCAGGTGTCCGAGGGCACGGTGGACTTTGGCGCGACCGACGGCCCGATGAACGACCAGCAGATCGCCGAGTCGAAGGTGAAGACGATGCACATTCCCACCGTGCTGGGCGCGGTGGTTCCGGTCTACAACCTGAAGGGCGTGAACCAGGAGCTGAACTTCTCGGGCGATGTGATCGCGGACATCTATCTGGGCAAGATCACCAAGTGGAACGATCCGCGCATCGCGAAGGACAACCCGGGCGTGAACCTGCCGAATGCGTCGATTCTGCCGGTGTATCGTTCGGATGGAAGCGGCACGACGTACATCTTCACCGACTTTCTGAGCAAGGTGAGCCCGGAGTGGCAGAGCCGCGTGGGCAAGAACACGTCGGTGAAGTGGCCGACAGGCATCGGCCAGAAGGGCAATGAGGGCGTGGCCGGCATGGTGCGCCAGTCGCCCGAACTCCTTCGGCTATGTCGAGCTGATCTACGCGGTGACGAACAAGATGCAGTACGGCACGGTGCGCAACGCGGCGGGCAAGTTCGTGAAGGCCTCGACGGATGGCGTGACGGCAGCGGCTGCTGCGGCGGCGAAGACGCATGCCGGCGGACTATCGCGTGTCGATCACCAATGCTCCGGGAGCGGACTCGTATCCGATCTCGAGCTTTACCTGGCTGCTGATTCCGACGCACTTTGCGGATCCGGCGAAGGGCAAGGCGATGCAGGGCTTCCTGGACTGGATGCTGGATAAGGGCGAGGCTGAGGCTCCGGCGATGAGCTATGCGCCGCTGCCGGCGCAGGTGCAGACCAAGGTGCGCGCAACCATTCGTCAGATCAAGTAGGCTATAGGGAGGCGCACGAGACTAGTTGTCAGCCTCGTGCGCCAATTCTCTGTTGTGTGTTCATGCTCCGTATCGTGAAGCGGCGGGCTGCGTGGGCTTTTCTCTGAATCAACTGTGACTTTGATCCAAATGACCACTGACCCTGAATCGAAACCGCCTATGCCCATTCCTCCCACGTCTGCAGGCCTCCTCGTCCTCCGCCTCGCCGGTGCCGGTCACGGTTCCGGCGGCGACCGCGACCCCTGGGCCACAGCGTGAGCCGGCAGCGATGGCACCGTCGGCGATCCGCGAGTTTCTGCGGACGCGCGGCAGCGGCGGGCTCGCCGATAACAGCTTCGCGGCGGTGATGCTGCTGTGCGCGCTGAGCATCTTCGCCATCGTGCTGTTCATCCTCGTCATCCTGGTGCTGCGCTCGAAGCTGAGCCTGGCGCAGTTTGGCTTCAAGTTCTTTACCAGCCAGGCGTGGGACCCGGTGAGCGGCGACTTTGGCGCGCTGCCGTTCATCTACGGCACGCTGGCGACCTCGTTCCTGGCGCTGCTGATGGCGGTGCCGCTGGCGCTGGGCGTGGCGGTCTTCCTGACCGAGCTGTGCCCGCAAGGCGCTGCGCGCGCCGATCTCGTTTCTGACCGAGCTGCTGGCGGCGATTCCGAGCGTGGTCTATGGCCTGTGGGCGGTGTTCGTGCTGGTGCCGCTGATGCGCGACGTGCTGGGGCCGTTCCTGTACAAGACGCTGGGCTGGACGGGATTCTTCGAGGGCGCGAACTTCGGCGTCGGGCTGCTGACGGCGAGCATCATCCTGGCGATCATGATTCTGCCGATCATCTCGTCGCTGACGCGCGACATCATGATGGCGGTGCCGAACAGCCAGCGCGAGGCGGTGCTGGCGCTGGGCGCGACGCGCTGGGAGATGATCCGCATGGGCGTGCTGCGCAACTGCGCGCATCGGCATTGTGGGCGCGGTGATTCTGGGGCTGGGCCGCGCGCTGGGCGAGACCATGGCGGTGACCATGGTGATCGGCAACCATCCCGACATCGCCAAGTCGCTGTTTGCGCCGGGCTATACGCTGGCGAGCGTGATTGCCAATGAGTTTTCCGAAGCCACCGGCGACGTGTATCTGAGCGCGCTGATTGAGATCGGCCTGGCGCTGTTCCTGGTAACGATTGTGGTGAATACCATTGCCCGGCTGCTGGTATGGGCGGTGACGCGCGGCGCACCGGCAAGGGTGGCCTAAGATGAGCGACCAACCAATGAATCCTGCAAGCGGCCTGCGAGAGCCGACGAACTTCAAGACGCGCGCGATGCGGCTGAGCCAGCTGCGGCGGCTAGTCGATCGAACCATCTGGTGACGGTGCTGGCGATCGTCGAGCACGATCTCGTGATTGCGCCGCTGCTGGCGATCCTCGGCTACCTGATCTACAAGGGCGCGAGCTCGCTGAACCTGGCGTTCTTCACGCAGATCCCGAAGCCGGTGGGCGAGGAGGGCGGCGGCATGGCGAACTCCATCGTCGGCTCGGCGGTGATCCTGGCGCTGGCGAGCTCGATGGGCATTCCGGTGGGCATCGCGGCGGGCGTGTATCTGGCGGAGTTCGGCCGGGGCAAGATGCTGGCCAACGCGGTGCGCTTTACCGCCGACGTGCTGAACGGCGTGCCGTCGATCGTGATGGGCATCGCGATCTACTCGCTGATCGTGATGCAGCAGAAGCACTTCTCCGCGTTTGCGGGCGGCGTGGCGCTGGCGATCATGATGGTGCCGACGATCACGCGCACCACCGAAGAGATGCTGGCGACGGTGCCGCATGCGATTCGCGAGGCGGCGCTGGGGCTGGGCGTTCCGAAGTGGCGCACGGTGATCTCGGTGAGCCTGCGCACGGCCTCGCCGGGCATCATTACGGGATGCATGCTGGCGTTTGCGCGCGTGGCGGGAGAGACGGCTCCGCTGCTGTTTACCGCGTTCGGCAATCAGTTCTGGAGCTTCAAGCTGAATGAGCCGATCGCCGCGCTGCCGCTGCAGATTTACGTCTACGCGATCTCGCCCTACGACGAGTGGCATCGCCTGGCGTGGGCCGGATCGCTGGTGCTGATTGTGATGATTATGGTTTCGGTGACGCTGGTCCGCATCTTTGCCAACCGCGGCGTACTCAAGGGAGGAAGCTAGTGGGAGTCGGCATCCAAGTTGAACATCTGAACGCCTGGTACGGAACGACGCACACGCTGCAGGACATCAACCTGCACATTCCGGCGAACCACGCGACGGCGCTGATTGGGCCGTCGGGCTGCGGCAAGTGCACCTTTGTGCGCTGCCTGAATCGCATGCACGAGACCAACCCGATCGCGCGCGCGACCGGCACGGTGAAGATGGGCGATCTCGATATCTACAAGGATGCGTCGCCGGTGGAGATCCGCCGCCGCATCGGCATGGTCTTCCAGCGGCCGAACCCGTTTCCGACGATGTCGATCTACGACAACGTGGCCAGCGGACTGAAGCTGAACGGCTTTCGCAACCGCCGCATTCTGGATGAGACGGTGGAGCGCTCGCTGAAGCAGGCGGCGCTGTGGGAAGAGGTGAAGGACGATCTGAAGAAGAAGTCCGGCGCCAGCCTTTCGGGCGGCCAGCAGCAGCGGCTCTGCATCGCGCGCGCGCTGGCGGTCGATCCTGAGGTGCTGCTGATGGACGAGCCGGCCTCGGCGCTCGATCCGGTTTCGACCTCGAAGATCGAGGACCTGATCTTCCAGCTGAAGAGCCAGTACACGATCGTGATCGTGACGCACAACATGCAGCAGGCGGCGCGCGTGGCGGAGAATACGGGCTTCTTCCTGAACGGCAAGATGGTCGAGTTCGACTCGACGCACAAGATCTTCACCAATCCGCGGGACAAGCGGACGGAAGATTACATCACCGGGAGGTTTGGCTGATGCGCGTCAAATTTCACCAGAGTCTCGACGATTTGAAGGAGAAGCTGCTGGTGATGGCGGGCATGGCGGAGCAGGCCATCCAGCGCTCGATCGAGGCCTATCGCACGCGCGACCTGAGCATCTGCGAGCTGGTGCTTCAGCGCCGAGCCGGCGATCAACCGGCTGGAGCGCGAGATCGACCAGATGGCGCTGGACCTGCTGGCGATGGAGCAGCCGATGGCGATCGACCTGCGCTTCATCCTGTCGGTGATCCGGATCAATGCGGATCTGGAGCGGGTGGGCGATCAGGCGGTGAACATCGCGGTGCGCGTGCGCGAGATGGGCGCGTTCGCGAACATCGATCTGCCGGTGGATATTCCGAAGCTGGCGTCGCTGTCGTCGGCGATGGTGCGCAAGGCGCTGCAGGCGTTTATCGAGGCGGATGCGGAGCTGGCGCAGTCGGTGCTGAAGATGGACGACCAGGTGGATGAGATGAACGATGCGGCGTTCTACGCGCTGAGCTCGCTGATCAAGGAGCAGCCGGAGCTGACGCCGCAGTCGCTGAATGCGCTGATCATCTCGCGCAACCTGGAACGGGTGGGCGACCACGCGACGAACATCGCGGAGGACGTGATCTTCTGGGTGCGCGGCGCGGATGTGCGGCACCACACCAATAGCGACGAGTCGTAGAACGTAACAGCTTCAGATTGCTCACAACGCGGTGCTTCGGCACCGCGTTGCTGTTTAAGCATCCCGTCGATGCGGGTGCCTGGAGTTCCCGCATCGACGGCGGCCAGTCCAGGATCTATGAGCGTTCGGGAGTCCACCAGATAAGCTTGGGAAGCATGGGGTAGTAGAGGGCGAGGCGGACTTCTTGCTGTGTCGCACCTGTGTCGCTACCCGCGGAGCGTCAAAATGCGGGCGTAGGCCTCGAGCTGCGGAGCGTACTTGTCGCGCTCGGCGCGCGAGGAACTCGTCCAGATCTGTAGCGCCGTGGGTGGCGGTCTTGTAGTCGACGATCCAGAGATAGGAGTCGCCGGGCGCGAGCGGTTCGGGGCCGGCGTGGAAGCGGCGGTCGAGACGGATGCTGCTGCGGTCTGCGTCGTCGGACCAGGCGGTGAGCGCGAACTCGTTGGCGGACTCGGCGTGGGCTCCGAGCAGCCATGCGCCCTCGGGGTCGTGCAGCGCGTTTTGCGAGGGCGGCGAGGACGCGCTGGGTGAGGCGATCGACCTGTGCGGGCGGCAGGCCCTCCGCGCGCAGGACAGCGGCGATGCGCGGGCTCCAGGAGGGAAGGTTCGCGAGGAGGGCGGCGATGGGCTGGCCGGCGGCGAGCTCCTGCGCGAGCTTCTCGAGGAAGGCGTGGACGGCGTTGCCGAAGGCGCGCGCGGCGAAGGAGCCTTCGGGACGGGTGAAGAGCGCGGGGGCTGCGGTGCTGCTGCTCTCTGCGCTGGTGTTGGCGAGCGGGCGGCGGGCGCGGAGATGGGCCTCGGGATCGAAGTCGAGGGGAAGGCGATAGAGCAGATTGGCGTGGCTCGGCGCTGGATCGGCCGTGGCGGCGAGTGCCAGGCCTTCCGTGCTCCTCGTCTTCGTCGCGGAGGTCGAGGTCGGCAGGGGGAGCGCGTCGGCTGCGACGGCGTCGAAGTGGGCCTTGGCGGCGGGCCAGAAGGACTGCAGCAGGCTGCCGCTCCTGGGGCTGATGCCGCCCTTCTCGTTGAGCTCGGGGGAGGCGAAGAGGTGGAGCTCCTCGCGGGCGCGGGTGCAGGCGACGTAGAGCAGGCGCTTGCGCTCGGCGGCCTCGCGCTCGCGGCGGATGCCATCGAGCCACGCGTTGAGCTCGCGCGAGGCCTCGCCGCGGCTGCGGATGGGAGCGAGCAGGATGTGGGCGGACGGGTGCTTGCTCCTTCGGGCTCCTCGAAGTCCTCGTCGTCCTCGTCGTCTTCGTCTGGCATGCGCGGAGGCGTCGAGCTCGATCCAGGAGAGCAGGCGGGCGCGGTCGATTCTTGCCGATGCGGTCGAGCGCGGGGACGAGGACGAGGTCCCACTCGAGGCCCTTGGATTTGTGAATGGTGAGGATGTCGACGGCGTTGGGCTCGATGGAGGGCGCGGCGTAGAGGTCGTCGAGCTGGCGGGCGAGCTGCGTCGAGGTCGACGGTGCCGGTCTGCTGCTCGATCGTGTCGAGGAGTTGCAGGTAGCGGCGGGCGTTGGTGCGCTCGGTGGCGCTGAGGTAGGTGTCGCCGCCGAGCGAGCGCCAGGTGCGTTCGACGCGCTGCGCGGTGGGGATGCGGGCGTCCATCGCGGTGGCGGCCTGGAGGATCGGCCAGAGGCGTTCGAGGCGCTGGCAGGCGTCGGGATCGAGCAGGTCGCCGCGCTCGGCGATGACGTCGGGGAGGCTGCGCTCGGCCCAGGTGGGGTCGTCGGCGCCGGTGAGCAGGTGCAGCTCGGCGAGGCCGAAGCCGCACCACGGCGCGCGCAGCACGGCGAGCCACGCGACGCGGTCGGCGGGATGCAGCAGGGCGCGGGTGAGGGCGAAGAGGTCCTGCACCTCGGGACGCTCCTTGAGCGCGTCGATCTCGATGGCGCGGAAGGGAATCGGCGCGGCGTCTGGTCGGTCTCTGGACGTCCTGGAAGGCGCGAATGATCTCGGTGGCGTGGCTGCGGGAGCGGACGAGGACGGCGATCTTCCAGGGTTCGCTTCTGCCGGGCGGGAGCGGCTTCGCGCGCCATTGCTCGATGATGCGGCGGATCGCGAGGGCCTCGTCGCGGCGCAGCGTCTGTTTGGCCTGGGCGTTCTCGATGGGGTTCGAGCGTGCGGCGGGGATGAGGTTCGCGTGCCAGACGCGGCCTGCGCTGTGCAGGCTCGGCGGAGCGCACGGGATCGGCGGCGACGAAGGGCAGCCGAGCCTCGGGGTGCAGGCGCGTCTTCGAGCGTCGGGGAAGATCTCCGCGAAGTCCTCGTTGAACTGCTCGACCAGCGCGGCCTGCGAGCGGAAGTTGGCGGTGAGGCGCAGGCAGCCGAGGGGAAGATCGCCGAGCGTGCCGGAGCGCATGGTGTGCAGGAAGCGCTCGACGCGCGCCTGGCGGAAGAGGTAGATGGACTGCTTGGGGTCGCCGACGAGGAAGACGGTCTGGCTGTAGCCGTCCCAGCCCTGGGTGAGCATCTGGATGAGCTCGTACTGGCTGGAGGAGGTGTCCTGCATCTCGTCGACGAGCAGATGCTGCAGGCGGAGGCCGAGCGCGGCGGCGAGGAGGTCGTCGTTGGCATGTCGTCGCGCTCTTCCTCGGTCGCGTCGTCGGTCGTGTGATGGCCGAGGCCGCTGCGGAGGGCGGTCTGCGGCGGCGAGCGCGACCTCGGTGAAGTCGCACTCGCCGCGTTCGGCGAAGACGAGCTTGAGCTCGATGAGGGCGCGGCTGAGGATGCGGAAGAGCGCCTTGGCGACGACCCACTGCTCGGGCGGGATAGGTCGCGGGCGGCAGGGCTCCGAGGCGGCAGGATGGCGGGCAGCAGATCGTCGCGATGCTGCAGCTCTTCGACCAGCGCCTTCAGGCGTTCGCGCTCGGCCTTGGTGGTGAGCGAAGCCGACGTGGTTGCTGTTGAAGCCGCGGCGCCAGGTCTTCTGCGAGGGCGAGACGAGCAGGTGCATCAGCGCGCGCCAGTGGGCGAGGTCGTCGGCGGTGAGGCCGGGCAGCTCGTCGCGATCGCGCGCAGAGGGCGATGGGCGAGGGCTTGCCGTTGTAGCCGTCGAGGTGCGCCATCTCGGCGGCGGCCTCGGTGAGGCGCTCGAGCAGATCGTGCGGGATGCTGCGCGCGAGCTGTGTGATGGCGGCGCGAATGGCCTGTTCGAGCGCGCGCTGCGAGCAGGGGAAGAATGTTGGTGTCGAGGTAGTCGTCGTCGAGCTCGCGGCGGCCGAGCGGGACGAGCTCGCCCCACTGATCGCGGCGGGCGAGCATCTCGCCGAGCAGCGCCTCGCAGTCGGCGAGGTTGCCGTCGCGGTGCAGCAGGATGAGGCGCAGGGCGGCGTTCGAGCGCGGGATCGCTGCCGCCGAGCTGCAGGAAGGTGCGCTGCGCGGCGAGCGCGTAGAGCGGCTCGGCGTCGGTGACCGGGGACTGGCGGCCGCCGCAGCCCGAGAGCACGGGGAGCGAGCGCGCGATCTCGGCGCAGAGCGAGTCGATGGTGCGGATGTTGAGGCGATCGGGCTGCGCGAGAATGTTCCAGTCGAGGGCACGATCGCGTGCGAGCACGGCGCGGGCGAGAGGCTGGGTGAGGCGGTCGAACTCGTTCGGCCGGAGCGGCGTTGTTGGCGGCGCTCTCCAGGCGGCCGAGGACGCGCTCGCGCAGCTCGGCGGTGGCCTTGTTGGTGAAGGTGATGGCGAGCACCTGGTCGGGCGTCTCGACGCTCTCGTCGGCGAGCAGCTTGAGGTAGCGCTGGATGAGCAGGCCGGTCTTGCCGGAGCCGGCGGGCGCCTCGACGATCCAGGATCGGCCGATGTCGAGGGCCTGTTCGCGCTCGTGGGCGTCGGGCGGCGCGGTGGCCGAGTGCGGGCGGAGACGCGTTCGTCGTTGCGGTTGCTGGGGTCGACGAGGAAGAGCTCAGCCATGGATCTCCTCCGGATGGTCGGCGTCGCCGTGTTCGGCGTGGTCTTCGATGATCGGCCGAGGGTTGCGGGGTTGAGGCGGCAGAGCAGCCGCTGCGCGCAGTGCTGGCAGGTCTTCGGATAGCTCTTGGGCGCGACGCGGGCGTCGCCGGCGTGGAAGTCCTCGGCGAGGTTGGGTGAGGATGCGGCGCCACTCGGCGACCTGCTCGTCGAGGGTCTCGAAGGGAAGCGCGGCGGGCTTGGGCAGGATGCCGTCGGTGCGTCGGCGTAGCCGTCGAGGCCCATCTCCTTGCCGGGGCGGATGCGGGCGAAGGCGATGGCGGCGAGCGGCGCGTCGGTGATCATGGCGTAGAGCGGGAGCTGCGGCTCGTCGGGGCGCTCGGTGAGCCAATCCTTGTGGCTGGCGGTGCCGGTCTTGTAGTCGATGAGGACGTCGCCGGCGTCGGTGGCGTCGATGCGGTCGATGCGGAGCTTCAGGCGCAGCGGGCCGACGGCGACCTCCATCGCCTCCTCGCGCAGCTTGACGGTGAAGGGCAGCGGGCGGGCGAGCTCCTGTTCGATCCAGGGTGCGAGCAGGCGGCGCAGGCGTTCGCGCTGGGTGTCGACGTAGGCGGTCTCCCACGCGGTGGTCGCGGCGGAGAGGGTCTTGGCGAGCGCCTCGGCGATGGCGCGGTCGAGGGCGGCGGCGCGGTCTTCGGGGGGCATGGCCTTGAGCGCGGCCTGGGTGCGGACCTCGTCCCAGAAGCGCTGCAGGGTGACGTGGACGAGGTCGCCGCGCTCGCGCGCGTCCATGCCGGGCTCGGCGGTCTCGAGCTCGGTGGACCAGAGGCGGCGCTCGGCGAAGGCGCGGAAGCCGCAGGCGGCCTGCGACTTGAGCACGCTGGCGCCGCCGCGGACGAGCGGATTCGCGAGCGGGATGCGGGTGTCGTCGGCGACGGCTTCGAGCTGGATGATGGGTTGCTCGGAGGCTTCGTGGCAGCGCGAGGTCTCGCTGGACGCAAGCGGCGTCGAAGGCGAGATCGGAGAGCAGCGTGGAGGGGCGCTGCGGGCTGTCGGCGGTCTCGCGCGCGTAGCTGAAGATGACGGTCGGGGCGCTGGCGGCGATGCGCTGGGTGATGCGGCGGGCGTGCTCGCGATCGGCGGCGACGTCGGCGCCGGGCATGCCGAGCGCGCGCTGCAGCGGCCAGCCGAGCAGGGGATTGGTGGAGGAGCGGCGTCGGCCAGTCGAGATCGCCGGCGCGCAGGAACCAGACCGCGTCGAAGCGCGGAGCCGCCGGCCTCGAGCGGTCCCATGATCTGCACCGGCGCCTCGCGCGACTCGGGCGCGAAGAGCGTGTCGTGGAGCAGCGTGCGGAGCGCGTCGAGCGCCTCGGTGAAGGTGGGCCGGACGCCCTCGAAGTCGAGGGTGGCGAGCTGGTCGAGCGTGCTCTCCCACTTGCGGCGGGTCTGGAAGGTGATGCTGTCCTCGCCGCGTGTGGAGGGCGCCCAGTTGGCGGAGTGCAGCAGCTCGCGGATGGCGTCGGCCCACTCGGCGTAGGTGCGCTTGGGCTCGCTGGCGAGCAGATGTTCGCAGCGGTGCGGCGCAGCGACCGGAGCTGCCGCAGCAGGCCGCCGAGGCGCGGTGCGCGGCGGCGGGAGTCTTCGGCGAGGGCGATCAGCGCGTCGAGGCTCAGCTCGGGGCGCAGCAGCGTGGAGCGGCGCAGTTCGAAGGCGTCGAACTCGGCGCGTGCGCCGCGCTCGTCCTCGTCGGCGGTGAAGAAGGGCGAGAGCAGCAGGCGGCTGACGGTCTCGAGCGGCAGCGGCCGCCGCGACCAGCGCAGGAGATCGAGCGCGGTCGCGATCATGGGCACGCGCGCCAGCGGCTGGCCGAGCGAGAACTCGTAGGGGAGCGCGCTGGTGCCGGCGGTGATCGGCAGCAGCTCGGGGGCGAGCACCTCGCGAAAGACGCGGTCGATCGCGGCGCGCTCGGCGTCGACCGAGGGCAGGATGACGGCGATGCGCGGGGTTGGTGGCGCGTGTCGCTTGCAGGAACTGGCGGATCCAGCGGGCGGCGGCGTGCAGCTCGGCCTCGGGATCCTCGGCGGCGTGCAGATGCAGGCGTGGCGGGGAGCGCCGGGGTCCAGGAGTGGATCGTGACGCCGGCGTCGCGCAGGGCGGCGAGCAGCGCGGTCTGCGCCGGGGTCATGGTGTCGAAGCCGGCCAGCAGCAGCTCGCGGGCGTCGCCAGCGAAGCTGGCGGAGAGGTCTGCCGGACTCCACGGCGTGCAGCAGGGTCTCTTCGAGATCGGCCTGCGCGAGATAGCCGTCGCTCTGGCAGCGGCGCCGGAAGGCCTGCGCCCAGCGCAGGAAGGCGCGGGTGTCCTCGGTGTTTTCGTTGAGCGGCGGCGGCGCGGAGCCGGGCATGGGCGCGATAGGCACCCAGCAGGCTCCAGGCGTTGGCGGCCATGCTGGCGAGGGCGTCGACGGTCTCGAGGCTGCTCCAGGTCGGAGTCGTTGGCGATGATCGAGCGCCAGACCTGGTGCTCCTGCGCGGGGCTGAGGAGAAGGCTTGCGGCGTGGCCGTCGAGCAGCAGCCGGCGCCACAGCGTGGCGGTCCAGGCGTCCCAGGCGAGCACGTTCGGCGGCTGCCAGAAGGTCGCACCGGCGGCGCGTTGGCGGCGCTCGAAGCTCTGGCGGAGGGTGCGGGCGGTGCGCTGGTTCGCGGTGACCACGGTTGCGCCGCGGTCGAGCGCATCGGTCAGAAGATCATCGGCAAAAGATCCGAAGGGCTCGGTCTCCGCATGGTCGAAATGGTCAGGACGGTGCGTCCGGGGCTGCGAGTTCTTCGAGAGCCGCCTCGGCGACTGGCTCCGACGCGGCAGGCGCGACGCTCTCGCAGGCCTGTTCCGCGGGGTCCTCCGGGAACAGCAAAGGCATCGAGCGCAGGTGGTCCATGGTTCGTTTATACGCCACCCTGCTGGGATTCGGTCGGTGGAAAGCTCGGTTGCGGTGGAAGAGCGATCGGGTCGGGTCCGGAGCCGGTGCGGGTGGAAAGAGGCTCAATCCCAGCAGCAGGAGAGCGGCGGCGAAGGGGACGGCGAGCGCCAGTTGCAGCGATCCGGTGTGGGTGGAGAGGACGCCCATCAGCGAGGGCAGAATGGCAGCCCCGACGCCCGAGACCGCCAGCACGACGCCGGCCTGGCGCGCCGAGGGCCGGTCGCCCATCATCATGGAGAAGCTGGAGGGGAAGAACGGCGCGAGGCTGAGGCCGAGCAGCACGGCGAACGCGGCGATGCTCGATGCGGCGTGGGCGGTCGCCAGTCCGGCGATGAAGAGGGCGCTCAGCAGGAGTGAGACGCGCAGCAGAGTCGACTCCTTCATGCGCAGCAGAAGGACGGAGGTGATCGCGCGGCCCACCGTCAGCGCGGCCCAGAGCACCAGCGTGGTGTACTCGCTGAGGGTGAGGCTGCGGTTGCCGTAGCGCAGGGCGTAGGTGGTGAGCCAGCCGCTGATCGAGGTCTCGACGCCGCCGTAGAGGAACAGCAGCGCGATGAAGTAGAGGTAGGCGCTGAAGGCGAGCCGGCTCGCGCTGGCGGTCCCGGATGGGGTGTCCGAGGCGGAGATGATCTCGGCCGGCATGCCGCGCAGATCGCCCAGCAACAGGATGAGGACGCCGAGGAAGCAGCCCGCGAATCCTTCGATCAGGTGGCGCAGCGGGAAGCGCGGCGTGAGCCAGGCGGCGAGCAGCGGGGCGAGCATCGCACCGACGCTCCAGCTGAAGTTCAGCAGCGCCATCGCCGAGCCGCGCCGGGTGCTGTAGCGGCGGCCGGCGATGATGTTGCACGCGGTGATGCACTGGCCGACGCCCCAGCCGGCGAGGTACAGCAGCACGCAGGCGGGCGTCAGAGCGGGGGCCATCGCGAAGCCGGTGAAGCCGACCGCCGCTGCGGCGAGGCCGAGCACGAGGCTGCGCCGCAGGTGCTTCGAGACCGTCAGCCCACCGGTGAAGGAGCCCAGAAACTGGGCCATCAGCAGAAGGCCGCTCTGCTGGTCCTGCAGGTGCCAGTGGCGGCTCAGCAGCGGCAGGATGGGGCCGAGCAGCGCCGTCGCCAGACCGGTGAGGAGCAGGGCGAGGTGCAGCAGCGGAGCCGCCGGGACCTCGCGGCCGGATTGTGCGCGGATCGCCTCGGGTGCGATGACCGATCTCCTGAATGCGGTCAAAGGCTATCACGCTGCTGCGTGGCCCTGCCTCGCGCGATCCGCCATGCGCTTTGGCGGCGCAAGGCCTATGATCGGGGGATGGTGAATCGCACGCGTATCTCTTCCGCCATTATGTTGGGTCTGTTGGGACTTCTGTCCCTGCCGCCCATGCTCTCCGGCTGCAAAAGTCACACTCCCATGGCGGCCGCTGCCGCCGCCACGAAGACCTTCCATATTCGCGGCAAGGTGATCGCGACCGACCCGTCGACGGGCCAGATCTCGCTCGATGGCGAGGCCGTTCCCGGCTTCATGGAGGCGATGATCATGCCCTACAAGCTGGCCAACCCGAGCATCCTCAGCGAGCTGCATCCGGGCGACCGGATCACCGCCGACCTGCTCGCGGACCGATCGGCTCCGACGCCGCGGAGGGCTATCGCAACGTGCGGCTCGACCATATCGTCGTCATCGCGCAGGCCAAGCCCGACTACAAGCCGACCGCCCAGTTCCACGTCCCCGCAGGCCGGGGACGTGGTCCCCAACTTCGCGCTGCTGAACCAGAGCGACAAGCTGATTCACCTCGACGACTTCAAGGGCAAGGTCGTGCTGATGACCTTCATCTACACGCGCTGCCCGGTGGCCGACTTCTGCCCGCGCATGAGCCGCAACTTCGCCACGGTCGACCAGCAGCTCGCCGCCGACCCGGCGCTCTATGCGAAGACGCACCTGATCAGCGTCAGCTTCGATCCCACCTACGACACGCCGAAGGTGCTGCGCAGCTACGGCGGCGCCTACACCGGCCTGTATACCAAGGAGAAGTTCCAGCACTGGGACTTCGCCGCGCCGCCGGTGAGCGAGCTGCCGCAGGTCACGCAGTTCTTCGACGTGGGCGTGACGCCGGGGGAGAGCAAGACGCTGACCCACTCGCTCTCGACCGTCATCATCGGCAAGGACGGCAAGGTCGTCGCCTGGTATCCGGGCAACGAGTGGGAGCCGTCCGAGGCGCTGGGCGCGGTCAAGACCGCAGTGGCCAGCTAATTCGGGTATCCTGAAGATCCGGATGGTTCGATGTTCCGATTTGAAGTTTCTTGAAGGAGTTGCACCTTGGCAAAGCTCACCATCGTCTTCGGTTTTCTGCTGATCGCTTACGGGAGCGGTTGCGTTCGCGCTTGTCGGCCAGCAGTCGCACGCCTACCACGCGCTCATCCCGGTGGGCTTCGGCCTGCTGCTGGCGATCTTCGGCGCGCTGGCGAATACGCAGGACGCGAAGAAGCGCATGCTGCACATGCACATCGCCGTCACCATCGGCCTGCTGGGCTTCCTGGGCACGATCCCCGGCATCATCGGCACCTTCCAGATGATGGCCGGCCACGCCGTCGCGCGTCCCGATGCGGCGAAGGTCCAGACCATCATGGGCACGCTCTGCCTGATCTTCGTGCTGCTCTGCGTGCGTTCCTTCATCAACGCGCGCCGCGCGCGGACCGCCTAGCCTTCGCTGTCTGGCTCGTAGCTGCTGGCCGTAGCTCGTCGCCGGAATCGTCCGCTTTGTATAGGCTGCGGGCGGTTCCGGCGTAGAATCGAGAGCTATGTCCTCTTCCTTTCGCAGCTCCGGGTTTTGGCGGTAATGGGATGTCCAAGGCGGAACGCACGCCGCGCGGCACCGGCAAGGCCACGGCGGCCGAGTTGACCGCCTCGCGTCCCAAGCCGAAGCTCAAGAAGGTGCTGCCCGAGGTCTGGGCGCTGGTCAAGCCGCGCCGCATGCTGCTGGGCGGCAGCTTCGTGCTGATGATCATCAATCGGGCCAGCGGCCTGATCCTGCCCGCCTCCACCAAGCCTCTGATCGACAAGGTGATGTACGGCAAGCAGCTGCATCTGCTGCCGTGGATCGTGGGCACGGTGCTGCTCGCGACCATCATTCAGGGCATCACCTCCTTCACGCTGACGCAGCTGCTCTCGAAGGAGGGCCAGCGCCTGATCGCCGAGCTGCGCATGAAGGTGCAGTCCCACATCGGCCGTCTGCCCATCGCCTTCTACGACGAGAACCGCACCGGCACGCTGGTCGCGCGCATCATGACCGACGTCGAGGGCGTGCGCAATCTGATCGGCACCGGCGTCATCGACTTCTTCGGCGGCGTGCTGACGGCGATCTTCGCCTTCCTCTATCTGATCAAGCTGAGCGTGCAGATGACGGTGGTCAGCTTCCTGGTGCTGCTGGTCTTCGGCCTGATCCTGCAGCGCGCCTTCAAGACCATTCGCCCGATCTTCCGCGAGCGCGCCAAGATCAACGCCGAGGTCACCGGCCGGCTCACCGAGTCGCTCGGCGGCGTGCGTGTGGTCAAGGGCTATCACGCCGAGGAGAGCGAGGCGAAGATCTTCGCCGCGGGTGCGAACCGGCTGCTGCAGAATGTGATCTCGTCGCTCACCGCGCAGTCGCTGATGTCGCTCGCGTCGACCGCCGTGCTGGGCGTGGTCGGCTCGCTGGTGATGTTCCTCGGCGCGCATCAGGTCACGACCGGCCGCCTGACGCCGGGCGGCTACGTCACCTATGTGATGTTCCTCGGCTTCATGACCATCCCCATCGTGCAACTGGTCTCGATCGGCACGCAGGTGACCGAGGCGCTGGCCGGGCTCGACCGCACGACCGAGATCCTGAACGAGCAGCGAGGAGGACAGCGAGCCGATCCGCACCCACGCGGCCGGCGCGAACGGCGTCATTCACGGCGATGTGGCCTTCGACAATGTCGTCTTCGAGTACGAGGCGGGCAAGCCGGTGCTGCACGGCATCAGCTTCGAGTCGAAGCCGGGCACGGTGACGGCGCTGGTCGGCTCCTCGGGATCGGGCAAATCGACCATCATCAGCCTCATCTGCGGCTTCCACGTCGCCAATCAGGGAGCGATCCTGATCGATGGCGTCGATCTCGCGACCATCCGCCTGAGCAGCTATCGCGAGCAGCTTGGCGTGGTGCTGCAGGAGACCTTCCTGTTCGACGGCACCATCCGCGAGAACGTGCTCTTCAGCCGCCCCAACGCGACCGAGGAGCAGTTGATGAACGCCTGCCGCATCGCCCGCGTCGATGAGTTCGCGGAGCGCTTCCCGGAGGGCTACGACACCATCGTCGGCGAGCGCGGCGTGAAGCTCTCGGGCGGCCAGCGCCAGCGCATCTCGATTGCGCGCGCGATCCTCGCCGATCCCGCGCATCCTGATCCTCGACGAGGCGACCAGCTCGCTCGACTCGGAGTCCGAGGCGATGATCCAGAACGGCCTCAACTTCCTGATGAAGGGCCGCACCACCTTCGTGATCGCGCACCGGCTTTCGACGATCCGCCGCGCCGACCAGATCCTGGTGGTCGAGCAGGGAAGCATCGTCGAGCGCGGCACGCACGAGTCGCTGTACGCGCTGGGCGGCCGCTACTACGATCTCTACACCCGCCAGCATGGCCTGGAGAAGAACCTCTTCCTCGCCCCCGGCGAGGGCGACAAGATCGAGGATCGCTGCGACCGGTGAGCAGTGCCGTATGAGCGGAGTGTACACTGCGCGTCATGAGCGCTCGAGATCGACAGATCCGGAGTTCGAGCAGAAGCTGTCGAAGCAGCTCGCAGAGGCGACCGGCGAGACAATCCCGGAGGCGATTCCGCAAGATTGCGGTTAAGGAACGGCTCGACCGAGTAACGCGATGCTCGCGAAGGAGTAAGCTCGCACGGTCGGAGAGATCACGGATCGCTGTTGCGGAGCTGTCGGTCTGCTCGATGAACAGTCTAACCGCGGACGAGATTCATCGGCTACGACGCACATGGCTACTTCGACTAGATGGTGCATTGACTCATCTGCGACTGCGTTGCCGATCCTGTCTTGCGATGAGCCGGATCGTCGCTGTGATTCTAGATCGAGGATCGATTTGAAGAACTGGCTCTCAAATGGGGATGCCGCACGCGAGAGATCTCGGCGGTTAGCTATAGTCGAGGCATCGATGGTTCTCATCACGAAGCGGAGCGATGCGATTGAAGCGATCTCGATAAGGTTGCTGGCAGAGGCTGAGATTCGCGATCGTTCCCGTCAGTGTGACGCAGGCGCAGCATTGCTCGCGCGAGGCCTTTCAGCGACTATGGGAAGGGGCGGAATCAAGCAGGGCTGAACTTCGGCGACTGCTTCTCCTACGCGCTGGCGAAGAGCCACGGTGAGTCGCTGCTGTTCAAGGGGAACGACTTTAGCAGACCGATACGGCCTGCTAGTCTGCCTGCGCGGAGGATGTCGGTGTATGCATCCTCCGCGTGACTAGCCCTCCACGTCTAGTTGCACCAGCAGGAACGCGTAGTCGAAGGCGATCTCCTTCAGGTAGTCGTAGCGGCCGGAGGCGCCGCCGTGGCCGGCGTCCATGTTGATATGCAGCAGCAGCGGTGCGTCGTTCTGCTTCAGCGTGCGCAGCTTGGCGACGTACTTCGCCGGCTCCCAGTACATCACCTGCGAGTCGTTGAGGCTGGTCTTCACCAGCATCGCCGGGATAGCTGCGCCGGCTTCAGGTTGTCGTAGGGCGAGTAGGAGAGCATGTACGCGAAGGCCTCGGGCTCGTTCGGGTTGCCCCACTCCTCGTACTCGCCGACCGTCAGCGGCAGGCTGGCGTCGAGCATGGTGTTCATCACATCGACGAAGGGCACATGCGAGAGCACCACGCGGAACAGGTCGGGACGCAGGTTCACGACCGCGCCCATCAGCAGGCCGCCGGCGCTTCCGCCCTCGATGGCGACGCGCTTGGGGTCGCCGTAGCCGCGCGCGGTCAGCTGCTCGACGGTCGCGACGAAGTCGGTGAAGGTGTTGCGCTTCACCATCATCTTGCCGGCGTCGTGCCAGGTGTCGCCGAGGTCGCCGCCGCCGCGAATATGTGCATACGCCAGTACCAATCCGCGATCGAGCAGCGACAGCCGCGCCGGATTGAAGCCTACCGGCAGCGCGTAGCCGTACGATCCATAGCCGTACACGTACAGAGGATTCTTCGCGTCGCCGTGGAACGCGTCGCGCCGGTAGGCGATCGAGACGGGGACCTCGACGCCGTCCTCGGCCTTGATCCAGACACGTTCCGAGGCGTAGAGCGCCGGATCGAAGCCGCCCGGAACCTCCTGCATCTTGAGTAGCCGCGAGGCGCCGGTGGGCACGTCGTACTCATACACCGAGGCCGGCGTGATCAGCGACTGATAGGCGTAGCGGAAGGTGGTTGCCTCGAACTCGCGGTTGACGTGGGCTCCCGCCGAGTAGGTCGGCTCGGGGAAGGCGATGCGCTTCGCTGCGCCCAGTTCGCGCGCTCCCGTGAGCGAGCAGCACGTCGATGACCGGCAGGCCCAGCTCGCGCTTCGAGGTGACGAAGAACGTGCTGAAGAGATCGAAGTCTTCGAGCGGAACCTCGGGGTCGAGCGCGAGCAGCTCCTGCCAGCTCTCGCGTCCGGGAGATGGCCACCGGAGCGGTCACCACGCGGAAGTTCTTGCCCGCATCGTTGGTCCGGATGAAGAAGAGGCCGTCGCGATGATCCGGGTAGTACTCCTGGTCGTCGATGCGCGGCGCGATCAACTGGAACTCGCCCGCGGGCGTCTCGGCGGAGAGGAACCAGCACTCGGTGGTGGTGTGGCTGCCCACCTCCATCAACAGATACTTGCCGTCGCGGGTCTTGCCGACGCCGAGGTTGAAGCGCTCGTCCTTCTCCTCGTAGACGACGACATCTTCGCTCGACGGGTGCGCCCAGCGTGTGGCGGAAGAGGTGGTCGTGGCGCTTGGTGACCTCATCCTCGGTGGTGTAGAGCAGCGTCTTGGCGTCGGCGGCCCAGGTGATCGAGCCGACGCGCACCGCGGTGTCGGGCAGGTCCTGGCCCGTCTCAGGTCGCGGATGTGCAGCGTGTACTGGCGGAAGCCGGTGTTGTCGGTCGAGTAGGCGAGCAGCTGGTCGTCGGGGCTGATGGCCATGCTGCCGACCGCCATGAAGGGCTGGCCCTCGGCGAGCTGGTTGACGTCGAGCAGGATCTCCTCGGGCTGGCCTTGCGTCGTAGCTGCCGTCGACCGCGGCGCGGCGGCAGTGGATGGGGTACTGCAGCCCGGCGACGGTGCGGGTGTAGTAGAACCAGCCGCGCATGCGGTAGGGAACCGACTCGTCGGTCTCCTTGATGTGCGAGAGCATCTCGCCGTAGAGCTTCTCCTGCAGCGCCGCCGTGGGCGCCATCGCCGCGCCGGTGTAGGCGTTCTCGGCCTCGAGATAGGCGATCACCTCGGGCGAGGATTTATCGCGCATCCAGCCGTAGTCATCCTCGAGCGTGGTCCCGTGAAGCGGCAGGCTGGTAGGGTTGCGGCGAGCTACGGGTGCGGCGGTCGGCGAGGTCTGGAACGGCGTTTCGATAGTACGCATCAAGGTAAGTCTCCACACTCAGGATAGCGTCTACACGCCGCTTTCGGCAGGCAACCTGTCGCTGCGCCGGTACACCCAAAGGAATGCGGCATCGGCGGCCGTGTGCGCCAACCCGCCGCCCGGAGGAGATGGCACCCATGCGATGGAAGTTCATTTCGTTGCTTGCGCTTACCCTCTGCGCGGCGACGACGCTTGCATTCGGTCGGCAACCCTACGCGCAGATGCCCGGACAAGCTCCCACCAAACTCCCGGCCAAAGTCCGATCGCCACAGAATACGGTGCCGAGCGGCATCCCAAACGACCCGGCGAGCCAGATGGCGCCTCCCGACGGCGGCACCCAGATGCAGGACAAGATCTTTCTGCAGAAGGCCGTGGAGGGTGGCATGGCGGAGATTCAGCTGGGCAAGCTCGCCGCCGAGAAGGGCAACAGCGGCGAGGTCAAGCAGTTCGGCCAGAAGATGGTGGAGGACCATACGAAGCTGAACGATCAGATGGCGCCGATCGCCGCATCGTTCGGCGTCAGTGCGCCCAAGCACCTGAACAAGGCCGATCAGGCCGAGTACGACAAACTCAGCGGCCTCTCCGGCGACGCCTTCGATCAGGAGTACATCACCAATATGGTCAAGGACCATCGCAACGACCTGCATGAGTTCCGCCGGGAGGAGATGGCGACCAGCAATCCCGATCTGAAGCAGGCCGTGAGCCAGGCCGAACAGGTGATCAGCCAGCACCTCTCGATGATCCAGGGCATCGCCCTGAAGAAGGGCATCCAGGTTCCCGGCGGTCATCAGGGCAAGGGCGACCTCGGTGCAGCGCCGGTAAAGTAGTGCTCGTTCGAGAGATGCCTTCTGCTGGGAACGGGCGGGCTCGGAGCCCGGAACAGGGCGTCCCGGCCGCGCGTAGAATACTTTGTAATGAATCGGATAACCAGATTTTTCGTCGCGCTGCTGGTTCTGCTGCCGCTCTCCGGCGCGTTCGCCGAGCAGGTGGCCACGCTGCCTGCCCCGACCGGTTACGTCAACGACTTCGCCCAGCGTTTTGTCGCCGGAGACCATCGACCGCGTCGATACTCTCTGCCTTCAGGTCGATCGTCAGGCGCACGCGCAGATCGCCGTCGTCACCGTCAAAACCATCGAGGGCGACGACGGCAGCCCGGAGTCGATCGAAGAGTTCGCCACCGCGCTCGAAGACAAGTGGAAGGTCGGCGCGAAGGGCACCGACCGCGGCGTCCTGATGCTGTTCGTCATGAGCCCGACCAAGGGCCGCATTGAGGTGGGCTACGGCCTCGAAGGCATTCTGAACGACGCCAAGGTGGGCGATATCGGCCGCTCCATGGTGCCCGCCGTGCAGGCTGGCAACTACGATGTGGCCGTCCCGCGCGGTGTCGCGGGGGTTGCGCAGGTGATCGCCACCGACGCGGGTGTGACCTTGCAGGTGCCGCAGACGCACACCTACCGCGAGGTCCGCCAGCCGGTTCACCTGAGCCTGTGGCAGGTGGTGATCGGCGGCGGCGCGGTGATCCTGCTGTTGATCCTTCTGGTCAGCACCGGCAACGCCGGTTGGATCTTCTTCTTCCTCGCTCAATATGCTCGGCGGTGGTGGCGGGGGAGGGGGCGGCCGTCGCGACGATGACGATCGCGGCGGAGGATTCGGTGGCTTTGGCGGTGGCAGTTCCGGCGGCGGCGGAGCCAGCGGGGACTGGTGAGGCCATGATCGAAACCGAGTTGGGATAAGGTATATACCGTGGCGCATCGAGGCAGCAGAACCGCCCCGGTGCCAGAGCAGCGAAAACTTGGATAGTTAGAACAAAACGCAGGCCTTTAGAACAAAACGAGGGATAGAGATGAAAGCTTTATGGGTTGTGCTTGGTGTACTCGGCTTGTTTGTCGTCTTGGCGCTCTTCGTCGGCGGAAGCTACGTCAAGACGAAGAACACTCTGGTGCAGCGAAATGAGGACGTGGACCGCGCCTACTCCCAGGTGAACGTCGTGCAGCAGCGCCGCCTGGATCTGATTCCCAACCTGGTCGCGACGGTGAAGGGTTACACCAAGGAAGAGAGCACCGTGCTGACCAACATCGCCAATGCGCGCGCCGGAGTTCTGGCCGCCGGCGGCGACCGCGCCACCAGCATCCAGGCCAACACCAAGCTGGACGTTGCGCTGGGACCGTTCTTCCGCCTGCAGGAGCAGTACCCCAACCTGAAGAGCAGCGAGCAGTTCGTGCGCCTCTCCGATGAACTGGCCGGCACGGAGAACCGCATCGCCGTCGAGCGCGGCCGCTACAACCGCACGCTCGAGGACTACAACGTCTACGTCCGGCAGTTCCCCAACAGCATCTGGGCGGGAATGGCCGGCTTCCACTACCGCGACGAGTACTTCAAGGGCAACCCGGAGAACGGCACCGCCCCGAAGGTCGACTTCGGCAACTAACGCCGCAACCAGCGGGAGGCCGTGTGCCTCCCGCAAAGACAAGGCCCCATCTTATCCGCAGGGAACTGGCGGAGAGGATGGGGTCTTCGATTTTAGGGCCGGGATGCGGAGAGCTACTTGGTGAAGGAAGCAACCGCCGACGCTTCGTCGTCCTTCACGTCGAACACGGTGTAGAGCTTGGTGATCTGCAGCAGATCGTGGACCTTCTTGGTCAGGTTCAGCAGCTTCAGTTCACCGCCGGCGTTCTTCACGGTGGTAAACGCGCTCACCAACTCGCCAATGCCCGAGCTGTCGATGTAGGTGATCTCCGCCAGGTTGAGGAGGATGAACTTTGTCCCCTTGCCCAGCACGTCGCGAACCGCATCGCGAAGGGTAACGCTGCCCTCGCCCAGGGTGATGCGGCCGCTCAAATCCAAAATGATGATCCCATCCACCTGGCGGGTGCTGACCTTCATGCTCATTATGTTTATTCTCCTTAAGGTCGGTTCTTCAAACTGATAGCTAGGATCTGGCTGGTGCAGGCGTGCGTTGTTTGATCAGGGTAAGTTCGGTGCCGGGGTGCAACTGCCGGAATTTTACCTCATCCATGAACGCACGAATCAGGAAGATGCCGCGGCCAGAGCCGCGCAGAATGTTCTCCGGCGCCAGCGGATCGGGAATCGTGTCCGGATCGAGCCCGTTGCCCTGATCGGCGATGCGGATGATCAGGGCGTCCGCGGTCGTCTCGAAGGTGGCCGTGACGGTCTTGTTCACGTCGAATGCGTTGCCGTGCAGTACGGCGTTTACCGCCGCCTCGCGCACCGCCATGCTGATGTTGCCCACCGTGTCCTCGTCGAAGCCGGCGCGCAGCGCGACCAACTCCGCAGTCTGCTCCATCTTGTTCACGCTGTCGATCGAGGAGTCGAGGGTATAGCTGACGCGGCTTGTGGTTGAATCGGCCAAAATCTTCATTAACCTCGTCCGCGCAGCCTGCTTGGGAGTGAGACCTGCCGGGAGACGGCCGGAAACTCGTTGATGGCAGTTTGCTTGTGGAATTCTCGAAAGTCAAGAGAATGCACCGCTGGCGGCTTCCCGAACGTGCCCGGACTAACTTTGCGGCGCCGCGGCTACTTAAAAGGAGAACCCAACGCCGCGTGGAGACGTTGGGCTCGTTCTTCAGTTCTGGCCATTGCGCAGAACATACGCCCCCAGTAGCAGGGGTGGGGTATCGAACTCGAACCGCAGGTTGCCCGCCGACTGGAGCTGCGTAAAGCTGAGGGGCGCTCCGGTGCAGAGGGAGGTCGATGGCGGGTGCGAAGGGTCTGCCTGCGGATTCTGGAGCATGATCGAGTGTTGGACTACGGGATCGAATACGGGCATCTGCTGTGCGGCGCGGATCTGCTGGAACCCGCTGCGTTTGCTGCCGGCCTCGGTTGATGGCGATAAGAAGCACGGCTTCGTCGAAAAAACTCCCGAGACTTGAAGAGTGGGATTGTGCAGCGCGAAGCGGCAGAAAGGAATGGTGTTGTACTCATTTTTGAGGAAGACGCAGACACCTCCGCCCGGTGCGTTGAAATGCTCTGTGAGCGCGAGACTCTGGGGTGCGTCGGCGCGGAAGCGCTCGCCCGCGAACACCACGTGCACGCGAACCGGGATGTTCCGAACCTTCTCCATCACCCGATCCGGAAGCGTCAGCAGCACACGGTGCTCGTCCAGGGCGGGGTTCTGCCAGTGCGACTCGTAGTGGACGCCGGGACCGTCGAGGGTGAAGGCGACCGCGCGGCCCTCGAACTCTGCACTGTGCGTCGGGTTGACGGATTTGACTGGAATGCTGATCTCGACGTTCCGCTCGAAGTGGAAGGGACCGCCGGCCGGTGGCTGCTGCTGGAGAGGATCGGGGTCGAAGGCGAAGCGCGTCGTACGAGCGTCATCCGGCACGTTAGCCAGCGGGTAGGCGTGGCGGTAGAAGGCTCCGGCAGGCAGCAGAATCGCGAAGAGCATCAGGAAGATCGGCGTCGCACCCAGGGCGATGCGCGCATAGGTGGTCCGGCGGCTGGCATATTGATAGACCAGTATCCCGCCGCAGAGCAGGGTGAAGAGCGTCATAAGCAAAGCATTCGCGGCGGTAGGCATCGTGCGGGAGCCAAAGAGCTGTCCGAAGACGCGTTGCGACGGCCACGAGATAGAGCACTCCGGTGGCGACCGTGAGCGCGAATCGCGAGAACGTCGAGGTGATTGCGGCCAGCGACGGTGAACGGCAGGAAGCAGATCAGGATGAGGTACAGCAGGTTGAGCAGGAGGCCGGGAATCGACGCCAGTGGATTGAGGCCGGCGTGTGCCAGCAGATAGCACTGCATCACGAGAAAGGGCACAAATACGAAGAGCACCAGGAACAGCAGCTTGGCGGCGAGCAGGGCCGACCAGGTGTACGGCCGCGTGAGCCAGAACTGCTGGTCCCCCACCAGTGCCTCGTCGTGGATGAGACGCGCGATCAGCACGAGCCAGAGAATCGGCAGCATGGCGCGCAGCAGGGCGGCGAAGAGATTGAGGGCCGTTTGCTCCTCGCCGACGCCCGGCCACGTGAGGGGAACGATCCAGGCGAAGCCAATCAGCAGCGGCGGTGTGAAGTGCGATCTCGGGCCAGAGATGGCGAACGTCTTTGCGAAAGATATGCAGCGGCTGGATCATGCGCGGCTCCTTGCCTCGTGCTTGCTCGTAAGAGACTGCGTATTTGCTGGTGCGGCGCTCCGTGGCGCCGGCTCGGCAGCGAGCGCCGCAGCACGGCCGGACTTGGCCAGAGCGAGAAAGATGGCGCGCAGCGTCATGGGCTCGGCCTGGATTGCGGTGGCGCGAGGCAGGATCGCTGCGATCTGTTCGCCGACCGGCTCGGTGTCCGCATGGCAATGGATGAAGCGGAAGACCGAAGGCGCAGCCTCCGGGCAGCAGCCAGCTGGGAAAGGGAATCGCCGCGACGTCGTGAGAGACCCCGGGGGCGGGCGGTCCGAGTGTCACGGTTATCTCGCGGAACCGCGCGGTGAGCGCTGCCATCGGCTCGGCAAAGAGCAGCCGTCCTTGCTCGAGAAAGCCGATGTGTGTGGCGAACGATTCGATCTCGGCGAGGTCGTGCGAGGAGATCAGAATGGTGGGAGGATCGCTCGGCGCGGAGCCTTCAGAAGCAGCGTCCTGGATGCGGTCCAGCAGCGCCTCGATCAGCTCATCGCGCACCAGCGGATCGAGCCCGGAGAAGGGCTCGTCCATCAGGATCAGCGAGGGCCGGAAGGCCAGCACGCTCGCCAGTGCGGCCTTCATCCGCATGCCGCGCGAGAGCTGCTTCAGCTTGCGGTCGAGCGGCAGATCGAGCTGCCGGATCAGCGCCGCATCGTCCCATGTGGGATAGAACGGGCGCAGGTAATCGAGGAAGCCGCGCACCGTCATCCACTCGGGCAGCTCCTGATTTTCGGAGACGTAGCCGATGCGCGTGAAGGCCTCGCCGGTCAGCGTCGTCGATGGCTGCCCCAGCACCGTCGCGCTTCCCGAGGACGGATGCAGAATGTTCATCAGCAGCTTGATCAACGTCGTTTTGCCCGCGCCGTTGTGCCCTACCAGCGCAAACACCGCGCCGCGTGGGACGATCAGATCGAGGGGAGCGAGCGCCTGTGTACGGCCAAAATCCTTGCTCAGTTGACGCGCTTCAAGCGCGGGTGTGTTCGGGGTGGCGTTCATCGGATGGCAAATCTCCTGAATCTTCTTCGAAAAGCGTTAGAACTTTTTGGAAGCGTCGGATGGTTCGCTGTGAGCCGGGGTGGAGAGCCGCTGCCAGTGGTTGCTGATCGCGGTGAGCATATCGTCGAGGTCGATCGACAGGCGCTTGGCCTCGACCACCAGCTCCTCAATCTGCTGGCCGAGCAGCCCGGTGCGCTGCGAGCGGGTGGAGCTGGGAAGCTGTGCCACCACCGTGCCGATGCCGGGCAGCGACTCGAGCAGGCCATCGGCGATCAGTTGCGCGATGGATTTATGCGCGGTATTCGGATTGATCTTGAGCTCGCGCGAGAGCACGCGAACCGAGGGAAACGGGTCGCCCGGAGAGAGCTGACCCGCAACAATGGCCCGCGTCGCCGCATAGACGATCTGGTCGGAGAGCGGAAGGCCGGGGCGGAATGTGAGGCGGAACGGAATCACGACTGTACTATTACACCTAGTACAGCTCGGTGGCAATATTTTTTTCTGCCGCGACACCCGGCGTCGTCCGGTGTCCACATCTGGCGGTAGTTTAGGATTGCGGATACAAGGAGAAATTGGGAATGAGATACGGTGCCGCGCGCCTCGCATGGTTGGGATGTCTTTGTTTTGGAGTCTCTCTCGGAACATCAGTCGCGGCTCATGCCCAGACGGCGCCGGCCCAGCCGCTGCTCGCAGATGCCGTACTCGCCCTCGCTCGATCTGACCAGCCTCGATCGCACGGTCGACCCCTGCGTCGACTTCTATAAGTTCGCCTGCGGCGGCTGGCAGAAGAACAATCCCATCCCCGCCGATCAGGCCGGTTGGAGCGTCTACGCGAAGCTCGCCGACGAGAACATGCAGTTCCTCTGGGGCATCCTGCAGGCCGACGCGAAGCCCAGCCCGGCGCGCACCCCGGTCCAGCAGAAGATCGGCGACTCCTTCAGCGCCTGCATGGACACCGCCGCGATCGACGCCAAGGGCGACAAGCCGATCCAGCCGACGCTGGCGGCGATCAACCATCTCCCCAGCCGCGGCGCGCTGATCGCCTACATCGCCACGCTGCAGCATCAGACCCTCGGCAGCTACTTCTTCGACTCCGGTCCGGCGCAGGATCCCGAGGACTCGAATCAGGTGTTGGCGAACGTCTCGGCCGGCGGCCTCGGCCTGCCCGACCGCGACTACTACCTCAAGACCGACGAGCACAGCGTGGAGATCCGCGCGAAGTACGTCGCGTACATCACGCATCTGCTCGCGCTCACCGGCGAGCCGTCGGCCCAGGCCGCAGCCGATGCCCAGGCCATCCTGCACGTCGAGACCGAGCTGGCCAAGGCGTCGCTCTCGCGCGTCGAGATGCGCGATCCCTACAAGACCTTCCACAAGATGACGGTCGCGCAGCTGGATGCGCTTGCGCCCGCGATCGCGTGGCCCGTCTACTTCAAGACCGAGGGCGCGCGCAGCCTCGCCACGCTGAATGTCGCGGAGCCTGCGTTTCTGAAGGCGCTCAACGTGGAGCTGACCACCGAGCCGGTCGCGGTGCTGAAGGCCTACCTGCGCTTCCATCTCGTCACCGCCGCCGCGCCGGCGCTCGCGAGCCCCTTCGCGACGGCGCAGTTCGACTTCTACAGCGGCTATCTGCGCGGCACCAAGCAGATGCCGCCGCGCTGGAAGACCTGCGTCCGCCAGGTGGATCGCTCGCTCGGCGAGGCGCTCGGGCAGGAGTTCGTGCAGCGCACCTTCACCGCCGAGACCAAGCAGAAGACGCAGCTGATGACCGACCAGATCGAGCAGCAGATGCAGTCCGAGATCGAGCACCTGGACTGGATGAGCGACGCCACCAAGCAGGAGGCGCTGCGCAAGCTGCACGCCATCCGCAACAAGATCGGCTACCCCGAACAGTGGCGCGACTACAGCTCGCTCACCATCGATCCGCACGACTACTTCGGCAACACGCAGCGCGCCGCACGCTTTGAAGATGCGCGCGAGTGGGCCAAGATCGGCGAGCCCACCGACCGCAACGAGTGGGGCATGACGCCGCCCACGGTCAACGCCTACTACAACCCGCAGATGAACGACATCAACTTTCCCGCCGGCGTGCTGCAGCCGCCGCTCTACGATCCCAAGCTCGATGACGCGCCCGAACTACGGCAACACCGGCGCCACCATCGGCCATGAGCTGACCCACGGCTTCGACGATGAGGGCCGCCAGTTCGATGGCGCCGGCAACCTCAAGGACTGGTGGACCAAGCAGGATGCGAAGAACTTCGACGACCGCATCGACTGCGTGCGCGACCAGTACGCCGGCTACACCGTCGTCGACGACATCCATATCAACAGCAAGCTGACCAGCGGCGAGGATGTGGCCGACATCGGCGGCACGCTGCTCGCCTACCTGGCCTGGAAGGAGGCGACGGCGGGCAAGGATCTGCATCCAATCGACGGCTTCACGCCCGACCAGCGCTTCTTCATCGGCATGGGGCAGTGGGCCTGCGAGAACTCCCGCCCGGAGAATCTTCGCGTGCAGGCGCTCACCGACCCGCACTCGCCGGGCGCTGCGCGCATCAATGGAGTAGTAAGCGATCTGCCGCAGTTCGCCAAGGCCTTCGGCTGCAAGGCCGGCCAGCCCATGGTGAGAGCAAACGCCTGCAAGGTCTGGTAAACAGAAAACAGCAGCAACAAAACGAACGCCACACGCAACAAAGCAGAACAAGGGGACCAGCGACACCGATGACCACGCATGCCAACCTCCGGACCAGCGTCTCCACCCTGATGGGCGCGACGGTGTTCGACGCCGGCGGCCGCACGCTTGGCCACGTCAAGGAGTTTGCCGTCGCGCCGACCGTCGATGCCGCGCACGTTCAGGGCATCCTCGTGCGTCCGAGCGGATCGGCCGCGCCTTGGAGGCGTCCGAAGCGCTCCAAACACGGCAAGCTCACGCTGGTCCCGATCGCCTCGATCCAGCTCACCGCAGCGGGCGGGGTGCAGCTGCGCAAGGACGCGCCCCCCGTCTCGCCGCTCGAAGACGACAACTTCCTGATGCTCGAACGCGACCTGCTCGATCAGCAGATCATCGACGTCCACGGCTTCAAGGTCGTTCGCGTCAACGATGTCGAACTCATCTGGGAGCGCAGCCTCGCCAACGGTCCGGATCTCTCGCTGCGCATCGCCGAGGTGGAGGTCGGCACGCGCGGCGCCGTCCGCCGCCTGCTCAAGGGGCTGCCCGTCGCCACCGTCGACCGCATCGTCAACCGCATCGGCGCGCGCGTCATCCCCTGGGACTTCGTCGACCTGATCGACCGCGATCCCGCGCGCCGGGTCAAGCTCAAGATCGAGCAGGAACGGCTCTCGCAGATGCACCCCTCGGACCTCGCCGACATCCTCGAGGAGCTGGCGCCGCCCGAACGCCAGGCGCTCTTCCGCAGCCTCGATGAGGAGGTCGCCGCCGAGGCGCTCGAAGAGGTTGAGCCCCGTCTGCAGAAGGCGCTGCTCGAAGGCCTCGACTCCGAGAGCGTCGCCGGCATCGTCGAAGAGATGGACCCGGGCGCCGCCGCCGACCTGCTCTCCGAGCTCACCGAGGAGCGCTCCGACGCCATTCTGGAGGAGATGGACCCGCACGAGCGCCAGGAGGTCGAGGACCTGCTCGAGTTCCCGGATAACTCCGCCGCCGGCCAGATGACCACCGAGTACCTCGCGCTGCCGCACACCGCGCTGGTCGCCGACGCCATCCAGGCGCTGTCCAACTACGAGGGCGACATCGAGACCCTCACCGATATCTATCTGCTGGAAGAGGACGGCCGCATCCACAGCATCGTTCCGCTGGTTCGGCTGCTGCTCGCCGCGGCCCGACGACAGCGCTCGCCTCGCTGCCGGCCGGCCATCTGATCTGCTGCAACATCGACGACAGTGCCAAGAAGGTCGCCGAGATGTTCGATAAATACAACCTGCGCTCGCTCGCCGTGGTCGATGACCACAAGCAGCTTGCCGGCATCATCCTCGCCGAACACGTCATCGCACAGCTCCGCGCCAAGTAGTCCGGCGCGAGAGCCCGGCCAGCCCGGCCGCGTTGCAGACCCGTCCCAAATAGGAAACGAAGAGAGTTGCTCGGTGGCCTATGGATTTCTGTAACCCCATTCTGCTCAATGGGATAGTTGCTCGAGATCAGCAGGTCGGGCGGGGGACGAAGCAACGTTGCCCGAATCCGGCGCGTCCCAGTGGAGAGGGCCTCTGTCGGCGTTCGGCCACAGGCTCTTTTCGGAGGAATGCGGTGCTTTTCGCTTTCTTCCAGTTTTTCGCACTGACGTACTAAAATGTGGATTGATGCGGATGGACAACTCTGTATTTGGGGGGGTATGCTCTTGGATGTTCGTTAGTGAAACGTTTCAGTGAAACGTTTCACTATACCAAAAAGCCGGTTAAGACACAGTAATTTAAGGGGCTCCAATGAAGTTTTTTTTCCCGAGGCTTTTCGCTGCACCCGTCGTACTCGCGGGCCTCGCGCTCGCAGCACCACTCTCCGGTCTGGGCGCAAAGCACGACCGCTGACATCACCGGCACGGTCACCGACACCACCGGCGCCATTCTCCCCCATGCCACGGTCACCCTCACCAACCTGGGCACCAAGGAAACCCGCACCGCGATCCCGACCGACGCCGGCGACTATACCTTCACCCTGCTGAACCCCGGCTCCTACTCCATCACCGTCACCGAGGACGGATTCAAGACCTTCACCGTCCGCGAGATCAATCTGGCCGCCAGCGACCGCGCTCGTGAGGACGCCAAGCTCGAGGTCGGCTCCGCGGATCAGACCGTGTCGGTCACCGGACAGGCTCCGGCGCTGCAGTCCGACAGCTCCGTGCTGACCGCGACCGTGACCGAGAAGGCGGTGCAGGATCTCCCGCTCAACGGCCGTAACTATATCAATCTGGCGCAGATCACTCCCGGCGCCAACGAAGGTCCGCCGAACGGCCTGACCAGCGGCTCGCGTCCGGACGATCGCCGTCAGACCTCCTCGATCTCGGTCAACGGCCAGTCCGACGTGATCAATGACGAGATGGTCGACGGCCTCGACAACAACGAGCGCATCATCGGCACCATCGGCATTCGTCCCTCGATCGAGGCGATCTCGCAGATCAACGTGCAGAGCAACACCTACACGGCCGATGTGGGCCGTACCGCCGGCGGCGTGATCAACATCATCACCAAGTCGGGTACCAACAACTTCCACGGATCGCTCTACGAGTTCTTCCGCAACGACGCGCTGGATGCGTCGCCCTACCAGTTCGGCGCGCACAACCGCAAGCCGGAGCTGCGCCAGAACCAGTTCGGCGGCTCCATCGGCGGCCCGATCCTGCACAACAAGCTGTTCTTCTTCGGCGACTATGAAGGTCTGCGTCAGGTTACGGGTCTGAACCCGGTCACCAGCCAGGTGCCCACGCTCGCCCAGTACAACGCCATCCAGAGCGGCAACACCGCTGCGTCTGCAGACGCTGACGCACGGTGCGGCGATCGATCCGGTGGGCCTGGACTATGCCACGCTCTATCCGATGGCCAATGCGCCCTCGCTGTCGGCCAACTCCGGCACCTACGTCATGTCGCCGGTGGATACCCGCAGCTCGGACACCGCGGACATCCGTCTCGACTATCAGGTCAACCAGAACAACCTGGTCTTCGGCCGTTACACCTACAACCGCGTGCCCTCCAACTTCCCCGGCCAGCTGCCGCTGGTCAACGAGGACGGCCTGAACATCGCCCCCGGCGGAGCCATCTGGAACTACTACGGCAACGCCAAGGATGACGCGCAGAACGCGCAGCTCAACTTCATCCACACCTTCACCCCGAATGTGCTGCTGCAGTTGGGCTTCGGCTACACCCGCATCAACAACCAGTCCTTCCCGCTGAACTCCGGCCTGAACGTCAACACCGCCTTCGGTCAGCCGAACGCCAACATCGACTCCTCCACCACCGGTCTCGCCCCCGTCTCCACCAGCGGCCTGGCCGATCTCGGCGATGGCAACTTCCTGCCCATCCACGACGTCGACAACACCTTCCAGTACCAGGGAGCGGTGACCATCACCCACGGCGCGCACAACATCAAGATCGGTGGCGGCCTCATCCGTCGCCAGGCCTTGAGCGCGCAGAACAACTACGGTCTGGGATCCTGGACCTTCAATCCGCTCTCCGGCGATGCGACCGGTATCGGCGCGCTGCTCTCCGGCGACTACACCACGCTGCAGCGCTCCAACAGCATCACCCCGCCGCACTACCGCATGTGGGAGACCAGCGGCTACGTCCAGGACGACTGGCATGTCCTGCCCAATCTGACCCTCAACCTGGGCCTTCGCTACGACGTCTTTACGCCGTACACCGAGGCGCATAACGCCATCTCCAACTTCGATCCGGCGACCGGCAACGATCATCGTGGCCGGCCAGAACGGCACCAATAACTACGCCGGTCTGCACCCGACCTGGAGCAACGTCGCTCCGCGTATCGGCTTCGCCTATACCCCGCATCCGAGCTGGGTGCTGCGTGGCGGCTTCGGCATGTCCTATGTGCCGGAGAACTTCACCTCCAACGCGTCGCTGAAGAACCAGCCGTTCATCTCCTCGGTTCTCTGCAACAACGGTGCCTGCCCCGGACGGGATCACCACGCTTGCCGCAGGGTCCGCCGCTGCCGGTCGCGCAGAGCATCACCAACCCCTCGGGTTCGATTCCGGACACCCTGGATCCGAACTTCCGCACCAGCTATCTGGAGCAGTTCAACCTGACGCTGGAGAAGCAGCTCGGCGCCAACGTCGTCCGCGCCACCTATGTGGGCATGCTCGGCCGTCACCTGGCCAGCGTCATCAACGACCAGAACGTGCCCTATAACGCTCCGGGCAGTTCTCGAACATGACCCTGCAGGCCATGGCTGCAGCCGGGGTCAACGGCATCACCACCGCGGCGCAGGCCTACAACTCGCTGCGTCCCTACTACAGCAAGCTGCCGAACGTCACCCAGATCGGTGGCTACTACAGCACCGCGTCGTCCAGCTATAACTCGCTCCAGCTCTCCTTCGACCGCCGCACCTCGAAGGGCCTCACCCTGGGCGCGAACTACACCCTGGCGCACGGCCTGGACGACACCATCGGTCTCAGCAACGAGGTCAACGATGGCTTCGGCAACATCCCCTCGCAGATCCACACCCTCGAGTACGGCAACAGCGACCTCGACATCCGCAACCGTGGCGTGGTCACGGCCAACTACGAGCTGCCCTTCGGCAAGACCTCGCGCGGATTCGACGCACGCTCTGGTCGGCGGATGGCAGGCCAACACCCTGCTGGTCTGGGAGTCGGGCATGCCCTTCACCGTGACCAACTCGCAGGATGTTCTGCTCACCGCCAACGCCGGCTTCACCGATCGTCCGGACGAGCTCTTCAACGCTCGTATGGCCCATCCGACGCCGGGTCAGTACTTCAACACCGCCGCCTTCGGCTACAACGCGCAGAATGTGGCCAACGGGACCACGACGATCGATCCGCAGATGTCGGGTACGCTGGGCAGCGAACGCAAGAACGCGCTCTACGGTCCGCACTATCGGCACGTCGATGTCTCCTTGTTCAAGACCTTCACGGTCTATAAGGAGTCGACGCTCGAGTTCCGCGCCGAGGCCTTCAACGTCACCAACACCACCAACTACGCCACTCCGAACGCGAGCCTGCAGGTCACTCCCGACACCAACGCGCAGGGCGGCGTTCAACAGCAACAACTACTTCATCCAGGGCAGCACCTTCGGGCAGATCACCGCGACCAGCCCCAACTACAACCCGCGTCAGATCCAGTTCGCTCTCAAGTACCAGTTCTAACCCTTGAGCCGCAGCTGATCGGCGGCAACCAGGAAAGCGCCCGGCCTCTGTGCCGGGCGCTTTTTCTTTGCTCGGCCAGCGATCGCCCACCATTACAATCGTGGCGCCATGAAGATCCTCTACGCGGGCACGCTCACGCCGAACGACACCGCGCTCCATCGCCTATGGGCGCTCGAGCGCCTCGGCCACCCGTCGTCCCGCTCCCCTTCGCCGGCTATGAGTCCGCAAACCCGCTCCTCCGCAAGCTCCTCTTCCGCCTGACCGCCGGCCCCGGCGTCGACCGCTTCAACGCCGATATTCTGCGCCTCGCCGCCGCGGAGAAGCCCGATCTCTTCTGGGCCGACAAGCTGCTCTGGCTGCGCCCGCAGACCCTGCGGCGCCTCCGCGCGATGGGCATCGCCACCGTCAGTTACATGATCGACAATCCCTTCGGCCCGCGCCGCGATCCCGGCTGGCGCCTCTACATGCAGTGCATCCCGTGCTTCGATCTCCACGTCACGCAGCGCGACCAGAACCTCGCCGACTACCGCCAGCGCGGTGCCCGCGACGTGCTCAAGATCCAGACCGCCTACGAGCCCACGCTCCACTTCCCGCCGCCAGCCCACTGGTCCGACGCCGACCGCACCCGCGCGATCTCCTTCATCGGCACCCCCTACGACGACCGCGCCGCCATCCTCACCCGTCTCGCCCGCGAGGCCGGCCTCGACGTCCGCATCTCCGGCAACCCGCGCCAATGGCGGCGCGCGCTCGATCCCGCCGCCTTCACCGCGCTCTTCCAACAGGGGGCGAGCTCTACGGCTCCGCCTACCGCGAGGCGCTCTGGCGATCCAAGATCAACCTCAGCTTCCTCACCCACTCCAACCAGGACGAGTTCGCGCACAAGAGCTTCGAGATCGCCGGCTGCGGCGCCTTCCTGCTCGCCGAGCGCTCCCCGGGCCATCTCGCATCGCTTCGTCGAGGACGAGGAGGCCGTCTTCTTCTCCAGCTTCGACGAGCTCGTCGCCAAGATCCGCCGCTACCTTCCCGATGAGGCCGCCCGCCGCCGCATCGCCGCCGCAGGCCGCGCCCGCGCCGAGCGCGACGGCTACCACAACGACCATCAGGTCGCCCGCATCCTCGATCGCATCACGCCGCATCCTGCCCGCGGTGCAGGCACGCCAGTGCCGCACAAAAGAAGCCTCACGTCGCGCACGCTGCACGCCGCTCTGCTAACCTAAAGAAACCATCAAGATTTCGATCTGATCGACTCACGGAGCCTCTATGGACCTACGTCCTCCTACAACCATGCCGTGGCCGCTCCGTCTCGGGGGGCAGGGAACTGACCGATGCCGAAGACCCTCTGGCGCCGCTGGCGCAACAGCATCCTTATGTTCCTCGCCGTCCTCGGGCCCGGCTTCATCACCGCCAACGTCGATAACGACTCCGGCGGCATCTTCACCTACTCCCAGGCCGGCGCGCACTACGGCTACTCGCTGCTCTGGACCATGATCCCCATCACCCTCGCGCTGATCGTGGTGCAGGAGATGTGCGCGCGCATGGGCGTGGTCACCGGCAAGGGCCTCAGCGACCTCATCCGCGAGGAGTTCGGCCTGCGCATGACCTTCGTCGTCATGATCCTGCTGGTCATCGTCAACTTCGGCAACGTCGTCACCGAGTTCATCGGCATCGCGGGCAGCATGCAGCTCTTCCACGTCAGCCGCTACCTCAGCGTGCCCATCTGCGCGGCCATCGTCTGGGCTGCTGGTCGTCAAGGGCGACTACAAGAGCGTCGAGAAGGTCTTCCTCATCGCCAGCGTCTTCTACATCGCCTACATCGTCGCCGGCGTCCTCAGCGGCCCCGACTGGCACGCTCGCGCTGGTCCAGACCGTCAAGCTGCCGCCCATGAGCGCCTGGCGCGACAAGTCCTACCTCTACATGACCATCGGCGTGATCGGCACCACCATCGCGCCGTGGATGCAGTTCTACCTGCAGTCCTCCATCGTCGACAAGGGCATCACCGTCAAGGACTACAAGGCCTCGCGCCTCGACGTCATCGTCGGCTCCATCTTCACCGACATCGTCGCCTGGTTCATCATCGTCGCCTGCGCCGCCACCCTCTACGTCCACGGCATTCGCGACATCGCCGACGCCTCGGTCGCCGCGCAGGCGATGAAGCCGCTCGCCGGACAGTACGCCTTCATCCTCTTCGCCGCCGGCCTCTTCAACGCCTCGCTCTTCGCCGCGTCGATCCTCCCGCTCTCCACCGCCTACACCGTCTGCGAGGGCCTCGGCTTCGAGAGCGGCCTGGACAAGAGCTTCAAGGAAGCGCCCTTCTTCTACTGGTTCTACACGCTGCTGATCGTCCTCGGCGCGGCGGTCGTGCTGATCCCCGAACTTCCCCTGGTCCAGATCGTCGCTGCTCTCGCAGGTGCTCAACGGCGTGCTGCTGCCGGTCATCATGATCTTCATGCTGCGGCTGATCGACAAGAAGGATCTGATGGGCAAGTACACCAACTCGCGCTGGTTCAACTTCATCGCCTGGGCCACGGCCATCATCGTCATCGCCATGTCGCTGGTCATGCTCTGGAACCAGCTCCACGGCTCGTAAAAGAAGACGTCATCTTGAACGAAGCGCTGGACAGCACTCATCGTCCGGCGCGCAGTGAGAGACCCCTGTATTCGTTTCGTCTGAGGTCAGACAATCCGACTCTGCTAATTTCTACTTTGATTTGAGATCGCAAACTCCCAGACAGGGGAGTTGGTCTTACAGCAGCTTGCCTTCGGAGAGATCGCGGATCAGCCCCAGATCCGCCGCGAGGAAGTCGAAGCCCGGCAGCTCGCCCAGCGGCGACCAACGCATGTCATTGAAGATCCGGTTCTCCAGCGCCCCGCGGAACTGGTCCACCACGAAGAACTGCAGATCGATCGTCCCGCCGTTGCGGTACTTGTGCCGCACCTGCGCGATCTTCCGCCCGATCACCGCGTGAATCCCCAGCTCCTCGTCGAGCTCCCGCGCCAGCGCCTCTTCGGCGGTCTCGCCCGGCTCGATCTTGCCGCCGGGAAACTCCCACTTCAGGCTCATCGGCTGGTCCGGCTTGCGCTGGCAGATCAGCACCTCGATCCCCGCGTGGTCGAGGCTCAGCCCGTTCGGCAGCGTCTCCTGCGCCGTGACCGACCGCAGAATCAGAGCCGCGACCACGAACCGTATCGGTTTTGGGAGAGCTGACTTCATTTGGGCCGAGTTTGCGAATCGGTTCTTTCACCTGTCTACACTTTAGACGTTAACATCCTGTGATTGGAGCCACTTGTGTCGGGAAACCCACCGTAGGCCCAAACTTGATACCCAATCCTACCGGATTGGCGCCGCTTCAGCGATGCGCCACCGAGGCAGGGAAGTACACCGGCCAGCCCTCGAAGGCGCTCCGCTCCAGCAGCGCCGGCGTCGGATTCACCGGAAACGCCCGCCGCGCAATCGCCAGCATCGCCGCGTCATGCACCGAGTTGCCGAAGACCGCATCCGGCCGCCGCATCTCGATCCCGATGCCCATCCGCGCCAGCGCCGTCACCTTGCCCTCATCGGTCGGCACATCCAGAATGCGGTCCGTCACCAGCCCGTCCACAACCTGCACCCGCGTCGACAGCACCCGCTCCGCCGGAATATCGAACCGCTTCACGCCCTCTTCGATCACCCAGTCGTTGGTCGAGCTCACCGCCCAGATCTCCACGCCCTGCTGCTGCAGCGCCGCGATCAGCTCCCGCATCTCCGGAAAGATCTGGCGCTCGATGTGGCTCTTGAAGAACACCGCCGCCGCGCGCCGCATCTCCTCCTCGCGCAGCCCCTGGTACACCTGCGTCATCTCGCCGCAGATCGCCAGCTCCGAGATCTCGCCGCGCTTGTAGCCGCGATACCGGCCATCGAGCCAGTCCGTCGCCTCGCGCGACAGCAGCCCCGTCTCCACCGACCAGTTCATAAAGCCCGAGCCGGCATCGCCCGACCACAGCGTTCCATCGCAGTCGAAGACCGCAATCTTGGGGTGCAAGCTCGTGTACGGAGTCGTGAAACGCAGCGGTCGTCAGAATGCGGGCATTGGCCGGATTGATCAGGGTGCTCGGTAGGCTCACGATGAAAACTCTGCTTCCTGCGCGGAGACACACGCGCGGTCGAAATTCCACCCATCCGGACCCTGATCCGCAACCACAGCTCGGGCCCGACTTCTGGGGGTTCTGGAGATTCTACCGCAGCCGTGTCAAAAGACAGCTGTTAGCTTTTAGCTCTTAGCCGTTAGCTAAAAAAACAAGAGCTTCGTTGCCAGCTCGTCCCGAGGAAGAGCCCTTGCCTTTGCCGTTAGCAGCTAAAAGCTAAGAGCTAACAGCTGTTCTCTAGATCGGCGGCAGCCCTTGCACCACCGTCACCCCAGCCGGCGGCGTGAACCGGAGATCTGCATCGCTCACCGGCACATTTTCCTGCATCTGCGAGAAGCGGAACTCCGTCACCGCGCCGTCGACCTCCTCGAGCCGCATCCGCTCGATGGCTCCCGTCGCCGTCACCACCAGCGTCAGCAGCTTCAACCGCTGGGCCATTCCCTTGGGAACGCCCGTGATCGCAAAGCCGCTTCCCTCCGGCGTCACCGTCAGGCCGTCCAGCTCCTTCTGCAGCTCGGTATGGCCCAGCAAAAACCGCAGCGGAGACCGCAGATCGTCCAGCTGCTTGGCCGGAATCCGCTGCGCCTGCGCGTCGCCCGGCGTATAGAACCACCCGAACTTGCCATCGAGCACAAACACCTTGCCGACCGGCTCGGCGTAGCTCCACCGCATCCGTCCCGGCTTCTTCAGCAAGCAGCGTGCCCGTCTCGGTCCGGTCCATCCCCATGCCGGCGTAGTGCTCGCGTATACGCGGTCCGCAGCGACGCCAGATGGTTGTAGTGGTCATCGACCCGGCGCACCAGCGCCAGGTCCGCCTTGCCGAGCGTCCCCGCAGGCGTCGCCTGCGCACGCAGACTGGGCGTCCCCGAAAGGACGCCCACCGCCGCCAGCGCAAACCCTGCCCGGCGCAAGAAGGAGAATGTAACCCCAGCCATTACTGAATCGGCTGCGTGCAGTTTGTACCGCCCGCGGGATCGTACTTGATCACGTTGTTCTCATCCGCGCAGAAGCCGCGGTCGCCGGTCTTGCCCACCGCCTGCGGCACCGCCGTAATCGTGTACGACGTATACATGTCCTGATTGTTGACCGTCACCTTGCTGCAGTTGGTCAGCGCGAAGGTATACCCAGCCTTCTGCCCCGTGGTCAGGTCCGCGGGAATCAGCTGTGCCGCCTGCGCGCTCGGCGCGCCCGATCCCGGCTGCCCGCCCAGCGCCGCCAGCGAGCAGGAAAATCCATTCGCCGGATACGCCGAGTTGTACTGCAGCTCCGCCTGCCCAATCGTCCGCACCGACTGAATCGCCGACGTCTCGTCCGCCTGCTTATGCAGCTTCAGCATCTGCGGAATCGCCAGCGTCATCAGGATCAGGATCACCGACATCACGATCAGCAGTTCGATCAGCGTGAAGCCCGCCTCCGCCTGGTCCGTGCTCCGATCCATATCCATGCCGGCGATCTTGCCCGACATCTTCTCAGCTAGCCTTCCCGACCACTTGCCCGATAGCGTTCTCATGGTTCCTCGACTCTCTTGATTTCGTTTCAAAATCCCGTTTCGTCGCTGCACTCTCTGCAGCCGCTTCACACTCTATCAGCACGCCAGCTGTTCGCGCCCCAACTTCAGCTTGCCCAGGTTGCCCAGCAGCGTCAGCGCCATCGCCTCCGGCCGGAACAGCTGCTGCGCGATCGTCTGCACCTCGGCCGGCGTCACCGCCTCGATCTCGCGCGTAATCTCATCCACGCCGAAGAAGCGCCCAAAGTACATCTGCTGCCGCGCCAGGTTCGACATCCGGCTCGACGAGCTCTCCAGCCCCAGCACAATATTGCTCTTCAGCTGGTCCTTGGCCCGCTTCAACTCCGCCTCGCTGACCGTCTCTTCTTTCAGACGTCGAAACTCGTCCAGCGTAAGCCGCAGCAGCCGCTCGGTCTTGTCGATCGAGGTTCCCGCATACACGCACAGCGACCCCGTATCCCGGAACGGATTCATCTCCGAGTAGATCGAGTACGCCAGCCCCTCATCCTCGCGGATCGTCTGGAACAGCCGCGAGCTCATCCCGCCGCCCAGCATCGTGTTCAGCAGATACACCCCATAGCGCTGCTCGTCGTTCACCGGAGGCGCCGGAACGCCCAGGCAAACCTGCACCTGTTCGAGCGAACGCTTCCGCTTCAACGTAATATGCGGCGTCGCATCGGAGGCAGGCAGCTTCACCAGCGGCCCCGGCGCGGCCTTCAGCGACTCGAACTGCCGCGCGACCCGGTCCGACAAACTCATCGTGATCCAGATTGCCCGCCGCCGAAAACACCATGTTCTCCGGCGTGAACTGTCCCCGGTAGTAGTCGAAGACCGCCTGCTGGTCGAAGCTCGACACCGTCTCCGCCGTGCCCAGGATCGGCCGTCCCAGCGCGTCGTTCTTCCAGAAGTTCTGGGTAAAGACCTCATGCACCAGATAATCGGGGTTGTCCTCGTCCATCTTGATCTCTTCGAGGATCACGCCCTGCTCCCGCGCCAGATCCTCGGGCGTAAACGTCGGGTTCAGCACCAGATCCGTCAGCACATCCAGCGCCGGGGTCAGGTTCTCGTCCAACATCTTGATATTGAAGCAGATGGTCTCTTTCCCGGTGAACGCATCGAGATTGCCGCCGATGGTATCCACCTCGCGCGCAATCTGCTGCGCCGAGCGCGTCGTCGTGCCCTTGAACACCATGTGTTCGACAAAGTGCGACATCCCATTCAGCGGCGCGGTCTCATCCCGCGAGCCGGAGTTCACCCAAACCCCCATCGAGACGCTCCGCACATGCGGCATGCTCTCGGTCAGGACCAGCAGCCCATTCGGCAGCACGGTCCGGCGAATATTACGGGGGGGCGTCTGCGACGCGGCGTGTGCGGCTGCGCCGGGTGCGCCACGAGGTACGGTTTCAACGGGTGCAACGGGCACAGATGCAGAAAGACTTGGGGACATACTTCTCCTCAGCCCCATTCTTTCACAGCGCGCTCCGCTCCGGTGTCTCGGCTCCGGCCCGGCCATCGTGATCGATGCATCGCCCGTCCCAAAGCCCCGTCATCTTGGCCTATAACTTGGCCTTGCCGTTGTCTGTTTTTGCAGGTCATCCTGAGCGCAGCGAAGGATCCCGATACCGTTCGCAGCATCCATGCCACCCGCATCTTTCCGCCCATGCGCCCGCGTTCTAATCCCTACTCCCTGTTTTTTGCCTGTCAAGCCCCAAACCCACTTAACCTCAACAAAACAAAGCGAATAAAGTTGCCGAAAGGGTGTGCTCGATCTGCTACTCTTAAATAGAAAGAGAAAAGGCCCCGGTGCGTGTACCGGGGCCTTTTTCTTCGCAGGCTAAGTCGTTTGGAATGACGATTTTAGGCGTAAGTCGTTTGGAATGACGATTTTGCGCGACTGAATGGCCTGTATCTTACAGAAACGGAAGAGACTTGCGTCCAAGATATAGGGAGGGGGGGGCCCCTAGTTTTTCGCCGACGGATCGGACTTGGCGGCCGGCAGCGTATAGATCACCTCGCCCGGCCGGGTGTAGTGCAGCTCCTCCCGGGCCTGATGTTCGATCGCGCTCGGATCGCTCTGTAGCCGGTCAACGTGCTGCTTCAGGGCATCATTCTCCCGCTGCAGATTTTTCACCTCGCCGGCCAGGGTCTTCGTATCCTCCCGCTTCTGTTCATACGCGATCAGGCCATTTTGACCGAACACCACGTGGAAGCCGAATCCGACCACCAGCATCGCCGCGACCGCCGTCGCAATCCTGCGGCGAACCGCGTAGACGCGCGCCAGCAGCCGCGAGAGCGCGGCGACCACACCTGGGCGGTGTGCCGGAATTTGCGACAAAGCCATACCCTCATCATACGAACCGTCCACCCACTTCTCCGCGGCAAATTTCCAGGCGAACCAATATAAGAACCAATCAGGCGACCCACTTTGGAACGCTCCAAGAGCGGCCGCGCAAGGAATAAACTGCACGAACGCGTGTCCACTTGCTATGCTTAGAAGGACTTATGCGGCTTCTCTTCGCCATCTCGCTGGTGGGTTTCTGCGCTCTGTTCGGGGCTGTGTTCGCCGTCGCGCGACACCTCCGAGCGAGGCGCGAATCCGCAAGCCAGTCGCGCGCGCAGCGGCCCTTGGGAGATCTTCGAGTCCGGGGAATTCCGCGCTCCTCGATCCTCGCGTCTGGTCCGAAGTCTGGTCCAGGAGATCGCGCAGCCAAGGCCTCAGCATTCCGCAGGAGATGCTGCCCGAAGGACAGGAACCGTCCTGCAGGACAGCTCCTGGAATATGCGGAAGGCGCGCGCCGCAGAGCCAGCCGACGCAATTGCCCAGCCGCGGCAACCCGCAGTTCCCGAGTCCATCTTCGCCGATCGGCGCAAAGGACCGCAGTCTGTTCGACCCGCCGGAATTGAGCGCCGCGCCGACTGGGCACTCTACAATAAGGATCTGGGCGATCTCGCCGATCCGTACACGCAGCCGCTGCGCTCGGCTACGGCCAGCGGAAGCGGCTCGCTCAACCGCTCGTAAGCACCGACGAAAGGGATTTCCCGATGCACGCAACACTTCCTGTCACCCCAGTTCGCCCAAGTCTGCGGCACGCTGCGAACGGCCTCTCGCAGACGCTCTCCGGAAAAATCGGCCTCACCATCGCCGCCTCCGCGCTGGTCGCCTTGTGCGCCCACATCTCGCTTCCGCTGCCGTTCACACCGGTTCCGCTCACCCTCGGGAACTTCGCCGTCCTCCTCGTCGGCATGGCGCTCGGCCCGACCCTCGGCTTCTCGGCCCTGGTGCTCTACCTGGTCGAAGGCGCCCTCGGAATGCCCGTCTTCACCCCGCAAGGACCAGCAGGCATCGCGCATCTGCTCGGACCCAGCGCTGGATATCTCTTCTCCTATCCGCTCGTCGCCGCGGTAGCCGGATTTGCCGGCCGCCTGGCGCGGCGCAACATGACGGGTTTCGCCGCAGCCATCACCACCGCTGTCGCCGCAACCGTCCTCCTCTTCACCTTCGGTACGAGCTGGCTCGCTTCTCTGCTTCACCTCAGCGCTCCTGCCGCCTGGCACCTCGCAATCGAACCCTTTCTCTTCGGCGAGATGGCCAAGATCGTCGCTGCGGCGGCCATCTATAGCTCGACCCGCCGCTGGCTCCGCAGCTAACTCGGCTGCGGCCACATATCCTTCTCCGCGTCGGCCACCGCTTTTGGCCGACGCTCGTCTTCCTGCCGTGGAAGAATAGCTCGCTCTAACCGATCAAAAGGACTCATTGTATGACTGCTCCCAGCACCACGCTCCACGAAATCAGCATCGCGCACAGCCCCGACTCCGATGACGCCTTTATGTTCTACGGACTCGCCACCAACAAGGTGCGCGTTCCGGGCTTCAAGTTCACCCACACGCTGCAGGACATCGAGACGCTGAACCACCTCGCCATCGACAAGGCCTTCTACGATGTCACCGCGGTCTCCTTCCACGCCTATCCGTATATGCAGGACAACTACACCCTGATGTCCTGCGGCGGCAGCGTCGGCGACGGTTACGGTCCCATGATCGTGGCCAACCGCAAGCTCTCGCTCGACGAGATCAAGAAGACCCGCATCGCGATCCCCGGCACGCTCACCACTGCCTACCTGGCCCTGCGCCTCTTCGCCCCGGATATCGAGACCGTCACGTTGCCCTTCGACAAGATCATCGCCGCCGTTCTCTCTGGCGAGGTCGAAGCTGGCCTCATCATCCACGAGGGCCAGCTGACCTACGCCACCGAAGGCCTGGTCAAGATTCTCGACCTCGGTCAGTGGTGGCAGGAAGAGACCGGTGGTCTTCCCTTGCCCCTGGGTGGCAATGCGATCCGCCGCTCGCTCGGCCACGAGACCATGCTGACCACGACCAACGCGCTGCGCAACAGCATTCAGCACGCCCTGGATAACCGCGACGCGGCTCTCGAGTACGCGATGCAGTTTGCCCGCGATCTCGACACCACGCTGGCGAACCGCTTCGTCGGCATGTACGTCAACGACCGCACTCTGGACTACGGTGAGGACGGAAAGCTGGCCATTCGCAAGCTCCTTTCCATGGGTCACGAGCGTGGCATTATTCCGCACAAGGTCGATGTGGATTTTATTGGCTAATTTAGCTTTGCGGAGGGATGGAAATCCCTCCGCAACTTGTGTTATTCTAATTTTGTTGGAACGGTGAAGGGCCTGAAACAAAAGGCTTCCGGTTCTAGCATCCTCTCTCAAAGAGGGTCCTCAACATAGTGGACGCGTAGCTCAGCTGGTAGAGCATTCGACTCTTAATCGACTGGTCGTAGGTTCGATCCCTACCGCGTCCACCACTCTGTTTCTATCTCAAAAAAATAACATTATGGACGCGTAGCTCAGCTGGTAGAGCATTCGACTCTTAATCGACTGGTCGTAGGTTCGATCCCTACCGCGTCCACCACTTTCTCCCCTTCAAAATATAATGCTTGTGGATCGCTTACTGCCTTGGCACTGCTTTTGCCGGAGCTTCGCACCTTTCCCCTGTCGGTGAAAGAAACGCTGATTGCGATGATACTAGTGTTTGCTCTTGTCGGTTGGACTTTACTGGTCTGCTATGCAAGTACTCCGAAAGCGATGCTGCCACAAGACATGGTGGCGCCTACGGCTATGTGCGGCGCACTCTGCTGCGGCGGCGGAGCTTCATCGCGAGGAATAGCGTGATCGCCGGTATTTCCGGAAACAGTGCGGCAGTGAGCTGCGACACTATGTTTGTTTGGAAGCACAGATGAATAACGGGCGAAGATTGGAACCATAACGAACACAAAACGAGAGACTGAGAGAGGCTATGTTAGAACCGCTGCAGCTGGCCGAAGTATTCCATTGGGGTTGGGGATCGTTTTGCGCATCAGGCGAAGGCCCAGTTGCTGGCCTCCCCCAAAGGTCCCTTGAGAGCTGGCGTTCTGGTCACCCCACGGTGTGGAACAAGTCAATCGCGAGATCTGATCATCGGATCCGAGCCAAGCCCAGACCCGTGTCGCAGCGGATGCGGCCTTTCAGGGCCTTAGGCTGGACCGGTCTTTATTTTGTAGACGCGGATCACATCAATTTGAAGACCGCCGACCGCTTTCTTGCGCCTTGCGATTTCTTCACGATGGATGTCGCTGAGGACATCGGCAAAGCCCGCCGCCAGTGGATGTTGATTCCTTTGTAGGTCGCCACCGCGAGTTGATTGGCCGGTTCTCCATTCCATCTATCGATCACCCTCTTCGACATCGACGAGAGCTTCGTTCGCTGCACCGCCGGCGGCCAGGTTCCTCGCGGCCGTGCAGGCAGGCTGGGCAGGATTTACCGCGACCTCGTAGCCAAACGTGGCGAGGGCACATTCGTACCGAGATCTCGATGGATGAGACGGAGTTCCGCAGACGCCGCGCGAACTATCGTGATTCTGGCGGCCATCGCCGACGAGAAGATCCCGATCCAGACCATCGCGCCGAAATTCACCGGCCGTTTCAATAAAGGTGTGGACTACGTGGGCGACGTGCGGCAGTTTGCCAAGGAGTTTCGCGAGGACGTGGCGACCATCGCGTTTGCCGTTGAACGGTACGGTCTGCCGCGAGAACCTCAAGTTAAGCGTGCACTCTGGCTCGACAAGTACTCCATCTATTCCGCGATTCGTGAAGGCATTCGCGAGTTCGACGCGGGCGTGCATTTGAAGACTGCGGGTACAACCTGGCTCGAAGAGGTGATCGGCCTCGCGGTGTCAGGCGGAGAAGGTCTGGTGCTTGCCAAGGAATCTACACGGAGGCCCACAGCCATGCGGTAGAACTCTGCGCCCCTTACGCGACGGTGATTGATATCGATAGAGCAAAGCTACCTACTCCGATGACGGTCGATACCTGGACGAGCGAACAGTTCATCCGTGCGCTGCGTCACGATGGCAAGCACGATCCGGAGTTCGATCCCAATCTCCGTCAACTGCTTCATGTAGGGTTAAAGGTTGCTGCGAAGATGGGGCACCGCTTCACCACGGCTCTGGAAGCAAACGAAGGCATCATCGCAAAGAACGTGACAGACAATGCTCTTCGAGCGACATATCAAACCAATATTCTTCGATTGACAGAATTGCACTGTCTGGTAGGAGTATATTCTTCTCTGAGCCGGAATCCGGCACGGGCAGTGCCTATCCCGGCCTCGCCGAAGGCTGCGGATACCATAGGGCATTGCGCTAGAGGCTGCTATAGGCGTTTGCGAGCTCATCCCCAAGTGCAGCAATGAAAGTTCAGAAAAACTGCGCGGGCGCTCCTCCCCACTAAATTAAGAGCTTATACTACCATAAGAATTTGCACTTCAGACCTCGCGCAATAAAAAGGCAAACTCGATTACACAGGCGCAAGATGGAACTAGAGGACAGGGCAGGGCCCCAGCGACATGAACGGGAAATTGCAGGTGTCGCATTCGCAGCCTCACGATTCATTACTTTGACCGTGAAACAGCGAGTCTTTATCTCGCGGCTCTCTGCTGTTTCCTGGGGTTACTCGCCTCGTTTGTGGTTGTCGTTTCCTTGATCCGGCCACGGCACCTGACGAATCCTGTCCCATGCCGCAATGCATTGGACGAGTGAAGCATGTGAGTTGTTTCGGATGAGTGATCATCAGGCTTTTCCAAACCGGCCTTTAGTTGATTCGTG
>CAVWJY010000002.1:0-222977 GCA_963755245.1 uncultured Acidobacteriaceae bacterium | reverse complement strand
GGACTATCCTCCCTCGCCAGCGCGAAGGCCTGCTCCGGGGACAGGCTGAAGCGCTCCGCCGCCGCATCATATTGGATGTACCCCGCAGCCGCCTGCGCGCTCAGCCACTCCCGCACGTAGCGCTCATCGGTGTCGGTCATCGCGGCCAGTTCCGCCGGCGTCAGCGGGTGCCCCGCCCTGTCCAGCGCGCGATACAACCCGAGCTTGTCGCCCAGCACCACCAGCGACGCGCTCATCGCCGCGCCCAGGTCGCCGACAAACTGCTGCATGAAGGCATCCAGCTTCGCGGAGTTGATCGAAGCCTGCTGGCTGCCTGTAGAAGAAGGAGTAGATGGAGTCATGGTGCGCCTCGCTTCGCACGTACCCGTTCCGTGCGCAGGAGTATAGCAGCATTGCGGCACCACACACGATGGCCCCATATCCCAGAATATTATGCCACCATGCGGCTTCCTAATTCCGAAAAAGTTGTCACCTTCAGGCGTACTTTCTGCCCATTTCAAGCGTCTTCCTTATAAGTCCCTCATTCCTCTACCTGGAAGCGCATCTTGTTCAAACACCTGGAACCGGCTCGTCGATGGGGTGGCATCAAGTTCTGTACCGGGCAGCTCGAGCTTTCCCTCCTCTACTCGCCCAACTGCAAAGCATCGCAGTACACTAAAAATCTGGTGAAATAGACACTATGTCCTGGCTCCCGCGCTCTCGCTGCTCGTGTTTCAAGATGACACCACCGCCGCTGCTCCCCCGATCAGCTCCGGAGGCACAGCCCTGATGGAGATGGTCCGCAACTCCGGCCCGGTCGCCTTTGCCGTCCTCATCCTGCTCGCGCCAGCATCTTCTCCTGGGCGATCATGCTCTCCAAATGGCGCCGCTTCGGCCGCGCCCGCAAGCAGAGCCCAGGTTTCTCCGCGCCTTCCGCAAGATCGGCCGGCTCTCGCGAGATCGCCGCCGTCGCCGAGCAGTTCCAGCCCAGCCCGCTCGTCTCCGTCTTCACCGAGATCAACGACGAGTACCAGCGCCAGATCCGGAGGCCGCGGCATGCCGCGCAATCCCGCTCGCGCTCGAGCGCGCCGCACAGACCGCCTCCTGCGAAGCCCTCACCGCGATGGAGAGCCGCATGACCTGGCTCGCCACCATCGCCGACGGCGCCACCTTCGTCGGCCTCTTCGGCACCGTCATGGGCATCATCGACGCCTTCCACGGCCTCGGCACCGCCGGCGCGGCACCCTCCGCGCCGTCGCTCCCGGCATCTCCGAGGCCCTCATCACCACCGCCGCCGGCCTCGTCGTCGCCATCCCCGCGCTCATCGGCTACAACCAGCTCACCGCGCGGCTTCGCGAGTTCGGCGCGCGCATGGACGACTTCGGCCGCGAGTTGCTCAACGCCATCGAGAACGCCGCCATCCTCGCCGCCCGCAGCACCCGCCGCGAAGAGCAACGACGACCCGCCGGAGGACCTTCTAGCCATGGCCTTCTCCATCCGCAGCGGCGGCCAGATCCGCACCCAGACCGCGCTCGCCGAGATCAACATCACGCCGCTGGTCGACGTCGTGCTGGTGCTGCTGCTCATCTTCATGCTCACCGCGCCGGTGCTGCAGTCCGGCATCGACGTCGCCATTCCGCACACCCGCTCCGTCAACCAGCTCACCGAGCAGCGCACCGTCGTCACCATCGACAAGGACCAGAACGTCTTCCTGCAGCGACAGGCCGATCAACGTCAACGAGCTGCCGAAGCGGCTCAAGCAGTCGGCAACGGCGATCCCGCCAAGCGCATCATCTATCGTCCGCGCCGACGAACAGGTCCCCTTCGGCGCCTTCGCCTCGGTCATGGACGCCGTCAAACGCGCAGGCATCACCAACATCAGCATCGTCACGCGTCCAATCGAGCACTGAGGGCGAGCGACGACCATAGCTACGCCCACTCAAACTCAAGCCGTCACGAACTCCGCAGGACGACCACCTCGGCTGGCAACGTCGCCGGCTCGCGTCCTGTCTTGCACGCGCTCGTCGTTCGGCGCGCATCTTCGCGCTGGGCGCTACCTTCTCCAGCATCACGGCAAGACTGGGGCGAACACGCCGCACCGCCGGCGCCATCCAGGCCACCATGGTCACGCCATCCCGCTGCCGCCGAAGCCAGCCCACCAACGCCGACAACGTCCTCGCCACCGAGACCCCATCCCCGCGCCGCCCGTGCCAAGGAGAAGACCGTAGCAGCCCCCGAGCCCGACGCGATCCCCATCCCGGCGAAGACCAACCAAGCCCGTAGAAGTCGCGACAAAGCCCATCCAGCCGCCGCCCCATCCACAGCCCGTCAAGCCTCCAGCCCAACAAGGCCACCACCGGCGAGACCACGCGGCTGCGCATCGCCATGAGCAGCACCCAGACCCGGCCGGCACCATCAGCGTCGGCACCACCGACTCCGCCTTCGGCGCCCGCTTCGCCTACTACGTCGAGCAGATCAACCAGAAGTGTCGCCGCGCAGTGGTACACCAGCATGCTCGACCCGCGCAGCCACCGGCCATCGCGTCTACATCACCTTCCAGGTCGCCGCGACGGCACGCCTCGCAACATCAGATCGAGCAGCCCAGCGGCGACCCACGCTCGACCAGACCGCCCTCAACGCTGTCCAGCACATCGACACCTTCGGCCCGCTGCCCGACGGCTACCACGGCAGCTACATCAACGTTGTGTACTACTTTGACCCTCCCAGCAGCCATGACTCATGACACCACACGAATTCACGCGATGCATCTACCATAGGAGAGCATGGATCAGTCTGACCGCGCAAGCCTCCCCACTCCGCTCTGCGCAGCTATCTTGGCCCTCGCCGTCCTGCTGTGGGCTCGTTCGCTTCCCGCACTCCCTGCACGCCCAGGACAACGTCTTCACCGGCACCAACACCGGCGCCACCAGCATCCGCATCGCCGTCGCCGACTTCAAGCCGCTCCAGCCGACCCCCAGACCAGCCGCTCAAGAGCACCTTCGACGCCACCCTCTACGCCGACCTCGCCACCGCCGGCATCTTCGACATCGTCTCCAAGAGCCTGATCCCGCAGGCCACGCCCGGCGCGCCCGCTGAGATCAACCTCGCGCAGTAGTCGGCCGCGCCGGCCACCGCCGCCATGGTCGCCTTCGGCACCTTCGGCGTGCAGGGCGGACCACTGGTCGTCAACGGCTTTCTCTTCGACGCCAAGAACGCGCAGTACCCGCAGGTCCTCGCCAAGCAGTACAGCGAAGACGCCACCGACGACTCCGCCCGCCAGATCGCCCACCGCTTCGCCGACGAGATCATCCTCCGCCTCGGCGGCGGCATCCCCGGCATCGCCGAGACCAAGATCTACTACGTCACGATGGCCGGCGGCAACAAAGAGATCTGGGAGATGGACTACGACGGCGCCAACCAGCACGCAGATCACCCACCTCGGCACCATCTCGATCTCGCCGCGCGTCTCGCCCGACAACTCCCGCCTCGCCTTCGCCTCGCTCGGCCACGAGGCTTCCAGATCACGATGTACTCGCTGCTGCTCGGCCGCTCGTCAACTTCCCCGGCAGCCGGCGGCACCAACCTCTCGCCCGCCTGGTCGCCCGACGGCAACGAGATCGCCTACTCCTCCTCGCGCACCGGCGACCCCGAGATCTGGATCTCCGACGCCAACGGCAACTCTGGCCGCCGGATCACCAGCTTCCGCGGCCCCGACGTCTCGCCCACCTACAACCCCAAGACCGGCGCCCAGATCGCCTGGATCAGCGGCCGCACCGGCCTGCCGCAGCTCTACATCATGAACACCGACGGCTCCGGCGTCCAGCGCATGACCGACGGCGGCTACGCCACTCGCCCTCGTGGTCGCCCAACGGCCAGTTCATCGCCTTCGCCTGGGACCGCAAGTACGGCCCCGGCGCTCCCGGCGGACAGGACATCTACGTCATGGACGTCGCCACCAAGCGCTGGATCCAGCTCACCCACGACGGCGGCCGCTGCGACTTCCCCTCCTGGTCGCCGGACGGCCGCCACATCGTCTACGCCAACTCCGCCGACGGCAGCGCCGACCACACGAAGATCTGGACCATGCTCGCCGACGGCACCCAGCAGCGCGCCACTCACCGGCCACGGCGCCGACATGCCCAACTGGAGCTGGAAGTAATCCATCCAGATACCATCTGCAATACTCTCGCTGGAGCTGTCCATTCTGCATGGCTGATCGTCGACAACTCAGCTCTGAAGTTCACTACATAGCCATGCAGGAGAACGTAATGAACTTGAAACCTACCTCGACCTGCGCAGATCGCTTGTGTTTGCTGCCGCCGCTGCCGCCTTGCACTCGCCACCGGCTGCCACAAGAAGCAGCGGCCGTCAACCCCGCACAGCATCGGGCCCCACGCACCGCACCGGCCGTCGCCGCGCCCACCGCCACCCTCACCGCCGACCCGCTCGCCATCGACCTCGGCCAGTCCGTCGTCCTCAACTGGCGCACCACAACGCCACCGTCGTCTCCATCGACGGCATCGGCCAGGTCAACCCCAACGGCACCCAGACCGTCTCCCCCTCCACCTCCACCAACTTCCATCTCGTCGCCAAGGGCGACGGCGGCACCACCGAAGCCAACGTCCGCGTCACCGTCGCGTTCCCGTCGCGCCCACGTCCCGCCGACGCCGCACCCGCCGACATGGGCTCCGACGCCGCCTTCCACCAGAACGTCCAGGACATCTTCTTCGACTACGACAGCTACGACCTCCGCCCCGACGCGCAGACCGCCGCCACCAAGGCCGCCGCCTACCTGGTCGCGCACCCCAACATCCGCATCGTCATCGGCGGCTACTGCGACGACCGCGGCTCGGCCGAATACAACCTGGCCCTCGGCGAGAACCGCGCCAACGCCGCCAAGACCGCGCTGGTCAACGCCGGCGTCGCCGCCACCCGCATCCGCGTCGTCAGCTACGGCAAGGAGAAGCAGTTCTGCACCGAGGAGACCGAGAGCTGCTGGCAGCAGAACCGCCGCGCCCAGTTCTCGCTCGACCGCTAACCATTGCGAAGCCTTAACCGGTACACGCGAGCTCAGCGCAGGCGGGATCTCCGCACTGCGGTCCCGCCCTCAACTCCCCGGATACTTCAACTGGCGCCCGCGCCGTCCGCGGCCTAAACTGATGGGCAAGCACTCCGAACCTGCTTCGGGCGAAACCGAGCGATCATCCTATGAAACGTTTGAACGAGCCGCCCACCTCGCCGACGTCCTCCAGACATCATGGCCTGTCCCTTCGTTCGCCGCCGTCTTTCTCGGCCTCGCGCTCTGTGCGGCCCCCGCCTTCGCCGTCAACAAGGACATGGTCCAGCTCCAGACCCAGGTCCAGGAGCTGCAGGACGCCGTCGCCCGCCTGCAGCAGTCCAACGACGAGCGCATGGGCGTCCTGAAGGACCTCGTCCAGCAGACCGCCGACTCCGTCAACAAGATGTCCGTCACCGTCGACAGCCCTGCAGCAACAGATGCAGACCCAGCAGGACGCGCAGAACGGCAAGATCGATCAGGTCTCCGGCCAGATCCAGTCGCTCAACGACTCGGTCGACGAGCTCAAGGCGCGCCTGACCGCCTGGAGAAGGCGCTGCAGGACATCCAGGGCACAGCAGCAGTCCATCAACGCCACCCTGCAGAACGGCGCCGCCGGCCGGACAGGCGGCTGCCCCAGCCACTGGCAGCCCCGCTCCCGCAGGCGCTGCCCTGCCGCCCGCCCACTCGCGCCGTTGCCGCAATCTCCACCGACAACCCCGCTCCCATGATGCCGTCCAGCCGCCGACGCCGCCAGCCGCGTAAGCCCTCGGCTGGCATCCCCATCGCCGCGGCTACGGCAGCCCGCCGGCGCCCCGCCCGCCGACGATCTCTACAAGACCGCGCTCGGCGACTACATGGGCGCCCGCAATGCCCTGGCCACGTCGGAGTTCAACGACGTGGTCAAGTTCTACCCCGACGACCCGCTCTCCGGCAACGCCCTCTTCTACCTCGGCGAGATCGACTACCGCAGCGGCCACTTCGCCTCCGCCATCAAGAACTACGATCGCGTCCTCGACGAGTATCCCGGCAACAACAAGATCCCCGCCTCCCACCTGCACAAGGGCGAGGCGCTGCTCGCCATGCACCAGAACGAGGCCGGCATCCGCGAGCTCCGCGTCCCTCATCCAGCGCTTCCCCAACGCTCCCGAAGCCATGCAGGCGCGCAGCCGCCTCAGCGGCATGGGCGTCGCCGTCACCTCCCACCGCTAAGCAAGACAGCCGGTCCCCACCAGACCGGCTCCCTGTCTCCCGCTTGCCATTCCAATCTAGTTACGAATCCCCGCCATCAGAGCTTCGATCTCACTGCGCTCGGATCCGGTCAGCGGTAGCCCCGGCAGCCGCGGCCGGCCGCCAAAGTAGCCCGTCAGGTCGCAGCCGTACTTGATTCCCGCCACGCCCAGCTCCTCCTCCACGCGCTGCGCCAGCCGCTGGATCCGATCCTGCTTCTCCGCCGCCAGCGCCGGATCGCCGTCCTTCCACGCCGCCAGCACCTCGTAGCAGGCCTGCGGAGCGCTCGCCGCAAACGCCGGCATCGCTCCCACCGCCCCCGCCTGCAGCGCCTCCAGCATCCCCGCCGTCCGTCCGGACAGCACCTGGAACCCGACCGTCTTCCTGCGCGTCTTCAGCACCTTCGCCGCATGCTGGGCCGTCGACACCGCTCCGCCCGAAAGCCCCGCAGCCGAGACCAGCTGTGAGCCCTCCGGCGCCGCCTTCGCCTGCATCCTGTCCCGTCACCGCGGCAAAGACCATCGTCACCGTCACCTCGCGCTTGAAGCCTGCAGTCGCCTGCACCAGCCGCGCCAATACGCGCCGCATCCATCCCGTCGTCGACCAGACCAATCGATGCCCGGGTGTCCCGCCAGCTCCACCACCACATCCTCCGCCAGCTCCTGCGCCCCGGCCCGACCGCTCTCGAGCACCACCGGCAGCGCCGACCGATCGGCGATCGCATGGAAGTACGCTCACAATCTCCCTGCCGCCATCCCGCCGCACTCCCATCCAGATACGAGGGCACACGCACCAGCGCAGCGTCGTATCCCAGCCCCGCCGCGTACTCGATCAACTCCAGCGCACCGCTGACGCTATCCCGCGCCACGCCCACCGTCAGCACCTTTTCCGCAGCCGTTGCCGCGACGGTTGCCCGCAGCACCTCGCGCGTCTCCGCATCCGACAGCAGCGTCGGCTGTCCAGAGCGGCCAAGCACAACCAGACCCGCCGCCGGCGTCTTCGAGTAGCGCACCGCATTGTCTTCCAATTTGCGCGTATTCAACCTGCCGTCCACATGGAACGGCGTCGTCAAGGGGAGATGCATTCCTTCAAGCAGCATCTCTTATTCTAGAAGCGTGTGTGCCTTCGCGTGTACTTCTCCCACCGTCTTTCTCTCGCCACCGCCACAGAGCGGAAGCACTCGTTCGTCATGCTATCGCCCCGCCCTCAAAGAGCATCAGCCGCGACTCAATAAGAAAAGGGCGCAACGAAGTATTTCGCTGCGACCTCGTTCTACTTAGTCGTTTGAATGCCTAGCTTCCCGCAACTCCAGCCAGCCGCTCCTGATGCAGCGTCTGCAGCGCGATCACGTTCACGTTGCCCTTCTGCAGCGCCGCGATTCCCTCCGCCGCCGCCCGTGCCGCCGCCAGCGTCGTGATCGTCGGAATCCGCGCCAGCACCGCAGCCCGCCGGATCGCCTTCTCGTCGAAGAACGTATCCTGCCCGCGCGGCGTGTTCACGATCAGCTGAATCCGGTCGCTCTTGATCAGGTCGACCACATTCGGACGGCCTTCCTTCACCTTGTACACGCGCTCCGGCTGCAGCCCAGCCTGCTCCAGCACCGCCGCCGTTCCGTGCGTCGCCACCAGATGGAAGCCCATGTTGATGAACTCCTTCGCCAGCGGCACCAGGCCCTCCTTATCGTGATCGTTCACGCTCAGGAAGATCGTGCCCTGCATCGGCAGCACCTGCCCGGCCGCGATCTGCGCCTTGGCAAACGCCTCGCCGAAGTTATCGGAGACGCCCATCACCTCGCCGGTCGACTTCATCTCCGGTCCCAGCACCGTGTCCACGCCCGGGAACTTGCCCCACGGGAACACCGGCGACTTCACGAAGAAGTTCGATCCCGTCTCCAGATCCTTGCCGCTCTTCACCTGCTCCGGCAGCAGCGCCTTCAGCTTCTGCCCGACCATCAGCCGCGAAGCGATCTTCGCCAGCGGAATCCCCGTCGCCTTCGACACATACGGCACCGTACGCGACGCGCGCGGATTGACCTCGATCACAAACACCTTGCCGCGCTGGATCGCGAACTGAATGTTCACCAGACCGATCACATTCAAGCGCCATCGCCAGCTTGCGCGTGTAGCTGCGAATCGTCGCCAGCACCTCGGCCGGCAGATCCACCGCCGGCAGCACGCACGACGAGTCGCCCGAGTGAATACCGGCCTCCTCGATATGCTGCATGATGCCCGCGATCACCACATCATCGCCATCGCACAGCGCGTCCACATCGCACTCGATCGCATCCTCGAGGAAGTGGTCGATCAGCACCGGCCGCTCCTGCGAGTACTCAATCGCCGTGCTCATGTAGCGCACAATCGCCTCGTCGTCATACGCGATCACCATCGCGCGTCCGCCCAGCACATACGAAGGCCGCACCAGCACCGGATACCCAACGCGGTTCGCCCCAGCCAGAGCCTCTTCCACGCTGGTCGCCATCGCGCCCTCAGGCTGCGGAATCTCCAGCTCCTCGATCAGCTTGCCGAACCGCTTGCGGTCCTCGGCCAGATCGATCGACTCCGGCGACGTTCCAATGATCGGCACGCCCGCCTTCTTCAGCGGCAGCGAAAGATTCAGCGGCGTCTGTCCACCGAACTGCACAATCATGCCGATCTCCGCGCCCGACGCGGCCTCGTGCTCATACACCGCGAGCACGTCCTCGAGCGTCAGCGGCTCGAAGTACAACCGGTCGCTGGTGTCGTAGTCGGTCGACACCGTCTCCGGGTTGCAGTTCACCATGATCGTCTCGTAGCCGTCCTCACGCAGCGCGAAGGCCGCATGGCAGCAGCAGTAGTCGAACTCGATGCCCTGCCCGATGCGATTCGGTCCGCTGCCCAGGATCATGATCTTCTTGCGATTGGTCGCCGGCGCCTCGTCCTCTTCGTCGTAGCAGCTATACAGATACGGCGTGAAGCTCTCGAACTCGGCCGCGCACGTATCCACCAGCTTGTACACCGGCATCACGTTCAGCTTCTTGCGCAGCGCACGCACCGCCGCCGTGCCCTCGGCACCCGTCAGACCCCAGCACGCCGCCAGCCGCTCGTCGGAGATACCCATCCGCTTCGCCGCGCGCAGATCCTCGGCGGTTACATTCTCAATCGTCTTGCCGCCGATGGCCTTGATCTCATCCGTGATCTGCTTCATCTGGTGCAGGAACCACGGGTCCATCCCGGTCAGCCGCGCAACCTCACGCACGCTCATGCCGGTCTCGAAGGCATAGCGCACATACGACAGCCGCTCCGGATGCGGCGTCACCAGACGCTGCGTCAGACCGCCGCGGTTCGATGTCATCCGCCGTCGCCTTCTTGCCCGTCTCCAGCGACCGCACCGCCTTCATCATCGCTTCCTTGAAGGTCCTGCCGATGGCCATCACCTCGCCCACCGACTTCATCTGCGGGCCAAGCACCTCATCGGCTCCGGGGAACTTCTCAAACTGCCACTTCGGAATCTTCACCACCACGTAGTCGATGGTCGGCTCAAAGCAAGCCGGCGTCGCCTTCGTGATGTCGTTCTGAATCTCATCGAGCGTATAACCCACCGCCAGCCGCGCCGCGATCTTCGCAATCGGGAAGCCCGTCGCCTTCGACGCCAGCGCCGACGACCGCGACACACGCGGATTCATCTCGATCACCGTCATGCGCCCGGTCTGCGGATTCACCGCGAACTGCACGTTGCTGCCGCCGGTCTCCACGCCGATCTCGCGAATCACCGCGATCGCCGCATCGCGCATCCTCTGGTACTCGCGATCGGTCAGCGTCTGCGCCGGCGCAACCGTAATCGAGTCGCCGGTGTGCACGCCCATCGGATCAAAATTCTCAATCGAGCAGATGATGATGACGTTGTCCTTCAGGTCACGCACCACCTCGAGCTCGTACTCCTTCCAGCCCAGCACGCTCTCCTCGAGCAGGCACTCATGCACCGGCGAAAGGTCGAGTCCGCGCGCGAGAATCTCCATCAGCTCCTCGCGGTTGTACGCAATGCCGCCGCCCGAGCCGCCCAGCGTAAAGCTCGGCCGGATCACCACCGGGAAGCCGATCTTGCCCGCAAACTCCAGGCCGTCGCGGATGTTGTTCACCAGCGCCGAGCGCGGCATGTCCAGGCCGATCTTGTTCATCGCGTCCTTGAACAGCAGCCGGTCCTCGGCCTTCTTGATCGCCTCCAGCTTGGCGCCGATCAGCTCGATGCCCATCCGCTCCAGCACGCCCGCATCGGCGAGATCGACCGCCAGATTCAGCGCCGTCTGTCCGCCCACCGTCGGCAGCACCGCGAACTTGCCCTCCTTGCCGGCCATCATCTCGGCCTCGACGCGGAGGATCTCCTCGACATAGGTAGCCGTCAGAGGCTCAATATAGGTGCGGTCCGCAACCTCGGGGTCGGTCATGATCGACGCCGGGTTGGAGTTCACCAGCACCACCTCATACCCCTCGGCCTTCAGCGCCTTACACGCCTGCGTCCCCGAGTAATCGAACTCGGCCGACTGCCCAATCACAATCGGTCCCGAACCGATCACCAAAATCTTCGCAATGTCATTCCTGCGTGGCATCTCTATCCTTCTCCCAGCAAACCTTGAAAGTCGAAACTCGTCTCGGCGGCGTTCAACACACGCGGCCCGGTAAAGCGATCTCTTCGATCGGCGAGGCCTCAGCCCAACCGTTCCTTCGCACAAAAAACAAGCGGCCATCGCCGCTGAGAGGACTGCATCCACAACCAAATTTCCGGCATCACCGCCATAAATCCTTCAGTCCCTTTCAATACACATCCCGTCTATGTCCAACCTTCACGACCACTACCACTAACTGCTGGCATCTCGGATCTAGCAGATCAGCCGGTAGTCGCCTACCCGGTAACGCCGGCAGCCAGCCCAATCTCCAGTAAGGACGCTCGCCGAGCACACAAGGATCAGCGGATGTCGCCACGAGTCGCTCCCGCATGAAATCCCGAGATCCTCGATCGCCTCCACTGCGGCCCAAGCTTCTCAAGCTGTCTTCTCGCGCTGCTCAGGTATCTCGATCTGTCCAGGCCAAAGTCTCGCTCCATCTCTTCCAGCGTGAATCGTAGGCCCGCCTTCCGCTAACGCTGCCTGAGCGTCCCGACCGTCCTCGTAGTCTTCCATGAAGGTCAGGATCGCCTCAGTCACAAAGTCGTCGACGCTCCGGCCCATCTCCTCGCAAAGCGTCCTCAGATGTGCTTCCCGGTCTGCTCGAAAGTTGATCTCCATCGCGTCCTCCGACTCTACCTCTCGACTACTTCTTGAACTCTTCCATCATCTTCCGAAAATCCCGGAAGAGATAATGCGAGTCGTGCGGTCCGGGGCTGGCCTCGGGGTGGTACTGCACACTGAACATCGGGTCCGTCTTATGCCGCAGCCCCGCCAGCGTCTGATCGTTCAGGTTCGTGTGCGTCCGCTCCACATCGGCCGGCAGGCTCTCCGGATCCACGTTGTAGTTATGGTTCTGCGCCGTGATCTCGACCTTGCCCGTCTGGTGATTCATGATCGGATGGTTCCCGCCATGGTGTCCAAACTTCAGCTTGTAGGTCTTGCCACCCAGCGCCAGCCCGAAGATCTGATGCCCCAGGCAGATTCCAAAGATCGGAGCCTTGCCCTTCAGCTTCTGCACGTTCTCAATGGCATAGTCCAGCGGCTCCGGATCGCCCGGCCCGTTCGAGAAGAACACGCCATCCGGCTGCATCGCCAGCACCTCTTCGGCCGGGGTGCGCGAAGGAACCACCGTCACCTTGCAGTTCTCCCGCGCCAACATGCGCAGGATGTTCTGCTTGATGCCGAAGTCATACGCCACCACGTGCATGGTCTTCGCCTCAGGCTCGCGCGTGGCGCGTCAGCAGCTTGTCGCCGGTCTGGTTCTTCGGCTCCGCATCGCTCCACTCGTACTTCACCTTCGTGCTCACCACGCTCGCGAGATCCGTGCCGTCCATCTTCTTGATGGCCCGCGCCTTCGCCACCAGCGCCTGCTCATCGAGAGCCTCGCCGATTGCGATCACGCCACGCATCACGCCGTTGGCGCGCAGATGCCGCACCACCGCCCGTGTGTCGATCTCCGCGATCACCGGAACGCCGTTCTTCTCCAGATACTCATCGGCGACCTGCGTCGACCGCCAGTTCGAGCTCACCGGAGAGAACTCGCGCGTCACCAGACCCTCGATGTAAGGCCGCGAGGCCTCCTCATCACTCGGAGTCGTCCCATAGTTCCCAATATGTGGATTTGTCAGAACCACGATCTGACCCGCATAGGAAGGATCTGTGAAGATCTCCTGGTACCCGGTCAGCGATGTATTGAAGACCACCTCGCCAGAGCGTTCTACTCTGGCGCCAAAACCTTTACCGCGAAAGATGCGCCCGTCTTCCAGCGCGAGTATTGCCTGCATTGCCTCTCCTGCTATTTGGAGTGGATTCAATCGATTCTATCAGTCCTGAGCCGATTTCGTTGCACCCACCCCCACCGCAACCCTGTGTTTTCGCCGCAAAGATGCTGTCGCCGCGATTCGGCCTCCATTTTCCTCGCCCATTTGCTCAACTTTTCCGCCGATCATCCACCGACCTTCCAGACCAACATGACATGCCATTCGATCCACCCCATGAATCGCCTCACGGACGCATCCCTGCAACCTCGTCATCTCAACCGACAGCGGCGGACAGTCTCTACCGTCCGCTGCGCAGTGGAGAGACCCCTGTATTTCGCTTTTCCGGTTGCTGTTGTTCTTTGCCGTCATCCTGAGCGCAGCGAAGAACTCAGCAGCCAGGGCATGAGCACTGCGCCGCACCATCTGCCCAGACTGTCGCGCACACTTCTCGCCAACACCTCCGCAGTCAGCCAATATGCCACCACCCAGCCTGCTCAATCGCTCGCAGCTCCTCACCACAGCGTGCCGCTCGACGCAGCGACCGCCCCGTGTCCCCGCCTAAAGCGAGCACGCTACTCGCGTGCGCAGCGCCTCCGTCGGCTCGATCGACGCCGCCCGGAACGCCGGCAGCATCGCCGCCAGGGCGACCATCACCACCGCCAGCGCCACCGCTCCGGCCAGCGTCCCCGGATCCGACGCCTTCACCCCGTACAGCTGGCTGCGGAACAGCCGCCCCAGCCCCATGACCGACGGCAGCGCCACCGCCGTCGCAATCGCCGCGATCACGGCCATCTCGCGCACCACCAGCACCACCACATTGCCGCGCTGCGCTCCCAGCGCCAGCCGCACGCCGATCTCCCGCGTCCGCTGCTCCGTCGTATACGCCAGCACCCCATACAGACCCACGCCGGCCAGCACAATCGCCAGCCCCGAAAAGCCGATCGCCAGAATCGCCAGCGCCCGCTCATCCGACGCGCTCCGGTCCGCCTGATCCTCCATCGTCCGCAGTCCCTCGACCACCAGCGTCGGATCCACCCCATGCATGCTCTGCCGAATCGCCGGCAGCACCGTCTCCGGCGCCTGCATCGTCCGCGCGTACAACTCAAGCCCGAACGGATGATCGCATCTGCAGATACGGCCGATACACCGTCGCCACCGGATCGCTGCGCAGATCCTTGTGTTTCACATCGCCCACCACGCCCACAATCGTCGTATCGAGACGCACTCCATCGCCCTCGCCCGTGGCCACCATCCGCCCCAGCGCGTTCTGCGCCGAGCCGAAGAACCGCTTGGCAAACTTCAGACTCACCACCGCCACCTTCGGCGCCGTCTTGGCATCCCCCGCGGTAAACTCCCGTCCCGCCAGCAGTGGCTGTCGCAGCGTGGCAAAGTATCCCGGCGTGATCCACGGCGCCTCGAAGTCCATATCCTCCTCTTCGGCCGCCTTGTGCCCCTCCACCGTAAAGTCGCTGGTATTCGTATTCCCCTCCAACTCCGGATCGGTCGTCCCTGCCACGGACACAACTCCCGGGATCCGGCCAACCGCCTCCAGCGCGCTCGCCATCACGGCGCCTACCCGGTCTCCCTCGTAGCCCGACTCCGTCGGATCGATCCCGAACGTCACCAGATGCCCAAGCTCGAACCCCACCTGCTGCTGCCGCAGATTCTCCAGCGTCCGCACGAACAGCCCCGCGCCGCCCAGCAGCAGCACGCTCAGCGCAATCTGCGCGCCCACCGCCACCTTACGGAAGCGTTGCGCCCCCTTCGACGCCGTCCCCGACCGCTGCCGCAGCCCGCCCGCCAGATCCGGCCGCAGGAAGTGCAGCACCGGCGCGATGCTGAACAGCAAGCTCGTCAACACCGCGATCCCCAGCGTAAACAGCAGCACCCCGCCATCCACCGCCGACGAGTACGGCTCCTGTCCCGGATCCGCATTGGTCAGCAGCCGCACCAGCAGATTCGCCACCAGCTGGCGCCATCGCCAGCCCCACCACCGCCCCGCCCGCTCCCAGCAGCCCGCCCTCCAGCAGCAGCTGCGCCACGATCCGGCCGCGCCGCGCGCCCAGCGCATAGCGCATCGACATCTCCCGCGCCCGGCCCGCCGCCCGCAGCAACAGCAGCGTCGCCACGTTGATCGCGCACATCGCCACCAGCAGCCCCGCCATGCTCATCAGGATCACCAGCGGCGTCTTCAAATCCATCCGCCCCGGCGAGAATCCCGTCGAATCGTCCACCACCTTCAGCCGCGACTCATCCAGAAATCCCCGCCTGAACCGCTCGGTGCTCTTCGTATAGAGCGGCAGCTCATTCGCCCGCAGCGCATGCCACAGCGGCCCCAACCCAGCCTCCGCCTGCGCTCGCGTCACCCCCGGCTTCAACCGCGCCACCAGCGTCAGCCAGATCGACCGATGATTGTTCAAATTGTCGGTCATCACCATCCACGGCACCGCCTCCTCGACCATGCTCACCGGCACAAACACCCCCGGCCGATCCCCTCCAATCGCCGAGTCGAAGTTCTCCGGAGCCACCCCCACCACCGTAAACGGATGCCCGTTGATCCCCACCGTCTGCCCCACCACATCGCGTGCGCCCGCAAACCGCGTCTTCCAGTAGTTGTAGCTCAGCACCACCACCGGATTCGCGTTCTTCGCCGTATCGTCCCCGGCATGCAGCAGCCGTCCCAGCGCCGGCCGCAGTCCCAGCACATCGAAGTAGTTGCCACTCACAACCTCGGCGGCCTCATCCTCCGCCTGGTTGCGCCATGAAACCCCGACCGTGGCCTTGTCCGCCGCCAGCATCCCCGAAAACACCCGGTTCCGGTCGCGCAGGTCCTTGTACATCGGAACCGAGAAGTAGTCCGACATATCCCCGCCAAAGGCGCTCACCGAACCCGAGAAGCTCCCCGTCCACCGGAACCGGACCAACTCCTTCGGCCGCTCCACCGGCAGCATCCGCAGCAGCACCTGGTCGAACATCGTGAACACCGCGGCATTGGCTCCGATCCCCAGCGCCAGCGTCAGCACTACCGTCAACGTGAATCCTGGAGCCCTGCGCAACTGGCGCAGCGCAAAGCGCAGGTTCTGGAGCAACGTCTGCATGCGATCCTCCGGGCGGCACACACCACCCCACCGCCCTACACAAGCACTTCCCGGACCAATCACCTCGACTCGCAACCACCCGCATTCACAGCGCAATCCGGCAAGCGCCGCCCCAGGCCCTGTCCATAATCGCAAACGACTGTTCGCCAGCGAACACCTACACCTCTCGCACCAACGGAAAAGCCCGGCCTCATCGGCCGGGCTGAAGACAGTTGAAGTGACTACGCCGTTCACTACCGGCGGTGATGATGACGATGATGGTGACGAACCGCAGCATTGGCAGGAGCAACCGCACCCACCAGAACCGCAAACGCGACAACCGCAAACAGAATGCGACCGATCTTCATTGAGGCTCTCCTGAAATCAGCGCTGAATGGCTGATCTCTTCTCTCAGCTTACTTCCAGTTTTAATTCCACAAGCGAAAGTTTTCCTCAGTACCTAGGGCTATTCCCCCGCTGATGCAATGCATCAAAACGCGCCTACGAAATCGCTTACGAGATATCCACCAGCACCGCGTCTCCCTCCACCTTCACCGGAAACACCGCCACCCGCTCGTTCTCCGGAAACTCCGCCAGCCCCGTCTTCACGCTGAACTCCCACCCATGCCACGGGCACACCACCGCCTCCCCCTCGATCCATCCCTGACCCAGCGGTCCTCCCTGGTGCGGACACCGGTTATCCAGCGCCGACAGCTCCCCATTCAGGTTCGCCACACACAGGCCAACGCCGTCCACCTCAACCTCCATCACCTTGCCCGGCCGCGGCGCATCCGCCACGCCGCAGATCTTCACCCATTGCGCCAAGTCATTCTCCTAAAGCATCCTATCCTAAGCGATGCCGCCAACCCACTTCTCCTCGGTGCTAGAGTTCTAAAAGCAGACCAACCCAAACCATGACCCATTCCCGCCCGCCGAGATCCACCCAGCGCCCCACCCCGTCGCCCGCGGTCCCGCCCTCGCCCCAACGCAATCCCTACGCCCTCAACCCCAATCCCGAGGTCGTCGATCCCCGCTGGCTCCTCAAAGCCATCGGCCTGATCCTTCTTCTCGCCCTCGTCTGCGGCTATCTCACCCTCTGCGTCCTCTTCTACCAGGGCCAGTGGCAGCTCGTCCTGCACCCCTCGCGCTCCACCTCCGCGCCCGCCGCCATCGCCGGCACGCCCATCGTCCCCATCCGCTTCGGCATCGACGAATCCGCCACGCCCCAGCTCACCGGATGGTGGCTCGCCGCAGCCCCCGGCAGCCGCTACGCCACCGCCACCGTCCTCTACCTCCCCAGCGGCGACGGCTCCCTCGCCGACTCCAGCGCTCCCATCACCCTCGCCGCCCTCCACGCCGCCGGCATCAACGTCTTCGCCTTCGACTACCGCGGCTACGGCCAAAGCGCCGCCCTCCATCCCAACCAACGCCGCATGCAGCAGGACGCCGCCTTCGCCTGGCAGTACCTCACCGCCTCCCGCCACCTCGCGCCCAGCCAGATCGTCCTCTTCGGCACCGGCGTCGGCGCCGCCCTCGCAACCGAACTCGCCGCCCAGCATCCGCAGTCCCCCGCCCTCCTCCTCGACGCACCCCTCCCCAACCTGCTCGACCGCGTCCATGCCGACGTCCGCACCAAGCTCCTCCCCGTCGGCCTTCTCTTCCACGACCGCTTCGAGATCACCCCCACCCTGAGCACCCTCCCCACCCCAAAGCTCCTCCTCCTCAGCGCGCCCCGCGCCACCCAGACCCCAGCGATCCGACAGCCACCCTCTACCGCAACGCCGCCAGCCCCAAGTTCACCCTCTACCTTTCCGCCTCGCCCGCCGATAACCCCGCCATGCGGCAGCAAGCATTCACCCGTTTCTTCGATCAGTACCTTCCCGCATCCCCCGACACCAAACCACTCACAGCTCCACAACTCCCCACATTGAGATAGGAAATTTTTATGGTTCGCTGGCTCACCGGTCTGCAATCCTTTGGCGCCCTCTGTCATGCGTCTCGTCCTCGGCGTCGCCATGTTCGTTCACGGATGGGCCAAGGTCGCCCCACTCGGCGGCGTGCACAGCCACGATCTGTTCTCCGGCCTCAACCACTTCGCCCACTTCGTCGCCACCCTCGGCCTACCCTACTGGTTGGGCTACGTCTCCGCCCTCACCGAGTTCCTCGGCGGCATCCTGCTTGTCCTCGGCCTCTTCACCCGCTTCACCGCCTTCATGGTCGCCGGCAACATGCTGGTCGCATTCCTCTTCGTCAACCTCCACCAGGGCTACCACGGTGCCGAGTACACCCTCGCCCTCATCGCTCTCGCCCTCATGATCCTCTTCCACGGAGCCGGCGCTGCCGCCCTCGACCGCTGAATTCCTCCGCGCTCATGTCGCATAACTTCAGCACCAGGGGCACTTAGCGCTTAAAGGCGTTAAGGCCCCCGGTGTTCTGGAGGCCTCACAAAAGGTGGGGAGGGTCGTGCAGATAGGGGAAACCGAAATCGTGGGGAGTGCTGATCTCGGCTAGTTGTTACATTGAATAAGACGCTCCCCCAGACGAAAAGTTGCTCCTTTTTACCCCCATGAAACGGTTTCTTGCATATTCATACAAAAAAAGGAATTTTTCAAAAAATCCCCGCCGTCAGCGGCTCGTCCTAACCGCCGTTGTTTGTTTTTGCCGTCATCCTGAGCGCAGCGAAGGATCCCGATACCCTCTGCACCGCCCATACTGCGCGCACTTTTTTGCCCCAGCTCTCCGCAGTTCTCGCCCAACGCGCCAGCTTGCTCGCGAGGCGCGCCGCCGAACGAGCCCGCAATTTGCGCTATAAGCACATCATCCCGCCCCAGAGAAAGAGCACGGCATCTCGACCGAAGCAGCGGACAGTCTTACCGTCCGCTGCAGCGGAGAGACCCCTTGTATTTCGCTCTCGTTCGAAAAGCCCACCGGAATCCCTGTCAAGCCCCAAAAGCACCTAACCATCACAAACCAAAGGCAATATAGTTGCCGATAAGGTCCATTCAACCTGCTACAGTAGTTATAGAGATGAAAGAAAACCCCGGCGAATCCGCCGGGGTTTTCTCGTTTCCACGTAAATCCTTTAGAAAGACGATTTTAGCCGCAACCCTTTTAGAATGACGATTTTGGCTCGGCACATGCGTTGCAAACTCACAGCAAGCAAAGGATTTGCGTCCAAGATAGGGGGAGGGGGGATCCCCCTCCCATAAGTCCCGCTTATCTAGAACGCCGCCAACTCGGTCATCGCCTTATACAGATGCTCCGGCTGCGGCAGAATCGCATCCTCGAGCACCGGCTGGTAGGCCACGAACGTGTCCATCGCCGCAACCCGTCGCACCGGAGCATCCAGGTCGTGGAACAGCTCATCGCTGATCCGCGCCGCGATCTCCGCGCCGTAGCCCCAGCTCAGCATGTCCTCATGGGCGATGATCACGCGGTTGGTCTTCTTCACCGACTCCGCGATCGCCTCCCAGTCGTACGGGCTCAGCGACCGCAGGTCGATCACCTCGGCGCTGATGCCCTGCTCGCGCTCGAGCTTCACCGCCGCCTGCAGCGCCCGCGGCACCACGGCACCATAGGTAACCACGGTGAGATCTTTCCCCGGCTTGACGATCTTCGCCTTGCCGAACGGAATCGCGTACTCCGGCTCCCGGATACGCCGCCCGTCCAAAGGTCTCGCGGTACAGCCGCTTGTGTTCGAGGAACAGCACCGGATCGTCGCACCGGATCGCCGTCCGCAGCAGTCCCGCCGCGTCCAGCGCATTCGACGGCATCACCACCCGTACGCCCGGCGTATGCGTAAAGATGCTCTCGCCCGACTGCGAGTGATAGATCGATCCACCGGTCAAATAGCCACCGATCGGCACCCGCATCACCAGCGGGCAGCTGAAGGTCCCATTCGACCGCCACCGCATCACCGACAACTCATTGCGCATCTGGTGCATGGCCGGCCATATGTAATCGAAAAATTGAATCTCGACCACCGGCTTCAGCCCGCGCACAGCCATTCCAATCGCGCGCCCAACGATATTCGCCTCAGCCAAAGGCGAGTTCCAGCAGCGATCGTTGCCAAACTCCGTCTGCAATCCGTGGGTCAGCTTGAACACGCCGCCCTTGCCCTTCAGCTTGCCCTCGCGCAGCGCCTCATCGCGCGTCGCATCGGCCACATCTTCGCCAAACACGACGATCCGCTCATCGCGCCGCATCTCGTCCTTCAGGCAGTGATTGATCAGATCGGCCATCGTGCGCTCGTCCTCACCACTCACGGTCGCCTGCGGCTCGGTCGCGAACCGAGCATCCGTGACGCTCAGGTCCTCCGAGTAAACATGCCGCGTGATCGACTCGATCGTCGGCAGCGCCGCGCTCACCGCGCGATCCGCCGCGCGCTGCACCTCCTCATCGACCTGCCGTTCCAGCCGATTGATGCCCGCTTCGTCGAGAATCCCCTCGCGCAGCAGCCACATCTGCATCCGCGAGATCGGATCCCGCTGCGCGTCGGCCTCGAGCTCCGCAGCCGAGCGATACAACCGCTCGTCATCCGACAGCGAGTGCGAGTACGGCCGAATCACATGTCCATGCACCAGCGCAGGCCCTTTGCCCGAGCGGCAATACGCAACCGCCTCGACCATCGCAGCATAGCTCGCAATCGGATCCGTTCCATCCACCTCGGCGAAGTGGAAGTTGGGGAAGTTCGCAATCAGCCGCGAGATGTTTCCGCCCGGCGTATTCGCCTCCACCGGCGTCGAGATGGCATAGCCATTGTCCTCGACCACATACAGCACCGGAAGCTTCCCGTTCGAAGCCGTATTCAGCGACTCCCAGAACTCGCCCTGACTCGTCGATCCCTCGCCGATCGAGACATACACGACCTCATCGCCATGGAACTTCACGTCCTTGAACTGGCGATAGTCGATGCCCTTCGCGGACATCAGGCGTCTTCGCCGCCTCGGGATGCTGCGCGAAGTACCTTCCCGCCTCCGCGCATCCGACCGCGTGCAGACATTGCGTCGCCGTCGACGACGAAGGCGAGACGATGTTCAGCTTCGTGCTCGACCAGTGCGAAGGCATCTGACGACCGCCGCTCGCCGGATCGTCCGCCGCGCCAACCGCCTGCAGCAACTGCTCCTCAACGGTATTGCCCAGCGTCAGGCAGATCGCCCGATCGCGATAGTACGGAAAGAACCAGTCATAACCCGGCTTCAGCGCCATGCCTGCGGCAACCAGCAGCGCCTCATGTCCCGCGCAGGAGATCTGGAAGAAGATCTTCTGCTGCCGCTTCAGCACGATCTCGCGATCGTCCGTGCGCCGCGACAGGTACATCAGCCGATAGAACTCGATCAGCTGTTCGCGGCTCAACACGCCTTCGCTCGCCACAGAACCGGACGTTGAGGTGGCAGAAAGACTGGGTGAAGTTTGACGGGCCATGCACTTATATCCTTCGAAGGTTCTACAGCCAAGAGCGCAAGTCCTAGACAACTAAGACCAATAGTCGGCGTTCGGCGTCTCCGCCTGCCAGTTCGATTGTACCGGCATTCCGTCTTCGATGGCTCATCCTGCACCCTCCGCTCCGAACGGCAGCTCTCTACACAAACAGCGGAGCCAACACCAGCGTAATCGTCGCCAGCAGCTTGATCAGCACATGCAGGCTTGGTCCCGCAGTATCCTTGAACGGATCGCCAACCGTATCGCCGACGACCGCTGCCTTGTGCGCCTCCGACCGCTTGCCGCCATATTGGCCGGTCTCGATGAACTTCTTGGCGTTGTCCCACGCGCCGCCGCCGTTGTTCATCAGCATCGCCAGCAGGATGCCCGAGATCGTCCCCACCATCAACAGCCCCGCAACCGCCTGCGCGCCCGCCAGGTTCACCGGAACCCCCGCAATCGCCGGCACCGGCAGAATCGTTCCCGGCAGCAAGCTCCCCGAGGTCGCTCCATACTGCGCACTGAAGTTGCGGAAGATCAGCCCCACCGCAACCGGCAATCCCACCGCCAGCAATCCCGGCAGAACCATCTCCTTCAGCGCCGCGCCGGTTACGATATTCACGCACCGCGCATAGTCCGGCTTCGCCGTCCCCAGCATGATTCCCGGGTTCTCGTGGAACTGGTCGCGCACATCCTTCACCACCATCTGCGCCGTTCGTCCCACCGCCTTGATCGCCAGCGACGAGAACAGATAGGTCAGCATCGCGCCCAGCAGCGCTCCGGCAAATACCGGAATCTCCGCCAGGTTGATGTTGGTGAAGCTCCATCCCGCAGGCATATAACCGCCCGCATGGCTCACCTTGTCCGTCACGATGGCGCGTATCTCCTCAAGATACGCGGAGAACAGCAGGAACGCCGCCAGCGAAGCCGACCCAATCGCATAGCCCTTGGTCAGCGCCTTGGTCGTGTTGCCCGCCGAATCCAGCTTGTCCGTCCGCTCGCGGATCGTCACCGCCTGATTGGACATCTCGATGATGCCGCCCGCATTGTCCGTGATCGGCCCGAACGTATCCATCGCCAGGATGTACGCCGCGCAGCTCAGCATCCCCATCGTGGCGATCGCCGTTCCATAGATGCCCTTCGCGTAGTCGCGTCACGCCCGAGACACCAGCCAGTCCCTGCACGCCGAAGTAGTAGCTCAGCAGCAGCGCCGACGAGATCACCAGCACCGGAATCGCCGGCGTCTCCATGCCCACCGCGAGCCCCGCGATGATGTTCGTCGCCGGCCCGGTCAACGACGCCTCGGCGATCGACTTCACCGGCCTGTACCGCGCCTCCGTGTAGTACTGCGTGATCCACACAAACAGGAACGCCGTCACCATCCCGACCACGCCGCACGCCAGCAGCCACAGCCACGCCACGCCCGGCCCATTCAGCATCGTATGCACCGCGACCGCAAAGCCCGCCAGCGCCAGCGCCGAGGTCAGATAGAACCCGCGGTTCAACGCCGTCATCGGGTTCTCCGTCTCCGTCGTCTTCACCACGGCCACGCCGACGATGCTCGCAATCAGGTTGATCGCATGCACGATCAGCGGAAACAGAATTCCCTTCACGCCAAAGACCGGATACAGCGCCGCACCCAGAATCATCGCGCCGACGTTCTCCGCCGCGGTGGACTCGAAGATATCCGCTCCGCGTCCCGCGCAGTCGCCCACGTTGTCGCCCACCAGGTCGGCGATCACCGCCGGATTGCGCGGATCGTCCTCCGGAATCCCCGCCTCCACCTTGCCCACCAGATCCGCGCCCACGTCCGCCGCCTTGGTATAGATTCCGCCCCCAAGCTGCGCAAACAACGCCACCAGCGACGCTCCAAATCCGAACCCGACCAGCTGATACGGAACCGCCTGCGGATTCTCGAGCCCACCGAAGAACAGGAACAGCGCGCCCACGCCCAGCAGCGACAGCGCCACCACCACCAAGCCCGTCACCGCGCCGCCGCGCAGCGCCATCTGCAGCGCCTGGTTCAGGCTCGACCGCGCCGCCGCGGCGGTCCGTATGTTCGCGCGGATCGACACATACATCCCGGTGAAGCCAGCCAACCCGGAGCACGTCGCGCCGACCAGGAAGCTCACCACCGTCTTCAGCGCGAAGGGAGCCGTGCGCGCCGAAAGGTGATACCCGAAGAACACCACCACCGCCAGCACCACGGCCAGCGCTCCGATCGTCCGATACTGCCGCTTGAGGAACGCCTCCGCGCCCTCGCGGATGGCGTTCGAGATCACCTGCATCTCAACCGTTCCCGTATCCTGCGCGATCACCGACCGTGCCAGCAGCGCCGCAGCCAGCAACGCCAGCACGCCCACACCCATTGCTATCCAGAGATACGTCCTGCCATCGCCGCCGCCAATATACGTTGTGTCCGAAACCTGCCCTTGAAGGATCAACACCAAGCCGTTCACTGCGTGCATGCAATGCTCTCCTCACAACGTAGTCGTAGGATGGTCTCCCCGAAAGGCGCCATTACAGCATGCCTTCTCCAGCTGGTCAATCCGCTTCCTATCTGTTCCCGCGCCAATCAAAGGTAACGTAACCCGGCGCCGTCAGCGTTTGCCGGCGGCCCGCCGGGCGAGAACCTTCGGCGATCGGAACCAGGCCGCCACCTCCACCTGGCGGCCGGAGTCCCACCCTCACTGCTCCGCGACCACAGAGCCCTACTTCCCGACATCGTTCTTCTTCATCTGGTGCGCATATTGCTCGATGTCCTGCGCCTCCCGCAGCACCTCGCACGACAGGATGTCTTTGTTTGTTCTCTCCACGCGGGCCTGCAGCTCCGTAGCCATTGCCGACCAGCTTCTGGGCCTGCAGCGCCAGCGCAGTCTGCTTGACGGGTTGCGTTCCAGCTTGGGACGCAACCGGAGTCACGCTTCTTGCCGGCCCAGGCGTTATCTGAACGGGATCAACCTGGTCCGAGCCGGGCCTCGCAGTCTGTGCTCCGGCACTCCTCCCACAAACCAATAATCCAGCCACGACCAACATCACAGGCCAACACATTGTCTTCGCCATGACGCGATCCTCCATATCCACTGTCTTCAGTCCCGCATCTTGTCCTTCACACTGCGCGCCAGCTTCTCGATCTCGTCCATCTTGCGCAGCATCTCCGGCGTCATCGTCTCCAGGCCCGAACTGGCGATCTCAGTGTTCAACTCGTTCGCCAGAGCCAGTAACCGTTTCGTGTCACTTTCCAAGTGCTTTTGCCGGTCGAGATTGCGTTCTGCCTTTGTCCTCGCCGCCATCGCCGCTTCCAGCGGATCTACCGGCCGCCCCATAGGAACCGTAGGGTGACCGGAAGAGCTCGGAACATTGGTCTGCATTGGGTCCGCTCCTAACGGCGTTTGGGCCCCCGCCTGTCCACTCAACAGCAAGCTACAGCCGATGATCACACCGGCGCCAATTGCTCCTATCGTCCTCTTTTTCTGGTTCATCGCTCATGCCATCCTCTCTGCGCGAGCCGCATCCCATTTTGGGGCAGGCCTCCAAGGGAGCCTCGATCTGGCCTATTCTGTCCAAAGGTCCAGCATCTTCAGAAACGAGACACCGAAATCATGCTCCTAACCGACCTCGCCCAGCAAGTGATCGCGGAACATCCCGCCGAGGAGCGAACCCTCCAGGCCCTCAAGCGCGGCTGGCACAGCGACATCCTCACCTTCATCCAGTACGACCTGCCCCGCATCCTGGTCGTCCTCGTCCTTGCCTTCGTTCTCCAGCGCATCGTCCAGTTCTTCGTTCATCGCATGCTCAAACTCGCCGACCGGCAGGTGGGCAACTCCCAGCGCGCCTCCCAGTTGCGCACCATGGCCTCCATCATTCGGGCTACTGCCTACGCCATCATCGGATTCATCGTCCTACTGCATATTCTGTCCGTCTTCGAGATCAATCTCACTCCCCTGCTCGCCTCCGCCGGCGTGCTCGGCGTCGGCATCGGCCTCGGCGCACAGAGCATCTTCAAGGACATGATCAACGGCATCCTCATCCTCGTCGAGGACCAGTACAACGTGGGCGAAACCGTCAAGATCGCCAGCCTCTCCGGCACCGTCGTCGACATGAGCCTCCGCTGCACCACCCTGCGCGACGCCGACGGCACCCTCTACATCATCCCCAACAGCCAGATCGCCACCGTCGCCAACCTCTCCCGCGACTTCTCCGTCGCCGCCCTGAATGTCAGCGTCGACGCCAGCGCCGACCCCGACCGCGTCCTCGCGATCCTGCGCAAGGTCGCCCTCGAGGTCCGCAATGACCCCGCCTTCGCACAGATCGTCATGGCCGACCCCGAGGTCCCTGGCCTCGATCAGATCAAGGGCCGCGAGGTGGTCTATCCCATCAGCATCCGCGTCCGCATCCGCCAGAAGGATGCCGTCCTCCGCGAGCTCCGCCTCCGCATCCTCAAGGCCTTCGAGCGCGAGGCATCCCTCTCGGCACCGACCCCGCCAACATGCTCCTGATGCAGCACACCGACCCCACTGCACCACCCTCGTCGCAACCTTTAGTCGGCTAAGCCGCCGCCGCACTTACCAGTCAGGGTTCCCGCCGACGGATGCAGGCTGGGAACCCACTGCGTCTGTGTTACAGCACCCCGTTCAGTGCAGTCCTCAGACTCACAACATCGGTCACCGGCGGCAGGCATGCGTTCCCGCTGCAAATCACCGCAAAGCTTCCGATATCCGCCGCCTGCAGCGCCGGCAGATGCGGCAACGTCTCCGCCAGCGCGGGCGGCAGCGATGTCAGCTGATCCCGGCGCAGCCGCACGACTGTCTTGTTCACCGCAAACCGCGCCAACGCAGCCGCCTCCAGTCGCCGCGCCTCCGCATCCTCGCCAACGACGCAGACCTGCACCGGCGGCTGGACCAACCGCTGCAGCGCCAGTCCATAACTCGCCGCGTACAACCCCAAATGCTCTACGACGCCGGCGAACGTCTCCAGCGTCGCCTGCGCCTTCGCCACGTAGCTCGGGTTGCCGTTCAGCGCCGCCAAACGCAGCAGCAGCGCCGCGCCCACCGCATTGCCCGCGGGAGTCGGCGAGTCCTGCAGCGGCTTCCGGCGCGCGGTCAGCGCACCCAGCCGCTTCTCGCCATCAGACGCGGCCTCTGTATCGAAGAAACCGGCACCCGCCGCATCGTAAAACCGCGCCACGCTAGCCTCCGCAATCGCCTCAGCGGCGCTGTAGTAGCGCAGCTCGCCGGTCGCCTCCCACGCATCCAGCGCCGCGTGCCCGGCAAACACGTAGTCATCCAGAATCCCGGGCACCCGGGCGCCCTGTGCCATCCACCTCGCCATACGCGACCACATGCGCCATGCCCGTCTTCTCATCCCATGCCGCAGCCAACAGCCGGTCGAGCGACTTCAGCGCGAACGCCCGCGCCTCAGGCACATCCAACACCCGCGCCGCCTCCAGGTACGCCGAGATGCACATCCCGTTCCACCCCGTGTACATCGTCTTGTCGACATAGGGAGTCGGCCGCGTCTGCCGCGCCGCATACAGCTTGCGCCTGGCCGCAGTCAGCAGCTCGCGCGCTGCGTCCACATGCATGCCAGCCGCCTTCGCCACCGACTCGAGCGTGCGCGTCACATGCAGCACATTCTTCGCCGGATTGTGGTGCATATCGCCGATCTCGCCGATGTCGTAGAACGGCCCCGCGACCGCCATCTCCTCCGGCGTCAACACAGCCGCCGCTTCCTCGTCGCGTCCAGGTAAAGTAGTCGCCATCGTCGTCGAGCGAGTAGTCCGCATCCTGCGACGCATAAAAGCCGCCGCGCTCCCGATCGCTGAGCCACTCATCCATCCACGCCATCGTCTCCCGCGCCACCCGCGCACACTCCGGCTCGGCAAAGGCTCTGGAAGGCGTGCACGTAGTTCTTCAGCAGCTCGCTGTTGTCGTACGCCATCTTCTCGAAGTGCGGCACCACCCAGCGCTCATCCACGCTATAGCGATGAAACCCGCCCGCCAGATGGTCGTAGATCCCGCCCTTCGACATCTTCTCGAGCGTCACCATCGCCGCCTGCTTCGCCGCCTCGTTGACCTTCGGCTCAGTCGCCGTCGCCCGCGACGCCGCATCGAGCAGCAGATCCAGCGCGCTCGAGTGGGGAAACTTCGGCTGCGATCCAAACCCGCCATGCCGGCTATCGAACTGCTTCAGCGCCGAGGCGATCATCTTCTCCAGCAGCTCCGCACCCGGGTTCGGCGCGCTTCCCTCGAACGACTCATTGTGCTCGATCGCCTGCATCACGCTGCCCGCGGAGTCGTTCACCTCGGCGCGCCGGCTGCTGGAACGCCTCCGCCATCGTCAGCAGCACCCGCTTCAGGCTCGGCCGCCCATGCCGGTCATCCGGAGGAAAGTACGTTCCGCCAAAGAACGGCCGGCCATCGGGCGTCAGAAACGCCGTCAGCGGCCAGCCCCCTTGCCCGCTGATCGACAGACACCGCCGCCTGGTAGCGCGTATCCACATCCGGCCGCTCGTCCCGGTCCACCTTCACCGCGATGAAGTGTTCATTGATGATCTTCGCCGTCGCCGCGTCCTCATAGCTCTCGCGATCCATCACGTGGCACCAGTGGCACCACACCGCACCGATGTCCAGCAGCATCGGCTTGTCCTCACGCTCGGCCCGCGCGAACGCCGCCTCGCCCCACTCCTGCCAGTCCACCGGCTGATGCATCGCCGACCGCAGATAGGCCGAAGCCGCCTGCGCCAACGCATTCAACTTCCCGACTCCGCTCCGTTGCTCCGCTCATAGGCGTCCAGTCTATCGCTCGACCTGTAGGAAGACGCAACAAAGAAAAGGCCCGAGCCGAAGCTCGAGCCTTTCCTTTGCATCGCCCAATCCGCAGCGCCAAGCCTACATCGAAGGAGCCGATGCCGGAGCACCCGAGATCGGCTTCGGAACCGGCTCGGTCTGTCGGCGCCGTCAGCCCCGGAATCACCGGGTGCTGCGTCGATGTTCCCGCTGCGGCACCCTCAATGCTGATGCCGTACCGGTCCAGCGTATTCGAGAGCAGTTGCAGCAGCGCCGCGCGATCCCGCGCATACGCTGCCGTATCCGAGATCAGCGTATTCTCCGAGATCGCCAACTGCCTTCCCTGCTGCAGCACATTCGCCGTGGTCGAAGCGCCCAGCTTGTACTTCTTCTGCTCCGCGTCCAGACTCTGCTGCCGCATAGTCCCGCGCCGCCTGCGCCGCGGCCACCTGCGCGCGGTCGTTGGTCAACGCATACTGCGCGTTGATCACCTGGATCCGGATCTGCGTATAGAGCTGCTGCAGCCGCATCTGCGACTGGCGATACTCCATCTGCGACCGCGCCTGGTCCGCCTGCGCCGCCCGGTTGCGGAACGGCAGCGTGATATTCACGCCCACGCCCTTGTTCGGCGAGCTGTTGTTGAACATATTCTCCAACACCGACCCGTACCCCATCGACGGGAACGATACCCGGCGGATAAAGCGCAGCCTGTACTGAAGTTCATCGCGTCCGGATTCTGCGCGCCGCCCAGCGCGTTTCCGCCATAGAACGCATAGGCGTCCACGACGGGCAGCAGACCGTTCTTCTCCGCCTTGATCGTGATCTGGTTGTTCTTCATGTTCAACACCGCCTGCTCGATCTGCGGGTTGTTCACGTATGCCTCGCGCACCAGATCCTCGACCGGCATGTCCTCTTCCGGCAGCCGGTCCAGGCCCACGCGATCGGTCGGGATCACCGGCGCCGCCGACAGCTGCGGGTCATTCAGGTTGCGCGCGATCGCCTGCTTCATGATCAGCTGCTGATACTCGAGGTTGGTCTTCGCCGCGATCAGCGCCTGCTTATCGCTGGCCACCGACGCATCCGAGTTCACCACATCCAGCGGCGCCAGCGTTCCAATCTCCAGCTGCCGCCGATTGTCCGCCGTCAACTGCGTCGACTGCGCCAGCGCCCGCTCCTTCGCCTGCTCATCCTCATACGCGCTCACCAGCGCCCAGTAGATGTTCTCCACCTGGTTGACGGTGTACAGCAGCTGCTGCCGGAACGCCGAGTCGGTGATCCGCCGGTCGTTCTTCGCCTGCAGAATAAAGCGCCCGTTGATGCCGGTGCCAAATCCCTGCAACAGGTGCTGCGTCACGGTGGCCTGGAAGCTGCTGGTCAGCTGCGGGCTGTAGACATTGAAGGGATTGTTGGTCGAGATGCGGGTATTGTCGAAGCCCACCGTCAACTGCGTGCCGGTCAAAAAACCCTGGTTGTAATTGAAGTTGTAGGTCGAGGTGTCCGTATAGGTATAGGGCAAACCGCCGGTGAACAGCGGGCTCGCCGACGGCGTGCTCTGCGCCTCGTACTCCAGTGTGCCCGTCAGTGTGGGGTCCAGCACCTCGGGCGTCGGTCCGAGCGCCATTTGTGCTTAACACGAGTCCACCCGCGCCGGTGCCGCCGCCGCCCGTACCGGTGGAGGTGCCGCCGGCACCGGGTCCGCCGCCGCCGGTGATGGTTGAGGTGCCGCCGCCCAGGGTGCCGGTCACCAGACCGGTGGAGACGCCGCGCAGCAGTCGATCCCGCCTTCGCCCGCAGCAGGTCCGTGTCGGCGATATCCAGGTTAATCCGCGCGATCGCGATATCGTAGTTGTTCTCGAGCGCCAGCGTGATCGCCTCCGACAGGCTCAGGTAGATCTTGCCGTCCTTGAGCAGATCATCCAGCGCCGGGGTATTCCCCAGCCGAGGAAGCGGCACGTTCGTCGCCGTATAGGGCGCCAACGGATTCCAGAAGTGACTCTTCGGCCGGCCATAGTCCTTGCCCGTATCCCGCAGAAACAGAGGCTGCGTCAGCTTCGGTGCCGGGGCCGGGGGCAGGCCCGAATTTCCCGTCGTATCGTTTTGGATCGGAGCCGCGGGCGCCGCTGCCGTCGGGTTGCTCACGGTCTGGGGCGGAGCCGTCTGCTGCTGCGCAAATCCCGGTGTCGTTGTGACCCCACTCACCAATACCAGACAGACCGCTGCTGTCGCCTGCAAATCTTTTAGTCTCACGTTGCGTTCTCCCGCCTTCATCCAAATCAAACACAGTGCTCGTCGCAGACATCAGGCCAAAAGAGCCGATGCCGTCCGCATGCGAACTACCGTTACAGTTCCGTGCCAATCTTGTCTTATGTCGTAACGAAGTTCTAGATGTCCGCGCAGGCCCTATTCGATCCAAAAGGGCACACGTTTAGTCACCCTCTCCTACTCTTTCGCCGTTCTCTATCCGTACGTACCTGAGATGGGCTCGGTTCCGCAATAAGAACTCTTTTCGCTACAAAATCCATCTCTCGCTGGGTACACCGGAGTATACCAAGCTCCTCCACCGCTCATGGCCTTCCGCAATCTGCCCCGAGAACGGTGGCACCCGTTGTTCTCTTGCACGCCCATCAGAGCTGTACGCCAGCCGCTCCTACTGCGCTGGCTTGGCCTCCGCCTTCTTCGCCGAGATGACCGCTGGCTTCGGCTTCCAGAAGGAAGGCTCCGCTTTCACCCAGGCCTCCGGGGGATAGCTCATCTTCGGGCTGATCTGGAACAGGTTCGTCTGCTGCGACTCCAGGCACGCGGCCTCCAGCGCGGCCAGCTTCTTCAGGCGCTCCTCCCCCAACGCCTCGGCAAATCCCTTGTCCTGCCCCAGCATCTGGTCCGCATCGGCCATCGACTTGAGCCGCGTGATGACGAGGAAGGCGTGGCCTTCCGGCCCATACTGCGACTCAAAGGTCACCCAGTTCATCTGGGGCACCCCGCTATAGCCGGCCATCACCAGCTTCACCAACTCATCCCACTCCCGCGCGTGACCGGGGCGCACCATGAACTGCCGGATCTCCATGAACCGCACACCCAGCAGATTGCCACTGTTCAGGCTGAGATCGTCGCGACGCACCCACACGCTCGCGGTCGTCTCCGACAAGAGATCTCCATCTGCGACGTTCGCCCGATCAAGCGCGGCCGACAGCGCCGCATCGGCATCGACACTCTTGCTCTCCTCCTCCCAGGCAGCCAAGGACGGATATCCGCTGAAGAATAGAGCCCGCGACCGCCCCGACAACGACACCATCGCCAGGTATCGGGGCTTCGCTCCGGCTGCCGCCAGTGCGTGGATATACGCCGCCTCGGTCTTCTCGTGCAGCGCGCCGCCCTTGCCCGGCTTGGTGAACTCCCGCTGGATCACCAGCACCTTGGGCGGTCCGTTGGTGCCATCGTCCTGCGCATGGAGAACGGCGGTACCCGCGCCCGTTATCCCGAACAGCAAACAAATCAGCGAACGACCGTTGCAATTGTGTGAATCGCATAGGATCAAGCCCTCCTGGGCAGAGCACGTAAGATGACGAGCAGAGATAACGGATCGACAGCAGCGAGCACGAGCCAATCGCTCAGAAGGCTCGACGACGCCTCTCGTTGCCACCATCACAGCCAGACGAGCAGCGGCGAACGACGGCAAGGACATTCCATTCGAGAATTTGCATGGGGCCCGGTAGGATCGCGGGAGAGGAACAGGAGTCAGCGAGCAGCGGGCCGATAGCCTGCATCGCAGTCTGCGCCCGCCCACGTCAATGTCAAGATAACCGACATAACCGACGCAGAGGACGCAATCCCGATTTCAGTCTTCCCTCCCATCGTGTTACCGTCCAAAAAGCCCATGCAGCACTGGAAGACCATCCTTACCTACGACGGCACCCCCTTTCACGGGTGGCAGATCCAACCGCATCTCCCCACCGTTCAGGGCACGCTTGCCCAGGCCATCGCCCACGTGACCGGCGAGAGCGTGCTGCCCCAGGGCTCCGGCCGCACCGATACCGGCGTCCACGCGCTCGCGCAGGTTGCATCCTTCTCGATCGCCGCGCCCATCCCCGCCGCCAACCTGCATCGCGCCCTCAACCGCGCGCTGCCCCCCAGCATTCGCATCCTCAGCATCGAGGCGGTTCCCGCAAGCTTCCACGCCCGCCACAGCGTCCTGCGCAAGACCTACGAGTACCGCATCTTTCCCAGAACGGTCCTTCCCAAAACGGAACCCAGCCCGGCGTCCGGCCCCGAGCGCATCTGCTCGCCGATGCTCGCGCCCTTCGTCTGGGACTGCCGCTGGCCCCTCGATCTCGACCGTCTGCAGCAGGCAGCGCCCCAGCTTCTCGGCGAGCACGACTTCACCTCCTTCGCCGCCTCGGACCCAGACCTTGCGACCCGCAACGCGCTCGCTCGAACGCGGAGAGCCGCACAGCCAGAAGGACGCCGTCCGCACCATCTTCGACTCCACCTGGCAGCAGGAGGGAGATCTCTACCTCTATCGCGTCACCGGCAACGGCTTCCTGCACCACATGGTCCGCAACCTGGTCGGCACCTTCGTCGACATCGGGGCGCGACGGCTCGCGGCCGACGCCATCCCCGGCATTCTGGCCGCGCGCAACCGCTCCGCCGCCGGACCCACTGCTCCGGCGAGCGGCCTCTTCCTGGTGTCCGTCGAGTATCCGCCACACTCGCTCGGAAGACGAATCGTGATACACCAGACCAAGCAATGATCCAGACGAACCACATCGCGCACGCCGAGGCCCACCAGCGCATCGGCCGTCTCGCCGCTCTCACCGCCGTCCATCGCGCCTTCCATTGGCTGCATCTGCACCAGCCGCAGTTGCGGCAATGGCTGCTGGAGATGCTCGCCATCCCCGCGCCCACCTTCGGCGAAGGCGCCCGCGCCGCCTGGTTCCTCGAGCGCTTCCGTGCCCTTGGCCTCCGCAACGTGCACCTCGACGCCGCCGGCAACGCACTGGCCGAACTCGGGCCCGGACCAACCCACCAACGGCCCCTTCGTCCTGCTCTCCGCGCACCTCGACACCGTCTTCCCCGCCGAGACCGCCTGCGATCCGATCGAGGACGGTACGCGCATCCTCTGCCCGGGAGCCTGCGACAACGGGGCCGGTCTGACTGGCCTGCTCGGCATCGCCGCCGCGCTCCGCTTCGCCGACATCACGCCGCCGGTCCCTGTTCTCTTCGCCGCCAACGTGGGCGAGGAGGGCGAAGGCGACCTGCGCGGCATGCGGCAGCTCTTCCTCAAGGGCGACTATGCGAACCGCATCGCCGCCGTCCATTGCCCTTGAAGGCGCGGGCAACGGCCCCCTGGTCACGCGCGGCCTGGGCAGCCGGCGCTTCCGCATCGTGGTCACCGGCCCGGGCGGCCACTCGTGGAGCGACGCCGGAACGCCGAACCCCATCTTCGTGCTCAGCCGCGCGCTCGCCGCGCTCTCGGAGCTCGACGCTTCCCCAGCACCCCGCGCACCACGCTCAACGTCGGCCAGATCTCGGGAGGGACCTCGATCAACTCCATCCCGGAGGTCGCCACCGCGCTGCTCGATCTCCGCTCCACCGATCCCGACCAGCTGCTGGCGACCGAGCTCCAGATGCGCCGCATCCTCAACGCAGAGCACGGAGAACTCCTCCGTCCCAGCTGCTCGGCCGCGGCGGTGCGCCCGTAGCGCCCGCGCGAACCTTCCTCGAACTCATCGGCGACCGCCCCGCGGCCGCGCTCCCGGACGACGCCGGCATCCTGCATACGGTGCGCGCCGTCGATCGCCACCTGAACCTGCGCACCGAGCTGCGCATCGGCTCGACCGACGCCAATCTTCCGCTCTCGCTGGGTATTCCGGCCATCGCGCTCGGAGTCGGGCGGCACCGGCGGCGGCATTCACACCTTGCAGGAGTGGTACGACCCGACCGGCCGCGAGACCGCGCTTCGCCGCATCCTGCTTACCCTGCTCGATACGCTGCAGCAGACCCACGCCAGCGCCTGATCGCGAGGACGCGGCAGTCTCGAATCACCGAACGCATCGCTGAACGACGTTCCTACTCAAAAAGCAGAAGGCGCGAATCGAGGATCTGATTCGCGCCTTCTGTTTTGCTTATTGACTGCCTGCGCTACGGCAGCGTTCCGCCGACGTACGAGTTGCCCCGCTGTCCAGGGATGCGGACCACGAACACCACGTCATCGCCCGACTTCAGCGTCGAGACGATGCTGCGGTAGCTGCTCTCGTCGGTGACCGGCCGGCGGTTGATTGCCGTGATGACCAGTCCCTTGCCCAGGTTGATGTCCTCGGCGAAGGAGCCGGGACGCACATTGGTGACCATGACGCCACCGGGGATACCCATCTTCTCCGAAGCCGCGGGCGGCAGCGCCGAGACGGTGATTCCCAGTTTGCCCTCGCCCGCATCCGACTCCTGCGGAGCGCTGTTGTCGTCTCCAGCGGAGGCGGTGAGCGGCTGCAGCTTGCTGCGGTCGCCGATCGTTACCGATGCGGTCTCCTGCTTGCCGTCGCGCATGTAGCCGAGCTTCGCCACGCTTCCCACCTTGCGGCTGGAGATGTCCTGCGACCAGATCATCGCCGTTCTTGATCGAACGGCCATCGATCGACACGATCACGTCACCCGGCTTCAGACCAGCCTTCGCCGCGCCCGCATTCGGATCGACGGTGCTGATGAGCACGCCGTTCGAGAAGCCATACATGCGACCCACCGCCGAGGGCAGCGCCGCCTGGAAGCTGATGCCGATCGATCCGCGAATCGACCTTGTGCTCCGGTCCGATCAGCATGTTGTAGACGCTGGCCACGGTGTTGGCGGGCATGGCGAAGCCGACGCCCTCGGAGCCCGCGGACTGGGTGTAGATCGCGGTGTTGACGCCGATGACCTCGCCCGCCATGTTGACCAGCGGACCGCCGGAGTTGCCGGGATTGATCGCCGCGTCGGTCTGGATGAAGCGCTGGAACTGGCTGGCCGCTCCACCCTCTTCAATGGTGCGGTTCTTGGCCGAGACGATACCGGCGGTCACCGTCTTCGAGAGGTTGAAGGGGCTGCCGATGGCCAGCACCCAGTCGCCGACCTGCGCGCCGTCGGAGTTGCCCAGCTTCACCGTCGGCAGCGGCTCCTTGGCGTCGATCTTGATCACGGCGATGTCGGTGTCCTTATCGACGCCGACCACGTGTGCCGGGCGGCCTTCGTCGCCGGGGCCACCGTCGGGATCGGTCGAGAGCTTCACGTAGATGCGGTCGGCCTTATCGACGACGTGGTTGTTGGTGATGATGTAACCGCGCGAGTCCACGATGAAGCCCGAGCCGAGGGCGCGCCGGGAACCGCCGCCGTCGTCATCGCCGCCCTGACCGCCCTGACCGCCGAAGAAGCGGTTGAAGAAGTCCTGCATGTCGCCGGGAGGTCCCTGCTGGCTGTCATCATCGCTGCCATCGTCGCCGTTGGGATCCTGCTGGATCGGGCCATGCGGATTGCGCTTGTGTTTCAGCGTGGTCGACGACTTGGGCAGCTCCTCGGTGTTGATGTTGACCACCGCCGGTCCAACCTGCTTCACGATCTGGGAGAAACCGTTCGAGAGGCTGGCCGGGTTGGGGATGACCAGCGGCCGCGCATCGGAGGAGTCCACCGCCTGCTGCTCCTTGCCGCTGACGTTGCGGGTCAGCACGGAGCCGGCCAAGATCCCAACCGAGAGGGTCCCCATCAGCACAAAGGTCGTGGTGAGCCGACGGCTACTGGAGACGGCCAGGCGCGCGAACAGCGTCTTCCCGGAGTTTGTCTTGCGTGTCGAAGTTTCCATTGCTAAGTCTGACCTCATTTCGTGCTGTTCGAGTTGCGTGGCCCGATGCCACCCGAGCAAACTGCGCTTCCTACACTCGCCCCATTCGATTCGCCCGGTTGACAAGGGTAACCGATCCGCCCAAGGTTTGAGTATAGTCGCGCTGCGGGATGGCTGTGGCCTTCCAACTTGATTAGACGCCAACTCTTTGGCAAAAGTGTCAGGCCTGCAACAATCTGATGCAAGCGGGCCACGTCAGACGGGAATCTGGGAGGGGGCGGCGACGACGGGAACCAGCTCGGTGAGGGCGATTCCGGCGAGGATGAGCGCGGCGCCCTCGAGCGAGCGGAGGCCCAGATTTTCGTGGAAAAATGCGAGGGCCGTCAGCCAGGCGAAGACGGGTTCGAGGGAGAGGATGACCGCCGTGTGGGTGGGCGGGAGGTGCTTCTGGGCCCAGCTCTGGATGGTGAAGGCGGCGGCGGTGGCGAGGACGCTGGTCACCGCCAGGGCCACCAGTAAACGCGGCGTCAGGTGGAGATGCGGGTGCTCGCCGAGCGGCAGGGTGAGGGCCATGACGACGGCCGCGACGCCGATCTGCACGGTCGCCAGCTGGCCCGAGGGCAGGCCGGGCGAGACGTGGCCGAGCGCGAGGAGATGGCCGGCGAAGGCGACCGCGCAGGCCAGCGTCAGCCAGTCGCCCAGGCCGATGGAGGCAAAAAGATGCTGCCAGGCGGTGCCGGGGGGCGTGGTCAGCAGCAGCAGGCCGGCGAAGGCCAGGAGCGCGCCGAGGCCGGCCGGCCAGCCGGGGGCTCGGGTGCCGGAGGGACGGAGCCACGGGAGGGCCGTCAGCAGCGGCACGAAGACGACGACTAACCCGGTGAGGAAGGCGGACTTCGAGGGCGTCGTGAGCTGGAGGCCGGCGGTCTGGAACTGGTAGCCGGTGGCCAGGAAGACGCCGACGAGGGCTCCGGCGGCGAGGCCGCGACGGGTGATGCGCGTCGAGCTCGCGGCGGTTGACCACGGCGAGGACCGCGAAGGCGAGCGTCATCCGGATCAGGTTGAAGAGGAGCGGAGAGACGTCGGTCAGAGCGTTCTTGACCAGGACAAAGGTCGCTCCCCAAACCAGTACCGTGCCCACTAAGAGCAGATGCGCCAACGCCGACGGACTCAGTCTTCCCATTCCCTGCCGATCACTCCTGATGACGCACGGTTGCTTTTCTGCGGTCTAGCCAGTTTAGCAAGCGTGAGTGGTGCGGCTTGGAGCGGGATTCTCGCCGGGGCTGCGAGCGATGCGGACGAATCGGCGCCTCTTCGCTTGGGGAAGGATGGTGGGCAGAGCGCGGAAGCCCATGCCTCAGCGGTCGAGACATGGGGCACTCGGTATCCGGCGTGGGCGGAGAGTTTCGGCCCTTGGAAGAAAGACGGTCTCGCTGCGCTCGATACCCCACGTTCTGCGGCACGTTGCAACCTTGTGCAGTTCCAGGATGGGGCACCCGGCAAGGGCGAGGATCGGGCAGGTGGAGGCGGCGGCTTGGAGGTTGGGGAGGATGCTGGGTGCGGGTGGCTCGGGTGCGGTGGATTCGGTGGGTGGATCGCCGAACTCCTCCCAGAGCTGGCGGCCGAGGGACTTGTACTCGGGAGGCGGGACGAGCTCGGCGGTGGGCGCGATGGGGCCGTGGGTGGGGTGGGTGACGATGGCGGTGACCGGCTCGGGGACCTCGTCGCGCTCGAGGAGGGGGTGCGGACGAGGGTGCGGCGGCAGGTTGAGGGCGGCGATCTGCAGGCCGTAGAGGAGAAGGCCGGCACGGCGAGGATCGAGCGTGTTGGCGGCGATGTGGGCGAGGACCTGGCCGATGGCGGCCTGGATGGAGCTGCGATCCTCGGGGATGGGCAGGGCGAAGGCGGTTTGGGTGGGGCTTCGTTGGCTTGGCGGGAGCGCGGTTGCGGGCGGCGCGTGGTGTGGTGGTAGTAGCAGAAGTCCTCGTGGGTCTGGGTCTCGGTGGGAGTTTCGAGCAGCAGTGTGGGGCTGCCGCAACGGTGGCCGTCGGTGAAGATGTGGCGGCATTGGAAGCGCTTTTGGGTCTGCATGGTGGTCTCCCTCCCCCTCTCGGGGAAAGTCCTAAAGTCTAGAAAGAAAAAGACCTAAGTCCAAATGAAGTCTGGACTTAGGTCTTGTCGTTTCTAGAGCTGGTGCGGCGTTAAATGCGACAGCCCGGCACAGTGGCCGGGCTGATTTTGATCTCTACTTCTATTAGAACAGGTTGGAGGGAACATTTCGGCAAGTTTATTGTGGTTTGTTTTGTTGGAGTTGGATGGGTTTGGGGTTGACAGGGAAACAGGGATCAGGGATAGGGATCAGCGGCGGCAGCGGGAGAGCAAGTAAAGGCGGTCTCGCAAGCGGGATCGGTACCGCGCACGTTCGCGGGGACCCCGGCCTGCCGCACGATGAAGCTGTCGTCGAGGATGGGGCACCCGGCTGGCAGAAAGGTGCGAGCGGTATGGGTGATGCACGGTCTCGGGATCCTTCGCTGCGCTCAGGATGACGGCGAAAAACAGACAACGGCAAAGACAGACAACGGCAACGGCAAAGGCGAAATACAGGGGTCTCTCCACTGCGTGACGGACGGTGAAGCTGTCCGTCACTCCGGTCGAGATGACGCTGATTGCCTCAGGATGCAAGTTGGCGAGGGCCTCGGGTGCAAGTGGATGAGCGGCGAGTTGGTGGGGGCGCGTAGAGAACCTGCGTGGCTTTCACTCACATTTCACAACTTGCTTGTTGACATCCACACCGGGACTCCCCTATTGTTAGCAATCGAAGGGGTTGAGTGCTAAAAGCATTCCATCCCGGCCCCTTGGGCTCGTTTCCAAATCCTGCGATCGGTCTGCAGCGCTGCAGCGAAAGTTGTGGCGGCTCCCAGGCCTGTATCGTGCCCTGGCAACAAAGCGTTGCATCAGCAACGCTGATGGCAACTCAAGAACGAGGAGACGTAACACAATGGCAACGACATCATTCACTCCGCTTCACGATCGCATCCTGGTTCGGCGCGTTGAAGAGGGCGAGAGCATCCGTGGCGGCATCATCATCCCCGACTCCGCAAAAGAGAAGCCCCAGCAGGGTGAAGTTGTCTCCGTCGGCAAGGGTAAGTCCAACGACGAAGGCAAGGTCTTCCCGCTCGACGTGAAGGCTGGCGACACCATCCTGTTCGGCAAGTACTCGGGCACCGAGATCAAGCTGGACGGCGAAGAGTTCCTGATCATGCGCGAGGAAGAAGTCCTCGGCATCCTCAAGTAGGCACTGCGTGCGGCGGACGCGGCTGTGAACGCCGCTTCGCGGCAAAGGCAAAAGATAGAAGTAACTAACAGATTTTCTGCCGGTAGAGACCGGTAATAGGAGCAGCATCATGGCAAAGCAGATCTTGCACGGAGAAGATTCGCGGCAGGCTATCCTGCGCGGCGTCAACACGTTGGCTGACGCAGTGAAGGTAACCCTTGGACCGAAGGGCCGCAACGTTGTGATCGAGAAGAAGTTCGGTTCGCCGACGATCACCAAGGACGGCGTGACCGTGGCCAAGGAGATCGAGCTCGCGAACTCGCTCGAGAACATCGGCGCACAGCTGGTGAAGGAAGTTGCCTCGAAGACCTCGGACATCGCCGGCGACGGTACGACGACCGCGACGGTTCTGGCGCAGGCGATCTTCCGCGAAGGCGTGAAGACGGTTGCAGCGGGTGCGAACCCGGCGGCGCTGAAGCGCGGCATCGACAAGGCGGTTGAGGCCATCATCGGCAAGCGCGATGAGAACGGCACGGTTGTGGGCGGCGCTCTGGCGACCTTCTCGAAGCCGGTTTCGGGCGAGATGATCGCTCAGGTGGGCACGATCTCGGCCAACTCGGACTCGCAGATCGGCACGATCATTGCCGAGGCGATGAACAAGGTCGGCAAGGATGGCGTGATCACCGTCGAAGAGTCGCGCACGATGGAGACGCAGCTGGACGTTGTCGAAGGCATGCAGTTCGACCGCGGCTACCTGAGCCCGTACTTCGTGACCGACGCCGAGCGCATGGAAGTTGCTCTGGAGAACCCCTACATCCTGATCTACGAGAAGAAGATCTCGTCGATGAAGGACCTGCTGCCGCTGCTCGAGCAGATTGCTCGCACCGCGAAGCCGCTCGTCATCATTGCTGAGGACGTGGACGGCGAGGCGCTGGCGACCCTGGTGGTGAACAAGCTGCGTGGCACGCTGAACGTGGCTGCGGTCAAGGCTCCTGGCTTTGGCGACCGCCGCAAGGCGATGCTGCAGGACATTGCGATCCTGACCGGCGGCAAGGCGATCACCGAAGACCTGGGCATCAAGCTCGAGGGCGTCAAGATCGAGGACCTGGGCACGGCGAAGCGCGTCACGATCGACAAGGACAACACGACGATCGTCGATGGCGGCGGACAGGATGACGACATCGCGGGCCGCGTGAAGGAGATTCGCGCGCAGGTCGAGAAGACCACCTCGGACTACGACCGTGAGAAGCTGCAGGAGCGCCTGGCCAAGCTGGTGGGCGGCGTTGCGGTGATCAAGGTTGGAGCTGCGACCGAGACCGAGATGAAGGAAAAGAAGGCTCGCGTTGAGGATGCGATGCACGCGACGCGTGCTGCGGTCGAGGAAGGCATCGTCCCCGGCGGCGGCGTGGCGCTGATCCGCTGCACCCCGGCGGTCGACGCGCTGATCAAGACGCTGGAAGGCGATGAGAAGATCGGTGCTTCGATCATCCGTCGCGCGATCGAAGAGCCGCTGCGCATGATCGTCTCGAACGCGGGCGAAGAGGGCGCGGTTGTGATCGGCAAGATCCACGAGTCGAAGGAAGCCAACTTCGGTTACAACGCCGGAACCGGCGTGTACGAAGACCTGGTGGTTGCCGGCGTTATCGACCCGACCAAGGTGACGCGGACCGCGCTGCAGAATGCGGCGTCGATCTCGGGCCTGCTGCTGACGACGGAAGCGATCATCGCTGAGATCCCGGAGAAGAAGGAAGCTCCGGCGGGCGGCGGTCACAACCACGGCGGTATGGACGGCATGTACTAAGAAGGCGAACGAGCCCGGTCGGATCGCATTGGCGAGCCGGGCTCAATGCCTTTTATCCCTTATGCAGAAAGGCCTCGGAGCGATCCGAGGCCTTTCTGTTTTGGGCTTCCCTGCCCTTGCACGTTGGCGGCGTTTGCTGCGCGGGAAGTGAAAATACAGGGGTCTCTCCGCTTCGTCCCGGACGATAGAACTGTCCGCGGCTTGCGGTCGAGATGACGTCGTGTCGAGCTTCTCTCGATGCGCGATGCCGCCGATAGATGGCTCTGCCGATACGCACGCCGAGGCGTATCGGCGAGTCAGGCTAGAGCTTGGCCGGGGCGTCGGGGTTGGGTTGGTCGCCGGGAAGCGGCTTCTTGCGGCGCTTGACCGGCGGGGCCGAGCTCGGCGGACGCTGCTGCTTGCCGCGGCCGTTGCGCTTGCCGGGGATCGTGCCGTAGGGGGTTTCGATGACGGCGCGCATCCAGTAGTCGCCGTTGGCGTCGACCTCGATGCCGTGGGTCTCGCGCTCGAAGCCGGGGAAGCGCTTGCCGAACTCCTCCATCGCGAGGATGAGGCGGATGACCGGGCTGTCGGGACCGCCGAGGCGCTCGCCGGGCATGCTCATCGGGATTCCCGGCGGGTACGGCACCAGCATGACGGCGGCGATGCGGCCGGACATCTCGCTGAAGCGGATCTTCTCGGTCTCGTTGCGCAGGAGCTTCTGGTAGGTCTGCGCGGGGGTGAGGATGGGGTCGAAGTCCTCGTCGCAGGCGGCGTTGACCAGACCGGAGAGGTTGAGCTGCTGCATGACCATGTGCATCTCGTCGGAGAGCTCTTTGAGGGTCACGTTGCGGTAGCGGTTCGGGTACTTCGAGACCAGCTCGGGCAGCGCCTCTTCGAGCGAGGCCTCGGAGTCGTAGAGGCGCTTGAACTCGAAGAGGTTCTCGAGCAGGGCGCCCCACTTGCCCTTGGAGGTGCCGACGGAGAAGAGGACGAGGACGGTGTAGTCGCCGGTGCGGGCGATCTCGACGCGGCGGCCGTCGAGGAACTCGGTGAGGATGGCGGCGGGAATGCCCCAGTCGCTGACGACGCCCTGGGCGTTGACGCCGGGGGTGAGGATGGTCGCCTTGGCGGGGTCGAGCATGCAGTAGTTGTCGGCGACGTCCTCGTCCTGATAGCCGTGCCAGTCCTCGCCGGGCTTCAGGGTCCAGCAGCTGGAGCGGTTGGTGAGCAGGCCGTCGGGGGCCTCTTCGAGCAGGTGGGTCTGGCCGTCGAGCGGATCCCAGACGTACTCGGGCTGGTAGAGGCGGAAGAACCAGCCCTGCTCGGCGGCGCGGAGACGGTGGCCGATGGAGGACATGGCCTTGCGGAAGCTGATGGCGTCCTGCAGCATCTCGCTCATCAGCGTGGGGCCGGCGGGCTCGTCCATCATCGCGGCGGCCACGTCGATCGAGGCGATCAGCGGGTAGAAGGGCGAGGTGGTGCCGTGCATCATGAACGACTCGTTGAACTGGTCGTACTCGAGCGGCGCGCGGGGGCTGAGCTTGACGTGCACCATCGAGGCCATGGAGAAGGCGGCGAGCATCTTGTGCGTCGACTGCACGGCGAAGATGGTCGGGCGGTCGGGCATCTCGTCGGGAACGTCCATGGCGAAGCGGCCGCGATAGATGGGGTGGAACTTCGCGTAGGCGTACCAGGCCTCGTCGAAGTGGACGCGCGGGACGCGACTTGGCCAGCTCCTCGACGACGCGGTTGACGTCGTAGCAGAGGCCGTCGTAGGTGGAGTTGGTCACCACGGCGTAGGTGGGCTTCTTCGAGGCCGCGCCGGCGGTGAAGGGGCTGCGGTCGATGAGGGCCTGGACGTTCTCCGGGCTGAAGCGCTTGAGCGGGACCAGGCCGATCATGCCGTAGCCGTTGCGCGTGGGCTTGAAGTAGACCGGGCGCGCGCCGGTGACGGTGAGCACCTGGCAGATGGACTTGTGGCAGTTGGCGTCGGCGAGGACGATGTCGTCCTGGGCGATGACGCCGTGGCCGACGATCTGGTTCGAGGCGGAGGAGCCGCTGAGGACGTAGAAGGTCCAGTCGGCGCCGAAGATGCGGGCGGCGTTGCGCTCGCTCTCGCCGGGAGGCCCGAGGTGGTCGAGCCAGGAGCCGAGCGGCGCGGTGGAGATGCCGAGGTCCGAGCGCATGATGTTTTCGCCGAAGAACTTGTGGAACTCCATGCCGACGGGGTGCTTGAGGTAGGCGACGCCGCCCATGTGGCCGGGCGCGTCCCAGGAGTAGGCGCCCTGGTCGGTGTACTTCTTCAGCTCGCGGAAGTAGGGCGGGAGCAGCTGCTCGTGGTAGCGCTCGACGGCGAAGTCGACGCGGTTGGCGATGAAGGCCGGGGTGTCGCCGAAGAGGTGGATGTACTCGTGGACCTGCTTGACGACCTCGAGCGGCAGCTCGCTGACGAGGGTGCGGTCGGCGATGAGGAAGATGGGAATCTTTTTGTTGCGGCGGCGCACGGCGCGCAGGATCTTGAGCGCGGCGCGCTCGTCGAACTGATTGTCGCCTTCGAGGTCCCAATCCAGCAGAATCGCACTGTGCGACGGATCGGAGGTAACCAGCGACAGACCGTCCTCCGGCGTCGATGTCCGGACGACCTCGTACCCTTCTTCACCGATGGCGTCGACCAGGCGCTCCATCGCGCGGTCCGACACGGAATCGGTTCCACCCACTTCACTCGCAATCAGTAATACCCAACGACCTTCGCTCATACACCTCTCGCCTGCTTTGGATCAACCTTTATCGTACAGCCAGAGAGTGAAGGGATTGTGCACAGGCGGGAGCCTATTTCTGCGAAAAAAATGCCGCCGCAGCGTGGGCTGTGGCGGCATTTTTTATCCAGCTGGGCAACTATTTCGTTGCGGGGTAGAAGGACTACTAGTTCGGACCGCTTTCCATGTTGCCGACACGCACCTGATCGGGGGTGCGGAGCTTGACGCCGTGGAGGTCGGTGGATGCCTTGACGCGGACGAGATCGTTCTTCTTGCCCTGGGCCTCGGCCTGGAAGGTGGCGACGTAGGTCTCGGAGATGGAGTGCTTGAACTGGTCGAGGAAGGGGACCATGGAGACGGGGTTGCCCATTCCCTGCCAGTAGGCGGTTCCGCCGGTGCCCTCGGAGACCTGAGCGAGGTAGCTCTGGCCGCTGAAGCTGCCGCGGCGGCCGCGGTAGCCGGTGTCGGCGAAGTAGATGGAGGAGACGGAGACGCCGGCGCGCTGGGCGTCCTCGATCGCGCTCTGCACGTAGGGGCTGTTCTGATTCATGATGCTGGTGCTGCCGTTATAGGGATCGACGCCGTTGGTGATCATCATGACGAAACGGGCGGCGGGGCGGTTGGAGGGCCAGTTCTTGACGAACGTGGAGAGGCTGAAGTACGGGCTGGCGCTGGCACCGGGGGTTCCGAAGGGCAGACGGAAGCCCTGCGCGGCGGCGGCGTGGTCGGTGGTGAAGGGCGAGGTCTGGACGATCGTGCCGTTGCGCATGTAGCCGATGAAGAGCTCGGTTCCCGGGGGCAGGCCCGTGGCGAAGGCGCGGAGGGCGTTGAGCTCGCGGCCGACCGCCTCGCGCAGGCCGTCATCGATGAGGACCGCGATCTGGGCGCCGGAGGGAGGAACCTGCGTCCAGCTGGTGAGCTGCTCCTTCTTGCCGTTGACCGAGAGCATCACGTTGCTGATGGTCGGCAGCTGATCGGACTTGGAATCCACGGCGACCAGGGCCTGGGTGCTGACTGGACCCTCCATCTGGGCGAAACACGCGCTTGAAGCGATGAGAAATGCTGCAGCCGTCACCAAAATTCGTTTCATTGTCCCCTTACCTTCCAACGATTGAACAAACGCTAAACTTTAGACAAACTTTCCAGACGTTTAGACCCAGATCCTTGTAAGAAGTAGCGTTGGGTGGTTTAGCTGGTTTAGTTGCCTCCGAAACGGTACTTCATCCCGAGGCGGAATGTAAATGGGAGAGCGGGATAGCCGATGGGGCCGATGTGCTGCTGGCTGAGGAGGTTGTCGAGCTGGGCGAAGGTGGTGATGCGGCGGCTGACGACGACCGACATGTTGGCGTCGAGCTTGGCGTAGCCGAAGTCGAGGTCGCGGTTGGGGAGCAGGAGGGTGTTGCCGCCGGTGGTGTCGAGGCCGCCGAGGAAGGTGGAGTCGTCGCTGCGGCTGGAGAGGGAGCCCTTCATGCCGAGGGCGACGCGGCGGTCGACGTACTCGACCGCGAAGAAGCCGGTGTGGGGAGCGCGGCGGAAGGGACGGGCACCGACCAGCGGGGAGAGGGCTCCGATGGCGACGCCGGGGATGTTGGGGTTGGTCGGTGGGCATGCCCTCGTTGGCGTTGACGGCGTCGGTGGCGAAGGACTGGACGACCTTGGAGTCGAGGTAGGTGTAGCCGCCGCGCACGGTGAGGTGCTTGAGGGCCTGCCAGTCGATCTCGGTCTCGAAGCCCTGGGCGCGGTAGGCGAGGGAGTTCAGATAGGCCTCGTAGATCTGGTCGGCGACGGCGGCGGGGATGTTGAAGTACTGCTCGAGGCCGATGTAGTCGACGCCTTCGAGCTGGTGGTCGAAGACGTTGTGGAAGTAGCCGGCTTTGAAGACGAGGCGTTCGCCGCGAATGTTCTGATCGACGCCGATGTCGTAGGTGCGGGAGCGCTCGGCGGTGGGCTGGGTGACGTTGTAGGCGGTGATGGCGGCGGTGTCGCCGGCCTGGAGGAGCTCGTCGTAGAGGCTGGCGTACTGGAGGGCCAGGGTTGGTTCCTGCACGCCGGTGGCGGCGTTGGCGCGGATCTTGGTGCCGCGGAACCAGCGATTGGAGACGCGCACGGGGACGTAGGCGAAGCCGAGGCGCGGGGTTCCGGCGATGCCGTAGAGGTGATTCTTCTCGATGGCGCCGCCGGCGGAGTAGAAGAAGCGGTTCTTGACGTCGCCCTGGAACTGCAGGGTGTACTCGAAGTTGGTGCGCTGGACGATCTCGTCCTCGCCGTAGTCGGGTTCGACGAAGCTGCCGCGCTCGTTCTCGTAGCGGAAGCCGAAGAGGCCGGTGAGGTGGTGGGTGAAGGCGTAGTCGGACTGGTAGTAGAGCTCGTCGCGGTTGGAGGCGGAGTCGCTGTTGGGGGAGAAGAAGGCGGCCTGTCCGGTGGCCTGATAGCCGTTGGCGCCGTGGATGGTGACGAGGTTGCCGAAGTACTCGGGGTAGCCGTCGACGAGGAGGGGCGTGCCCACGTAGGCGTACTGGTGCTCCTGCTCGCGCTTGCGGGTGATGGCGTAGCGGACGAGATTGTGCCAGCGGCCGTCGAGGGCGCGGTCCTCGAGGGTGAGGCCGGAGTAGAGGTCCTGGTCGCCCTGCTTGCCGTCGTTGGAGATGCCGTAGAAGTCGTGGGCTCCGGGGAGGCCGGTGGCGGAGACGGCGTTGCGCAGGGTGAAGCGCGCCTGCAGGTTGCCGGAGATGGCTGTAGCCGATGTTGGCCGCCGAGGTGGCGGAGTGGTAGCGGTCGAGCGGGAGGGCGTTCGAGGTGTCGAAGCGGCCGAAGCCGGCGTAGTAGTCGAGCTTCTTGCGGGCGCCGCTGACGGTGGCCTCGTCGCGGTAGGTGTGGAAGTTGCCGGCGTCGCCGGAGTAGGTGAACAGGGGATGCGACGAGGCGCCGCGCGGGGTCGTGAAGGAGACGACGGAGGCGCCGGCGTCGCTGCCGTAGAGGACGCTGTCGGGGCCGCGGTAGGTCTCGATGGTGTCGAGGCCGGTGGTGGCGACGGTGCCGAAGTCGAAGGTGCCGCCGATGTCCTCGGCGGTGATGCCGTCGATGAGGACCTTGTTGGCGGTGGAGTTGCCGCCACGCACGAAGAGGCTCCGACGCCGCCGGTCTGGCCCTGCTGGACCATCTCGATGCCGGGGGCCTGGCGCATCTCGTCGATGACGCCGGCGCGGGTGGAGAGGTCGAAGGCGTTGACCAGAGAGACGGGGGAGCTGGCCTGCTGCAGCGGGGTGGGGATGCCGGTCGCGGTGACGGTGACCTGCTCGGTGAGGGAGGAGATCTCGAGGACGACGTTGCGCGAGACGACGTCGAGGACGCCGCCGTAGAAGTCGTCGCCGATGCTGGTGGCGAAGGTGGGCGCGACGGTGAGGAGGCGGAAGCGTCCCGGCGCGGTGCTGCGGATCTCAAAGCTGCCGTCGACGCCGGAGTGGGCGATGGCAACCATCTTGCTTCCCTGCACCAGCTCCACGCGGGCGTTGATCACGACGGCGCCGAGCGGGTCGGTGACCGTGCCACGGACGACGACCGCATGGGCGCTGAGGGCTCCGAACCAGAGCACGGCGATCAGGCCGCCCAAACGCGCTGCACCCGACAGATTTTTTTTGCGGGAGACTGGCGCTCCACGTTCCACTGACATTTGAAAGACTCCTGATGCGCGTCGAGCGCGCGATGGTTTGCTTTTATGTTTGCTTTTATGATTCTGACGCATTGCGCGGCAGGTCGGTGCGAACGGCGCTGCGATACTTGCGGACGGGCGGTGCGCCGGGCACGGCGGAGCAGTTGGACGCGGGGAAGGAGTAGACGCGATCGCGCCCGGCAGATTTGGCCGCGTAGAGGGCACTATCGGCGCGGGCCAGCATGTCGACGAGCGAGCGATCGCTGGGCACCATCTCCGACAGGCCGAAGCTGGCGGTGAGCGAGTCGAGGCCGAGGTCCGCGATGGGGATGCCGGCCACGCCGGCGCGGATCTGCTCGATGCGCAGGAGGCCCTGGGACTCGGGGGTGTTCTCGAGCATCAGCACGAACTCCTCGCCGCCGAGGCGGCCGAGGAGCTCGGGATCGGGGACGGCGGTGCGCAGATAGGCGGAGAAGCGCTGCAGGGCGACATCGCCGGTGCCATGGCCATACTCGTCGTTGATCTTTTTGAAGAGGTCGAGGTCGGCGATCACCACGGTCAGCGCGTGGCCTGCGGCACGGCTGCGCGCCATGGCAGCCTGGGCGACGCGCTCGATGCCGCGACGATTGAGCAGGCCGGTGAGGGTATCGGTCTCGGCCAGCAGCTCCAGGCGTGCGGCCATATCGGCGGTGATGACGAGAACCGCCATGAGCCCGGAGGCGATGTAGAGAAAGGGGAGGCCGAACATGCGGACCTGCTCGTAGAGCTGCAACGCCTTGAGATTGCCGTGACCGCAGAGGCGGAGCGCGAGACCGCCGAGCAGGATCTCGAAGCCGCTGAACAGATACAGGATGACCCGGGCGGTGCGCTCGGCTCCGCCGAAGAGCTTCTGGCAGGCGGCGCGGCCCGCCATCCAGAACATGACGGCGGCGAAGAACGGTCCGGCGGCCAGGCGAATGCCGGTCATGGGCACCACGAAGCAGCTGATCAGCAGCAGCAGGCCGACGGCCGCGATGGCGGTGATAAAACGTGCGTGGTACAGGCACAAACCGGCACGCTGGCGGTATCCGAGCATCATCAGATAACTGACGACGATCGACTGCAGGCCTACGGCCAACAGGTACGACGAGCTGTGCGCGAAGAGCTCCACGGCTGCGATATTGACCAGAAATCCGGCTGCGCCCACGCCGAAGGCGATCGCCCAGGTGCGGACGTAGGCGGCGCGGTCGAGCGCACGCCACAGGACGCACAACGCCGCACACAGCGCGATGCTGACCAAGATCAGCAAAACCAGCAGGTATGGGGCGTCTTTCATCTCACTCCGATGGATCAGGATTGGTCTTCGCATCCGCAGGCGTTGCGAATACGACGGATGCGTGCTACGGGTGCAGGTACGGTCGTTCGCGGGCGAGGAAGATGCGTCCACACCCGCGAAGGGACTGGACCGCAACCATTGCGGTGGCTGCTAAGGGTGCGATCAGGGGCGCAGCAGCAGCTTGCCGGTGGTCTTGCGGGCTTCGAGATCGCGCTGCGCCTGAGCCGCGTCCTGGAGCGGATAGATGTGCTCGATGTGCAGCTTGAGGCTGCCGTCGGCGACCCAGGAGAAGATGTCGTTGGCGCGCGCCTCGAGCTCGGCGCGGGTGGCGACGTAGGGGCCGAGCGTCGGGCGCGTGACGTAGAGCGCTCCCATGGTGGAGAGCCGGATGAGGTCGAAGGGCGGCACGGCACCGCTGGCGCCGCCGAAGAGCACCAGCATGCCGCGCGGCTTGAGGCATTGCAGCGACTGCTCGAAGGTGGTCTTGCCGACCGAGTCGTAGACGACGGGGAGGCCTTCGCCGTCGGTGAGGCGCTTGACCTCGGCGGCGAAGTCCTGCTGGGTATAGAGGATCACCTCGTCGGCACCGGCGGCGCGGGAGAGAGCGGCCTTCTCCTCGGTGGAGACGGTGGTGATGACGCGGGCGCCGCGCCTCTTGGCGACCTGCGTCAGGAGCAGGCCGGTGCCGCCCGCGCCGGCGTGGATCAGCACGGTTTCGCCGGAGCGGATGGGGTAGGTGGACTCGGCGAGATAGTGGGCGGTGAGGCCCTGCACGAGCACGGCGGCGGCCTGCTCGGAGGTGACGTTGTCGGGCACGCGGACCAGCTGCGCCGCGGGAGCGACGGCCATCTGCGCGTAGGCGCCGGAGCCACCGCGCCAGGCGACGCGGTCACCGATCTGGAAGTTGGTCACATCGGGGCCGAGCGCGACGACGGTGCCGGCGGCCTCCTGCCCCAGAATCAAGGGGAGCGGGGCGGGATAACGGCCCTCGCGGTAGTAGACATCGATGAAGTTCACGCCCGCGGACTCGATGGCGACCAGCACCTGGCCCGGTCCGGGAACGGGCGTGGGCAGCTCTACATACTCGAGGACGTCCGCGGTGCCGTTCTGCTTGATCTGGATTGCGTACATAAAGAAATTGTAACTGTTCGGGGACGGAACATTACAGAACCATGAAATTGTCCGGCGGCGGTGTTGATGTGCGATCGAGTAGCGTTCAGGCTCTTCTGACGAGAGCGAAATACTGGGATCTCTCCACTGCGCAGCGGACGATAGGACTGTCCGCTGCTTCGGTCGAGATGACGTGCTTTTCTTTGGGTGGGCTAGGTCTACAGGTTGCCGAACTTGAATCTGTCGTACCCTAGAGCAGCATGCTCTCTTCGCTGGAGCGCAGGCGCAGGATGCGCTCGACGGCGTAGGGGGCGCGATGGGCGGCGGTGTGGAAGTGGCGCACCTGCAGCTCGCCCAGCAGGCCGATGCCCATCATCTGGATGCCGGCCAGCAGGAGCACGCCGGCGATCACGAAGATGGGGCCGTGAGCCGCCATCACATGCTGTCCGGTCACGATCTTCAGCACCAGCAGCCAGGCGGCGAGCGCCGGATCCGGAGAGCATGCCCAGTGCGCCGATGCTGCCGAAGAAGTGCAGCGGGCGGGTCATGTAGCGCAGCAGGAAGCGGATGGTCATCAGGTCGAAGAAGACGCGGAAGGTGCGCGAGATGCCGTAGTGGCTCTTGCCGAAGACGCGCTGCGGATTGGAGATGGGGATCTCGCAGATGCTGGCGCCGTACCAGGAGGCGAGCGCGGGGATGAAGCGGTGCATCTCGCCGTAGAGGGGAATGCTCTGGATGACCTCGCGGCGGTAGGCCTTGAAGGTGGTGCCGAAGTCGTGGATGCTGACGCCGGAGAGGCGGGCCATGAGCCAGTTGGCGGCGCGCGAGGGGATGCGGCGGAGGAGCATGTTGTCGCCGCGCTGACTGCGCCAGCCGCTGACGACGTCGTAGCCCTCTTCGAGCTTGGCGAGGAAGTTGGGGATCTCGTCGGGATCGTGCTGCAGGTCGCCGTCCATGGCGAGGACGAAGCCGCCCTGGGCGTGGTCGAAGCCGGCGGCGAGGGCGCTGGTCTGGCCGAAGTTGCGGCGCAGCTTGACGACGAGCACGCGGCTGTCGACGGCGGCGATCTCCTCGAGCAGGCGGTAGGTGCGGTCGCGCGAGCCATCGTCGACGAAGACCAGTTCGAAGGAGTCGCCCACATGCTCCATGACGAGTTTCACCCGGTCATACAGTGTGGTGACGTTCTCTTCTTCGTTGTGGAACGGGACGACGATCGAATACTTCGGCACATCCCTATGATACGCGCTTGGAGGCGCGGGGATGTAAGCGGCGAGTATGGGGAAATTGGCGGTCGGAGCGCGTACGAGCAGGTTCGGACGCAATCTTCTCGCCCGGCCGGGGCGTCGCGTGGTACAAAGAGGGCAACGATGGCAAGACGCGTGATGATTTCGTTGTTCCTGATAGCGATCTTCGGGCTCTCGTACCTGGGCTACCGCCGCTGGAGCGCGAACCGGGCGATGACCACGGGCGACGTCTTCCCCGATCCCAGCGAGCGAAGGCGCGCCGCCGGCGGCGCAGCCTGCCGCGCGCCCACACCGCCGCGTCCACCGCCAGTCCGAGCGCCTCGCCTCTCCGCCGGGCGAGAGCGGCTCTGCGCCGCAGCCGACCAGCTTCGGTCCCACACCGCGGCCGGGGCCGCCGCGCGGACACGCTCAGCCCGAATCCGCCGAACGGGATGGTGTTTGCCGGGACGGGGCGCTTCCAGATCTACCGTCAGGGCAACCTTACCTGGCGCATTGACACCGAGACCGGCCAGAGCTGCGTCCTCTTTGCCACCAATGCAGAGTGGAGGAGGCCGCAGGTGTACCGGCATGGCTGCAACAGCGGTGCCACCCACTAAACCCGGCTTCGGGTGTTCAGCTGTCGCGCAGTCCCAGGCTCTGCGGAAAGTCGTCGGCATCGTCGGCGGCATCGCCGTAGCGGTGGCCTGCACCGACTTGGTGTAGCTATGGACCAGTGCGAGATGAAGGCCGCCGAGGATGCACATGAGCCCAAGAAGATGATGGACGTCCGACTCGATCCACGGCTCCAGGCCAACCAGGATTGCCACGAAGAATGGAAAGACCACAAGGTAGCGTACGACGGTGCGTGGAAGATCGGTGATCGATGCCTTCCGCAGGTGCGTGAATGGGAGGGTGCGGACAGTCAAGAGGAAGATGTCGGCGAGCAGGAAGGAGACGCTGACGGCGATGAAGAGTTGATCCACGATGGCGGGGATGGTCCGCAGGCTGGGTGGGGAGAGCGGATGCAGGACGAGAGCTGTTCCCAGGCTGACCGACAGAGCCCATAGGGTGATCCAGATGCGGGCGCCGGCGAGATGGTCGGCGCGCGGGCGGCCGAGGAGTGCGTGAAAGAGCCATGACGCCGCGGCGGTCGATCGGCGCAGCGAAGACGGAGCTGAGGCCGGCGATGGTCCAGAAGACCATGATCGGGACGGCGGAGCGGATGCCGTCGGGCAGTGAGGCGAGATGGACGTGGCCAGCTTCGACTGCGCAGGACGAGCATGTTGGAGACGGCGAGTGCGATGGCCGAGGCCGCCGTACATGGCGAGCATGACGCGCTGGCGCTGGCGCGGAGGATGGTCTGGCTGATGAAGTGGAAGATGGCTCGCTGCGCGGGCAGGCGCAGGATGGTGGCGTGGAGGAGCCGGTGGATGGGGCCGCTCTGCGGCTTGTCTGATGGAGCGACAGCTGGCGCCCTCGATGAGCTGGCGGACCCGGCGGCGATAGGCGAGCGGATAGGTGAGCAGCGTGCAGGCGAGCATCGAGGAGGACCGCGAGCAGCCGTTGCGGGCGAGCGTGTGGAAGATGGGCAGGGCGGAGGGTCCGGCGAGGATGCGCTCGTAGATCCCGAGAAACCAGAAGGGCGGAAAGTAACGGACGGCTGCGGCTGCTGGAGGTGAGCAGCGGCTGGAGCGAGTGCGAGATCGTCGGGAAGAGGAGCAGGATGGCGAGCAGAAGCATGAGCGGACGCTCCCTGAAGCAGGGGCGTGATGCGGCGGAAGATGTGCTCGCCGACGGTGTTGAGCAGGATTCCCTGGAGCGCGAGGAAGGTGGCGGCGGCGAAGGTTCCGCTCATGAGAGACTGCGGTGGCGTGGGCGAGGAAGTGGCGGCCGATGTTGGGGAGCTTCGGCGATCATCGGGAAGAAGAGCATGCCGAGCAGCGTTGGTTCCGAGCAGGACCAGGCGCGAGGAAGATGGCGAGAGCGAGGACGCGGGCGAAAAGAGACGGCGCTTGGCGATGGGAAGGATCGGAGAGGACGAAGACGTCGAGGAGATCGGGGAAGAGAAGGTCCCACTCGTAGACCGTTGCGGCTCCCATGACGATGAAGGAGTACATGACGTAGAAGTAGTGGTCGCCGGTCTGCGACCAGAAGGGGCGGTGAGAGGGTTCGGCGGGAAGCCGTGGTAGGCGGGATAGAGGAAGAGCGCGACGAGCAGGCCGGGGAGAGCGACGGCGTAGGCGACGAGCATGACGCGCTTGGTCTCGTCGTCGGAGGCGATGAGCTCGTTGTGGAAGAAGCGGATGAAGGAGTGGCGAACGAGAACCTCGAACTGGGTCCGCGTCGCGGCCTGCGGTGGCGAGGCTCGGCCTGCACGGCGAGCGAGAGGACGGCGGTGATTTGGGTGGAGGAAGAGGCCGATTCGCTCAGGCATGGTGCACCGCCATGATGTCGACGAGTTCGCGTGGCGACGCTGTGGGTGTCCTGCTGCTGGACGAGTTGGGCGAAGACGCTTTCGAGATTGGCGAGTTGCAGGGAGGTCTTCAGCTCGGAGGGTGGGGCGTCGGCGAGGATCTTTCCTTTGGCGATGACGATGACGCGATCGCAGACCAGCTCGACGACTTCGAGGACGTGCGAGATGTAGAGGATTGCCTTGCCCTGCGCGGCGAGCTGCTGCAGCAGATCTTTGAAGAGACGGGCGGAGACGACGTCGAGGCCGGAGAGCGGCTCGTCGAAGATGAGCAGCTTGGGATCGTGCAGCAGGGCGGCGGAGATGAGGACGCGCTGCTTCATGCCCTTGGAGTAGAGCGAGATGGGCGAGTGGCGCCAGGATTCGAGGCCGAGCAGGGCGAGGAGCCGGTTGGCCTTGAGGTCGATGAGGGCCTCGGGCAGGTTGCGCAGGCGGCCGACGAGCTGGAGGTACTCGAGGCCGGAGAGGTGGGTGTAGACGTGGGCCTCCTCGGGGACGTAGCCGAAGGCGGCGCGGTAGGCCTGGAGATTGTTGCGGATGCTCTTGCCTTCGAAGAGCACCTGGCCGTCGGTGGGCTCGAGGAGGCCGGTGATGATCTTGACGGTGGTGGATTTGCCGGAGCCGTTGGGACCGACGTAGCCGACGATCTCGCCGGCACGGAGGCGAAAGCTGACGTTGTCGATGGCGGGAAGGCCACGATAGCTTTTGGAGAGAGCTTTGACCTCGAGCATGGAAACCTCCACCCCCTATGTAGCATTCATAATAGGGCTAGTCAAGTAGCTTGCTACATAGATAGTATTGAGCAACCCATCGAGCTCTCCCATACTGCGGCGATGATCCTCAGGCGGTCAGCCTGGGCTACATCTACGGCTTCGGTGTGATGGAGATGACGGGGCTGCCGAGTGGCACCGTCTATCCGGCGATGCGGCGACTGGAGCGCGACGCGCTCGTCGCCTCCAGCTGGGAGGCTGAGGAGGAGGCGGTGGCGAGTCAGCGCCCGGCTCGGCGCTATTATGAGGTGACACGTGAAGGGAAAGCCGCCGCGCTCGCGGCTACCGAACGGTATCCCCTGCTGGCCCGTCTTGTTCCGGAGAAGCATGCATGAGCCATCCCCTTCCCTCGCCTCTGCCGCCGTTCGATCGATATCTGCTCTCTATTATGGAGAGGTTCGTTCCTGCCGCCGAGCGAGAGGAGTGGTTGCTGTCCTGGGAGGCAGAGCTGTGGCACAAACACCATCTCGAGCGTCGCACGCAGTTCGCGTTTGCTGCCCCCGATCTCACGACCGGGCTGATTCGCGATGCGCTCTGGCTCTGGGGTGATGGCTGGAGACGCGCCTTTCAGGGGACGGCCACGCTCTGCCTGGCTGTGCTCCTCGGTCTCTTCGTGCTCGCCGTGACAGCCGGTGTGGTGTTGAATGGGGGTTGGCATGCGCTGGCTTACTCGCTTGCCGACGAGTTCAAACGGTTTCTCGTCGAGGTGCCGCTCGTCCTCTTCGTCACGCTCGCGATTTCGCCACGCAGGCATACCGATCAGAGCGCAGCAAGTCGAAAGCTGGACTGGATCAAACGGCAGCTCTTCCTGAGCGCAAAGACGTCGCTCACGTTGCTGTTGATGTTTCTGCTGAGCGCAGACCTCTGCCAGCCGATGCATGCGGCGACGCCAAACGTCGCAGACTTTCTGCAGATTTTCTCGTTCACGATCCTGGCGCTCGTCGGCTTGCGCTGGGCGTTGCATGACCACGGGCAGCGCTGCAAGCAGTGCCTGCGCTCGCTCGCCTCGCCGACACCGGTCGGCCGCCCCTCGCACAATCTCCTTGAGTGGAGCGGATCGGAGCTGATCTGCAAACACGGTCATGGAACGCTGAGCGTCCCGGAGATGGAGACGAGTTGGTGCGCGTCCAGCGAATGGGTGAGCCAAAGCCCCTCGTGGGATCAGGTGGCGAGCACCTAGTCTGATCGGGCTATCTTCCCGCATGGCTCGAGAATGTAACTGAATGCCGTACAATATTTAGAAGATGGGAAGGCTAAGCTCGGCTCTGCATCCGACCTGCCCATCGTCGCGATTGGCCAGGCGCACGGAGCCTCGATGCGCTTCGGCGATCTGTTGCGCCAAGACTAATCCAATCCCTGTGCCACCCTGCTTGGTCGTGTAAAAAGGAACGAAGAGGTTGGCTTCGTTCGTCAAGCCAGGCCCGTTATCGCGGATCGTGATGAGCACCTCGCCGGTTACAATCTCCCAGGTGACGTCGACCGTTGGTGCTCCGAGGTTTTGCGCATCCGGACTAAGAGCCGCCTCCGCCGCGTTACATATAAGGTTAATGAGCGCCTGCTGGATCTGGTCGGAGTCCATCATGACCATCCGATCGATGTCGCGGGTGAGCGTGACGGCAAGACGCGTCTCAAGACGCACAATCCGCTCCAGCAGAGTGGATACGGAAACCGGCTTTATCTTTGGCACCGGTAGTCGCAATAGCTGCCGGTAGGCTTGCAGGAAGCGGTTCAGGGAGTCGGCGCGGCTCTCGATGACCTCAAGGCCGAGCTCGAAGTCCTCGCTGTCGCTCCATGCTCCGGCGCCCGGAACAAGGCGACCGCGCAGGCTTCCCGCGATGGATTTGATCGGGGTCAGCGAGTTGTTGATCTCGTGACCGAGCACGCGGATGAGCCGTTCCCATGCGAGCCGCTCCTCTTCCCGAAGGGCGGCGCTTACATCCGCCAGCACGAACAGGGTGTGAGCGATGCCGTGCAGACGAAAGCTTGTCCGCTTCACCATCCACCGCGCTGCCTGCTGGGCCGTGCCGAGAGAGAGCAGGTCTCCATCCGCGCGCTCCAGCAAATACTGGAGATGAAGCTGCTCTGCGGAGCGTCCCAGTGCGGCCTGTGTGTGTAACTCAAAGGCTCGTTCGCCGGCTGCGTTGAGCAGCTTGAGGCGTCCTGCGGGATCGAACGCGAGTACGGGAGACTGCATGGAGCTCAGCACGCGCTCCACCAGGGCCACCGCCTCCAGAGTGCCGGCGCGCTGCACTTGCAGCATGGTTGCCAGCGCATTCACCTCCAGCGCGAGGTCGCCCATCGCATCGTTTCGGCGCGCACCGCGGGCGCGGAACGAGTAGTCCTCTTCGCGCAGTGCCGCGACTACGTTTGCCAAGGTCTGCAGCGGTCGAATGATCTGCTCGAGGAGGAGCGACACCGCGAAGGCCCAGGCCAACGCGAGAGCCAACAGAGCCATTGCCTGCGCCGGAAGTCCGACCGAATACTGCCGCAAGAGGATCCAGCACAGCAGCAACGTCGGAAGGCCGAGGAGAGAGAGCCAGATCCGGAGGCGACGTTCGAAGCTGAGCCGCCGCCCGGATCGGCTCAGCGGAATGCGCCGGGGGAGCTGTGTACGCAACGCCGCCGCTTTCTGTAACTCCTCAGAGACCATATTTTTCCATGCGCCGGTAGAGCGCTCCACGGCTCAAGCCGAGTGCATCGGCGGCGTGGCTGACATTGCCGGAGGTACGCGTCAGTGCTTTACGAATCAGCATGGACTCCACCGTTTCCAGACTCATGTCATCCAGGCTCTGTGCCGCGGCCCGCTGTCCATTCAAGCCAAGGTCCGCGGACTCGATACGGTCGCTGCGCGCCATCAGGACGGCACGCTCCATCGTATGATCCAGTTCGCGTACATTTCCGGGCCAGCTGTAATGCAGCATCAGTTGCAGCGCCGCCGGCGCCAATCCCTGGATTGGCCGACGGTAGCGCGCGGCATAGCGCGCCAGAAAATGCCCGGCCAGCGCTGGGATATCCTCGCGGCGTTCCCGCAGCGGCGGCAGGCTGATCTCGACGGTGTTTAGCCGGAACCACAGGTCTTCGCGGAAGTTCCCTGCTGCGCACTCCGTGCGGAGATCGGCATTGGTGGCCGAGAGCATACGAACATTCACCGTCTGCGTCTTCGACGAACCCACCCGCTCGAGCTGTCCGGTCTCGAGCACGCGCAGCAGCTTCGCCTGCTGCCGCACCGGGATGTTCGCGATCTCATCCAGAAATAAGGTTCCGTTGTTGGCCAGTTCGAAGCGCCCGATACGATCGGCACGCGCATCGGTGAAGGCACCCTTCACGTGTCCGAAGAGTTCGCTCTCGAATGTCCCTTCGGGCAGAGCCCCTGTATTGACGGCCACCAGCGAGCGATCCGCGCGCGAGGACAGGCGATGCAGCGTCTGGGCAACGACCTCCTTGCCGGTGCCGTGCTCTCCGGTGATGAGGACGTTCGCATCGGAGGGCCCAACCCGCGCCATGGTCTCGAGCACGGGCCGCATGGACGCCGCCGAGGCGATAAAGTCCGGGGCGCCCGAGGTGCGCAGCAGACGATTCTCCGCCTCGAGCCACTGGGTTCGCTTCTGGCTGCGATGCAACTCCATCTGGGTTCGCAGAATGCTCAGCAGCCGCGTGTTCTCCCACGGCTTCTGAATAAAGTCTCCGGCGCCGCGGCGCATCGCCTCGACCGCAAGATCGATGCTGCCCCATGCCGTCATCACCACCACGGGCAGCTGGGTGTCGATCTCCTTGACGCGGGCGACGAGGTCCAGACCTTCCTGCCCGGAGGTCGTGTCGCGCGTGTAGTTGAGATCGATCAAGACGCCATCGAAGTTGTCATGCGCCAAGGCATCGAGGAGCAACGCCGGCGTGCGGACCATCTCCAACTGATAGCCCTCGGGCCGCAACAGGAGACGCAGCGCCTCCAGAATATGTGGCTGGTCATCGGCGATCAGAAGCCGGTAGGGCGTCTCCTTTGCCGTTGTCGCCTGCGCGGCCGTCTCCTTGTGTTCCGTCAGCATCTCGCCTGCATTCTCCCCTACTGGCCGCCTGGGGCAATCCCTGTTTTTGCTGATTCTATCGAAATTGCGTTTGCCTGGAGCGTTGCCCCTACGGCGCGGTCCAACTCAATCTTTGCCTTCTGGTATGCGGTCATCGCTGCGACCAAGGCAGACTCCGCCTCCGCCAGATCGCGTCGCGCCGTCAGGGTCTGGTAGTTTGAGCCTGCACCAAGTTCCTGTTCTTTTGCCGTAATGTCAAAGGTTTTCTGCGCCAGGTCGCGTCCCTTGCGGGCGGAGGCGACGCGGGCCTCGCTTTGCTCGAGTGCATATTGGGCGTTGCGCACCTCAATCCGAATTTGTTTCTTTAACTGTTGCAATCTTAGCTCGGACTGCCGGGTCTCGAGCTCCGCGCGGTACTGGTCCGACTTCGCCACGCGGTTGCGTATCGGAACGTTGACCGAGAGACCGACATAATAATCCGGGGCGCTGTTGTTGAAGGCGGTGTGCACCGCCCCGCCAAAATCCAGGGGGGATGTCGACAGGGTGTTCGACGCGGGATTTTGTAACCCCGCCAGGCCCGAACCGCCGTAGTACGCCGTCAGGGCCACGGTGGGCAACAGAGCGTTGCGTGCCGCATCCCGGCTCAGCCGCCGGTTCTCAAGATCGATGTCCGACTCGCCCAGCTCCAGCCGGTCGCGCAGCGCACTTGCGATCATGTCTTCGGTCGGGCCCTGCGGAGTGGGCACATCGGCCATCGCACTCTGGTCGGTCGGGCGCACGGGCATGGCCTCGAGGATGGGGTCATCCAGATTCTTCGTCAGCGCGTTTTTCATCAGGAGCTCCTGGAACTGCAGCGCCGTCTTGGCGATGGTCAGGTCCTGCTCGCGGCTGGCCTCCTCGGCCTCGTCCTTCATCACGTCCATGGCCGGAATCGCCTGCAGGGCAAGCTGCTTGCGCGCGCTCTCCAGCGTCTGACGGGCAAAGTCCAGGGACCGGCTCTTTACCCCTTCGTCCTCATAGGCCGCGACCAGATCCCAGTACATATTGGCGATCTGCGTCACGGTGGTGACGACCTGCAGCCGGAACGCCTCATCCGAGATTCGCTGGTTGTTCTTGGCGATCCGCAGGAAGCGCAGGTTCGGTCCAAAGCCGAATCCCGCGAGCAGTTGCTGCTGCAGGGCGACGTGGTAGTAGGAGTTCAGCGTCGGGTTCAGATAGCTGTAGGGGCTGTTCGTCGTCCTACGGTTGTTGTCGAAGACGCGGACAGCGTCGTGCCGGTCGCAAAGGCCTGCGTGTAACCGATATTGCCCGTCGTCGTATTTTGCTGCAGCGTGGGTACGCCATAGATGGAGATGTTCGACAGCGGCTCGGTGTAGTGCTCGACGCTGAGCGTCCCGGTGATCGCGGGTCATAGGAGGAGACATTGGTTCCCGTGCCGAAAGTGGACGACACCAGTCCTGATGCTCCCGAGCCCGCGCCACCCGCGCCGCCCGATGTTCCGCCCGCGCCAGCGCCGCTCGCTCCCGAGCCGAAGCCGCCGACGCCACCGCCCGGGGTGTTCTGGACAACACCGGTATTGACGCCGCGGAACGAGCCCCCGGCCTGCGTGCGGAGAACGTCGGCCGCGCAATCGGGATGATTGTAACGCGCGATGGCAATATCCAAATTGTTCTCCAAAGCGAGCGTGATGGCATCCTTCAGGCTGAGTTCAAGAACGCCATCTTTGATCAGGGTGTCGATGCGCGGCGAGTTGGCGAGGTTCGGTTGGGGTACCAGTGTGGCGCGGTAGGGCGTCAATGGGGTTGTAGGAGTGGGGTATGTCGAGACGCAACTCCGCATGGGACGGCGTTGGCCCATACGGTGCGTTGATCGTGGTTGGCTGCTGGCCCTGTGCGAGTACCGGCACCGCTGCCAATATACGCATAGGCTCACGTATCGAACTGTTGCGCTGTGCCCTGTTTTATCGCTACGCTCCAGCGGATTCCGTTGAATCATCGTCGTGCCTTCACCCTCATACTTTCCATGGTTGCCGTGGTTCCTCTACGTCCGCACCACCGCGCCCTTCGCCAACCCGCAGCCGGCGAACCAGAAGCCCAAAACGTGGCACTCAGTTCAGAGCTTGTAACTGTTCATTTTGCCCCGGCCTCGGCGAACAGCTGGCTCAGCTCCCCCTCCGCGACGACCTTGCCGTCGAAGAGATGCACCTGACGCTCCGCATGCGCGGCAAAGCGGGGATCATGGGTCACCATGCAGATCGTCGCGCCATCGCGATGCAGCTCCTGAAGCAGCGTCATCACGGCCTCGCCGTTTTTGGAGTCCAGATTCCCCGTTGGCTCGTCGGCGAGCAGAATCGACGGCGAACCGGCCAGAGCGCGCGCAACCGCCACCCTTTGTTGTTGTCCGCCGGAGAGCTGCGCCGGATAGTGGCGCATGCGATGCGCCATATTCACGCGCTCCAACGACTCCTGCACCCGCCGCTTGCGTTCCGCCGCGGGCATCCCCGCGCGATAGGTAAGCGGCAGCTCTACATTCTCGGCGACGGTGAGATCGCCGATCAGGTTGAAGCTCTGAAAGATGAATCCAATCTCCTGATTGCGGATGCGCGAACGGTCGGCGAAGTTCAGATTCGCGACCTCCTTGCCGTTCAAGCGATAGCCCCCGGCGGTTGGCGTATCGAGCAGTCCGATGATCGAGAGCAGCGTGGACTTTCCGCATCCCGAGGGACCGGACATCGCAACATACTCTCCGCGATGGATGGTGAGGTGAATCCCGGACAGCGCGTGCGTCTCAATCTCGTCGGTGTAGAAGACCTTGGTGAGGTCTTCGATCTCAATCAGGCTGGTCGACCATGCTCTCTCTCCTTGTGTCTGGTTGAATTGGTTCGCGGCTTTGCTACTGTGAGGTTACGTTTAGTCCAAGCGAATCCGATCCGTGTTGTCCCATCGGCTCATATCCGACAGGATCACGGTATCGCCCTGCTGCAACCCCTCAATCACCTGAATGCTATTGACGGACGCACGCCCGACCTTGACCGGAACGCGGAGCGCTGTCCTTCCATCCGAACTGAGCTTGAAGAGGCTGAGGGTGCTGTTCTCGTTCCCGGACGCCGGACGCCCCACGAAGAGCACATCGGTCATGCGGTCGAGGTCGATGGTCCCATCCACACTCAGGTCCGGACGCGCGCCCTGGGGCAAGGCGCCGGCAAGTTCTACGTCCACCGTCACCGTGCCGTTCAAGACCGCGGGATCGATGCGCATCACCTTGCCGGAGATTATGCCGTTATGAGTATCAATCTCGGCGGGCTGCCCGATCTGGATATCGCGCGCCTGGGTCTCGGCGATCTTCAAACTCGCCTTCAACTGGTCGGGCTGCACCACCTTGGCCAGGGTTGTTCCCGGAGCGACATGCTCCCCCACCTGATGCGGGAGCTCGACGAGGACGCCGTCGATCCCGGCGCGAACGCTCAGGGCATCCTGTTGCTTCTGCTTCAAGGCCAACAAGGCCTTGGCCTGATCGACCTTCGTCTGCTGCACCGCGAGCTGGGTTTCAATCGCCTTCTCATTCAGCGTCAAGCGCTGCTTCTCGAGGGCGTTCCGCGTGGCCAGCTCATCCGCCTTGCCCTTCGAGGCGCTGTAGGTCAGACCGCTGATCACGCCGAGGTCATATAAAGATTTGTCGGTTTGTGCCTGCAACTGTGCCTGATTATGGTCCGCACCGACGGTCGCCGCGGCGGCCTTCTGATCCATCAGATCGCTCTCGACCTTCGCCCGGGTATTGAGGTAGTCGGCCTGCGCGCCCTTCAACTGGAGCTGCGCATCGAGCAGCTCCTGCTGCAAGCGTCGGGTCTACCAGATCCATCACCACCGTATCCGGCGTCAACCTTCGCCCCGGGCAGCACGCGAATGCGCACCACGGTGGCCTCGGTCTCTGCCGGAATCAGCCGAATTTTGTCCTCCCGAGGCACCAGGGTTCCGGGGCCGCGTACCTGTCGCAGCAGCGGGCCGCGTTGGACCGTGTCGGTCCATACGGTGCTGCGTTCCACCTCGGGAGCGGCGGGCTTCAGCCGCGTCACAGCATACGCCGCCGCAGTCAGCGCCAACATCCCGCAGCCAGCCGCAATCCACTGCCGGCGCATTCTCTTTCGCTTGATATCCGGTCTGGAAATGTCCATTGCACCCCTTCTAGAAGCATCCGGGCATCCAATTCAGCAAGCTTATTTTCAATAACTTACGCGCGCCATGTCCCGCTGGAGCGTTCACAATCGGAAAGCGCTGTCCATTTCCGCACACAACCTTTTTCAAGGCCCTTGAAACGCATTCCCTGGCGGCGGTGACTCGACCGCGGAGTAGAGGCATCTTGTATATCATCCTTTGTAACTTTGTTTCGGAAGGAGACTTCATGAAACTGGTCAAAGAATTTGCCGTTTTTTTCTCGGGCTCTCTCCTTGCACTTTTTATCGTGGGCCTCGCAGGCCATTCGCAAAAACCGTCGGACCAGATGGCCCAAATGCGAGGAATGTCGGTCACGACCACAGACCTGTCGGGAAATCCTTGCGACGCGATGGCATCCATGCCCGGGATGCCGGGGATGACGGTGATGGGAGAGAGCATGGCGGCGATGGCGAATCACATGTGCCTCACTCCCATGCGCCCCAAGCAGCCGGGCGACGACGCGAAGGCAAAGGCCGTCGTGGCGCAGGTCAGAGCGACCATGGAGAGATACAGGGATTACAAAAAAGCTTTGGCCGACGGGTACGTTCAGGCAAATCCGACCGTCGATCAGCCCCAATTTCATTTCAACAACGACGCCAATGCGAAACTGGCGGACTCCGAATTCGATCCGACTCGCCCCACCTCGCTGCTGTACTTTCAAACCCCGACCCAAAAATTCAAATTGGAAGGCGTGATGTTTACCGCCCGCCCGAATGCCACCGAGGATGAGCTCAATGCACGCATTCCGCTGAGCGTTGCCCGCTGGCACAAGCACACGAACTTTTGCGGAGCCCCGGCAAACAAGGTCAAAGAATACTTCGGCAAAAATCCGAAGTTCGGCATGTTCGGCTCGATCCACACCAAGGAGGCGTGCGATGCCGAAGGAGGAACCTTTTTGCCTGAGGTCTTTACCTGGATGATCCACGTCTTCCCGTACGAGGACGACTTAAGAATGTCTTTTCTATGAACGACGATATTCCACACTTCCACTGAGCCTCTTATGACCAACACCTCGACCACCGCCATCACCACCGCCATCCAGGATGAAGTCCGCGCTCTGCTCGCCCAGCTCGGCGTGCCTCCCGAGGCCTACGCTTCCGGCGACCTGACCGTGCATACCCCCATCACCGGCGAAGCCATCGCACAGGTTGCGACGACCACGCCGTCGGCAGCCGCCGAAGCGATCCGCAACGCCCATCGCGCATACCTCGAATGGCGAACGGTGCCGGCACCCAAACGAGGAGAGCTGATCCGTCTGCTCGGAGAGGAGTTGCGCGCAGCACTCCCGCAGCTAGGACGACTCGTCACCATCGAAACCGGGAAGATTCTCTCCGAGGGGCTCGGCGAGGTGCAGGAGATGATCGACATCTGCGGTTTCGCGTCCGGCCTCTCGCGTCAGCTCGCCGGGCTCACGCTTCCGTCCGAGCGCCCATCCCATCGCATGATGGAGACCTGGCATCCGCTCGGCGCGATCGGCGTCATCTCCGCGTTCAACTTTCCCGTCGCAGTCTGGGCCTGGAACGCCGCGCTCGCACTCGTCTGCGGCGACGCCGTGGTGTGGAAGCCGTCGGAGAAGACGCCCCTCACCGCGCTGGCAACGCATGCCATCTTCCAGCGTGCCGCAGCCAAATTCGGCGGAGTTCCCTCAGGTCTCGTGGCGCTCCTCATCGGCGACGCCGGCTGCGGCGAGCAACTGGTCGATTCCCCGCTCGTCCCTCTCGTCTCCGCCACCGGCTCGACGGGGATGGGCCGCGCCGTCGCTCCCCGGCTGGCTGCCCGCTTCGCCCGCGCCATCCTCGAGCTCGGCGGCAACAACGCCGCCATCGTCGCACCCACCGCCGACCTCCATCTCACCCTTCGCGCTGTGGCCTTCTCCGCCATGGGCACAGCCGGACAGCGCTGCACAACCCTCCGGCGCCTCATCGTTCACGAGTCGATCTACGACACCTTCGTCCCGCAGCTCAAGAAGATATACGCCTCGGTCGTCGTCGGAGATCCTCGCGATCCCGGCACGCTCGTCGGCCCTCTCATCGACGAGCGCGCCTTCCACGCCATGCAGCAGGCACTCGAACAGGCTCGCAGCGAAGGGGCGACGATCGCAGGCGGCGAGCGCATCCTCGCAGACCGAAAGCCCCACGGCCTTCTTCGTCCGCCCTGCTTTGGTTGAGATGCCTGCCCAGACCGACATCGTGAGGCGCGAGACCTTCGCCCCCATCCTCTATGTACTCAAATATCGCGATCTCGAGGAGGCCATCGCCCTGCACAACGACGTCCCGCAGGGCCTCTCTTCCTCGATCTTCACGATGAACCTTCGCGAGGCCGAACACTTCCTCTCCGCAGCCGGTTCCGACTGCGGCATCGTCAACGTCAACATCGGAACCTCAGGCGCGGAGATCGGAGGAGCCTTCGGCGGCGAAAAAGAGACCGGCGGCGGCCGCGAGTCGGGCTCCGACGCATGGAAGCAGTACATGCGCCGGGCCACCAACACCATCAACTACGGCACCGACCTTCCTCTCGCACAAGGCGTCAGCTTCGAGATCGCCTGAATGCAAGAGGAACGATGCATGCCGCAGCAGCTGCGCGTCGGTGCGGCTAGGCGCGGAACTTGCGCAGATAGTCCGCATCCACCTGCAGCGATTGCTGCCACGGCATGTCGAAGGCCTCCTGCTCCACGAAGGCATGTTCGATGTGCTGCGATCGGGCCGCCTCCGCGAAGATGGGATGGTAGTCGATGTTGCCCAGGCCCAGCTCCGTCACCTTGGCGGCGTGGGGATCGGGCAGACGCCTCGCCGCTGGGCAGCTTGAAGTCCTTCACGTGGAGCATGGAGATGCGGTGCGGATGGTCCTTCATGATTTCGACCGGCTTCATGCCCGCCACCGTGGCCCATCCGCAGTCGAGCTCGAAGGTGACCTTCTTCGGGTCGGTGAGCCGCAGCAGCTCCATGTACGGAATCTTGCCCTCGGTCTCGGCGAACTCGGGGACGTGGTTGTGATAGCCGAAGCGGACGCCATCCGCGCGCAGTGCGCTCGCCCATCGCGTTGAACTGCTCGGCGTTGTAGTGCCAGTCGTCGAGCGTGAACGGTGGGTGGCCGCTGCCTGCGGGCGCAGGATTGCGACGGCCGGGACTGGCGCAGATGATGAAGCGCACGCCAAGCTGTTTGTCGTAGGCGAGAATCTCGTCGAACCGCGCTTGCAGATCGCCGAACGGATGATGCGCGCTGACGCAGCGCAGCCCCGCCCTGATCCAGCGCGGAACGAACCTCCGCTGCGCTCTTCTGCGGCAGCGCGGCGGCTTCAACCTCGGTGTATCCGGCCTCGCTCACCGCCGCCAAGCGTGCCATCGAGGTCCTCCGCCATCTGCTGGCGCACCGAATAGAGTTGCAGATTCCGAGTGGCAGGCCCAACGGATTGGCGAACGCGAAACGGTCCGCGAAACCGAGCGTTGCCAATCGCCGCCATGGCGCCTGCAAATCCCCTGCGAGAGATCATCGTCAACGTTCTTCTCCTAGATGTTTCTTTCTGTTCATCTCATCCGCAAGATGCTCTGATGCGCGCATCGACAAGGCCAGAATCGTCATCGTCGGGTTCTGCCATCCGGCACTGACGAAGCTGGCTCCATCCACGACGAAGAGGTTCTTGTGATCGTGGCTCTGGCACCACTTGTTCAGCACGCTCTTCTTCGGATCGTCGCCCATGCGGCAGGTTCCCACCTCGTGGATGCTGTAGCCCGGAGGGTTCGGGAACGCGTTCTTCGAGAGCACCTCAAACCCCGCCGCCTCGGCGACCGCCGAGCCGACCTCCACCGCATCCTTCGCCATGTTGAACTCGTTGTCGGTGTACTTGGTCTCGACGTGCAGCACGGGAATGCCCCATGCATCGACCTTGGTCGTTGTCGATGCGAACGTGGTTCTCGTACCGCCCCAGCACCTCGCCCATGACGGTCATGTGGAAGGCGCTGCCGTTGTATTCATCCAGCTTCTGCTGCAGCTCCGCGCCGTACGCCGCGAAGTTGCGCGGGTCGACGGCGCCCATGCGGCTGGTCACATTCAGCGCATAGCCGCGCAGAAACTTGTCGCTCCTGGTCGTGATATTGCGGAAGCGTGGAACGATCGCTCCGCCGCCCATCAGCTGCCTGGTCGCCTTGCCGTTGCGCGCCTCCGGCACCGAGCAGACCACGCCCGGACCGTAGATCTGGTCCATCAGATAGTGCCCGACGAGGCCGCTGGAATTGCCGAGCTTCGAGTTCAGCAGCAGGCGCGTGCTCTCCAGCGTTCCCGCGGCCAGCACGACGACGCGCGCCTTCACCTGCATCTCGCGGCGCGAGAGCCGGTCGACGAAGTGGCAGCCGTTCGGCTGCCCGGTGTTCTTGTCCACCGTCAGCTGCCGCACCACCGCATTGGCGATCGAGGTCAGCTTGCCCGTCCGCTCCGCATCCGGCAGCAGAAGATTGACCGAGCTGGCCAGGCCGTCGCGGCCCAGGGCGCGCCGCTGCTTGCAGACCGGCATGTCGAAGCGGCTTGGCCGCCGCGATGAACCGCTGCATCGACTCCGACCACGGAGCTATTGTCGAGAACGAAGTTGCCATTCGGCATCTGCGGCGGACCATCCGAGCGCGCCGGAGACCTGGAAGATCTCCTCCACGCGCGAGTAGTAGGGCGCCAGATCGGCGAGGCTGATCGGCCAGTCCTCTCCAAAGCCGTCGTGCGATTTCGCCTTGAACTCGTAGTCGCTCAGGCGGAACGACTGCCGCGACCAGAAGAGCGATCGCCCGCCGAACAGGCGCACGCGCACCCAGTTGTAGGGATTTGCCGGGTCGAAGGTGTAGGGAACCTCCTGCTCGTCGACCCAGACGTTTGCATTGAACTCGTTGGCCTGGAAGACGTGCTCCAGCCGTCCTGGCGGTTTGAAGCCGCGATAGGGCAGCTCGTAGGCGGGTTTCCGCTCGGCATCTCTTGCGAGACGTCGGCCACCGGTCCAGCGTTCAGCATCAGGCAGCTGATGCCCTTCTCGGTCAGGATCTTGGCTGCCATGCCGCCAGAGTGTCCGGACCCAATAATCAGTACATCGAAGATTTCGTCGGTCATAGGTCATTCTGAGGTCTTCAGAGCTGCATCTTCTACCGCGAGATAGACAGGCATGCGTGTGCGCGGCCTTCGGTACGGCAGCGACGTGGGGCGGCTGGCGCTCGCAGGACGCGCCTTCGCAGTAGATGTCGGGCTCGATCGGCGACCAGTAGAGGCCGCCGGTTACCCAGTCCTGCTCCGCCGCCAAGCGAGGCATCGTTCCACGCCTTCGAGTTCATCGTCGCTGTGCGGATGTCCTCGTGGGCGATATTGATGAAGTCGGCGTGCGGCTCGGTCGGGGGATGGTCGGTCATCCAGGTGCGCAGCCAGGGCTTGAGGAGTGCGTCCGCCTGTGCCGATCGTCGAGCCGCGCGAAGGGCAGCTTGTATCTGCTCTGCGACTCCGCCTCCAGCCAGTCCAGACCGCCGGTGTACAGCTGCTTGCGCTGGCCTCCGGCGAGCTGCCGATGAGGAAGTCGAGGAAGCGGGGTGTGTCGGCCTGCAGCGCGCCGGGCTTGTTCCCGAGCGGCGGCAAAAGCACATCGCAGAGACGCGCGAAGGTCTGCCATCTGCAGCGGCGTAAAGAAGCGGACCTCGGTCTCCGCGATCCCGTCCGCCACTGTCGGTGAGCGGCAGCGGGGTCTTGGGATTCAACCCCAGAGTCCACGGCACGGGCGCCGGCGGCGGGGACAGGGCAGCTTGCTGCTGAGACAGCAACAGCTTCGGCGCAAGGCTAACCGCGACGACTGCGCGGACGAAGTCACGACGCAACATGAGCGCTCCTTTTTGTTGGCGTAAAGGCTACACCCCGGAATGTTCTTCCGTCCATCCATTTGCAACCCGGGGCGGTCCGTTGGTGGGCCTCCGGCGAAGAGCGTAGTTTGATGCTTCAATAGCCTGCTAAAATTGCCAACCACAAAGGAAGACGACCAATGATCGATGCTTCTGCCGCGACCTCACCAACTCGACCTTCTCACGAGGAATCTACTGCCAGCTTGAGGCGGAATAGGCTGTGGTTCGCTGTAGCGATCGCCCTTCTTCTGCTGTTCTTGGCACAATGCGTACACACCGCAAAGACCGATTCGGTCAGCTGGGATGAATCACAGCACCTCTATTCAGGATGGCTGTCTTGGAAACATGCGGACTTCGGATTCAATCCGGAGGTTCCACCGCTGGTGAAGATGTGGTGCGCGATCCCGCTTCTTCATCGCGAAATGGCCCAGCCGCCTTACACCGGCGGCGATTTCAAGAGAGAGGGCTTTGTACTTGGTCAGCGCTTTCTGGAAATGAATGGCATCGATAGAACCTTGATCCCTGCCCGCGTTATGGCCGCGCTTCTGAGTGCGCTGCTCGGGATAACGATCTTCCTGACTGCTCTTGAGATGTTCGGGGTAAAGGCTGCAGTGTTCGCCGTGGCGTTGTTTTGCTTCGATCCGAACTTCCTGGCGCATGGCAGCTTTGTGACCACGGACATCGGAGCATCACTTACGCTGCTCTTGTCTGCCTTCTGTTTTTATCGCGTGCTCAAACGCCCCTCTGCAGGCCGAATGGTGATCCTCGGAATCGCCGTAGGGATGACATTCACAGCCAAGTTCACCGGGATATTCATCCTCCCCATGCTCGTCCTTATCGCAGTGCTCGACTTATGGAACCGGCGTGTCGAGGTAACCGCCGACGAGAGAGCGGCTACTGCGCGTCAACTGATCGTCTCGATCGTGACCGCTTCGTTGATCGGACTCTTCTGCATTTGGGCGATTTATCGTTTCCGCTATGAGGCGCGGCCCGCAGATCTCAGTCTCAATCCCGTCACGGATGAATACCTGCAAGAACTGACATCGTCATTCAGCCGCTCAACGATGCTCTGGGTATCGAGGCATCACCTATTGCCCGAGGCCTACCTCTACGGTCTGGCGGATACAAAGATCTCAGCAGCTTCGCTCCCGAGCTACCTCTTTGGACACCTCACCCACCGGGCATCACGCTGGTATTACCCGGCAGCGTTCGCCATCAAGTCCACTCTCCCATTCTTGATTCTGTTATCCATCACGATCGTTGCTCTCATCAGCAAGCGTTGGAGAGTTCGGCGGGAGGTAATCGTCCTCACGGTCCCGCCTGCTGTGTTGTTCCTCATCGCGAGCACGTCGGATATCGGGATCGGATTCCGGCATCTGTTTCCAATCTTTCCGATGCTTTACATCCTGATTGCCGGGTGCGTTTCCCATCTGGTGAGTCAGAACCGAAAGCTGTTGTATGTCTTCGGCGTCTTGCTCTTCTGGCAGGTAGGAACATCATTGGCTGCGCGACCTGGCTTACTTGCCTATGCGAACGAAGCGTGGGGCGGCCCAGCAAAGACCCATCTTTACCTCGCCGATTCGAATACCGACTGGGGCCAGCAGCTGAAGTACGTGAAGAAGTATCTTGACGACCATGGGAATGAATCCTGTTACTTTGCCTACTTCGAGCAAGGCCCGGTGGACTTCCGAGATTACGGGGTTCGCTGCCAAGTCTTGCCTACGGGCTCCGGTTCCTGGGCTGGAATGGACTCCATGCACTTCGGTTCGAATCCGTACGTTTCCGGACTCGTCCTGGTGAGCGACGGTGTCCTGGCGGGTGCGGACATCCCCGGGAAGATGAATCCTTATGCACAGTTCCGAACAGTTCAGCCAACGGCAGTCATTGACCGTGGCGTGTACGTTTACGAAGGAACGTTCCATCTAGGTCCAGCTGCATCCCTCGAGCACGTCACGGCTTCAGAAAAGTTCCTGAAGGAGGGGAGCTACACAGAGGCGCTGCGAGAGGCTGAATCAGCCAAGAACCTCGATCCTGCAAGTGCAACGGCATGGAAAGCTGTCGGTGATGCACTCGAAGTGTCGGGTCGGTCCGCAGAGGCACGAGAAGCGTATCAGAATGCGCTTCACGCCCAGGAACTAGATCCTGTGTTTCAGGAGGAATTGATCGCTGAGTTGCAGAAGAAGCTCAAACCGTAGAACAAATGCACCCGGCGCGGTGTCCGGTGAGCTTCCACGGACACCGCGCAAGGCCCCGCTCATACAAAGCAAGACCCGAACGCGTTACATTTGCCGGATCAGAACGAGCGCCCAGGGCGGCAGTGTTCTCTGGAGATGCAGGTTGCCACTGGCATCGGCCTGCACGATCTCCTTCCGTGTACTCCACGCCTCCTTGCGCAGAAGCTCGGTCTGTTCCCGGTTCGGCGTCTCCGGTTTGCCCATCTGCTCCCATGCCGCGACGGCGTCTCCGTCTTCCTTATCGAGGGTTTCGATCAGAAAATCCGCTCGCGGCGGGAGATGACTGAGGTTCAGAGTGAAGGAGCGCGCGCTACCACTGTTATCGATGGCATCGGCTGCATCCAACGTCGTCGTCACGGGCAATGAAGCACGCATCTCCGCCGGATAGTTGTACGCGAGCGCCGTGATGTGGCCGCTTGCGCTCGAGCGCGTCACGATGCCACCTGTCATTTGAGCGAGCGTCTCATCTCCCAGATCGTTCATGAAGCGATAGGCCGTGAACGCCGGTTTGATGATCTCTTGGTAGTTGATGAGGCCGAATCCTCCGTGGAAGATGGAATCGGTGTTGCGGTTCTCCTCAAAGACGTCGGTGAAGACCCAGTAGGAGAGAGAATCGACCAGGCCGGTGGATTCGAGATTGGTCTTTGCAACAAAGGCGGCGGCCGCAAGGGAATCATGGGAGTGGTCGGTTGGGGATGGGCTGGAGTTCCACTCCGTCAGCTGGATCTCCGCATGGGGGTACGCGCTCGCGTCGATCATCTTGCGCAACATGCGCAGATCGTCCCGTGTCGCATCGATGCTGCGGCGGTAATGCTGCTTCTCCGGTGTTCCGGGCTGATCGATCGCAAAGTCCTGGGGATAGGGGTGCGTCGAGACGAAGTCCACCGGCAGATTGTTGGCATGGCAATAGTTCAGGAAATCCGTGATCCACACCGGAACCCAGGGAATCGAGAACGGGTCGAACGGTTTGCCCGTGGCCTGAGCGTTCTGAATGGCCGCCTCATCCATATTGAAGTTGCTGGTAGCCGGTCCTCCGACACGCAGCTGCGGGTCCACCGCCTTGATCGTTTGAGCCGTGATCTTGTACAGCTCGAAATACTTCTCCTGCGAGCCCCCACGGAAGAAAGACTGATACAGATTCGGCTCGTTCCACACCTCGAAATACCAGCTCCGCACCTCGTCGATGCCGTAGCGGTCCACGCAATGCTGCACGAAGGCATGAACGAGACCAGCCCATTTGCCATAGTCCGACGGCGGACTTCCAGCCGCAGCCCACCAGAAGGTCGTGTTTTTGACCGGAGCCAGCGGACCAGGCGAAAAGCTCAGCTCGACGAACGGCCGTACTTTTGCCGCCAGCATGCGATCGTAGAGGTCGTCGACATACTGGAAGTTGTAGATCGGGTTTCCTTGCGCATCCTGGCGATAGATAAACATATCGTCCTGGAAGATGCCGTGAAATCGCACATACTGAAAGCCGTCATACTTCGCAGCGGTTGCGAGTTCCTCCTGCCACGTCGCACGCAAACCTTCGTTGGCTCGTCCGGCACCTACGACCCGGCTCCAGAAGTGCACGAGTGGCTTGCCCGGCCCACGAGTATCCGCGGCCAGTTCAATGGCGGTGTTGGCCCTGGATCCTTGGCTGGTGCCGGACTGGCCCGCCGCGCTGACGGAGGACAGCGGGATAAAGATACGAAGCGAAACGCAAACCAACAGCAGTAGGTAATTCCACGGTCCCGGCTTACTCATTCGATCGATCCTCTTTCCTGAGAAGCGCCCGGCGGATGCGGACGCTCGTGCGCGTATCCGTTGGGTGCGGTGTGTTATGTACCTGAGGTCATTTTGATGACGGGGATTGTATCACTCGGAGATCAGTCCGGGCACTTCGGCGGGCGAGCCACAATCCCTTTGTGCGTCGCCACATCTAGATGCGGATAGGAACTGAGCCCTTTGATGGCGGACAGTAATTGCGCACAGCAATCGACAACCTAATGAGGTGGCAAATACCCCGTACGCGCCACTCCGATTTATCATCAAAGCAACTGGGAGTAGCGCATGAACTTTTCCGATCTCGCCAAAATGAAAGATATGATGGGCCAGGCCCAACAGATGCAGGAGCAGATGGAGCATAAGCTGTCGGAGACCGTCGTCGAGGCGTCCTCGGGCGGCGGGGTGGTGACCGCGCGGATGAACGGCAAAAAGGAGCTGCTGAAGCTGACCATCGATCCCTCGGTCATGGGCAGTTCGTCGAGCAACGACATTGAGCTGCTCGAAGACCTGATCACCGCGGCGATCAACGAGTGCGGACGCCGCGCCGACGAGGCCATGAAGTCGAACGTTCAGGGCATGATGGGCAATATGATGGGCGGCCTGAACCTGCCCGGCCTTCCCTGATGCAGAGTCGCTTCGCCGAACCCATGTCGCGCCTGATCGAGGAGCTGCGCAAGCTCCCCGGCATCGGCACCAAGAGCGCCCAGCGCCTGGCCTTCCATATCCTGCGGTCGAGCGCGGAGGACGCGCGCGCGCTCGCAGGCGCCATCGAGCAGCTGAAGCAGCACCTGCGGCTGTGCTCGATCTGCAACAACATCACCGACGTCGATCCGTGCACCTACTGCACCAACACGACGCGCGACCAGCGCGTGGTGTGCGTGCTCGAGGAGCCGACCAACATCGCCAGCATCGAGAAGACGCGGAGCTATAACGGGGTGTACCACATCCTGCATGGGACGCTGTCGCCGGTCAACGGCGTCGGACCGGAGCAGCTGCGGATCGCGAATCTGCTGACGCGGGTGCTGGCTCTCGACCGACGCGGGGCAGGATCACGCGCAGCCGATCGAGGAGATCATCCTGGCCACCTCGCCGACGACCGAGGGCGAGGCGACCGCGGCGTATCTCGCGCATGAGCTGCGGCGGGCGCGACGCGACCTGCGCATTACGCGCATCGCGACCGGCGTGCCGGCAGGCTCCGACATCGAGTACGCCGACGAGGTGACGATGACGCGGGCGATGGAGGGCCGGCGGGAGCTTTAGGGCTCTCGCGCGGCTCTGGCCTGCTACCTGTCGCGCCAGTCGTTGGATTTTAATTCCAGCGGGCGTAGCTTGCCGCAGTACCATGGGGCCACCCATGCAAACCACCACCACGCCTACGCTCTGGCAATCCGTTCGCGAGGCCCTGCGGGGCAGCCACCAGGACTACACGGCCGGGTCGCTGAACCGGTCGATCCTGCTGCTTGCGATCCCGATGGTGCTGGAGATGGTGCTGGAGTCGCTGTTCGCGGTGGTCGATGTGTTCTGGGTCAGCCGGCTGGGCTCGAACGCCATCGCCACGGTGGGACTGACGGAGTCGGTGCTGACGCTGGTCTTCGCCGTGGGCATGGGGCTGGGCATGTCGACCACGGCGATGGTCGCGCGCCGCATCGGCGAGAAGGACGGCGACGGCGCGGCCATCTCCGCGGTGCAGGCGATCTTTCTCGGGCGCCATCGCGTCGGTCGCGCTGGGACTTCCCTTCTTTATCTTCGCGCCCAAGCTGCTGGCGCTGATGGGAGCGTCGCCGGCGATCATCGCGAGCGGCGTGAACTATACGCGCATCGCGCTCGGCGGCTCGGGCGTCGTGCTGCTGCTGTTCCTCAACAACGCGATCTTTCGCGGAGCGGGCGATGCGGCGCATGGCCATGCGGCTGCTGTGGGTTTCGAACATCCTCAACCTGGTGCTCGATCCCTGCCTGATCTTCGGGCTTGGACCGTTTCCCAGGCTGGGCGTGACGGGCGCGGCGCTGGCCACCTTCACCGGGCGCGGCATCGGCGTGCTCTACCAGTTCTACCGGCTGGCGCAGGGCACGGAGCGGTTACATATTCTGGCGCGGCACATGCGGCTGAACGCCGAGGTGCTGCTGCGGCTGCTGCGCGTCTCGCTCACCGGAATCCTGCAGTTCCTGATCGGGCAGGCGAGCTGGCTGGGGCTGGTGCGCATCGTCAGCCTGTTTGGTGCGCCCGCGCTGGCGGCCTACACCATCGCGATTCGCATCGTCATCTTCGCGATCCTGCCGTCGTGGGGGTTGAGCAACGCCGCCGCCACGCTGGTCGGGCAGAACCTCGGTGCGCGGCATGTCCGACCGCGCGCGCAATGCGGTGTGGCGGACCGGGCTGTGGAACATGCTCTTCCTGGGCTCGGTCGGGGTGGTCTTCATCGTCTTCGCGCCGGCGATCATCCGCCTGTTTACGCACGACGCGGCGGTGGTGCCGATGGCCGTCGACTGCCTGCGCATCTTCAGCTGCGGCAACATCGCCTACGCCTACGGCATGGTGCTGCTGCAGGCCTTCAACGGCGCGGGCGACACGCTGACGCCGACCTACGTCAACCTGTTCGGCTTCTGGATCCTGGAGATCCCGCTGGCCTGGTATCTGGCGCGGCACACGTCGCTGCACGTCAACGGCGTGTTTGTGTCGGTCGTGGTGGCGCAGTCGGTGATTGTGCTGATCAGCCTGGTGCTGTTTCGCCAGGGACGATGGGCGAAGCAGCGCATTTAGGCCGCATTTAAACGATGCCCGCCAGACCGCGGCGGGCCACGGTCTGGCGGGAGCGGTGCGGGCGGCTTAGTATTCGGGCTTCTCGCCCTTGGCGGGAACCGAGGTGGGGACGCCGGGGGTGCCGGCGTAGGTGATCAGCAGCACGGTGGGCTCATTGCCGGACTCGCCGCGATGCACGTCGTCGACCGACTCCCCGACCGCCTCGCCGGCGTGGACGACCCTCGTCTTGCCGCTGTCGCGGTCGTGCAGGGTGAGCGTGCCGGAGAGCACATAGACGGAGTTCGGCACCGGATGCTGGTGCCACGGCAGGACGGTGTGCGGAGCGATGGTCAGCCGGATGGTGGTGAGTTCGGGCTGGCCGGTCGGGTAGTGGGTGTACGGCTTGCCGTTCCAGGACTGCGTGGACTGCAGCAGAATCTCGCGCTTGCCGGTCACACCGGCCTGGTGGCTCCGGTTTGAGCGTGCAGGGCCGTCAGAGAAGCTCCGGCGAAAAAGGCAGTCAGTGCGGCAGTGCGGTAGTTGCGTATCATCTCGGCGTTCTCTCCGTGTTGCTCTTGGTGCTGATCTGAAGATCGGATTCGACTATAAGGGATGCGTGGCCTTCGGTCTCCGGCGATGCGATCCGCCTTGGACCTACCTTCGGATCTACTCCCTGTAGATGACTCTGGAGACGCTTCTGATGCAGGCCCAGGACGCTGGATCGAGGAACTTAGGCGGTGTTTTCGAGGATTTTCCGGACACTACCGGTTTGAAGCGAGGGCGCGGCGGAAAGGGTGTGGGAGCGCCCCCAAAGCGAAGCGCTCCCAAGAGAGTGGCAGAGGATGGCGGCCGATTTAGCGCCAGTAGCCCGCGTGCCAGACCTGGCCGCCACGCTCGGGGCGCCACTCGCCCGCGACCCAGACGGCTCCGGGACGGGGCGGTTTGACGTAGCGGCCACCGACCCAGACGTAGCGATGGCCATCCCAGCGGTGATAGCCGGGAACCCATACCCAGCCGCGATGTGGGGGCGCAGGCACAACCTCCATCGGACGCGGTGGGGGCGGCCCGATACGAACTACGACCTGTGCCTGGGCGACGCCCGTAGCCAGGATGACGGCGGCGGCGGCGGTGAGAAGACTTCGCTTCAGATTTCACTCGTTCCTCCTTGCAATTGCTCCTTGCAATCGTACTGAAGTTTTGAAGGCACGATCGTGGAGAGAAGTTGCTTGGAGACTACACAGCGAGTGGGAGAACGGCCGGACAAGAGGACTCTGGAGGGGTATAGTGCTGGGGCAGCGTTCGGCTCGCGAAGTGACCGATTCTACATTGAGTGCTCTGGAGCGGCGCGAAGGATGGCTCGGCATGGCTGGATGGGCGAGGAGGATCGGGACGGAGGAGCGCGGCGGGCAGGGCTGGTCGTGCTCATCGTCTGCGCGAGTCTGGCTGACGGGCTGCGGCAAGCATCAGGACCCAGCGCCGCCGGCCCCGCCGCCGAAGCCGACGGTGAAGGTAGCGCCCCCTACGCCGATCCAGACCCAGAAGGTCCGAGCTGGGCGGCCCCGAGTGGGACCCGCAGTGGGACCGGATCGTGGAGCAGGCGCTGCCCCCCGCGATGCTCTCGACGCAGGTTCCGCGCGATGTCCGCCGCTTCTGTCCGCGCTTCTACCAGATGAGCACGCTCGACAAGCGGTCGTTCTGGGCCTACTTCTTCCAGGCGCTCGCCGGGGCGGAGGCGGGGCTCGATCCCACCACGCGGGTGCGCCACACCGAGCCGGAGGTCGCGGTGAAGGACGGCGTCACTGGACGGCATGGTACGCAGCGAGGGCCTGCTGCAGCTGACCTACGAGGACCAGCAGCGCTACGGCTGTGCCTTCGACTGGGAGCACGATCGCCGGCTCGAGGCCGATGATCCGGCGAAGACGATCCTGCAGCCGAAGAACAATCTCGAGTGCGGCGTGAAGATTCTGGCGACGCAGATTCTCGAGCAGCATAAGCCGCTGTTCTCGAATACGGGCTACTGGTCGACGCTGCGCCCGGGGAACGCGGACTATTCCATGTTCGCCAAGCAGATGACGAACGTTCCGATCGCCTGCGGCGTGGTCCATCGCCCAGCGCGGAAGGCCTTGCAGGAGGAGGCAAACAGCGACCGTAGCTCCTCGCGATTTTCTGTCATGCTGTTGGTGGAGGAACTATGAAGGCTGTTGGATACAAGACCCCGCTGCCGATTGCCGATCCGCAATCGCTGCTCGACATTGAGATTCCCGCGCCGGTCGCGACCGGACGCGATCTGCTGGTGGAGATCAAGGCGATCTCGGTCAATCCCGTGGATGTGAAGGTCCGCGCGAGCGGCAAGCCGGACGGCGCCGAGTACAAGGTGCTGGGCTGGGATGCGGCCGGCATCGTGAAGGCCGTGGGACCGGAGTGCACGCTCTTCCAGCCCGGCGACGAGGTCTACTACGCGGGCTCCATCGCGCGGTCCGGGAACGAACGCCGAGCTGCATCGTGGTGGACGAGCGCATCGTTGGGCGGAAGCCGAAGAGCCTGAACTTCGCGCAGGCCGCGGCGTTGCCGCTGACCACGATCACCGCGTGGGAGCTGCTCTTCGACCGCTTCGGCGTGCAGCCGGGCAAGCCCGCCAACGCCGGTTCCCTGCTGATCGTCGGCGGCGCGGGTGGCGTCGGCTCGATCATGATCCAGCTGGCGCGCCGGCTCACCGGGCTGACCGTGATCGCGACCGCCTCGCGGCCGGAGACGCAGCAGTGGTGCCGCGAGCTCGGAGCGCACCATGTCATCGATCACACGCAGCCGTTCGCCGAGCAGCTGAAGGCCATCGGGATTCCCGAGGTCGAGTACATCGCCAGCCTGACCGGCACCGAAGGCCACTACGCGAATCTCGTGCAGGTGCTGGCGCCGCAGGGCAGCTTCGGACTGATCGACGATCCGAAGACGCTCGACGCGAAGCCGCTGAAGCGCAAGTCCGCGTCGCTGCACTGGGAGTTCATGTTCACGCGCGCGGTCTTTGGCACCGCACGACATCCTCGCGCAGCACAAGCTGCTGAACGAGGCGGCGGATCTGGTCGATGCCGGGGTGCTCCGCACCACGCTTGCCGAGACGCTGGGTCCGATCAACGCGGCGAACCTGAAGCAGGCGCATACGCTGCTCGAGAGCGGCCGGGTGCGCGGCAAGTTGGTGCTGGAAGGCTTCTAGCGTCATCTGATGGACTGAGTACTTTGAACTGTTGTAACTGGATGGAGAACGTAATGGCAGAAAAGCAGGACTTTCAGAGCTTCAAGTTGCATGAGATCGCAAAAGCCTTCCCCGACACCGCAGAGTCGTTGCTGCTGGACACCTATCTGACCGACTCGGAGCACGCCAGTTCGCGTCTCTTCCGCGTCTACCGGCCGACGCCGCCGCACTACCACGCGGGCAGCGACGAGCACCTCTATGTGCTCTCCGGGCGCGGCACCTTCTGGATGGGCGATCCCTCCAACTGCGGCGAGTTTGGCCCCGGAGACTTCCTCTGCTTCAAGCGCAACGTCGTCCACGCACAGCCCACGATCATCGAGGGGCCGGTGGTCTTTCTCGCGATCGACACGCCGCGGCGCAATCCGACCGACATCATCTTCGTCGACCCCGAAGGATGGCACGCCCGAGAGCTTCATTCGCGGGCGTGAGTAGATAAACGCTTTTTTCGAAAAAGCATGCAAGACAACGGCAGTGGCGGCGCGCGGAATCCTCTTTTGCGTGCCGCCACTGCCGTTTTCGCTACTCTCCCGGTCGGATATGATCTCTCATACGAGAACCGTAAGGAGAGTTGAATGCACCTTTTGCATCGCGTCCTGGTGCTCTCGGGCGCGCTTGTTGTTGTCGCTGCCCAGGCACAGGCACAATCTCAGCCAGATCCAGCGTTGGGCAAGGCCAGCAGCTATGATCCACGCATCACCTTTGCTCCGCTGACGCTGCCCGATCCGGTGAACGCCTACCGTTCCAGCAACGGCGCGCCCGGGCCGGCCTACTGGCAGAACGAGGCCGACTACGAGATGCACGCCGACCTCGACACCAAGGCCAAGGTGCTGCACAACGACGAGGTCATCACCTACACGAACAACAGCCCCGATGCGCTGCCCAGTGTGTGGATCCACATGGACCAGAACATCTATCGGGAGGATGCGCGGGCGCACGTCGCGACCGGCGGCCGCACGCGGAGCAGAGCGGTTCCCGATGACGAGGACAACCCGAACGGCCGCACCACGGACGGCTTCGTGCTCGAGTCGGTGGAGCTCGAGGTGGGCAAGGAGCGCGTGAAGGCCGACTACCTGCTCAGCGACACGCGTATGCAGATCCGGCTGCCGCAGCCGATGGCGCCCAAGGGCAGCGTGATTAAGATCCACATCAAGTACCATTATCAGATTCCCGGCGTGTGGGGCGGCCGCAACTCGTGGGGCACGTCGAAGCAGGGCGAGATCTACGACACCGCGCAGTGGTATCCGCGCATGTGCGTGTACGACGATCTGCGCGGCTGGGATACGCTGCCCTACCTCGGCAGCGAGTTCTATCTCGAATATGGCCACTTCGACTACTTCGTGACCGTGCCCAGCGAGATGATCGTCGCAGGCTCGGGCGAGCTGGTGAACCCCAAGGACGTACTGACCGCGACCGAGCTGGCGCGCCTCGAACGAAGCGCGCAACAGCGACAAGACCGTCGCCATCCGCACCGTTGCCGAGGTGAACGATCCGGCCAGCCGGCCGAAGCAGGGCGGCACGCTGACCTGGCACTTCCACATGGACCACACCCGCGATGTGTCGTGGAGCGCGAGCCCGGCGTTTGTGTGGGACGCGGCGCGGATCAACCTGCCCGATGGCAAGAAGAGCCTCGCCGAGAGCGTCTATCCGCCGGAGAGCGCGGGCGATGAGGCGTGGGGACGCTCGACCGAGTACGTGAAGGACACGGTCGAGCGCTTCTCGAAGCAGTGGTTCCCGTATCCGTGGCCCGCGGCGATCAACGTCGCCGGCTTCTCGACGGGCATGGAGTATCCGGGCATCGTCTTCGACGGCATCGAGGACAAGGGCAAGACGCTGTTCTGGATCACCGCGCATGAGATCGGCCACGACTGGTTCCCGATGATCGTCGGCTCCAACGAGCGCCGCAATGCGTTTATGGATGAGGGCTTCAACACCTTCATCGACATCCAGGAGTCGGCCGAGTTTCAGGGCGGCGTCTATGGACCGAAGCGCGACTCCGAGTACTCGGCCGGCGGCGAGCCGGCGGAGACGATCCTGAAGGTGCTCGATAATCCTGCGGCGCCGAACGTCCTGATGCCCGCCGACGCCTACACCGTGGAGCTCACGCCATCCGGTCAGCTACTTCAAGGGAGCCTACGGCATGACCCTGCTGCGCGAGCAGATCCTGGGGCCGGAGCGCTTCGACTGGGCCTTCCGCAAGTACATCCGCGACTGGGCGTTCAAGCATCCGTCGCCGTCGGACTTCTTCCGCGCGATGAACAGCGAGGGCGGCGAGGATCTGGATTGGTTCTGGCGCGGCTGGTACATGCACAACTGGCGCATGGACCTCGCGGTGGAGAAGATCGAGGGCAACACGGTGACCATCGCCAACAACGGCCAGCTGGTGCTGCCGGCTACCGTCGAGGTGCGCTACACCGACGGATCGAGCACGCGCTGGAAGCTCCCCGTGGAGACATGGGAGAGCAAGGGCACGATGAGCTGGATCGGCGATAAGCCGATCGCCAGCGTGGTCATCGACCCGGACAAGGTGCTCCCCGATGACGATCGCAGCAACAACTCGATGGCAGTAAATAAGGAAGTGAAGTAAAAAGGATGCGGCTCTCGTTTCGGGAGCCGCATTGTTTATGTCTCGCATACCGATGCGGCGCACACCACGGTAGTCTAAGAGGTAATTGGAGGAGTCTTCGCGTGAATCTGAAACGTGCCTTGTGTCTCTTTGTCCTGCTCACCCCGCTCGCCCCCTTTGGGCTTCGTGCGCAGTCTGCCGCCTCCGAGCATGCGAATGTCACTCGCTCGACCCTGTCGAATGGGATGCGCGTCGTCATCATCCGCAACGCGCTCGCGCCGGTGGTGACGGTCGAGGCGAACTTCCTCGTCGGCGGCAACGAGACGCCCGAGGGATTCCCCGGCATGGCGCACGCGCAGGAACACATGGCGTTTCGCGGCTGCACCGGCATGACCGCCGACCAGACCGCGGCGATCTACGCGCAGCTCGGCGGCCAGAACAACGCCGACACGCAGCAGAACATCACGCAGTACTTCGCCACCGTGCCCGGCGGCCGATCTCGACGTGGCGCTGCAGGCGCAGGCCACCTGCCTGCGCGGCATCGACGACTCGCAGGCCGAGTGGGACCAGGAGCGCGGCGCCATCGAGCAGGAGGTCTCGCGCGACCTCTCCAATCCGACCTACAAGTTCATCAACCGCCTGAACGCGGACATGTTCGCCGGCACGCCCTACGCGCATGACCCGCTGGGCACCAAGGAGTCCTTCGACAAGACCACCGGGCGCCATGCTGAAGGCGTTCTACGACAAGTGGTACACGCCGTCGAACTCGATCCTGGTCATCGTGGGCGACGTCGATCCCGCCGCGACGCTGGCCAAGATCAAGCAACTCTACGAGGACATTCCCAGCCATCCGCTGCCGGCGCGCCCCGCGGTCAATCTGCAGCCGGTGAAGCCGGAGACCTTCACGCTCGATAGCAATCTGCCCTATGTGCTCGGCTTTGTCGCCTATCGGATGCCGGGCACCGACTCGCCGGACTACGCCGCGAGCCAGGTGCTGGCCGATGTGCTCGCCAGCCAGCGCGCCGATCTCTACGGCATGGTGCCCGCGGGCAAGGCGCTGGCCGCGGAGTTCGGCATGGCCGAGACCTACCCCAAGGCCAGCGTCGGCTTCGGCCTGGTGGCACTGCCCGCCGGCGGCAACTCCGACAGCGCCATCGCGGAGATGAAGTCGATCCTCAACGGCTATGCGGAGAAGGGCGTTCCCGAGGACCTCGTGCTGGCGGCCAAGCGCAGCGAGATGGCGCAGGCGGAGTTCCAGCGCAACTCGATTCCCGGCCTCGCCAGCGTCTGGTCGACGGCGCTCGCCGCCGAGGGACGCACCTCGCCGGAAGAGGATGTCGAGGCCATCCGCAAGGTCACGCTCGCCGATGTGAATCGCGTCGCGAAGAAGTATCTGTTCAACGCCAACACCATCACGGCGACGTTGAAGCCCGTGCCCACCGGGCAGCCGGTCGCGTCGAAGGGCTTCGGCGGCGGCGAAGAGGTGACCTCCGCTCCGACCAAGCCGGTGCAGCTGCCGGAGTGGGCCGCGGCCTCGCTCGACAAGCTGAAGGTGCCCACCGACTTTGCCAAGGCATCGGACACGACGCTGGCCAACGGCATTCGCCTGATCGTCCGCACCGACACCACCAGCCCCACCGTCACGCTGATGGGATCGGTCAAGCATGACGCCGATCTCGCAGACTCCGGCCGGGCAGGAGGGCGTCTCCGATGTGCTCGACGAGCTCTACTCCTACGGCACGCAGTCGCTCGACCGCATCGCCTTCCAGAAGGCGCTCGATGACATCGCGGCCAATGAGAGCGCGGGCTACAGCTTCTCGCTCAGCGTGCTCAAGGACAACTTCTCGCGCGGCGTCGAGTTGCTGGCCGACAACGAGCTGCATCCCGCGCTTCCGGCGCAGGCCTTCGCCGTGGTGCAGCAGCAGACGGCGCAGTTCATCGCCGGCAATCTGCAGAGCCCGGGCTATCGCACCACGCGCGCGCTCGATCTCGCGCTGCTGCCGGCCGGCGACCCGAGCCTGCGCGAGGCCACGCCGGCGACGGTCTCCAAGCTCACGCTCGATGCAGGTGAAGCAGTACCACGCGGCCACGGTTCGGCCTGACCTCACCACCATCGTGGTCATCGGCGACATCACGCCGGAGGCCGCGAAGGCCGTCGTCGAAAAGTGGTTTGGCGACTGGAAGGCCACCGGCCCCAAGCCCGAAACCACGCTGCCGGCGATCCCGGTCAACAAGCCCTCGGCGGCGAACGTGGCCGATGCCGAGCAGGTGCAGGACTCGGTCGTGCTCGCCGAGCAGCTCTCCATCAACCGCTTCGATCCCGACTACTATCCGCTGCAGCTCGGCACGCACGTGCTGGGCGGCGGCTTCTATGCGACGCGTCTCTATCACGATCTGCGCCAGGTCGCCGGCTATGTCTACACCGTCGATGTCGGCCTGCAGCGCCTCGAAGACCCGCGCCAGCTATACCGTCAGCTACGGCTGCGATCCGGAGAACGTCTCGAAGGCGCGCCAGTTGATCGAGCGCGACCTGAACCAGATGCGCACCGAGCCGGTGTCGCGACGCCGAGCTGCATCAGGCCAAGGCGCTGCTGCTGCGGCAGATTCCGCTCAGCGAGTCGAGCGAGGAGGCGGTCGCCGGCGGCATGCTTGCGCGCGCACGCATCGGGCTTCCGCTCGATGAGCCGATCCGCGCGGCCAATAAGTATGTGGAGCTCAACGCGCAGGACGTAAAGGCTGCCTTCGCGCGGCACATCCGCACCGACAACCTGGTGCAGGTCGTGCGCGGCCCCGCTCCCAAATAGCAGCCGAAGCAACATGTAACCAAAGGGGGACCATATATCGGTCCCCCTTTTCTTTTGTTTTTTGAGCTATGCGGGAAGTCGTCGACGCTGCTTGCTCTTCAAACGCTGATGGACGGCGAAGAGCAGGATGAGAAACGGCACCAGCATGATCTCCCAGAAGATCTGACCACCGAGCGAGCTCTTGGGCAGCACATCCAGTGTCGTGGAGCACTCGCCCGACTCGCTTCCCTTCCGCACCGCGACGGTCACCTTCCAGCTTCCCGGATGCGGCAGCTTCACATCGGCGGCCTGCATGAAGGCGCTGGTCGCCGCCGCACGCGTGGCCTGCAGCTCGATGCGTCCGCGCTCGCCCTCGTCGGCCGGCGTCAGGATCAAGCGTGACGTCGGCATCACTCACCAGCGCACCCGAGGCAGCGCACGCTCCAGCGCCACGCTGAAGTCCGCGTCGTCCGCACGCAGCGGATCAGGGGTCGTGAACAGCGTCACGACGAACGGGCCGGCAGGCGCATGCATACGCAACCTTCCGCCATCGGCATAGGCCGATCGCGGCGAAGCCCAGAAGACAGCACGCAATCAGGATTCTCTTCATCACATCGCCATCCCGCGCATCTCCATCGGCTGCGTCAGCACCCACACGCAGACCGCGTAGAGCAGCTGTGCTGCTCGCGCACCAGACCGACAGCATCGCGGCCATCGACCGGGCGGAGGCGGTCATCTCACGCACCAGCCGCCATCCCACATAGAGCGAGAAGAGCAGGCCCACATCCATCATCAGCACCTGCACGCTGAGCAGGCTGGTGCCGTCGAAGCCCTGCGTCAACTTCAAGGCCATCGACGACTGGCTCATGCCCGGCATCATCACCATCGACGACTGGCTCATGCGTGGCCATCGAGTCCGCCACATGTCCCAGCGCCGCGATGCAGCATCGCGGCAAAGTCAGCCGCCACATGCTGAACGGTCGGCCCCAGCGATGGAACCGTGATGGTTACATGAAACATCAGGTGGGCCGCCCACATCGCGATCCCCAACGGCAGCAGCGCCAGCGAGAAGCGGCAGAAGACGACCCGCACGCTCTGCTCGGTCGAGAAGACCTGCATCGCCTTCGCGATGCCTGCCGCGAGCAGCAACAACGCACCCGATAGAGCGAAGCTAAGGGCAAGCGTGACGAGATTCGATCCCAGGATCGGATGCAGCGCCTCAATGCTTTGCAGCAGATCGCCGACCGGCGCGATCATCACCGCCGCGCTGAGCAGCGAGGAGAAGATCACCACCAGGACCAGCGTCGCGACGTCGATGCGCGACGGACAGCCGCCGCAGCGAGGAGCGAATGGGGTCGCGGAGCAGATCGCGCACGGGCGTCTGCGCCGTGATCGCGATGTTGTCGTGCGGGCACGCCTTCACGCAGTCCATGCACAGCGTGCAGTCGAGATTGCCCACCTTCTGCGGGATGTAGAGCTCCAGCTCGCAGCCGCGCTGCGTCTCGTTGCCGCGGATGCAGTCGCGCGTCTCGCAGCTCGCGCACACAGCCTGGCTCTTCGCCCCCAGTTCCAGCGGCGAGACCATCGAGGCGACGAAGTTGAACTGCCCGATGGGGCACACATACTTGCAGAAGCTCGCGCCCTCGAAGATCGAATCGACCACCAGTGCGCCGAGGATGTAGGCGAGCAGCAGGAAGGCGGTCATGCGCGGCGAATCCCACAGCGCGAACTGCTCGTAGGCCCAGAAGAAGACCGTGATCAACACGACCGGCGTCCACTTGTTCTTCAGCCACGAGGGCCAGCGAAACCGCGCAACGCCGAGGTACTTCGCGCAGCGCGCGCGGCAGCGTGAACGGACACGCCATGCAGAAGAGATTTCCGGCAAAGAGAAACAGCAGCAGGTTCAGCGGGCGAAAGATGTTCCACACCATCGCGCCAGCGAGATTCATCGAGGTCAGGCGCGTGCCCCAAAGGCCGTGCACGATGACGAGCGTGATCACGAGCAGACTCACCGCCTGCAGCGCAGGCCGGCCATAGCGCGACCGCAGCAGCTTGCCGATGACGGGCGTGCGCAGCAGATCGAACGGCTCGGCCACCGCGCGGGCCTTCTGCTGGTTGTTCAGGATCGGGAAGCTGTATGCCGGCTGCTGCTGGCGCTTCGGCGTGAGCAGCTCGAGCACCGTCATCGCAGAGCGGGATCAGCGAGATCAACGACGCGATGACCCACATGCCCGAGCCCGCGATCACCTGGTCGGTCATGGCGCTGATGCCGAAGATGTGCGGCGCATTGATATAGGTCGGGTACGCGGGATGATCTTCGAAGGCGAGCGGCGCCGAGACCGCCGGTGTTCACGATGTCCGCAGCCGCCAGATAGATGGGGATCATCCAGCGCGTCCACAGCGGCTTGCTCGGCCACGGCTGCAGCACCGTCCACCAGAGAGATAGCGCCGGGACGAAAGAAGCATATGTGCTCGACGTAGTGCCAATTGTTCGACCGCAGCGCGAGCTCATAGGCGGCCGGCACGTGCCACGCCGACAAACGCGACGTTCATCCCGATCCAGCCAAAGATCGGATGCGTAAAGAATCGCTGCAGCAAGTGCACCGGCTTCAGGTGATCCACTGCGCCACGCCATCGCGAACCAGCCGCGCGGCAGCCCGCGCAGCAGCGGCACCTGCGGCGCCCCGAGAATCATCAGCGGCGGCGCAATCGACATCAGGATCAGGTGCTGCGTCATATGCGCAGTCAGCAGGAACTGCCCCATCGGATCGATCGGCGAGGCCAGCGCGAGCCAGAGCGTGAAGCAGTCCCGCCATGAAACGACTGCATGCGCCACGCCGGCAGCTCCTGCGGCCGGGTCACGGTCGCCAGCCGCCAGCCGCGCCAATAGATCACCGCCGCAAGGAGTATCCCCAGCGTCGGGACCAGCGGCAGGGACCACGACTGCATCACCGCTTGCGTCACATTGTCTGACACGTAATCCTCAATCCACCGACACGGTCCGAGATCATCGCGATCCATCGGTCACGTCACGCGGCCAAATCGAACTCACGCCCTACGCAACCGGTGCCGAAATCGCACCTGATCGCTAGCTACTCATCGTATTCGTGATCGCCGCAGCAGCGCGAGCAGCGATAACTCCGAGATTCGTCGACGCCAATTCACCGCAATCCGTCGGACGCGCCTATCTCTGCTGCGTCAGATGCGACCAGCGCATCCGTACCGTCCACCACTGCGGGCCAGTCCCCGAACTGGTTGCCGGAAGAGCCGCATCGTCGGGTACCAGGGGCTGTCCTCGCGTTCGAGCATCCAGCGCCAGTCCGGGGAGAACGGCAGCATCACCCACACCGGCCGTCCCAGCGCACCGGCCAGATGCACCACCGCGGTATCGACCGCGATCACCAGGTCGAGCTGCTCGCATCAACGCGGCGGTGTCGGCCAGGTCGCCGATCGCTGGTGCAAGATCGGTGATGGCTTCTTCGGCACACTCGCCAACTGCGTCGCCGCCGGCCCCAGTTGCAGCGAGAAGAACTGCGCCCCCTCCACATCCAGCAGCGGCTCGCAACAACGCGAACGGAAGCGAGCGGAAGCGATCGCCGAGATGCGTCGGACTCCCCGCCCACGCGATGCCGACCCGCAGGCCGCTCGCTTGGCCACGCCAGTGCTGCCGCCTTGTGCCGTGCCTCCGCCGGAACCGTGCAGATAAGGAACCTGCACGGGGATGCTCTCGAGCGTGGTGCCGAATGCCAGCGGCAGACTCATCAGCGGGCACTGCCAGTCGAACTCGCGGCATCGGCTCGCCGGAGGCGCCGAGATAGGCCAGCCCGGGCAACTCCGCCACCAGCCGGCGCAGGTTCTGCGGAACGCCGAGCACCACCGCTCCGCCCGCCGCCTGCACCATCGGCAGATAGCGCAGGAACTGCAGCGTGTCGCCAAGGCCCTGCTCCACATCGAGCAGGATGCGATGCTCCATTCAGCGGCTCGCCGCGCCACTGCGGCTGCTGGAGCCTGCGCGGCTTATTCGCCGACCGCCAGCGCCACTCGTAGTTTCGGAAGCCCGTTCTCGAAGTCTCCAAGAGCAGTTGCAGCAAGCGCCTGGTTCCATCGCGCGTGAGCGTACTCCGGGTCGATCGCCATCGCCCGCTCGTAACGCGTCGCCGCCTCATCAAACCGCCCCAGCAGTTGCAGACTCAGCCCGAGGTTGCTGTGCGCCTCGACGTAGTTCGGATTGATCGCCAGCGCGCGCTCATAGCAGCGATCGCCTCTTCCAACTCGCCCTGCGCCTTGAGCGCGTTGCCCAGATTGTTGTGAGCCTCGGCGAACTCCGGATCGCAGCGCCACGCCTGCCGGTACTGCGCCGCGCCTCCTCCATCCTCCCCAATGCGTGCAGCGCAAGCCCGAGGTGCGAGTAGAAGCTCGGCTCTCTGCCGTTGTCCGCAATCGCCCGCTGAATCATCGCCACCGCGGCTTCATGATGGCCGGTCTGGTGCGCGAGCACGCCGAGCAGATGCAGGCTATCGGCATGTCGCGGATCGAGTGCGAGGATCTGCGCGATACAGCCGCTCCGCCTCCGGCAGGCGGCCTGCCTGATGATGGCTCAGCGCCTCGGCCAACAGGCGAGCAGCGGCCGGTCGGCGCTGCTGGGAGAGGATCGGTGCCGCGGCTCATCGAGTCGATCTAAACCTTTCACACACATATTTCCGCATCGCGGAAGCCGCAGAACAGCAGCCGGCTATTTGATCCTATCGCTGTTCTGTTTTATCGGCCTTTCCGAGCATTTGTTAAACGAAGAAGCCAGCCCCGATCGGGCTGGCTTCTTCAAAACGCACCGCACTTGCAGTGACAGAATCTATTTTGCCGGCTTCGCGGCTACTGCGGCTGCGGCAGCATCGGAGAGCATCTTCAGCAAGTTCCGGGTCCGGGTCGTCCTGCTCCTTGGCGATCGAAAGGGCGGTCATGCCGCGCACATCCTTGATCGTCGGGTCTGCCTTCGCGTCGAGCAGCGGCTTGATCACAGCCTTGCGCCCGAACTCGACGGCGTACTCCAGGCTGGTCGCACCGTTGGCGTCGAGGACATTCACCTTGGCTCCGTGCTCCAGCAGCAGCTTGATCGATTGCGCATCGCCCTGAAACGCCGCCGCCATCAGAGCGGTGCGGCCCATCGGATCGGTGACCTCGGTCGAAGCGCCGTCCTTCAACAGCAGCGCGACGACGTTCGGGCTGCCGTTGTAGCTGGCAAGCGTGAGCGCCGTATAGCCACTCTCGTCGACCTGATTGATGTCGGCCTTCTTATCGAGCAGCGCCTGCACGGTCTTCACGTCATCCGCGCGGGCGGCGTCGAAGATGTTGGTGGCCTGCGCGTGCGCAGCGGAGCCGCAGAGGGCAATGGCAAGGAGAAGAGCGAAGAATGTCGGTTTCATGGAAGGAACTCCAAAGATTGGATGAGGCGGAGATCGCCGAAGGTGCAGCCTTAGTGGCTGGCTGCCGATGCCGAGGCAGACTTCGAAGCCTCATTGGCGCGCAGAATCTTCACCACGGAGAGTTTGCCGAACATCACGGCGTACATCATGCTGGTCATCCCATGCGCGTCCTTTGCATTCGGGTCCGCACCGTGGTCGAGCAGCAGCTCGACCTCGCGATCCTCGCCCTTGAAGGAGACGCCCATCAGTGCCGTGCGGCCGGAGGCATCCTTCTTTTCGGTCGCCGCGCCGTGGTCGAGCAGAAACTGCGCCACGTCGTAGTTTCCGTTGTAGGTCGCGATGATCAGCGGCGTGTAGCCCTTCTCATCCTGCTGGTTGATGTCTGCCTTGTTGGCCAGCAGAGCCCGCGCACCGCTCACATCGTTCGTCCGCGCCGCAATGAATAAGTTCGCGGACTCTGCGCTGTACCATCGCCGGAGAGGCGACACACGCGAGCAAGATAGCGATCCATCCAGTTTTCATAGGGTTCACTCGGTTACTGCAAGATACAGCCCGAGCGTTGGAGTCCATGCTCGGGCTGCACCTGCTGGTTGGTTGGTTAGTGATTACAGCTTGGCAGCGCGATCCGCAACCTGCTGGACGTTGATGTGCAGGGCCTCGGCAAGGCGGGTTCCGTAGTCCTTGTCCGCCTTGTAGAAGTTGGCTGACCGCCGCGAGCATGATCTCCGGGTTGGTGATCTGCGAGAGGTCGTGCACCAGGTTCGTGATCAGATCGTCCCGATCCTGCTTGCTGAGGGAGCGATACAGCTCGCCTGCCTGGCGATAATCATCCTTGATGCGGATGGGCTTCTGCTGGCTGGGTCCGCTCGCCATCAATCGGGGAGTAGTCGTACGCCGGGTTCTCGGCGATCGTGGTCTGCGCGCGATTCGGCTGGTAGTTGTACTCACCGTGCGTCTCGCGGGCGTCCATATGACCGTCCTGGCTGTAGTTGTTGACCGGCGAGATGGGACGGTTGATCGGCAGCTGCTGGAAGTTCGGGTCCGATGCGGTAGCGCTGGGTGTCGAGGTACGAGAACAGACGGCCCTGCAGCATGCGGTCGGGCGAGGGCTCGATACCGGGGACCAGGTTGCCGGGCGCGAACGCCGACTCCTCGGTCTCCTGGAAGTAGTTATCGCGGCATCTTGTTCAGCGTCATCTTGCCGATCTTGTGCTGGGGGAAGATCGACTCGGGCCAGATCTTGGTGTCGTCAAACGGATCGAAGTCCAGCTTGTCCAACTGCTCCTGCGTCGCCATCTGCACGCTCAGCTCCCACGAGGGGAAGTTGCCCTTGCCGACCTCGCGATAGAGATCGTCGGTGGCCTCCTGGGGATCCTTCAGGAGCGCGGCAGCAAGGTTGCGCGGGTTGGTGTTCGTTGTAGCCCTGCATCGAGGTCCACTTGTACTTGACGAAGATCACCTTGCCCTGCGCATTGACCCAGCGGAACGCATGCACGCCCCAGCCGTCCATCTGGCGGTAGTTCAGCGGGGTGCCGCTGTCCAGGTACATGTAGGTCATCATGTTGGTCGATTCCCGGTCGAACGAGAGGAAGTCCCACTGACGGGTCGGATCCTGGCGATTGGTCACCGGCGAGGGCTTCATCGCGTGCACGAAGTCGGGGAACTTGATCGCGTCGCGGATGAAGAAGACCGGCTGGTTGATGCCGACGATGTCGTAGTTACCCTGCTGGGTGTAGAACTTCACCGCGAAGCCGTGCGGATCGCGCGTTCCCGTCTCAGTCGAACCGGTGGGAGGCATAACCGTGGAGAAGCGAGCGAAGACCGGGGTCTCCTTGCCCTTGGCGTTCAGGAAGTCGGCCTTGGTGTACTGCGACTCGTCGCCGTAGGAGACGAAGACGCCGTGTGCGCCAACGCCGCGCGCATGCACCACGCGCTCCGGAATGCGCTCGCGGTCGAATGACTGGAGCTTCTCGATGAAGTGCAATATCCTGCAGCATGAACGCCTCCGTTCGGACCGGACATCATCGAGTCCTGGTTGTCGCCAACGGGCGCGCCGGCGTTGTCGGTCAGTTGCTTGGTCTGCTGCTGGGCGACAAGCAGCGAGCTGGATAGAGCGATTGCCGTAAAGAGCGAGGCCTTCTTCATATAAATGCGTTTCCTTTGAATGTTGCTATAAGCAACGCTAGCAGTCGGCCCCTCTCTCACCTAGATGGCTACGGCTATGTGACTCATAGGCTATCTATGGGTAGCGACAAGGAATCCTTGCGCAGCCAGTCCGTAAACGCGCGCAACGGCTTGAATCCAGCGCTGCTGCGCAACCGCGCATAGCCGACGCGGCGCACCTTCGGCTCTGCCAACGGGAGCAGAACGCAGCCCGACGCGTGCGGCGCGGACATCGCCGGAACGATGCTGATGCCCAGTCCCGCAGGCCACTAACGAGAAGATCGTGGCCAGGCTGTCGGACTCGAAGATCGCATGAAACTCCGCGCGGGCCCGCGTGCAGGCGGTCAGCACATCGCCGCGAAAGCAGTGCCCCTCGCGCAGCAGCAGCAGCCGCTCCTGCTGCACCGTATTGATCTGCGCAACCTCCTCGCCCGGCCAGCGGATGGTTCTTCGGGACGGCCAGCATCAGCGGGTCGCGCACCAGCTCGCTGCACACCACCTCGGAGACGCGCAGCGGCAACGCCACCAGGATCACATCGAACTCCCCTTGCTGCAGCTGCTTGACCAGCTCCGTCGTGGTCTCCTCCTTCAACTCCACCTGCACCTCGGGGTAGAGCGTGACGAAGTCGGTCAGGCGAGGAGCGAGCAGATACGGCAGCACCGTCGGAATCGCGCCGACACGCAGCGGACCGGAGATGCTCTGGCCCAGCTGACGGATGCGCTGCGAGGCATCCCGGCTGTGGCGCAGAATCTCCTGGGCGTGCTCGTGCAGCGCCTCACCGGCCGGCGTCAGCCGGATGCGGCGTCCCAGCCGCGTGAACAGCGGAGCACCCACCGTCTGTTCCAACTTGCGAATCTGTTGCGAAAGGGATGGCTGACTGATGCCCTCCAACTCGGCCGCTCCGGTAAAGCTCCCAGTGGCGGCGACGGCGCAAAAGTAGCGTAGCTGATGTATTTCCATGATTGACTCTTTTATTAGAGCCTTTTACAGGCTTTGGAGCAAGCCACGCGTCCCGCGTTCGGGCTCACGTGCCAGCCCAGTCCAAAGCCCGGCCCCTCCCGAGTTCAGCCGCTGCCTGCGCATGGCTAACCATGCACCCGGCGGCCTCTTCCTGATATCCTGACCCTATGAAGTTTGGCGTACTCGTCTTCCCCGGATCGAACTGCGATCACGATACCTACAATGTCATCGGCTCCCTGCTGCACGAGCCCGTGACCTTCCTCTGGCACGCCTCCGAAGACCTCGAGGGCTGCGACGCCATCCTCGTGCCCGGCGGCTTCGCCTATGGCGACTATCTGCGCACCGGCGCCATCGCCAAGTTCGCGCCGGTCATGCAGTCGGTGCAGCGCTTCGCCGCCAACGGCGGGCTGGTGATGGGCATCTGCAACGGCTTCCAGATCCTCTGCGAGGCGGGCCTGCTGCCCGGCGCGCTGATGCGCAACGCCCACCAGCACTACGTCTGCAAGCAGGTCCACCTGCGCACCGAGACGACCAACTCGCCGTTCACCAGCGGGCTTGACGCCGGGCAGGTGCTCACCATGCCGGTCGGCCACATGGAAGGCAACTACTTCTGCGACGCCGACACGCTGGCGACGCTGAAGGCGCAGGACCGCATCGCCTTCCGCTACACCACGCCGCAGGGCGAGCTCACCGCGCAGGCCAATCCCAACGGATCGCTCGAGAACATCGCCGGCGTCCTCAGCGAGGGCCGCAACGTCCTCGGCCTGATGCCCCACCCGGACCGCTCCAGCGAGTCGCTGCTCGGCTCCGCCGACGGCATTCGCCTCTTCCAGGGCATGGCCCGCGCACTCGCTACGGTCTAGCTCTACCCGCACCTCCAACGCACATCGGGCCATCGTACGCCGCACTGCGAGCTGCCATGATCGATATCCACCACCACCTGCTGCCCGGGCTCGATGACGGGGCGACCGACATGGAAACGTCGGTCGCCATGGCCCGCATGGCGGTGGCCGACGGCATCACCCACGTCGTCTGCACCCCCCACGCCAACGACATCTACGAGTTCGATCCCGCCGTCAACGCGGAACGGCTCGCAGCCCTGCGGACACGTCTCGCAGGCGGAAGCGATTCCGCTCACCCTCGGCCTCGGCTGCGACCTCCATCTCTCCTACGAGAACATCCAGACCGCCTGCGCCGATCCCGCGCGCTTCAGCATCAACGGCGGCAGCTATCTGCTGGTCGAGCTGCCGAACTACGGCCTCTCCCCCAGGCTCGCCGAGACCTTCTACGAGCTGCAGCTCGCCAAGCTGACGCCGATCCTGACCCATCCCGAGCGCAACCGGACGCTGCAGGCCGGCCCCGCCCAGATGCTGCCCTGGCTGCGCGGCGGTCTGCTCGTCCAGGTCACCGCCGACTCCGTGCTCGGCCACATGGGCAAACACGCCGAGGCGCTGGCGCACCGCCTGCTCGCCGACCGCTGGGTCCACTTTCTGGCCACCGACGCCCACAGCGCACAGGTTCGCCCACCCCGCATGCGGGAGGCCCATGCCCTGGTCGGCAAATAGATACGGCGCGGCCTACGCCGACCTGCTCTGTTTTGAAAACCCGTCTGCCGCGTTCCACGGCCGAACCGCTCCCACCGCAGCAGGAGCCGGTTCAGCTCTACGACGACATGACCCCAAAGACCAGCAGCTGGTGGCAGCGCTTCTGGAACAGCTGACGCCGCGCGCGGTTTCGGCTAGAGCCCCAGCCCGCCGTCCACCGCCAATAGCTGCCCGGTGATGAAGTGCGGCCCGGTCGCGAAGAAGACCGCCGCCGCCGCCACATCCTCGGCGCGGCCGTTGCGCTTCATCGGCGTGCGCCGCGCGAAGTCCTCGTAGCCGGCGCCGACCTCGCCCTGCACGATCATTCCCGGCGCAATGCAGTTCACGCTGATCTCCGGCGCCCACGCCTTCGCCATCGTCTGCGAGAGCATATGCAGCGCCGCCTTCGAGGTGCAGTAGTGCGCGTGCGTCGCCCAGGGATGGATTCCGCCCAGCGACCCGATATTGATGATCCGTCCGTGCGCCGCCTTCAGGTGCGGATACGCCGCCTGCGCGATCAGGAACGGCCCCCGCGTGTTGGTGTCGAACATGCGGTCCCACTGCTCGGGCGAGATCTCCTCGAGCGCCGCCGACTCGAAGATCCCGGCGTTGTTGACCAGGATATCCAGCCGCCCGAACTCCTCGACCACCGCGCTCACCGCCTCGCGAATGTTCTCGGGATCGCGCAGGTCGCAGCGCACCGCCATCGCCTCCACGTCGAGGCCGGCCAGCGCCCGCACCGTCTCCTCCGCCTCATCGGCCGAGGCGCCGTAGGTGATCGCGACGTTCGCGCCCAGCTCGGCGAATCCCAGCGCCATCGCGCGACCGATCCTCTTGGCTGCGCCGGTGACCAGCACAGTCTTCCCTGCCATCAATCTGTTCATGAACTCCTACTGCGGGTTGGTGCTGGGCTGAGCCGAGGAGTTCGCACTCGCCTGGGGCGCGGGATTCGTGGAGGACTGCGGCGCGGGCGCCGGCCGATGCGGCTCCTGCACCCCGGGCTGAATCTGCGCGGGCTTGCCATCATTGTCGACGTAGGTCGAGACCTGCGCCCGCGGACGCAGCAGCTTCACGTGGATATCCTTCTCCGGATCCGTCAGCGTGTAGTCCTGTGCGAAGGTCGCGAATCCGTCCGCGAAGACCTGGACCGTCACCTGGCTGCCGATCGGAATCACATCGATCGTGGCCTTGCCGTCCGGGTCGCTCTTGATCTCGAGGTTGCCCTCGTCCTTGCCATCCTTGATCGGGTGGAAGACCACCGAGGCGTTCACGATCGGCTTTCCGTTCGACGCCTTCGTCACCTCAACGACAAAGTGGGCCGTGGCGGGGGGAGCCTTGTACTTGCGGCCACGAGCATCCTGGCCGGAGGCGGTCCCGGAGAAGAGCGGTGCCATGCAGACGCAGAGCGTCGCGGTGGTGCACAGAAGAGACGGAAGCGCGAGACGTGTACGGAGCAGCATCGCTCTATAGTACGCCGCCTCGCGCCCACATAACAGAGGCTGTACCCGGTCAAGAGCTCCGAGGGGCTGGGAGCCGTCATCGTCCCGGCGAGACCCAGGCGACGATGGGCGCTTCAATCATTGTTGACAGCAGCAAAACAATGTTTGGAGAAAGGGATCGTCTTTCGCCGACAACGCCTCGCGCCACCCGGAGCAAAGCGCCGCTTTTCCTGCAACTTGGAGAGAACTCCTGATTTTGACCCGGCACCGTCTTCTTTTTTGCAACTTCCCGGTAAATCTTTCCCCTATTGCATCCAAATCAGTGCGCCGATACTCTATGTGGAGCATCGGCGGGGTTTCCTTCCCGCAACGATCCGGTCCCCGAGGAGTTTCATCATCTATGCAGTCTGGTATGCAGTCCGGCATGCGGTCTGGGCGGTTTCTTCTGCTCTCCGTCCTCGTGCTCGCCACCGCCGCACCTTCGTTTGCGCTCACCCACACGCGCCGCGGCCCGACCTCGCATAGCGCCCCCAAGCGTCACACCTCCGGCCACGCCGTCGCCCATCCAGTTGCCCATCACACCACCGGTCCGCGTGTCATGGACTCCGACCGCGCCACCGAGATTCAGACCGCGCTCATCAAGTCCGGCTACCTGACCGGCACCCCCTCCGGTCACTGGGACTCCGCCAGCGAGGCCGCCATGCAAAAGCTGCAGGCCGACAACGGCTGGCAGACCAAGCTGACGCCCGACTCCCGCGCGCTGATCAAGCTGGGTCTGGGACCGAAGCAGGACGTCGCCGAGACCAGCTCGCTCTCGACCGATCCCGGCTCCTCCGCCAGTCCGCTGCTCGGCAATACACTCCAGCAGTCGTCGCGCAGCCCTAACACCACGCGACGATATGCCTCCCCCGAGCACCCGCTCTGCCCAACCGCCTTTCCGTCCCCTCCCCGCTACGGCTTCGCTGAGTGCCGCTGCATCGGCGTTTCGTTGGTGTTGTCCTGCGGGCGTTGCGGCGTGTGCACGCCGCAACGCCCGCGAGCCACGGCGAATGAGCCGCCCGCATCGGGTCTGACGGAGGCCGGGCCCTTCCTGGACTCCCACCGCACAGCTTGCCCCCGGTGCCGCGCCTCCGTCCGAACGCCGCGCAACGCCGCCAGCGTCCCACGCAGCCGCAGCACGGCAGCCGAGTGGATCTGCGAGACCCGCGACTCCACCACCCCCAGCGTCAGGCTGATCTCCTTCATCGTCAGCTCCTCGTAGTAGTACAGCGTCAGCACCAGCCGCTCACGCTCCGGAAGATCCTCGACGGCATCGACCAGCCACTGCTTCATCTCCGCCTTCAGGCAGCGGAACAGCGGGTCCTCCTCCGGCGACCCCGGAATGTACGCCAGCTCCTGATCGCCCGAGTCCTCGGTGCGCTCCATGTGCAGGCTGCCGATCTCCAGCCCCTTCAGGTCCCCCAGCAGCTGCTGGAACTCGCTCAAGGTCAGCGCCATCTCGGTGGCGATCTCCTGCTCCGACGGCGCTCGGCCCAGCCTCTGGGTCGTCGCCCGCATCGCCTCCTCGACCGCCCGGCCCTTGCGACGCAGCTCCCGTGGACTCCAGTCGAGCGTGCGCAGCGAATCGAGGATCGCGCCCCGGATACGGAACTGCGCATAGCTCTTGAACTGCACCCGCTTGCGGTGATCGAACTTCGAGAAGGCGTCGATCAGACCCACCACCCCGGCCGAGACCAGATCGTCGAGCCCCACATGCTGGGGCAGGCGCTCATGGATGCGGCGCGCCAGGTAGCGCACCGTGGGCAGATGTTCGAGCAGCAGGCGCTCGCGCTCCGGCGCTGTGAGCTCCGCGCCGTTCTCCTCCTCCCCCAGCCCCTTCTGGCCACAGGCGAAGACGGGTGCGGCGACCTCGAGCTCGGCCAGTGCGTCGGCGGAGGCGGCCAGCGAGAGCTCGGACAGGCCCTGAAGATCATCCAGCTCCTGAAGATTCTGAAGGCCGTGAAGATCCTGAAGGGTATGAAGCTCCTCCGCGTCGCGCAGTTCATGGGGGGTGGGTAGATTCGGGAGCTCTGAAAGTCCCCTCTCCACACCGCCCGGCCGCTGCGGCAGACCCGGGACAAGGCAGGACGGTATCGCATTGCGTACATTCATCAGTTGCTCTCCTTCTGCTGGCCTCTCTGGAACCAGCACCGTGTCCCGGGGCAGGAACGGGTTCCAGCCGGCGTTTACGTGATCGCGGGTCTGGGCTTGGGCATAGAGCACCGGAGTGGCCGAAAAAACGACGTCTCCGGTGAGGCATTTAACAGATTTCGACCGGCCCTCCGCAGCAACGGCCAGGAACCGCGCAGGTCTCCGCTCCAGCAAGCAGCCTCCTCCGCCCATCCCGCCGAGTGCCCTGCTTTTGCTTCCGCATTTATGATGGGAAGAGAGGCCTTAAGGCCCGCCAATAGCTCCAACTGCTCCGACGCCGGCTTCTGCCTCCCGACCGGTCGCCTCCTCCACACATGCCCCGCACCCACCCAACCGCAACTTTCTGTCAGAAAACACGTTGATTGGAATGCAGGTAGAAAGCAGCCATGAAAAGTCTCGCTCCATTCGCTCTTTGCGCCGCGCTCCTCACCGGAGGAGCTGCACTCGCCCAGGCACCTATCGTTCGCCAGGCGCCGCCGCCATCCCCCGACCAGACGCAGGCTCCCGCCTCGCCCGATCAGCAGGCACAGCCCGCCTACCCGCAGCAGTATCCCCAGCAAGGGCAGTATCCGCAGCAGAGCCAGCCCCAGTACCCGCAGGGCCAGTATCCCCAGAGCCAGCCCCAGTACCCGCAGGGCCAATACCCGCAGCAGCAGGGACAATATCCTCCCCAGCAGGGTCAGCCGCAGTACGCCCAGCAGGCTCCGCCGCCGGCTGCCCTGCCGCCGCAGCAGCTTGACCAGCTCGTGCAGCGCATCGCGCTCTATCCCGATCCTCTGCTCGCCCAGGTCCTCTCCGCCTCCACCTTCTACGACCAGATCCCCGAGGCCGCCGGCTGGGCGCAGCAGCACAGCTATCTGAACGGCGATGCGCTCTCCGGCGCCATCGCCGCCGACAACCTTCCCTGGGACCCCAGCGTGCTCGCGCTGCTGGCCTTCCCCAGCGTCCTCGACACGATGGCGCGCGATCCCCAGTGGACCGGCACCCTCGGCAACGCCGTCCTGGTCCAGCGCAACGACGTCATGGACGCCGTGCAGCGCCAGCGCCGTGCAGCGCAGAGCTACGGCTACCTCGCCCCCAACTCCTATGACAACGTCGTCGACGACGGCGGCTACGTCGCGATCCAGCCCGTCAACCCGGCCTATCTCTACGTCCCCGTCTACAACCCCGGCGTGGTCTTCTTCGCCCCCCGCCCCGGCTTCTTCGTCGGCGGTGCGGTGGTCTTCGGACCGCGCATCTTCCTCTCGCCCGGCTTCGCCACCTTCGGCTGGTTCGGTGCCGGCTTCGGCTGGCGCGGGCACGCGATCCTCATCGACAACCACGCCTGGGGCCGCACCTACTGGAACCGCGGCTTCTACGTTCACCCCTACGCCCATCCCTACGTCCATGCCTATGTCCGCGGCGGGCGTGTAGAAGGTCACGTCGTGGAGCACGTCGATCACGGCCACGAGTTCCACCGCTAAACCCGAATCGCTCCAAAGAAAATCTGGCCCGGCAGAGTCTCCCTCTGCCGGGCCAGATTGTTTCCTGTTGTTCGCGCAGTTTGTCCGCGCAATCCTACGCAGCGGTTCCTCCGCCCGGCCTCCCGCACACCACGGCGCTCTGCCACGCGACGTCTCCAACCGCACCGGGTAGCACCGGCTAGTCAGCACCGGCTGCCGCACCTGGCCAAACCAGCCTCCCAGCCACGCGGCCATGCCCACCGCGATCGCAACCAGCACGGCCACCGCCACCCACCACATGACCCCAGTGCGAGCCGCACCCAGCAGCCGGTATCTCGGACAGCTCCACCTCGTCCCAGGGCACGCCCCAAGACGCATCCGAGCATCCGACAGGGCGTCTGAGCTCAACCGCGCACCCTCGCCCTGCCCCAGCTCCGCCCCAGAGTTTTCCGCACAGGTGGCTGCCGAGGCCTCCTGCCCCGCGCTCCCAGTCTCCCGGTCGGCTCCGACTGCCTCCACCCAACGCTTGCTCTGCCGCGACTCCCGCAGCGGCCGGCCCACGCCTGGGTCGCCTGCCCGCGCTGCTCCCGCCGTCGGAACCGCTCCCGACGGCTCCGCTCCTCCCACACCGCCGAGATCCTCGCCGCCGCCGGACTCCGCGGAGGGTAGTGCGGCCGCGTCGCCGGTTCCCGCGGCGTCAGCTCCTTCTGCCTCTCCTTCTTGGGCACGCTCGACTGCTTCTCCTCTGCCACCTTCTCCGCTGCCACTGCGTCGAGCTCCCGCCCCAACTCCGCCGCCGACTGGAAGCGATCCTCCGGGGAACTTTCAAGCAACCGTTGCACCACTCGCTCCAACGCCTTCAAACGTAGCCGTGTTCCACGCCCCCAACTGCCGCATACCCGGCTCGCGCCGCAGCTCCAGTGAGATCGTGCCCGCCCGCTTCGGAGATTCACCCGTCGCCATCTCATACAGCACCAGCCCCAGCGCAAACAGATCCGTTCGCGCATCCAGAGCACTGCCCCGAGCCTGCTCCGGCGACATATAAGGACTCGCCTGCTTCAGGCCGTTCCCCGTTGACCGGCCGCCCGCTCCGGGCCAGCCCAAAGTCCAGCACCTTCGCCTGCTTCCGCCCATCCGCCTGCTGCACCAGAAAGATATTCCCCGGCTTGAGGTCGCGGTGCACCACGCTTCGGCTGTGCGCCAGCGTCAGCGCCTCGGCGACCTCCCGGGCATAACGCACCGCCTCCTCAAGCGGCAACGCCCCCGCCGCCATCCGCTCGCGCAGCGTCTCTCCCTCCAGCAGCTCCATCACCAGATAGAGCTCGCCGTCCTGCTCTCCGATATCGAAGAGGGTACAGATATTCGGATGGGTCAGCCCCGCGACCAGCCGTACCTCGCGGAGCAGACGCCGCTGCGTTGCCGGCGTGCCGGAGCGTTCGCCGATCAGCTTGATCGCAACCTCGCGATGCAGCCGGACGTCCCACGCCCGGAGAACCTTGGTCGTTCCGCCGTCCGCCAGACAGCCCAGCACCTCATATGGCCCCAGCCTCTGCCCCGCCTCAGGAATCATTTGTCACCCTCTATCCTGCGTATCCCGCTCGAGAAGCCCGCTCGTTCTGTGACCTGCAAGGGTTTCGGAAAGAAAACGACATCAGCCCCAAGAAACCGCAATTCCCAAGCCGAACGCCGCAGCCGAACCCTCCGGTTCGGCTATCCCGTGCTTATCGGCCCCAGGGGTGGGAAAGTTTAATGGTGTCCACGTGCTGAATTGTTCGAATTGGTCGAACGGAATCGACCGGACAGAATTGGCCTTCGGGAGTCGCCGCGCAGCGCCCTATACTGACCTCGTGACCACTCCTGCCGCACTCCAAGCCATAGGCCGCGTAGCCGCCGGTCAGACCCTGCTCTTCGACGCCGACGACACGCTTTGGGAGAACAACATCTACTTCGAGCGCGCCATCGCCAGCTTCATCTCCTACCTCAACCACCGCGAGTTCAGCCCCGCAGCAGGTCCGCGAGCACCTCAACCACGTCGAGCACGCCACCATCCGCGCCAACGGCTACGGCGTCAAGAGCTTCCGCCAGTCCCTCGTCCGCTGCTTCGAGCAGCTCACCGACGCCCCGCTCACCCCGGACAAGCACGACCGCATCGTCAGCTTCGCCAACGCCATCGCCGAGCAGGAGATCGAGCTGCTCAGCGGCGTCGCCGAGACCCTTCCCCTGCTCGCCAGCTCGGCACCGCTGCATCCTGGTCACCAAGGGCGATCTCGACGAGCAGACGCACAAGCTTACCCGCTCCGGCCTCGACGACTACTTCACCGCCGTCGAGGTGCTGCCCGAGAAGCACGAACTCGCCTACCGCAGCCTCAGCGACCACCACGGCTGCGAGGCCGCCCGCACCTGGATGATCGGCAACAGCCCGCGCTCGGACATCAACCCCGCCCTCGCCGCCGGCCTTCACGCCATCTTCATCCCCCACGACTTCACCTGGGTCCTCGAGCACGAGACGGTCAACCAGCCCGCCACCGGCCAGCACCTGCTCGAACTCGCCCGCTTCGCCGACCTCCTCACCCTCTTCTAGCCGCAGTCCTTGAATCTCGCACACCCCATGTCTCGAGACATGGGGTGCCGTTGATCCCTCCTCCCTGCCTTTTTCCACTAACTGCATGCATCGAAAAGAAAACCGAGTAATCCACAGTGACAAACCCCTGTCCCGTGGTGCTATACTCAGTTTCAGGATTGATCGCTGCAACGGTCCTGCAAAGCTGGTTACAAGCCAGAATGCAGAACATATGCGGAGGTGGCGAAATTGGCAGACGCACTAGCTTGAGGTGCTAGCGCCGCAAGGCATAGGGGTTCAAGTCCCCTCCTCCGCACCAATCCACACTTTTTGATTCCACGGTTCAGACTCACACGTTTCACCGCATCGCATCTACTCCGACGCGCAGCGTCTGTTCCGAAGAGGTCACCAAGCTCCCGATGATTTACCTTCTCGTTTTCGTCCACGTCGTCGTTTGCCTCTTCCTCATCGGAGTCGTTCTTCTGCAGCAGGGCAAGTCCGCCGACCTCGCCGGTGCCTTCGGCGGCCAGGGTTCGCAGACCGCATTCGGTCCCCGCGGCGCGGCCAACCTGCTCACCAAGCTCACCACCTGGGCTGCTGTGCTCTTCATGCTGCTCTCCATCGCGCTGACCATCCTGCTCTCGCGCAACAGCGGCGACCACTCCGTCCTCTCCGGCACCCCGAGCTCGCAGTCGCTGCCGAAGAAGTAACCGAAAAGTTCTTTCCTCTCAATGCGCAAGCCCACCCGGCTTGCGCATTTTGCTTTGCCCGATTTCGCTTCCCCGCCCGACCGCCAAAAACTCTAGAATGATCCCATGATTCACGAGATCCTCGCCGTCGGCCCACTCCACTGCAACTGCTCCATCCTCGGCGACGAAACCTCGCGCGAGGCCATCGTCGTCGATCCCGGCGACGACATCTCCCGCATCGTCGCCCTGCTCGCCCAGCACCAGCTCACCGTCAAGCAGATCCTCGTCACCCACGCCCACATCGACCACATCGCCGGAGCCCAGCGCCTCAAGCAGCTCACCGGCGCCCCCATCCTCTACAACCAAAACGACCTTCCCCTGGTCCAGATGATGGACGTCCAGGCCGGCTGGCTCGGCATCGCCACCCCCGAGGTCGCCCCGCCCGACGACAATCTCACCCACGGCCGCATCATCGCCGTCGGCGTCAGCGCAAAGCAGACCGCCGAGCAAGGCCAAACCGGCCTCACCGGCAACATCCTCCACACCCCCGGCCACACCGAGGGCAGCGTCTGCCTCTACCTCCCCGAGCAGAGCCTGCTCATCGCCGGCGACACCCTCTTCGCCGGCTCGGTCGGCCGCACCGACCTGCCCGGCGGCAACACCCGCAAGCTGCTCCACTCCATCCACGACCACCTGCTGCCGCTGCCCGACGCCACCCGCGTCATCCCCGGCCACGGCGCCGCCACCACCATCGGCGTCGAGCGCGACTCCAACCCCTTCCTCCAAAATATTTAGCGCATGATCTATAAAATATTTAGAATCAGCCGATAACAGCAATTCATAAATCCATCACTTTACCGGAATCAAGGGAGTAACTACCTCCCTTGATTCCCTCCCCCAGCCGCGCCACACGCTCCATCCCCTCCCGAAATACCGCCTCCGGCGTCAGCAGACTCACCACCACCATCCGCGGATCCGCCAGCCCGTAGAACTCCCCCGGATGCACCACCACCCCGCACTCCGCCAGCAACCGCCGCGCCGGAGCCTCCCACCCCCGCAGCAGCAGCACCGCCGCCCACCCCGCCTCAACCCGCAGCACCTCGATCCCCTCCCGATCCCGCAGCGCCGCCAGATTCCCCTCCGTCCGCGCCGCAATCTGCGCCTGCATCGCCCCTCGCGCCGCCAGCCACGCCGGCAGCGCCAGCTGCGCCGGCGCCCCCATCGACAGAAACGTGTCCGCGATCACCTCCAGCCGCCCCAGCGCCTCCCGCCGCACCCCCTCCGGCCCGAACGCCGCCACCCACGCGACCTTCATCTGCGGAAGCGCCGCAATCTTGCTCATCCCGCTCAAAACAAAGGTCAACGCCGGATGCGGTCCCACCGCGAAGCTCGCCGCCGCCGGCTCCCCCGCCAGCGGATAGTCCAGAAACACCTCATCCACGATCAGCGCCAGCCCATGCCGCGCGCAGATCTCCTCCAGCCGCTCCCGCTCCGCCCGATGCGTCCAATGCCCGGTCGGATTATTCGGATGCACGACCAGCACCGCCCGGGTCCGCGGCCCGATCCGCCGCTCCAGCTCCGCAAAGTCGATCCACCACCCAAAGTCATAGAACAGCGGATACGGCCGCAGCCGCACATCGTCCAGATCCGCCAGAAAATCGAACAGCGGATAGCTCGGCTGCGCCACCAGCACCTCGTCGCCCGGATCGCACAGCAGCCGAAACAGATACGAGTACGCCTCGCTCGTGCTGGTCGTCAGCACCACCGCGTCCGGATCGACCGCCGCCCCGTGGTCCGCATAGTAGCGCCCCACCGCCTCCCGCGCCGACCGCATCCCCCGCGGATCCGGGTCGTAGCCCAGCGCCGCCTCGTTCCGCAGCGGCCCCAGCAGCGCCTCCGCGTCGTAGGCAAACCCGCACGCCGTCGGATTCGACACCGTCAGATCGAGCAGCGGCCGCCCCTCCGCCCTTCTTCCGCCCGCGCCAGCCGCACCGCCCGCGAAAACTCACTCTCCCCAATATCCCAACTCGTCCGCTTTGAAAATCCGACCTGTCTTCGTCACTCGTTCATGCTAAACGCTCGCCGTCCCCGCCTACAATGGAGGCCACCCATGATTGAGACGATTGATCCCCGCGCAGTCCTCTTCGACTACGGCATGGTCCTCTCCGGACCGCCCGCACCCACCGCCTGGGCGCGCATGCTGGCCGTCACCGGCCTCGACGACGCCCCCTTCCACGCCGCCTACTGGGAGCACCGCCACGCCTACGACCGCGGCACCTTCACCGGCCACGAGTACTGGCTCGCCGTCGGCAAGCTCCTCGGCCAGTCCTTCGACCCCGCCCAGGTCGCCGCCCTCATCGCCGCCGACAACGACCTCTGGGGCGAACCCAACCCGCCCATGGTCGCCTGGGCGCAGCAGCTCCAGCGCGCCGGCGTCCGCACCGGCATCCTCTCCAACATCGGCGACGAGATGGCCTCCGGCCTCCTCCGCAAGTTCCCCTGGCTCAGCGGCTTCCACCACTGCACCTGGTCCCACGCCCTCAAGCTGGCCAAGCCCGAGCCCGCCATCTACCACCACGCCGCCGCCGGCCTCGACACCCCCATCGAGCAGATCCTCTTCCTCGACGACCGCGAGGAGAACATCGCCGCCGCCGCCCAAGCCGGCATGCAGACCCTCCACTACACCACCCACGCCGCCTTCGAGCAGGAGATGGCCGCCCGCGGCCTCCACTCCCTCCTCCACCCTACACCTAAACAGTGGCTCACTCGACCTTGACACATCTAATCGACTGAAGAGCGGACATCCTGCCATTGCCCGTCTGTCACCCGTCTCCACAGCCAGTCCAGCCGACTGGAGCAGTACTACCTACGCCTGCTGTCGGACTTCTCGAAGCGGGCTCGAGCCCAAATCCCTTGGTCCGACTGTCCAAGTAGACCAACGCTCCCCGGCCCGCCTGGCATCAGCCGCAACGACTTGCACTGTTCCGGCAGTAGTACAGGTGCGAAAGTATTACTCCTGCACCACCAGCCGCTTTGTGTTCACCGGCGCCTGCTCCACGATCTCGATCCCGAAGCCCTGCAGCGCAGGAATGTGGGTCGGCGTGTTCGTCAGCAGCCGAATGCGATGGATGCCCAGGTCGGACAGAATCTGCCCGCCCAGCCCCACCTGCCGCAGCGTGCGCTGGCTCTTCTCCTCGCCCCGCTCCCGGCCGCCGCGATGGTGCAGCACCACCTGCGCCTGCTGTCCGCGCGATCGAAGCCGGCTCCAGCCCAAATCCCTTGGTCCCGCTGTGCAGGTAGACCAGCGCTCCCCGGCCCGCCTCGGCGATCAGCCGCAGCGATCCTTCCACAATCGCCCGGCAGTCGCACAGCGTCGCGCCAAAGACGTCGCCCGCCAGGCAGTGCGTATGCACCCGCACCGGAACCACCTCGCTGCCGGTCACATCCCCATACACCAGCGCCACATGCGACTCGCCCGGCTCGCAGTCGGTCCCGCCCTCGCTCTCATACGCGATCATGCGGAAGTCGCCATACTCGGTGGGCAGCACGCCCTCTCCGCGCGCGATGGATATACCGCTCATTCTGCAGGCGATAGCGGATCAGGTCGGCGACCGTCACCATCAGCAGCTTGTGCTCCTCGCAGAACTTCACCAGATCCGGCACCCGCGCCATCGTCCCATCGTCGTTCATGATCTCGCAGATCACGCCCGCCGGAACCAGCCCCGCCATCCGCGCCAGATCGACCGACGCCTCCGTCTGCCCCGCCCGCACCAGCACCCCGCCCTTGCGCGCCCGCAGCGGAAACACATGCCCCGGCCGCGCCAGATCCTGCGCCGTCGACGCCGGATCGATCGCAACCTGGATCGTATGCGCCCGGTCCTGCGCCGAGATGCCCGTCGTCACGCCCTCGCGCGCCTCGATGCTCTCCGTAAACGCCGTCCCGAAGCGCGACGTGTTCTTCGCCGACATCGGTCCCAGCCGCAGATAATCGGCGCGCTCCTCGGTCAGCGTCAGGCAGATCAGCCCCCGGCCGAACTTGGCCATGAAGTTCACCGCCTCCGCGGTGCAGAACTCCGCCGCGATCGTCAGATCGCCCTCGTTCTCGCGATCCTCGTCGTCGACCACCACCACCATCCGGCCCGCGCGGAACTCCGCGACCGCATCCTCGATCTTTGCAAACATTGCGCTGCTCCTCTCGGATCCTCGTCCAAACTCGGGTCGGACTTCCCCAGACAGTGGATGCCGAACACCGGCTCCCGATCCTGATCTCCGCCTTCGATTTCGCCTCAGGCCATCTATCGCTCCGAACGCAAAAGCGCCGCCTCTCTGGAAGGCGGCGCCTGGCTGATCGAAGGCCTGTCCTCTTGTGCGACAAGTCCAGCAAGCAAGAACTACAGGGTCGACTCAATCTCAAATCCCCAGGCCTCGAGCAGGGCCTCCGGGATGTACTTCGAATTCTTGTTCCGCCGCGCCCACTCCCGCAGACGGGTCGAGCGAATATACTGATCGGGAGTCAGCTTGAATTCCTTAACCACCTGTTCGAACGAGGTTACGGTAGGAACAACCGGTCCGATCGGCTCCGGCTTGCCCCAGTTAGGATTTCCACGACGCTTTGCCATCTTTTATCAGTGCCTCTTCCCGTTTTTTATGCGGATTCCGCCTCGAGCACACTTCCATCCCGCTCAACCCTGCTAAAATCACGCAACCTTCATCTTAGGGCATTTATGCCTTAAAAGCAAGCCGGACCCAGGCCTCGCGACCCGGGTCCAGCTCGTCTTCAATGCGCTCTCAGCAGAAGCACTTTCTAGCGCAGCGCGGAGCTGTAGAACTGCTCCAGATCCGCCCGCATCTGCTTCAGCGCATCGACGTTCAGATACACCATGTGTCCGGCCGGATAGTACCCGAACCGCACATTGCCCACCAGCTTCTCCGGCAGGTTCATGTGGCTCAGGTCATACTCCGTCTCGAAGAACGGCGTCGCCAGGTCGAAGTAGCCATTCGCCGAGAACACCCTCAGCGCCGGGTTCTTCCGGATGGCATCCGACAGGTCGATCGCCACGTCCGGCGCCGCCTGCTCGTTCCGCGCATTACCCCCCGCGCTCGACGGCCGGTGCTTGAAGTCCCAGTTCTGGTTCACGCCCGGCCCCTGCAGGAAGTACGTCTCCTGGCTGCTGTACTTCAGCTCATGCGCCAGATAGTCGTGAAACGCACCGACATACAGACCGCTGATGCCCGTGTCCGACGAATCGTACTCCGGATTCTCGCCCGCATCATCCGGGTCCCAGCCCTCGAACCGCGCGTCGTACCGTCCCAGCGTCCGATCCTCCGAGCGCAGCAGCTCCTTGCGGAAGCGTGTCGGCGAGATGCGCAGCTTCGACTCCTTCACGTACTCCACGCTGAGCCCGGTAAACGCCGCCAGCTTGGTCGCGATCGCGTCGTACTCCGCCGCCGGCAGCGCATCGCCCTGCTCCAGCGCCTCGGCCAGCGGTCCACGCGCGAACAGCCGCGCCTCCTGCACCCAGTCCGCCAGGCTGTCGGTCGTCTTCACCTTGTGGTAGTGGTAGGCAATCGCCGCGTACGACGGCACATAGCCCATGTACTCGAAGTCGAACCCCGGCTGCCGCCGCCCGTAGTTCAGCACCGACGACAGCAGCACCACGCCGTTGAACTGGATGCCGTCGTTCTGCAGCGCCGCCACCAGTCCCGCCGAGCGCGTCGTCCCATACGACTCGCCAAACAGGAACTTCGGCGATCCCCAGCGCTCGTTCACCGTCAGATACCGCACGATAAACTTCTCGAACGCCTTGATGTCCTGATCGGTGCCGGCAAAGTCCTTCGCCGTTCCCTTGCCCACCGCGCGCGAGTAGCCGGTCAGCGGCGCGTCGATAAACACCAGGTCGCTGCGGTCGAGCAGGCTGTACTGGTTCGGCACCGTCTGGAACGGAGCCGGTCCGGTCGCCTCCGGGCTCGAAGAGACCACCCGCACCGGCCCAAACGACCCCATATGCAGCCAGATCGTCGGCGCACCCGGGCCGCCGTTGTAGAAGAAGGTCACCGGCCGCGTCTTCGCATCCGCACCCTCTTCGGTATAGGCGGTATAGAAGATGCTGCCGTTCGGCTTGTCCTGCTCGTCGCGAATCAGGAAGTTCCCCGCCGTCGCCACATAGTGGACGCGTGCGCCCACCGACGGTCAGATCATGCTTCGTCACCGAGCTTGTCTCCGGCGGAATCGGAGTGCTCTGCTCCTCGGGCGTCGCCGCCCCAGCCGCGTGCTGCCGCCGCTCGGTTCTGGTTTTGATTCTGCGGTGCCTGGGCGACTGCCATCCCAAGCTTCCCGACCCCATGGCCGCAATCAAGCCCGCACACACAACTCCCACTGCACCAATCGACTTAGCCAATGCGTCTCCTTAGCGTTCAAAGGTTTTCAGACTGAGCGTTCAAAGGTATTCAGACCGTAAAGACAGCGATACCGCAGCACGGTCACTGCGTACACGCCTACAGCTTTTCTCTCGGTGAGCAAATCATACCCCACCCGCCCGCGCGCCCTATAAAGCTTTTCTATGCGCCCGATTGCCCATCGTCCTATCAGAGCCGCACACGTCCAAGCCTGTCGCGCACACCTCGACCCGCCCCGAATGCCCCCGGCCAACCCGAGACCCTCAGAACATGCGACACTGAACCAGCACCATGCAGCTTGCCGCCCTCCTCCATAAGACCTTCGGCTTCTCCACCTTCCGCGCCAACCAGGAGGCCGTCTGCCGCGCCGCCACCGACGGCCGCGACGTCCTGCTCGTCATGCCCACCGGCGCCGGCAAGAGCCTCTGCTACCAGCTGCCCGCCATCGCGCGCGGCGGCACCGCGCTGGTCATCAGCCCGCTCATCGCCCTGATGGACGATCAGGCCAACAAGCTCGCCGCCGCCGGCCTCAAGGTCGCCCGCATCCACTCCGGGCTCGACCGCGAGCAGTCCCGCCAGGCCTGCCGCGACTACCTCGACGGCACCCTCCAGTTCCTCTTCATCGCCCCCGAGCGCATGCGCGTCCCCGGCTTCCCCGAGATGCTCGCCAAGCGCAAGCCGGCCCTCATCGCCATCGACGAGGCCCACTGCATCTCCGCCTGGGGCCACGACTTCCGCCCCGACTACCGGACATTCGGCGACTACCTGCCCTCCCTGCGCCCCGCCCCGATCATCGCCCTCACCGCCACCGCCACCCCGGCGGTCCAGCGCGACATCGTCGCCCAGCTCAAGCTCGACAAGGCCGCCCTCTTCATCCACGGCTTCCGTCGCGACAACCTCCACATCGAGGTCGTCGAGATGTCCAAGCCCAAGCGCAACGAGTTCGCCGCCAAGCTCCTCTCGCAAGCCCGAGAACCGCCCCGCCATCGTCTACGCCCCCTCGCGCAAGGCCGCCGAGGAGCTCGCCGGCATGCTCGGAGGCCGCGCCGCCGCCTACCACGCCGGCCTCGAGCCCAGCGTCCGCGAGCGCGTCCAGCGCCACTTCCAGACCGGCAAGCTCGAGGTCGTCGTCGCCACCATCGCCTTCGGCATGGGCATCGACAAGGCCGACGTCCGCACCGTCCTCCACATCGCCCTGCCCGCCTCGGTCGAGGCCTACTACCAGGAGATCGGCCGCGCCGGCCGCGACGGCCAACCCAGCCGCACGATCCTGCTCCACTCCTACGTCGACCGCAAGATCCACGAGACCTTCCTCGAGCGCGACTACCCACCCGCCACCGACCTCGAGCGCGTCGCCAAGACCCTCACCGCCGAGTTCCAGGAGCCCGAGCCGCTCTGGCAGAAGCTCCGCATGTCCGCCGACATCTTCCAGAAGGCGGTCGAAAAGCTCGCCAGCCAGGGCGCCGCGCAGATCGACATGAACGGCCTCGTGCGCTCCACCGGCAGCACCTCCTGGCGCGGCCCCTACGAGGCCCAGGTCGCCCACCGCCGCGGCCAGATCGACGCCATGGTCGCCTTCGCCGAGTCCAGCCAGTGCCGCATGACCGGCCTCATCCGCCACTTCGGCGACACCGCCGACAGCAACCGCGCCTGCGGCAACTGCGACGTCTGCGCCCCCGGCACCACCAGCGCGCAGAGCTACCGCGTCCCCGACGCCGACGACCTCCGCCACCTCACCGCCATCCTCTTCGCCCTCGAAGAAAAGTCCCGCTCCACCGGCAAGCTCCACTCCGAGCTCGCCGCCGGCGCCCTGCGCGGCACCCCTGCCGCCGCCGACCGCCGCACCTTCGACACCCTGCTCGACGCCCTCGTCCGCGCCGGCCTCGTCGACATCTCCTCCGACACCTTCACCAACGGCGAAGGCAACCAGATCACCTACAAGAAGGCCGCCCTCACCTACGAGGGCCGCGAGGCCGCCTCCAACGGCCGCCTCCTCGCCCCCGACCTCCTCATCAAGGACGCCGGCGCCAGCTTCAAATCCGGCAAGTCCGGCGCCAAGTCTGGTGCCAAGTCCAACGGCTCCCGCTCCTCCAGCGCCCCAAGTCCGCCGCCAAGCGCGAGGCCCCCAGCTTCACCCCGGCTCAGAAGGAGCTCGAAACCCGCCTCCGCGACTGGCGCAAGGCCGAGGCCGCCAAGACCCGCAAGCCCCCCTTCCTCATCTTCTCCGACAGCAGCCTCGAGGCCATCGTCCTCGCCGCGCCCCGCAACATCTCTTCCCTGCTCCAGGTCAACGGCATCGGCCCCGACAAGGCCGACCGCTACGGCGCCGCCATCATCGCCCTCTGCAGCAACTCCTCCGACCAACTCCGTCCCCGGCGAGTACGGCGCCCCCGCGCCCGAAGCCGTCCCGCCTCGACCGCCCAAACGCGCCGAAGCGCACAAAGCAGAGCGCGCGAGCGCCACGCAGAGCCAGCCAACCCGCACCGCGCCGAAGTCCGCCAGCCCCGCACCCCGCCAGCCATCGCCTCTCGACCGCCGAGTCCCCCGCGCCCCAGCCGACACCCCAGACCTTCGAGCGCCCCGCGCAAACGCCGACGCCCGAGCCCGCCGACTCCCTCACCCCCGAGCAGCAGCTCCTCGACCAGCGCCTCCGCGACTGGCGCAAGGCCGAATCCGAGCGCCTCGGCCTCCCGCAGTTCTTCGTCCTCGGCTCCTCCACCCTGCGCAGCATCGTCCTCGAGCGCCCCCGCACCCTCGCCCAGCTCCAGAAGATCAACGGCATCGGCCTCGAGAAGGTCGACAAGTACGGCGCCGGCATCCTCCAGGTCTGCAACTCCTAGCCCCGCACCCAGAAACGTCGCCTCAATCGAGCAGCCCGCAGCAGCGGACAGATTTATGCCCCTCCCACGCCGCCCATCTGCTCCACAATGGAGAGCATGACCGATTCCCCCGAGAGCCAGGCCACCTCAGCCGCCGATCACGCGCTCACTCCACCACGAACCACTGCTTCGGCTGCGGGCCGGACAACCCCCACGGCCTGCATCTCCACTTCACCCTCGACCCCGACGCGCACACCGCCACCGCGCCCGTGCACCTCAACCGCACCTTCGAAGGCCCTCCCGGCCACATCCACGGCGGCATCCTCGCCACCCTCATGGACGAGGCCATGAGCAAGCTCAACCGCCTCTTCGACGTCATCGCCATGACCCGCCACATGGAGGTCGACTACCTGCGCCCCGCCCCGCTCCACCAGGATCTTCGCCTCGTCGGCCGCCACACCCGCCGCGAGGGCCGCAAGCTCTACCACCGCGCCGAGCTCCTCAGCCACGACGGCGTCGTCCTCGCCCAGGCCAAGGGCCTCTTCATCGCCCTCGACCCCGCGCTGATCGCAGCCGCCAAGGCCGCCGGCCGCCTCTAGCCTCTCTCACGTCGCAAAGACTACTTCGCCTCGTTCCAGTACCCCTGGTCCTCGAGGAAGTACTCCTCATCCCACGTATGCAGCATGGTCTTGAAGAACATCCAGATCATCCGCATATGCCCGATCTTGCGGAACCGCCGGTTGGTCGTCAGCACCCGCCCGCGCACGATGCGGAACTTCAGCCGCGACACCCCCTTCGACAGCAGGTAGTCCTCGGCAAACAGCGCGCGCTCGTTGAAGCCACCCAGCTTCCAGAACGCCTCGCGCTCGAACAGCATGAACATCCCGGTCGCAAACGGCTTGGTCCGCGATCCGATGTACTGCATCACGTTGTTTCCCGCATACAGCAGATCGTCGAAGAACCCGCCCTGCTTGCATCCGATGCTCACCGTCGTCAGGTGCAGATTCCGCCGCCGCATCGCAGCCATCGCCCGGCGCAGCAGCGTCGGATCGGCGATCTCCACATCCGCATCCATGAACAGCACATACCGCGAGCAGGCCAGCTTCGCCCCGGCGTTCCGCCCCACCGACGGCAGCCCACCCGGCACAATCTCCACCTTCAGCCGATCCCGGAAGCCCAACGCCGCCTCCACCGTGCCGTCGGTCGATCCCGCATCCGCCACCAGAATGCGCGTCTCCGCCGATGCCCGCGTAGTCCTGCCGCGCCAACGACGCCAGCAGCTTCGGCAGCATCGTCACCTCATTTTTGGCCGGAATGACGATCGTCAGCTCGCCCGCCGTCACGCGCTCGCTCGCCCTCACCGCCTCTTTGCGCAACGCCCAACGAGCCAACAATTTCGCCTTCAACGGCAATCCTCCCTGCATCAATCCTCTGTCGCCAATAACCGCAGCCACCCGCAGCCCATCGTTTATCATGCGCCGTTTCCCGCGGAAAGCGATCAACAGGCGTTGAATTTTCTCCTCGCGTAACCTCGTCCGCGCCATCTTCGGTACTCTACAAAGCTGATAAACTGGTAGTTCAGGGACACCACGCCATCGCTTCGGCCTGTCTGAGCAGCGCCTGCGTCGCAACGACCCCCGCAAAATTAGACACGCCACGAAGGAGATTCACCATGGCAGATAGCGCCAACAACGGCACCACCAGCACCACCCCCGCGTCCTCGCTCCGCCTCAAGGTCGGCCTCGCCGAGATGCTCAAGGGCGGCGTCATCATGGACGTCATGAACGTCGAGCAGGCCCGCATCGCCGAAGAGGCCGGCGCCATCTCCGTCATGGCGCTCGAGCGCGTCCCCGCCATGATCCGCGCCGAAGGCGGCGTCGCCCGCATGGCCAACCCCAAGCTCATCAAAGCAGATCATCGGCGCCGTCTCCATCCCCGTCATGGCCAAGGCCCGCATCGGCCACTTCGCCGAAGCCCAGGTGCTCGCAGCACCTCGGCGTCGACTTCATCGACGAGTCCGAGGTCCTCACCCCCGCCGATGAGGTCTACCACATCGACAAGCACGCCTTCACCACCCCCTTCGTCTGCGGCGCCCGCAACCTCGGCGAGGCCCTCCGCCGCATCGCCGAAGGCGCAGCCATGATCCGCACCAAGGGCGAGCCCGGCACCGGCGACGTCGTCCACGCCGTCCAGCACATGCGCCAGATCGTCCGCGAGATCAAGGCCCTCACCGTCCTCGGCGACGAAGAGCTCTACAACGCCGCCAAGGTCCACGGCGCGCCCTACGAGCTCATCCAGATGGTCGCCAAGGCCGGCAAGCTGCCCGTGCCCAACTTCTCCGCCGGCGGCATCGCCACCCCCGCCGACGCGGCCCTGATGATGCAGCTCGGCGCCGAGACCGTCTTCGTCGGCTCCGGCATCTTCATGAAGGAGCGCGCCACCCCGCTCGACGTCGAGAACAACCCCATCGAGCGCGAAGAGGCCGTCTCCCGCGCCAGCGCCATCGTCATCGCCACCACCCACTTCAACGATCCCAAGATCGTCGCCGAGGCCAGCGAAGCGGTCACCGGCACCATGAAGGGCCTCGCCGCCGCCGCCATCGAAGAGCAGGACCTCATGCAGACCCGCGGCTGGTAATTCAGCTCCACCGCATCACCGCTGTACCGTCGCCTGGAAGCCACCCTTCCAGGCGATTTTTTGTCGATCGAAGTCACCACAAAGCAACGTCATCTCGACCGAAGCAGCGAGAGACCCCTGTATTTCGCCGTTGCCGTTGTTCTTGCCGTTGTCTGTCTTGCTGTTGTTTGTTCTTGCTGTCATCGCTGAGCGCAGCGAAGGACCCCGATACCTTCCGCACCACAACACAGCTGGGACCTTTTTACCCAGAATTTGGACCGGCGGCAGTCTCAAATTCCCCTAACTCCACAACCTCGCCCACGCCGCCGCCCAGCCGAGTGCGAGTGCCTTCCCCGAGAAGAACAAGTAGGTTGCAATAAACTCGCTCGCCAGCAGCGCCACCACCCCCAACCCAAAGGACCGCATCAGCCGCCCGCGCCACCAGTCCCAGCCGAGCATCAGTGCCATCAGCAGCAAATCGCCATAGAAGTTGAAGAAGAACCACGGAATCACCGAGGTAGGCTCCGGCAGAAAATATCCAGATAAACGCCCGAATCCCACATCTGCAAGCGCGATCGTTGCCAGAATCATCATGCGCCGGTGCGCCGCCGGATTCTTTCGCAGCGCAATCCCCCACGCCAGCAGCGTTACAAAGCCAACCATATCGACCAGGTCCACCAGCAGGAAGACATCCCCGACCGGGCCGTGCAGATGCACCGCCTGCCAAGTCAGCGCCGCCCACGGTCCGATCACCGCCATCACACACGCCCATCCCACGGCAAACCAGCCCAGCCTGCGGTGCCAGGCCACGCGGTCGCCGAGCACCAACAGCACCTGCGCCGTGAGCAGCAGCATCCACACCGTGAACACCGCCGCATGCACGTGCACAATCATCGGCGGCGCCGGACTCTCGTGCCGATATCTGGAAAAATCCACGCCGAATCCAGCGCCCATCCCCACCCACAGGATGCCCAGCCACACCGCCGAGGCGACCCGGTCCTCACGTGCGCTCCAGCTTCCGCGCACATGCCACCTCGCTCTCGACTTTTGTAACACCGACGCTGTCGCCACCTGCATCTCCTCGTTCGCGGATTCGTTATTTGCTGGTGTCGCCAATATCGTTTCGGAGAGTGGCCGCTGAGAACGGCGTCCCACTCCTGCTGTTGGGTCTTGAATATCGTCATGCGCGAGTTCCGCCCTTCCGCGTGGATTCGGAGATGGTGGCCACCAAGCGGCGGAATCTCTTCCCGGTCAAGCTCGTTGAGCGTCTTGCCAGTGCATCGCGGACTTGGCCGAAGTAGCAGCTGCTTCCAGAGTGCAACGCCGCTTTGCCTGAGCCAGCGTGTTGCCCGAATAGGCATCCGCGTACATGGCCGCTTCCTCGGAGGGCATCAGACTGAGAGTGCCGCCGTCTCGCGCATTGGTGTAGGCCGCGTCGTAGAAGCCCTGCAGCCCAAAGCTGAAATCCAGTGATCTCCGCTCGCCGCAGGATGCTTGCCCTCGAGGCCGCGTACAAGAGCAAGGTTGTGGTCCAGTTGTCGCGACAATCCGCTCGAAGCCCGCGATCGTCGTTCTCCAGGATTCGCTCGGTTGACCAGCACCTCCTCGTGGATACGTTCCGGGGCTCGCCGGCTTTCTGATGGCGACGGTGCAGCCACTCCACCGATTGCTCCAGACCGACGGCGATCAGCAGCCCGACAGACAGATGGTCGCCATGTGAATGAAGAAAGTCGCTTCCAGGTATGAACGGAGGTATGCGGCGGATGAACGTCGAGCATAGGGTGAGTGCAGGGGTTGACGCAGCGGGTGACTCCATGAGTAAAGAACAGCGTCAGCTGGGCAAACGTCAACTCAAAAGAAATGTGGAACGAGGGCTACCAGAGTAGCAGGCGTTCCCCTTTCTCTCAATGAACGCGATTGGGCTTCTGCAGAATATCCGCACCCCTGCCACGCCGCAGCCTAACCCCTAACCCCTGATCCTGTTTTTCCTGTCAAGCCCCAAAGCCACCTAACCCGCACAAATCAAAGGAAATAAAGATGCCGATAAGGTGCGCCCAATATGCTCTAATTGAAGTAGAGATCAAGAAAAGCCCCGACACACACGTCGGGGCTTTTCTCGTTCACTAACTCTTTTAGAAAGAATATTTTAGCTATAAGTCATTTAGGATGAATATTTTACCGATCCAGACACCATCTATCCCACAGAAAGGAAAGCACTTGCATCCGGGCAATAGGAGGGGGGGGACCCCCTCCACGGGACCATGACGCCTACTTCGTCCCGAGCAGCACCTCGACCGCCTTCTCCAACTGCGCATCGTGCCCCGTCTCGGTCTCGCCCAGCGGACGCTCGACCTCCACATCGACCGGCCGCGGATGCATCTCCATCGTCTCGCCGCGCGTATCCCGCACGCGATCTCCAGGAACCCGCACCACCGATCCATCGATCAACTGCTGTCCGCCGGTAAAGATGATCCAGCCCGCCGTCGGCAGTCCAACCACCTTGCCGAGGCCCAGCGTGCGATAGCCCTCGGTGAAGTCCTCCGCATCCGACAGCGACGACTCGTTGGTCACCAGCACCGTCGGCAGCCCCAGCGCCCTCTGCCCCAGAGCCTGCCGGCTCGGCACCGTGCTCTCGCCGCGCGGCGTCATCAGCAGATAGTTCTTGCGCGCGAACACATCGATCGCATAGCCATTGATATAGCCACCGTTGTTGTTACGAATATCGATGACCACGCCCTGCTTCGATTCGTTCTGCGCATCGAGGTCGAGATACAGCTGGCGCAGCGACGCGTCGCTCATATCGGCGATGTGGACATACCCCAGCTTGCCGCCCGAGATCTTATCCACATACGCCCGCCGATCGTTCACCCACGCGCGATAGAGCAGACCACTCTCCACCTGCCGCGTGACCGGCAACACCACAACGTCCCGCTTCTTCGTCGCATCGTCCGCAGGAGCAATGCTCAGCACCACCCGCTTGCCCGCCTCATCCTCGAGCAGCGCATCGAGATTCGTCGACGCCTCAATCGCCGTCCCATTGACCGACAGCAGCCGGTCGCCAACCTTCACACTGCCCTCGATCGCGAGCGGCCCCAGCGGCACGATCTCCCGCACCACCAGCCCCTTGCCATCCTCGAAGTCAGCCCGATCCCAGCGCACGCCGAGCCGTCCCGTATGAACCGGCGAGACGTTGATCTTGCTCGTGCCCGAGTGCGACGAGTTCAACTCGCCGATCAGCAGGTTCAGGTCGCGGCGCAGGTCATACTCGCTCCGCGCGCCAGCGATGTACGGCTGCCACTCCGTGCGCAGCGCCGCCCAATTGTGACCGTTGAAGTTCGCATCGTAGAAGCGCCGGTCGAGCGTGCTCCAAAGCTCCTCGAACACGACCTCCTTCTCCTTGTCGAAGTCCACATCCAGGCTCGCCGAAACCGGAATCGCCTTCGTCGCGCGGCTCTCGATCGTCACCGAATGCACCGACGTCCCACCCTCGCCGCCCTGCAGGTAGACGACCTCCTTCGAGTCCGGCGTAAACGCGAAGTTCCGCTTGTCGCCCGCCGTCGAGGTCAGCTGCCGCGCAATCGCCGGCTCCTTCGCCAACTCATCCAGCGAGTAGGTGTACAGATTCTCCTGCCCACCCACCTCCGCCGCAAACAGCAGCGTCTTCCCATCCGGGCTGATCACCGGCGCATTCACGCCGATCCCCACCGGCAGCAGCGTCAGCCGCTCGCGAATCCCCTCGAAGACGATCTTCACCGGCTCGGGCTTCTTCTTCTCCGCGGGCTTCGCGGCAGTCTCAGTCGCCGCATCCGCCTTGCCCGTCGGCTTATCCGAAGGTGTCCCCGGCGCATCCGGCGTCGTCTGCTTCTTGAACAGGTCGCGGAACTGGTCTTCGCGGAACGCCGGCACATGCGGAATCAGATCCACCCGCGCCATCTGCGGCTCCTCGCTGCGCTGCGCCGTATCGAACAGAATGTACTTGCCATCCGGCGACCACGCAATGCGCGAGGCCGTCTCCCCGTTCGCCAGAAAGGTGATCGGATGATCCTCGCCGCCCGCAGCCGCAACCACATGCACATTCGTGAATCCATTGGTCCCGGTCGCCGCGAACGCCACCCACTGCGAGTCCGGCGACCACGCGATCACCGACGCATCCAGCTCCCCATGCGCCACCACCTGGTCCTTCATCCCCTCCAGCGTCAGAACATGTAACTCTTTGCGATCGCGCAGAAAGGCAATCATCTTCCCATCCGGCGAGTAGGTCGGGTCCATATCGACCGCCGTCCCATGCGTCAACGAGCGCTCCGCGTTGGTCGAAAAGTCATACTCGTACAGCGACGATCCCCCATCGCGCTCACTGCGATACACCACCTTGTTCGAGTCCGGCGACCACGCCGGCGAGCCCTCGGCCGAGTTCGTATGCGTCAACCGCTGCGCCTCGCCACCATCCTTCGCGCCGATGGCGAAGACCTCGCCATGCCCGATCGCAGCGATCTTCTTCCCATCCGGCGACAGCGCCAGATCGCTCCACCGCGAGACGCCCGTGTGGATCACCCCCGGCGAACTTGGCACTCCGCGCAGCACAATCTTCACCGGCTCGGCCTTGCCGCTCTTCACATCCAGCCGCCACACGCTGAAGTCGCGCTCGAACACAATGCTCGCGCCGTCGTAGCTGATCGTCGGCCAAAGTACGCGACCGCTCTCGAAGTGGGTCACCTGCTTCAGCGCACCGGTCGCGGCATCCGCCTGCCAGATGTTCTCCGCGCCGCTCTTGTCGCTCATGAAGTAGAGCGTCCGCCCATCCTTCGACCACATCGGCCAGGCGTGCTTCGAGTCTGCCGGCAGCAGACGTTTGTAACCGTTCTCAGCACCAATCGGCTTCAGCCATACCTCGGTCTCGTCGATGTGCGCATGCCCATTCCGCCACCACTGCGAGCTGCTGATGCCCTTCGCCACCAGCGCAATCTCCGCCCCATCCGGCGACGGCGCGCTCTCGAACTCATTCAGGTAGCGTTCCTTGCTCACCTCGAGCGGCGTCCCACCCGTCGCCGCAACGCGGAAGATATCGCCATTGCCGCCCACATCGTTCGCGCCCGAGGTGAAGTAGAGCCACTTGCCGTCGCGCGACCACGCATCCAAACTGTCTGGCGCGTCCGAATAGGTAACCCGCTCGAGCTTGCCCGTCGCGAAGGTCAACACATAGATATCGCCGTTGCCGGTGCGCGTCGAAACAAACGCCAGCTTCGTTCCATCGGGCGAATAAAGCGGCCGAAACTCGCTTGCCGGATCGGTCACCAGCAGGTGCGCCTCGCCTCCGGTCGCCGGCACGGTCCAGAGATCGCCGCCGCTCGAGAACGCAATCTCGCGCCCATCCGGCGACAGCGCCGGATCCGAAAGGCTAGGCAAAGACCCCGAAGTCTGCGCCAGAAGCAACGGAGACGCACAAAGAGAAAAGCAGACGGCAGCAGCGGACAGCGAAAGTCGCATCAACACCAACCTCTGAGCAAGATGAAAACGGATATGTGGAGTATACGGAACAGACCGCGAGAAAGTTACATTTAGTTCCTCCCCGACCTCTGGAAGCGCTGCCGATCGCTGCTGCTGACCTCCAGCAACGGCCAACCGCCCTTCAAACAAACAAACGGGCCGCCTCCACTTTGGAAACGGCCCATTCGCTCTATCTCGGCACCTTCAGGTGACCTTCACTTGAGACCCGACACGCTGATCGTACAGCCGACACATTGGTTCTGCGCGAGCTCCTGCAGTCCCTCTCGAGCCTCTTGTGCCGTTTGTCGGGCTTCGCTATGGGCACCACCATGCTCCAGAATCGTTGCGTAGATCAGTTTTGCAGAGAGATAGTTTTTGCTCTTCTTCCCCTGGGTTCGTTCCAGGATAGCTAGACCTTCGCGACATCTCTCCATCGCTCTGTTGGTCTGACGCGCCAGATCGTAGGCTGAAGCGAGGACAACCTCCATCCAGCCAGCGCTCGCACTGGCTTCGCCGTGCGATTGTTTGGAAAGAGCGAGCGCATCCGTGTAGCTCCTGGACGGCCAAATCAACGCGGCCTTGCATGGCATGGAGACGCGCTACGTTCGACGCAATCGCGGCCCGGTCGGCCGCATCCAGATCCTTGGCAAGCTTTGCCTCAGCAGTGGCCTGTTTGACGTAACGTTCCGCCTGGGCGTGTGCTTTTGCGCGAGGTAAAGCGCAGCCAGATTGTTGCTCGCGATCGCCGTGCCCTCATGGTTGTTGATCGATCGGTACAGATCCAGAGCCTGTAAGCGGAGCCGAATGGCGACATCAAGCTGCCCTTGATCGCGGTAGAGGGCCCCATAATCGTCGAGAACCGCGGCTCGATCAGCCACTGCGGACGCATCATGCCCTAAGAGAGAAAGTGCCTGCTCATAGTCATGGGAGGCCTCGTGTAAAATTCGACTGGTCCGCATTCGCCAGTCCGAGTAGGTTGAGAAGCTGCGCCTGTTCCCGTGTGACTCAAGCTTCCTGAGACGAAGAGCGCGTTGCCGGCCTTGATCACTGCCGCATCCTCTCCTTTGCGTTGCAGCGTTGAGATGGCGACCAGTTTGGAATTGACGGGTGAGCCTGGCTGGCAAAGTCCAATAGCCGAGGTCATCACAAACGAACATAGCGTCACGAACAGGGAATGTCTCATGATCCTCAAGATGGGATACCCCTTGCTGCGCCATCAGGAGGACGCAGAAAAAAGAAACGTGGGGTATTGTAAGAGGCTAGCCGGACACACAGAGTCGATGTGCTCTGCTCGGCGAGGACAATGGGGTTACGGAGCAAACAACAGAACCCGGATGAGGAAGCGAGCGGCTTCACAGTGCAGTGGAGTGTGGAAGAGTAGTTGCTTGACGGTGCCGTGTGATTCCATCCGATAGCGGACACACGAGCACAGAGCGCAGCACGAGATGCATCAAAGAAGGGAGCGAAGAGGAGTCTCCTTACACTCCTCTTCCTCTTCGGTTCAGCGTGGATATCGATTGACTTTGGAAGTTTTCGGGTATTGCCTGTGCAAGAATCGCATCGAGGCGGTCGTCGTGTGGAATAACCTCAGCATTCGTTCGTTGGGATCCTCCTTCACAGTGGACCTGTGTCGCCTGGCGACTCCGCGGAGATCATCCGTATCACCGACGACACAACGTCCTATCTAGTTCGACCGTTGCGCAACTTCACCATCTACGATGTACTTCTAAACGAAACGCTAGACCTCCGATATCGGAAGCACAATTATGTATTGGTATAGGACACCTGAAGAAGCATGGGCGCAGCCAGGGAGCACCGTGTGACCGAATCGTCTTGGGTACTCCCCAGTGACCTTGCGGACCGCGACAAATCCGCGTTAGCTTGCTTCCACCCGCACACTGCCATCGCTGCTGCGGACCGTCACCAGCGGCCCACCGCCGTTCATCCTGCCATGCACCGAGTGCCCACCGCCGCGGCTGTCGTATCCATCGCTCATCAGCGGAAGCTCGCTCCGCAACCCGCCATCCCGGGTGCTGCATATCGAACTCCGCCGCCAGATCCCGCGGCACCCGCATGGTGAGGCTGCCATCCCTGCTCTCCACCGTGGACGGCCCACTCAGCTTCGTTCCCTCGCAGCAGCTCCAGCTTGAGCGAGCCATCGCTGCTCGCGACCTGCCACGACTCGAACGAGCCCGCGATGTCCTGGCTCCCATCCGAGCTGTGCGCCTCCAGCCGCCCGCGTCCGCCCCGCACCCGCAGACTTCCGTCGCTGGTCCGCAGCTTCAGGTTTCCCGAGACATCCTCCACATCCAGACTGCCGTCGCTGCTGGCCAGATTGATCTCCCCATGCAGGCCGTGCACGCTCAGGCTCCCGTCCGCACTCCGACCGTCCAAGGTTACATTTGCCGGCGTCTCCACCAGCACCTTCACCGACTGCGAACGCATCCCAATGTGGAATCCACTATGCGGCTTCTCCTTCAGGGAGAAATGAATCGTGTTCCCGCTCTGGCTCTCCTCCAGCCGATAGTCCGACAGCTTTGCGCCCTCCATCTCGACCCGGACATGCACCGCCCGGCACTCGCCGCACGAGCGCACCGTCATCCCGCTGTCGCTCACCTCCAGCGCCAGCACCGGCTGCCCGCTCACCGCGTAGCTCTTCTCCCACGCAGGTCCTCCCTGCGCAAACAGGCTCACTCCGCCCAACAGCAAGCCGGAAAACACCACTCCTGCACACACGCGTCGCATCATGCACTTTCCTCCCCGGCCATCATACGCACGGTCGTCCGCAAAAGTTCCACCGCCGCAACCGGTAAACTAATTCCATGATTGACGAAGCCACCTTCCGCCGCGAGTCCGATCGCGCCCTCGAATCCCTCAAGCAGTCCCTCATCGCCGCCGAAGAAGACGGCGGCTTCGAGGCCGAAGACAACAACGGCGTCCTCAACGTCCTCTTTGAAGACGGCACCAGCAAGTTCGTCTTCACCCCCAACACCCCGGTCCGCCAGATCTGGATCTCCGCCCAGTCCACCAGCTTCAAGCTCGAGTGGGACGAGACCGCCCACGCCTTCACCCTGCCCAAGACCGGCGAAGCGCTCCGCCCCCTCACCCAGCGCCTGCTCCGCGAGCACCTCCACGACGACTCCATCACCCTGGCCTGAGTTCCTCCGGTCAGCGTCCGCCCTCCAGGGCACCGCGACCGGGTATACTCTCCAGCAATGTCCGGCGCCGCTCCAATCCGTGTTCTGGTCGCCAAGCCCGGCCTCGACGGCCACGACCGCGGCGCCAAGATCATCGCCCGCGCCCTCCGCGACGCCGGCATGGAGGTCATCTACACCGGCCTCCGCCAGACCCCCGAGAGCATCGTCAACGCCGCCATCCAGGAGGACGTCGACTGCATCGGCCTCTCCATCCTCTCCGGCGCCCACACCGTCCTCGTCCCCCGCATCGCCCAGCTGCTCCGCGAGCAGCACGCCGAAGACATCCTCCTCGTCCTCGGCGGCACCATCCCCGACCAGGACGCCGCCGCCATGAAACAAAGCGGCGTCTCGGCCATCTTCGGACCGGGAACGCCGCTCGATACTACCGTTCAATTCATCCGCGAGCACGTCAAGCCCCGCGGCCTGCCTCTAACTACCAGCTCTAACTACCAGGTGATCGCGTCCTGCATGTGGAAGAACCCGCCCGTCGGTCCGCTCTCCGGCAGCGTCGCCAGCCACACGCCGGTCTTCGCTCCGTCGACCAGCTCCATCGGAGCCGCGTCCGTGCCCATATCCGTCTTCACCCAGCCCGGATGCGCCGAGTTCACCTTGATCTTCGTCCCCGCCAGCTCGTGCGCCAGGTGGATCGTGAACGAGTTCAGCGCCGCCTTCGACGTGTTGTACGCAAAGATCTTCCCGTCATAGATCGGCGAACCCGGCGTCGCATGCAGCGACAGCGATCCCAGGATGCTCGACAGGTTCACGATGCGCCCCGCCTCGCTCTTGCGCACCAGCGGCAGCAGCGTCTGCGTCAGCGCCACCAGGGCGAAGAAGTTCGTCTCGAAGGTCTCGCGCAGCACCGCATCGCTGGTCGTGCTGGTCTCGTTCGGAGCCGGGAAGTTATCCCGCATCACGCCCGCATTGTTCACCAGGATGTCGAGCACGCCGTACTCCTTCTCGATCAGCGCCGCGATCGCCGCATGATCCGCGCGATTGTCCACGTCGATCTTCACCGCCCGCACCGTCAGCCCTTCGCCCGCGAGCGTCTTCGCCGCGGCCTCGCCCTTGGCCAGGTCGCGCGCGCCCAGCAGCACCACAACGCCCTGCTTGGCCAGCTGCCGCGCCGTCTCGAACCCAATGCCCTTGTTCGCTCCGGTAATCAACGCAATCTTCTTCTGCTCGCTCATCGCAATCTCCCCTCAATCTCTCTATAAAATCTTGCCCACCCGCATACGGAAGCGGCTGGATCTGTACTGTCCTGCACTGCAACTATCAGATGACCAGCTCCGCAAAACGTTCCGCATATTTCGCCGGCAGCAGGCGCTTCTTCATATCCTTGCCCACCACCACGTGCACGGTCTGGCCCTCGCACAGCACCACGTCGTCGGCCGCCCGCACCACCGTGTACGCGAACTTGATCACCGGCCCCCGCGCCGCCGTCAACTCCGTCCGCACGATCAGCTCATCGTCATACCGTGCCGGAGCCCGATACCGCGCCGTCGCCTCCACCACCGCGATGCCGCACTGCTCCTCCTGCTCCAGCGTCTTGTAGTCCAGCCCAGCTGCCGCATGAACTCCACTCGCCCTACCTCGAACCACACCAGGTAGTTCGCGTGATACACCACGCCCATCTGATCGGTCTCAGCGTACCGCACCCGAACCCGCGTCTCCGAAACCTGCTGCTCCATCACACTCTCCAACGATCTCCTCCAAACCTCCCAGCCAAGACTCCGAACCGGGTGCCCCATCCTCGCCCCGGTCTTATCGGGGCAGGGTGGGAGTGCACAGCACGACCGTCTTCCTTTGACGCAAACCTAAATTCACCGGGTGCCCGCACTGTGCGCCTACCCGCATCTAATCCCTGTTCCCTGTCTTACTGCACCCGCGCGCCAAACTTCTTCACGATCTCCGCGCTCGCCGTCACCAGCCCATCCAGCGGCCGCAGCGGCTCCAGCTCCGCCCCCAGCTCGCGCAGCTCCGCCAGCAGCACCTCGGTCGCGACGTTCGTCACCGCGGGATCCTCCCCAAACAGCGACGTTCCCACCCCGCCGATCGCGCTCTCGAACCGCCGGCATCCCGCCGCGATACGCCGCCCGAATCTTCTCCGCCGCATCCTCCGCCCGCGTCCGCAGATGCAGCCCGATCTCCAGCTCGTCATGCACCGCCGTCACATCGCTGAACAGGTCCGCGATCTGCTTCGGCGTCGCCCGCCCCAGATCGTCCACCAGCGTAATCTGCGTCACGCCGGTATCGGCCAGCAGATCGATCCCATCCACCACCTCGTCGATCGACCACGCATCGCCAAACGGATTCCCGAACGCCATCGCCACCCGCGCCGACAGGTCCAGCCCAGCCTTGAACGCCGCCGTGCCCACCTCCTCCAGCGCGTCCAGCGCCTCCTCCGGCGACTGCGCCTGATTGCGCTCCAGAAAACCCGCCGAGATCGAGTACGGAAACACCAGCGTCTGCACCGCGCCGGTCTTGATCGCCCGCTCCGCGCCCTTCACCTCCACCACCGTGCCCAAGGATCTCGACATCGTCCGGCGGATCCAGATACTCCAGCACCAGCTCCGCATCCGACATCTGCGGCACCGCCGACCGCGACACAAAGCTCACCGCATCGACATGCAGAAACCCCGCGGCGATCAACGTCCGCAGATAATCCGCCTTCACCTCCGCCGGCATCGGCTTCGGCAATCCCATGCCACCCATCCCGCGGACACTCCACCAGCTTCACACGACTCACGCTCAAAAAATCTCCTCGTATCACTTTAGCGCGCCGGCTACAAACCAACGCGCCTCCTGGCCATCCGCCGAAGAGCGGCGCCTCGTCCACTCGACCTGTATTTGCCAACCGAGCTCTACGCCGCGAACAGGATCTCCATAATATGCCGCGCCAGCTCCTCCGGCTCCCGATACCGTTGCGGATGCTCGCCGAGCCCCTCCTCCACCAGCAACCGATCCTCCTCCGTCACCGCAAACGAGAACACCGTCACCTTCCGCTCCGCCACGGTCTTCGGATCGCCCGCCGACGCCCTTGCCCTGCGCGTAGTCCAGCACCATCGTCGCCTGCTCATACCGCAGCACCGCATCGAACCACGGAAACCGGCTCCGCGCCATCATCACCTGCTCGACCCCCATTGCTCTCGATGCTCGTCTCCGCACGCCGTCACATCGCCCTGCAGCTCCGCCTTGATCTCCGCTGAAGTCCCCCTCCAGCTCCTGCGCCAGCCGCACAAAAAACTCATGCCCCTTCGTCTTCACCACCTCCAGCCGATGCTGCTCACGCCATACGCATTCGCCGCCTCACGATCCTTCTCCTTGATCACTGCGGCAAGTTGCTCAATCCACGGCTTTTGCTCATCGTAGCCACTGCTCAACCGCGTTCACCGCAGGCTCTCCATAGGACGCCGCGTCCTCGCCTCAAAACGCCGTACTGCCCAACCTTCGTACGCTCCGTCGCCCGACGCGCCGCCTACCGCCGCACCATCCGCTTCACCGCCGCATACTGCAGCAGGATGAAGCTGTCCGTCATGCCCGCGATATAGTCCGCCACCGTCCGCGCCAGCCCCTCCGACTCGCTCCGTCGAAGTACCCCTGCGGCAGCTCCTCCGGGTTCTCGATCCAGAAATCGAACAGCTCCGTCACCACCTGCTCCGCCTTGTCATGCTCGTTCTCCAGCTCCGCGCACGTATACAGCGTGTCGTACAGATACTGCTTCTCCTGCAGCCGCTCCCGCTCCGCCTGCTCCGAGAACACCGCCAGCCGCTGCGGATGCCGCCGCACATCCGTCCAGCGACCGCGCCCCGATCGCCTCCACATTGCGCCGCGTCGTCGCAATCAGATCATCCGTCAGCGCGTGCTGCATCAACTGCAGCGCCTCGTTGAACAGATACTTCTCCTCGACCCCCGCGTGCTCCCGCTCCACCACCGCATAGCACCGCCGCCAGAATGTCCACATGCTCGCGGATATGCCGGATCTCCAGCAGCCCCGACTCCACCCCATCGTCCAGATCCGCCGTCAGGTACGCAATCTCATCCGCCAGATCGATCAACTGCGCCTCGAGCGGCGGCCGCTCGCCCAGCAAGTAACTCCGCCAGCGCCGGATGCTGCTCCGCGTCGTAGTCCCGCGAGTGCTTGATGATCCCCTCGCGCACCCCCAGCGTCAGGTTCAATCCCGCGATGCGCCGCATACCGCTGCTCAAAGTGCTCCACAATCCGCAGCGCATGCAGGTTGTGATCGAAGCGCAGCCCATGCCGCTTCAAACACGCGTCCAGCGCCCGCTCCCCGGCATGCCCAAACGGCGGATGCCCGATGTCGTGCACCAGCGCCAGCGTCTCCGCCAGGTCCTCATTCAGCCCCAGCGCCTGCGCCACATCGCGCGCAATCTGCGCCACCTCGATGGTATGCGTCAGCCGGCTGCGAAAGTGGTCCGACGCCCGGCTGGTAAACACCTGCGTCTTGCCCGCCAGCCGGCGAAACGCCCGCGCCTGCACAATGCGGTCCCGGTCCCGCTGAAACTCCGACGCGATGCGCCCGCGGCGGCGCCGGATACACCCGCGCACAGAGCCGATCCTCCGGCCCACCGTCCACCGCGCAGTACTGCAGCTCGTCTCCCATACCTCCGCAGTGTACCGGATCGCGCTCACTCCGGCTCATCACCGCGCCTCACAAAGCACTGCGCGACGAACAAACGTGTCCAGTCGCGCAGTGATTGTTTTCCTGCACGAACTCGAAGAGCTTGCCGGAGCCATCCGGAGGCGCCTACTTCTCCGCCTTCTCCGCCGCCGTATTCACCTTGGCCAGCTTCACCCGGGCGCCCTCCAGCTTGTGCTGCACCTTGGCCACATCCACCGGATCCGCATCCGCCGGCAGCGAGTGCGCGTACTCCGTCATCGACCGCTCCCACTGCGCCACCGCCATCTTCAGCTTGCCCGTCTTCTCGTACAGCTCGCCCAGATGGTCGTGCACGGTCGGATCGCTCGCGCTCCGCTCCATCGCCTTCTGCAGATTCTCCTCGCCTCGCGTGTACTGGCCCAGCTTGAAGTACACCCAGCCCAGCGAATCCAGGAACGCGTAGTTCTGCGGATCCAGCTCCACCGCCTTCTGAATCTGCGCCAGCGCCTCCGGCAGCTTCACGCCCTCGGTCCGCATTCATGTAACCCAGATAGTTCAGCATCGTCGGGTTCTGCGGATCGATCGCCAGCGCCTTCTGAACTCGATCTCGGCCTCGTCGTACTCTTCTGCCGATCCGCCAGCTCGCCGCGCAGGAAGTAGAGATACAGCCGGTCGTCGGCTTGCGTGGTCAGCGCCTCGGCCTTGTCCAGCTGCTCTGCGCCTCGTTATAGCGCTTCAGCCGGATGTAGATCGTCGCCAGCCCCTCTTCCACATCGCGATCGTCCGGCGTTCCCTTCAACTGCGCATTGGCCAGCGCCAGCCCCTCGGTCCACCTTGCCCCGTGTCGGTCAGCTCCTGCGCATAGACCAGCTGCACCTGCTTGTCCTTCGGCAGCGCCGCCGCCGCCTCCGCCGCAGCCGCCGTCGCCTCCTTCCACTGGTGCGCGTCGCGGTACGCGTCCACCTCGCCCTGGTAGCCGCGCGACACAAAGTCGCCGCCCAGGTCGATCTCCTGCTTGTACACCTCCACCGCCTTCGCGTCTCGTTCTGCTCGCCGTAGATGATCCCCAGCCGATCCAGGAAGATCGCCCGGTTCGGCTTCTCCCCATCCGAGTACTTGCCATCCGGCTCGCGCCGTCGAATCCAGCAGCCCCTTCAGCACCCCGATCGCCTCGTCGTACCGCCCCAGCGCGTCGTAGATCAGCGCCTCGTTGTAGCTCAACTCCGCGTCATCCTTGCGCCAGCGCCTTGGCCTTCTCCAGCGTCGCCAGCGCCTCGATCGTAGTGCCCCTGCCGCCGCTGAATCTCCGACACATGAATCTGCGACTGCACGTCGTTCGGCTCCGCCGCCAGCAGCTCGCCGAACATCTTCAGCGCCTCGTCCAGCTGCCCCTGCACCATCAGCGCATTGGCCAGCCCACGCTGCGCTGTCCAGGTTGTCCGGCTCCAGATCCAGCGACCGCCGATACGCCGCCGCGGCCTCCTTCGGCTTCTTCAACTGGTCGTAGCTGCCCGCCAGCGCAAACTCCTCGCGCGCCGTCCGGTCTGCCCACCGGAACCGCCGCCAGCGTCTCGATCGCGCGCTGCGTGTCGCCCTCCTCGCTGTACAGCCGCGCCATGTTCAGCACCACCTCTTCCGAGTTGGCGTCGATCTTCTGCGCCGCCTTGAACTCCGCCTCGGCCTTGGCCGAGTCATGGTTCAGCCCATACAGCTGCCCCAGCAGCAGCGTGCGTCTCCAGATCGTTCGGCTTCAGCCGCGCGATCGTCTCATACTCGGCCATCGCCAGCTGCAGCATCTCGCTCGACTGCGCCCCCTGCATATCGCCCAGCGACCGCAGATAGACCTTGCCCCAGCAGCTTGTGCGCCTCCAGATCGTCCGGGTTCCGCTTGATCTGGTCCTTCGCCGCCGTCACCGCCTCCTGATCCGCCCCATCTTGAAGTACAGATCCGCCAGCCCATCCTGCAGCAGCGCCGAGTTCGGATCGGCGTCCAGCGCCAGCTTGTACTCCTCCACCGCCTGCGTCGCATAGTCCGGCCGCCCCGCATTCACCGCCATCTCTTCATAGAGATGCGCCAGCCCGTAGTGGTAGTAGGAGGCCGCAGCGATCCGGCGCTCCGGCGGCTCGCAGCCGGCGCGGTCGTCAGCCGCCGTGTCCCGGAGCGATGCTTCAACGTCTGCGCCACCAGCATGTGGCTGGTCGCACACAGCACAGCAAGCGGCAAGAAGCGGCGGCAGGAGGAGAGTACGGTGCTACGCAGAGCAAGGTCATTGGTTATAGGTTCCTGAGCCGACGGATTGTAGATAGAAGACACAACACTGTTTAGACGGAAGCGCTGCCATCCATTGGATGCGGTCCGCCCCGGCGGGCGTTCGGCGGCACGATACTGGCAGCAATTATAGCCGTCTTTCCGCCAGCCGCGCAGCCCCGATGCCTCCGCTTCCGCAACGCTCAGCCGTGGCGGAAATGCCGTACTCCCGGTGAACACCATCGCCACGCCCAGCCGGTTCGCCGCCTCAATCACCTCGGCGTCCCGCACCGACCCGCCCGGCTGAATCACCGCCGTCGCCCCCGCCTCCGCCACCGTCTCCAGCCCATCCGGGAACGGGAAGAACGCGTCCGACGCCGCCACCGTCCCGGCCAGCGGCAGCACCGCCTTCATCGCGCCAAACCGCGCCGCATCCACCCGGCTCATCTGCCCCGCGCCGATGCCGACCGTCTGCCCATGTCCGCCATCGAACCGGCGCATACACAATCGCATTCGACTTCACATGCTTGCACACGCTCCACGCAAACAGCAGCGCCCGCATCTCCTCCGGCGTCGGCTGCGCGCTCGGTCACCACCTTCAGCTCCGCCTCGGTCACCCGCAGCAGATCGGCATCCTGCACCAGCAACCCGCCCGAAACCTGCTTCAGCATCCGCCGCTTGCCGCCTGCGCCGGCGTAATCTCCATCAGCCGCAGGTTCTTCTTCGCCGCAAACCGCTCCAGCGCCTCCGCCGTAAACGACGGCGCCACAATCGCCTCCACAAACAGCTTCGCGATCTCCTCCGCCGCCGCCGCATCCACCTCGCGGTTGATGCCGATCACGCCGCCGAACGCCGACACCGGATCCGCCTCCAGCGCCCGCTGGTACGCCTCGAGCACCGTCGCGCCCGTCGCCGCGCCGCACGGATTGGTGTGCTTGATGATCGCCACGGCGGCGTCTTCGGCCCCCGCAAACTCGCTCACCAGCTCCCAGCACGCGTCCAGATCGACGAGGTTGTTGTAGCTCAGCTCCTTGCCCTGCAGCTGCCGCGCCGGCGGCAATCCCCTTGCCCGATGCCATCGATATACAGCGCCGCCCGCTGGTGCGGATTCTCGCCATACCGCAGCACCTTCTTCGACCTTCTCGATCAATCCGGATCGTCGGCGGCAGCGCCTCCGTATCGAACTTCGCCGGCTCGCCCTGCGGCTCCCGGCTCCACAATCGCTCTCCAGCGTCGTCGCGATCCCCGCGTCATACGCCGCCGTCGTCGCAAACGCCTGCTTGCGCCAGCCGCCACCGCGTCGCCCGCGTCAGGCTGCCCTTGTTCTCCGCCAGCTCCGCCGCCAGCGCGTCGTAGTCGGCCACCGACGTCACAATCGCCACATCCTCGAAGTTCTTCGCCGCCGACCGCACCATCGACGGCCCGCCAATATCGATGTTCTCGATAATGTCCGAGAACGCCACGCCCGGCTTCGCGGCCGTCTTCTCAAACGCGTACAGATTCACCACCACCATGTCGATCGGCTCGATCGCATGCTCGGCCACCGCCGCCATGTGCTCCGCATTGTGCCGCATGTGCAGGATGCCGCCATGCACCTTCGGGTGCAGCGTCTTCACCCGGCCATCCAGCATCTCCGGAAACCCGGTCAGGTCGCTGATATCGCGCACCGTCAGCCCCGCCTCGCGCAGCGCCTTCGCCGTCCCCCCGGTCGAGACCAGCTCCACGCCAAACCCCGCCAGCGTGCGTGCAAACTCCACAAGGCCCGTCTTGTCGGTCACAGACAGCAGGGCGCGGCGAATGGGACGAAGGTCCCCGGACAACTCAGGATTCGTGTCGGTAATGCACTCAATATTCACCCGACTATTCTATCCCCGCGCCCACAGTCCCAGTCCACTCCAGCCATCGGCCTACGGCCTCACGGCCTACACACGCTGCTTCACAATCAGCCGATCGACCGTCAACTCCCCGATGCTCAGCCTCTCGATGTGCCCGCGCCCAATCGCCAGCCTGCCGATTGCGAGCGCTCCAATCGCCATGCGCCCTCCACGACCGATAGCCGCAATCGCCAGCCCCACCACCGCGACTCCCGACCGCCGCACCATCCATGCTCACGCCGCCGTATCCACATGGCGGATTCTACCGCAAAGCGCCGCGCACCACGCGACTTCGCCGCCGCCGACGCCGCCCATGCCCGTACATAGTCGGCACGATCGCTAACAGCGACAGCTGCAGCATGCTACTTCAGCAGCTCACTCCCGTACTCCGACTCCCGTCGCCTTCTCGATCGGCACCGCATGCCGCGAGTCCTCACATGCAGCCGCACCACCTGTCCCGGATCCGCCGTCACCCGAAACACCGCCGTCGTGCCCGCTGAACCGTCCCCGGCGCCGAATCCGCCGCCACCGTCCACCCCTTCTCCAGCGCCTGCTCCACGCACAAACGCCACCGAGCCCAGCCGTCGTATTCTGCAGCCGATACTCCTGCTCGCGGACCGTCACCACCTGCAGCGTCCGCTTGTCCTCGGGATGACCGCTCTCCACATGCTGCGACGTCTTCGTGCCCACAAGCTGGCAGACGCAGCAGCAGCCAAGATCGCAGTCGAACGACCAGCACCCCTGCCGCACCCCGCACTGCCCATCCAGATGGATCTCCGGCAGCGCCGGTGCCATCGCCACGCTCGGCGTCTTCACCCGCTCCGTGGCATCCGCCAGCAGCAGCGGTCCCAGCACCAACGCCCATCGCCGCATCGACATGCGCCTCAAGCATCTCCTCGCCTACCGCACCAACGCCGCCCGTCAGCTCGCTCACCTTGGCCACATTGTGCCCGGCGCACCACCGCCGTCAGCCCATTCGCGATATTCTCCACCGCCCGCGGGTCCGCGTAGCTCGCCGTCCCCACCTGCACCGCCGTCGCGCCCGCGAGCATAAACTCCACCGCATCCTCGGCCTTCACAATCCCGCCCAGCCCCACCACCGGGATCGACACCGCCTGCGCCGCCTCATACACCATGCGCAGCGCGATCGGCTTGATCGCCGGCCCCGACAGCCCGCCGGTAAAGTTCGCAATCCGCGACTTCCGCGTCTCCACATCGATCGACAGCGCCAGAAACGTATTCACCAGCGAGATCGCATCCGCCCCGCCATCCTGCGCCGCCTTCGCCAGCACGCCGATATTGGTCACATTCGGCGACAGCTTCACCATCAGCGGCCGCGTCGCCACAGGCTTGCACCGCCCCGTCAGGTCGAACAGCATGTTCCAGTCGGTCCCAAAGACCATCCCGCCGTGGCTCGTATTCGGGCAGCTCGCATTCAGCTCATACATCGCGATCCCCGGCGTGTCGTTCAGCACCCGGATCACCTCGATGCAGTCCTCGATCTTGAACCCGAAGACATTCGCGATCACCACCGCGCCCGGAATCGCCCGCAGCTTCGGCATCTTCTCCTCGGCGAACGCCCGCACCCCCATATTCTGGAGCCCGATCGCATTCATCATCCCCGCCGCCGTCTCCACGATCCGCGGCGAAGCATTGCCCGCCATCGGCTCCCGCGACAGTCCCTTGGTCACAAACGCGCCAATCTTGTTCAGCGAGACGATCTCTTCAAACTCCACGCCATAGCCAAACGTCCCGCTGGCCGCAATCACCGGCGACGCAACTCCACCCCAGCAATCTTCACCCGCATATCGGGTCCCTTCGGAGCCTTTGCCGTCACCGTCCCGCCTCACACCGACCCACTCGCCGATTCCTCTGTCTTCGCGTCTGTTGCCATCCCTCCATTCTATCGGTTACCTCGCTCCCTGCCACCATTGTGCCCTCGCCCGCACGCCTGCTCTGCTTTCGCCGTTCCTGCTAGCAGGTACGTCATCGAAGTGATTCCCGTACACAAAGCACCCGAAGCGATCCCGATGATCCGCATCCCTCACTCCGTACCTCGCGCGCCTCCCCGCTCCAGGACATCTCGACGAACGCCACGGCATCTCCGCAAACGACCGTCCGCCCACCGGAGACCCCGCCCCTCCTCGACGAAACCGCTCTCTCTCCCGCCCCCACAGCCGCAGACGATAGAATGAACCTCAATGATCGATCTAGCGTTCGTGCGGGCCAATCTGCCCCTGGTTGAAGAGAAACTGCGTGCCCGTGGCACCGACCCCACCGTCGCCCTCGGCGACTTCGCCGCCATCGACCGCGCCCGTCGCGACGCCATCACCCAGCTCGAGACCCTCAAGGCCCAGCGCAACAAGCTCACCGAGGAGATCGCCCAGCTCCGCCGCTCCGGCGCCGACGCCACCGCCCAGACCGAGCAGACCCGCGAGCTCAAGTCCCAGGTCGACGCCCTCGAGGCCACCGCCGCCCAGGCCGACGACCGCCTCCGCGCCGTCCTCGAGACCCTGCCCAACCTCCCCCAGGACGACGTCCCGGTCGGCAAGGACGAGCACGGCAACAGCCTCGAAAAAACCTGGGGCGAAATCCCCACCTTCGACTTCCCCGCCAAGCCCCACTGGGAGCTCGGCGAGGCCCTCGGCATCCTCGACTTCAACCGCGCCGCCAAGATCTCCGGCTCCCGCTTCGTCGTCCACTTCGGCCAGGGTGCCCGCCTCGAGCGCGCCCTCGCCAACTTCATGCTCGACCTCCACACCGGCCAGCCACGGCTACACCGAGGTCCTGCCGCCCTACATGGTCAACTCGAAGTCCCTCTTCGGCACCGGCCAGCTCCCCAAGTTCGCCGAAGACCTCTTCCACTGCGACGACAAGGGCGCCTACGAGCCCGGCAACCTGCAGGACTCCGACCACTTCCTCATCCCCACCGCCGAGGTCCCCGTCACCAACCTCTTCCGCGACGAGACCCTCGACGAGTCCCAGCTCCCCATCTCCTTCTGCGCCTACACCCCCTGCTTCCGCTCCGAAGCCGGCTCCTACGGCAAGGACGTCCGCGGCATGATCCGCCAGCACCAGTTCCAGAAGGTCGAGCTGGTCAAGTTCGCCCGCCCCGAGGACTCCAACGCCGCCCTCGAAGAGCTCACCCGCAACGCCGAGACCGTCCTCGAGACCCTCGGCCTCCCCTACCGCCGCATGCTCCTCTGCACCGGCGACATGGGCTTCAGCTCCTCCAAGACCTACGACCTCGAGGTCTGGCTCCCCGGCCAGCAGCTCTATCGCGAGATCAGCTCCTGCTCCAACTTCCAGAGCTTCCAGGCCCGCCGCGCCAACATCCGTTACAAACCCGCCGGCGCCAAGAAGTCCGAGTTCCTCCACACCATCAACGGCAGCGGCCTCGCCGTCGGCCGCACCTACCTCGCCATCCTCGAGAACTACCAGCAGGCCGACGGCACCATCCGCGTCCCCGACGCCCTGGTCCCCTACATGAACGGCGACACCGTCATCGGCGTCCAGCCCGGAAAGAGCTAGCTCCCCATGACCACCGCAAGCCACCACCAGCACCGCCAATCCCTTCCGTCTGCTCCGCAGCTACCTCTTCTGGACCTACGACCGCGGCAGCATCCACTACGACGTCATGGTCTCGCTGATCCTCGCCTTCCTCTTCCTCGGCCCGCGCTTCATCGACTTCGGCGACAAGCCCGTCGCCAACGTCCCCCTGCGCTCCACCGAGGTCCTGGTCAAAGAGGCGGGCAGCGTCGGCAGCCGCAGCCGCTTCATCTACGAGATCCGCGCCGACCAGCAGCGCGGCTTCCCCAACCCCGACCAGACCGAGCCGAGCGCCACGCCGCCATCCTCCGCGTCATCGAACCCATCGCCGGCGAGGTCACCCTCGACCACTACGACGAGGTCCGCGACGCCAAAGGAAAGATCGTCGCCTACGACGCCTGGATCCTGCGCTAGCTCAAGCGATCCAACGTCGATCCTCGGCATGCGTCCTGCAGGAGTGGCCAAGGCAGTCTTGGCACTCCAGTCCCCGACGGATCAGGGCTTTGCCCTGAGGTACATTCCCGATGCGCCTTAAGCTCCAAGCAGCGTCTAAGTCGAAGAAGATCACCAACCCGCCGGCTCCCTCGACCGGCACAATTTTGGAGCAAGCCCAGTGAGCCTGACGATCCCGTCCCGATTCCTCCACCGCCTCGCGCCAGCCCTCGGCCTGGCCGCCCTGCTCGCCGCGCCTTCCGCCTTCGCCGCCCAGCAGCCAGCCCCCAATAACGTCGACGCCGTCCTCCACCAGCTCGACGATCGCCAGCGCCCGGCTTCAAGTCCCTCGAGGCCAACATCCGCATCGACCTCTTCGAGCGCGTCGTCCAGGACACCACCACCGAGTGCGGCCTCATCTACTACCAGCGCCAGGGCACCGCCATCCAGATGGACCTCAAGAGCGCCGCAGTCTCCGGCAACGCCTGCACCGAGAGCACCGCGTCCAGCGCACGCCTCCCGCATCATCAACTACAGCAACGGCACGCTGAAGATGTTCGAGCCCCAGGCCAACCACCTCACCGTGCTCACCGCCGGCAGCAACCAGGCCACCGTACGAGAGCTTCCTCACCCTCGGCTTCGGCGCCAGCGGCCACGACCTCGCCAAGACCTGGAACATCACCGACGAGGGCACCGAGACCATCAACGACGGCACCAAACTCCACCGTCAAGCTCAAGCTGGTCGCAAAAGACCCCGCCATCCTCAAGAACCTCACCTCCGTCCTGATCTGGATCGATCCCGCCCGCGGCATCTCGCTCAAGCAGCAGTTCTTCACCCCCGCCGGCGACTCCAAGACCACCTACTTCACCAACATCCGCTACAACCAGAAGATCGACAAGGCCGAGACCGCCAGCTTCGCCATCAAGACCAACAAGCACACCCAGATCGACCGCCACTAGACCAGCTGCCATCGGGCACCCGGGTGCCCCATCCTCGCCACGGTCTCATCGTGGCAGGGTGGGGTATCTTGCGCGGCCAGCGCAAGACCATCCTCTCTGCCGCTAGTTTGTCTTTGCTCGTCATCCTGAGCGCAGCGAAGGATCCCGACACCCTCCGCACCGCCCCTACCGAGCGCACCTTTCCGCCCGAAACCTCGGGTGCCCCATTCGACGCAGCGAGACCGGCCCTACGAATCATCTCCCCCACACCGCCGCTCCCCAAACAAACAGCACCGGAAAAAACTCCAGCGTATACCGCGGCTCCGAGTTATCGAGCGTCAGCAGCAGCGCGCACCGCAGCGCCACAAACCCCACCATCGACCACGCCAGCGCGTCCCATCCCCGCCGCCGCCACGCCATCAGCCCAACGCCCGCCACCACCAGATACGCCAGATTCAGCGCCCCATACCCCGCCGCAAACGCCGTCTGCGCCCTGTGCGCCGACCACCGCCACCACTCCAGCGGAATCTCCAGCATCTCCAGCCGTGGCCGCAGCAGCATATTCAGCAGCCGCGCCACCGGCAGCGCCACGTAGTACCGCACCGGATCGGCCGCCACGCGCTCCCGCGCCAGCGCCGCAAACCTGCCGTCGATCGCCGGCGTCACCCGCGTCGTCTGGTTGTACTCCTCCAGCAGCGCCGCCGTCCGCGCATACTGGCTCTCCGAGTCGAACGCCCGCGCCGGCAGATCCGCCACCGCGATCACGTCGCTGTCGTAGTTCCAATACACCTCTTCGGTCGACGCAAAATCGATCCCCCACGTCCGATACCACCGGTTGAACCCACTCGGCACCAGCTCCCCCGGATCGGTCGCCGACCGCGGCGCCAGCGGCTGGACCACATGGAAGGTCCTCCAGTTCCGCACCGTCCACGGCACCAGCGGAAGCACGACGCAAACCGCCACCGCCACCACCGGCAACGCGCCGCGCCACGCCACAGCCCCACCCCGCCATCGCCCACCCCAAACCATCCACAGCATCGCCGGAACCACCGCCGCCGCCAGCAGCCCCTGCTCCGGCCGCAGCAGCACGGCATACGCCAGCCCGGCACCCACCACCCACAGCCAGCGGTTGAACCCCATCCCGCCCGCGCGCCAGCGCTCCACCCCATAAAACACCAGCGCGATGCAGAACAGGCTCAGCGTCTCGGTCAGCGGCGTCGCCACATAGCTCGCCGTAAACGGGCACAGCGCGCCCATCCACAGCGCCGCCATCGCCGACCGCCGACCGAACAGCCGTCCCGCCAGCCCACTCGCCAGCCCGCACGTCGCCATGTCCACCAGCAGCTGCACATACAGCACCGGCTGATAGTGCTCCACGCCGAACACCCGAAAGCAGGCCGCCAGAAACAGCGGATATCCCGGCACCCGGATCATCGTCGGCCGCGCCGCATGGTCCGTCACCGTAAAGCCATACACCCCATGCGCCAGCAGATTCCGCGCAATATCGCCGTACAGCAGCGTGTCGCCGGCAACCCGCGCCACATGGGCGATCAACCACAGCCGCAGCGCCACGCCCGCAATCAGCGCGAGCGTCGCCCACGCCGCAAAGCGCAACTCGCCCCGCAGCCTGAAAGCCTCCGTTTTCGCCGGCTTTCCCCACCATCTTCTTATGAATCATACCGGCCACAGCCAACGCCGTCTTCCACTTGCGTTGACTCGCCGTCCGCGACTGCTTACGATTGAGCCTCAGGCGGATGTCGGGAACACTCTCTCATTACCGCAGTAAACAAGCATGACCAAACAAGTCTTTTACGATCCGCAAAAAAAACGTTGGAAGCGTCTCCGCCGCATCCTGGATGTGCTTGCCCTTCTTGGCACCGTCGTGTTCGTCATCTTTATCATCGGCCTGCTTCGCGTCAAGCCGATGAAGGAGCTGCTGCTCCCCACGACCCCGCACAACTATCGCGCGCTCTCCAGCCGCCCGGCGCCGCCGCCCCGGCCGAACCAGAAGCTGCGCCATTCGCCGCATCGTAAAACCGACATCAGCCCCTCCGACGTCCCCCTGAACGCCGGCGAAGGCCTGCGCGCCGCCTACTACGTCGAGTGGGACGCCGCCAGCTACGCCTCCCTCAAGCAGCACATCCACCAGATCGACCTCCTCTTCCCCGAGTGGCTCCACGTCGTCGACGCCGACGGCGGCCTCACCGCCTATACCGTCGACAACCGCCCCTTCGACGTCGTCGACGAGGATGGCGTCCACAACATCGACCGCGAAAACAAGGTCGCCCGCGCCATCGCCGACGCCCACGAAGACACCGAGATCTTCCCCCTCGTCAATAATTACGACCCCACCAAGGGCACCTACGTCCCCGCCGTCGGCGACTTCCTCCAGAGCGCAACCGCCCGCGCCACGCTTCGTCAAACAAGCCGACGCCCTGCTGGCCAAGAACCCCAGCTACCGCGGCCTCACCCTCGACTTCCAGAGCATCCCCACCGCGGCCCAGCCCGGCTACCAGGCCCTCATCGCCGCCCTCTACAACGACTTCCACCCCCGCAATCTCCGCCTCTACATCAACACCCCCGTCGGCGACGACGACTTCGACCTCAAGTTCATGGCCGACCACTCCGACGGCCTGCTCCTGATGAACTACGATCAGCACCAGATCGACACCGGCCCCGGCCCCATCGCCGACCAGGACTGGTTCATCGACAACCTCAAGGAAGTCCTCAAGACCGTCCCCAAGGACAAGATCATCTGCTCCATCGGCAGCTACGGCTACGACTGGACCATGCCCCTGCCCCCGGCCGAGCCCACCGGCAAGAAGCCCCATCAGCCCGCGACCCCAGGCCTCAACAAGGTCCTCGCCGTCGACAACGTCTCCACCCAGGAGGCCTGGCAGGCCGCCTCCGACTCCGAGGCCGACGTCGAGCTCGACCACGACTCCCTCAACGCCCACTTCGCCTACGACGACGAGGACGCCCACGTCCGCCATCAGATCTGGTTCCTCGACGCCGCCACCGTCCTCAACCAGATGCGTGCCGCCCGCGCCCTCGGCATCCAGACCATCGCCCTCTGGCGCCTCGGCTCCGAGGACGACTCCCTCTGGAAGGTCTGGGACGCCCCTCTCAAGGCCAATCCCGTCAAGGATCTCAGCCTGGTCGAACCCGGCTACGACGTCGACGACGACGGCGAAGGCGACATCATGCGGGTCACCCGCAAGCCCCAGCCCGGCCGCCGCGAGGTCACCCTCGACGACGACGACACCATCCCCCTCGACTACCGCTCCATCGTCGCCGAGAAGATGGTCTCCTACCCCCTGCCCTACACCGTCCAGTACGTCGGCTACAACCCCAAGCAGGTCGCCCTCTCCTTCGACGACGGCCCCGATCCCGAGTGGACCCCGAAGATCCTCGACGTCCTCAAGAAATACAAGGTCTCCGGAACCTTCTTCATCATCGGCGAAGAGGCCCAGGACAACCTCGGCCTGCTCAAGCGCCTCTACCGTGAAGGCCACGAGATCGGCAACCACACCTTCACCCACCCCGACATCAGCGAGGTCTCGGTCGGCAACCTCGACCTCCAGATGACCCTCACCGAGCGTCTCTTCGCCGCCGAGCTCGGCGTCCAGCCGCTCTACTTCCGCCCCCCCTACTCCATCGACCAGGAGCCCGACACCAACGACCAGGCCGCCCCCATCGACGCCATCCAGGGCCTCGGCTACGTCGTCGTCGGCAACAAGATCGACACCAACGACTGGGACGAGCACCCCCGCAAGACCCCGCAGGAGATCACCGACAGCGTCTTCGAGCAGATCGACGCCATGGCCAAGAAGCCCTGGGCTCGTGGCTCCGTCATCCTGCTCCACGACGGCGGCGGCGACCGCTCCGCCACCGTGGCCGCCCTGCCCGTGCTCATCGAGTCCCTCCGCGCCCGCGGCTACCAGATCGTCCCCGTCAGCCAGCTCGTCGGCAAGACCCGCGAGCAGGTCATGCCCCCCATCACCGGCTGGAAGCAGCACTGGCTCGCCTTCGTCGACTCCGTCGCCTTCTTCTTCATCTCCTTCTTCAACCACGTCGTCATCGGCGTCTTCTTCGTCGGCGACGTCCTGATGAGCGCGCGCCTCATCATCATCGGCGTCTTCGCCATCATCGACCGCCTGCGCACGCGCAAAAACTACGCCACGCCCGACTACCAGCCGCGCGTCGCCGTCATCATCCCCGCCTACAACGAGGAGAAGGTCATCGTCCGGACCATCCGGTCCGTCATGCTCTCCTCCTACAAAAACATCCGCATCCTGGTCATCGACGACGGCTCCAGCGACGCCACCTTCGAGGTCGCCCGCGCCGCCTACCCCGACGACCTCGCCAGCGGCCGCCTCACCGTCCTCACCAAGCCCAACGGCGGCAAGGCCGACGCCCTCAACTTCGCCCTCGACCCACATCGACGAGGAGATCTACATCGGCATCGACGCCGACGGCATCATCGCTCACGACGCCATCGAGCGCCTCGTCCCCCACTTCGCCAACCCCGTCATCGGCGCCGTCGCCGGCAACGCCAAGGTCGGCAACCGCGTCAACCTCTGGACCCGCTGGCAGGCCCTCGAGTACATCACCAGCCAGAACTTCGAGCGCCGCGCTTTGGATCTCTTCGACGTCGTCATGGTCGTCCCCGGAGCCATCGGCGCCTGGCGCACCGACGTCGTCAAGGCCGGCCACGGCTACCACACCAACACCGTCGCCGAAGACGCCGACCTCACCATGAACATCCTCGAGCAGGGCTACTCGGTCATCTACGAGGACTCCGCTCTCGCCTTCACCGAGGCCCCGGTCAACATGGACGGCCTCATGCGCCAGCGCTTCCGCTGGTCGTTCGGCATCCTGCAGGCGGTCTTCAAGCACCGTGGCGCCATCTCCAAGCACCGCGCGATGGGCCTCTTCGCCCTGCCCAACATCCTCATCTTCCAGATCCTGCTGCCGCTCTTCTCGCCGCTGATCGACCTCATGTTCCTCGCCGGCGTCGTGCGTTACTTCGTCGACAAGCACTTCCACCCCGACTCCACCTCGTCGGCCAGCTTCTACAAGCTGCTCGGCTTCTTCCTCGCCTTCATGGTGATCGACTTCATCGCCTCGGCCCTGGCCTTCACCCTCGAGCGCAAGCACCCCGCGAGCAAGGGTGACGGCTGGCTGCTCTTCCACATCTGGGTCCAGCGTTTCAGCTATCGCCAGGTCTTCTCCATCGTCCTCTTCAAGACGGTCAAGCGCGCCATCGACGGCAAGCCCTTCTCCTGGGACAAACTCGATCGCACCGCCAAAATGTCCGCCTCCACCGAAAAACTCACCGCCGGCTAACCCTCACCAGCCGTCCGCCTCCACAAAAGCCCCATGCCTCATTCCGAGACGATGGGGGTTTCTTTCATCGCCAGCTCCAGACGATAACGCCAGAAAGAAAGCCAAAGAGAACCTCAAGAGAGAAGTCAGGAGGATCTGGAGAGTAGCCCAAAAAGTGAATACGTCATCTCGACCGCAGCGACGGACAGCCTCGTCGTCCGTCGCGCAGTGGAGAGACCCCTGTATTTGCCTTTGCTGTTGCCGTTGTTTTCTGGTTGTCATCTCGCCGCAAGGCCATCATGCGATCTGTCCATCGCGACGTCGCCCGTACTCGTCCGCCAGCCGATAGGCATCGCGGCGATGTTTCACAGCGAGGACTCCGACGGTCTCCGGGTCATGAAAGCGAACCCGATAGTCCCCGACGCGCAGCCGAAACTCCGGCGGGTCAATTCCTGGAGTCGCTTCACATCGCCCTCTCCGGTGCGATCAGCCGGGCCAGACGCAGTGCAGGATCCGAACCGCCGTCCCTGATCAATGGCACGAAGTTGCAGCCTTCGCTTGATCGGCTCCAGACGATCCTCTTGCCCATTCCTACCGGCCCATCGGATCGGCGTCGAGCGGCGTACGTCCCATGCGCTCAAAGTCCTCCAAAGTCAGACCATACTCGCGCAAGAACCTCCTCATGCGGAGACGCTCTCCCCACGAGCCAGCGAGGCAGATGCCGCTTTCGATCTGCGCGAGCCTCTTCCTCGCTCATCGGTTCGTCCTCATACGGCGCATTGGCCAGACTACGGCTCAGCGGATCGAGCAGGCTCCAACAGGCCGACAGCCTCAGAGACCCGTCCCGGAGCCATGCGCTCGATCAACTCGTGCGCGTGCTGCTTCAAGTCAGTTACCGCGTCGGCCATAGGAGCCTCCCTTCCCAGCTTATTCCCTCAATCCCGTCCCCGAAAGCTATGAATCAGTCTCCGATCCCGCTTCGACGGCTTGGTCGGCGTCGTAAACGCCGGCGGCCCCAGCAGCTTCCGCTCCTCGGCCGCCTTCTTCCGTGCCTCCTTGCTCGCCTCGGTCTCGCGATAGAGCGTCTGCGCCACCGGCGCCGGCCCCCGCACCTGGCTCAGCTCCAGTACCTCGACCTCGAACTCCCCACCCTCGTTCTTGATCCGCAGCATGTCTCCCACGCGCACCTCGCGTGCCGGCTTGGCCTGCTGCCCATTCGAAGCAATCCGGTTCAGCTCGCACGCCTTCGAGGCCTGCTCCCGTGTCTTGAAGAACCGCGCCGCCCAAAGCCACTTGTCTATCCGTGTTCCAGTCATACCTCCATTCTCCACCCTTCCCGCCCCTGCAGCCGGAAAAGCAGCCGGCCCCAATCCAGCCCACACGCTACACCCCGCCGCAGAGCGTAAGATTAAAGGGCGATGGCTACTCTGACACTTACGCCCAAGCTTGCCGCTCTTCCGCCCTTCAAGAACGAGCCCTTCCGCGACTTCACCACCCCGAGAACCGCACCGCCATGGAGCAGGCCCTCGCCCACGTCTCCGCCCACCTCGGCCAGGAGTACGACATGGTCGTCGGCGGCAAGCGCCTCCGCACCGAAGGCAAGATCATCTCCACCAATCCGGCGAACCCCTCCCAGGTCATCGGCATCCACCAGCGCGCCGAGGCCGAGCACGCCGAGGCCGCCATCGAGGCCGCCCACACCGCCTTCCTCTCCTGGAGCCGCACCTCCGTCGTCGACCGCGCCGACCTCCTCCTCCGCGCCGCCGCCGCCATCCGCGAGCGCCACTTCGAGTTCTGCGCCTGGCTCACCCTCGAGGTCGGCAAGAACTTCGCCGAGGCCGACGCCGACGTAGGCGAGACCATCGACTTCCTCGAGTTCTACGCCCGCGAGGCCCTGCGCCTCGACCAGGCCACCACCCCCATCCAGTTCCCCGGCGAACGTAACCTCCTGCGTTACATTCCCCTCGGCATCTGCGCCGTCATCCCGCCCTGGAACTTCCCCCTCGCCATCATGGCCGGCATGACCGCCGCCGCCATCGTCACCGGCAACACCGTCATCCTCAAGCCCTCGGTCGACGCCTCCACCATCGCCGCCCGCTTCTTCACCCTCCTCGAAGAGCTCGGCCTCCCCGACGGCGTCGTCAACTTCTGCCCCGGCGAAGGCCCCGGCTTCGGCTCCGCCATCGTCGCCCATCCCAAGACCCGCTTCATCGCCTTCACCGGCTCCAAGAAGGTCGGCCTCGAGATCCACGAGAGCGCCGCCCGCACCCAGCCCGGCCAGATCTGGATCAAGCGCACCATCCTCGAGATGGGCGGCAAGGACGCCATCATCGTCGCCGCCGACGCCGACATCGACGCCGCCGTCGAGGGTGTCGCCGCCAGCGCCTTCGGCTTCAACGGCCAGAAGTGCTCCGCCTGCTCCCGCGCCATCGTCGACGCCGCCATCTACGACGTCTTCTGCGACCGCCTCCGCGACCGCGTCGCCCAGATCCAGCAGGGCGCACCCGCGGCCAACTTCTACGCCGGCCCGGTGATCAACGAGATCGCCCACAAGCGCGTCCTCGACTACATCGCCATCGGCAAGCAGGAGGGCCGTCTGCTCCTCGGCGGACACGCCGTCGACACCCCGGAGAAGGGCTACTACATCGCCCCCACCATCTTCGCCGACATCGCCCCCACCGCCCGCCTCGCGCAGGAGGAGGTCTTCGGCCCCGTCCTCGCGATCATCAAGTCCACCAGCTTCAACGAGGCCCTTGAGATCGCCAACAACACCGAGTACGGCCTCACCGGCGCCCTCTACTCCACCTCGCGCGAGAAGCTCGATCGCGCCCGCGACGAGTTCCAGGCCGGCAACCTCTACCTCAACCGCAAGTGCACCGGCGCCATGGTCGGAGCCCACCCCTTCGGCGGCTTCAACATGAGCGGCACCGACTCCAAGGCCGGCGGCCCGGACTACCTGCTCCTCTTCACGCAGGCCAAGTCCATCGCCGAAAAGATCACCGCCATCACCCCGGCGATCTCCGAATAGCCCCAAACCCTCGGTCCCCATGGATAAACCGGGTGCCCCATCCTCGCGACAGTTTCATCGCCGCAGGGTGGGGTATCGAGCGCAGCGAGACCGCTCTCGCCTGTGCCTCCCGCGATGCATCGATCCGCGAAACACCGCAATCCCAAGCAACAATCTCCGACAACTCCCCAAGCAGACACGTCATCTCGACCGAAGCAGCGGACAGCACCATCGTCCGCTGCGAAGTGGAGAGACCCCTGTATTTTCGCTTTTGCTTTTGCCGTTGCCTTTTGGTTGTCATCCCCGCAGGGGATCTGCTTCTGTCCTTGTCTTTGCCACTGCCTCTGCCCTCATCCTTCGCTCGAACCGATCAGGGCCGCCGCAGCTCCTCGCTCGCCGGCAGATCCGTCGCCACCACGCCAAACCCTCCCTCCGGCAGCCGCACCAGCGATAGCGCAAAGCCGCTTTTACCGGCTTCTCCCCCAGTCAGGCCATTGCGTCAGTGTGATATTGACGGCATGGGTATTGGGATCTTCGCCCATCCTGATCGCGTCTGTACCGGTATTCCACGCGGCATGATTCTCTTGAAGCCAATCCTGCAGTTCAAGCGAGTTGTACCGTTTGCCCTCGAACGGCTTCCACGAGTCGAAGAGCTGCCTTGCCAGCACCTGGGTGAGGTTCTACCCCTTCCAGATACAACCGGCCGAAGTTATACGGATTGTTCTCATCCACAACAACGACAAGGTCGATTGTGCGGTGTGACTCGTCAATGATTGGTTTGGGAACTGCGACAAGATCCACATATCCCTGTGTCGCATAGAGGCTTCTGATCTTGTCCAGGCCCACGGAGAACTTGGTCGGGTTAAAGATCTCCCCGCGCTGCAAGGAGAAGAGCATTCTTATCTGGGCGGCGGGAAAAACGCTCGCGTTCTCGATGCGAATCTCACCAAGCCGGTACTGCGCTCCTGGCTCGACCGTGACAATAACGCTCGCTCTCCTTCTATCCTCCGGCGTAGAAAAGGAAAACTTGGGCTCATGGACGATCGCCTTGAAGTACCCCATGTCTCTGATCGCCTGTTGGATGCGTTCGCCGATTTCGCCTTGCGGGTAGGTCTTCTTCTCGAACAGGCCAATGATCCGCCTGCGCTCGGCATCCGGCAGGCTGTTCGAGACAAGCACCAGTTTGTTGATCCGGATACAGTCCATCGACTCCGCATACTGCACCTGTCCAAGTGCAGCATTGGCGAGGAAAGAAGCTACGAGAAAACATTCTGACCAGAATCTGCATGGCGCACCCTCGCTGGGAATGCACCCCCTCGATGAGACCTTCAGACCCGCGATCCTTAACAAACTGCGACCATCCTAGAACAATTTCGATCACCGCCGCAGCTCCCCGCTCGCCGGCAGATCCGTCCCCACAATCCCAAACCCTCCCTCCGGCAGCCGCACCAACGTCGGCGCATAGCCTCCCACCAGCCTCCGCGTCCACCACACCCCCTGCGCCGTTTCTCCTCCGGCGTGCTGAACCAGTACTGCCACAGCACCGCCCGTACCATCCGCGGAGGCGCCCCCGGAAACGGATTCCCCGCAAACAGCCCCAGCACCGCCGGATCGTTCTCCAGCAGCAGCTCCTCGGTCCGCGCCACCCACGGATACTCCCGCCAGCCTCCCAGCGAGGCGAACCACAGGTTCCAGTCGAAGCGCGGCTGATACGGCGCATAGATCCGTGGCCGCTCGTTCACCGCCTGCGGCTTGTAGCGAAACCGATACGCAACCCAATCGGTTCCATTCTGCGACCCCTGAAACTCGATCTCATACCGGTGCGGCGTCATCACCGCAAACAGCCCATACGGATTCGCGATCCGCAGCGGCTCCAGCCACGCCACCGGCCACTCCGGCACTGGCACCGCGCGCCAGAACATCTGCAGCAGCGGCACCGTCGCCGCATACCCAACCCACGCAAGCACCACCACCCGCGCCCCAATCCCCACCGCCTCCCACCCGCGAACCACGCGTGTCTCCGCCTCGCTCTCCTCCACCTCGCGCAACGTCTCCTCGTCCACGGACATCAGAGCATCGTCGCTCCGCCACCGCACCGGAAGGATCCTCGCAAAAAACGCATCATCCAGCAGAAACACCGCCAGCGCCAGCACCAGGTAGTTCAGAAACGCATAGTTCGCCGTCGCGATCACCCCAATCTGCCACGCCGTCACCACAAAGAAGCAGACAATCCGCCAGCGCCGCCCCAGAAACGCCATCCACACCAGCACCAGCTCCATCGCCAGCGTCGCCCCAGCCGTCACAATATGAAACCAGTGCGGCAGATGCTGCAGATACCATCCAATCCACGTCGGCAGCGGCCCATTCTGGTAGTACTCATACAGCGCGGTCAGATTGCGCCACGTCGGATCGCCGCTCGCGAGCTTCACCACCCCAGACTCGAAGTAGATCCGAAACCACTCCCACAGCAGCAGAAACATCGCCGCCCGCGACCCCGGCTGCCTCTCGCCCAATCCCGGCAGCACGCCATCCGGCGCCAGAAACAGCGACAGAAATCCCGCCTCCAGCAGCATCCCATCCGACTGATACCCGGAGAACTCCCCGGCCGCCGCCACAAACGACAGGAAGCTCAGAAAACACACCAGCAGCATCGGCCGCGGCCAGATGTCCGCCAGCACCAGCAGCGAGGCGATCAACCCCGCCCAGCACACCATCATCAGCCACGCATCGCTCCCCGAGAGCCACAGCAGCGTCGGCGCATACCAGAACCGCAGCCACCCAAGCCGATGCAGCGACCGCAGAAACTCCTCCGCCGGCAGAATCCCCTGCCGTCCCAATCAGCCCCCGCACCTGATACACCAGCGCGAAGAACGCCGAAAAGTAGATCACCCCCAGCGCCCGCAGAAACAGCCATCGCGCAATCAAGTGGTCCGCAAACCCACCCCGCGGATCAAACCAATCGAGATCCGCCGGATGCTGGCCATGCGCATCGGTTCATCCACCAACCACTGCCTGGCCGCTGCCGCCGTCGTCTGCCTGTCATCCTACGCAGCGATCATCTGCATCCTCCACCGCTCACACCTTTTGACCCAGAACTCGTACATACGAACCGGGTGCCCCATCTTCGCGACGGCCTCATCGTCGCTAAGGTGGGCATCGAGCGCAGCGAGACCGCCTTCCTCCAACGCAACCCCGAACCACCAAACCCGTCCTGCGCTCTTGGATGCAAGCCCCGCCGCTGCGGCTATCATCGGTGCGTGCGCCCCCACCTCGCCAGTCTCGTCGCAGACTTCCTCCTGCACCCATCGGAGATCGCCGTCGTCGCCCACCGCGGCAACCGCCGCTACCCCACCACCTACGGCCAGCTCGCCACCCTCACCGGCCGCATCGCCGCCGAGCTCGACCGCCGCGCCCTCGCCCCCGGCGACCGCCTCCTCCTCTGGGGCGAAAACTCCGCCGCCTGGATCGCCGTCTTCTTCGCCTGCCTCCTCCGCGGCGTCCTCGTCGTCCCCCTCGACGCCGCCGGCTCCCCCGCCTTCGCCGCCCGCGTCCTCGCCGACACCACCCCCAAACTCATCCTCGGCGACCGCACCCTCCTCGAAACCCTCCCCGCCCACCACCGCCGACCGCCTCGCCCTCGAAGACCTCGCCACCCACCTCCCCGCCGCCCCCAACTACACCGTCCACCCCGCCGTCACCCTCGACACCCCCTTCCAGATCGTCTTCACCTCCGGCACCACCAACGACCCCAAGGGCATCGTCCACACCCACGGCAACGTCCTCGCCAGCCTCCAGCCCATCGAGAACGAGATCGCCCGCTACCGCCGCTACGAGCGCTGGTTCCACCCCCTCCGCTTCCTCCACACCCTCCCTCTCAGCCACGTCTTCGGCCAGTTCATGGGCCTCTGGATCCCCGCCATCCTCGCCGCCGAGCTCCACCTCACCGACCAGCTCGATCCCGCCCGCATGATCCACCTCATCCACCGCGAGCGCATCTCCGTCCTCATCGCCGTCCCCCGCGTCCTGCAGCTCCTCCGCGCCCATCTCCTCACCCGCTTCCCCACCCTCGCGTCCGAACTCGAGCCCGCCAAGTCCCTCCCCATCTGGAAGCGCTGGTGGTTCTTCCGCGCCGTCCACAACGCCCTGGGATGGAAGTTCTGGGCCGTCATCTCCGGCGGCGCCACCCTCCCCACCGACCTCGAATCCTTCTGGAACCGCATCGGCTTCGCCGTCATCCAGGGCTACGGCCTCACCGAGACCACCGCCCTCGTCACCCTCAACCATCCCTTCCGCATCGGCCACGGCACCATCGGCAAGCCCCTCCCCGGCCGCGAGGTCCGCATCACCGACCAAGGCGAGATCCTCGTCAAGGGCGACATGCTCGCCCGCTCCACCTGGCACTCCGGCGCCATGCACCCCCGCTGCGTCAGGAGAGGAAGCCGAGTGGCTCGCCACCGGCGACCTCGCCACCCAGGACGCCACCGGCGAGCTCCGCTTCCTCGGCCGCAGCAGCGACCTCATCGTCACCAGCGCCGGCCTCAACATCCACCCCGCCGACCTCGAGGCCGCGCTCGCCACCCAGCCCGGCATCCGCGCCTGCGTCGTCGTCCCCTGCCCCACCCCCGCCGGCCCCGAGCCCGTCGCCGTCGTCCTCTCCGAAAGCAGCGATCCGCAGCTACAAACCGCCGTCGCCCAGGCCAACCGCACCCTCGCCGACTTCCAGCAGATCCGCCGCGTCCTCCGCTGGCCCGAGCTGCAGCTCCCCTACACCTCCACCGGCAAGCTCCTCCGCCGCACCGTCGCCGCCTGGGCCTGCGCCACCCTGGCCGCCAACAAATCCGCCCCGGCAACCCCACGCCGAAGATCCCCTGCTCCATCTCATCGCCGAGATCACCGGCGAGCAGCCCCCCGCCACCACCGACCCCAACCACCTCCGCCTCTCCGAGGACCTGCACCTCGACAGCCTCGGCCGCGTGCAGCTGCAGTCCGCCCTCGAGCAGCGCCTCGGCGCCGAGCTAACCGACGACGTCATCGCCACCGTCCCCACCCTCGGCGCCCTCCGCGCCCTCCTCAACCACCACTCCCCCGAACCCACCAGCCACGCCCACCCCACCCATCCCAAGCATTCCCCCAGCCCGAACCCGACGAAGCCCCAACCTACCCCCGCTGGCCGTGGACCCGTCCCATCCAAGCCCTCCGCGTCGCCTTTCTCGAAATCATCGCGCGCCCGCTGGTCTGGCTCCTCGCCGCCCCCCGCGTCACCCCCAGCCCCACCGCCGAGCCCCCGAACAGCCCCTTCCTGATCATCGCCAACCACGTCACCGCCTACGACGGCGCGCTGGTCCTCTACGCGCTCCCACCCAAGCTCCGCCGCCACGTCGCCGTCGCCATGTCCGGCGAGATGCTCCAGGACCTCCGCCACGCCCGCAACCAGGACAACGCGTTCCTCAACGCCCTCGCCCCGCTCGCCTACTGGCTCCTGACCGCCCTCTTCAACGTCTTCCCGCTTCCCCGCCTGCGCGGCTTCCGCAGCGCCTTCGCCCACGCCGGCGACGCCCTCGACCGCGGCTACTCCGTCCTCATCTTCCCCGAAGGCACCCGCAGCCACGACGGCCAGCCTCCACCCCTTCCGCCCCGGCATCGGCCTGCTCGCCCAGCAGTCCCAGGTCCCCATCCTCCCCGTAGCCCTCCTCGGCCTGCACGAGGCTCGCGCCCGCAAACGCTGGTTCCGCTCCGGCCGCCTCGCCATCCGCGTCGGCACCCCCATCCCACCCGACCCCACCGCCGCCCCCGAGCAGCTCACCGCGCGCCTCGAAGCCGCCGTCCGCCAGCTCCTCGCCGACTGACACCCTCGACAGCCCTACAGCGCGATCTCGCCCCGCTCCTCATTGCGAATGCGGATCACCTCATCCACCTTCGACACAAAGATCTTCCCATCGCCGATCGTCCCCGTCCGCGCCGCTCCAATGATCGCCTGGATCACCGCCTCCACCCGATCATCGCTCGTCACAATCTCGAGCTTGATCTTCGGCAGCAGGTCCACCGCGTACTCGCGCCCACGATAGAACTCCGTGTGCCCCTTCTGCCGCCCGTGGCCGCGCGCCTCGAGGATCGTCATCCCCTGCACGCCCAGCTCCACCAGCGCATCCTTCACCGCATCCAGCTTCGAGGGTTGAATCACCGCTTCGATCTTCGTCATACCCGACCTTCCTGCTGATTTTGTCCTGATCTATCATCTGTCCCGATCAACGCCTGCTACCTCGTCCCCAAGCCAGCCGCTTCGAGACAAGCTATCGCGTCCGGCGCACCGGAGCACCGAACGGCATCCTCGTCCGGCACACCGTGAAGCGGGCCCTGTATTCCCCGCACAAGCCCTGCCTACCACCTAAGTATCTGGAACTGTTCGATTGTAATCCTCTCGAACACCCCTTGCTCTGGTCTACACTCATCTTCAAGGCACGACTCCGCTCCGGCAACAGTAGCCCCATTCCGGCAAGAGCGCATCTATTGTTTCGGCGATGCCCGCATCTTGTTCCGGCCGCCAAGCCGAGCACCTCGCGCCAACTCAGCCTCAAAAGGTCTTTCCTCATGTCCGACCGCAACGCCCAAGCCACCCTCCACAGCTGGAACGAAGTCCTCCGCGAGCAGCTCAACCCCAGCATCGTCCGCCAGTACGTCACCGGCGCCGAAGCCATGCTCGCCCGCCTCGAGCTCGCCAAGGGCTGCATCGTCCCCACCCACTCCCACCCCAACGAGCAGCTCGCCTACATCGAGAAGGGCTCCCTCAAGTTCACCCTCGGCTACCCCGGCGACGAGCCCCAGATCCACATCGTCAACGCGGGCGGCATCCTCATCATCCCCGCCAACCTCCCCCACTCCGCCGAGGCCCTCGAAGACACCATCGACTTCGACATCTTCTCCCCGCCGCGCCAGGACTGGATCGACAAAAACGACGCCTACCTCCGCTAAGCAGCAATCGACAGAGTACGACCGCTCAAGAGCGCTCTTCGCAGGTCAGTCATCAAGAACGTCATCTCGACCGAAGCAGCGGACAGTTTCATCGTCCGCTGCGCAGTGGAGAGACCCCGGTATTTTGCTCGCACCGGCAAGCCCCACCAAACCGGCAAGCCCGCGAAGCCCGGCGCCGATACAGCCCACCCCTCCGACCATATAAACTGTCAGCGTGAACCTCTCTGAGACCTCGCTGACGGCCGTCGTACACAAGCAGCTCGCGCAGTCCGTCGCCACCCTGCAGGCGGTGCTTGCGGACGCCTCCATCGCCTCCACCCTCGTCCGCCTCGCCGAGCTCACCGCCGCCTCCATGAAGGCCGGCGGCAAGCTCCTCGTCGCGGGCAACGGAGGCTCCGCAGCCGACGCCCAGCACCTCGTCGCCGAGTTCGTCGTCCGTCTCAGCGCCAACCGTCCCGCCCTGCGCGCCATCGCCCTCACCACCGACACCTCCATCCTCACCGCCATCGGCAACGACTTCTCCTTCGACACCATCTTCTCCCGGCAGATCGAAGCCCTCGGCGCCCCCGGCGACGTCTTCCTCGGCATCTCCACCTCGGGCAACTCGAAGAACATCCTCGCCGCCCTCCATCAGGCCCGCGAGCAGGGCCTCACCACGGTCGGCTTCACCGGCAACGGCGGCGGCCAGATGGCCCAGCTCTGCGACCTCAACATCATCATCCCCTCCACCGTCACCATGAACATCCAGGAGTCCCACCTCGCCCTCGAGCACATCTTCTGCATGCTCGTCGAGCTCTGCTACTTCGGACCCGACTTCGCCACCAAATAGCCTCCCGCACCAAGCCGCTTTCCGCCACCAAGCTCCCAGCGCAAAGCCACGCCTCCGCACAACCCCGCCGTTAGCCCCGTACACGATAAAACGTCATCGCGACCACAAGCGCCCCCGAAAGCGTCATCTCGACCGAAGCGCCGGACGGCATCATCGTCCGGCGCGCAGTGGAGAGACCCTCCGTATTTTGCTTTTCGCTCTGAACGATGCCACCACGGCGAGCGCAAACGAATCCCTTGACACCACTGATAAAATTAAGACTCCCCTCCCCCAAAGCCCAGTTCTTTCTCAACCGAGAAACCGCCCGTCCGAAGTCCATCCTTCGTTTGGACTTAAGTCCTTCCGCATCTAGACTTTTGGACTTACGCAGGGGAGGGGGGAGAAGTCCCCAAGCGCCCCACCTGATCCCTGATCCCTAATCCCTGATCCCTGCCTCTCAGGAACCTTTCCCACCTCGCCGGAGTCTATCTACGCAGCAATCGCACGCACTCCTGCCGTACGAAAGGTTCCGCCCGTGCGCACACTCGCGATCCCTGCCCTCGTCTGCCTTCTCGTCCCCACGATCTCCCCCGCCCAGACCAAGCCCCACGCCGCCATCGCGACCACCAAACCGCCCGCACCGCCGACCGACGAGCTCCCCATCACCCACGTCTCCCTCTACAAGAACGGCGTCGGCTTCTTCGAGCACACCGGCCGCGTCACCGGCGACCAGACCGTCACCATCGCCTTCACCACCGCCCAGCTCAACGACGTCCTCCAGTCCCTCACCGCCATCGACCGCAACGGCGGCCGCATCTCCGGAGCCGACTACAACTCCACCACCCCGCTCGATCAGCAGCTCAAGTCCCTCCCCTTCGCCCTCGGTCAGGACGGCAGCGCCGTCACCGCCGCCGACTTCTACACCGCCGTCCGCGGCGCCCGCGTCGAAGTCCACTCCGGCGCCGGTCCCACCCTCACCGGCCGCCTCCTCGATCTCGAGATGCGCGACACCACCCAACGCGCCGGCGACGCCACCACCATCGTCCAGCGCCCCTTCCTCACCGTCGTCTCCGACACCGGCGCCGTCCGCACCTTCGAGCTCACCGGCGCCACCCAGGTCCGCCTCCTCGACACCACCCTCCACACCGACGTCAACCACTACCTCGAGCTCCTCGACGCCAACCGCAACCAGGGCCTCCGCCGCCTCACCCTCACCGACACCGGCTCCGGCACCCGCAGCCTCCAGGTCTCCTACCTCTCCGAGGTCCCCATCTGGAAGTCCACCTACCGCATCCTCTTCACCGGCGCAGCCCACGCCGCCGACACCCCAGCCAGCACCCAGACCGCCACCCTGCAAGGCTGGTCCGTCATCGACAACACCACCGGCTCCGACTGGATCAACGTCCAGCTCTCCCTCATCGCCGGCTCCCCGCAGAGCTTCATCCAGCCCCTCTCGGTCCCCTACTACGGCCGCCGCCCCGAGATCCCCCTCCCCCAGGAGGCCCAGCTCACCCCCCAGACCCACGACAGCGGCGAGTCCATCGACCCACGACGGCCCTCCGCCCACCGCAGAGGCTCAAGCCGGCGTAGCCGGAATGGCCGGCATGGCGGACAGCAACGGCGGCCCCGGCAGGCCGGCATGGGCAGCGGCAACGGCGTCCCCGGCGGCATCATGCGGCGGCATGGCGAACCGCGTCCCTTCGCCCAACACGAATGCCCTCAGCGAGCAGATTGGCTCGCCCCCGTCCCCTACGAGACCACCGCCGCCGACTCCATCGCTCCCGACACCACCACCCGCGCCTTCGACGACTACTTCGCCTACAACCTCACCCAGCCCATCACCATTCGCCGCAACCAGTCCGCGCTGGTCCCCATCCTCCAGACCAAGGTCGACGCCGAGCGCGTCACCCTCTGGTCTCCCCGCCAACCCCAGGCCCTGCGCGCTCTCTGGATCACCAACACCTCCAACCTCACCCTCGACCGCGGCTCCTTCACCATCGTCGAGGACGGCAGCTTCGGCGGCGAAGGCCTCCTCGACCCCATCCACCCCAACGAGCGCCGCCTCCTCTCCTACGCCGCCGACCAGGCCGTCCGCGTCACCGTCGACCACCACAACGACACCCAACGCGTCCAGCACCTCACCATCAGCAAAGGCGTCCTCAAGGAGACCACCGCCGTCATCGCCGAGGTCGAGTACCTCGTCCACAACGCCGCTCCCGAGCCCCGCATCGTCGTCGTCGAGCACCCCGCCCGCCCCGGCTGGACCATCGACTCCGACCCCAAGCCCTTCGAGTCCACCCCCACCGAGCACCGCTTCCGCGTCGCCACCCAGCCCGGCGAGACCGTCCGCCTCCACATCGGCGAGCGCCGCACCCTCAACCAGCTCTACCGCCTCACCGACACCACCGACGACCAACTCACCCTGCTCCTCAGGAACGCCAACGCCAGCCCAGCCGTCCTGCAGCAGCTCGAACCCGTCTTCCAGGCCAAGCGCGCGGTCGTCGCGCTCGATCAGCAGATCGCCGCCAAGCAACAGTCCCTCGACGACATCGCCAAGGACCAGTCCCGCCTGCGCGACAACCTCACCGCCCTCAAGTCCACCCCCGACGCCGAGGCCCGCCCCCTCGCCAAACGCTACACCGACGAGCTTCTCCAGCAGGAAGACACCCTGGCCACCCTCCGCAAGGATCTCGACGCCCTCAACCAGCAGCGCCAATCCGCCCAGCAGGACCTCAGCAACAAGATCGACGCCCTCACCCTCGACGAATCCCTCTGACGAATCCTCTAGAGTGCATCGACCTCATTCAAGAAATGACCAGCACGTCATCTCGACCGAAGCAGCGGACAGTTTCATCGTCCGCTGCGCAGTGGAGAGATCCCTGTATTTCGTTCTCGCTCCAGAAAGCGCCCACTATCTTCTGGCTACTCCATCCCCATCCCACACACCCCGCTGATACCCTGAAATCGTGTTTGACCGTCTTCAATCCGGCCTGCGATGGTTCCTCTTCGGCCGCAGCCAAATCGCTCTCCTCCTCCGCGTCGGCCTCATCATCGCCTCCATCTCCATCGCCGACTGGAAGATCTCCGCCGAGGTCCCACTCGGCTTCCTCTATCTCTTCCCCATCCTCCTCGCCAGCCGCTCGCTCCAGCGCTATCAGATCCTCCTCCTCTCCCTGCTCTGCATGTTGTTGTCCGAGCAGTTCGACGGCTACGACTGGAACCTCAGCACCGGCCTGCCCCGCGACATGCTCTACTTCGCCGCCTTCGCCGGCATCGGCTCCTTCGTCTACGAGGTCAACCTCAGCCGCCAGCTCTCCGCCTCCCATCTCCGCCAGCTTGAGGCCGAGATGACCGTCCGCCGCGGCCTCGAGGAGCAGCTCCAGCACCTCATCGAAACCAGCCCCGTCGCCATCGTCAGCGCCGACGGCGAGGGCCACATCCTGCTCGCCAACGAGGCCGCCCACCGCCTCTTCGGAGCCTCCGCCGAAGCCTTCAAAGGCACCCCCATCAACCTCCTTCTGCCCTCCTTCGCCACCGTCCCCCACCTGCGCGAAAGCGATCGCGGCTTCCGCACCCTCATGCAGTGCAAGGGCCACCGCGCCGACGGCAGCCTCTTCATCGCCGACGTCTGGTTTTCCACCTACAAGACCAGCCTCGGCCCCCGCATCTCCGCCATGATCGTCGACTCCTCCGAGGACTTCCGCGATCGCGAAGAAGACGCCCTGCAGCAGCTCCTCTCCGGCTCCCGCATCGTCGTCACCGCCATCTCGCACGAGATTCGCAACGTCTGCGGCGCCATCGCCCTGGTCCATCAAAACCTGGTCCGCTCCGCCGGCCTCGCCCGCCACCCCGACTTCGAAGCTCTCGGCACCCTCGTCCTCGCCCTCGAAAAGATCGCCTCCCTCGACCTTCGCGAGACCTCCGAGTTCGCCACCAGCATCGATCTCGCCTCCTTCCTCGAGGAGCTCCGCATCGTCGTCGAACCCGCCCTCCTCGAGGCCGAGATCGCCGTCCACTGGGACCTCCCCTCCCCCCTGCCCGCCGTCTGGGCCGACCGCCACAGCCTCACCCAGGTCTTCCTCAACCTCGTCCGCAACAGCGCCCGCGCGCTCGAGCAGACGCCCCACCCCACACTCACCTTCCGCGTCACCCAGGCACCCGACCACGTCTGCATCGCCGTCATCGACAACGGCGAAGGCGTCGCCCACCCCGAGCTCCTCTTCCGCCCCTTCCAGCCCCACACCGGCACCTCCGGCCTCGGCCTCTGCATCTCCCGCTCCCTCATGCGCTCCTTCCGCGGCGAACTCGACTACCAGCCCTCCGCGCAGCGTGGCGAAGGCGCCACCTTCCTCGTCCGACTCGCTGCCTCCCCCACCGAGCAGCGACCGCCCACAGCGCCTCGTCCTGCGATAAGGTAAACGTCATCCTCTGCAACCCGCCAATGCACACGAAGAACACAATCCGCCTCCTGCTGGTCGACGACCACTCCCTCTTCCGCGAAAGCCTCAGCCGCCTGCTGCAGGCCGAGCCCGACTTCGCCATGGTCGCCGACTTCCACTCCGGCCACGACGCTCTCGCCGCGCTCGCCGCCATCCCCCCTCTCAAGGTCGACGTCCTCCTGCTCGACTACGACCTCGGCACCCACAACGGCCTCACCTTCCTCGAAGCCCTCAAGCAATCCCACTTCTCCGGCAAGATCCTCTTCATCACCGCCGGCATGAGCGACCGCGAGGCCCACGCCGCCATCGCCCTCGGCGCCTCCGGCATCTTCCTCAAGCACAGCTCGCCCACCGATCTGCTCACCGCCATCCGCCGCGTCGCGCAGGGCGAGACCTGGCTCGATCCCAAGGCCGCGCGCTCCCTCGTAACCTCCGCCACCTCCGCCCGCTCCGCACCGGAGGAGACCGCCGACAACGCCCCCTACACCGCCCGCGAGCGCAGCGTCCTCGACGAGATCTTCAACGGCCTCACCAACAAAGAAATCGCCGCCAAGCTCAATATCTCCGAGGCCTACGTCAAAGCCGTCCTGCAGCAGCTCTTCTCCAAGACCGGCGTCCGCACCCGCAGCCAGCTCGTCCGCATCGTCCTCGAGGAGCAGTTCCTCCATCCCCCCGACCGCCGCTCCCCCCGCTAACCCTTCCTCGCTCCGCTCGTCTTTCTACCGAAGCCACTTCGAACCATCCGTGAACATGCGCTCGCATGGCATTATGTTGATGCGATGCGATGCGACCCTCGGCGCGTCGCCAACCGATTCCGAAACGCTCCTGCAGTGAACTTTCTTCCCCGGGCCCCGTACTAGAAGTACACTCCGCTTTTGAGAAAGTGACGACCGATCATGACTGCAGTGGTTTCTGGAAAGCTGTCGCTGCTTGCCTCGGGATGCATAACGCTCGCTGCTCTTACCGGATATGTGCCTGCCGTGGTTGCACAAGCACCGCAACCTGCGCAGCCATCACCGCAGCAGCTGCGACGCACCAGCACGGAGACATCGCCGGCGATTGGCAAGGCACGCTCGAAGCCGGCCGCTCGCTTCGCCTCGTCCTCAAGATCGCCAAGACGGATAAGGGATGGTCCGCGAACTTCTACACCGTCGATCAGCCCAATCAGCCGCTCACCGCCTCCTCGATCACCCTCGACGGTTCGACCCTCAAGCTCGCCGTCGACAGGATCGGCCTCAACTACCAGGGAACCCTCAGCGCAGACGGCAACACCATCGCCGGAACCTGGAACCAGTCCGAGCCGCGCCCCTTCACGCTGGTGCGCGCCACCAAGGAGACCGCCTGGGAGATTCCCGCTCCGCCGCCGCCGGCCAAACCCATGGCCGCCGACGCCGATCCCTCCTTCGACGTCGCCACCATCAAGCCCAATGACTCTGGCGCCACCAGCATGCAGGGCCTCACCCTCCAAGGCCGCAACTTTGCAACCCGCGCCTCCTCGCTCGAAGACCTCATCTCGTTTGCCTACGATGTGCAGGCAAAGCAGATCGTGAGGCGCACCCGACTGGATCAACAAAGATCGCTACGACATCGCCGCCGTGCCCGATCGAGGAGGGCTCGCCCAATCCCAAGCAGGTGAAGATCATGATCCAGAAGCTGCTTGCCGATCGCTTCAAGCTCACCTTCCATCACGACAAGCGCGAGCTCTCCGCCTACGTCCTGACCGTCGGCAGCGGCGGCCAGAAGCTCACCCCCACGCAGTCGACCGGCACCCTGCCCGGCCTCGGCATGATCCCCAAACCGGAAGGTCTGATGCTCATGGTCAACAACGGAACCATCCCTGACTTCACCGGCTTCCTCCAGACCCTCATCCTCGATCGCCCCGTCGTCGATCAGACCGCGCTCTCCGGCAAATTCGACTTCCACTTCACCTTCACCCCCGACGACTCCGAGTTCAACGGGCACCCGCCACCGCATGCCCGCTAAGACCGACGCCACCGAAGCCGCGCCCGACATCTTCCAGGCCCTCCTGCAAGCAGGTCGGCCTCAAGCTCACCGCCGAGAAGACCCCCGTCGACGTCCTCTCCATCGATCACGTCGAGAAGCCCTCAGCGAACTAGCCTCAGCTTCACCCAAAACAACGCAGTCACCGTGTAACGAGTTCTTGCCGTAACCAGAGGACCGCTCCGATCATGGCGAAACGCACCCTGCTGCCCACAACCCTCCTGCTCCTTGCAGGATCGATGGCCGTCGCCCTGCCGCTCTGCGCGCAGGGCACGGCCCCCGCAACCACCCCGCCCGCCTACGACGTCGTCGCCATCAAGCCACATGAATCAAGCGATGGCTCATGCGCACCAACACTCCGGCTGATGGATACACCGCCACCAACGTCGACCTCAAGGCGTTGATCCAGTACGCCTACGACCTGCAGACGGAGGACATGATCTCCGGCCTGCCCGGATGGGCAAACTCGGCCAGCTTCGATATCCAGGCCAAGATGGATGAGGATGTCGCGACGACGCTCAAAAAGCTCCCACGAGAGGAGCAATTCGCGCAGCGCAGCGTGATGATGCAGGCCCTCCTCGCCGACCGCTTCCAGCTCAAGGTCCATCACGAAACCAAGGATCTTCCCATCTATTCTCTCGTGATCGCCAAGGGCGGCTCCAAGCTCAAGCCAGCCGACCCGAACGACTCGCAACGGCGAGCGCGTGGTCGTGTGGGAGACGGCCGATTTACCACCCAGGCAGCTCCCCTCTCAAGCCTCGTATACTTCCTGTCGCGGCACGCTCCACCGTAAGGTCGTGGACAACACCGGCCTCTCCGGCAACTACGACATGTCCCTCCGCTGGTCGTCGGATGAAGTCGCCAACGCGCAGCAGGACCCGTCAACACCAACACCGCGCCCTCCCTCTTCACCGCCCTGCAGGAGCAACTCGGGCTCAAGCTCGAATCCACCAAAGGCCCCGTCGACACCATCGTCGTCGATCACGTCGCCCAGCCCTCGGAGAACTAATGACGGGAACCCGTTCCATCTCACCGCGACTCAGGAGAGCTGCCCGCCGCGGCCTCTGCCTCCTCGCGCTGGCCGCCGCAAGCGCCGCCCACGCCTCTGAGTTCCACGGCACCGTGACCTACCACGGCCTCCCCGTCCCGGGCGCAACCGTCACCCTCACCCAGAACGGAAAAAGTCTCGTCACGGTTACAGATACACAGGGCTTCTACTCCTTCCCCACGCTCACCGACGGCACCGCCACGCTGCAAGTCCAGATGACCGGCTTCTCCGCGCTGCAACAAGCCATCACCATCGCGCCCAACGCCGCCATGACCACGCTGGAGCTGACGCAGCTCTCCCTCGCGCAGATCCAGACCACGCTCCAGCCGCTCCCCAGCGCGCCACTCACCAGCGAGCAAGCCACTCATCCTCCCCAAGCGCACCGCCGACTCGCCCAAGCCGCAGGGCAACCAGCTCGTCGGCCTCTTACCCTCCGCCTCCGCCGACGAGATCGCCGACCGCGCCACCGATGGCCTGCTCGTCAACGGCAGCGTGAACAACGCCGCCACCTCCCGCTACACCCTCGCCCCGCGCTTCGGCAACACCGCCAGCGGCAAGAGCCTCTACACCTTCGGCGCCTACCTCCGCCTCGACACCTCCGCCCTCGACGCCAAGTCCTACTCGCTCACCGGCATCGATACCGCCAAGCCCGATACCAGCCAGATCACCGGCGGCTTCGGACTGCAAGGCCCCTTGAAGATTCCCCACCTGCTGCGCAACGGCCCCAACATCTTCATCAACTACCAGCGCACCCGCAACAGCATCGCCACCACCACACCCGGCCTCGTCCCCGACCTCGCCGAGCGCACCGGCGACCTCTCCCACGAGCTCAACGCCGACGGCCAGCCCGTCACGCTCTACAACCCCGCCACCGGCCAGCCCTACCCCGGCAACCAGATCCCCGTCAGCCCGCAGGCACAGGCGCTTTTGAATTTGTATCCACTACCGAACTTTTCCGGCAGCGCCCAATACAACTACCAAGTCCCCCTCGTCACCGACACCCACCAGGACGCTCTCAACTCCAACGCAAGCAAGACCATCGGCCGCTTCAACCAGCTCACCGGCACCTTCGCCGCCACCAGTGTCCGCGCCAGCAACGGAACCCTGCTCGGCTTCGTCGACACCACCGGCAGCCTCGGCCTCAAGAGCACCATCGACTGGGCCCACACCTTCAACGCGCACACCCGCGCCGATCTTGGCTATCAGTTCAGCCGCCAGTCCACCCGCCTGACTCCCTACTGGGAGAACCGGCAGAACATCTCCGGCCAGGCCGGCATCACCGGCAACGACCAGGACCCCACCTACTGGGGACCACCCACCCTCAACTTCTCCGGCGGCCTCGCCTCCCTCACCGACAGCCAAAGCTCCTTCGATCGAAATGTAACCAACGGCGTGTCCTACAAAATGACATGGAACCACGGCGCGCACAATCTATCCGGCGGCGGTGACCTCCGCAGAGCCCAGTTCAACTACCTCTCGCAGGCCAACGCCCGCGGCACCTTCAGCTTCACCGGAGCCGCCACCGCAGGCGCCGCCGCAGGCAGCGGCTCCGACGTCGCCGACTTCCTCCTCGGCACTCCCGACGCCAGCACCGTCGCCTTCGGCAATCCCGACAAGTACCTCCGCCAGTCCGCCTACGACGCCTTCCTCCTCGACGACTGGCGCCTCCGCTCCGACCTCACCCTCAACCTCGGCGTCCGCTGGGAGTACGGCGCCCCCATCACCGAGCTCAAGAATCGCCTCGTCAATCTCGACGTCGCCCCCGGCTTCTCCGCCATCGCGCCCATCCTCGCCAGCGCCCCACAAGGCACCTTGACCGGCACAATCTATCCAGCCTCCCTCATGCGCCCCGACCGCACCGGCATCGAGCCCCGCATCGGCCTCTCCTGGCGGCCCATCCCCGCCTCCTCGCTCGTCGTCAGCGCCGGCTACGGCATGACCTACGACACCTCGGTCTACCAGGGCATCGCACTGCAGATGGCGCAGCAAGCCCCGCTCTCCAAGAGCCTCACCGTCCAGAACAGCGCCTCCTGCCCGCTCACCCTCGCCAACGGCTTCATCCAATGCTCCGCGACCACGCCCGAGACCTTCGGCGTCGATCCCAACTACCGCGTCGGCTACGTCCACACCTGGAACCTCAAGCTGCAGCGCGATCTCCCCGCATCCCTGCAGCTCGTCGCCATCTACACCGGCATCAAGGGCACGCGCGGCGCGCAGGAGTTCCTCCCCAACACCAACCCCATCGGCGCCGTGAACCCCTGCCCCAGCTGCCCCACCGGCTTCGAGTACCTCACCTCCAACGGCAACTCCACGCGCGAGTCCGCGCAGATTCAACTCCGCCGCCGCCTGCACAGCGGCTTCACCGCCTCCGTCCTCTACACCTTCTCGAAGTCCATCGACGACGACTCCGCGCTCGGCGGCCAGGGCGCCACCACCGCGACCCACCGCCACCATCGCGCAGGACTGGCGCAACCTCAGCGCCGAGCGCGGCCTCTCCACCTTCGACCAGCGCCAGCTCGCCAACATCACCGTGCAGTACACCACCGGCATGGGCATCGGCGGCGGAACGCTGCTCGACGGCTGGCGCGGCCGCCTCTACAAGGAGTGGACGATCCAGTCCGTCATCACCGCCGGCACCGGCCTGCCGCAAACCCCGCTCGACTCCGCCATCGTCGTCTCCGGCTACTCCGCATTTGTTCGCCCCAGCGTTACGAATGCGCCGCTCTACTCCGCCCCCGCCGGACGCTTCCTCAACCCCGCCGCCTACACCACCCCGCTGCCCGGCCAGTGGGGCGATGCCCGCCGCGACTCCATCACCGGCCCCGGCCAGTTCACCCTCAACGCCGCCATGCTGCGCACCTTCCGCGTCCACGACAAGCTCAATCTCGATCTCCAGATCGCCGGCACAAATGCTCTCAATCACGTTACGTATTCCAGTTGGAACCCCAACGTCAACAGCACCCAGTTCGGATTACCCGCCGCGGCCAACGCCATGCGCAGCCTACAAACGGCCCTGCGCCTGAGGTTCTGAGTATGCGATCGACCCTTCTCCTCATCCTCTCGATGCTCCTCGGCACCTCGCCGCCTCCGCGCAGGTCGTCGGCCAGAACACCCAACCCGGCACCGGCAGCGGCGCGTTCACCATGTCCGTCAGCACCAACCTCGTGATCGAAGCCGTCAACGTCAAGGACAAGCAGGGCAAGCCGATCAAGGGCCTCACCGCCAAGGACTTCACCATCACCGAAGACGGCGTCCCGCAGCAGATCAGCTTCGCCGACTATCAGGAGCTCCCCACCGCCCCGGTCACTCCTCCCGCCAAGCCGACCACCCCCGAAAACATCACCGTCTACAACCGCCTCAGCGTCACCCAGATCGCCGCCGAGTCCCCCGGCACCGTCCGCTACAAAGATCGCCGCCTCATCTCCATGTACTTCGATCTGACCGCCATGCCGCCCGACGACAAGCTGCGCGCGCTCGAGGCCGCGCAGAAGTTCATCCGCACCCAGATGACCTCCGCCGATCTCGTCTCCATCATGCGCTACGGCGGCAGCTCCGTCGACGTGCTCCAGGACTTCACCGCCGACCACGACCGTCTCCTCAGCATCCTCGAAACCCTCATCGTCGGCGAAAATCAGCAGTCCCAGGACGATCGCCAGCGACGCCAGCGCCGCCGACACCGGCGCCGCCTTCGGCCAGGACAACAGCGAGTTCAACCTCTTCAACACCGACCGCCAGCTCTCCGCCCTGCAGACCGCCGCCAAGATGCTCGGCCGCCTCAGCGAGAAAAAGGCCCTCATCTACTTCGCCAGCGGCCTCCCCTCCACGGCATCGACAACCAGGCCCAGCTCCACGCCACCATCAACGACGCCATCCGTTCCGGCGTCTCCTTCTGGCCCATCGACGCCCGCGGCCTCGTCGCGCAGTCGCCCGCTCGGCGACGCCAGCCAGGGCTCCGCCGGCAACTCCGGCATGTACTCCGGCACCGCCACCCTCGCCGTCACCACCCGCATGCAGCAGTCGCAGGACACGCCTCTACGCCCTCGCCAGCGACACCGGCGGCAAGGCCCTGCTCGACTACAACGACCTCACCCGCGGCATCGTGCAGGCGCAGCAGAACATCACCAGCTACTACATCCTCGGCTACTACACCACCAACACCGCGCTCAACGGCCACTTCCGCCACATCAAGATCGCCACCACCCCAGAGCTCGCCGCCAACCTCGACTACCGCCAGGGCTACTACGCCGGCAAGGTCTTCAGCGCACTTCACCACCGCCGACAAAGAGCGCCAGCTCGAAGACGCCCTCATGCTCGGCGACCCCGTCACCGAGCTCACCATCGCCATGGAGCTCAACTACTTCCAGCTCAATCGCGCCGAGTACTTCGTCCCCATCGTCGTCAAGATCCCCGGCCGCGAGCTCGCCCTCGCCAAAAAGCGCGGCGCCGAGCACACCCTCATCGACTTCGTCCTCGAGGTCAAGGACGAGGGCGGCTACAACACCACCGTCCAGAACCTCCGCGACAACGTCAACATCAAGCTCACCGACGCCACCGCCGCCGAGCTCGCCAAGCGCCCCGTCGAGTACGACACCGGCTTCACCCTTCTCCCCGGCAAGTACAGCATCAAGTTCCTCGCCCGCGACGACGAAACCGGCAGAATCGGCACCTTCCAAACCTCCTTCGTCATCCCCAATCTCAACAAGGAGATCAAGCAGATCCCCATCAGCTCCGTCGTCCTCGCCGGCCAGCGCGTCGATCTCAAGGACGCCATCTACAACGCCTCCAAGGAGAAGGAGCGCGTCAAGGATGAAGCCGCAAATCCCCTCGTCCTCAACGGCCAGAAGCTGATCCCCAGCGTCACCCGCGTCTTCAGCAAGACCCGCGACCTCTACGTCTACCTGCAGGCCTATCAACCCGGCACGACCACCCCGTCGCAGCCGCTCGTCACCTACCTCAGCTTCTACCAGGGCCAGACCAAGGTCTTCGAAACCCAACCCACGGAGGTTACAAACTCCCTAAGCAACGCCCTCAAGACCATGCCGCTGCGCTTCAACGTCGGCCTCGCTCCACTGCCCCCGGGAGAGTACACCTGCCAGGTCACCGTCCTCGATCCCACCAGCCAAAAGAGCGCGTTCTGGCAGGCCCCGATCACAATCGTTCCATAGGATGGATCGACAGATTCATATTCGCGGGCCCTTATCCTCAGAAACGTCATCTCGACCGAAGCGACGGACAGTCTCATCGTCCGTCGCGCAGTGGAGAGAGACCCCTGTATTTTGTAACTGTCGAACGCGCCAAACAACCGTCTGTTCGCGCATCTCAGAGCCACGCCACGACAAGCGGTCTTCCGCCTCCCTCAAATAGACGAAGCCCTTCGCGCCGGCAGATCCAGCTCCACCTCATCGACGTAGCACCATCCCCAGTTCTCCCCCGGCTCGAACGATTGCATGATGGGATGCTTCGTGTGATGGAAGTGCTTGGTCGCGTGCGTGTTCGGCGAGGAGTCGCAGCAGCCGACATGCCCGCACTCCAGGCACAGCCGCAGGTGAACCCACCTGCTCCCGATCTTCAAGCACTCCTCACAGCCCTGCGGAGTACGCGGTGTCACCTTCCGAATCTGATCCAGATGCGTGCACGCAGCCTGCATGTGACCCTCCTTTCGGCGACTCGCCGAATAACGATCAAGCCTACCAGATCGCCAGCCACACCTGATCCCTGTACTCCCTGCCTTTTACTCCTCCCGCAGCACCTCGAGCGGCTTCTGCCCCAGAATCCGGTGGCTCGCCACCCATCCCGTCCCCACCGTAAGCGCCGCCGTCCCCAGCAGCGCCCCAATCGTCCACAGCCACTGCACGTGGAACACGACCTCCATGCGGTGCAGCAGAACCCGCGCAATCACCAGCGCAAATCCCACCCCCACCACACCCGCCACCAGCCCCAGCACCGCAAACTCAATCGAAAACACCGTCGCGATCCGCCCTCGCGTCGCGCCCAGCGTCTTCAGCACCACCACCTCGCGAATCCGCCGGTACCGCGTCCCCGCAATCGAGCTCGCCAGAATAATCACCCCCGCAAAGATCGAGAACGCCGCCAGAAACTGGATCACATACGTGATCTGAATCACCACGCTGCGCACCGTCTCGAGCGCCTCCGCCACGTTGATCACCGTCACCGTCGGATACGCGTTGTACAGCGCCCGCTGCACCGCATCCACCTTCGCCGGGTCCACATGCACGCCGCCGTACCAGACCACCGGAAGCCCCGCCAGCGCCGGCTCCGGCAGCGTAAACTCCACCCGCGAAAACGCATGCTGCCCATCGGCCCGCGTCAGCGCCACCACCGTCGCCGCAAACTCCGTGTCCTGCGCCGCAAACATAATCGTCGACCCGACCTTCACCCCCAGCCGCTCCGCCGCGCGGTCGGCAATCGCCACCTCGCGGCGCCGTCTCATTCGGCAGACCACCACTTGCCCTGCACCACCTTCGTCCCCACCGGCGGCGCGCCCGACCAGCTCAGCGAGATCGACTGCAACATATGCCGCGGAAAGTTCTTCAGCTTCAAATCCTTCGCCGGAACCCCATCAATCGCCACAATCCGCGACGACACCACCGGCACCAGCTCCGGCCCCACCGTCACGCCCGGCTGCGACTTCAGCAGCTGCCGAACCCCATCCACCTCGGCCGTCGTAATATCCACCAGAAACACATTCGGCAGATTCGGCGCCGCCGACACATGCAGCTCCCGCACCACCGCCTGCTGCACGAAGTACACCGTCATGATCTGCATCACGCCCATGCCCAGCGCCGCCAGCAGCGCCGCCGATGGATTCCCCGGCCGATACAGATTCGCCAGCCCATGCCGCAGCGACGACGGCAGCCCCAGCCGCGTCCGCTTCAGAAACCACTTCAACCCCGCCAGCACCGCCGCCGAAGCCCCCAGCAGCACCGCCAGCACCACCACCAATCCCAGCGAAAAGACCTTCCCCACCTCAGCCGAGTCGCTCAGCGTCGTCGCAATCGCCGCCAGCCCCGCCAGGATCAGCACCGCCGCCCCGATCTGCGCCCCATTCTTCCGCAATCTTCGCGAACCATCGCAGTCACAAATGGACCCTCGTTCGCCTCCTCTCCACCGCCCGCCGCAGAATCAGCAATCGGCCGCACCTGCCGAATATCCAGCAGCGGCGGCAGCGTAAACAGCAGCGTCGTCAGCACCCCCGCGCCCAGCCCCGTCAGCACCGTCCGCAACTGCATATGCAGATCCGTCTGCACATTGATCAGCTTCGCCAGCAGCACCGGAAACGCCAGCTGCACCGCCACGCCCAGCACCACCCCCAGCAGCCCACCCACCAGCCCCAGCAGCAGCGTCTGCAGCAGATAGATCTTCATGATCTGCCCCGACCGCGCCCCCAGCGACTTCATGATCGCGATCGTATCCAGCCGCTGCTGCAGGTGCGCGCGCATCGCCATCGCCACGCCGATCGCGCCCAGCACCAGCGCCACCAGGCTCATCAGCGACAGCAGACTCGTCGCCCGATCCAGCCCCTGCGTCAGCGCCGGATTCGTCTCGCGATAGTCCGATCACCTGCGCCTCGGGCAGCAGCTTCTCCAGCCGCGTCCTTCAGCGTCCGCCACCGCCGCATCCGAGATCGCCGCCCCATTCCGCGGCTTCGGCACCTTGAACAGATACCGCTGCCCCGCATGGCTCCCCGGAGCCAGCAGCCCACTCGCATCCAGCCCCTCGCGCGAGATCAGCACCCGCGGCCCCGCCGCAAAGTTCCCACTCAGCCGATCCGGCTCATTCGTCACCACCGACGCGATCCGGAACTCCTTGTTCCCGATCTTCAGCCCATCGCCGACCTTCAAATGCAGCCGCAGCAGCAGATCGCTCGCCACCACCACCGTATCCGGCCCCAGCACCGCCGACAGCGTCCCCGCCGGCTCCAGATCCACCGTCCCGTAAAACGGATACTTCGTCGGATCCACCGCCTTCAACGACACCAGCAGCGGGTCCATCGTCTTCGCCGCGCTCGCCATCGACAGCAGCTCCGTCACCGGCGTCATCTCCACGCCCGTCGCCGCGATCGCGTCCAGCCCCTTCTGCTGCTCCGGCGTCGGCTGCTGAAACATCCGCGCCGACAGATCCGCCGCCATGATGCTCCGCGCCCGCAGCAGCAGCGTCCCGCGAAACGACGCGCTGAACCCGCGCACGCCCGTCAGCGCCGCCACTCCAATTGCAACCGAAAGAATTACAAAAAAGAACTTCCCGCGCGACGACCGCATCTCGCGCGCCGCAATCTTCGCCGCCGACCGGTACGATAGACTCGCCATCGCTACCCCACCACCGAAGCCGACAGCAGCGGCCACGCCGTTCGCCGTCGGCTCCGCATTCATCTCATCCGACACCACCGCCCCATCCCGCAGCACGATCCGCCGGTTCGCATACCCCGCCAGCACCGGATCATGCGTCACCAGCACCAGCGTCGTGCCCTTCGATGCGGTTCAGCTGCAGCAGCAGCTCCAGCACATGCGCCCCGTTCGTCGTGTCGAGATTCCCCGTCGGCTCATCCGCCAGCACAATCGGCGGCCGCAGAATAAACGCCCGCGCCAGCGCCACCCGCTGCTGCTCGCCGCCCGAAAGCTGCACCGGATAATGATCCATCCGCCCGCCCAGCCCCACGCTGGTCAGCAGCTCCCGCGCCCGCGCCATCCCCGCCGCCGCGTCCTTCGCATCGGCGTTCAACTCATGCGGCAGCAGCACATTCTCCAGCGCCGTCAGCGTCGGAATCAGCTGGTACGACTGAAACACAAACCCAATCGTCTTCCCCCGCACCTGCGCCAGCTTGATCCTCCGGCAGATAGCTGATCGCCGTCCCATTCAGCCGCACCTCGCCGCCCGTCGGCGTATCCAGCCCCGCCAGCAGCCCCAGCAGCGTGGACTTCCCCGACCCCGAGCCCCCATGATCGCCACAAACTGCCCCGCCGGCACGTTGAAGTCGATGCCCTTCAGAATCTCCACCGTGCGCGCGCCATTACGAATCGACTTGCGCAGCTCCCGAACCTCGATCATCGCCGACGAAACCTGAGTCACTCGAATCCCTCTCCTCGGCAGCTTACTGCTGTGTCTTGTCATGCTTGCCATCATCGAGCTGTCATCCGCACCGCGATCTGCTCGTCCTTGCCGTTGTTTGTTCTTGCTGTCATCCTGAGCGCAGCGAAGGATCCCGATACCGTCACCCACCAATACCGCTCGAACCAACCCGCACTCTCCACGGTGCACTCGCGACGCTCATCGTCGCTAAGGTGAGCCATCGTTTGCGCCAGCAAACGACCGCCCTTCCATAAGACTCACCCCAACGCCCCGCGATAGCTCTATCCCGCTCTTTGGTAAAGTGGACCAATGCGCCAACCGTGGCTTCTCTGTATTCTAGCGGCTGCAACCCTCCTCGCCACCGGCTGCAAGACCGATCCCGCACCCCAGCCCGCCGAGCAGGTCGACTCCCAGCCGTCGAACGCCGCCCCGGCCCCCATCCCCGCCCTCCGCGAAGGACACCCGCCCCATCATCGCCTGCTTCGGCGACAGCCTCACCGCCGGCTACGGTGCCGATCCCGGCCAGTCCTACCCCGACTTCCTCCAATCCGACCTCGACGCCCGCGGCTTCTCCTACCACGTCGTCAACGAGGGCATCAGCGGCAACACCACCAAGGACGGCGTCGATCGCCTCGACCGCGTCCTCCGCCTCAAGCCCGCCCTCGTCGTCGTCGAGTTCGGCGGCAACGACGGCCTCCGCGGCCTGCCCATCACGCAGTCCCGCGCCAACCTCGACCTCATCCTCAAGACCCTCACCGACTCCGGCGCCAAGGTCGTCCTCGCCGGCATCACCCTGCCTCCGAACTACGGCCCCGACTACATCCACCAGTTCAACGCCACCTACGCCCTGCTGGCCAAGAAGTACCACGTCCCCATGCTGCCCTTCCTGCTGCAGGGCGTCTTCGGCGTCCCCGGCATGATGCAGGCCGACCAGACCCACGCCACCAACGCCGGCAACCAGATCGTCGCCCAGAACGTCCTCGGCCTCATCACCCCGCTCCTCAAGCACGAACCAACACCAACCAAGCCAGCTCAGTAAAGAGCAGCAACCCTCTCGACCAAATAAACAATCGTCATCTCGACCGAAGCGGCGGACAGCCTCACCGTCCGCTGCGCAGTGGAGAGACGCTGTATTGATCCGCTGCCTTCGCCGTTGCTCTTGTTGTTGCCGTTGTTTGTTTTGGTTGTCATCCCCGAAGGGGATCTGCTTCTGTCCTTGCCGTTGTCAGTTCTTGCCGTCATCCTGAGCGCAGCGAAGGATCCCGATACCGCTCACCAACCCACACCGCTCGCACCTTTCAGCCCAAGTCCATCGCGTCGCTCGCCTGATCCCTAAGCCCTGTCAAGCCCCAATACCACCCAACCCCAACAAAACAAACCACATAAAGTTGCCGATAGGTTCCACCCAACCTGCTACACTTGAAACAGAAAGAAAGAAGCCCCGACCATCCGTCGGGGCTTCTTCCGTTAACGCACTAACTCATTCAGAATGACGATTTTAGCCGTAACCCCTTTAGGATGACTATTTTGCAGAGCACAGCCATCTCGCATCCTAAAGAAACCAAACGACTTGCGTCCAAGATAGGGGGAGGGGGACCCTCCCCAAGAGAAACCTACCCCATCACCACGATGGGCTGCATCAACGTTCCCGCGATCCGTTTCCCAATCGCCAGCATCTCCGTCGGGCTGGTGAACACCTTCACCAGGGGAGCCGCCGAAAACTCCGGCAGATTCACCTGCATCCCGTTGCGCAGCCGCCCGGCAAGCTGTTCGTCGGCGGTCACCGACGGCATCTCCGGCAGCAGCGTCCGCGGATGCGGCAGCAGCGCCTCGATCGCCGCCGTATCGCCGGCCAGCTCCTTCAGCTGCTCGACCGTAATCGCGTCGGCCAGCGTAAAGTCGCCCGCCTGCGTCCGCCGCAGGCTCGCCAGATGCGCTCCGCACCCGGCGGCCAGGCCCAGTTCGTGCGCCAGCGAGCGGATGTAGCCGCCCGCCGAGATGCTCACCTCGAAGCTCGCCGTCTCCTCGGTCAGCTCGGTCAGCACGAAGCGATGGACGGTGATCTGCGCCGGCTTCACCGGCACCGGCTGCCCGGTACGTGCCAGCTTGTGCGCGGGCACGCCATTGATCTTCTTCGCCGAAAACACCGGCGGAACCTGATCCAGCGTGCCATGAAACCGCGTCACCAGCTCCCGCAGCTGCTCGAGCGACTGCGTCAGCGGCTTCGTCTCCGAGTCCTGCGTTCCATCGGCGTCGAACGAGTCGGTCGAGTAGCCAAACCGGATCGTGCCGGTATACGACTTATCGGCGCGGCCGTAGAACTGGGCCAGCCGCGTGTACTTCCCCAGCAGCATGGGAAGCACGCCCGTTGCCATCGGATCAAGGGTTCCAAGGTGGCCGATGGAGCGCTCACCCGTTGCGCGCCGGACAATCGCGACCACGTCGTGCGAGGTCATGCCGGCAGATTTATCGAGGACTAGAAGACCATTCATCACCTACCAGAGTAACCGGCTTTCCGCCCCACGCGGTGCCGGCACCCTGTGCAAGCGAGCAACCGACCTACAGATTCGACCCCGGCCGCCGTACCAGCGAAAGAAACTCATTCCGCGTCTGCATCTGCGTCTTGAAAACGCCAAGCATCGCCGAAGTCACCGTCGAGGAGTGCTGTTTCTCGACACCACGCATCATCATGCAAAGATGCTGCGCTTCGAGAATAATCGCAACGCCTTGCGGCTGAATCGCCGCCTCGATCGCATCCGCGATCTGCCGCGTCAACCGCTCCTGAACCTGTAACCGCCGCGAGAACACATCGACCAGCCGCGGAATCTTGCTCAGCCCGATCACCTTGCCGTTCGGAACATACGCAATATGCGCCTTGCCAAAGAACGGCAGCAGATGATGCTCGCACATCGAGAAGAACTCGATGTCCTTCACGATCACCATCTCGTCGTAATCGACGTCGAACAGCGCCTTCTGCAGCACCTCGGTTGCGTCCATCGCGTAGCCGCGCGTCAGGAACTGCATCGACTTCTCCATGCGTTCCGGAGTGCGCAAAAGACCATCGCGATTCGGGTCCTCACCGATCCGGACCAGAAGCTCGCGGTAAAGCTCCTCGGTCGAAACCGACTCGAGTGCTGCTGCGATCAAGTGTTGCCTGTGTACCTGCCATGAGAGAGCCTTTCTAGAACCTGCCGGAAACCGGTAAGACTTCACCAGCGAAGTCAAAGGAGTTATTACTGGTCTCCTCGACATGAACCTGCTCGAGATGCGCCAGGGAAAATTGTTGGAAGATACGATGCACTTCGATAGATAGATTCTCGGTGGTCGAGACGCTGTCCTCAAAGCAGTCGAGAGTATTCAGATTCGTATGATCAAACCGATCCAGCAGATTTGATGCGTGCGAACGCATCCAGATCCGCCAGATTGCAGATCATTCCCGTCACCGGATCGACCTCTCCGCTGAACGTCACCGCAACCGTGTAGTTGTGGCCATGTCCATGCGGATTGTTGCACTTACCGTAGACCTCGCGGTTCCGTTCCGCGTCGTAAGCCTCGCTATGAAGCCGATGCGACGCGCTGAAGTGATAGCGCCGTGACAGATAAACCTTCATCATTCACCATAGTAGTCCGCGAACAGGTCATCCATCTCGTAGACGCGAATCCGATGCAGCCGCGCATTGGGAATCTTGCCGTCGAGCCGCTTCCAGATCGCGACCGCGATGTTCTCGGTCGTCGGCAGCGCGGTCTTGAACTCGGGAACCTCGAGGTTCAGATGGCGATGATCGTAGACGTTGACCACCTCGCGCTCCAGGATCTCCTTGACGTCCTTGAGATCGACGACGAAGCCGCTCACGGGATCGACCTCGCCCGCGACCGTCACCTCGAGCGTGTAGTTGTGGCCATGTCCATTGCGGTTCGCGCACTTGCCGAAGACGCGCTCGTTCTCGTCCTTCGACCAGGAATCGATCCAGTAGTAATGCGCGGAGGAGAACTCAACTTTGCGGGTTAGGAAGATCATAGGGTCTCAATCAGTCAGTCAATGCCTACGTTTAGACGGCCAAAACGGCCCAGTCGATTCAGGTGGAGCACAACCAGCAACTCCGCTCGGCGAAGCGCCGTTCCTGCTCTAGCGGAGCGTCGGATAACTTCTTCCCTTCCAGCTCACCGCCTTGTGAACGCGATGGTGAACGAAGCTCCGCACCAGAAGGAAGACGAACAGCGGAACTCCCAGGATCGACAACGCGCAGTCGATCGCCGGGAAGTTCGACTTCGCCACGCGGCTGTAGAACCGCCAAAGCGTCCTTGCCCAGATCAGCAGCAGCGCCCAGCGTTGCCAGGAGACCAGATACGGCAAACCCAGCGCAAACGCCGGAATGCCGAAGAACAGCACCAGATCGAGCACGCGCCAAGCCGCCAGATACAACGGACGCGGAAACAGCACCGCGAGATTCTTGGTCCAGCCTTCGAGCATCTCCGGCAACGTCGCGTACATGCGCGCCGACAACGCGTCCGGCGCGTAGCGGAACCGGATCGAGCGAGCCTTGCCGCTGCCATCGGAGCTTCGCTTGACGTTCTTGGCCAGCGCGACATCCTCAAGCACCTCGCTGCCAACCGCGCGATGCCCTCCAACGGCGAAATACGCCTCACGCTCGACCAGCAGGAACTGCCCGTTCGCCGCCGCGAGCCGACTCGCAGGATCGCTGACCTGCTTCGGCGGATAAACGCTCGCCAGCTCCGAGAAGACCAGCGGCATCACAGCCTGCTGCCAGAATCCGGTCACGATCTGCCGAGGCGAGTAGGACAGCAGCGCCGCGTGATGCTTTTCGGCCTCATGGATCGCGCGCGACAGATCTCCAGCTTCGTGGATCGTATCGGCGTCGGTGAACAGCAACCAGCGGCCTTTCGCCTGTTGCGCCGCGGTCCAGCAGGCGTTGTTCTTCCCCGTGAAGCCGCCGTGCTCGAGCTTCGGCGGCGCGAGAACGGTCACTCCTGCGTGGCTTCGGGCAGCTTCAGCGGCGATCTCCGCGGTGCGATCGGTCGACTCGTCGTCGACGATCAGCAGCTCCCATTGCTCGCCGAGCGCGAACCCGCGCTCCGACTGGGCGAGCAGAGAGTTCAGGCAGCCAGCAAGAACGCGTTCCTCGTTCCGCGCAGGAACAATGACGCTTAGATCAAGAGTGGAAGCGATTTCGGTCACAGATTCGTATTATATGAAGCAGGAGTGTTTCTGTGCGGCGATTGGCGATCTTGGCAGTGGTTGGGTTGTGGTTCCCCGTAGTTGGGTTGTTGTCCACAGTGGGATGCAATCGCGGCGACATTCCCGGAAACATCGGCAAACCCGCGCCTGCGTTCACCGTCACCGACGGCGTAAACACCGTCGAGCTGAGCAAGCTGCGCGGTCACGTCGTCATCCTGAACCTTTGGGCGACTTGGTGTCCTCCGTGCATCGAGGAGCTGCCGAGCCTGCTCGCGATGCACCGCGAGCTGCCGGACATCGCCATCGTGGCGATCAGCGAGGACGAGGACGATGCGGTCTACCGCAAGTTCCTGGCGCGTCATCAGATCGACCTGATGACGGTGCGCGACCCGAGCCAGCGCGTCAATCGGCTCTACGGAACCGTGCAGATCCCAGAGACCTATGTGATCGACCGCCAAGGCGTCCTGCGGCGGAAGTTCGTCTCCGCGCAGGACTGGACCAATCCAGAGATCCTGAAGTATCTGCGGTCGCTCTGAGCGCTCGTCAGGGCGCTCAGACGGCGCTCAGGAGTGCGTGAGCGCGGCGATGAGCGTGGCGAAGTCGGGCCATTTGGCGGTCAGCGCCTTGCGATCGCCTGACTCGTAGTCCTCGTACTCGAAGCCTGGACTGACGGTGCAGCCGAGCAGCGCCCAAGCGCCGCCGCGAACCAGCCGCGAGCCTTGCCAAGTGTCCTGGTTGACGACCAGTTGCGGTCGTTGGCCGGCGAAGAGGTCGTTGCCGAGGATGGAGACGGTTCCGGCTCCGTTGGGATGGAGCTGCAGCAGCTCGACCGGATCTCCAGCGTAGAAGTGGAAGATCTCGTCCGAGCGCAGACGATGCATCTCGCTGAAGCTATCGGTCTCGAGCAGGTAGAAGATCGCGGTTCCGGTGCGACGCGCGGAGGGATAGCGCGAGGCGGCGAGCGCTGCGGCGGGAATCTTCTCGGTGGCTTCGTAGGTGCGGCGAAACCAACCGCCTTCGCGCGGATGAGGTTCGAGAGATAGGAGTTTCTTTACCTGGTCTGCGGTCAATGGGCTGCTCTCACGCTATTCTGGACAAAACCAGCTTTTATCTTACGGTTGTTGGGAATCCCTGTCTTACATGCGCTCTAGTCTGGAACGATACTTCCGCTTCGCCGAACTCGGCACCAACTGGCGAGTCGAAGCGCTGGCTGGACTGACGACCTTCGTCACAATGGCTTATATCATCTTCGTCAACCCTGCGATCCTCAGTGAAACTGGGATGCCTTTGGCTGCGGTGACGGCTTCGACCTGCCTTTGCGCGGCGTTTGGCAGCATTCTGATGGGCGCTTTGGCGAACTATCCGCTCGCGCTTGCGCCTGGAATGGGACTGAACGCGTACTTCACCTATTCGGTGGTCAAAGGCTTGGGAGTTTCCTGGCAGACCGCGCTTGGAGCGGTGTTCTTCTCGGGCGTGATCTTCCTGGCGCTGACATTTACCGGGATTCGGCAGCGTTTGGTGGCGGCGATTCCGCACCAGTTGCATGCAGCGGTTGCGGGCGGAATCGGGCTGTTCATCGCGTTCGTCGGGTTCCGCAACTCGGGGATTATCGTTCCCAGCGCTGCGACGACGGTGACTTTGGGCAATCTGCACAATCCGCAGACTGCGCTTGCGCTGTTCGGTCTCGCGCTGATCGCGACCTTGCAGGTGCTGCGCGTGCGAGCGGCGATGCTGCTTGGCGTGCTTGGGACGATGCTGCTCGGACTTGCGGTCGGACAGCTGCATTGGCATCCAATGGCGTTCGATCCGATGGCGATTCGGGCGACTGCGTTCCATCTCGACCTGAAGGGCGCGCTGAAGGTTGGCGCGTTCGAGATCATCTTCGTGTTCCTGTTCGTGGACCTGTTCGACAACATCGGAACGCTGGTTGCTGTCGCGCAACGCGCTGGTTTGGTGAACGAGAACCATGAGATTCCGCGGCTGAACCGGATCTTCTTCGCCGATGCGAGCGCGACGATCGTCGGTTCGCTTGCGGGAACAAGCACGGTTACAAGCTATGTCGAGTCTTCGGCTGGAGTTGCGGCTGGCGGACGAACCGGCGTGACTGCGATTGTGACGGGATTGCTGTTTCTGCTGGCGCTGTTCGTTGCGCCTTTGGTCGGAGCGATTCCGGCTTATGCGACCTCGCCTGCGCTGATTCTCGTCGGTGGACTGATGCTGACTGGAGTCGGAACGATTGAGTGGAATGAGCCGCAGATCGCGATTCCTTCGTTTCTGACGCTGGTGACGATTCCGCTGACCTGGTCGATTGCGGATGGTTTGAGCTTCGGGCTGACGAGCTTTGCGGCTTTGGAGCTGCTGACTGGTCGCGGACGACGGCAGAACTGGATGCTGTATTTGCTGGCGGTTCTGTTCCTGCTGCGGTTTATTTATCTCGCGAAGCACTGAGGTATAAGCGGCAGTCGCCAGGGGAATTCAATTTCATTTGCGGGGCTTATAGTGGGGGCTCCCCCTCCCCCTATCTTGGACGCAAGTGGTTTTGTTTCTTTAGGATGCGGGATGCTCTCGCATTTCTCGCAAAATATTCATTCTAAAGAGGTTGCGGCTTAAATCTTCATTCTAAATGACTTAGTGGGCTAACGAGGAAACCCCGGCTTGGCCGGGGTTCTTTTCTTTCTATTTCATTATAGCATGTTGGGTGGGCCCTTTCGGCAACTTTATTTGGTTTGTTTTGTTAGAGTTGAGTAGGTTTGGGGCTTGACAGCGAAAGGCAGGGTTCAGGGATCAGCGGGCGACGGCAACAGCACGGATATGAGCGGTAACAGGTGCGAGCGGTATGGGCGGGAAGCGGACATCGGTCCTTCGCTGAGCAGCGATGACAGCAAAAACGAACAACGGCAAGAACACAACGATCTTACGGCAGCGAACGGAAACTGTTCGCTGCTTCGGTCGAGATGACGTTTGCGAGGGTGACGAAGGCGCGATGGAGAGGGCTGCGCGAGGAGAGGGCTGCGGATGCGTGAGGAGAGGGCTGGGACAGCAAACGGGGTGCCCTGGAGGGCACCCCGTTTGCTTGCTGCGCTGGTCGATTGCCGGGTTACTTGCCGAGGGTGCTGAGGACCGGCTGCGGGGTATCGACGTGGATGCCGTCGAGCTGGGCCTGGAACAGGATGATGTTCTTGAGGGTGTCGTAGGGGATGCCGCCGAGCGGCAGCGGACGGCCGTTGACCACCAGCGTGGGCGTGGACTCGATGCCGGCGTCGGCGGCGAGCTTGATGGAGGCCTGGACGTTCGCCTTGGTGGCCGGAGTGGCGGCGCAGGCGTCGATGTCGGCCGGTGCGAGGCCGGCCTTGGCGATGGCCGCGGCCAGGGTGCGCTTGGTGGCGTCGGGGGTGAGCTGCTCCTGGGTGTCGAAGACGGCCTGGGCGTAGGTGAAGAAGGCCGCAGAGCTGTGCTTGGCGACGCAGACGCCGTCGGCGGCGGCCTCAAAGGCGGCCGGGTGGATGTCGACCAGAGGAAGGTTCTGGTAGACGATGTGGGCCGTGGGGAAGTCGTGCTCGAGCTGCTTCATGACGCCCTGAGCCTCCTTGCAGTGGGGGCACTGGAGGTCGGCGAACTCGACGATCTCGAAGTCGCGGGAGGCGGCGCCGATGGAGGGTCCGTCGGCGCGGGCCTGGAGCATCTGGCGACGGTCGGCGAAGGGGGTGGCGCCGAAGTCGGTCATCTCGCCGGCGATGGCGTGCTTGCCGTCGGGCAGGACGAAGAAGGTGACGGCCTGGACCTTGGCGTTGGGAGCCTTCTCGTCGGCGTAGACGGTGACCTTGCTGACGCCGGGGGCGTCGGTCTTCTGGATGCCTTCGACGCGCCAGATGCGGTTGGTATCGTAGCCCCAGATGGCGTGGAGGAAGCTTTCGACGGTGGTGGTGCTGGGGCTGTCGGCGGTGAAGAACTTGAGGTTCGCGGGGGGAAAGGGATCGGCGGTGCCGGCCTGGGGGGCGGGCGCGGCGGGGGTCGCCGGGGCGTGCGGTGCGGCTGCGGTTTGGGCCGAAGCGGTCGCGGTGCCCGCGAACGAGAGCACGCCCGCTCCGAGAGCGAGCAGCGCGGTGAAACCTGCCAAGGCCGACGACTTGTCCTTACGATTCGATGTCAAGCTCAAAAATAACCCTGCCTTCCGCTGCCGCTTTCCGCGCGCAGCATTGCTATTAGACCTGAACTTTGACCGCGATGGGAAACCGGCGGCCCATGCCGAAGGATTTGCTGGTGACTTTGAGAACGGGAGCGGCCTGCTGGCGCTTGTACTCGCTGCGCTCGACGAGCTGGAGGACGCGAGCGGACGAGGGCGATGTCGACGCCCGTGGTCGGCGGCGATCTGCTCGGCGGTGCAGTAGCGTTCGACGTAGGCCTCGAGGATGGGATCGAGGACCTCGTAGGGCGGCAGCGAGTCGGTGTCGCTCTGGTCGGGGCGCAGCTCGGCGGAGGGCGGCTTTTCGAGGGTGGCGCGGGGGATGATTTCGCGGTCGCGGTTGGCGTAGTGGCTGAGGGCGTAGACCTTGGTCTTGATGACGTCGCCGATGACGGCGAGGGCGCCGACCATGTCGCCGTAGAGGGTGCAGTAGCCGGTGGACATCTCGGATCTTGTTGCCGGTGGTGAGGACGAGCGCGCCGAACTTGTTGGAGAGCGCCATGAGCAGCGTGCCGCGGATGCGGGACTGCAGGTTCTCTTCGGCGAGGCCGAAGGCGGTGCCGGGAAGAGCGGGTCGAGGGTGTGCTGGAACTGCTCGAAGACGGCGGCGATGGGGAGGAGTTCGAAGGCGGATGCCGAGATTTGCGGCGAGGGCGCGGGCGTCGTCGATGGAGCCGGTGGAGGAGAACTCGCTGGGCATGCCGATGCCGAGGACGTTTTCCTTGCCGAGGGCTTCGACGGCGATGGCGGCGACGAGGGCGGAGTCGATGCCGCCGCTGAGGCCGACGAGGGCCTTCTTGAAGCCGCACTTGCGGACGTAGTCGCGGGTGCCGAGGACGAGGGCGTCCCAGGTGGCGGCGGTCTCGGCGAAGGTGCCGTGGAGGATGGGCTGCGGCGCGGGGTGATGAGCGAGGCGGGCGCGGCGGTGTCGAAGAGGATGAGGTCTTCGGCGAAGGAGGCGGCCTGGGCGATGCGGCGGCCGTCGGGACCGAGGACGAGCGAGGAGCCGTCGAAGATGAGGCTGTCGTTGCCGCCGACCTGGTTGACCATGAGCGACGAGGCGCCGTGGCGGCGGGCGAGGGCGGCGAGCATCTCGCGGCGGAGGTGGCGCTTGCCGTGCCAGAAGGGCGAGGCGGAGATGTTGAGGATGACGCGGGGATGCTCGGGCGTCCTGGCCGGGCGCGGGCTTGGGCCACTGGCGCATGAGCTCTTCGACGGGGTCGGTGGGGTAGAGACGGCGCGGCCAGAAGCCCTTGTCGTTCCAGGCGTCCTCGCAGATGGTGATGGCGAGGGGCTGGCCGTGGAGCGAGGTCATGTGCTGGGTGGTGGCGGGCTCGAAGTAGCGCTGCTCGTCGAAGACGTCGTAGAAGGGCAGCAGCATCTTTGCTGGGTGAAGCGGGCCTCGCCGTCGACGAGCAGGACGGCGACGTTGCGGACGTGCTTGCCGGTGGTGGAGCCGGTGGCGCTGGACGGTGCCGCAGAGGATGGCGGGGTGGCCAGGGATCGCGGTCCAGGCGGCGACGTCGTCGAGGGCCTGCTGGGCGCGGGCGAGGAAGGACTGCTTTTCGAGGAAGTCGGCGGGCGGGTAGCCGCAGAGGGCGAGCTCGGGGAAGACGACGAGGTCGGCGCCCATCTGGTGCGGCGCGGGCGGCGAACTCGAGGATGGTGCGGGTGTTTCCGGCGAAGTCTCCGACGGTGGGGTTGATCTGGGCCAGCGCGATCTTCACTTGATGAGTTTACCGCGTACGGCGGCTGGAAGCGGTTGGTCTGGGGCTTTGGGGTGAAGGGTTTGACGCTCAGGAGCCGGTGCCGGCGAAGACGACGGCGACGGTGCGGAGGAGGATCTTGAGGTCGAGCAGAGACTCCAGTTCTCGACGTAGGCGGTGTCGAGGGAGATGTAGCTGTCGAAGGAGGGATCCTGGCGGGCCTCGACCTGCCAGAGGCCGGTGATGCCGGGAAGGACGTCGAGGCGGCGGAGGTGGGGGAGCTCGTACTGCCGAGACCTCGCCGGCCATGGGCGGGCGGGGGCCGACGAGGCTCATGTCGCCGCGGATGACGTTGAAGAGCTGGGGGAGCTCGTCGAGGGAGTACTTGCGCAGGATGCGGCCGACGCGGGTGATGCGGGGGTCGTTGGCGATCTTGAAGAGGATGCCGTCGCGCTCGTTCCGGTGCGGCGAGGTCGGCCTTGAGCTGGTCGGCGTCGGCGGACCATGGTGCGGAATTTGTAACAGTCGAAGGTGCGGCCCTTGCGGCCGATGCGCTTGGCGACGTAGAAGACGGGGCCGGGCGAGTCGAGCTTGATGACGAGCGGCGAGGAGCGCCAGCAGCGGCGAGAGGACGAGCAGGCCGGCGGCGGCGAGGGTGAGGTCGAGCAGGCGCTTGGCCAGCGAGGCGCCGACGGGAAGGTCGCGGCGGTGGAGCGGGAGGGTTGGGAACTGGCCGAAGTACTCGACGGGGGCGTTCCAGGCGAGGCCGTCGTAGAGGTCGGGGACGGCGCGGATGTCGATGCCGAAGCAGCGCGCGTCCTGGACGAGGCGAAGGACGAAGGCGGGTTCGGTGGGGACGGAGAGGAAGATCTCGTCGACGAAGAGCTCGCGGGCGAGGGTGAGGAGGTTGTCGAGGGTGCCGGTGATGTCGTGGTCGCGGGAGTGGGCCTCGTCGGCGGGGGTGGCGATGAAGCCTTTGAAGCGGAAGCCGAGGTGGTGGAGGGAGAGCAGGTGGTTGCGCAGGGCGTGGGCGACCCGGCCGGCGCCGACGATGAGGATGTTGCGGGTCTCGATGCCGGCACGGTAGCGCTGGTAGAGCAGGTGGCGCTGCGCGGTGCGGCGGGCGGCGAGCAGGAGCAGAGGTGAAGAGGATGGTGAGCAGGACCTCGAGGCGGGAGAGGAAGGTTCCGCCGGAGAGGTAGAGCGTTCCGCAGAGGGTGAGGCTGGCGACGACGACCGCGTGGGTGCCCATGCGGAGCTCGTGCAGGCCGCTCATCTGCTGGGGTGGGCGATAGAGGCCATAGGTGCGCATGAAGAAGATCAGACAGAGGCCGAACCAGGCCAGATGCGCGGCGAAGAAGGCGTCCGAGGAGGGTGCGCGGGGGGGAGAAACGAGCGGCGAGCGCACCGGCGAAAAAGACGGTGAAGAAGTCCAGCGAGACGGCGAGCATGCTGGCGGCGGAGTGTGAGCGGAAGCGATGAGCGAAGCCTGGAACGTGGGAGGACGAGTTTACTGCATCCTGGATGAGAACGGGACGAACGTACTCCGGAGCGGCCACAATTTCCCCCTTACTTGGGTTTCCCTGGTCGCGCGCGGCCGAACGGCGAGACCCGCAGGCTACAACGATGAATTCGGCCCGTTGCGTGATCCGCGGTCCCTGGGAGGAATGGCCCTGGAGCTGCTCAATAGTAACCCGCTTTGCGGGCGATGGGTTGTACTTTCGTGGTATGGCGCGGACCCTTGTCCGGGGAAGGAAAGCCCTTTTCTCTGCGATTTGGTCATGGGGCGAAACCCCATGCAAATCCGGCCCAACGGCAAACAGGCTAGGCCCAAGGAGACCGAACGCTGGTGCTACGGCGCGGCGGCTGCGGTCAGCGGCTGCCCCAGCTGCGGCAGGATAAGTTCGTCGAGCACGAGGAACTCGCGCACGGTGGGATCGTCGCTGCGCTCCATCTCCTCCATCGTGCCAAAGAAGCGGGCCTTGCCCTGATCGAGGAAGAGGACGCGGTCGGCGAGCTTCTTGGCGAAGCGCATGTCGTGGGTGACGACGATGCTGGTGAGGTGCAGCTGATGCTTGAGCCGCTCGATGAGGTCGCCGAGCAGGTGGGCCATCAGCGGATCGACCATGGTGGTGGGCTCGTCGTAGAGGATGGCCTCGGGACGCGAGGCGAGCGCGCGGGCGATGGCGACCGAGCGCTTCATCCCGGTGGAGAGATCGGAGGGCAGCAGATCGGCCATGCCGGCGACGCCGACCATCTCGAGCAGGCCACGGGAGATCTGCAGGATCTGGTCCTCGTCGAGCTCGCCGCGCTCGCGCAGGGGGAAGGCGACGTTCTCGCCGACGGAGATGGAGTCGAAGAGGGCGCCGTTCTGGAAGACCATGGTGACCTTGCGGCGGATCTCCTGCAGCTGCTGCTCCTTCATGCAGGTGATGTCCTCGCCGGCGACGCGGATGACGCCGGCGTCGGGCTTGTAGAAGCCCATGAGCATCTGCAGGGAGACCGACTTGCCGACGCCGCTGCGGCCGAGGATGCAGAGGGTTTCGCCGGGGTTTACGCAGAAGCTGACGTCCTCGAGGACGACGAAGCCGTCGAAGGACTTCGAGACGTGCTCGAAGGAGATGTAGCTGGCGGGCTGGTCCTTGGACTTGGGATCTTCGGGGACGGCGTCTGCGGCGGCCTCGTTCTGCTGCGCGGCCTGCTCCATGAACTCCTCGACCACGGGGGCGACGTCGGGCGAGACCTCGGCAGTGAGTTCGGGCTCTTCGTGCGGCTCGGCGGTGGGGGCCTCGGGGTTCGGGGACTGGGTGCGCCCGTCTGCCTCAGCGGCGCCGTGGTCGCCGGGCCGGTTGTCTCCGCGAAGCTGCTCTTCCGATGCTGCCATTCTTTCTCCCAATCCAAGTTCGCCGATGCTCGGTGGTCTCGGTTCCTGCGATTACGCCGCGTCTGGTTTAAGATGCGCGGACGCTGCCGTTCGGTGGACCTGCTCGACCCGAGTTCTTTTCAGCCTAACTGGTTTCGTTGGGAATGACCGCACCCTCTGCGGTCTTTCCCGATCGCTCCCCGGCGCTCTGGCCCTCTGATTATTTGTCCCAGATGCGAGGAACCCAGAAACTTTTCCCCCTCGGCGAACTCCTCCGGGGTGTTGAGATTGGAGAACCAAAGATGGCGAACCGCCAACTGTTGCGGCGATGGGCTCCAGGCCAGCGCCGGACCGGGCTGCTCGTTCCCCGGAGCCGATGGCTGGGGCGTCGTGAAGGCATCTGTACTGAGTTGAATATGGCCGGAGTGTAGGCCAAGGTCGAAGCCAGAGTCTAATTCTTTTGCGGCGTTATCCAGTACCAAAGTAACTTTCAGGCGGCCGATATCCACGGCTGCCGCGAGATAGGGGAGTACCGAGAGGTGCAGGAGACTGATCAGAGGCTGCGGGCAGTCGTCGACGGTTGGGTAGGCGACAGGGTGCCTTCGGCGAGCCAGTCGCGCATGAGGGCGGCGTAGAGACCGGCGGGCAGGAAGGGCATGTCGACGGGGAGGAAGCAGGCCCGCTCGGCTTTTTGGGAGTCGCTGGGACGGGAGGCGAGGTCGCGGAGGGCGGTCTCCATGCCGCCGACCGGGCCGCAGCCGGGGTGGAGATCGGGGATGGCGCGGTCGGCACCCTGCAGGTCCTGGCGGTCGCCGAGAAGGACGACCTCGGTCGCGACGGTGCGCGCGATCTCGACGGCTCGGGCGAGCAGCGTCTTGCCGGCGAGCTGCAGCATGGCCTTGTCGCGCCCCATGCGCGAGCTGCGGCCACCGGCGAGGATGTAGGCGGTGATTGCGGAGGTGGGGAGTGGCGTCATTTTTACCGTGCTTGAAGGTGCCGCGAGATTATTGATTTCTTCCTCCCCTGACGTGCTGCACAGCTTGCTCAGGGTCTTTGGAGTCGTTTCATCCGCGCGCTCGCAATGGAATCGCATGCGCTCCTCTTGAAAATGATCTGGGAAGAGAGTTCTTGCGCTTTCTTCGTTGCGTTACATCGATGAAATGAGCGGATGACCGTCACCGTGTCGAATTCCGCAACAGACAATTCGTTGCATCCCGATTTGGTCAGCGTGGCGAGACCAGCCTTGCCTCGAGTGGCCCTAGGGGATAGCTCCTCCAGGATCTGGGACACCTCGATCTCATCCATCATCCCGTCACGGTCATCCGTTCCCGACACGGGGTTGCCTCTCATGGGAAGAATAGACGCGACCGGAGGCCGCAGTAAGAGTTCGCAGGCTTGCCGGTCGCTGCCATAGTTCACCAGTAGATCGATTTGAGGCGTCGCGGCAAATTGTTCCAGAGCAGGTTCGCCGTAGCGTGCATGAAGGCTCACGCTGTCGGCTTGCCCAATTGCCATCGGTCCGCCGAGCAGCGCGAGCGCGAGTACAAGATGTATGGCTCTCATGGAACCTCCATGTTGCGAACAGCCTACACCTTCTGTACCCGGCTCACGCCGCTCGTCCCGCCCTCTATGCGGGCGTCGCGGTGGTGCCGACGTTGGCGAGGAAGCGGATGATCGACTCGATGCCGCGGTGGAAGTTGGCGAGGTGGAACTTCTCGTTGGGGGCGTGGAGGTTGTCGTCGGGCAGGCCGAAGCCCATCAGGATGGTGGGGGTCTTCAGCTCGCGGATGAAGTCGCCGACGATGGGGATGGAGCCGCCGCCGCGGATGAAGACCGTCTCCTTATCGAAGACGTCGTGCATGGCCTGGGTGGCGGCGCGGACGTAGGGGTTGTCGGTGCTGATGACGATGGGGTCGCCGGAGTGGATGAGGCGGACCTCGAGCGTGATGCCCTTGGGGCAGAGGGACTCGACGTAGGCCTTGTACTGGGCGAAGGTCTCGGCGGGGGTCTGGTCGGGGACCAGACGCATGGAGACCTTGGCGAGCGCCTTGGCGGGGATGACGGTCTTGGCGCCGGCGCCGGTGAAGCCGCCGGGCATGCCGTGGACCTCGAGCGTGGGACGCGACCAGGTGCGCTCGAGGACGGAGAAGCCGGGCTCGCCGGTGAGGGCGGTGGAGCCGACCTCGGTCTCGCGGTAGTGCTCCTCGTCGAAGGGGAGGCTGTCCCAGGCGTCGAGTTCGTCGGGCGTGGGCGTCTGCGACCTTGTCGTAGAAGCCGGGGATGAGGATGCGGCCGTCTTCGTCCTTGAGCTTGGCGATGATCTGGCCGAGGGCGACGAAGGGGTTGGGAGCGGCGCCGCCGTACATGCCGGAGTGCAGGTCGGTGCGGGCGCCGCGGGCCTCGATCTCGGTGTAGATCATGCCGCGCAGGCCGACGCAGAGCGTGGGCAGGTCGGGCGCGAACATCTCGGTGTCGGAGACGAGGGCGACGTCGGCCTTCAGTTGGTCGCCGTGCTCGCGGACGAACTTGGCGATTCCCTCGCCGCCGACCTCTTCCTCGCCTTCGAGGATGACGCGGATGTTGACGGGGAGCTTGCCGCCGCCGGCGACGAGCAGGGACTCGAGGGCTTTGACGTGCATCCACATCTGGCCCTTGTCGTCGACGGCGCCGCGGGCGTAGAGATTGCCGTTGCGCTCGGTGGGCTCGAAGGGCGGGGAGTTCCACTCGTCGAGGGGCTCGGCGGGCTGGACGTCGTAGTGGCCGTAGCAGAGGACGGTCGGGCGCGCCTTCGGGCGGCGTGGAGGTGGTCGGCGTAGACGAGCGGATGGCCGTGGGGGCGCTCGGGGGTGGAGGTCTCGATGAGGTGGACGTTGTCCATGCCGATGCGGGTGAGCTCGGCGGCGCAGAACTCAGCGGCCGCGCGGACGTCGCCGCGATGCTCGGGGGCGGTCGAGACGGAGGGGATCCGCAGCAGGGACTTCAACTCGTCTACAAAACGCGCCTGATTGGTTTGCGCAAACTCTACCGCCGCCGTGACTGCTTGATTCTCCGTTACCGTCTGATTCGCCATGACTGCCTATCCCATCCCAAGAAATTCTTATGATGCTCGCGCCTCCGAGAAAAGGAGACGAAGCTTGAGTATATGAAAGATCCGGGTGGGAAGGATTTATTGGCGGCTGTGGGCGCTGTGGGAGTAGGCCAGCGGTGGGATACGGCGGCGTATGCGGCCACGGGGCGCTTCGTGGCGCGGCTGGCGACGGGCGTGGTGGAGCTGCTGGGGCCGAAGGCGGGCGAGCGGATTCTCGATGTCGGCTGCGGGGATGGCGCGCTGACCGAGCAGCTGGCGGCGAGCGGGGCGATCGTGACCGGGGTGGATGCTTCGCCGACGATGGTGGCGGCGGCGCGGCGGCTCAGCGCGGCGAGCGCGCACCCGTTCGCGGTGGATCAACATAATGCTACGGAGCTGCCGTATCGGGCGGAGTTCGACGCGGCGTTTTCGAATGCGGCGCTGCACTGGATTCGCGATGCCGCAGGGGTGCTCGGCGGCGTGCGTCGGGCGCTGGTTCCGGGTGGGCGGTTTGTCGCGGAGATGGGCGGGCAGGGGAATATCGCCGCGATCCGGACGGCGCTGCAGGCGGTGCTGGCGCGGTATGGGATCGATGCGGAGGAGGCTGCGGCTTCGTTCTTTCCTTCGCCGGCGACCTATCGGAGATTGCTGGAGGAGGCTGGGTTCCGGGTGGAGTCGATCGAGCTGATTCCGCGTCCGACGCCGCTGCCGGACGGGATGGAGGTCTGGCTGAACACCTTCCGCAACGGCGTGCTGGACCTGTTGCCGGCAGAGGAGCGGGCGGCGGCGATCCGGGAGACGGTGGCGCTGCTGCGGCCGATCCTGGCCGATGAGGAAGGAAATTGGACAGGCGATTATGTGCGGCTGCGCTTTTGTGCCGTCGCTCGATGACGATTGCGTCATCTGAGGGCAATCTCCCTTAGTTTCTGTTCACCTCGGACAAGCGTGTGGATTTAAGTCGTCCTATGCGCGATCCCTTGCGTCTAATCAAACAGATCCATATGACCATCTTTTTCTTTGCACCTGCGCGCATGCGACCGATCTCGAACGCTCCTCTCCTGGAACGGAGTTGGGGAATCGTGAATCGAGAGACAGAGCAGTGCGATCTATAGATGTGTTCGATATATTTTTTCGTTTTTATCCAAATATTCATGAGTCATTTTGAAGCCAGGAAAGTTTAAGAAATCATGACGCGACCTTTTCTCTGGACCCTTGTCCCCACCTCCCTGCTGCTCTTGGGCAGCTTCGCCGGTACGCTGGCGGGCGCGCAGCAGAGCGCGGTAGCGACGCCGTCGGATACCCCGTTTGTGCCGACGCAGTACGCATCCTCACTTCCCTCCCCTGTGCTGTGGAGCTCGTCCAGCGCTGCGGCGGACACGGATTCATGCCGCGGCACGGAGGCATGCCGGACGCCCCTACGCCGAACACCACCGACACCGAGGCGGCGGCAAGCAGACCAAGCGCATTTTGGGGATCGTCCCGAACTTTCGCGCGGTGAGCGCGAATACCAAGCTGCCGCCGATGTCGGCCAGGGACAAGTTTGTGACGGCGTCGGAGGACTCGTTCGATTACTCCGCGATCTTCATTCCTGCCGCCATCGCGGGCTACAACATGGAACGCAATGCGACGCCGGAGTTCGGCCACGGCGGCGTGGGGTATGGGCGCTACCTGTGGCACTCGGCGGTCGATCAGACGTCGGAGAACTACTTTGTGGAGTTCATCGGGCCGGCGCTGACGCACCAGGACCCGCGCTACTACACGCTGGGGACCGGCGGCTTTTTCAAGCGCACCGGCTATGCCCTGAGCCGCGCGGTGATTACGCGGAACGATGCCGGCAAGGAGGTCTTCAACTCCAGCGAGGTCTTCGGCGCGGGCGCGGCTTCGGGGCTCTCGAATCTTTACTACCCGTCGCAGGAGCGGAGCGTCGGCAACACCATGGACCAGTGGGGGCTGGACGTCGGAATCGATGCGGCGACCTTTGTGTTCAAGGAGTTCTGGCCGGATATCAACCATTACCTGTTCCATGACACGCAATAATCGCCCATAGCCAGCCGGTCCTCGACGCTCTGCGGAGCGACGGCCGGCTGGAGGCCGCGCTCCGGTGGGGTGAAGCGGCGGTGGAAAAGGACTTATGGCGGATGCGGGTTTTGCGCAGCCGAAAGCGTCGGCTTAATCAGTTGACCACCACGCCGCGCCCCAAACCATTTACACTGCGTGTTGGGGTGCGTGCGCCCGAAGGAAAAACCGTTTGCTCAATTCAGTAATCTCTAAGGTCTTTGGCACCAGCAATGAGCGCGCTGTAAAGCGTATGATGCCGCTCGTCCAGCAGATCAACGCCCTTGAGCCGGCTATCGCGGCGCTTTCGGACGAAGAGCTCCGCGGCGAAGACGGCGGAGTTCCGTCAACGGATTGCCGATGCGGTCGCGGCTGAACAAGGGCGACGTGGTCCCGGATGCGGCGGATGCCGATGCTCCGGACGATCTGGACGAACGGATCTATGCCGCGGAGAAGGCGACGCTGGACGCGTTGCTGCCCGAGGCGTTTGCGGTCGTTCGCGAGGCGGGCATGCGCGCCGTCGGCATGCGTCACTTCGACGTGCAGATGATCGGCGGCATCATTCTTCACTCCGGCAAGATCGCCGAGATGAAGACCGGCGAAGGCAAGACGCTGGTGGCGACGCTTCCCTGCTACCTGAACGCGCTCGCCGGACGCGGCGTGCATGTGGTCACGGTGAACGACTACCTGGCCAAGCGCGACGCCGAGTGGATGGGCAAGATCTATGGCTTCCTCGGCCTGACCGTGGGCGTGATCGTGCACGATCTCGACGACCGCCAGCGCCGCGAGGCCTATGCCTCCGACATCACCTACGGCACCAACAACGAGTTTGGCTTCGACTACCTGCGCGACAACATGAAGTTCGAGATCGCCGAGCAGGTGCAGCGCGGGCAACTACTACTGCATCGTCGACGAGGTGGACTCGATCCTGATCGACGAGGCGCGTACGCCGCTGATCATCTCCGGTCCGACCGACCAGACGACCGACAAGTATGCCCGCGTCAACGTCATCATCCCGCAGCTGGAGGCTGGGTGAGCTGATCGAGACGCTGGAGAACAAGACCTAGACCGGCGACTTCGTGGTGGACGAGAAGGCGCGCGCCATCACCGTCACCGACGAGGGCTGGGAGAAGATCGAGAAGCTGCTGGGCATCGGCAACATCGCCGACCCGGAGAACTGGGACCTGAAGCACCACGTCGAGGTCGCCATCAAGGCGCACAACCTGTATCGCCGCGATGTGGAGTACGTCGTCAAGGAAGGCGAGGTGATCATCGTCGATGAGTTCACCGGTCGCCTGATGCCGGGACGGCGCTGGTCCGATGGGCTGCACCAGGCGGTCGAGGCGAAGGAGGGCGTGGCCATCCGCAAGGAAGACCAGACGCTCGCCACGATCACCTTCCAGAACTACTTCCGCATGTACAAGAAGCTTTCGGGCATGACCGGCACGGCGGAGACCGAGGCGGCGGAGTTCGACAAGATCTACAAGCTCGACATCGTCGTGACCCCGACCAACCGCAGATGCTGCGTATCGAGAACTCCGACGTGGTGTTCCGCACCATGAAGGAGAAGTACTTCGCGGTGGCCGACGAGATCGCGCGTCTGCATGAGCTGCGGCAGCCGGTGCTGGTGGGTACGACGTCGATCGAGAAGTCCGAGCTGCTCTCGGAGATTCTGAAGCGCAAGGGCGTTCGCCACGTGGTGCTGAACGCGAAGTTCCACGAGAAGGAAGCGGAGATCGTCGCGCAGGCCGGACGACTCGGCATGGTGACCATTGCCACCAACATGGCCGGCCGCGGCACCGACATTCTGCTCGGCGGCAACGCCGAGTTCATGGCGCGGCAGGAGCTGGTGCGCAAGAACCAGGCGCGCGCGGTCTCGGCTGCGGAAGGCGCGATCCAGCCGGTGGCTGGTCCGGGCATGGTGCGGTTCTACTACCAGTCGCAGGAGTTCGAGACCACGCGAAGCCGCGTGGGACGCGGCGATGGCGACGCACGAGGCTGCGGCGAAGAAGGAACACGCCGCGGTGATCGAGGCGGGTGGACTGCACATCATCGGCACCGAGCGGCATGAGAGCCGGCGCGTCGACAACCAGCTGCGCGGCCGCGCCGGACGTCAGGGCGACCCCGGAGCCTCGCGCTTCTACCTCTCGCTCGAAGACGACCTGATGCGCATCTTCGCGCGCGAGTGGGTCTCGACCCTGCTGCAGCGCATGGGCATGGAAGAGGGCGTTCCGATCGAGAGCAAGATGATCTCGAACCGCATCGAGGCCGCGCAGAAGGCGGTCGAGACGCAGAACTTCGAGTCGCGCAAGCACGTGCTCGAGTACGACGACGTGATGAACAAGCAGCGCGAGGCGGTGTATGGCCTGCGCCGCCAGTTGATGGACCGGCGTCGACCAGAAGCAGCTGATCACCGAGGACTATGTTTCGACGATCCTGTCGAACATCCTCGACGAGCATGCGCCGGAGAAGGTGCATCCCGACGAGTGGAAGAGCGGAGGCGCTGTTCAATCAGCTCTTCGATCTGTTCGGTGCGCGGTTTGAGAACGAGATCAACATCGCCGAGCTGAATCGGCATGAGCTGGGCGAGACGATCTTCGAGAAGCTGCGCGCGCGCTACGACCGCAAGGAAGCGATCCTCGGACCGCAGGCGATGCGGTATCACGAGCGCGTGGTGATGCTCTCGGTGCTCGACGGGCTGTGGAAGGATCACCTGCTGGCGATGGACCACCTGAAGGAAGGCATCGGGCTGCGCGGCTATGCGCAGCAGGATCCTCTGGTCGCGTACAAGAAGGAGTCCTTCGACATGTTCGAGGCGCATGATGATGCGCTTCCAGGAGGACACGGTGCGGCATCTGTTCCGGATGCAGATCATCGGGCCGGATGGCTCGCCGATCGATCCGGACGGGCCGCTGCCGCCGTGGATGCAGTCCCAGCAGACGCTGGATCTGCCCCCGGCCGAAACGGTCTCAAGTACCAATGCGAGTGCATCGCAACAATCACCCCAAGCCAACAGGCGCCGTCTCAGACGGCGCCTGTTTCATTTCATGCGACGCCAACGGTCCCGACGCGGCCCGCGTCGACGACGATCGACGCGCTGGAGCGGGAGTTCCACCAGAAGAAGCAGCGGGAGCTCGAGGCAGCGCGCTCGCGCCGGCGCGGCATCGGCGAGCAACGGCGGACACCTGCCGCGGCGGTCGGGCGAGAAGATCGGCCGCAACGACGATTGCCCCTGCGGCTCGGGCAAGAAGTACAAGAAGTGCCACGGGGCCGACGCGTAAAGCGCTGAATTGAAGCAATGCAGATGACGACCGCCAGCCAGCGAAGGCTGGCTTTTTTGTGTTCGCTGGCTGGTGTCTGTGCTGGTTGCTGGAACGGCTGCGCTCGCTACTTGATGTCGTCGAGCAGCAGCCCTGCCTTGGTGGCCAGATTGTCCGCGCCCTCGGCGTCGCCGGTCTTCAGCGCGTCGGCGGCCTGCTTGAGGAACAGACGCACCTGCAGCACCTGCTTCTTCTGCTCGTCGCTGGTGGCGGCGGGCATTCCGCTCAGGCGATGTTCGACGGCGGAGATGTGGCCGGAGACCTCCTGCTGGCCGTGGGCTGGACGCATTGCCCGGCGAGAGCGCACCGAGCTCCGCGGTCGCCACACTCTCCGGAGCGGTCTGCAGGCTCTCCGGAACCGGAGCCGGCTGGGTTGCCTCCTCCGTGGGCTTGGCTACGGGACGGATTCTTATGCCGCTTCGGCTTCACGCGCGCCTTGACCGGCTTGACGTCGGTGACGACAGCCGGGGGCGGAGCCACCATCGGAGGCAGGTTCGGCTGCGGGGGCAGCGGAATGTAGATATTCGGGGTCTGGGTCTGGGCGGGCAACGGCGGGACCTTGGGCTGAGGATGGCAACCCGTGAGCGCCACGCAGAGCAGCGTCGCCGCAGCGATTCCCGATCTTCCGAGAAACAATCTCACGCTCGTTCGCCTCGTTCCCTTGTCGGGTAGGTCTGGGGATCCTCCCCAGGCGTCGACGCCCGCATGCTCGTTATCGGAGAACCTGGCCCCGCAATGGAAGCACTGAGTACCGCAATAGGCAGTCGAAGAGTAAATACACTACCGTGATCTGGAAGATTCATGTCCGCGTTTGATCGTACATCGAGCGCGCCCCCATGCATTTGCAGAATGCGATAGGTCGTCGCTAACCCGATACCGCTTCCGGATTTCTTGGTCGTAAAGTAGAGCTCGAAGATGCGCGGCAGCAGCTCGGGCGGGATGCCGGTTCCCTGGTCGGCAACCTCGATGGCGGCGAGATGCTGCTCGCGGCGCAGCGTGACGCGGACCACGCCGCCATCCTGCATCGCCTGCATCGCGTTGAGCACCAGATTGAGCAGCGCCTGCCGAATCAGGTCGGAGTCGATGTGCACCAGCAGACGGTTCGCGGGGCGCATCGACGACGCATGCGGACGCCGGCCTCGCGCATCTGCACCGAGGTCAGCTCGACGACGGCGGAGACCACATCGCGGAGATCGAAGACGCGGAGATGCAGCTCCATCGGGCGGGAGAAGTCGGCCAGCGTCTGCACGGCGCGATCGAGGCGCTGCATCTCGCTGGCGAGGATTTCGACGTGCCGCTGCGCGCCGTGGCCGTCGACGCCGCTGGCCAGCTTGTTGCGCAGCAGCTCCAGGTGCAGCACCATGGCGTTGATGGGGTTCTTGACCTCGTGGCCGACGCCGGCGGTGATGCGACCGATGGCCGCCAGCCGGCGCGAGACCTCGAGCTCGCGCTCGAGCTGGATGGCGCTCTCCATATCGCGCAGCGTCAGCAGCGTGCCCATGTTGCTGCCCGAACCCTGCGCGTCCTGGATCTGGTCGAGCGAGATCTGCACCTGGCGGCCATCCTCGAGCAGCACCACCTGGCCGGCGACGTTGCGGCCGCTCTCGAAGGCGCCCAGCACCGCGGCGCCAAGCTCGGTCTCGGGGGCGAAGATCTCGTCGACGCGTTTGCCGATCAGGTGCCCGGCGTTCTCGCGCCGTTGCGGGAATGAAGTTGGCGACCGCGTCGGAGACCATGACGGCGCGGCACTCGCCCAGATGCAGCTCGCCGGCGAAGAGGACGACGCCGTCGCGCAGGGTGTCGAGCATCTGGTTGAGGTTGGTCTTGAGCGCGGTGTAGCCCGCCTCCTTGCTGCGCATCTGGCGCTCGAGGCGGTCGATGGTCTTGGCCACACGCAGCACGGTGTCGGGATTGCCGCGGGGCGCTGGCAGCGCGGGCACAGGGATGGTGTCGTCGTCGACGCCGGCACTGAGCAGCTCCAACTGCGCGTTGATGGCCTCGATGGGCCGCAGCGCGAGGCTCGACAGCAGGCCCGCAGTGATCACCGAAACCCCCGCCGCCAGCACCGCGAACCAGAGCGCCGCATTCAGCCAGGGAGCGTAGGAGGCGCGCAGGAAGGTCGAGCGCACGCCGACGTGCACGACCAGAAAGGGCTGCCCGTTGCGGTCGAGCGGAGCGACGATGTCGAGCACGCGCGGCTTTCCGAAGAGCTCGCGCGCCTGGTAGACGACGCTGCCGTCGCTCACGCGGCCGAGGCTGGTCCGCAGCGGCGCTGGCTGGTTGAAGGCCTCGGGATCGGTGCTGACCAGGGTGATGCCGCGGGCGTCCGTGATGCTGACGTCCTGCACCGTCGGCGAGTAGCGGACGATGGCCTCCATCAGCGAACGCAGGCTGGCGTCGTCGCGCAGCACCGCCGTCACCACGTGCTGCAGCGCGTCCTGCGGACTCATCGACCGGCGATCGCAGCACAGGATGCTGGGGAAGGCCGGTCTCGAGCGCCTGACGCGTGGCCAGACGCACCTCGTTGGCCAGCACGTCGTTGGACGCGGCGGTCTGCGCGATGCGCTGCCGCAGCAGCTCGCCCAGAAACAGCAGCGCGAGCAGGAGCACGATGCCAAACGTCACACTGGTCGCCGCCAGCACCAGTTTGGTCTTCAAGCGCATGGACTACTCCGACGAACCCGTGCTGGAGTATTCTTTCAGCTTGTTCTGCAAGGTCTTCGAGCTGATGCCAAGGATCTCCGCCGCCCTGGTCTTGTTGTTTTGCGTCGATTGCAGCGTCTTGAGGATGAGCTGCTTCTCGAGCTCATCGACGGTGGTGCCCACCTCGACCGAGACGGTGCGTTCGTCGGAGCGCTGCTGCTCGGCCCAGGCCGGATCCGGACGGCGCTGGCCGAGGTCCATCTGAACGCCGCCGGAGGCCGTGCCGAGGGCGCGAATCCAGGCTCACCAAAGCGCGGCGGCAGATGCTCGAGGTCCAGCCAGTCCGATCCGGCGAGGATCACCGCACGTTCGATGGTGTTGCGCAGCTCGCGCACGTTGCCGGGCCAGTCGTACTGGGTCAGGCGCTCGATCAGCGCGTCGGTCATGCCGCTGACGCTGCAGCCGTGGCGCAGGTTCATGTCGCCGATCATCTTGTCGGCGATCGCCTTCACGTCGTCGCGATGCTCGCGCAGCGCCGGCATCTGGATGTTGAAGACGTTGAGGCGGTAGAAGAGGTCGCCGCGCAGCTCGCCCTCGGCCACCGCGCGCTGCGGATCCTTGTTGGTGGCGGCGACGACGCGCACGTCCACGGTCGTCTCCTCCTTGCTGCCGAGGCGGCGCAGCTTGCGGTCCTCGAGCACGCGCAGCAGCTTGGCCTGGGTGGCGGCGGGCATCTCGGCGATCTCGTCGAGCAGCAGGGTTCCCTCCTCGGCCAGCTCGAAGCAGCCCGCACGGCGCTCCATCGCGCCGGTGAAGGCGCCCTTCTCGTGGCCGAAGATCTCGCTCTCGATCAGGGTCTCGGGGATGGCCGCGCAGTTGACCGCGACGAAGGGCTTGTTGCGGCGCGAGCTGAGATCGTGCAGCGCGCGGGCGACCAGCTCCTTGCCGGTGCCGCTCTCGCCGGTGACCAGCACGGGAACATTCGACGGCGCGACGCGTTCGATCAGCTTGAAGATCGCCCGCATCGAGGGCGAGGTGCCGACCAGCGGTCCGAGCACGCCGGTGTCGCGCGCCTGCCGCCGCTTCGGTTCGAGCTCGACGTCGGTCTCCTTCTGCAGCGTCGCATTCTGCAGGATCAGCCGCAGACGCAGCGGGTCGACCGGCTTGGGCAGGTAGTCGTACGCGCCCAGCCGCATGGCATCGACCGCCGACTCGATCGAGCCCTGCGCGGTCAGCATCACCACGGCGATGCGCTCCGGCAGCTCGCCGATGCGGCTCAGCAGATCCATGCCATCCATGCGCGGCATCTTCAGGTCCGTCACCACGATCGCGGGGGACCACTGCATGACCTTGTCGAACCCTTCGACCCCATCGGAGGCGCAGTTGGCGCGGTATCCCCAGGACTCGACCAGTTCGGCCAGCCCGGTGCGCGCGTGCTCCTCATCTTCCACGATCAGCACTTTTACCAAGTACGTCCAACCTTCCCCGTGCGGCTTTAGAGCCCGGTGTTGTCTCCAATGCCGGGAGAGCAAATTTGATCCATATTGCGGTTCGAGATGTTTTGATGCAAGCGGTAGTTTCCGGCTGCCTTGTGCCGAACTCCAGGTCACCTTTCCGCTCTCTTTTGTTCTCAGATCATGACGAGATTTCGATGGAAAGGTCAATCCCGCGATACGGGAACCGGTGCATCGGGAGGATCTCCGCTCCCAAATGGCCACAAGACTGGCCAAAAAACAAGGCCGATAAAGACAGCGATACACAAGCGGGCCGTCACCCTTTATTCTAAATCAATGCTCGCCCCAGAGATCTCTCCCCATAGCCTTGAGAATCAACTCCAGCAACCTAACCCACCGCTGCTGCTCGACGTACGGGAAAAGTGGGAGTTCGAGACCGTGCATCTGCCCAACTCGCTGCTGATGCCGATGGGGGACATTCCCTCGCGCGCGCACGCCGAGCTGGACCCCGACGAACCGATCGTCGTGCTCTGCCATCACGGCGCACGCTCGCTGAACGTGACCATGTGGCTGCGCGCCCAGGGCTTCGAGCAGGTGCAGTCGCTGGCCGGCGGCATCGACGGCTGGTCGCGCTCGATCGACCCCTCGCTGCCGCGGTACTAGCGAGGAAACTAGCACCCCCCAACCGCCGCAACCTCACGCATCCGCATTTCCGTTCCAGAGCTGTACCTCGGGAAAATAACGATGGGGATTTTGCAGAGTTTCGATCCGGTGTTGATCGTGCGTCTGGTGCTGGTGGCGCTCGCGGTATTTCTTTGTTTCCTGGCGGCGCTGACCTGGGAGCGACGCCAGGAGGCTTTGGAGTCGACCAGTTTTGCCCTGCTGCTGCTGTGTGGCGCGCTCTACACCTTCGGGTATTCGAGCGAGGTCGCGGCCACAACCCTGCCGCACGCCCTGTTCTGGCTGCACGTCGAGTTCCTGGCGCTGCCTTTTATCCCCCCGTTGTGGCTGCTGACCGCCATTCGCCACAACGGGAAGCGCTTCAGCATCGGCGCGATCTTTGCCATCCCAGTGCTCTGTTTCGCAGCCCACGTCACCAACCACTGGCATGGCTGGTTCTATTTATCGGTGGACTTCGTGCGACAGGGGCCGTTCTGGGAGTTGTCCTTCAAGCGCGGACCGTTCGCGCTGCTGGAGAACACCTACCTTCTGTTCTCCTTTGTCGCGGCTGCGTGGCTTTACCTCGCCCAACTGCGCAACGGCTCCCCGCTGTTCCGCAAGCAGGCGATGATCATGCTCGCCAGCTCCATCCTGCCGGTCACGTTCTATTTTCTTTTCCTGTGCGGTCTTAGCCCGTGGCATCTGGATATCACGCCCTTCAGCTTCCCGCTCTGCGCGGCTCTCTACTACTACGGCGTCTTCTGGCTGGGCGTCTTCGATCTCACGCCCACCGCCCGCAACCTGGTCTTTCAAGGAATGCGCGACGCCGTGCTGATCATCGACAATCGCTCGCGCCTGCTGGACTTCAACCCGGCGGCGGCACATCTGCTCCCCTCGCTCGACAACCTGAGCGTCGGACGGCAGATCTCGGAGCTGCTGGCCGATCATCCCTCCCTGCTGGGACTTCTGTACGGCACCTGCTCGGGCGAGCTCGTCCTGCAACGAGAGGAGGCAACGCGGTACTTCGATGTGCGCGCCTTTCCGCTGCTCTCCGGCAAGCGCACGCTCGGCCACGCCTCCATCCTGGCCGACATCACCGAACAGGCCCGCCTGCGGGAGGAGCTGCGCACCCACGCCGAGACCGACGCGCTGACCGGGGTCGCCAATCGCCGGCGGTTCCTGGATTCGCTGGCGGCGACGTGCCACAACGCGGCCAAGCTGCGCAGTCCGCTCTCGCTGCTGCTGATCGATCTGGACCACTTCAAGTCCATCAACGACCGCTTCGGCCACCCGACGGGCGACGCCGTTCTCTTCGTGATCGCCGGCCGCCTGCAATCCTGCCTGCGCGCCGGGGATCTGCTCGCCCGCTACGGCGGCGAGGAGTTCTCGATTCTGCTGCCGGCCACCGATACCGAGGCCGCGCTGGACTGCGCCGAATGCGTGCTGGCCGCGGTCTCCACCCACCCCGTGACCGTCGATAGCGATCAGCTTCCATTGACCGTCAGCATCGGTCTCGTCACGTTGCACCAGCACGACGGCGGAGCACACCCGGACCCTGCGCTGCTGCTGAAGCAGGCCGACCTCGCGCTCTACCGGGCCAAGGCCGAGGGCCGCAACCGTGTCGTCGTGGCGAGCGGCACGGCGCTCCATGCGGCGGCGAGCACGGCAGCGCGGTCCGTCGGCACGCCCACCAACGGCAGACCCTGCGAGTCCCGGACGCGCTCAACCCCCGTCGGTCGCGTCGTGATGGGTGACGCCAGCGAACAGCCCTTACTTCGCCCGCGGATGGGTGTCGTCGTAGACCCGCTGCACCTGTCCGACGGTGAGCTGGGTGTAACGCTGCGTCGTCGAAAGACGCTCGTGGCCGAGCATCTCCTGGATCGCGCGCAGGTCCGCGCCATCCTCCAGCATGTGCGTCCCGAAGGCATGCCGCAGCGTGTGCGGATGCACGTCGGCGGTCAGGCCGCGCGACTGCGCGATCGCCTTGACGATGCGCCCGACGCTGCGCGTGGTGAGCCGGCAGTCGCCGCGCATGCGCAGGTTGGTCAGCAGCGGCCCATCCTCGATCAGCCCGCCCTTGCCCGCCGTGCGCATCTTCGCCTCGCGCTGCGGAAGGTACGCCCGAAGCGCGATGGCCGCCTCGTCCCCCAGCGGAACGTAGCGCTCCTTGCGCGCCTTGCCCCGCACCAGGATGGCCTCGTTCTGCCACTGGATGTCCTCGACGTCGATGCTCACCAGCTCGGAGTTGCGGATGCCGCAGCCGTAGAGCAGCTCGAAGATGACGCGGTCGCGCTCCGGCCACGCCGGGGCCTCCTCCGTGTCCTTGCTCTCGGAGCGCTCGGCGTCGAGCGAGTTCAGCACGCGATTCACATCCTCGGCGCTGGGCACCCGCGGCAGGTGCAGGGCGCGCTTCGGCGTCGACACCAGCAGCGCGGGATTTTGCGTCACCTTGTCCACCTTAGCCAGCCATTTGAACCACGAGCGCACCGCCGCAAGCGCCCGCGCAACGCTCGCCTTGGTCAACCCGCGATCGTACAGAAGTGCCATGTAGGCACGGATATGCAGGTGTTCGACGGCATCCACCCTGCCCTCTTTGCCAAGCTTTTCCGCCAGAAAATCGGCAAAGCTCCTCACCTCCCGCGCATACGCGCGCACGGTGTGCTCGGAGGCGCCACGCTCGTTGCGCAGCATGGCGAGAAAGCGATCGGCCAACAGGACGAACTCATTGGGACGGTCGTCAAGCATCAGGCACCCACACGGTCTTCGAGGTCGAGATGGAGGTCCGAGAGCTGCTCGCGGCGCTTGCCGCGCGGATGATGCATGCGGTGGACCTGCTTCAGGCGCTCCATGGCGACGTGGGTGTAGACCTGGGTGCTGCTGATGTCGGCGTGGCCGAGGAGGGTTTGCACGCTGCGCAGATCGGCGCCGTGCTCGACCATGTGGGTGGCGCAGCTGTGACGCAGCTTGTGCGGGCTGGCGTGTTTGTTGGTCGCGCGCACCATCTCCCACACCCACTGCCGGGTGAGGCGCGCGGCCGCGCACGCTGAGGAACAAGGCGCGCTCGATGCGGAGCACCTTTGCCTGCCTCGAGCGCATCAGATGCGGCCTTCCGCGCTGCAGATACTGTTCGAGGGCGGCGACGGCCTTGTCGCCGAGCGGCACGATGCGCTCCTTGTCGCCCTTGCCGCGCACCAGCGCCCGCGCCTGATCGAGATGCAGGTCCTCCTCGCGGAGGGCGCAGAGCTCGCCGACGCGCAGGCCACCGGCGTAGAGCAGCTCGAGGATGGCGTGATCGCGCAGAGCCAGCGCGTCGGCCTCGGGATGCTCGGCGGCCGACGGCGGTGCGCTCGAGCATCTCCGCCACCTCTTTTTCGGCGAGCGACTTGGGCAGGATCTTCCAGGCCGAAGGAGTTTCGATGTTCAGCGTCGGATCGTAGGTGATCTTCTTGTCCAGCAGCAGCCAGCGATAGAAGCCGCGCAGGCAGCTGAGCTTGCGGGCGATGGAGCGCGACTCGACGCTGTGGCCGCGCAGCCGCTCCATGAAGCCGCTGACGTCCTCCTGCTGGGCGGTAAGCAGCAGCCGATTGGCGCTCTCGACCTGTTCCGCAAACTGCAGGAGGTCGCGCTCGTAGGCCTCGCCGGTGGCCGGCCGCATACCTTTTTCGATTTGAAGATAGGCGCAGTACTCCCGCACCAGCAACGCGTTCCCCGCGATATTTTCCACAACTCTGCGATTCGAGGGCATACCAGAGATTATCCCTGCTTCGCGGTTCTGCGCCAGCTTCTGATCCGCTCCGGTACCATCCTTGCCAGCACCTGCCTCAACACCCCAAAGCGCTGCTAAACTTGAATTCGAGTCAACCAATTATGTTTGAGAATCTCTCCGATAAGCTTCAGCGCTCCTTTAAGAACCTCCGCGGCCAGGGCACGATCTCCGATGAAAACATCGCCGAGGCCATCCGCGAGATCCGCCTTGCTCTGCTCGAAGCCGACGTGAACCTGACCGTCGTGAATGAGCTGGTGGAGCACATCCGCGACCAAGGCCATGGGCACGCAGGTTACGACGGCCCTCAGCCCCTCCGAACAGATCGTCAAGATCGTGCGCGACGAGTTGGTGAACCTGCTGGGCAAGGACACGGCGCGGTTCCAGAAGAGCTCGCAGCCGCCGAGCGTGATCCTGATGGCGGGCCTGCAGGGATCGGGTAAGACGACGACCTCGGGCAAGCTCGGGCAGTGGCTGAAGAAGTCCGGGCACCGGCCGATGCTGGTGTCGGTGGACGTGTATCGGCCGGCGGCGCGGGAGCAGCTCGCGATTGTGGCGAAGGCGATCGGCGCGAATATCTACGAGGGCAAGGTCGGCGAAGGCACGGCCGGCACCGATGAGGTGCTGCGCCTGGCGAAGGAGGCCAAGCGCGAGGCGGCGAACTTCGGCTGCGACATGCTGATCGTCGACACCGCGGGACGCAACCAGATCGACGCCTCGCTGATGGACGAGATGGCGCAGCTGAAGAAGCTGCTGAATCCGTCGGAGATTCTGTTCGTCGCCGACGCGATGACCGGACAGGACGCGGTCAAGTCGGCGAAGGCGTTCAACGATCTGCTGAGCATTACGGGCGCGATCCTGACCAAGATGGACGGCGATGCGCGCGGCGGCGCGGCGCTCTCGATTCGCCATGTGACGGGCGCGCCGATCAAGTTCCTCGGCACGGGTGAGAAGCCGGATGCGTTCGAGCCGTTTCATCCGGACCGCATCGTCAGCCGCATTATGGGCATGGGCGACATCGCCACGCTGCTGGAGCGCGCTGAGGAGAAGCTGGACAAGAGCAAGGCCGAGCAGTTCGCGCGCAAGGCGCTGTCGGGCGATGGCTTCTCGCTGGAGGACTTCCGCGACCAGCTGCGGCAGATCAAGAAGATGGGATCGATGCAGTCGATCCTGAAGATGCTGCCGTCGGTGGGGCCGTTTGCGGGTATGGCGCAGGCTGCGGAGAACGTCGACGAGAAGCAGTTTACGCGGGTGGAATCGATCATCAACTCGATGACGAACAAGGAACGGCAGGACCACGAGATCATCTCGGGCAGCCGGCGGAAGCGGATCGCGGCGGGCTCGGGCACCTCGGTGCAGGAGGTCAATAACCTGCTGCGGCAGTATGCGCAGATGCGGAAGATGTTCAAGATGATGGGTGGCGGCGGCGGCATGAAGATGCAGCAGCGCATGATGAGCCAGATGGCTGGGAAACAGCGGTTCGGGCGGTAAACGCGAAAAAGATCGGCACTCTCGGATCGAGAGTGCCGATCTTTTTTGCGCTAAATAGTAGCATCGCCTGAAGGCGACCGCAATCCGAATCGGCCGGCAAATCACATGGTCTATGGGCTAGAGTTGCGGCATGAAGATCCCCTACAAACGCGGGAATCCGAACGCTGGGGTGCTCAACTACGAGGTTGCCGGGAGCGCCATTATCCTTGAGTTCGCGGACCACAGGTGCAGGTATGTCTACGATGAATTTCGCCGGGAGCAGCACACGTTCGGGCGATGATCCGGCTGGCCAGGCGAGGTAAAGGATTGACGACCTACGTGAACCAGCATGTGCGCGAGAACTACGCCACCAAAGTGCCGCTTTAGCCCACTCCCTGCTCAGCCTCGCGACTCCCCTTCCCTATCCGTTTAGCCCCCGCAACAACCTCACTCGGGGCCTGCTGCAGACGATCCCCCAGATGCGGGAGACGAATGTGGGCTTGGAATAGATTTATTTTGCGGCGGCAATTTACGGGCGGGTTCGATTCTGCATCAGACCCAACAAGGGCACCCAGCACACGTAAAGGGGGTTATCGAATGCTCATCCTTTTGATTATCTTGATCCTGCTCTTCGGTTTTGGCGGCTATCGCATGGGGCCGGGGCTTGGCTACTACGGTGGCGGCGGCTTGAGCCTGATCCTCACCATCGTCCTGATTCTGCTTCTGCTGAAGATTATTTAGCCGACGCTCGTTTTGCTGGTCTACCTGCGCCGATTTGGTCATCCGCACGATGGAGATTGAGCGGCCTTCTCCCACCGGCACGTCGATCTCCTCAGTCGCCTCGTATCCTTTTAGCCTGTAGAGCGCTACGCCGGCGAGCGTGCTTCCCATCTCGAAGCGCGTGAATCCTTCCCTTTGCGCGGCCTCCTCCGCGGCCTGCAACAAGGCACTTCCGAGCCCCCTGCGCGCGAAGTCGGGATGGACGAAGATGGCGCGAATTTTGGCGGCGTCGTGCACGGGATCGAGCAGGTCGGCGGCGATGGCCTCGAGCTGATGATCGCCGCCGTAGAGGGTCTTGCGGCGGCTCCAACCGCCACAGCCGGCGAGACGAGCCTCTTCTCCGGGCTGGCTGCTTTCGGCGAAGGCGAGGAGATAGGTTCCATCGGCGATGAGCTGGCTGTCGATGGTGAAGACCGTTGCGAGCGCGGCCTCGCGCTGCTCCGGGGAGTACTCGACCTGCAGGACGCGGACGGAGGCGGCGATCAGCTCGCGAATGCGGGGGATGTCGTTCGGGGTTGCGACCTGGAAGCGAAACGTCATAGGTCGAGTATAGACAACCGATCCGGGGCAATCGGCTTGTCCCGCCGGTGCTTGTGGCGATACACTCCACGAATGCGTAACCGCTTGAAGCTTGTCGCTCTGCTGCTCGTACTTCCTCTCTTCACCGCATTTGCCGGCGCTCAGGATTGGGCCAAGAACCGGCTGGACCAGTCGCCGCGGCACCGCGAGTGGGTTCCGCTCAAGCATGGGGATCGCACCGTCCAGAGCTACGTGGTCTATCCCGAGGTCAAGGGCAAGGCGCCGGTGGTGGTGATGATCCACGAGATCTTCGGGCTGAGCGACTGGGCGAAGGAGATGGCGGACGAGGTCGCCGCGGAGGGCTACATCGTCGTGATGCCGGACCTGCTCAGCGGATTTGGCCCGAACGGCGGCGGATCGAGCGCGTTCGCCAATCAGGAAGATACGATCAAGGCGGTGTCCGGGCTGGATCCGGATGTCGTCAATGCGGACCTGGATGCCGCGGCCGATTATGGCAAGCACCTGCCCTCGGCGAACGGAAAGCTGACGGTTGCGGGCTTCTGCTGGGGTGGGGGAAAGAGCTTCCTGTTCGCCACGCATCGCAAGGATCTGAGCGCGGCCTTTGTGTTCTATGGTCCTCCGCCGGCCGATCTCAGCGGGATTACCGCTCCGGTGTATGGCTTCTATGCGGGCAACGACGCGCGGATTACCTCCACGGTTCCTGCTACCACCGCCGCGATGAAGGCTGCGGGCAAGAGGTACGAGCCGGTGATCTACGACGGCGCTGGACATGGATTCATGCGGGCGGGTGAAGACCCTTCGCCGACGACCACACCGGCAAACCGGAAGGCGCGCGAGGAGGGCTTCAAGCGCTTTATCGCGCTGCTGAAGCAGGTGAATGGGCAGGGCTCGGCGCGATACGTGCCGGCCGGAAGCTAGAAGACAGGGATCAGGGAGTAGCCGGATCTCAGCGGATCAGCGATGCGACGGCAGGGCTAGCGGGGCTGCGATAATGGAGAGATGACACGCTCGAACACAGGCGTGGCGGGCTCGCTGCAGGACCGGCTGGACGCCATCACGACTAATACGCGGAAGCTGGTGCAGCCGACGCGGCTCGCCATCTCGGAGAAGGCTACCGAAGACCTGTTCGCGACAGGGATCGAAGATCGCACGCTGAAGGTGGGCGACACCGCTCCGGAGTTCACGCTGACCGACGCGCTGACGCGCAAGCCGGTGAGCTCGACGGACCTGCTCTCGCTGGGACCGGTGGTGGTGAACTTCTTCCGCGGGCGCTGGTGCCCGTACTGCGTGACGGAGCTCGAGAGCTGGCGGGAGCTGGCTCCTGAGGTTCGCCGCAGAGGAGCGCTGCTGGTGGCGATCTCGCCGCAGACGGTGCGGCACAATGACTTCATGCTGCAACAGCATGCGCTTGCCTTCCCGCTGCTCTCCGATCCGGGAGCGGTGGTGGCGGAGCGCTTCGGCATCGCGTACACGGTGCCCGAGGAGTCTCGCAGGTACTACCAGAGCATTCTGGTGAATATTCCGCACAACAACGCTGGGCTGAGCTACCACAACGCGACCGAGGAGAGCTGGCGGCTGCCGCTGCCGGCGACGTTCGTGATCGGCCGCGACGGCAGGATCGCCTTTGCGGAGGCGCATGCCGACTTTCGGGTGCGGCCGGAGCCGGCGGAGGTCCTGCAGGCATTGGATCGCCTGCAGTAGACCTCTGCGGGGCTTCGGCTCTCCGCTCGCTCGGGTTAGCGGAGCAAGGTGCCCAGTTCGTTGGCGGCGTTGCGCAGGTGCGGGAGGAAGCGCGTCTGCATGTCGTAGACGGGCATCCGGGGAGCGCTGCCGCTGAGGTTGATGGTCGCGATGACACGGCCGGAGGGAGCGTAGACAGGCACCGCGAGCGAGCGGAGGCCCACTTCGTACTCCTGGTCGACGAGGGCGTAGCCGTTGCGGCGCACGTTGCGGAGCAGCATGACCAGCTTGTCGGTGGTGGTGACGGTGCGGGTGGTGTGGGGGGTGAGCACGACGCGGGCGAGGTACTGCTCGAGCTGCTCGCTGGGGAGATGGGCCAGCAGAACGCGGCCCATGCTGGTGCAATAGGCCGGCAGACGGCTGCCGATGTGCAGATCCACGCTCATGACGCGGGAGACCGAGGTGCGGGCGATGTAGACGATGTCGTCGCCGTCCAGGGTAGCTACCGAGAAGGACTCGTGGAAGGTGGCGGACATGCGCTCGAGGATGGGCTGGGCGCTGCTCGAGAGGCTGTTCGAGGCGGTGTAGGTGCTCGAAAGGGCGAGCATACGGGGACGCAGGCCGTACCGTGTGCCATCTTCGGCACCGGCAAATCCGAGCTTGGTGAGGGTGTAGAGACAACGCCGGACAGCGGCGCGGGAGAGACCTGTCTTGAGCGAGAGCTGCGAGATGGTCATCTGCGGAGCTTGCTGCGTGAAGGCCTGGATGACCACGAGACCGCGCGCGAGCGAGGTCATGAAGTTGGGGTCGCCAGTATAGGCGTCTAGGGCAGCGGCGGGGGTAAGCTTCGCCGGTGGCGCTGGGAGCTCATCGGTTAACAGCGAGATCGGTAGTTCGGGAGACGGGGTGCGGCGCGGGGAAAGGCTCATCCGTAATCCTCATTGCCGGCGGTAGGCGCACGCGCAAGAGGCACGTGCGATAGCCGGACTTTTTCTACGATAAACGGACAGCGGCATAATCCGCAAGAGAACAAGCGATTATCGAAAAGGCTGTGGGATTTTTAAAAAGACAGGAATGGATTTTTTAATAAGTCAGATTGACGGCTGCTTGATTTCAAATCCCTTGACGGGGAGCAGCAATGGCGTGGGAGGGATAGAGGCGCGCTCGTCGGGGCCGGTCATCAGAGCGATGTAGACCATGGCGGAGACGCCGAAGCCGACAAACCAGGAGTAGTCGTAGAGGAACTTCAAGGAGGGCACGACGAGACCGACGAGTGCGGCACCGATTCCGGAGGCCAGGGCGATCAGGGCGCGGGGATTGAATCCGGAGCGGTACTCGTAGGGGCCGCCGCGCAGGTACAGGCCTTCGACGTCCAGAGAGCGTTTGCGGACGACGAAGTAGTCGGCGATCATGATGCCGGCGATGGGGCCAAGCAGGCCGGAGTAGCCGACCAGCCAGCCGAAGATGTAGGTGCTGAAGTTGGCGAGCAACTTCCAGGGCATCATGGCGACGCCCAGTACGCCGGTGATCATGCCTCCGCGACGGAAGGAGATGTACCTGGGGGCGAGGTTGGCGAAGTCGTTGGACGGGCTGACGACGTTTGCCGCCACGTTGGTGTTGAGCGTGGCGAGGAGCAGGGCGACCAGGGCGATGGAGGCGATAACCGGCTGATGGAAGCGGCCGAGGAGCTCGACGGGATCCCAGATGGCGGTGCCGAAGAGGACGACCGAGGCGGAGGTGACGGCGACCCCGATGAAGGCGTAGAGGGTCATGGCGAGGGGAAGGCCAAGGGCCTGGCCAAGCATCTGGTCGCGCTGCGAGCGGGCGTAGCGGGTGAAGTCCGGGATGTTGAGGGCGACCGTCGCCCAGAAGCCGACCATGCCGGTGAGCGAGGGGATGAAGAAGCGGAGGAAGTCGCTGGTGGTCTGAAATTTGCTTGGGCTGGCGAGGACCGGACCGAGTCCGCCCGCTTTGCGGGTGATCCAGAAGAGCAGCAGCAGGCCGATGCCGAGCATGAAGGGAGCACTGAGCGCCTGGAGGCGCTTGATGAGCTGGATGCCACGCCAGATGACGAACATGTTCAGCGCCCAGAAGGCGAAGAAGCACACCCAGATTCCGGCGGGGTGGGCAGCGGCTCCGCCCCAGAGGACCTTCGTCATGGACCAGATGGCCTGGCCGCCGATCCAACACTGAATGCCAAACCACCCGCAGGCAACCAGAGCGCGCAGCACAGCGGGGATATTCGCACCGAGGACGCCGAAGCTGGCGCGAACGTAGACCGGAAAGGGGATTCCGTAGCGGGCGCCGGCGTGGGCGTTGAGCAACATGGGAACAAGGACGATGAGGTTGCCGAGGAGGATGGTGACGATCGCCTGCTTCCAGCTCATGCCGCCGGCGATGAGGCCGCTGGCGAGCATGTAGGTGGGAATGCAGACGGACATGGCAACCCAGAGCGAGGCGTAGTTGTAGATTCCCCAGGTGCGGTCGGCTCTGGGGATGGGCGCGAGGTCGCGATTCCAGAGACGGTTCGGAGAAGAGACCTCCGTACGGCGCAAGCTGGAGGCGAGCTTCATCGCGGAGAGCGCTGGGTTGTTCCCAGCGCCCGGGGAAGCTGCGGCACAGCGAGTTGGAGGGCCGACACGGGCACGACTTCTCCTCGAGGCTAAAGGCGGTCGTTCAATGCGTACCTTTTTAGCCCTCAGCGCAGGAAGAAGTCTATGCCGTGTCGAGCGTTTTTTTGCCGGTCTACCTCAGATCCGGCCTCAGATGCTGCGCGGCTCAAAGCAATGGACGACGACCAGAGGGCTGGCGGCGTCGATCGTGGGGTTCGTGGAGTTGGCAGGGAGAACCACGGCCTTTCCGGGGATCAGGTCGACCGAACCGGCTCCGGTGTGGATCCTGCCCGAGCCGGAGAGCGCGATGAGACAGCTGGAGAGGCCGGCGGTGTCTGCAGCCGGAAGCAGCACTGAGTCGCCGGCGGCCAGTTCGAAGCGATCCACGGTGAAGTACTGCTGCGCGATCAGCCGGGTGAAGCCGTCGACATTCTGCGGAGCGACCTTGCCGGCGGAGGTCTGCGTGCGAACGACATCAAGCCCCTGCTCGAGGTGTAGTTCGCGAGGGCGGCCGTAGTCGAAGAGGCGGTAGGTGATGTCGCAGGTCTGCTGGGTCTCGAGCAGAACGACGCCGGGCCCGATGGCGTGCACGGTTCCTGCATCGACGTAGACCATGTCGCCGACGGAGACGGGGATGTGCTCGATGAGGGACTCCATGGTGTTGTCGGCTGCCGAGGCGGCGAGCTGCTCGCGGGTGACGCCGGGCTTGAGTCCGAGCGCGACCGTGGCGCCGGGAGTGGCCTCGAGGACGTACCAGCACTCGGTCTTGCCGCGGGGTTGGCCGATGGCCTGCGCCTGAGCATCATCGGGATGCACCTGGACGGAGAGCTTGTCGTTGGGAAACAGGAGTTTGACGAGGAGGGGAAACTCGGGCGCGGCGGCGGGATTGAGAATCTCGCCGGAGAACTCCGCGACGGCGGATGCGAGGGTGCGGCCCGCGAGTGGACCGGTCTCGATGAGGCAGGCGGGACCGGTGAGCCAGGCCTCGCCGACGAGCTGGTCGGTGCCGGTTTCGGCGTACCAGGGACGAAGGTTGGGGCGGCCCCAGACGCGCTCACTGAAGACCGGGGCGAGGCGGAAGGGAGCGAGCGGAGTCGTTGGAGTAGCGCCGCCTGGAGTGCTGGTTGCCATCAATCGTTTTCCTCTGGGGGATGGGTTTCGGATGAGTTACAAGTTGGTTTCGTGGAGCTGTCTCTATTGTAAGAGCCTGAGGCGGAGAAGCGAGGTTCAGTGCTACGCGCCGGTCTTACTTACGTCTCGCGCGGACCCGATTGTTGTTCGGCTTGCGGTTTGGAAGGAGAGGGCGAGGTCGAGAAGCCGGCGCGGTGTTCCGTTTTGGGACGTCGAACACGCAACCTCCTCGCAAACATGTTGCTTCCCGCAATCAGACAGGACAAGGTAGTAGACATGTCTCCAGCCCCGCAATTCGGACGGATGGCCCTCCCAGGCTTTACTCGACCTTCCCAGGCTCTATACCGGGCTGTAGACGTTTGTGTCTCTTGTGTGACTTAGTAAGGAGCATTCTATGCGAGTCCTAATTGTCGAAGATGATCTTGCCTTGGGCTTGTTTCTGCAGAAGGGTCTGACTCTGGAGGGCCACGATGTGGAGTGGCTGGGAGATGGCGAGGCCGCGCTTACTCGCCTGCAGAGTAGTCCCCCGGATCTGATGGTTCTGGACCTCAGCCTGCCCAAAAGGGACGGCACTGAGATCCTCGAGGCACTGCTTGGCCGCCCCAGTGGGATGGCCATCCTGGTGCTGACCGGACGCAGCGACGTGGAGGTTCGCATACGCTGTCTGAATCTCGGCGCCGATGACTGCATGCTGAAGCCGTTCAGCTTCCATGAACTTCGGGCGCGCTGCCGCGCACTGCTCCGCAGACGGGAGCAGTTTGCCGACCCGGTGCTGCGGTGCGGCTGCATCGAGCTCAACCGGATCGAGCGCCGGGTGTTATGCGGTGGCAATCCTGTTGGGCTGACGGCAAAGGAATTTACCCTCCTCGAGTTTCTGCTGCAACGACGGGGATCGTGCTGCAGCCGCGAGGAGCTGCTTCGTGAGGTTTGGCAGATGTCCCCCGATACCGGAACCAACGTCGTGGACGTCTACGTCAACTATGTCCGGAGAAAACTGGCTTCCGTACATCCGGCAGGAGAGGCGGCGCCGGTGTTGATCGAAACCGTTCGCGGGATCGGCTACGTGCTGGGGGAGGCGACCACGGCTAGGCGGGATACTCGCGATCGCAAGGGACCGCAACGGGCGGAACCGTTTCGCATGCTGATCACACACACGGCCTCGTGATCCCGCTTCTGGTACAGCGGTGGGATCGCAGTAGACGGATTGCAGCAAACGAATCGCTGTAGACGGAGGACACCATGTTGACCGGACAAACAACGTCGCCACAGGTACAGCATCCAGCCGTTCGAACCGTTGTCCTGGCCAGCGCGGATACCGGGTTGCGAACCCGTATCCGCGCCAGCCTGCTGGGCCTGCGCTGGCAGGTGCGCGAGGCCAGGGGAGGAGCCGAAGCCATCGCGCAACTCGAGGAGGGCGCCGCTGAGGCTCTGTTGCTCGACAGCTGGCTGCCGGACCTGGATGTGACCGAGTTCGCCACCCAGATGCGGCTTCAGTATCCCGCGATGGACCTTCTGCGCCTGGATGGCGGCGTTTCCATGGAGCATGACGGCGCTCGCAGCCCACGCCGCAATGAACTGCTGCATGCGCTGCGCGAGGCGCACGAGGATGCTCCCCTGAACGACACCGTAGTCTGGGCCACGGCGCAGACCGACGGTCCCGCGCGTGGGGACTGCGCGGCCATACGGCGAAGAGGTCCGGCTGCGAGGCGACGGCTCCCTGCGGCCCGGGGTTGCGATTCCGGAGATGGTGGGGCAGAGCCAGGTGATGCTCGAGCTCGCGCACCTGATCCGGCTGGTCGCGCCACGCTCCACCTCGGTGCTCATCGAAGGGGAGACGGGAACGGGGAAGGAGATTGTTGCGCGCGCCATCCACCGGTTGAGCACACGCGCGTCGAAACCCTTCGCGGTGCTCAACTGCGCCGCCATTCCCGAGGCACTGCTCGAGGCGGAGCTCTTCGGACACACCCGCGGCGCCTTTACCGGCGCGGTGCAGGCACGGACCGGCCGCATCGAGGCCGCGCATGGCGGAACCCTTTTTCTGGATGAGATCGGAGAGATGCCGCTCGGGCTGCAGGCCAAGATGCTGCGCTTTCTGGAGTGCGGCGAACTGCAGCGGGTGGGCGACAACGAGACCATGCACGTCGATGTGCGGGTCATCGCGGCGACGCATCAACCTCTGGAGGCACGGGCGAACGAGCGATCGTTCCGCCTGGATCTCTATCATCGACTGGCGGTCTTCCCCATCGAAGTGCCCCCGTTGCGGCAACGGAAGGAGGACATTGAGTTGTTGTCTGAGCATTTTCTCGAGCAGATGGGGCAGGATAGTCCACGGAAGCGGCTCGCTCCGGAGAGCGCGGCACGATTGTTGGCGCACGACTGGCCAGGGAATATTCGCGAGCTCATGCATGTGCTGGAACGAGCGGTGATTCTGGCGGAGAACCACTCGCACATTCAGCCGTCCGATATTCGGTACGGGCGTAGCGGCCATCGCTGAAAGCGACCGCGGCCTGCGGTCCGACCCTGCCTTCGGGCTTTCCCGCTCGGTCCACGGAACGATTCCGCGGGGAGTTGCGTATCATCTTCGGGACACAATTTCGCCGTGTGCCAAGTTGCGCAACTTGTGGAGGATACATCCGTGGCAACCAACCGGAAGCGAAGGAATCTGTGGCTGTGGAGCGGGCTTGGCGGCTTCGTCGCGCTCATCGTCCTTGGGATCACGATTGTGGCGCGGGGGAAGGCGGCGACCATTGAGCCGTCGCAGCTGGCTAAGGCCGAGGATGGGGACATCGCTCGCTCGGTGGTGGCCACGGGGAAGGTGGAACCGATCACCAAGGTGGAGGTGAAGTCGAAGGCGAGCGGCATCGTGACGCGTCTCGACACCGACATCAACGCCCATGTGCACAAGGGGCAGGTGCTGGCGCAGCTGGACCAGCAGGAGATTCTGGATCAGGTGGCGGCGCAGAAGGCGACGCTTGCGGCCTCGGAGTCGAATGCGCGCGCGGCGGCAGCGGCGATCGAGTACGACAAGGTGAACGCCGCGGCTCCTGACCTGCCGATGTACAAGCACACCTACGAGCGGGCGCTGGAGATGTCGAAGGACGGCGTGGTCTCGCAGCAGGCTCTGGACGATGCGGAGCAGAAGTATCTGGCGGCCGAAAACGTGCGCGACAAGGCGACCTCGCAGATCGTGGTCGATACCTCGAAGCTGCATCAGGCGCAGGCGCAGGTGGAGCAGGCGCAGGCGAGCCTGAAGCAGTTGGAGGATCAACTGAGCTATACGACGATCGTCTCGCCGATGGATGGAATTATCCTGTCGCGCGATGTGGAGATCGGCGATGCGGTGAGCTCGATCCTGGTGCTGGGTTCGACGGCGACGCTGGTGATGACGATCGGCGATACGCATCAGGTGTATGTGCAGGGCAAGGTGGACGAGAGCGGGATTGGGCAGGTGTATCTTGGGCAGCCTGCGCGGATCAAGGTGGAGTCGTTCAAGGACAAGACCTTCCTGGGCAAGGTGACACGGATCGCTCCGCTGGGCGTGGAGAAGGATAATGTCACGACCTTCGAGGTGCGGGTGTCGATCGACAATCCCGGCGGCGAGCTGAAGGCCAATATGACGGCAAATGCGGAGATCCTGCTCGAGGAGCATAAGAACGTGCTGACGGTTCCGGAGCAGGCGGTTGTCTACGACAAGGATCGCAGTGCGAGTGTCGAGGTTCCCGACGCCGCGCTGAAGACGGGAAGGCGGAAGGTTACGGTGAAGGTCGGCATCTCGAATGGGACCAAGACCGAGGTGCTGGCTGGGTTGCGACCGGGCGATGCTGTGATCCTGCAGCAGTAGACTCTCTTGGCTGGGCGTCTTGCTGGAGGCGGTCGTCGTGCGTCTTAGGAGCTGCTTCCGGCGTCTACTTTGCGGGACTGGTCGATTTCAAGGCCAAACCACTCTTTGGGAGATCCATGAAGATTCGTGCTGCAGTTGTCGTTGCGTTGAGTGCTGCTCTGTCGGGTTCCGCGTTTGCGGCGAGCGGAAGCTTCAACCGGACCCTCTCTGTGCCTGGATCCCCGATGGTGACGATCTTGACCGGAGCCGGCTCCATTCACGTCACCTCTGGTTCAGGCTCCGAGGTGCGGATCGAGGCGAAGGTGAGTTCGCAGAACGGCTGGAGCTTCGGGAACGGAAGCGCCGAGGATCGCGTGCGGGCGATTCTGGCGCACCCGCCGATCGTGCAGAACGGCAATGTCATCACCATTGGACCGACGAGCGGCAACGACGATGCGTTCCGCAATATCGAGATCGACTACGAGATCACGCTGCCGGCGCGGTCGACGGTGAAGGCGACGACGGGTTCGGGCGCGCTGCAGGTGTCGCATATCGGGACGCTGCTGACGGCGCGGACCGGATCGGGCGATATTCATCTGAATGAGGTTGGCGGAGCGCCGAATGTGGGAACCGGATCGGGGTCGATCCGCGTGGAAGGCATTCGTGGAGCGGCGAGTCTGGAGACAGGCGCGGGTGACATCGAGCTGAGCCAGCAGGCAGCGGGCGACATCAAGGCGCAGAGCGGATCGGGATCGATCCGGCTGCGCGGCGTGAACGGCGCGGTCCGCGTGGGAACGGGATCGGGCGACATCGAGGTGGATGGCAATCCGAGCGCGGAATGGCGGCTGAATACCAGTTCCGGCTCGATTCGGCTGGCGGTGAATCCGGCGGCGCACTTCACGGTGAACGCGAGCACGGATTCGGGCTCGGTGCACGTGGCGCAGGCGATCAACCTCGAGGACAGTCTGGATCGGCAGCACATTGTGGGAACCGTGAACGGCGGTGGACCGACGCTGCGGCTGACGACCAGTTCGGGCGACATCACCATCCATTGATCCTCGCCGAAGCCTTCCTTCAGCCGAATCTGCTACCGTTGGAAGGATGATGGCTTCGGTTCCTGCACTGCTTGTCTTCGACCTCGATGGAACGCTGATCGACTCGCGGGTCGATCTCTGCAACTCAGTCAACGCGATGCTCGAGCATCTGGGCCGACCGAAGCTTCCGGAGCCGGTGATTGCGAGCTATATCGGCGATGGCGCGTCGCTGCTGGTTCGGCGGGCGCTGGGCGATCCTGAGGGCGACGTCCACGATGAGCAGTTCGTCGCCGACGCGCTGGCGCTGTTTTTGGACTTCTATCGTACACATATGCTCGACGCGACCTATGTGTACGAGGGCGTCGTGGAGAGCCTGGAGGCGATTCGCGGACGCTTCCCTGCCCTGCCGATGGCGGTTCTGACGAACAAGCCGGTCGGTCCGGCGCGGGCGATCTGCGCGCACTTTGGGCTGGATCGATTTTTCTTCCAGAACTACGGCGGCAACAGCTTTCATACCAAGAAACCCGATCCGCATGGACTGCTGACGCTGATCGACGAGGCATCTTCCATGGTGGGACGGAGGATCGCGCCGGCGGAGACGGTGATGATCGGCGATTCGGACGTCGACATTTTGACGGCGAGGAACTGTGGGGCGCGCTCGGTAGGATGCGCCTATGGGCTGGCGCCGCAGTCGCTGGCAGCGGCGGAGCCGGATGTGGTGGTGCAGTCGGCGCGGGAGTGGGCTGGGCTGTTTGGGGTGTAGTGGCGGCTCAGAACGGATGCGAGCGGGGGCTTTGGCCTCCGCTCTTTTTATTGTGGGGTGGGAGCCATGGGCACAAGAGTACCCTTCCGGGTTGCCTCAGGCTGGGCTCTGCAGTGATGTTACATCGGCGGGCTTGTCCCGCTGATTTCTATGGCGGGGCGGTGGCCTGCGTCGATAGGTCCGGCAGGGACATAGACGCAGCCGAATGCCGATCGCCGCTCTCGCAGAGGGTAAAAGCTCCGCAGTGATTTGAGAGCGATCCGTTTTCGCCATTGACCGTGCTGCGTACTTCGCTCCTGCTGGGGAGACGCAGATGAAGTTAACTTGCTGGTTCAAGAGACTCCCCTTGGGGAGTTTGGCGGCGTGCATTTCGGTGGTGTGGGGGAGCGTTCTGTGCGTTGGGATGCTGGGGCAGTCGCCGGCTGCTGAGGCGGTTGGGAGTAATTTTACGGGTCCGGTGACGACCAGCGTGGATGGCACTCCGCAGCGGGTTGTGGACACTCCGATGACGATGGAGATCATTACGGCGGACCAGATTCGCCGCTCCGGGGCGAAGGATATTCCGGGCGTGCTGCGTCATGTGGGCGGAGTGGACACGCTGGAGTGGGGCAACGACGATGTGGACGTGAGTGTTCGCGGCTACAACGAGGCGTACGCGCCGCGATTGCTGGTGCTGGTGGATGGCCGGGAGGTGGAGGCGGACGACTTCGGCGAGACGCTGTGGAACGCGCTTCCGGTGGAGCTGGGCATGATTCAGCAGATTGAGGTCATCAAGGGACCGGCCAGCGCGCTGTATGGCTTTCGCGCCGTGCGTGGGGTGATCAACATCATCACGAAGAACCCGCTTCAGGCGGAGGAGAATACGGCGTCGTCGCTGGGCGGGACGCAGACCTATGGCGAGGGGTCGCTGGTAGCAAGCCATCGCTTCTCGCGACCGCGCGGCGGTGCGTCTTGCGGCCGGCGGGAACCTGGACAGCGACTTCTCGACGCAGATTCCGATGGTTGAGGCGGTGACGCCACGGTGGCAGCCGTATCGCGAAGCGGTCAATCTCAACGGTGTTTTTCGCCTGAGCCCCACGATGCAGCTTGGCATGGAGGGCACCTATTCGAATGCGCAACGCAACGAGATGCTGCCGATCTATCGGTTTGAGAATGGGCAGGAGCGAACGGGTTCGGTGAAGGCGCAGCTTGCGGGGGAGAGCCGCATCGGGCGATGGCAGGCGAGTGCGTACAGCAATTGGCTCGACAGGAGTGATCTGCCGGGATTTCTAGGGGCAGCCCTTTCACTTCGACAGCCGGATGACGGTGGCCGAGGCGCACGACCTCGTGTCCCTGGGAGCGCACCATATCCTGCGCGTGGGGGTGGAGTATCGCGACGAGACCGAGGGGACGAGCCCACTGGCTGGAGCGAACGTCTCCTCCCATCTCTTCGCCGGCAGTGGGATGTGGAGTTGGATGATCACATCGTCCCTTGCGCTGACCAGTGCGGTTCGCGTCGACCATCAGAGGCTAGGGACGCGATGGTATGCTTCCTGCGGACTACCCGTTTGCGAACAGCGACTGGAACCGCTCCTTCACCCAACCCGGCTGGAGCGGTGGGCTGGTCTGGAAGATAGGCCGCAAGCATACGCTGCGCGAGGTCGCAAGTCGAGCTGTCGATCTGCCGAGTCTGATGGCGAGTGGCGCGTTTCTGATCGATACGCCGGCGACGAAGATGTCGGGTTCGCCCTTTTTGCATCCGACCGTGGTGTCCAACTTCGAGATTGGCTGGGATCGCAGCATCACACGTCAGGTACTGCTGCGAATGAATGTGCTCCATATGCATAGCAGTGATGTGCAGTCGATTCTTGGCGGTGTGATGCCGATTCCGGGCGGGCGCTACCTGCTGCCCGAGAGTGTGGGCAAATCCGATGCCAACGTGATGGAGGTTGGAGTGACGGGGATCGACTCAGTCGCACCTTCGCTGGAGCGGCTACTACCGACAGAACCGGATCGACGACCAGTTCGTCCCCTCTGCGGCAGATGGAATCGCCTATGTCGTCAATCAGATGGGGACGCCGATGTATGAGCTAAAAGGCAACCTGGGCTGGAGCGCATGCGCGATGGGAGATGGATGGCTATCTGCACTATCAGTCGCTTACCGTCGGGCTGCAACCGAAGGGGCTTGCATCCACCCTGGTTACGATTCCTGGCTTCACCTCGGTGGACGGGCGAGTGGCCTACAAGCTGACCCGTTGGATGGACTGGTCCGCTTCAGGGCAGAATCTGAGCCACGCCCACCAGGTGCAGACCAGCGGGCCGCCGGTCGAACGCAGGGTGCTTGGGGGCATGACGGCTAGCTTCTGAACTCCGGCTGCGGCGTTTCCTGCTGGGGATATTCCTTCGTAGGGTTATTCGGGGAGCAGCTTCAAACCGAGGGCGGTAGCGATGGGGTTGTCGACGCGGGGACGGCCGTTGATGCGGAGGACGAGGGCGAAGCCTCCCTGGTAGTCCCACATGTCCCAGCCGATGTTGTGGGCTTCCAGGGTGTCGCGCATGTCGTGGAGCCAGCGAGCGCGCATGGCGGGCTCGGCGTAGTCGGCAAAGACGCCGAACTCACCGCAGTAGACGGGGACGTTGTACTTTTTGCCCCAGGCGGCGACACTCGCGATCTCGTCGTTCATGCGCTGGCGGTTCCAGTGCTGCTGTCCGTAGTCGGTGAGGAGTTGTTTGGCCGTGGGATCGGTCTGGTGGGTCACGAGGGGCGCGAGGGTCTCGGGGGAGGACGGGTAGGGCACGTTGCGGAGATTGACGAGACCGGGGCCGGCCCAGCTTGCGCCCTGATGGGTGAAGACCATGGGGTCGTAGTCGTGGAAGCTGTAGAGGATGTTGTCGTCGTGGACGGGTTGCGCGGCGAGGAGGCCGGAGATGCCTCCCCACTGCGCGCCGGTGGCGATGAGGGTATGGTGCGGGACGAGGGGGCGGATGAGGGCGACGGCGCGGGCCTGGATGCTGGCCCAGCGGGCGTCGTCGGTCATCGTGGGCTCGTTGAGGAGCTCGAAGTAGACCTTGGTGGGATCGGTGGCGGCGTAGTGGGAGGCGAAGGCCTTCCAGAAGGCGAGGAAGCTGGCGACACCCTGGTCGCCCTGGGAGAGCATCTCGACGTAGGGCTGGTCGGGATGGATGTCGAGGACGACGATGAGGCCGGTGGCGGTGATGTCGGCGATGCTCTTGTCGAGGCGGGCGAGGGCTGTGGGATTGAGGGTGACGACGCGAGCCTCGGGCGGGCCGGTGGTGGTCGGCGATGAGGGGCTCGGGGTTGATGCTGAGGCGGACGTGATCGAAGCCGAGGGCGTGGATGAGGCGGAAGTCCTCGGGGGTGGTGTAGTTGGCAAGGCGCTCGGCGGTGTAGTCGGGGGCCTGGGCGTACCACATGCTGAGATTGACGCCGCGACGGAGATGAGCGGCCCGCTCAAAGGCAGGGGTGTGGCCGGGCTGGACGAACTGCGCGGATTGAGCCAGGGCAGAGAGTCCGAAACAGGCGAGCAGAAGACAAAGGGTGCGCAATGCGATCGACGATCTTCCTGGCATCATGGATCTTCATCCCTGGAGGTGGCGCGTCTTTGGTTTCGCGTCGAGTGGCTGCGTTTGGGTTAGATGCAAGACAGAGATGCGGAGCGGGCTAGTGAGCCGGGTTAGGGGGCTGGGAGGAACCGTCGGTGGGGGATGGCGGGTGAGCTTGCGGAGGACGAACTCCTGGACAAGGGCACTGGCGGCGTTGCCCACGACGGTGAGAGCGGCGTTGTCGAGGGTGTGCTGGACACCACGGTCGGCGGCGGGATAGTAGAGGTTGGAGATGGCCCCGGCTGCGAAGTCGCCGAGGAGGTTGGAGTAGTTGGGCTCCCAGTGGCCGTCGTCGCCCTTCGCACGGAAGACGGTGGAGATGGCGTAGAGGGCACGGGAGGTGTTGCTGCCGGTTCCCTTGTAGAAGTAGCGGGGATCCTGGTGGAAGACGACGGGGAGGATAGCGCCGCCGATCATCGTGGCGATGGCCCCGTCTGCGTAGTTGGCCCCATAGCGTTTGGCGAAGCCGGAGGCACCGGAGCCGTACTCATCGTAGATGTCCTGCCGCCTGGTCGACGCCGGCGGTGATGCCGGCGAGAACGAAGGTGACGGGATCGACGGTGGCGCGCAGGGCGAGTTGGAACTTCTGCCCGGGGCTGAGGGGCGCGGCGTTCCAGACGTAGCTGGCGTAGAAGTTGGGGATGGCGCCGAAGATGCGTTGCTTCTCCTCGACCTGGAGCTGCTGGGCGGCGATCTCGTGCTCGGAGAGGGCCTCGACGGAGGAGCTGACGGAGGCAAGTTCGAGAGGTGATCTCCTGGAGATCGATGGCCTGGCCAGGCTGGGCGATGATGGTGCGCGGCGAGGGGGAGGAGAAGGCGATGGCGACGACCTTGAGGGTCAGGGTGCCGGGAGGGACGGCGGTGAAGGTGAAGATACCGCTGGCGTCGGTGGTCGCGGTGAGGTGGGTGTGGGCGGCGGTGTTCTCGAGGGTGACGCTTGCGCCGGAGACGACGGCCCCGCTGGGATCGGTGATGGTTCCGGTGAGGGTGGCGGGGGTCTGTGAATCGGGGTGGGAGGAACGGGTGGGGCAGGTGCGTCCGGAAGCGTAGCGGCGGGAGCTAACGGGAGCGAGTTGGGTTCCTGGGCACGAAGGAGTGCCGGTACGAGGAGCAAGAACGCAACCGCAGACAACCGGAGCCCTGCACGGGTTTGCTTGCGAGGGGCGGCGGTGGGATACATTCTTTCGGGATTTCCTCTTGGATGGTTAGACGAGGAGTGGTCCCGCTTAGTTCAGGAAAGAGATTGAAAAGGTTGGGAAATATCTATTTTTTTTACGAGTGGATGGAACGGCGGGGACGACGAGATTGACTCGCCGCCCCGGATGGCCGTTTTGCAGGGTTAGTCGCCGTAGTATTCCAGGCCGAGGTGGGTGATGAGGCTCTCGCCCATGATGTGACGGAGGGTGTTCTTCAGCTTCATCTGCTGGATGAAGAGATCGTGCTCCGGGTAGACGCCTTCGGCGGTCTGCGGGGCCTTGAAGTAGAAGCTCAACCACTCCTGGATGCCGAGACCGCGGAGGCTCGGGGTACGGGCCGCGAGGTCGAGGAAGAGGCAGAGGTCGAGGGCGAGCGGAGCGGCGAGGATGGAGTCGCGGCAGAGGAAGTCCACCTTGATCTGCATCGGGTAGCCGAGCCAGCCGAAGATGTCGATGTTGTCCCAACCCTCTTTGTTATCACCACGGGGCGGGTAGTAGTTAATGCGGACCTTGTGGAAGATGTCCTTGTAGAGCTCGGGGTGCAGTTCGGGCTGGAGGATGTAGTCGAGCACGCCCAGCTTGGACTCTTCCTTGGTCTTGAAGCTCTCGGGATCGTCGAGAACCTCGCCGTCGCGGTTGCCCAGGATGTTGGTGGAGTACCAGCCGGAGATGCCGAGCAGACGGGTCTTGAAGGCGGGAGCGAGAACCGTCTTGAGGAAGGTCTGGCCGGTCTTGAAGTCCTTGCCGCAGATGGGAGCGTTCATCTTCTTCGAAAGCTCCTGCAGGGCCGGGATGTCGACGCTGAGGTTCGGCGCACCGTTGGCGAAGGGAATGCCTTCCTTCAGCGCGGCCCAGGCGTAGAGCATGGAGGGGCTGATGCCGGGGTCGTCGTTGACCATGCCGCGCTCGAAGGCCTCGAGGGTCATGTGGACCTCGGTGGGCTCGAGGAAGATCTCGGTGGAGCCGCACCAGATCATGACCTGACGGTCGGTCTTGGTCTTGAACTCGGCGATGTCGTTGCGGATCTGGTTGGCCAGGTCGCACTTGTTCTTGCCGGTCTTGACCTTCTTGCCCTCGAGACGCTTGACGTAGTGCTGGTCGAAGACGGCGGGCATGGGCTCGATGGACTCGAGGAAGGGACGGATCGACTCGAGCTGGTCACGATCGAGGACCTGGGCGGTCTTGGCGGCGTCGTAGAGGTTGCCACCGAAGATATCCCAGCCGGTGAAGACGATGTCGTCGAGGCTGGCGAGGGGCACGAAGTCCTTGATGAGGGGGCTGCGCGCGTCGGTGCGCTTGCCCAGGCGAATGGTTCCCATCTGGGTGGTGGAGCCGATGGGCTGAGCCATACCACGGCGGATAGCCTCTACACCGGCGATGAGCGTGGTGGCGACGGCTCCCATGCCGGGGATCATGATGCCGAGTTTTCCAGTTGCGGGCTTGATGCTGGCCGCTTGTTCGTTGCTCGCGGCTCCGGGTGTAGACATGCTTGCAGTACCCTTCTTTGGTTCGATTTTTCCGTTAGAGCGGACAGGTCAGTATCGCCTATCGAAGATGCGAGGCGCAAATGCAAACGGGTCTTGGCGATTCGTCCGAACGCAGGGGTCGGCGAACCCGTCGCGAGCTGCTTCCCTTCCCTTGCCTGCAAACGCCTGAGCTGTAACCGAATATACGCATATCCTAATATCGCTTCATGGGGGATTCTTGCGACGATTCCAGGAGACAAGGCAGGCGATCGGGGTAGCGGACGAGGCACAGAGCAGAGATCCCGAGGTTCGGACGAGCCTGGCTCCGCCGCGCCTCTATGAGGATGGCGGTGTGGTGACGCTGCAGTTTCAGTTCGGCGAGGTGCAGAGCCAGATGTTCGCGAGCGATCCGCATGCGCTGGTGCTCGCGTATACACAGGAGATGGTGTCGTTCCTGCGGGTGCCTCCGGTGCCGCGACGGATCGCGCTGATCGGGCTGGGTGGGGGCTCGATGGCGAAGTGGTGCTATCGGCAGCTTCCGGAGACGGCGATCACGGTGGTGGAGATCAACCCGATGGTGATCGCGCTGCGGGAGGAGTTCCTGGTGCCGGCCGACGATGCGCGGTTCCGCGTGCTGTGCGGCGATGGGGCGGAGTATGTCGCGCAGACGCAGGAGGCGCCGGAGGTGCTGCTGGTGGATGGATTCGATGTCCACGGGCAGCCGCCGCAGCTGTGCTCGGAGGCGTTTTACGAGGACTGCTATCGGGCGCTGGCGGAGGATGGGGTGCTGGTCGTGAATCTGTGCGGCCCCGAGGAGCAGAGGGCGATGGAACGCATACGAAGAATCTTCGCGGGCCGCATGCAGATGGTTCAGCCGGTGGATAGCGAGAATAAGATCGTCTTCGCGGTGAAAGGGAGACGGCACTGGATCGAGGAGTTCGGCCGACGATCGCTTGAGCGGTGAATCAGGGATGATCAGGCGACGGTGAACTCGGGGTCGACGGGGACCTGGAGGGCGTTGGCGAGGGCGTTGGTCTCGGCGGCCATGCCGACGACGGCGAGGAACTCGGCGTGCTGCTCGTCGGTGAGGCCCTTGGCGCGGGCGGCGGCGGTGTGGGAGTGGATGCAGTAGGTGCAGCTGTTGATGGTGGAGACCGCGATGTAGATCAGCTCCTTGGTGAGCGGATCGAGGGCGCCGGGAGCGATCATCACCGCTTTGATGGAGGCCCAGGTGCGCTCGAGGAGCTCGGGCTGATTGGCGAGGGCGCGCCAGAAATTATTCACGAAGTCGGAGTTGCGGGTGGCGCGGATGTCGTCGAAGACGGCTTGAATGCGAGGGGCGGCGGCGACCTCGGCGTCGCTCCAAAGCTTTACGGTGGGCATGGGAGACCTTTCGAAGAGATTTGTGCTGGGAATCGGTTCGAGTCGTTCGATCGGGGATCGATCTGGTTCGATTTCGGCAGCTCTGGGTATTGAGTATATGGATGACCGGTGACGTTTTGCGGGCGGCGGTGAGGGTGCGGTCTGGTAGAGTTTTGGGCTATGCAAATCCTCCCTGGTTCTTGTGCGCTGAAACGTTGCTGCCTGCTCTGTTCGTTCGTGCTGACACTTGGCGCGGCCCCGTTTTTGCTGCGTGCACAGACGCATGCTACGCCTGTTCCGGAGGCTCCGGAGTGGGCGCTGCCGGCCTCGCCGACGCACAAGCAGGTTCCTCCGCCGCCGGGATTTCATCGGGCAAGCCGGAACTTCGACACGCCGATCGGGATTTTTGACGGGCAGTCGGATATCGGCGGCGCGCTGGTTCCGGCGAGCGCGAGCTATGACAGCGCGACGAAGACCTACACCATCCAGTCGGCGGGGTACAACATCTGGTACAACCGCGATGAGTTTCGCTTTCTGTGGAAGAAGATGTCGGGCGATGTATCGCTTGCGGCCAATGTCAGCTTCCCTGTCGCGGCGCCGCCGCAGGATCGCAAGGTGGTGCTGATCCTGCGGCAGGATCTCGAGGACGATGCGAAGGAGGTCATGGTGGGCGAGCATGGGACGGGGATGGTCCACCTGGCCGAGCGCACGGAGAAGAACACCTTCATGCAGGATATGCAGTACCGGATTGGAGGCAGTGCGCTGCCTCAGGGCGTGCTGCCGCAACGCATCGGGATCGAGAAGCAGGGCGATGCGATTGCCATCTTCATCAGCGTGCAGGGCGAGCCGATGCATCAGTTCGGACCGCCCGTGAAGCTGCACTTCGACGGGCCATTCTATGTGGGGATTGGCTTCTGCCCGCACTACCCGACGACGGTGGATACGGGCGCGTTCTCGGATGTGGTGCTGGAGAATGTGGCGGGAGAGGTGCACTAAACGAAGCGCGGTGATACGCGGCGAGCAGGATTGCCATACTCGCCGCGTATCAGCAGAAGATCGTGTGCCGCCAAAGAAGCGGGAGTGGCGATTAGGCGAGTTCGGTGCGGATGCGGTTCTTCCAGTGCGACCAGACGAACCAGACGATGCCGGCGAGCAGGACGACCTCGACCGCGAGATGGAAGCGGTTGAAGAAGGCCTTGAAGCGGGGATCGGTGTTCCAGCTGGCGCCGAGCTTCATGCCCATGTAAGCGAGCGCGTAGCACCAGGGCCAGGAGCCGAGGAAGGTGTAGATGTGGAAGCGGAGCTGGTTCATCTTGGCGATGCCAGCGGGCAGCGCGATGAAGGTGCGGACGATGGGCAGCATGCGGCCGACGAGCACGGTGATGGAGCCGTACTTGTTGAAGAAGTGCTCGACGAGGTCGAGGTCGCGGCGGCTGAGCAGAACGTAGCCGCCAAAGCGTTCGACCATGGGGCGACCGCCGCGGGCTCCGACCCAGTAGGCGGGGATGGAGCCGATGTTTGAGGCCAGCGAGGCGATGGTCGCAAGCACGATGAGCTTCGCCTGGGTGGAGGCGAGCACAAAGCCGGCGAAGGGCATGATCACTTCGGAGGGGATCGGCACACAGGCCGACTGGATCGCCATGAGGAGGGCGACGCCGGAGTAGCCGCTGGAGGCGATGAAGGCGACAAGGGCTGCGATGAGTTTCTCAGACATGAGCTTGCAGTATAGCGGACCGCGACGCGGCGCCTGTGTTTGCTACGATTAAGGTTCCGACAAGAAGCGCGTG
>CAVWJY010000001.1:0-57912 GCA_963755245.1 uncultured Acidobacteriaceae bacterium | reverse complement strand
TGGGGTGGGCGAGCCACAGCAGCGGCTATCGGGTGCTGGGGGCCGATGGGCTCGGCGGCTGGTCGTGTCGGTTGTCGGCGCTGCGGCGGACGACCAGCCGGGATTGTCCTGAACTAGCGCTGGCTCTGGACGATGTCGAGGAAGAGCTGGTGGACGCGGGTGTCGGCGGTGAGCTCGGGGTGGAAGGTGGCGGCGAGGAGGTGGCCGGAGCGGACCAGGGTGGGGAAGCCGTCGCGGGTGGCGAGGGTTTCGACGCCGGGGCCGGTGCGGGTGATGCGGGGGGCGCGGATGAAGACCATCTCGAGCGGGCCGCCGGGCAGGGTGGTGGGGGCGGTGAGGATGGTGGAGTCGATCTGGCGGCCGTAGGCGTTGCGCTCGACGGTGATGTCGAGGGCGGCGAGGGAGCGCTGGGGCGGGATGCTCGACGTGGTTGGCGAGCAGGATGGCGCCGGCGCAGGTGCCGAAGGTGGGGGTGGTCTGGACGAAGGTCTGGAGGATGTCGAAGAAGCCGTTGCGCTCGAGGAACTTGAGCATGGTGGTGGATTCGCCGCCGGGCATGATGAGGCCGTCGATGGCCTTCGGGACCGGTGAGTTCGGCCGGAGTGCGGACGAGCTTCGGGGTGGCGCCGAGGGCGGTGAGGACTTTGGCGTGGGCGTCGTAGGCGCCCTGCAGGGCGAGGACACCGATGGTCAGAGGTGCAGGCATTGCTCTCATTTTACTTGGCGGGGTCTGGTTGAGGCGAGACGAGATAGGGACCTAAAGAAGAGACTGCCCTCAATGCGGGAGGAACTGATTCAATACCCCTTCAGCAAATAAGGCATTCTCGATGAGTGCATTGGCCTGTTGGCAACAACTGGCCCCACGTTTTCACCTGCACTTTTTCCCTTTTCGCAAAAGATGCGGATGGATTCGCTACGGGAGCCGAAAGAGAAGGACCTCTGCGCCGTCTTGCTCCATCACGATGTGCCCGTTAGGTGAAATCTTCAAATTTGCGCCCGGCGCGTAACTGTGCCGAAAGAGCATTCGCGAAGTTTGCGAGTCGAACACTGCAAAACGGCGGAATACGACTCCATAACAATCGTCGAAGTCTCCCAACAGGCAGCCATCGACACGGTATAAAATTCGTCGCGGCTCCAAAGCCGACATCTCCGTGTCGTTGGCGCTAATGAATGGTGGCTTGAGTTTGGCAACGTCCCCCATCGGAACCGTTTCATCTTTCGGTGTTTCCGCATAGAGATGTTTGCCGTCGAAGCTCGCGACAAGCAGCCTGTCCGGTGCAATCAGGCCGACAATGGAGTTCCCTGACGATCCGTATAATTCAGGCATTGCGAAGCTGCGCATGGTTCCGTGTGAACCGACAACTTCGCAGCGTTTGCTCGCTTGTTCGCAAACGAGAAATCCTTCATCCGTGATGGCCCTGACGGATTGTCCCTTTGCCGTCGTTAGCTCTGCGATTGGATCGCTGGATGCACCCTGGTAGAGCCGAAGCAGGGACTTATCGGGACCTGAAATTACCATCGTCTTGCGTGAGGGCGAAAGCCACCGCCGAAAATTACATCCACTTCGAGGTAGTGCGACCGACCACGCATCTTGCAAGTTGCGTGATAACAGTTCGACATGATCCCCGGTACAGAGAGCGACGTATCCTATGGGCCCGGCAGCCAATTGAGCAAGATCGGTTCGGCGGATGGCAGCCAGTTCGTGTCCTTGCAGATCGATTTCAGTAATCCTGGTATCGGTGGGCTTGCCCCAATTGCTCCAGCCACAGCTGTACGCTACAGGAGCACTGACCACCAAGTGGTCGTCATCCATAAACTCAACGTGCCCCGGATACGAGGCGCAATCCGTCTTGACGAGACCATATTGCGTTAGATCCAGCTTCCACTCTTGAGCTGTTTGGGCACGGCCCATCCAGACTGCCAAAAGCAGAGATGCTGCGCCTGCCATCCTAAATTTCATCGAGAGTTTCATCGAGCAACATGATAGGTCCAAGGGACCACGGCCAGCTCAACCTTTTGAGGACTGAAGACAAATCACTGAGTCATTCATCAACAACGGATCGGCACTCGATATGTCGGCCAGTGTTCCACCATGGGCTCCCCATGGGGAACACTGGCCAAGCTCTCCTACTTTGCTTTGGAGAGGACGGCGACGCCGTAGACGGGGAGGGTGACCGACGTGGTGGAGCTGTCGGGGGCGCCCTCGAGGACGTCGTGCATCGCGGTGGGAAGGGTGACGGTCTCGGGAGACTTGGAGAAGTTGACCAGGATGAAGACCTGGCCGTGGGCGGACTCGCGGGGGTAGACGTCGACGCCGGCGGGGACCGGGCCGAGCTTGGGGGTGACGCCGCTCATGCTGGTCATCCACTGGGCGGCTTTCTCGAGGCTGGCCTCGTCGAGCCAGGCGCCGATGTAGGTGATGCTGCCCTTGCCGACCTTGCGGGTGATGGCGGCGGGTTGGTTGTCGAGCCAGCCGTTGCTGACGCCGTAGCGCATGAGGACCTTGTCGTCCGGATTGTTGGTGCTGAGGAGCTCGGCCCACTCGGCGCTGGTGCCGGTGCCCCAGTCGCCGGAGACGGGAACGGGAGCGGTGAGGGGGTAGTACTGCTCGACTCGTCCGCCGAGCAAGGAGACGAGCGGGCCGGGCTGGCGCTCGGTCTGGAGGCCGTTGTCGACGTTCTTCATGCCGCTGCGCTGGCCGAGGACGAGGTTGCCGCCCTGCTGGACGTAGTCGATGAGGTGCTGCGCCTCGGCGTCGGAGAGGACGTTGAGGCCGGGGGCGACGACCAGCTTGTACTGGCTGAGCGGCGCGAGCGGGTTGACGATGTCGACGGACTGGGCGATGTCGCGGAGGGGCTTGTAGTAGCTGACGATCTCGGCGACGGGGTCGAAGTTGGCGTTGTGGCGCTGCCAGTTGATGGCCCAGCGGCTGTCGTAGGAGTGGAGGATGGCGACGTCGGAGTGGACGCTGGTTCCGGCGAGGGTGGGCGCGGCCTTGGCGAACTCGGCGCCGAGCTGGGAGACCTCGGAGTAGAGCGGGACGGGGGTGCCATCGGCGCCAAGCAAGCGTGCCGTGGTACTCCTCCTGGCCGTTGAGGGCGGAGCGCCACTGCCAGTAGCTGACGGTGTCGGCGCCGTGGCCGATGTCGTGCCAGGCCATGGCGCGGACCTCGCCCTTGTCGAGCGAGTTGTTGATCTTGGCCCAGTTGACGAAGCCGGGCTGGGTCTCCATGACCCAGAAGTTCTTGCGCAGGAGGCCGCGGGTGAGGTCGTGGGCGGCGCCGTTGCGGTAGCGGTCGAGCTGGCCTTCGCCGACGTAGTCGTCCCAGGTGGCGAGGTCGAGGTCCTGGGCGACGGTGTAGTGGTCGTAGCCGTCGAACCAGCCCATCATGTTGGTCGTGATGAATTGGCTGGGGGAGGAGTTGGCGCGGATCACGTCGAGCTGGTTCTTCTGGTAGCTGCGCCAGGTGTCGGAGACGAAGCGCATCCAGCTCAGGAGCAGGCCGGGGTTGCCGCCGTGGGTCTCGATGGGGATCTGGTCCCAGGACTGGTAGGTCTCGCTCCAGTAGGAGGTGGTCCAGCGGGCGTTGAGGTTGTCGAGGGTGCCGTAGCGGGCCTTCAGCCACGCCTGAAACTGCGCCTTGGTGGCGTCGCCGTAGGAGGCGTTGGCGTACTCGTTGTCGATCTGCCAGCCGAGGACCCAGGGGTTGTGGCCGAAGCGCTTGGCGAGCTGCTCGGCCATGTCGCGGGAGAGCTCGCGGTACTTGGGATCGGACCAGTCGAACTGCTGGCGGTTGCCGTGCTGATCCTTGCGGCCGTCGTCGAGGGTGCGGAGGGTCTCGGGATACTTCTGGGTGAGCCAGGCGGGCGGGGCGGCGCTGGGGGTTCCGAGGACGGTGTAGATGCCGTGGCGGCCGGCGGCGGCGATGGCGCGGTCGAGCCAGTCGAGGTCATAGTGGCCGTCGGAGGGCTCCATGCGGCTCCAGGCGAACTCGCCGACGCGGACCATGTGGATGCCGGCCTTCTGCATCAGGTCGAGGTCGGCGTCCCAGCGGGACTCGGGCCACTGCTCGGGGTACCAGGCGGTGCCGAGGATGAGCGGAGGCGCGGCGGTGGGTGCGGGTGCGGCGGGTGTCTGGGCGTGAAGGCTGGGAAGGCAGAGGGGAGCGAGGAGGGCAAGGGTCAGACGGAGACTGCGGGAAGCCATTCGTTCGGGACTCCTGAGTGGGGTACGAAGATGGGATTGCGTGGTGAGATTTTGAGACGAGCGGATGGGGCGAGAATCGGTACGGCGGAAGTGTATCGAGGAGGGTATCAATTGGTCTACCCGTGGGCTGCGCTGTGCCGATGATCGGCCGGGAGGTGGGGACAGGTCTCCATCGAAGGGTGGGGACAGAGGTTGGTGGAAACCGCTAGACTTATCGAGCTCCAGCGACGTTCAAAAAAATGCAGGTAGAGAAGATAATGTTCGGTATGCATTCGATTCCTTGTTCACAGAGTGGCCGGCGTGCGGCTGAGCTTGTAGGGTTGGCGCGCGTTGCGGCGGTGGGGTTGGCGGTCGGGTTGGCGGTCTCGGCGACGGTGGTGTGGGCGCAGGCTCCGGCGACTGCTGCGGCTCCTGACAATGCGGCCGCTGCGGTGGTCGCGGGCAAGTTTGTGGACACCACCGCGGCCAGTGGGGTGAACTTTCAGGGCGTCGCGTCGCATACGAGCAAGAAGTATCTGCTGGAGACGATGGGATCGGGCGCGGCGGTGTTCGACTACGACAACGATGGGCTGCTCGATATCTTTCTGGTGAACGGCGCGCCGATCGCGGACCCGACGGCGCCGGGCACGATTCCGCAGAAGGCTGGGCCGGCGGACTGGAACCGGCTGTATCACCAGAAGAAGGATGGCACCTTCGAGGACGTGACGGAGAAGGCGGGGCTGAAGGGCGTCGGCTACGGGATGGGGGTCGCGGTGGGCGACTTCGATAACGATGGCTACGAGGACCTATATGTAACCGCGTATGGTGGAAATCGGCTGTACCACAACAACGGCAATGGGACGTTTACCGATGTGACGGATAAGTCGGGCACGGGCGGGAGCGGGTGGTCGACGAGCGCGGCGTGGGTCGATCTCGACAACGACGGCCTGCTCGATCTGGTGGTGCTGCGCTATGTGAAGTGGGACTTCGACGATGTGTGGTGCGGCGAGCATCGCGAGGGCTATCGGCAGTACTGCCACCCGGATATCTTTCCGGCGGTGACGCCGCTGGTGTATCACAACGACGGCAACGGGCACTTCACGGAGGTGTCGGAGAAGACGGGGATCTCGGTGCCGGGCAAGGGGCTGGGGATTGCGATCGCCGACTTCGATCGCGATGGCAAGGTGGACTTCGCGGTGTCGAACGACTCGATGCTGGAGTTTCTGTATCGCAACAAGGGCGACGGGACGTTTGAGGAGACGGGCATGACTGCGGAGATCGCGGTCGATGGCGATGGCAAGACCTATGCCGGGATGGGCATCGACTTCCAGGACTACAACAACGACGGGCTGCCGGATCTGGTGATCACGAATCTGGCGAATCAGAAGTACGCGCTCTATAAGAACAACGGCGATGGCAGCTTTACCTATGACAGTACATGTCGGGCATGGCGGGGATGACGCTGCTGCACTCGGGGTGGGGGATTCATTTCCTGGATTACGACAACGATGGGCTGAAGGATCTGCTGGTGGCGCAGGGGCATGACTCGGATGTGGTGGAGTTGAACTCGCCGCAGATTCATTACAAGGAGCCGATGCTGCTGGCGCGCAATACCGGCCATGGGTTCGTGGATGTGTCGGCGATCTCGGGCGATGTGTTCAAGCAGGTGTGGGTGGGGCGCGGGATGGCGGTGGGCGATCTGGACAACGATGGCCGCGTCGATGCGGTGGTCGCGGTGAACGGCGGTCGCGGCGCATATTCTGCACAACGAGACGGCGACGGCGAACCACTGGCTGACGCTGAATCTGGTGGGGCATCGCAGCAATCGCGATGCGATCGGCGCGGAGGTGAAGCTGACGACCTCGAAGGGAACGCAGTGGGTGACGGTTTCGACGGCGGGCGGGTATCTCTCGTCGAACGACAAGCGGGCGCACTTCGGGCTGGGCAGCGAGATGCGTGGCGAAGGAGATCGAGATTCACTGGCCGAGCGGCATCGTGCAGAAGCTCGAAAATGTGAAGGGCGATCAGGTGCTGAAGGTCGATGAGCCGGTGACGGCGCTGCGCCGGCCGTGCATGTGGGGCACTGATCAGGGCGGCGTAGACGCTCAGAGGCTGGGCACAGTAACATGCTGGAGATGATTCCGCATGTTCTTGTGCCTGTTCTGTTGCTCGCTATCGTTGCTGTGAGTCTTGTGCTGATGCTGGTTCGGCCGCGTGGCGTGGCCGAGGTCTATTGGATTGGCGGCGGGGCGCTGCTGCTGCTCGCGCTGCGTCTGGTTCCGCTGCGGCTTGCCGGGGCGGCGGTGGCGGACGGCGCGGATGTCTATCTGTTTTTGATCGGCATGATGCTGCTGTCGGAGCTGGCGCGGGAGCAGGGGTCTTCGACTGGCTCTCGGCGGCGGCGGTGCGCGCGGCGGATGGGAGCTGCGGGCGGCTGTTCACGATGGTGTATGGGGCGGGGACGATTGTAACCATTCTGATGTCGAATGATGCGACCGCCGTGGTGCTGACGCCGGCGATTCTGAAGGCGGTGCGCAAGGCGAAGGTCGAGCCGCTGCCGTATCTGTTTGTGTGCGCGCTGATTGCGAACGCGGCTTCGTTCGTGCTGCCGATCTCGAATCCGGCGAATCTGGTGGTGTTTCACCACGGGATGCCGCCGCTGGGGCGGTGGCTGGCGTCGTTCGGGGTGCCGTCGGTGCTGTCGATTGCGGCGACCTATGGGGTGATGCGGCTGCTGTTTCGGCGGGAGCTGGCGGCGAGGATCGAGCACGAGGTGGAGGCTGCGCCGCTATCGCGCGACGGCAAGCTGGTGCTGGTGGGGCTGGCGATGATGGTGGGCGTGCTGCTGGCCGCCTCGGCGCTGAATCTGGATCTGGGGCTGCCGGCGTGCGCGGCTGCGTTGGCGATTACGGCGGTGGTTTCGATCCGGGCGAGGAGCAATCCGCTGAAGCTGGCGCGGGAGATCAGTTGGGGGACGCTGCTGCTGGTGGCGGGGCTGTTCGTGATGGTGCGCGCGGTGGAGAGTGTCGGCGCGCTGCGGGTGACGCAGGCGTGGCTGGCGGCGGCGGAGCGGCTGGGGCCGGCGATGGGCGCGGTGGTGAGCGGCTTTGTGGTGGGGGTGGGGAATAACCTGATCAACAACCTTCCGCTGGGCTTGCTTGCGGGCAGCGACGCTGCAGGCGGCGCATGCCAAGGGCTTGATCGCGAATGCGGTGTTGATTGGCGTGGATCTGGGGCCGAACCTGTCGGTGACGGGATCGCTGGCGACGATTCTGTGGCTGCTGGCGCTGCGCAAAGAGGGGCTGGATGTGAGCTTCTGGGACTTTCTCAAGGTGGGGATTGTGGCGATGCCGGTGGCGTTGCTGTTGGCGTTGGGCGGGGCGGTCGCGATGCAGTGGCTGGGTGGGCTCTAGTAACACGTTGGTCGTGGGCGATGGGGTGTGTTAGAAGCGAAGGCAACGGCAAAAAAAACGTCGAAAGGACTAAGGAGCGGGATGACGAACGCGGGACGGTCGGTCTGGATGCGGTGGGTGCTGTTGGCGGCGGTGGGTGCGGGATCGCCACGGCGGCGCAGGCGCAGGGGAAGGCGCAGTGGGAGCGGGAGGCCCAGCGCGTGACGATCGTGCGCGATGATTGGGGCATCGCGCATGTGTCCGGGAAGACGGACGCGGATGCGGTCTTTGGCATGATCTATGCGCAGTGCGAGGACGACTTCAACCGCGTGGAGACGAACTACCTGACCTCGCTGGGATGGACGGCGCAGGCCGAGGGCGAGAAGGCCATCTGGCAGGATCTGCGGCAGCGGCTGTTTATCGATCCCGAGGATCTGAAGAAGGACTACGCGGCGAGCCCGGCGTGGCTGAAGCGGCTGATGGATGCGTGGGCGGATGGCGTGAACTACTATCTGGCGACAGCATCCCGAGGTGAAGCCGCGCGTGATCACGCACTTCGAGCCGTGGATGGCGCTCTCGTTCACGGAGGGCAGCATCGGCGGGGATATCGAGCGCGTGGATCTGAAGAAGCTGGAGGCGTTCTACGCGGCCAAGCCGACGGTCGGCGCGGTGGCGGCGATGGCGCTGCCGGACGCGCGCAAGCTCCGTGGCGGTGATCTCGCTGCCGAATGACGATGAGCCGCGCGGGTCGAACGGCGTTGCGATCGCGCCCGGCAATACGCTGGGGCATCACGCGCTGCTGCTGATCAATCCGCATACGTCGTTCTTCTTCCGGTCGGAGTTACAAATGCGCAGCGACGAGGGGCTCGATGCGTATGGCGCGGTGACGTGGGGGCAGTTCTTCGTCTATCAGGGCTTCAACGACCGCGCGGGATGGATGCATACCTCGAGCGGCGTGGATGCGGTGGATGAGTTTCTGGAGACGGTGACGCAGAAGGGCGACCAGCTGGAGTTACAAATACGGGAGCGAGCAGCGGCCGGTGATCGAGAGGCAGATCACGATTCCGTACCGGACCGAGCATGGGATGGCGGAGCGGACGTTTACGGCGTACTTCACCGCAGCATGGCCCGGTGATTCGCGCGGAGAACGGCCGTGGGTGTCGATCAAGCTGATGAATATTCCGGTGCCGGCGCTGGAGCAGAGCTATCTGCGGACCAAGGCGCGGAACTATGCCGAGTATCGGAAGACGATGGAGCTGAAGGCGAACTCGTCGAACAACACGATCTTCGCCGATGCGGATGGGGATATCGCGTACTGGCATGGGAACTTCATTCCGCGGCGGGATACGCGGTTCGATTACACGAAGCCGGTGGATGGCAGCGATCCGGCGACGGATTGGAAGGGGCTGATGACGGTCGAGGAGGCGCCGCATCTGAAGAATCCGAAGAGCGGGTATCTGTTCAACGTGAACGATTCGCCCTGGAACGGCGCGGGCGAGAGCTCGCTGAAGCGGGCGGACTTTCCGGCGTATGTGGAGCAGGGGATCGAGTCGGCGCGCGGGCTGCATGCGATGCGGGTGCTGGCGGGACAGGAAGGACTTCACGCGGATTCGCTGATGGCGGCGGCGTACGACAGCTATCTGCCGTGGTTTGCGCGGACGGTTCCGGTGCTGGTCGAGGCGTGGGAGGCGCTGCCGGCGGACTGCTCCGATGAAGGCGAAGCTGGCCGGGCAGATCGCGCTGCTGCGCGACTGGGACGATCGCTGGGGTCGGACTCGACGGCGACCTCGCTGGCGGTGTATCTGGGGCACGGAGTTGCTGCGGACGCGCAGGCGCAGCCGGCGCGCGAGGCCGGGATGCCGAGCGAGGAGTACGTCGCGACGCAGGTGCCGGCCGAGGCGCTGCTGGCGGCGCTGGCGACGGCCTCCGACAAGCTGACGGCCGACTTCGGCAACTGGCAGACGCCGTGGGGCGAGATCAACCGCTTCCAGCGGCTGACGGGCGATATCGTGCAGCCGTTCAACGATGCGGGGCCGAGCATTCCGGTGCCGTTCGTCTCGTCGCTGTGGGGATCGCTGGCGTCGTTTGGAGCGCGGCAGTATCCGGGGACGAAGAAGTGGTATGGGACCAGCGGCAACAGCTTTGTGGCGGTGGTGGAGTTCGGCGACAGGGTGCGGGCGCGGGCGGTGACCGCGGGCGGCGAGAGCGGCCATCCCGAGTCGAAGCACTTCGACGATGAGGCCGAGCGGTACGCCAGCGGGAATCTGCGCGAGGTTTACTTCTATCCGGAGCAGCTGAAGGGGCATACGGAGCGGACGTATCATCCGGGAGAGCGCTGAGGCGGTGCGGACAGGCTGGAAGAGGGAACAAAGCGTGCGTTGTGGGCGTATGAATATCCGGCGCCCACCCTTCGGGGCTGGTTGGCGTCTTACAGAGTAGCACTTTGATATCGTTTGGCAGAGGAATCTTATGACCGCGCAAGAACAGCAGATGCTCCAAGGATTGGTGGAGCGCATCAACGGAACGCAGTTGCCTGAGAAGGATGCGGACGCCGAGCAGTATCTTCAACAGAATCTCGGACGGAATCCCGATGCGATGTATATTCTGGCGCAGACGGTGCTGGTGCAGCAGTATGCGTTGACCCAGGCGCAGAAGCAGCTTGCCGATGCCAAGGCGGAGGCCGACCAGCTCCGCCAGCAGGCGCAGCAGCCGAAGCCCAGCACCAGCTTCCTGGGCAGCCTGCTCGGGCGCAGCGAGGAGCCGGCGCGTCCGGCTCCGCCACCGCCGCCTCCTCCGCCGCAAGCGTCGTACGCGCAGCCGCAACTACACGCCGGTTCCTCGCCGCCTCCGCCGGCTTATGCGCCGACCTATGCGCTCCGGCCTATGGGGCGCCGGCTGGTTCGCTGCGCCGCCGTCGCAGAGCGGCGGATTCCTGCGCGGCGCCGCGCAGACGGCTGCGGGAGTGGCCGCGGGCGCGTTGGCGTTCGAGGGAATCGAGAGCCTGATGCACGGCTTTGGGCACTCGGCCGGCTATGGCTCGGATATGGGCTTTGGTGGGTTTGGCGGCGGTGGTGGCCGGCCGGAGGAGGTCGTCAACAACTACTACGTCGAGGACTCTGGACGCGACGATCGCTCTTCCTTTCGGACGACGCTTCGTACGACAACAACGATGTTGCCGAGGACGCGAGCTACGACGATGGATCGAGCGACTTCGACTCCGGTGGCGACAGCTTCGACGTGTAACGGGATCCCTCACTGAAGGGCAGGACCCAAGAGCAAAGCCCGATCAGGAATCACGGATCGGGCTTTGCTCTTCTTATTGGCTCTGAGGGCAACATAAACTGGGTTTTACAAGGGCATCGCCGCGGCGGTGGGGAAGTGGTGCTGCTCGCGGCCGAGGTCGCTGTCGTACTTCACCGACATCTTGTAGAGTTCGTAGCGGCCGTCGTTGAACTGCCTGCGCATGCTCGCGCAGGGCGTCCATCTGCTTCTCGTCGAGCGGCTTGAAGTTGCTGAGGATCTCGAGGTTCTGGTCGAGGACCTCCATGCTCTCCATGCCCGAGACGGTGGTCGAGACGCCGGGGACGCTCATCGCATAGGAGAGCGCTTCGGTCGGAGTGAGCGCGCCACGCACGATCGACTCGCCGGAGCCGCTCATGCTCTTCATCGGAGATGACCGCCATGCGCTTTTGTAACGCGACCGGGAGCACGTTGTTTTCGAACGAGCGGAAGCTGGGATCGAAGGGATTGATCGGCATCTGCACGGTATCGAAGTGGAAGCCGCGGTTGAGCATGTCGAGGTGGATGGAGGGGTTCTTGTGGCCGGTGAAGCCGACGAAGCGCACCTTGCCCTGCTGCTTGGCCAGGGTGAGCGCCTCGAGCACGCCGTCGGCATCGTAGGCGAGCTCGGGATCGTTGTAGTAGATGACATCGTGGACCTGCCAGACGTCGAGGTGATCGGTCTGCAGGCGGGTGAGCGAGTCCTCGAGCTGGCGCATGGCAACGTCTTTCTTGCGGCCGTAGGTGCAGACGCCGGTCATCAGGATGGCCTGGTCGCGCTTGCCCTTGAGGGCGATGCCGAGGCGCTCTTCGCTCATGCCGTTGTGGTACTCCCAGGCGTTGTCGAAGAAGTTGATGCCGTGGTCGAGTGCCTTGGCGACCATGTCGTTGACGACGTCCTGGCTGGCTGCGGTGCCGAGGTGATAGCCGCCCATGCCGAGGATCGAGACCTGCGAGGCCGGTGCTGCCCATGGGGCGTTTGGGGACCTGTGAAGCCGGACTTGCGAGCTGCCGTACAGACCGGGGAAGTTGGGGATGATCGGGTTGGGCAGCTTCGGGGCTGGCAGCCGGCGGCGGCGTGCGGCGTGGGCGGCCTGGGCCTGCGCTGCGGGCGCTCCCATCGTTACCGCGGCGGCCGGGACAACGGCGGAGACACCGGTGACGGCGGCGGCTTGCAGGAAGCGGCGGCGCGAGAGCTCGGGCTGCGCAGGCGTCGCGAGATCTCCTGCGGTGTGGTCTTGCGTTTTATCGAGCTGCAGAAATTTCTTCATGAATCTTCTTTCCTGATGTCGAGTGGTCGAGCGGAGAGCCGCGGCGTGTGCGGCTTAGACCTGCGGGAAGGGCCGGCCGGTGTTCTGGGTCTCGGCGACCAGCTGCTTGGTCTCGATCTGCTGCATGTCGATGGGGAAGTCGTGCGCCATGCGCGCCTCGGGGTTGTCGTACTTCAGGGAGATCTTATAGGGCTCGAAGCGGCCGTCGCCGGCGTAGGGCTTGGCGCGATCGCGGAGCGCCTGCATCTCGGTCGCGGAGAGCGGCGTGAAGCCCTGGGCGATCTTGAGGTTCTGCTTGAGGATGTCCATGTTCGCCGAAGCCGGAGATGGTGGTGGTGACGGGCAGCGACATGGCGTAGCGCAGCATCTCCTGCGCGGTGAAGATGCCCTGCTGGACCGGCTCGCCGTGGCCGCAGATGGGCTTCATGCCGAGCACCGCGATGCCGCGCTGGTTGAGCACGGGAAGCACCTTCTGCTCGAAGCTGAACTGGTGGAAGTTGGCGTCGAAGGGGTTCAGCGGCATCTGCACGGCGTCGAAGGGGAAGCCGGTGTTGAGCATGGCGAGATGGACCTCGGGGTCCTTGTGGCCGGTGAATCCGACGAAGCGGACCTTGCCTTCCTTCTTGGCCTTCAGCAGCGCCTCGGCGGCGCCGCCCGGGCGGATGAAGAGATCGGGATCGTTGGCGAAGCCGACGCCGTGGATCTGCCAGAGATCGATGTGGTCGGTCTGTAGCCGTCGCAGGCTCTGCTCGAGCATCTGCGTGGCGAGCGAGGCGTCGCGGCCGTGGGTGCAGACCTTGGTCATCAGGAAGGCCTTGTCGCGCTGGCCCTTGAGGCCCTTGCCCAGCCAGTCTTCGGCCTTGCCGCGGCTGTACTCCCAGCAGCAGTCGTAGAAGGTGATGCCGCCGTCGAGCGCGCGTGTGGACGAGCTCGACCGCGGTCTTCTCATCCTTCGCGCCGCCGAGATGATGGCCGCCGGAGCCGAGAGCCGAGATCTGAACGTCTGTCTTGCCGAATCGCCGAAGAGGGATGCTGCCGCTAGTTTCCATACTATTTCAGATGCTCCCGTGCCGGGATCCGATGCGCATGGACGGTGCTGGGGTGGGTCAATTATCATCGCGGCGAGTGGCCGATGCGCTCCGAGGAGCTGCAGGATCGGCAGATGGTTTGACAAAAATTGTTACAAATTACGATCGGGAGAGAGCATGAAGCAGTTGGGAAGAATCGGTATGGGGCTGATTGGTCCGGGGTTCATCGCTCCCCACCACATCGACGCGGTGCGACGTCTGGGCGATGTCGATGTGATCGCCATCGCGGGCTCGAGTGCGGCCTCGGCCGAGAAGAAGGCGCGCGAGTACGGCGTCGGTCGATTCTATGGCGACTATAAAGAGCTGATCGCCGATCCGGAGATTCAGGTGGTGCACAACACCACGCCGAGCTATCTCCATTTTCCGGTCAGCATGGCGGCGCTCGAGGCGGGCAAGCACGTGATCTCGGATAAGCCGCTCGCGATCGACCCGGAGCAGTGCCGCAGGCTGCGCGATGCCGCTGCGGCCGCGGGCGTGGTGAACGCCGTCACCTTCAACTATCGCGGCAATCCGCTGGTGCAGCAGGCGCGCGCGATGATCGCAGGCGATGAGATCGGCCGTGTGGTGTTTATCCACGGTCACTATCTGCAGGACTGGATGACCAGCGACAAGGTGTACTCGTGGCGTTCGGATCCGGCGAAGGGCGGCGTGAGCTCGGCGCTTGCGGACATCGGCTCGCACTGGTGCGATCTGGCGGAGCACACCTCGGGGCAGAGGATCACGGCGGTGCTCGCGGACCTGACCACGGTGGTGAAGACGCGCTACTCGGCGGGCGCTTCGGCGGAGGCGTTCGTGAGCGCGAGCGATGGAGAGCGCACGCCGGTCGAGGTGACGAGCGAGGACCTGGCGAGCGTGCTGCTGCGCTTCGACAATGGAGCCAAGGGCTGCCTCACCGTCGGGCAGGTGCTGCCGGGACACAAGAACAATCTGGAGATCGAGCTGAATGGCCGGACCGCCTCGTTGCGCTGGAACCAGGAGCATCAGAATGAGCTTTGGGTCGGGCGTCAGGATCAGGCGCAATATGGTGCTGGCGAAGGATCCTGCGCTGCTGCGGCCCGAGGCGCGCAGCTATGCGCATCTGCCCGGCGGCCATCAGGAGGCGTGGGCCGACGCGTTCCGCAATGTGATCGCGGATGCGTATCGGTGTATTCGCGAGGGTGTCGGATGTGTTCCGGCGCCGGCGACCTTGTGCACCTTCGCGGACGCGACGCATACCTCGCGCGTCGTCGATGCCATGCTGCGCAGCCATGCGCTGGGCGGCGTGTGGCAGTCGGTGGAGACGGACGAAGACAGCAGTGAGCGAGCATGATGGACGAAGGGAAGGCGACCGCATGAAGATGCAGATCCGGGTACGGCTGGGCACGATGATGTTTCTCCAGTACTTCATCTGGGGAGCGTGGTACGTCACGCTCGCAACCTGGCTGACGAAGTCGCTGCACTTCTCCGGCGAACAGATTGGCCTCGCCGCAGGCACGACGGCGGTGGGCGCGATGATCGCTCCGTTCTTTGTGGGGCTGATCGCGGACAAGCTCTTCGCCACGCAGCGCGTGCTGGCGGTGCTGCATCTGCTGGGCGGCGCGCTGCTGCTGGCTGCTTCGCTGCAGAAAACGTTCACGATCGAGTACGTTCTTCTGCTGCTGTACAGCCTGTGCTACATGCCGACGCTGGCGCTGACCAACTCGCTGGCCTTTCGCCAGATGCGCGAGCCCAAGCTGGAGTTCGGACCGATCCGCGTGCTGGGCACCGCGGGATGGATCACCGCCGGGCTGCTGATCGGCACGCTGGGGCTCGAGAGCACGGCGCGGCCGCTGCAGGTCGCGGGGGCGCTCTCGCTGCTGATGGCGGCCTACTGCCTCACGCTGCCGGATACCCCGCCGCTGGCGCGCGAGAGCAAGTTCACGCGTCGAGAGCGTCTTCCCCAAGGAGGCGCGGTCGCTGCTGCGCGAGCGCTCGATGGCGATCTTCGCGATCGCATCGTTTCTCATCTGCATCCCGCTGCAGTTCTACTACGCCTTCACCAACCTGTTTCTGAATGAGGCGGGCGTGAAGAACGCAGCCGGCAAGATGACCGGCGGGCAGATGTCGGAGCTGTTCTGCATGCTGCTGATCCCGTGGTTCTTCCGCAGGCTCGGCGTCAAGTACATGCTGGTCGCGGGCATGCTGGCGTGGGTGCTGCGCTACGCGCTGTTCGCCTACGGCAACGCCGATGCGCACGTGTGGATGTTCGGGCTCGGCATCCTGCTGCACGGCATCTGCTATGACTTCTTCTTCGTCACCGGGCAGATCTACATCGACCGCAAGTCCTCGCTGGCGCTGCGGGCCGCGGCGCAGGGACTGATCACCTTCATCACCTATGGCGTGGGCATGTTCGTTGGATCGTGGCTGTCGGGCGCGGTCGTCGAGCACTACACGACGCTGACGGCGGCGGGTGCCGCGGTGCATGCGTGGCGCTCGATCTGGCTGTTTGCCGCTGTCGCTTCGGCCGCCGTGCTGGTCCTGTTCCTGCTGACCTTCTCGGACAAAGAGAAGGCCAGCGTGGGTGCGGCGGAGGCGGCTGGAGAGCTGCCCGTCGAGGCGCCGCTCTAAACGCCTGTGCTGCTGCGGATGGAGGGTTTCTCTGCCTTCCGTCCGCAGCAGCTAGAGCCAAACAACTAGGCCCACCAGGCTTCGACTGCCGGCTCCTTCAACAACACGCGCGAGAGCAGATCGATCGCCGAGGACAGGCCCTCGTGGGTCGAGGCGAGCGCGTCCTCGTGCTCGATGCTGAGGACGTAGTCGTAGCCGACGAGGCGCAGCGCGGAGACGATCTGCTTCCACTCCACCTCGCTGTGGCCCCAGCCGACCGAGCGGAAGAGCCAGGAGCGGAGCGCCATATCGCGGTAGCTCTTGGTGTCGAGCACGCCGTTGATGTTGCGCATGGTGGGGTTGATGGCTACGTCCTTCGCGTGGACGTGGAAGATGGCGTCGCCCAGCGCGGCGATGGCGGCGGGGATGTCGACGCCCTGCCACCAGAGATGGCTGGGATCGAGGTTGATGCCGAGCGACGGGCCTGCGGCCGCGCGCAGGCGAAGCATCGTCTCCACGTTGTAGACGCAGAAGCCGGGGTGCGCCTCGAGCGCGATCTTCACGCCAGCGTTCGCGGCGAAGGCGGTGGTGTCCTTCCAGTAGGGAATCAGCCGTTCGTCCCACTGCCACGCCAGCGCGTCGGAGTACTCCGGCGGCCACGAGGTGGTGATCCAGTTGGGCACGGTGTCCTGCGCGGAGGCCCCGGGGCAGCCCGAGAATGTAATCACGATGGGCACCTCGAGGCTCTCGGCGAGCTGCACGGTCTTGCGCAGGACCGCGTCGTCGCGCTGGGCAATCCCGGGATTCGGGTGGACGGGGTTGTTGTGGCAGGAGAGCGCGCTGATGGTCAGCCCAGCGTCCCGCAGCTTCGCGCGGAAGTCCGCTGCGGCGGACTTGCTGGCGAGCAGGGTATCGAGGTTGAGGTGGCTTGCCGCCCGGCCAGCCGCCGGTGCCAAGCTCCAGTGTGGTGATCTCGGGGTAGCGCTTGAGTTCGGTGAGGAGAGCGTCGAAGGGCAGGGAGTTGAAGACGGGGGTAAAGAGACCGAGTTGCACAGATATCCTCTCTCGAAAGGCGGGTGCTCGGTCCACAGTATCGCAAAAGTTAGGGCGGTTGCCGACTGATTTGTGCCGGTCGATGTTCGCGCGTGGTTCGCCCGTGGTTCGCACGTGCGGGGATGCTCAGGCCGAAAGCTGCGCCAGACGATCCGGCTCAAGAATATGCAGCGAGCTGCCGTGGATCTCGATCAGCTTCTCTTTCTTGAACTGTCCCAGGGCGCGGGTGACGGTCTCGCGCGAGGTGCCGGCGAGGCTGGCCAGATCCTCGTGGGTGAGCGCCATGGTGAAGCGCATCTCGGGCTTGCCGCAGGAGGCTGCGCGGCCCCAATCGAGCAGAACGCCCGCGAGCCGGCCGGCGGCGGAGCCGGACAGGGCCAGCCGGCGGGCATCGAAGAAGGCCGATTTGTACTCCGCGGAGAGCGCCTTGGCGGCGTGCATGCTCGCCTCGCCGTGGCGCTCGAGGAAGGCGAGGACGTCGTCGCGGCGAATCTTCTTGAGCTGCACCGGCTCGATGGTCTCGGCGGTGAGCTCGAAGCGGGAGCCCGAGATGACCGCTCCGAGGCCGAGCACGTCTCCGGGAACCGCGATCTTCAGGATGAGCACCTTGCCCTCGCGCGAGGTGCAGGAGAGCTTGACCTGCCCGCTGCAGAGGACGAGCACGCCGTCGCCCGCGTCCTGCTCGCGGAAGAGGATGGCGCCTTTGGGCAGCGTGATCGGGGTGCCGATGGAGTCGAAGTCCGCCAGGGCGGCTTCGGAGAGATTGCAGAACATGCGCTGGCTGCGGTGTTCGCAGTGGGCGCACCGCGAGCCGAGGGAGGAGCGTGAGAGAGCGGGCATGAATCGAAAAAACCTCAATCGAGGCGCCTGACGGGATCGGCGCATCCATCGGCCGTCTTGCGTGCCTACAATATGATTCTATCGTCTCGATTGTGGAAGGCCGCGGTCTTCGCGAGGATCGCGGCGCCCTATGAGACGGTCATCACCGGGCAAGCCGCCTCGGCGAGCAGGCGCGAGCTCAGTCCGCGTTCGACGTGCGTCAGCCAGAAGGATGCCCGGCGCGCGCCGAGAACGATCAGGTCGGCGTGCACCCGCTCCGCGAGATGGAGGATTGCGGTTGCGGCGTCGCCGTGTTCGACCACGCACTCGGGGCTGCACCAGTCGTAGGAGCCTTCGGGAATCATCCGCTGCAACGCCTTCAGAAACGCGCTGTCGCGCAGCTCGGTCGATCGCCGGGCCCTCCGGATCGCGGGGACGCACGTAGCAGGAGTAGAGCCGGGCCTGGCTGTTTTCGGCAAAGGAGAGCGCATAGACGGCGGCCTTTGCCGCCTCGGCCGAGAAGTCCGTCGCGTAGATGATGGAGCGGAAGACGAGGGGCGCGTCTTCGGGCTCACGCGCCTTGGGGCCGACCGTGAGCACCGGACACTCCGCGTTGCGGAGCAGCTGTTCGGCGGTCGAGCCCAGCACGCAGGCGCTCCAGGCCGGACTTCGACTGCGTTCCCGCGACCAGCAGATCCACGTGATGCTCCTTGACGATCTGGAGCAGCGCCGGAGCGGGCTGATGCGCCTCGGCCGACACCGTGCGCGTGACCACTCCGGGGTAGGCGAGGCGCTGGCTGAGCTCCTGCAGGCCCTCGGCGCAGATCCTGCGCCTCTCTGCCGACGGGAAGGCCGACGATCGCCTCCTCGTAGGAGGTCACGAGGGAGGGATCGAAGACGTGGGCGATCTCGAGGGTGGAGCCGAAGCGCCGCGCCAGGGCCTTCGCGTAGGCCGCGGCCCGCTCGGATTCGGCACAGAAGTCGGTTGCGAGCAGGATGGTGTCGAGGGAGAGGGAGATGGGATCGGCGAGAACCAGCATGGAAGACCTCCAGCGTGGTGGTATATTCGGTGCGACTCTCACGGTTTCGGAACGGTTGCCGTGACGTTGCTCCGGCGTCTGTGGGATCGGCCGTCGCCGCGCTCGGTCCGCACGCGACGAGGATCGCGACGAGGATAGAGATGACGGTGACGAGGATGCAGGTTGCTCCTCGGCGTGCCGCGAGGGGCGGGAGGCATCGATGAAAGCTTACTCCGAATATTGGGTGGCGACGATGGTGCGTGGGCTGTTGGCTATCTTGGCCGGCACCGGAATCCTGTTCCTGCCGGAGATGGCGGCGACGCTGCTGCTGCTGCCGTTTGCGATCCTGATCTCGATTCTGTGCCTTGCGGCCTACGGCACCATCGACAGCGCGATCGTGCTGATCACCAGCTTTCTGGTGTCGCATCGCCAGCCCGGACGGCTGGCGCTCCGCATCCAGGGCGTGTGCGGCGCGGTGATTGGGGTGCTGCTGTTCGCTCTGGCCTACGACCGCATCGATCTTCATTGGTTTCTGTATCTCGCCTCGCTGCAGGCGGCGATGGCCGCGATCACGGAGTTCATCGTCGCCCGCGAGACCGCGGAGCATCATGCGGCGCAGTGGTGCTACGTGTCCTCGGGCATTGCCATGGCGTCTGCCGTGGCCCTGCTGTTTGCGCGGAACCTAAGCTCCCGGCAGATCGCCTGGCTGCTCTACGCCTATCTCGGCATCTTCGGCTTCAATCTCTTTGCGCTCTCGGCGCGGATGCTCTTTGCGGGAAAGAGGATCTTTCCGGTGACGCATGCCTGAGGAACGGTGTCCCATGGCTATCTCGCGCTGGCGGAGGAGCCGCTCTCCGGCGGACCGGAGCCGGGTCGCTTTGCCACGGCTATTGCGGCGATCGCGGCAATTATCCTGGTGTGGGTCTGATGCGCGATTGCTGCTCGACGGAATGGGCTGTCGTGTGAGGGGTGCTGCGATGCGAGCTGCTGTTCTGAGAAGACCGGGGCCTCTGCGTGAGAACCCTTTGGCGATCGAAGATCTGCCGATGCCGGTCCCGGCGCCGGGCGAGGCGCTGCTGCGGGTGCTTGCCTGCGGGGTCTGCCGCACCGATCTGCACATCGCGGCCGGCGAGCTTCCGCAACGGATGGCTGCGCTGATCCCAGGGCACCAGATCGTCGCCGAGGTGGTCGAGTCGCCCTCGCCGGAGCTTCCTGCGGGGATGCGCGTCGGCGTCTCCTGGGTCGGCGGTACGGATGGAACCTGCCGCTACTGCCGCAGCGCGCGGGAGAACCTCTGCGATGCGCCGACCTACACCGGCTACACCCACAACGGTGGCTTTGCCGAGTACACCACGGCGCGAACCGACTTCCTGCTGCCGCTGCCGCAGGGCCTGTCCGACATCGCCGCCGCTCCGCTGCTCTGTGCGGGCATCATCGGGTTTCGCAGCCTGCGCGTGGCCGAGGTGAAGCCGGGGCAGAGCGTGGGCCTCTTCGGCTTCGGCTCGTCGGCGCAGTTGATGATCAAGGTGCTGCAGGCGTGGGACTGTCGCGTCTACGTCAGCACGCGCGGCGCGTCGCATCAGCGCATCGCGCGGGAGCTCGGCGCCGTGTGGGTGGGCGAGGCGACGGACTCGCCTCCGGAGCGGCTCGACGCCGCGATCACCTTTGCGCCGTCGGGCGATGTGGTCATCGCGGCGCTGCGTTCGATCGCGAAGGGCGGCATCGTCGCCATCAATGCGATTCATCTCGACCGTATCCCGGAGTTCGACTACGACTCGCTGCTCTGGCAGGAGCGGCAGCTGCGCAGCGTCGCGAATATGACCCGGCAGGATGGCCGCGACTTCCTGCGGATTGCCGAAGCAGATCGGTCTGACGCCGTCGGTGCAGACCTTCCCGCTGGAGCAGGCGAATCAGGCGCCTCCAGTCGATCGCCAGCGATGCCACCGAGAGCTCCGCGGTGCTGCTGCCGCACGCGTGATCTTCGCGCTGGAAACAAATCAGGCCTCCGCACGGACTGTCGCGGAAGCCTGATTGCGTTGCGTGGGTACGGTGAGTCTTGAGCTACGGCTGTTCGCTCACCGAGGTGGTCAACGGCTGCGCGAGGTGAATCGCAGCCTTCTGTTGAATGTCCGCCGACGAGTCGCCCAGCAGAAGCTCGTAGTCTCCGGCATCGGCGTGCCATGCGCCCGCCTTCACGTCGAAGAAGCTGAAGCTGCGCGGATCGAGCTTCATGCTCACCTGCTTGGTCTGGCCCGGCTCCAGCATCGACGCGCTCGAAGCCCTTCAGCTCCTTCGCAGGCCGCTCCACCGAGGGCGAGGTCTCGCCAACGTAGAGCTGCGCTACGGTCGCACCGGCACGCTGCCCGGTATTTGTTACATCGAAGGTCACAGAGTAAGCGACCATCGCCGGTCGGCGTGCTCTTCAGGTTGCCGAACTTGAACGTCGTGTACGACAGGCCAAATCCGAAGGGATACTGCGGCTCGACATGGTTGTGCTCATAGCCGCGATAGCCCATGAAGATGCCCTCGCGATAGACGATCTTGTTCGTGCCCGCATCCGGATAGTAGTGCGCGTAGCTGGGATTATCCGTGATCTGCTTCTCCCAGCTGATCGGCAGGTGACCCGAGGGATTCGCCTCGCCGAACAGCAGCCGCGCCGCAGCCACGCCGCCCTCTTCGCCCGCATACCAGGTCTCGAAGATGCCATCGACATCGTCCTTCCACGGCGTCACATTGACGCTGCCGCCGGAGGTGATCATGACGATGGTCTTCTTGCCCGCCTTCTTGTCCATCTCGCCGATGCGCTCGATCAGCTGCGTCCTGCCCGACCGGCAGATCGAAGCTGCGATCGCCGCCTTCCGACTCAGACGCCGCGTTGAAGCCGACCGACAGAATGACCGCGTCCGCATGGGCCGCCATCTTCAGCGCGTCCTCGTCGACGATCGTGCTGAGCGGCGCGATGCCGACGCCGCATGCCGGAGACCGAAGCAAGCTGCTGCGAGAGCTGCTGCAGCTCCACCTTATGCGGAGCCTTGCTCAACTCCAGCGTCGTCTGGTTCAGGATGTACTTCGGCACAATCGAGCTATCGAAGACGACCTTGTCATCGACCAGCAGTCGGTACTTGCCATCGGTCTGCACAAACACCGCGATACTTACCGCTCTCGGTCGGCGTGTAGTAGCCGACCCACTTGCTGCTCGTCGTGGGCCGCGTGTACGGATTCGCGTTCCTGTGGCTGGTGAGCGCGTTCATCTCCTGCTCTTCCGGCTCGCGGCGCGTGGAGCCTGCGGTCATCATCGTCGGCTGGACCGCGGTGCCGGTCACATCGCCCTCGAGATTCGGCTTCGCGTAGCTGGTCAGCGTAACGCCAGCGGTCGTGCCCTCGGCATCGGTGGTGAAGTGCGTGAGGCGCGCCAGCTGATAGGTGCTGTAGAGGCCGCGCGAGTAGAGGACCTTCGTCTTCTCGCCGAGGTAGTCGCTGATGCCGACCAGCAGATTGGTGTTGGCGAAGCTCACCACCTCGCCGCTGCCGCCGCCGGTGGTGACGGTCTGCGTCGCATCCGGTCCGATCACCGCAATCGTCTTCAGCGCGGCCTTATCGAGCGGCAGCGCGTGGTGCTCGTTCTGCAGCAGCACCGCGCCCTCGGTCGCGGCCTGCAACGAGGCGTCGCGGCCCTGCAGATTGTAGCGCGGAATATCGGTGTCGAGCTGCGGACGATCCAGCCATCCGAAGGCCGCCGCGACGCGCAGAATGCGCCGCACCTTGTCGTCGAGCGTCGCTTCGGTGATGGTTCCGTTCTTATCAGCGGAAGGATCTTTTCGCGGCTGAAGTAGACGCCGAAGGGCATCTCCAGATCGAGTCCGCCATTGGCTGCCGCGGCCGTGTCGTAGGTCGCCACCCAGTCCGACATGATGACGCCGGGGAAGTGCCACTCGCCCTTCGCAATATCCACGTTCAGGCGGTGGTTCTGCGTCATGTGCTCGCCGTTGGTGATGTTGTACGAGTCCATGATGGCGCCCACCTTGGCCGTCTTCACCGCGGCCTCGAAGACCGGCATATAGATCTCGCGCATGGTGCGCTCGTCGATCACCGAGTCGCTGTCATGGCGCAGATACTCGGAGTTGTTGCCCATGAAGTGCTTGACCGTCGCCGACACGCCTTCATCCTGCACGCCGCGAATGTAACCGACGGCGATCCTGCCTGCCAGGAACGGATCCTCGCCGAAGTACTCGAAGTTGCGGCCGTTCATCGGCGCGCGATAGATGTTCACGCCCGGTCCCAGCAGAAACGCCGCGCCGCGCGAGCGCGAATCGCGGCCGAGCTGCTGGCCAATTTGTAACGCCAACGCGTCGTCCCACGATGCCGCCAGCCCGATGCCCGCGGCATAGGCGATGGTCGGTGCGGGAATGTGCGCGCCGACGGGACCGTCCGCCATCTGGAAGAAGGGAATGTTGAGCCGCGAAATGGCATGCGTGCGGAAGGGCGTGTCGCCGCCGATCAGATCGATCTTCTCATCGAGCGTCATCTGCTTCACCAGCGCATCGACGCGCTGGTCGACGGACTGCGGGCTGTTGACGGTGAACTGTCCATAGGACACGATGCTGGTCATCAGCAGCGTGGCTGTGATCATGACGCGAGAGGTGGCAGCGAGAGGTTGGCGCATAAACATCAGGGGAGCTCCGTACCGTTAAGGTGAATTACATCCCGTTGAGATGAATCACATCGTTGTTTTGGATTGATGGTTGATCCGATCGACGCTTCTTATAAGAACACAAGCCTGTTTTGATTGGCGAGAAAGTGCCTCGCACAGGCACAAGCGTGCGGAAGCCCTTATGCTTCCGCAGCAGCCTTCGCAGGACGGCGCAGCGCGTCCAGATGGAGCAACAGCGCGATCAGCGCTCCCACGGCGGTGCATGCGGCCCTGCGGTGCGCCAGTTCCGGTCCGGGGATCTGGTTCAGCGACAGCAGGAACACGATGTAGGAGGTGATGCAGAGGCTGAACAGGCCATAGTTCACCGCGATGGTTGCAAAGCACCAGAAGGCGAAGAAGGTGGTCAGCGCCGCCAGTGGCCATGGGCCCGGACGCACATACGAGGCCAAGATCGTCGCCAGCGTCGCTCCCGCCAGAGTTCCGCCGACACGCGTCAGCGCGCGATTCAGCGTCTCGCGGAACGCGGGCTTCTGGACCAGAAGCGCGGTCATCGGAATCCAGTACCCCGACCGAATGCCCAGCCGGCGATAGACCTCCGACGCCAGGCTCACCGTCAGCACCAGCCGCAACGCATAGATCGCAGCGGTCTTTCGATCGGGCACGGGCAGCGCCTCGGGAAGCTCGTACAGCCGGGTCAGCAGCTCGCTGCGCTGTTCGTACAGCGAGGTGTAGAGCGAATGCGGAATCTCCCAGAGATTTTTGCGCAGCTCCGGGATCAGGTGCAGCCCGGCGCTGGTGATCAGCACCTGCACCATGCCGCCGATCACGATCAGGCCCGCGCGTTCGAACGCCCGCTCCGGCCCCGTAGGAAACGCCGACGCCACAAACAGCGCCACCGACGCCTGCTGCCCCACCCACGCCAGTCCCGCGTGACGGATCGTCAGCACGCCGTAGATGGCCGCGGAGCCTGCCGACGCGAGGATCAGCGCGATGCCTTCGTGGCCGGCCAGCGTTCCCGCAAGCGCCGCCGACGCCATGGCGAGGACCGCGAACAGCATCGGCAGCAGCCGCGAGTCGGAGATGCGCTGGTTCGCTCCAAAGCCGATCGTCAGTGCGCCGCCGGCCGACGACCAGAGCGCCGCCGGGGTGGCCGGCGAGGATGCCGACGATCAAACACAGCGCAACCGCGCTGGCGCTGATCAGCGGCAACCGGTAGTTCAGCGCGCTCCACTGGAAGGTATAAACATCGGCGAGAAAAGGAGCGGGAGGGGGCGCAGGGGGCGGAATGGTGGGCGAGGTCGACACAGTTCGTATGCTCAGAGGTGGAAGGAGCGAGGGAAGGGAATTGGCCTCCCCTCCTGCTTGCTCCGTCTATGGTACCGGATGGGCACTGGATACGGACCGGATGCGCACAGGCTGGAAGCGCTTAGAATAGAGGTTTGGCGCGCGGTGCGGCGGAGAATCGCCTGCAAGCGCGCGGGAAGGTAGCAAACACTGTGAAGGCACTTGTAAAGAGCCGGGCCGAGCGCGGCATCTGGCTCGAAGATGTACCCGAGCCCGAGATGGGCATCAACGACGTAAAGATCCGCGTGCTGTCGCACCGGCATCTGTGGGACGGATCTCCATATCTACAACTGGGACGCATGGGCGAGCGCGACCATCCCCGTCGGCCTGACCATCGGCCACGAGTTCGTCGGCGAGGTCGTGGCGATGGGCTCGAACGTCACCGATCTCGAGATCGGCCAGCTGGTCAGCGGCGAAGGCCACGTCGTCTGCGGCCGCTGTCGCAACTGCCTCGCCGGCCGTCGCCATCTCTGCGCCAATACGCTCGGCGTCGGCGTCAACCGCGCGGGCGCATTCGCGGAGTTCGTCGTTCTGCCCATGTCGAACATCTGGCAGCACAATCCCGGCATCTCCCGCGACGTCGCCGCGATCTTCGATCCCTTCGGCAACGCCGTCCACACCGCGCTGGCCTTCCCGGTGCTTGGCGAGGATGTCCTCGTCACCGGCGCCGGTCCCATCGGCATCATGGCTGCGGCTGTGGCCCGCCACGCCGGCGCCCGCCACGTCGTCATCACCGACCCCAACCCCTACCGCCGCGAGCTGGCCCAAAAGGTCGGCATCCAGCACACCCTCGATCCGCGCGAGAAGACGCTCAAGGAGATGCAGCGCGAGCTGGGCATGCGCGAGGGCTTCGACGTCGGCCTCGAGATGTCGGGCAATCCGCAGGCCTTCCGCGACATGATCGACAACATGAGCCACGGCGGCAAGATCTCCATGCTCGGCATCCCCTCCACCGAGATCGCGATCGACTGGAACAAGGTCATCTTCAACCAGCTCACGCTGCGCGGCATCTACGGCCGCGAGATGTACGAGACCTGGTACAAGATGACGGTCATGCTGGAGTCCGGCCTCGACATCTCCGGCGTCATCACCCACCGCCTCAACTGGCGCGACTACGAGGACGGCTTCGCCGCGATGAACAGCGGCAACTCCGGCAAGGTCGTCCTCGACTGGAGCGACGTCAGCTAGTTCGACGCACCTCTCCCGCGACGGCGGTGGTCCCCTCCACCGCCGCGGGATTGTGATGTATTGTTGTGCTGTGATTTAGCGGGCCAGGCTTTGCGGCTGGACGAAACCTGCACGGAGAGTGGAAGGCGGCGGATTCAGATCCAGCGCGCATCGTAAGCCAACAGGCGATATTCCCCAACCCGGCAGGTTCAGAACCGCATGGACACACGCGACTGCAATCTTTCCGCCAAGCCTCTGCTCCAGCCGCCGGAGAGCCTCTTCGAGCGATGTAGCTGGTTCTACGCCCTCTGTCGCGAGTACCTCTTCCGCGACCACACCCCGGAGATCGCCCGCTCCTCTATTCCCCTCCGGCGATCCCAGCCCCGGAACCCATGTCGTCGAGGTCGGCTGCGGCCCCGGCTTCTACTCCTGCCGCCTCGCCCAGGAGTTTCCCCAGCTCCAGACCACCGGCGTCGACCTCTCCGAGCCGCTCCTCCGCCGCGCCAAGCGCCGCGCCCGCCGCCGATGTCTTCCCAACTGCACCTTCTGCCGTGGCGACGCCCACGCGCTCCCCGGCGCGCTCGGCCTCGTCGATGCCCTCGTCGTCTCCCGCCTCTTCCTGATCGTGCAAAACCGCGAAGCCGTCGTCCGCGAGATCTTCCGCGTCCTCCGTCCCGGCGGCCGATGTTTTATCGCCGAGCCGACCTCGGGCTTTCGCACCCGGATCCCCCTCAGCTGCATGTGGCTCCTCTCCGCGGTTCCCCTTTACGTCGGCCGGCGGCTACAGGGAACCGCACCAGGCCGACGTCATGTCGCGCGGCAGACTTCTCCACCCTCATCTACTCCCAGCCCTGGGGCTCGGTCGCCATCGAGTACGACGGCTGGTACCAGTACGCCGTCTGCCAGAAGAGCTCCGACCCCTCCGAGTCCCGCGTCCCCCGCACCCTCGACCTGCAGACCTCGCGGACCTCACGCCAGTCCCAACGCGCCAGTCCACAACAGGAGCGCCGCCTGAGCCATGTCCTACCCGATGCTCTCCCTCGACCCCGATCTCCTCCGCCGCCCGCTCGAGCCTCTGCGCCCTCGCCATCATGGCCAAGGCCCCGCGCCCCGGCAAGGTGAAGACCCGCCTCTCGCCGCCTCTCACCCTCGAAGAGTCCGCCGCGCTCAATCATCTCCTTCCTGCGGGACACCGCCGAAAATCTCGCCGCGGTCGCCGCCCAGGGCCGCGCCGCCGGCCTCGTCTGCCTACACCCCCGTCGGCGACGAAGCCGCCTTCGACGGCCTGCTCCCGCCCGACTTCTCCCTCATCCCGCAGCGCGGCGACGGCTTCGGCGAGCGCCTCCTCCACGCCGCCCAGGACATCCTCGCCCTCGGCTTCGCCTCCGTCTGCCTCATCGACTCCGACTCGCCCACCGTCCCCCGCGCCGCCTTCGAGCAGGCCGTCGACGAGCTCTCCCGCCCCGGCGACCGCCTCGTCCTCGGCCCCTCCGACGACGGCGGCTACTACCTCATCGGCCTCAAGCACCCCCACCCCGAGCCCTTCGCCGACATCGACTGGAGCACCTCCGCCGTCTTCGCCCAGACCTGCGCCCGCGCCCGCGCCGCCAACCTCGAACTCATCGAGCTCCCCCGCTGGTACGACGTCGACGACGCCGCGACCCTCGCCACGCTCGAGTCCGAGCTCCTCGACGGCCTCCGCCCGCCCTTCGCCGCAACTCGACGGCTACGCCGCCCCCCACACCCGCGCCTCGCTTCTGGCGCGCAGGCCGGTGCTCGTATGAAGCTCCGCCTCGAGCTCCGCCCCTGGCAGACCAACGCCGCCCTGCTCCTCATCGGCGCCGGCCTGTTCTCCCTCGCCCACCAGCTGGTCAGCGAGTACAGCCACTTCACCATCGGCTTCTCCGGCGTCTCCGGCTGGTCCGCCACCCTCTACCTCCTCGCCTGCGCGATCATCCTCCTCGGCAAGACCGACCGCTTCACCTTCCCCATCATCCTCGGCGTCGCCATCGTCTGCCGCCTCGTCGTCCTCTATCCCGACCCCTACCTCTCCTCCGACGTCTACCGCTACGTCTGGGACGGCATCGTCCAGCACGCCCACATCAGCCCCTACCGCTACGTCCCCGGCGACCCCGCGCTGCACACTCCTGCGCGCCGCCAATCCCGACATCTTCGACCACATCAACCGCCGCTTCTACGCCCACACCATCTACCCGCCCGCCGCCCAGGCGCTCTTCTACCTCATCACCGCCATCAGCCCGACGGTCGTCTTCATGAAGACCGTGATGGTCCTCTTCGAAGGCGTCACCGCTCTACGCCCTCATCCAGCTCCTCGCCGCGCTCGGCCGCCCGCCGCGAGCAGACCCTCCTCTACGCCTGGTGCCCGCTCGCTCATCTGGGAGATCGCCGGCTCCGGCCATCTCGACTCCGTCGCCATGGCCCTGATCGCCCTCGCCCTGCTCGCCCGCTCCCGCAACCGCCCCATCGCCACCGGCCTCTTCCTCGGCCTCGCCATCCTCACCAAGATGTACCCGATCATCCTTCTCCCCGCCCTCTACCGCCGCGGCGATGACTGGCAAGATGCCCGCCACCGTCGCCGCCCTCATCGCCGTCGGCTACGCCGCCTACGCGAGCGTCGGCACCCTGGTCTTCGGCTTCCTCTTCGGCTACGCCAAGGAGGAGGGCCTCGCCACCGGCGTCCGCTACTTCCTGCTCGACTGGGCGCACCGGCTCCCCGGCCTGCACCACCTCCCGCTCGCCGGCCTTCTTCCTCCTCTGCGCCGCGATCTTCGCCGCCCTCAGCCTCTGGTCCTGGCGCACCGCCGCCCAGCCCGACAGCCCGCCGCTGGCCTTCCTCGCCCCCACCTTCGCCTTCGCGGCGGCCCTGATGCTGCTCTTCTCCCCGCACTACGCCTGGTACATCGCCTGGCTGGTGCCGTTCTTCTGCCTGCTGCCCAACCTGCCCACGGCGGTCTATCTGATGGGCTTCTTCTACGGCTACACCACCGCGCTCGCCGACCCCGGCCCCAAGATGTTTCTGCTGAACGAGTACCTCTACACCGCGGTCCTGACCGCCGTCCTCCTCCACCTCGGCCTGCGTTCTCTGCTCGGCTCCTGGTCTGCCCGCCGCAGCCTCTTCGAACCCGAGCGCAGCATCGCCGCGAGCGACCCGCTATGAGCACACTTCTTCCCATCCTTCCGTCAACGCCCATCGAGAACGAGGGCATGACCCCCGCCGCCCTCCGCGCCGAGGAGGAGAAGAACGCCATGCGCCGCTACTTCGAGAAGCCCGAAGAAGCGCTCTCGCCCGTCGTCGCAGCACGAGCCCGTCTGCCTCTACCTCGAGACCACCAACCGCTGCAACCTCCTCTGCGTCACCTGCCCGCGCACCTACGAGCAGCTCGAGCCCGAGGCCGACATGCCCTAGGCGCTCTTCACCTCGCTCATCGACCAGTACCCCCGCATCGCCCGCGTCGTCCTCCACGGCATCGGCGAGCCCATGCTGGTCAAGGACCTCGCCCAGCGCGTCGCCTACCTCAAAGACCGCAACATCTACACCCTCTTCAACACCAACGGGACGCTATTCACCGAGGCCAACGGCCGCGCCCTGATCGACGCCGGCCTCGACGAGCTCCGCGTCTCGCTCGACGCCGCCGACTCCGCGGTCTACCAGATGGTCCGCGGCAAGGACTTCTTCGCGAAGATCGTCGAGAACGTAAAGCGCTTCACCCGCCTGCAGCGCGAGCTCAACGCCCCCAGACCCCGCGTCTCGCTCTGGCTCACCGGCCTGCGCGAGACCGTCGATCAGCTCCCCGCCTTCGTCCGCCTCGCCCACGAGGTCGGCGTCCCCGAGGTCTACCTCCAGCGCCTGGTCTTCTTCGAGGAGCCCGCCAACGAGGCCTCGCTCGCCCGCGCGGAGTCCGCTCTCTTCGAGCACACCACCGCCCGCGAAGAGGCCCTCATCCGCGAGGCCGAGGCCGTCGCCCAAGAGCTCGGCATCACCTTCTCCGCCTCGGGCGCGGTCGATCCCGGCGAGTCCATCCGCATGCAGCGCACCGACAATCCCGTGGTCCCTCTGCCGCCGCCCTTGGTCGCTGATGTACATCACCGCCAACGGCCGCGTCCTGCCCTGCTGCATCGCGCCCTTCTCGATGAAGGGCTACGGCAGCTTCACCCTCGGCGACGCCACGCAATCCACCCTGCGCGAGATCTGGAACGGCCCCGAGTACCAGCGCTTCCGCGCCGGCCTGCTCACCAGCGCCCCACCCCCCGCCTGCGCCAACTGCGGCCTCCGCTGGAGCCTGTGATCATCCCGCGTAGACCGTCGCATCAGGCTGCGCTACACTGTGCCCGGAGAGTGTCACCTCGATGGCAATGCAGATATCGCCACCGTCAATCTGCATTGCAGTCCGTGCTTGGCCGTCCCGCTGTCCGTAAACTCTTTACGACCATCGCCGACAAGCGCATCGTCGACATGGAACCGTTGAAGGCGGATCTATCCCGAAGCCAGATCTCGACGCGTTGCAACAGGCCAATCTCATCGATGTGGGAAGACAGCGGTTAAGCGGTACTACGTCACGGCCATAGGGCTCAAGGTCGCACGAGACATTGCCAAGCTCCTATACCTCAAAGATCGAGGTCGCTCACGGGGTGCTGATGCTGGGGAATCCCATCGTTCCAGCGCCGATGTCGCGCAAGCCCATCCGTCGGCAGTCTTGTTCATCGTCCATTCGTGGTTCTGATCTTCTGGCGCAACTCACGGTGGCGACGGAGTCGACAGGTTCAGTCTGCTGAAATGGACCTCTTATCCTTGCGATCTCTCTGGATGCGCAGCCGACGACTCGTCTCTGCTTGCGGTCTTGATTGTCGGTCACGACGAGCGATCGCGCTCGGTCTCCATGATTTTCGATGCACAGGAACCACCCGAAACTGATCTGGTTGCCGGGCTTCATTTGCCCCGATCCCGCGGCTGTTGTGGCGCGTCTTTGCCTTTGAAATCTTTCTTCGCAGATTCATCATCGAGCTTCGGCGAAAATCAACTCGATGCTGGCTGGTGAAGTCTTTTTCGCAGCACCTGGTCGATCAAGCCGTGGCCGCTACCCTGAAAAAGAAGCCTGACCGGGAATGCAACTCCATCCCCCGCCCATCTCCGTCATCATCCCCGCGCTCAACGAGGCCGAATCCATCGGCCGCGTCGTCGCCGAGATGCCCTGGCCGCTCCTCGCCGAGTGCATCGTCGTCGACAACGGCAGCACCGACGCGACCGCCGCAATCGCCCGCGCCGCCGGAGCCCGCGTCATCACCAGCCCAAGAGGCTACGGCGCGGCCTGCCTCGCCGGCTCCCACGCCGCCCGCAGGGAATCGACCATCCTCGTCTTCATGGATGGCGACGGCTCGGACGTCGTCGCCGACCTGCCCCGCCTCATCGACCCCATCCTCAACGGCGAGGCCGACTTCGTCCTCGGCAGTCGCCTCCGCGGCACACCGCGAACCCGGCTCCATGCTCGCCTCGCAGCTCTTCGCCGCGCACCTCGTCGGCCTCCTGCTGCGCCTCTTCCAGGGCGTCCGCTACACCGACATGGGCCCCTTCCGCGCCATCCGCCGCAGCGCCCTCGAGCAGCTCCATATGTCCGAGCTCACCTACGGCTGGAACCTCGAGATGCAGATCAAAGCCGCCCACCACGGCCTGCGCATCCGCGAGATCCCGGTCGACTACCGCCGTCGCCTCGGCGGCACCAGCAAGGTCTCCGGCGACCTCAGGGCCTCGGCCAAGGCCGCCGCCCGCATCCTCGAGGTGCTGCTCCGCGTCGGTCTCGGCAGCCGAAAAACAAAGCCCGCAGCTTGACAAACCCTGCCCTCCGGAGCCCACGCCAGTGCCCAGAACCCCGTGTTCGAGCCTCGACCGAGGGTACTTTGGGTGGACTTCGATTTGGACTTAACCGGCCTGATTGGAAGACTTTAGGACTTCAGGTCAGGGGGAGGGGAGTCTCCTCGTCGACTATACTGCACAAGGTTTTGACATTTTCTTGGGAGTTGTGAATGGAACATCGGATTATTGGAACCACCATGCCTGTCCTCGAGTTCTTGCTCGGAGCCAACGACGCCGTCATCTCGGAGGCCGGCGAACTCTCCTGGATGAGCCAGAACGATCCAGATGACCACCCACACTCAGATGGGCGGCGGCGGCGGCTTCTTCGGCGCCATCAAGCGCGTCGCCGGCGGTGGCTCCCTCTTCATGACCGAGTACCGCGCCATCGGCGGCCCCGGCGAGGTCGCCTTCGCCACCCGCGTTCCGGGCCATATTGTCCCCGTCCAGGTCGGCCGGGGCTACGAGTACCTCGTGCATCGCCACGGCTTCCTCTGCGCCACCGCCGGCGTGCAGCTCGGCGTCGGCTTCCAGCAGTCCCTGGGCGCCGGCATCTTCGGCGGCGACGGCTTCCTCCTCCAGAAGGTCAGTGGGTACGGCACCGCCTGGCTCGAGCTCTCCGGCGAGGTCGTCACCCGCGACCTCGCTCCCCGGCGAGACCCTCCGGGTGCACCCCGGTCACGTCGGCGCCTTCCAGTCCAGCGTCTCCTTCCAGATCACGCGGATTCAGGGCATCCGCAACATGATCTTCGGCGGCGACGGGATCTTCCTGGCCGCCCTCACCGGCCCCGGCCGCGTCTGGCTGCAGACCCTGCCGATCGCACGCCTGGCGAACCAGCTGATGGAGTACATGCCGTCGCAGGCGAGCCGAGCGGGCGGAGGGTGGGGTGGTCGGCGGACTCGTCGGCTCGCTGCTGCGCTCGTAGGCGATGGTCGCAATTCACGGGAGCCGGAGTGACAAGTGGAGCACTCCGGCATAGCATCGGTGCACAAGCACGGGACCTGCCGAAGAAGATCGCTGCGCTCGGGCCACGCGATCGACCTAGAGAACGACCTCGAAAAGGATGATTCCCATGGCAAATCCATTTGTGCACCTCGAACTCAACACTCCGGACCTACCCAAGGCGAAGGAGTTCTACGGCAAACTCTGCGGCTGGACCTTCAACGATATGCCTACGCCGGTCGGGTCCTACGCGATGTTCAAACCCGACAACGGCCCCGGCGGCGGCATTATGTCGATGCCAGCGCGCCCCCACCGCGTGGCTCCCGTATCTCGGCGTCGACGACATCCACGCCGCCACGGACAAGGCCGCCGCGCTCGGCGCCAAGGTCATCCGGAATGCGGATGAGGTGGAGAGCTATGGCTGGATGTCGATCCTGATCGACCCCACCGGCGCCACCATCGCCCTCTGGCAGCCCAAAGCGGCGTAAGGGAACTCGCCCCCACCTCTGCGCGGCGCAGTCACAGAGATGCGGCTGCGCAGAGAGAGCGTGTGAGATTGACGTGCGGAACGCTTGCGGTAGAATCCGGTCACAGCAGTGTCAGGAGGATACATGCAGCGACGCACGTTTCTTGCTGCGTCTCTCGCCGCGTCAGCCGCGGCGGTGGGGCGGGGCGTTCCAGCCGAGGCGCAGACCGAGGGAGTCCGGGAGTTCTATCAGATTCGCCGCTACCACATGCAGAGCGGGCCGCAGACACAGCTCACGGAGAAATACTTTGCCGAGGCACTGATTCCGGCGCTGGGACGGCTGGGGATGGGGCCGGTGGGGGCGTTCAAGCTCGACATCGGGCCGGAGACGCCGACCTACTATGTGCTGATTCCGAGCACGTCGGTGGAGAGGCTGGCGACGTTGGATCTGCGGCTGGCGAAGGACGACGCGTTCGTGAGTGCGGCACAGGGGTTCTGGAACGCGCCGGCGACGGCACCGGCGTTCCTGCGGGTGGAGAGCTCGCTGCTGGCGGCGTTCGAGGGCTGGCCGAAGCTGGTGCCGCCGCCGAGCTCGGCGACCAAGGCGAAGCGCATCTTCCAGCTGCGTACGTACGAGAGCCCGAGCGACGCGGCCCATGTCCGCAAGGTGGAGATGTTCCACCATGGGGAGTTTGAGATCTTCAAGCATGCGGGGTGCCACCCGGTGTTCTTTGGGGATACCTTGATCGGGCCGCGGATGCCGAGCCTGACCTACATGCTGAGCTTCGCCGATCTTGCCGAGTTGACCGATCACTGGGCCGCCTTTGCGAACGATCCGGAGTGGAAGAAGCTGAAGGCGTCGCCCCGGTATGCCTACGAGGAGATCGTCAGCAACATCACCAATCTGGTGCTGAGCCCGTTGTCTTCATCCCAGCTCTAACAGCGAGCCGCTAACTTCGTAGTCCCAGAGTCATCCCGCGATCGAGCCTCTGCGCGAGGCATCGGTCGCGGGATGACGCGTTTACCAGGCGTTGTAGTAGCCGTCCCGTTGGGCGAGCTCGACCTGGGTGTTGAACAGCTCGCCGAGCCGCGCGGCGGTGAGGAGTTGGTGCTTGGGGCCGTCGGCGAGGATGCGGCCGTCGCGCATCATGAGGACGCGGTCGATCTCGGGCAGGATGTCGGCGATGTGGTGCGTGATGAGGAGGATGCCGGTGCCTTGCTGGGCGAGGCCGCGGAGCATCTCGCGCAGGTCGCGCTGGGCGGCGATGTCGAGCGCGTTCGAGGGCTCGTCGAGCAGCAGCATCTCGGCGGAGGCGACCAGGGCGCGGGCGATCATGATGCGGCGCTGCTGGCCGGCGGACATCTCACCGACGAGCTTGTTGGCCAGGGCGACGCCGTCGACGCGGCGCAGGACCTCGTCGGCGCGGTCGTGCATCTCGGGCGTGACGGTGAGGTTGGGCCAGAGGGTGGAGCTGGAGAAAAAGCCGGTGAGGACGGCGTCGCGGCCGGTGCACTGGAGGGTGGGGCGGCCGGGGAGGTCGGCGGAGACGACGCCGAGGCGCTTCTTGAGCTCGGTGAGGTCCCAGCGGTCGCGGCCGAAGATGCTGACGCGCGTCGCCGGGGCTGACCAGCGGGTAGCACTCGCAGGTCATGGTCTTGATCAGGGTCGACTTGCCGCAGCCGTTGGGGCCGAGGATGGCGATGTGTTCGCCGCGACGGATCGAGAGGTTGACGTCGTGGAGGACCGTGTTGTCGCCGCGGGCGACGGAGACGTGTTCGAGGGAGAGGAAGATTTCTGAGCGGCGGTGCCTGCTGCGTTCGAGCTTTCCGTCATTCGGCCTCGTTCTTCGCGGTCTTTGTGCCAGGGGAATGGTGGTGGTCTGGAGCTTGACGAGCTCGGGGTGGGGGAGGCGGCTGGGTCCGAGGACGGCCATCTTGGGCAGGGGGCCACGGACCATGGCGGCCTCGTCGCAGGCGTAGAGGCGGGGGCAGGCCTGGCAGTCCTTGTAGATCTTGTCGGGCAGGGCGGTGCGGTCGGCGGTGCGGAAGCCGAAGTGGAAGAAGAAGTCGGGGATGCGGGTGAAGAGGCAGACGCAGACGACGCCCTGGTCCTCGGCTTCGGCGAGGAGGGCTTTGAGGAGCCGGCCGCCGGCGCCCTGGCCCTTGGCCTCGGGCTTGACGACGATGGAGCGGACCTCGGCGAGGTGCGGGCCGTAGAGGTGCAAGGCGCCGCAGCCGAGGAAGACGCCGGCCTCGGACTCGGCGACGTGGAAGTCGCGGACGTTCTCGCAGATCTCGGCGTAGGTGCGGCGGAGGAGGGTGCCGTCGCCGGAGAGGGAGTTGACCAGCTCGAAGATGTTGACGGCGTCCTGCAGCTTGGCGCGCCGGACCGTGGCTCCGCCGACGCGGGGGCGCGAGGAGTTGGTCGAGGTCGAATCGCTGATGGCTGCGGCCGTGCTGAGTATGGACATCGGGTGGTTCTCCGAATTGACTTTGGGGTACTCCCCCACCCCCGGGGTGAAGTCCTAAAGTCTAGAAAGCAGGTGAGTTAAGTCTGGACTTAAGTCCAGAAAGTCCCAATTTACGTCTTCGGATTCCTCTAAAGTCTAGATTCCATTGGACTTGATGCGGGCCATTCCTGAAGGCGCGATTTGCTTTCCTTCGTTGGATGGTTTCTTCCCTCTCGTTTAATTGTACCGAGTTGGAGGGGGGAAATAGGCGACTTTGTTTTGAAGAATAAAGCTATTTGTTTGTGATTCTTATGGGGAAACTGCGAGGGTTTCGGGGCTTGACAAGATTTTGAGCGGGGCGAGGGGAAAGACGGTCTCGCTTCGCTCGATACCCCACGCTCCACCCCAGCGAACAAGTGACGTTCGCTGGGGACCCCGGCCTGCGACGATGAGACTGTCGCGAGGATGGGGCACCCGGTTCATCGTCATCGGTTCATGCGATGGTTGGCTTTGGCGGCGGTGAGGGCCTGCTGGACGCGGGGGCGGGCGGTGCCGCCGAGGACGTCGTGGCAGTCCAGGGTTGCGTGTGAGGGAGATGGCGGCGAAGAAGTCTTCGGCGAAGGCGTCGGAGAGGGTGCTGGAGCTCGGCGAGGGTGAGGGCGTCGAGCTCGCGGCCGGTCTCGAGGCCGAGGCGGACGGCGTTGCCGATGATCTCGTGGGCCTTGCGGAAGGGGACGCCCTTGTTGGAGAGGTAGGTGGCGGCGGCCATGGCGTTGAGGTAGCCGGTGGTCGCTGCCTTCTCCATTACTTCCAGGCGGAACTTCAAGCTGCGGGTGAAGTCGGGCAGGACGCTGAGGATGCCGGCGATGGTGTCGGCGGCGTCGAAGACGGGCTCCTGGCCTTCCTGGAGATCTTTGTTGTAGGCCAGGGGCAGGCCCTTGATGAGGGTGGCCAGCGTGGTGGCGGCGCCCTGCAGGCGGCCGGACTTGCCGCGGATCAGCTCGGTGAGGTCGGGGTTCTTCTTCTGCGGCATGGCGCTGGAGCCGGTGGAGAAGCGTTCGGGGAGGTCGAGGAAGCCGAACTCGGCGGTGGAGTAGAGGGTGAGCTCCTCGGCGAAGCGGGAGATGTGGAGGCCGAGGGTGGCGACGGCCTGGGTGAAGTCGAGGGCGAAGTCGCGGTCGCTGGTCGCGTCCATCTAGTTCGGGGTGGGGGCGTCGAAGGCGAGGGCCTTCGCGGCGATGGTGCGGTCGAGGGCGAGGGTGGCGCCGGCGACGGCTCCCGAGCCGAGCGGGCAGAGGTTGAGGCGCTTGCGGGCGTCGGTGAGGCGGCTGGCGTCGCGGTCGAGCATGCTGACGTAGGCGAGGAGCCAGTGGGCGATCAGGACCGGCTCGGCGCGCTGGAGGTGGGTGTAGCTGGGCATGACCGCCTCGCCGGCGTTGGTGGCGAGGTCGAGGAGCGCGCTGCGCCAGGCGCTGAGGCCGGCGAGGGTGGCGTCGATGGCGTCGCGCACGAAGAGGCGCATGTCGGTGGCGATCTGCTCGTTGCGGCTGCGGCCGGTGTGGAGCTTGAGGGCGAGGGCGCCGATCTGCTTGGTCAGCTCGAGCTCGACGAAGTGGTGGATGTCCTCGGGCTCGGTGTTGGTGTGGTCGATGGCGACGGTGCGGACGGCTTCGAGGCCGGCGAGCATGCGTGTTCAGTTCGTCGGGCGTGAGGATGCCGGCGGCGGCGATGGCGCGGGCGTGGGCCTTCGAGGCGGCGACCTCCTGCGGGAGCAGACGGTAGTCGAAGGGGAAGGAGCGCTGCCAGTCTTCGAAGCGCTTGTCGAGGGGCTCGCGGAAGCGGCCGGACCACATCTTGGTGTTTTGTTCGGACATAGGTCTCTTCTTCCTGGGGCTTCCCGTGATGGGAAGGCGGGTCCTTCGTCGAGGCTCATCTGCGAGGCGAGCTCCGCTCAGGATCAGCGCAATCTTGAGCGCACTTGATGTCCGGGCTAAAGCCCGGACCTACTCCAGAGGCAGGTATTGGCAACGGCAAGAGCAAGCGGGCAATCGAACCGAGAAGCAGATCCCCTTCGGGATGACAACTAGAAAACAGACGACGGCAAAGGCAGCGGCAACGACGAAAGCAACGGCGAGAAGCACGATCCTGCTTTGGCGGTCGATGGCTAAGAGGCGGTCGAGCTGCGCTCGATACCCCACCCTGCCGCACGATGAAGCTGTGCGTCGAGGATGGGGCATCCGGTTCTGTACCCGCGATGCAGGTGCTGGTGCTGCGGTTACTGCTTGTCGGTGCCGCTGTTGAGTTGCGGCATCTCGGAGCCCTTGCTGAGGGTGAGGAGGCCGGTTTCGGCGTAGGTCATCAGCTTGGCGCGGGTGTCGGTGATGTCGAGGTTGCGCATGGTGAGCTGGCCGATGCGGTCGCGCGGAGAGAAGGTGGACTCGGTCTTCTCCATGCTGAGGCGCTCGGGGTTGAAGGTGAGGTTGGGCGAGTCGGTGTTGAGGATGGAGTAGTCGTTGCCGCGGCGCAGCTCGAGGGTGACCTCGCCGGTGATGGGCTTGGCGACCCAGCGCTGGGCGGCTTCGCGCAGCATGATGGCCTGGGGATCGAACCAGCGGCCCTGGTAGAGCAGGCGGCCAAGCTTGCGGCCGTTGTCGCGGTACTGCTCGATGGTGTCCTCGTTGTGGATGCCGGTGATGAGGCGCTCGTAGGCGATGAAGAGCAGGGCGAGGCCGGGGGACTCGTAGATGCCGCGGCTCTTGGCCTCGATGATGCGGTTCTCGATCTGATCGCTCATGCCGAGGCCGTGGCGGCCGCCGATGCGGTTGGCTTCGAGCATCAGCTCGACGGGGTCGGGGAACTCGATGCCGTTGAGCGCGACGGGGAAGCCTTCTTCGAAGCGGACGGTGATCTCTTCGCGCTTGATGTCGACGTCGTCGCGCCAGAAGGCGGTGCCCATGATGGGGACGACGATCTTCATGCTGCTGGTGAGGAGCTCGAGGTCCTTGGCTTCGTGGGTGGCGCCGAGGATGTTGGAGTCGGTCGAGTAGGCCTTCTCGGCGGACATCTTGTAGCCGAAGCCGGACTTCTGCATGAAGGCCGACATCTCGGCGCGGCCGCCGAGCTCGTCGATGAAGGTGGCGTCGAGCCAGGGCTTGTAGACCTTGAGGTCGGGATTGACGAGCAGGCCGTAGCGGTAGAAGCGCTCGATGTCGTTGCCCTTGAAGGTGCGAGCCGTCGCCCCAGATGTTGACGTCGTCTTCCTTCATCGCGGTGACCAGCATGGTGCCGGTGACGGCGCGGCCGATGGGGGTGGTGTTGAAGTAGGTGACGCCGGCGGTGGTGATGTGGAAGGCGCCGGACTGGAGGGCGGCGATGCCTTCGCGGACGAGCGGGCCGCGGCAGTCGATGAGGCGGGCCTTCTCGGCGCCGTACTCGAGGGCCTTGCGGGGGATCTCGTCGTAGTCGGCCTCGTCGGGCTGGCCGAGGTTGGCGGTGTAGGCGTAGGGCAGGGCGCCCTTCTGCTTCATCCAGTGCAGCGCGGCGCTGGTGTCGAGGCCGCCGGAGAAGGCGATGCCGACCTTTTGGCCGAGGGGCAGGGTTTCGAGAATTACGGACATGGTGATGCAGACCTCAAGCTGCGAGCTTTAGCTCTTAGCTGTTAGCTAAAGGCTACGTTGGATGACTGTTACGCTGTTCGCTCATGGTAAGAGCTACGTGTTTCGCTCGAAGAGCTAAGGCTAAGAGCTAATGCGACTGCGTTTAGCGCTTGCGGGGGGCCTGGAGGCCGCCGCGGCTGCGGGAGTTGGGGATGCGCTTGGCGCCGCCGAGCAGCATCAGGATGATGGCCTTCTGGGCGTGCATGCGGTTCTCGGCCTGGTCGAAGACGACCGACTGCGGGCCGTCGAGGACGGCGTCGGTGACCTCGGCGTTGCGGTGCGCGGGCAGGCAGTGCATGAAGACGGCGTGCGGCTGGGCGTGGGCCATCAGCTCTTCGTTCACCTGGTAGGGCTTGAAGATGGGGGCGCGCTTGGTGGCCTCGTGCTCGAAGCCCATGGTGGTGCAGACGTCGGTGTAGACGGCGTCGGCGCCGGTGACGGCCTTGACGGGATCGGTGGTGAGGGTGATGGTGCCGCCGGTGGACTCGGCGATCTCGATGGCCTTGTGGATGATCTCGAGCTTGGGGGCGAAGCCCTTGGGCGTGGCCACGGTGCAGTGGGCGCCGAGCAGCGCGGCGGTGAGCATCAGCGAGTGGCAGACGTTGTTGCCGTCGCCGACGTAGGTGAAGCGGAGGCCTTCGGCCGAGCCGAAGCGCTCTTCGAGGGTGAAGAAGTCGGCGATGGCCTGGCAGGGGTGCTCGAGGTCGGAGAGGGCGTTGATGATCGGGGACCTTCGAGCAGGCGGCCATCTCGGTGATGGTGTCGTGCGAGTAGGTGCGGAGGACGATGAGGTTCATCCAGCGCTCGAGGTTGTGGGCCATGTCGGCGAGGGACTCGCGCTCGCCGAGGGGCGACTGGGTCTGGTCGACGAAGATGGCGTTGCCGCCGAGGGTGTTGATGGCGGTCTCGAAGGTGAGGCGGGTGCGCAGCGAGGCCTTCTCGAAGAACATGACCATCTGGCGCGCGTCGAGGGCGTGACGGAAGTCTTCGGGATGGTTCTTGACGGCGTGGGCGAGCTCCATGATGGCGGCCATCTCCTGCACGGAGAGGTCGGCGATGGAGCAGAGATGGCGGCCGGCGAGGCCCTTGGCGGCCTCGGTGAAGGCGGTGTCGGACTGGATGCCGAGGGTCTGCGGGGCGAGCCGGACGGGCTTGCCGACGAGCTCGGGATCGAGCGCTGGCGAGTCGGGTCGATGAGCGCTTGGTGTTGTTGATGACGACGGTCTTGCTACCCATGGGTGGTGCCTCCTGCCAGCGTGGTGCTGGCGTCGATGTGGTCGAGTTTGGTCTCGTTGGTGGTCTCTGCGTGCCGGATGCTGCGTGGGCGTCCTGGTGGAGCTGGAGCAGGTGATCGAGCTTGTCGACCGCGATGTCGACGTGCTTGCTTCTGCAGGATGTAGGGCGGCAGGAAGCGCAGCACGGTTTCGCTGGTGCGATTGAGGATGATGCGGTTCTGCATCATCTCGTTGGCGATCTTGGTGGCGAGCTCGGCGGAGTGGAGCTCGAGGCCGAGCATGAGGCCGAGGCCACGCACCTCTTTGATGGCGGGATGGTACGTCGACGAGCGCCTGGAGGCGGGACTTGAAGTAGTCGCCGACGTTGGTGACGTGGGCGAGCAGGCCTCGGAGTCTCGCGCATGGCGTCGATGACGGCGATGGCGACGGCGCAGGCGAAGGGATTGCCGCCGAAGGTGGTGCCGTGCATGCCGGGGGTGATGGCGCGGGCGGCCTCTTCGGTGCAGAGCATGGCGCCCATGGGGATGCCGCCGGCGAGCGGCTTGGCCAGCGTGGTGACGTCGGGCTGGATGCCGTAGTGCTGGTAGGCGAACCACTTGCCGGTGCGGCCGAGGCCGGACTGGATCTCGTCGGCGAGCAGCAGGGCGCCGGTGGAGTCGCAGAGGTCGCGCGCGGTCTGCGAAGAACTCCTGGCTGACGGGGTGGATGCCGCCCTCGCCCTGGATGGCCTCGATGCAGATGGCGCAGACCTCGGTTCCGTCGCCGGCGGAGAACTTGGCGCGGAGGTCGGCGACGTCGTTAAATGCGACGAACTCGACGCCGGGGATCAGGGGGTTGAAGGGCTCGCGGTACTTGTCCTTGCTGGTGGTGGAGACGGCGCCCATGGTGCGGCCGTGGAAGCTGTGGTCGAGCGCGAGGATCTTGGTGCCGATGCTGCTTGCCTTCGGAGCGCAGCAGGCCGGCGTGGGCGCGGGCGAGCTTGAGCGCGGCCTCCCAGGCCTCGGTGCCGGAGTTGCAGAAGAAGACGCGGTCCATGCCGCTGATCTCGGTGAGGCGCAGGGCGAGCTCGGCGGTGTGCTCGTGGTAGAAGAGGTTCGAGGTGTGGATGAGGCTCGTGCCCTGCTCGAGGATCGCCGCCTCCATGGCGGGATGGCGGTAGCCGAGCGCGGAGCAGCCGATGCCGCTGAGCAGGTCGAGGTAGTCGTGGCCGTTCTCGTCGCGCAGGTAGACGCCTTCGCCGGAGACGAAGAGATAGGGATTGCGAGCGTAGGTCTGCAGCATCAGTTTCTGCTCTGCAGCCTGGATGGATTGAAGCTTCATGCGACCATGACCTCCGTGCCGTCGTTGACGCGGGTGGAGCAGAGGTCGGGGAGGAGCTGGGCCGCCTCTGCGGGAAGAATGCGGACGCGCTTGACCCCGTGCTTGAGGGCCTCGCGGCAGGCGTTGAGTTTGGGGAGCATGCCGCCGGTGATGACGGACTGCTGTTCGAGCGCGGGGATCTGCTTGAGCGAGAGCCAGCGCATGACCTGTCCGTCGGCACCCTTGACGCCGGGGACGTCGGTGAGGAAGACGAGGGCGTCGGCCTTGGTGCAGATGGCGCAGGCGGAGGCCATCTCGTCGGCGTTGATGTTGTAGTACTCGCCGTCGAAGCCGAGGGCGATGGAGCTGATGACGGGGACGGCGCCCATGGTCCAGATGGCCTCGAGCCAGCGGGGATCGGTGGCGGCGATCTCGCCGACGAAGCCGAGGTCGGGGTTGGTCTTCTTCTTGCGGGCGCGGAAGACGTGGCCGTCGCCGCCGGAGAGGCCGACGGCGGCCTGGCCGTGGCTGCCGAGAGCGGCGACGAGCGACTTGTTGACGCGGCCGGCGAGGACCATCAGCGCGGCGTCGCGGGTCTCGGCGTCGGTGACGCGGAGGCCGGAGATGAACTCGCTCTTCTTGCCCATCTGGGCGAGGGTGCGGGTGAGCTGCACGCCGCCGCCGTGGACGACGGCGACCTGGTTGCCGTCGCGGGCGAGCTCGGCGATGGCCTTGCCGCAGGCGTGGAGGAGAGCCGGGTTTTCGAGGGATGCACCGCCGAGTTTGACGACGAATTTCACAGGAGCCCCTCCGCTTCGTTCCAACCGTACATGACGTTCATATTTTGGACTGCCTGACCGGCCGCGCCTTTGAGCAGATTGTCGAGGCAGGAGACCAGGACGAGGCGACGGCCATTGGCGTGCGAGCTCGAAGCCGAGATCGCAGAAGTTGGTGCGGACGACATACTGAATCTGCGGCAGATGGCCGGCGGGGCGGAGGCGCACCAGCGGGCTGTCGCTGATAGAAGTCGCGGAAGACGGCGGCGATCTGGTCGCGGGTGGCCTCGGCTTTGAGGCGGACGTAGAGCGTCGAGAGGATGCCGCGCGGGATGGGAAGCAGGTGCGGCGTGAACTGGATCTGGTCCGCGGTGAGGTGGAGCTGCTCGAGCAGCTCGCCGGTGTGGCGATGGCCGAAGACGGAGTAGGCGGAGAGATTGTCGGCCGCGTACATGAAGTGGGTCTTGGCGGTCGCGGCCTTGCCGGCGCCGCTGACGCCGGACTTGGCGTCGGCGATGATGCCGCAGTCGAGGTCGACGAGGCCGGCCTGCACCAGAGGCGCGAGGGCGAGGATGATGGAGGTCGCGTAGCAGCCGGGGTTGGCGACCAGGCGGGCGTTGCGGATCGCGGCGCGGTGCAGCTCGGGCGAGCCGTAGACGGCCTCGGCCTGGAGCTGCTGGGCGGCGGCGGGGTCGGCGTCGTGGAGCTTGTAGATGGCGCGGTTGGCGTCGTGCTGCAGGCGCCAGGAGCCGCTGAGGTCGACGACGCGGAGGCCGCGGGCGATGGCCTCGGGAGCCCACTCGCGGGACTGCTCGTGCGGGGTGGCGAGGAAGAGCAGCTCGACGCCGGCGTCGACGAGGCGATCCCAGTTGAAGGGAACGACCTCGGGGACGTGGCCGTTGGCGGTGGCGAGCTGGGGCTGCAGGTCGGTGAGGAGGACCTTCTCCGGCTTGCTGTCGGCGTCGGCTGTCGGTCTCCATGCGGCCGAGGAAGATGGGCGCGGTGCCGGCGAGGCGGGGATGGTTCAGGAGCAGACGGGCGAGCTCGCCGCCGGCGTAGCCGCTGACGCCAGCGATGGCGGTGCGGAGTGGGCGGTGGGAGCCGCTGGCGGTGTGGGTGCTGGGGCTCGGTCAGGGTGGTGCGCAGGTCAGCCAATGTAGCCTTCAATCCTCGCTTTGAGCGTGGTGGTCTGCCGTTCGTCGGGGCAGATGATGAGGACGGTGTCGTCGCCGGCGATGGTGCCGACGACCTCCGGCCAGTCTTCATAGTCTATCGCCGCGGCGACGGGCTGGGCGGAGCCGGTGGTGGTGACGAGGACGAGCAGATTGGCGGCCTGACGGGCCTCGAGGCCGAAGCTGCGGAGCACCTCGCGGATGCCGGGGCCCTCGTCGTCGGCGGAGTCGGCGGCGGCGGGCAGGGAGTAGCCGTTGGGGCCCTTGGAGAGCTTGAGCTCGTGGATGTCGCGCGAGAGCGTGGCCTGGGTGACGTGGAAGCCGCGGGCGGCGAGTTTGCGGCGCAGCTCGTCCTGGTTGGGGACGGCGCTGGCGATGCAGGAGCTCGCGGATTGCGGTGTGGCGTTGCTGCTTCATGAGACGCTGCCCTTGAAAACAAATCTCGATTAATTCCGTGATGGACGGTGGGCTGTAGTACCCTATGGGCTCGCCGTAGTATTGCTGTTCTTTTCTGCCTGTCCGCACTGACCGCATCGTAGCGGTCCGGAGTGATGTATAAACATACATTAGCATGTATAAATATACATAGGCAACTCATATCCACCGTATGTAGAGCTTCGTAGTCCCGTTTGCTGCGGGTAGTTCCGTTGGGCTCGGAGCCGGCGTCCTGCTGGCGTGACCTGTTCGTCCCGTGGGAACACCGAGATGCAAAGTTCGCTGTTTCGCTGGTTGATTTCAAGCAAGAGGGGACTTCGCGGCACCAGGATGTGCCGCTGAAGAAGAGTGGTGAAGTATGGTCAGGTCTACTCCAGCCAGTGTGAATCTGGCACTCGACGGTAGCGCGGCAACGGTTTCGGTTGGCTCCGGTCTTTGGCCCGTCAGGGCGCAGCGCTCTTTGATTGGACGCGCGGTTCGATCAGGACTCGTGCGGGGTGGGGTTTGTGGCCTCGGTTGCCGCGACGGCATCGCACGCGATTCTGGCGCAGGCGCTGACGGCGCTGGGACGGCTGGCGCATCGCGGTGCGGTGGCGGCCGATGGCAAGAGCAGCGATGGCGTGGGCGTGACGACGGCGGTGCCGCGGGCGCTGCTGCTGCGCGAGACCGGGCTGAAGCTCGGCAGACGACCAGATGCTGGGTGTGGGCATGCTGTTTCTGCCCGAGGGAGAGACGCGGGCGGAGGCGCTGCTGGAGCGGTGTCTCGCGTCGCATGATCTGAAGGTGGTGGGTTGGCGCGAGGTGCCGATCCAGACCGGGTGTCTGGGTGAGATTGCGTTGAGCACGATGCCGAGGATTCGGCAGGTGCTGGTGGTGGATGGGCTCGAGACGCGGGTCGACGACGGCTGGGTTCGATGCGGACGCGATGGAGCGGCGGCTGTATCTGGCGCGGAAGCAGTTTGAGCGCGCGCATGCGCAGGGCGAGGTGACGGGATATCTCTGTTCGCTGTCGGCGCAGACGCTGGTGTACAAGGCGATGTGTACGGGCGCGCTGCTGGCGGAGTTCTTCCCGGATCTGGCGGCGGAGGATTATGTGACGCCGTTCGCGGTGTTTCATCAGCGCTACGCGACGAATACGCTGCCGACCTGGCATCGGGCGCAGCCGGGACGGATGCTGGCGCACAACGGCGAGATCAATACGGTCTGGGGCAATCGGGCGCGGATGGCGGCGCGGGACTCCACGCTGCCGGTGGAGTGCAAGCCGGTGCTGACCGAGGGCGGGACGGACTCGACCAGCCTGGATGAGGCGGTGGAGCTGCTCTCGAAGAATGGCCGGACGCTGGCCGAGGCGGTGCGGATGCTGCTGCCGCCGGCGGCGGAGGGGCATCAGGCGTCGTCGTTTTTGCGGTATCACACCGACTGCGCGGAGCCGTGGGATGGGCCGGCGGCGATCTCGTTTACCGATGGACAGATCGTCGGCGCGGCGCTGGACCGCAATGGGCTGCGGCCCTGCCGGTATGCGATCACGGCGGATGGGCTGGTGGTGGCGGGCTCGGAGGCGGGGCTGGTCGATCTCGATCCGGAGACGGTGGTGGAGAGCGGACGGCTGGGACCGGGGCAGATGCTGGTGGTCGATCTGCGGGAGCACAAGGTTTATGACGATGTGGCGCTGCTGGAGCTGTTCGACCGGGGCGAGGTGTACGCGCAGCTGAGCGAGGATACGCCGCTGGTGCCGCTGCCGGTGGAGGCGCAGGAGGCGGCGCGGTTGAGCGCGCTGCAGCGTGGGTTTGGCTACACGCGCGAAGACGTGAAGATGATCCTGCAGCCGATGGCGACCGAGGGCAAGGACGCGGTCTGGTCGATGGGCGATGACACGCCGCTGGCGTTTCTGGCGCGGGCTCCGCGGCCGGTGTATGGGTTCTTCCGGCAGCGGTTTGCGCAGGTGACGAATCCGGCGATCGATCCGCTGCGCGAGGCGTGCGTGGTGTCGCTGCATACGCGGCTGGGACCGTGGCCGCATCTGCTGGATAAGAATGCGCCGCTGCCGGGCATCTCGCTGGAGTCGCCGTTCCTTTCGCTGGGACAGGTGGAGGCGCTGCGGAAGGGGCAGCATCCGCATCATGAGGAGCTGCGGCTGGCGGAGCTGGCGTGCGTGTTTGCGGCGGCGAAGACGCTGGTCGAGGCGCTGGATGACGTGTGCATGCGGGCGATCGAGCTGGTGCGCGGCGGGGCGCGGATTCTGCTGCTGACCGACCGGGCGGCGAGCGCGGAGGCGCTGCCGATCCCGATGGCGATGGCGACCGGCGCGGTGCATCAGGCGCTGGTGGCGGCGGGGCTGCGGACGCTGGCGGGCATTGCGGTCGAGGCGGGGGATTGCCGGGATATTCATCATGCGGCGGTGCTGATCGGCTATGGCGCGGGCGCGGTTTGTCCGTGGCTGGCGCTGGAGACGGCGGTGAGTCTGGCGCCTGCGGGCACGGAGCCGGGGCTGGCCGAGAAGAAGACGCTGAAGGCGCTGGACGCGGGGCTGGCCAAGGTGATGTCGAAGATGGGCATCTCGGTGGTGGACAGCTATCGCGGGGCGCATCTGTTCGACATTCTGGGACTGCATGCGAGCGTGGTGGATCGGTGCTTTGTGGATACGCCGGCGCCGCTTTCGGGCATTGGATTTGCGGAGCTGGAGCGGCATCTGCGGGCGACCTGGCTGCGCGATGAGGCTGCGGCTGCGGTGTCGGCGGAGCTGCCGGACCCGGGCTGGGTGCGGTTCCGCAAGGCCGATGGCGCGGAGCCGCATGCGTGGCAGCCGGCGACGGTGAAGGCGCTGCAGACGGTGGTGGGAAGCGCGCGGGGCGTGGCTGCGGCGGCGGATCCGGCGGCGGCGTTCCAGATCTTCTCGCAGGATCTGCTGGCGCGGGATCCTGCGGTGCTGCGCGACCTGCTGGAGATTCGGCCGGCGGGCGCGGAGTTGGCGTTGGCCGAGGTGGAGGCGCCGGCGAGTCTGGTGAAGCGGTTCGTGGCGAGCGCGATGTCGCTGGGATCGCTGAGCCCGGAGGCGCACCAGACGATCACGGCGGCGATGAATACGCTGGGCGCGCGGTCGAATACGGGCGAGGGCGGCGAGGATCGCGATGTGTACCGGTCGGAGCTGGTGACGGCGGGCGGTGGTTCACGGGAGCGATCCTGCGGCGCGCGGCGGCGAGTGCGGGCGCGGTGGCGGTTGCCGAGCCGGTGGTCGCGGCTCCGGCGGTGCATCTGCTGAACAACAAGATCAAGCAGATCGCCTCGGGGCGGTTTGGTGTGACGGCGGAGTACCTGGCGCACGCGGAGGAGATCGAGATCAAGGTGGCGCAGGGCGCGAAGCCGGGCGAGGGCGGGCAGCTGCCGGGGCACAAGGTGAGCGGGCTGATTGCGCGGCTGCGGCATGCGCAGCCGGGAGTGTCGCTGATCTCGCCGCCGCCGCATCATGATATTTACTCGATTGAGGATCTGGCGCAGCTGATCTATGACCTGAAGCGGGTGAATCCGCGGGCGGCGGTGGGCGTGAAGCTGGTGTCGACCTGCGGCGTGGGAACGGTCGCGGCGGGCGTGGCGAAGGCGTATGCGGACTTCATCGTGATCGCCGGGCAACACGGGCGGGACCGGTGCGGCGGCGCTGTCGAGCATCAAGTACGCGGGAAATCCGTGGGAGCTGGGGCTCGCTGAGGCGCAGCAGGTGTTGATGCAGAACGGGATGCGCGGCCGGGTGCGGCTGCGGACCGATGGCGGGCTGGCGACGGCGCGGGACGTTCTGGTGGCGGCGCTGCTGGGTGCGGATGAGTTCGGGTTCGGGACGGCGGTGCTGGTGGCGCTGGGCTGCGATATGGCGCGGCAGTGTCACTTGAACACCTGTCCGACGGGCATTGCGACGCAGAAGCCGGAGCTGCGGGCGAAGTTCCGCGGCAAGCCGGAGCATGTGGTGCGGTTCTTCACGGAGCTGGCGGGGGACCTGCAGCATCTGCTGGCGCGGTATGGTCTGGCGTCGCTCGAGGCGGCGATTGGACGGACGGATCTGCTTGAGCAGGTTCGGTTTGACGGCAGTCTGGACCTGCAGCCGATGCTGGCGAAGGTGGCCGATGGGCCGGTGCATTGGATGGGCGGACGGAACGATCGGCCGGATCCGGTGCTGCCGCTCGATGAGGCGTGGGTTGAGCCGATGCTCGCGGCGGTCGATGCGGGCGAGGCGTATGTCGTTGAATCGAAGATTGCGAATGGCGACCGGTCGGTGGGGGCGCGGATCTCGGGCGAGCTGGCGCTGCGCAGCGCTCGGGGGGAGTCGGATGCTGCCGATGTGACCGTGAATCTGACGGGAACGGCGGGGCAATCGTTCGGTGCGTTCCTGGCGACCGGGGTGAAGCTTGTCTTGAACGGTCAGGCGAATGACTTTGTAGGCAAAGGACTTTCGGGCGGCGAGATTGTGATCCGGGCGTGCGGTTTGGCGGCTAAGGATAGCGGTCATCATGTGATTCTGGGCAACGTGGCGCTGTATGGGGCGACGGCGGGAACGCTGTTTGCGGCGGGCAAGGCGGGCGAGCGGTTCGCGGTGCGGAACTCGGGCGCGGTGGCGGTGGTCGAGGGGGTGGGCGACCATGGCTGCGAGTACATGACGGGCGGGACCGTGGTGGTGCTGGGGCCGGCGGGCATGAACTTCGGCGCGGGCATGACGGGCGGTCTGGCGTGGGTGCATGACACCGACGGGATGTTCCTGGGACGCAAGAGGTATCACCCGGAATTCCTTGATGCGGAACGGTTTAGCGACGTCGATGAGGCGGCGCAGGCGAGCTTGCGCGGGTTGCTGGAGCAGCATGCGGCGCGGTCGGGAAGCTGGCTGGCGGAGCGGATGCTGGCGGATTGGCCGACGCAGGCGCAGGCGTTTGTGCGGCTGACGCCGCGGCCGCAGGCGTAGGGATCTGGACAGAACTGAGCGACTGCCCACGGCCCCGTTTTCGGGGTTTGTGGGCAGTTGTGGGGAGTTGTGGGGGTTTTGGTTTTTGTGGGTGGGGACTGGGGTTTGGGGTGGTTTCGTTGGGTTCGGCTGCGCGCAAAATGTGCGGTAGAACGTGGGGAAATGTGTGGCTAATGTGGACAGGCGGCTGCTGCTCTTGGTGCCGTGAGCGGGAAGGCAGAGCTCGGGCGGAAAGGTGCGAGCGGTATGGGTGAGGTGGACGGTGTCGGGATCCTTCGCTGCGCTCAGGATGACAGCAAGAACTAACAACGACAACAGGCTAAACGCCAACCAACAGCAGAAAAGCTGATCAACAGCAGAAGAAGCTGACAACGGCAAAACACAAACAACAGCGAACCCTAACAGCAGCGAAACACTAACAACTGCAAAAAAAACTAGCGGCAGTAAAACTAACAACGACAATCTGCGGGTGCCATGTTGGGAATGTATAAAGATTCAGTTGGGGGGCGGTTGGCAAGGGTGGGTGGGTTTCGGTAGAGTGACGGACGGAACCGACGGGATGGTTGTGGAGTGGCGCGATGGCGGCTCGGCTGAAGACGGGGACGGAGAGGGCGGCAGGGGCGGAGGTCGGTGCGCCGGGGGGCGGCGGACTGGATGGGGACGGACGGGTGCTGGGTGGGGTGGGGAGTGAGAAGTACCAGAGGATTCTCGATGCGGCGGTGGAGGTGATCGCGGAGAATGGGTACTTCAATGCGCCGGTGTCGGCGATTGCGGCGCGGGCCGGGGTGGCGGATGGGACGGTCTACCTGTACTTCAAGAATAAGGATGAGTTGCTGAAGACGGCGATCGACCGGAACTTTGACCGGTTTCATCAGCAGGTGCTGGAGCGGTTCCAGACGCTGGACGATCCGAGGGAGCAGCTCGCCTATATTGCGCAGGTGCATCTGGAGAGCAACGCGGTGAACCGGGCGATGGCGATCGTGATGCAGACGGAGGTACGGCAGAGTGCGCGGTTCATTGCGGAGTTCTCGCACCATCATCTGGTGAAGTACATCCAGATGGTGCGGGAGGTGGTGCGGCGGGGGCAGCAGCAGGGGATCTTTCGGCGGGATGTGTCGGATGGGGTGGTGGCGCACTGCATGTTTGGGGCGATCGATGAGCTGCTGAGCTCGGCGGTGTTTACCGGGCGGGTGTATGACGCGAAGTCGACCGCAGCGCAGGTGTTGGATGTGCTGTTGAAGGGGATTGCGGGGTAGGGGGGCATCGCGCTTAGGTTGGCGGAATGGTTGCCTATATTGCGTAGGTGCATTTGGAGAGCAACGCGGTGATCCGGGCGATGGCGATCGTGATGCAGACGGCGGTACGGCAGAATGCGATGTTCATTGCGGAGTTCGCACCATCATCTGGTGAAGTACATCCAGATGGTGCGGGAGGTGGTGCGGCGGGGGCAGCAGCAGGGGATCTTTCGGCGGGATGTGTCCGATGGGGTGGTGGCGCACTGCATGTTCGGGGCGATCGATGAACTGCTGAGCTCGGCGGTGTTTACCGGACGGGTGTATGACGCGAAGTCGACCGCGGCGCAGGTGCTGGACGTGCTGCTGCGGGGGATTGCAGGGTAGGGGCATCGCGCTTACGTTGGCTGAATGGTTATCGTAGAGTCGTTACCGCTATGCCGACATATTGGTACTAATCGAGGTCTCGATGAGTGACTCGGCGACTTATCGCGGGACGTTTCTGTCACTGCTTCAGAGGGACGGAATGCAGTTTTTTCATTGCGGTGCCATACTCTCCCAAGTGATAGACGGATGCTCCGGCGGAGAGAACGTAAAGTCGTCGAACGGTGCGGAGCTAAAGGTCGTTAAAAAGTCGATGGTGCCGACCCCAATGCTGACGTGCGGGCTGTACTGATCTCCGCTGTGTTCGGGAACGAAGACGGAGACGTAGTGAATGAGGTCCTCGGAGATATGGGGTGCCTGGGGAGTGGTGACGAACGCGGCGGCGGTTCCTGTGGGCGCCTCGAACGGCTTGATCGCATCGGCCAATTCCTGCTGAAGCCTGAGGAGTTCGGGTGTCGGTTTAATCAAGATGTTGCCAACGCCGACGGTCTCGTCTCCGATCTTCGCCTCACCGATGTGGTCGTACTGGAACGCCGTAAGCTTCCAGTTGGTTGGATTCGCCTTGGCAATCGCTCGGTCGGCGGCTTCGTACACTTTGGGGAGGTCCGCTGTTTTGACGAACCGCTGCAGCATGGTGATGTGCGGTGCATGCACGCCGCCCAACGTGAAACCCTTGGGGTAATGCTCGAGGAGTTGGGCATTGGCGGCCGTGGCGTGTTGGATCATCGTTGCGTCCGGGTCAAGCAGAATGTCGATGGCCGTAACGTCATTTTGTCCGGCGGTGCTTGCTTGCTGTGCCCGCACGCTTCCAGACTGCATTGTGATCGCAACCATCATGGCTCCGAACGGGAGCAGAAACATGAGGACCTCACGATTAGCTTCATTCTTGTCTCCTTTCTGCGAGCCCGATCCTCTGTTTCGCGAACCGCCGGCACCGGGCGGTTGTTGGGCGCGTCCGGTGCCGGAGATTGCTGTTTCCTTCGTATGACTCGCCTTACTCGCCAGCGTTGACGAGGATGGGAGCTTCGAGGGGGATGGGACGCTGTTCGACCAGAGCAGACGCGACCGGTCCCTGGGTGACGTCGCTCACCGTCACTTCGCTGCGGATTGCGTTTACGCCGGATAGACTCCGGACGGCTTGGCGAATCGGCCAGTTCCTCGCCAGACACACCGCGCGGGCAGCATTATGCTATGGCATAGGGGCAGTACCAATCATCTGTTGCAAGCGACAGTCATAACAGCAAATCGTTTCCGTGAAGGTGGTGACGCGGATGTGGGTGGAGATTTGGCTGGGATGTGGTGGTGGGGTAGCCGGCACCGGGCTGGCTCACCACTCGCTTGTTTAGATCCTGATTGGCAATGTACGTCTATTGTTTTTCTTTGAGCAGGGCTTCGATCTGGTGGAGACGGCGACGGTTGTTGCGTTGGGTTTGTAGAAACAGCCCGAGGATGCCAAGGAAGACGATCAGAAAGATCTTTGAGATGAGTGCAGGCGCCCACGCCTCAGCGATGATCGTCAACGCAGAAGCGACAACAAAGACCCAGAAATCAATTGAAGTCAGGCTGCTCGACCGCGCCAGCTCTTTTTTGTAGAAGTGGATGGTCGCAGGGACGTCATCCCGATCCGGGACCACAGGCTCTTTGCTGTGAAGGAAGCCATAGATCGCGAACAGGAGTAGGCCAAGGATGAGCATGCCGTGGGCCGTGCGAAGTTGGGCATCGACTGCGTGGAAAAGATCTGGCAGCATCCACAGAGCGGGGAGCAGCATATTGATCCACCGCAGATTGCGTGCCAGCCAGAGGTCGTTCACGGCGTATCGCTTCCTCTCGGCGAAGCTCTCCGCTGCGCGGGTGAGATCGGCGAAGGATCGGATGGGGGCGGGGCGGTAGTTGAAGAGAATGCGGACGCTGCCCAAGGCCCAGCGGAGGGCGCTCCAGTCGTCTTCGATGAAATCCAGCTCGCGAGCGAGAGCGTGGGCCCACTCCTGCGATCCCGGCGAGGCGCAGGTTACGACAAGTTGCGTGATCCCGAGCGCCAATCCGCGGATGAGTTTCATCGCGCACCCGCGCTTCCGAAGGCGGGCTGGCGGAGGACCGATTGTTGCTGCTCCTCAAGCTGTTCGAGGGCGTAGCGCAGGCCATTCTGCGTGAGCTTGTAGAGGTGGCGCGGCGGTTTGCCCTCGGTGGAGGGCTCCCAACTGGTCTCGAGGAGTTGGTACTCCGCGAGCCGCATGAGGATGGGGTAGAGGGTTCCGGATTTGAGGCCGGTGTTGCGGCTGATGTCGTAGCCGTATCTCCACTCCTGACCGGAGGCGAGGAACTCGGCGAGCACCTGAGTGGTTTGGGGAGACCTGCGCAGCTTCATGGAGATAAATCTACATATGTCGAGTTGATCGGGCAAGCAGTTTATTGGGGGTGGTTCAATCGCTGATTGGTTCCGAAGCGACTGTTCGGCTTGTTGCTTTTGGTGGAGATAAGGCAATCAACGCGACACAAAGGAATGCAACGACGATCAGGGGCAGCTTTATCTGTCCACTTGCTAGAAACATGCTGTGGTTTCCGAGGGGTCTGATGCAGGCGTCCAGTTCGTGCGGCGTCGAACCAGAACTTTCCTTCTTGATCCAGGAAATGGAAAGATGAAGACTGCGTCTGAATTCGACTGTCTGAATTCAACGTTCGGGAGGCAGACCAAAAGATCATGCAACGACACGGGAAATGCGCCAAACACGGCGTCCGCGCCACGAGAGCTGTGCCTCCGGTCGCGTCTATGCGTCACCGCCATTTGGGGCCTGGGCGTCACCGCCATGGGCCGCTCTTGGCATGGACGCGACGTCCGTCGAGGCGCAGCAAGCCCCGCCGTCCGGGCGCATCAGCCTCGAAAGGGCGATTGCGCTCGCGCTCGAACACAATCACGCGCTCCAGGCCGCACGTACCACCATCCAGCAGAATGAGGCCCAGGAGACGACAGCCAATCTGCGGCCAAACCCGGTACTCTCCGGGGAGACTACCAATTTGTTCCCCTCTTGAGCCCTTCCTACTTCGGCCAGCCCGTTGGCGAATCTCCCGCTGCCTCAGGAGGCCGATGCATCGGTAGCCTATACCCTCGAGCTTGGGAAACGACAGGCGCGCTTGACCGCGGCCAGGGATCAGACGGCCATCACGCGTTCCACCGTCGCCGACAACGAACGCAATCTTGTCTTCCAGGTGGCCTCGCAGTTCATCGGCGTTTTGTTGGCAGAGGCGTCTCTCAATTCGGATCAGCAGGACCTCAAGAGTTTTCAAAACACGGTGGACGTCTCTGCGGAGCGATACAAAGCAGGGGACATCAGCCAAGGCGACTTTCTCAAAATTCAGCTTCAGCTTCTGCAATTTCAAGCCGCCGTCTCAACGGATCAGTTGAATCGCATTCAGTCGCTGGCGGCGCTGCGGCAACTGGTGGGATATGAGTCCGTGCCCGACGAGTACGATGTGGACGGCCAGCTCGATTACCACCCCGTACGTGTCGGTCTGCTGGATCTGAAATCTCTAGCGCTGCGTTCGCGACCGGATCTGCGCGCCGCGCAGTTGAGCGTAACCGGCGCTCAGAGTCAGCTTCGCTTGGCCAAGACAAACGGGAGGCCCGATGTTACCCCTCAGATCGGCTACAGCCATGCGGGCGGTGAAAACACAGTCGACTTTACGGTCAGCTTGCCGCTGCCAATCTTCGATCGCAACCAGGGAGAGGTCGCACGAACCCGCTCTGCGGTGACTCAGGCACAGCAACTGGCGAACGAGAACTCCCAGCAGGTTATGACCGACGTCGTCGACGCCTACGCGGGGCTGCACACGAGCGGGCAGATCGTGGAGTTCTATCTTGGCGGCTACCTGAATCAGGCGAAGCTTTCGCGAGACATCAGCGAATACGCCTACCGCAAGGGCGGAGCCAGTTTGCTCGACTTTCTCGATGCGGAACGGACCTATCGCGCTAACCAGCTTGCGTACCGGCAGTCGCTTGCGGCCTACATGACCGCGCTCGAACAGTTGCGCCAAGCGGTCGGAACAAGGTCGGTACCGTGATTCCCCGGATCTGTGAGGAGGCATGTGCGAACGATTGTTTGCTCGCGGAGCGGATTCTGGGGATGGCTTGATGGGCGGGTGGGTGGCGGGTGGGTGGGGGATTCTGGTATCAATAGGAATGATGTTTAAGATTGCGGCTTTGTATCGGTTTGTGGCGTTGCCGGGGGTGGTGGAGGGCGATGCGGAGGGGTTGGTGGAGGGTGGTGGCGCGGCGGCCGGGTCCGGAGGAGTTGTGCGAGGAGCTAAAGGCTGCGTTTTCAGAGGATGAGCTGTGTGGGACGCTGCTGATCGCGGGCGAGGGCGTGAATGGGACGCTGGCCGGGGCGGCGGAGGTGATCGAGCGGCTGCTGGATCTGCTGGTGGAGCGGGTGGGGCTGGAGCGGGCGGAGGTGAAGTTCTCCTACGCCGAGGAGAGGCCGTTTGGACGGCTGAAGTTCCGGGTGAAGCAGGAGATTATTGCGTTTCGCAAGGCTGTGGTCGATCCGACGCGGGTGGGGCAGTATGTGGCGGCGGAGGAGTGGAATGCGCTGATCGCCGACCCGGAGGTGCTGCTGCTCGATACGCGGAACCAGTATGAGACCGAGGTGGGGACGTTTGCGGGGGCGGTCGATCCGGGGATCGAGAACTTCTCGGAGTTTGTGACGTATGTGCGGGAGAACCTGGACCCGGAGAGGCATCGGAAGGTGGCGATGTTCTGTACCGGCGGGATTCGGTGCGAGAAGGCGTCGGCGTTTATGTTGCAGGAGGGGTTTGGAGAGGTCTACCACCTGAAGGGCGGGATTCTGAAGTACCTCGAAGAGGTGCCGGTGCAGGAGAGTAAGTGGGAGGGTGGGTGCTTCGTGTTCGATCGGCGACGGGCGGTGGGGCATGGGGACTACGAGTAGGCAAAGGCTGGGCACGGCCCTTGCGTTTGGTTTACTGATGTCTGCGCTCGCTGCCGGCGGTCTGACCGGCACGTTGCTGGCCGGAGTCAGCAAGCACCGTAAGCGCGGCCGGCTCTTACTGCTTGTCAGCACGGCGATCGGGCTCTGCCTTGGCAGTATCGGGATGCTCAATCGGGCACCGCTGCTGGCTGGTGTGCTGTTCCTCATGAGCGGAACCGCTGCGTTCCTGAATGTGCAACTGATCACCTGGTTTCAACAGCGCATCGAGCGCACCATGATGGGCCGGGTGATGAGCGTTCTCATGTTCGCTTCCATCGGCCTGATGCCGTTTTCTCTGGCAGCCGCGGGTGTTGCGGTGAAGTGGAGCTTGCCGGGCACCTTCGTTATCGCGGGAGGGATGGTGCTTCTGGTTACCCTGCTTGCAGCCGCCAACCGGACGGTTCGCGGGATCCACTAGGGGGTGCAGGAAATCATGGACGCGCAAACGTGACTTGATCGTTATGCTGTTCCTGCGGAACGCGGCGTTGGCAACTCTTCAGCAACGCCACAGCTCCAACGAAACGAATAGAGGAGGCATCTATGGCAGCCTTTGTCACTCCTTTTCCGTCAAAGCCGCGAACTCGCAAGGCAGGTCCAGTCGCAGTGCTTCCAGCAGGCCGCGACGAACGCTATGCGGCGGGCAGGGCGGCGCGCCAAAAGTTGCCGCGGGAACAGCATGCTGCATGGACACCTTCTCACAATCGCCCCGATCCCGTCGAGCTCGTGATCGAATCCAGCAAAGGCCGTATCCCTGAGCTGGTTCCCATCCGCTATGGGCGGATGCTGGTTTCCCCGTTTACCTTCTATCGCGGCACAGCCAACATCATGGCCGCTGATCTCGCGTCGACACCCGTGACCGGCTTGCACGTGCAGCTTTGCGGCGATGCCCACTTACTCAACTTCGGGGGCTACGCTACTCCAGAGCGCCGTCTGGTTCTTGACATCAACGACTTCGACGAGACCCTGCCTGGGCCATGGGAATGGGATCTGAAGCGGCTGGCGACGAGCTTCGTTTTTGCAGCTCGCTCGAATGGATTTTCCAGTGCCGATCAGCGCGAGGCGGCATTAAGCTGCGTGCGGTCGTATCGCGAGCACATGACCGAATATGCGGATATGCCGGTCCTTGAGATCTGGTATGCGCGTCTCCAGCTCAGTGACACGCTGTCGTCTCTTCACGACAAAGCTGCACGAGGCCGTTTGAAAGAGCAAGTGAAAAAGGCTCGGACGCACGACGTTCCCGAGCATGAGTTTCCCAAGATGGCGGAAGCGCGTGACGGAAAGTATGTCATCAAGGACGCGTTGCCCCTCATCTATCACCATCCCAAAATCAACCTGGCGGCCGCCCGCGAGAACTTTGAGAGCGCGTTGTCCCTGTATCGGGAAAGCCTGGCCCCCGAACGCAGGGTACTGCTTGACCGTTATCAGCTGATGGATTTTGCGCTCAAGGTGGTCGGGGTAGGCAGCGTGGGCACACTGTGCGCTGTGGCCCTGATGATGGCCGCCCAGGACGATCCATTGTTCTTGCAGATCAAAGAAGCGGGCCCGTCGGTTCTGGAAACCCATCTCGGCAAGAGCACGTTCGCGAATCACGGGGAGCGCGTGGTCGTCGGGCAGCACCTGATGCAAGCCGCAAGCGATGTCTTCCTCGGGTGGACGCATGGCCAAGGAGGCCGGCATTTTTATATACGCCAGCTGCGAGACATGAAGATCAAACCGCAGGTCGAGCTGTTCACGCCCGCCACGCTTTTCGACTATGCCACTTTGTGCGGCTGGACGCTCGCTCGCGCCCACGCGCGCTCCGGCGACCCCGCGATGATCGCGGGCTATACGGGCAAGAGCGATGTCTTTGACAAGGCTCTTGCTGACTTCAGCAAAGCATATGCCGACCAGGCTGAGAAAGACTATGCCGCATTCAAGAAGGCCATTCGCGCGGGTCGAATCGAGGTGCAAGCCGAGAGCTGAAGGTTCACGATCCAATATCAAAGCGATGGTTTATGGTTTGAATCGCGGAGTGATCGTGACCTGTCGTTATCAAATCAATGGGTGCAAGGCGCTCCCGCGACAATGGTAATTCTTGGTTACACACGTTCTTTGCCAGGGCTGCGGAGATTAGCGGGTGGATCGCGATGATCGGGCAGGCGTGGGTCAGGGGGAGAACAACAGACAACGGCACGAGCGAAATACAGGGGTCTCTCCACTGCGCAGCGGACGGTGAGGCTGTCCGCTGCTTCGGTCGAGATGAC